>NZ_CP101740.1:1177500-2377500 GCF_024496245.1 Sphingomonas qomolangmaensis
TCCGGCTGTCGGCGGGGTAGAGGAACACGCCACCGCGCTTGAGGATGCGGTGCACATCGGCGACCATCGATCCAGTCCATCGCATGTTATAGTCATGCCCCGCCGGCCCGCTCGCGCCGGCGATGCACGCCTCGACATAGGCGGCCATCGACGGCGACCAGTGACGCTGGTTCGACATGTTGATCGCGAATTCGCGCTTGCCCGCGGGCATCGTGATGTTCGCATCGCTCATCACCCACGACCCGACCTCGCGATCGAGCGTGAATTCGAACACCCCGGTGCCCACCGTCAGCACCAACAGCGTCTGCGGCCCATAGATCGCATAGCCCGCGGCGACCTGGGTGTGGCCATGCTGGAGGAAATCGGCCTCGACGACTTCGCGCGTCGCCGATTCGGTCGGGGCGTGGAGCACCGAGAAGATCGTCCCCACCGACAGCCCGACATCGATGTTGCTCGACCCGTCGATCGGATCGAACAGCAGCAGATATTCGCCCTTGGGGAAGCGGTTCGGAATCAGGTGGATCGTCTCCATCTCTTCCGACGCCATCGCCGCGAGGTGGCCGCCCCATTCATTGGCGTCGAGCAGCATTTCGTTGGCGATCACGTCGAGCCGCTTCTGCACCTCCCCCTGAACATTCTCGCTGTCGAGGCTGCCGAGCACACCGCCCAATGCCCCGCGGCCGACCGAGTGGCTAATCGCCTTGCACGCGCGGGCGACGATCTCGACCAGCAGGCGGAGCTCGCCCGGCAGCACGCCGGCGGTGCGCTGCTGCTCGATCAGGAACCGGCTCAATGTCGTGCGCTTCATTTGCTTCCTTCGTCGGATGTTCGGTACCGAATGTTCGCGCCAGCGTGGACCAGACCGCTACGCTTCGCCACCCCCGCCACGATCGAAAAATGCGGTCGGCGGCGGCAGCGCGCTGCCGAGCCGGGCCAGATCGCGGTAGCGCGATCGCGGTCATCGGCTATTAGCCAGGATACGACTGGTGAAGAACGGATTGCGGTTTGGCGACGATAGCGACGAAGGCGATGCTGGCGGCGGGGGGCGCGCTGGCGCTTGTGGGGGGCGTGGCGGTGCTGCTGACCGGGCATGCCGCACCGACCGACGCGCCGGCCAATCCCACCGCGCCGCGCGCGGTCGAGCGGATGATGATCCCGCTCGCCGATGCACAGCCGTCGATCGTCGATTACGGCCGGCTCGAATCGCGGATCGCCGAGCTGATGCGCGAACGCGACATGGTGGGGCTCGCGATCGGCACGGTCGAGCAGGGCCGGGTTCGCTTCATCAAGGGCTATGGCGAAACGCTCGCCAGTTCGGGCGCGGCGGTGACCCCCGACACGGTCTTTCGCTGGGCGTCGGTGTCGAAGGGCGTCGCATCGGCGCTGGTGGTCGGGCTGGCCGAGGACGGCAAATTGTCGCTCGATGCGCCGCTTGCCTCGATGCGGACCACGCTCACCCTGCCCGGCGACGCGCGTAGCGTGACCGTTGCCGACCTGCTCTCGCATCGCCTGGGGCTGGTGCGCAACGCCTGGGACGACCGGCTCGAGGCGGGGCAGGATCCCAAGCTGCTGCGCGCATCGCTCGGAACCTTGGCGCAATATTGCCCGCCGGCGACCTGCTATGGCTATCAGAACATCGCCTTCGACGCTGCCAGCGAGCTGGTCGAACAAGCCACCGGCCAAGCCTATGCCAGCGTCGCGCAGGAGCGGCTGTTCGCCCCGCTGGGGATGACGACCGCCAGCGTCGGCCGCGCCGGACTGCAAGGCGCCAAGAGCTGGGCGCAGCCGCATCGCTGGAACCGGACGCCGACGACGGTGAACGACAATTATTACCGCGTGCCCGCGGCGGGCGGGGTCAATTCGTCGATCCTCGACCTTACCCGCTGGATGCAGGCGCAAATCGGCGACGCGCCCGCGATCCTGTCGCCCGCCGCGCTCGAGGCGATGCATCGCCCGCGCGTATCGACCCCGCCCAGGGGTCGCCGCGGCGCGATGGATCGCGCGCTGACCAATGCCGCCTATGGGCTTGGCTGGCGCAGCTACACTTATGCCGGTCATGCGCTGGTCGGGCATCGCGGATCGGTCGACGGCTATGGTTCGCTGGTGCTGTTTGATCCTGCCGAGAAAAGCGGGATCGTGATGCTGTGGAACAGCAACACGTCGAAGCCTGCGCGGCTGCAGCTCGAATTCTTCGACATGCTCTATCGCCTGCCGCCGACCGACTGGCTCGAGCTGCCGGTGCGGCCGAACGCGGCGACAACCGTCACCGCGGTCGCGCCATCGCCCGGCAAGGCCGCGCGATAACCAACTGAACCGCCCGGTCACGCCGGTCGGCTGCCCTGCGCGCCGATCGCGATGCTCGAAAGGTCGGTGGCCGCGTCGATCGGCACGCCGGCCTGCTTGCGCTCCGAATAGCGATCGACCAGCGCTGTCGCATGCGGTCGCATCAGCACGGTGAAGCGCACCAGCTCCTCCATCACGTCGACGATCCGGTCATAATAGCTCGATGGCTTCATCCGCCCGGCATCGTCGAACTCGTCGAACGCCTTGGCGACCGAGGATTGGTTGGGGATGGTGAACATCCGCATCCAGCGGCCGAGCACGCGCAGCGTGTTGACGCTGTTGAACGATTGCGACCCCGCCGACACCTGCATCACCGCGAGCGTCCGCCCCTGCGTCGGCCGCATTCCGCCCATCGCCAGCGGCAGATGATCGATCTGCGCCTTCATCACCCCGGTGATCTGACCGTGCCGCTCGGGGCTGCACCAGACTTGCCCCTCGGACCACAAAGACAATTGGCGCAGTTCGTGGACCGCGGGATGGTCGTCGCCCGCCACCTGATCGGGCAGCGGCAGCGTCGAGGGGTCGAAGATCCGCGTCTCGCAGCCGAAGAATTGGAGCAACCGCGCCGCCTCCTCGACGCAAAGCCGCGAGTAGGAGCGTTCGCGCAGGCTGCCATAGAGCAGCAGGATGCGCGGCGGCGGGTCGGCGGGGCCGAGGCCGGCGCCGGGCCGGTCGAACACATAAAGGCGATCGAGCGCTGGGAGGTGATCGGGGTCGGCGAGCGTGCGTAGCGGCAAGATATCGTCTCCGTCAGGCGGGGGCGGTGGCGGAAAACCAGCGCCGGCCCAGCCGCAGCGCGACGTGCACCAGCAGGATCAGCACCGGCACCTCGACCAGCGGCCCGATCACCGCGGCGAAGGCCACCGGCGAGGCTAGCCCGAACGCGGCGATGGCGACCGCGATCGCCAGCTCGAAATTATTGCCCGACGCGGTGAAGGCGATCGCGGTGGTGCGCGGATAATCGGCCTGGATCAGCTTGCCCATGAAGAAGCTGATCAGGAACTGGACAACGAAATAGATCGTCAGCGGGATCGCGATCCGGATCGCGTCGAACGGCAACCGGACGACGTCGCCGCCCTTGAGCGTGAACATCGCGGTGATGGTGAACAACAACGCCGCCAGCGTGATCGGCCCGATCCGCGGCAGGAAGCTGGTCTCGTACCAGTCGTTCCCGCGCTTCGCGACCAGCCACTTGCGCGTGACGAACCCCGCCAGGAACGGCAGCCCCAGATAGATCAGCACCGCCTCGGCGATCGTCCAGAAGCTGACATCGATCACGCTGCCCTCGAGCCCGAACAGCGGCGGAAGGACGGTGAGGAACAGCCAGGCATAGACGCTGAAGAACGCGATCTGGAAGATCGAATTGAAGGCGACCAGCCCCGCGACATATTGATTGTCGCCCTTCGCCAGCTGGTTCCACACCAGCACCATCGCGATGCAGCGCGCCAGGCCGATCAAGATCACCCCGGTCATATATTCGGGATAATCGCGCAGGAAGATGACCGCGAGCGCGAACATTAAGGTCGGCCCGATCAGCCAGTTCTGCACCAGCGACAGCATCAGCACCCGCTTGTCGGCAAAGACCTTGGGCAGGTCTTCATAGCGCACGCGCGCCAGCGGCGGGTACATCATCAGGATCAGCCCGATCGCGATCGGCACGTTGGTGGTGCCGACCGACAGGCTATTGAGCGCCGTGGGCAGGCCGGTGAAGATCGTGCCGAGCAGCACCCCCAGCGCCATCGCCGCGAAGATCCACAGCGTCAGCCAGCGATCGAGAAAGCCCAGCCGCTCGGGCTTGGAGAGCTGCTCGGTCATCGCACCTTCGCCCCGCTGTCGTCGGTAACGCGTTCGCCATCTTCCTTGGTGAAGGCACCGCGTTGCGCCACGGGCAGGATGTCGAGCACCACTTCCGATGGGCGGCACAGGCGAACGCCGAGCGGCGTCACCACCAACGGTCGGTTGATGAGGATCGGATGCGCGATCATCGCGTCGATCAGCGCTTCGTCGTCCAGGCTATCGTCCCCCAGCCCGAGTTCGGCAAAGGGGGTGCCCTTTTCGCGCAGCAGCGCGCGAGGGCTAAGCCCGGCGCGCGCGATCAGATCGACCAGCATTGCGCGCGACGGCGGGGTCTTCAGATACTCGATCACCTCGGGCTCGATCCCGGCGTTGCGGATCATCGCCAGCGTGTTGCGCGACGTGCCGCAGGCGGGGTTGTGGTAGATGGTCACCCCCTGCGCGCCTTCGGCCTGGCGGCGGGCCTCGTCGGTCGAGCCGATCTCGCCGCCGATCCGGCGAAGCGCATGTTGCGCCTGCTCGCGATCGAGCCCGGCGATCGGCAGCGCGACCAGCCGGTCGATCCGCGCTTCCATCTGGCGATAGGCCTCTAGGAAGGCGGCTTCCTGCTGCTCGGGCGGCGCGGCGGCGGGGTCGTCGATCCCCCAATGCGCCTTGAGCGGGGTGCCGGGCCAGACCGGGCAGACTTCGCCCGCGGCATTGTCGCACACCGTCACGACGATATCGATCGTCGGCGCGTCGGGGCCGGCGAACGCGTCCCAGCTTTTCGACCGATAGCCATCGATCGGCAGCCCGGCCCGCCGCAAGGTTTCGAGCGCCTGGGGGTGGACGTAGCCCTTGGGAAAGCTTCCCGCGCTGAGCGACCGGAACCGACCGCCGCCCTTATGCGCCAGCAGCGCCTCGGCAAGGATCGAGCGCGCGGAATTGCCCGTGCATAGAAACAGCACGGTGATGGGATCGGTCACGTCGGCATCCTTCGGCAATGGAGGCATCAGCAGCAGGCAAGTTCGGCGATCAGGCCATCGCAAAGCGCCGGGCTCCCGCCGCAACAATCCTTGGCGAGGAACAGCATCATCGCGCGCAGCCGTGCGATGTCGGCGCGCTGGATCATCTGGCGCCCGCGCTTCTCGGGCTTCACGAGTTCGGCGGCGACGAGCACCGCGAGATGCGTCGAAAAGGTGCTCTGGCCAAGCTGCGTCGCGGCAACGAGGTCGCCGGTCGAGAGCCCGTCGGGCTCGGCGCGCACCAGCAAGCGGAACGCGGCGAGCCGCGTCGGATGCGACAGCGCGGCAAGACAGACCAGGGCGTCTTCATCGTTCATGCATCGGCATTATGCGATGGATGCGGCCAGCGCAACCATCGTTATTTGCCGATGGTTATGATAGGCATGGGTCGGATCGAATGCAGGCTGATCCGAGCGGAGCAAGCGACAACATGGCGAACGACATTTTGGTAATCCTCGGATCGGAGCGGACCTCTGGGCCGCCCCACCCGCCGCGTTTGGGTGCGCGGGTCGCGGCTGCCTGCATGCGGCGCCTGCGCGACAAGGATATCGAAGCGGCGCTGATCGATCCGCTCGAGATCGATCTGCCGCACCCGTTCAAGCCGCACTTCGCCTATGCCCCGCGCGATCGTCCCGATGCGCTCGAACGGCTAGCAGACCAGATCGCGACTGCCGACGGCTATGTCATGGTCAGCCCCGAATATAACCACCTGATGAGCCCGGTGCTCAGCGACCTGCTCAACCACTTCGGCAGCTCGCTATTCTCCTACAAGCCGAGTGCGATCGTAACCTATTCGGCGGGGCAATGGGGCGGCACGCGCGCGGCGGTGAGCATGCGGACCTTCCTGTCCGAGCTGGGGTGTCTCCCCGTTTCGGCGATGATCCACGTGCCACACGCACAGGACGTATTCGAAGAAGGTGGCGAATACCCCGCCGGCGTCGAGGCGGCGCGATGGGACGGCTATCTCGACCGCACCCTCGACCAGCTATGCTGGTGGTCGACCGCGGCCGCGCGGCAACGGAGCGAAGGCGGCGAGCGTCCGGGGGCGTTCGTCACGAATCCGAGCGAACGAAACGCGCCGTAAAAACCTGGATGGCGTCGGCTGACCCGCACTTCGCAACAGGGGTATACGCCCCGCAGCGGCATTGCATCTCGCGCCGCCGCCGTCCAATCAGACGCGATGCTGAGCCGCCGCTACATCGATACCGATCGCCATGCCGTCGATCAGACCCGACACGACATCGAAGCGGAGCCGTCGTGACAGCCCCCTCCCCCCATGCGATCGGCGCGATCCTGCTGACGATCGCGATGTTCTATGGCTTCGTTTCAGGCCGGGCGCGGGTCGAGATCATCTCGCTGCTGACGATCAGTGCGATCGCGCTCGGGCTCTATTCGTTTCCGCTGCCAGGCCAGGCGCCAACCGACGGGCTTCGCCTCGCCTTCGAGGGGTTCGGCCACTATGCGCTCATCACGATCTGCGCGCTGATGATCCTGGGGCGCGGGCTCGTCACCACCGGCGCGCTCGAACCAGCGTCGCGGCTGCTGACGCGCGTATGGCGATTCAACCGGCAGGTCGGCCTGCTCGTGACGCTGTTGCTGGCGATGGCGATGAGCATGCTGGTCAACGATACCCCGGTGCTGGTGCTGCTGTTGCCGATCATGGCCGCGATCGCCGCCAATGGCGGGATGGCGGCGTCCAAGACACTGATCCCGATCAACAGCGCGGTGCTGATCGGCGGGATGGCGACGACGATCGGGACCTCAACCAACCTGTTGGTGGTCTCGATCGCGACCGATCTCGGGCTGCCGCCGATGAGCGTGTTCCACTTCACCCCGATCGTACTGATGGCCGCCGCGGTGGCGCTGCCCTTCATCTGGTTGGTGATGCCGCGGTTGCTGCCCGACAATTCGGTGGCGGCGGGCAACGAGCCCAGGCGCTTCAACGCCACCCTGCGCCTGGGGGGCACGTCGGTGGCGCGCGATCTCGACATAGACGGGCTGCAGAAGCTCCTCCCGCCCGAGATCGACATTCGCGCGCCGCAATCGCAGGGCCGACTGCCGGTCAGCGGCACCCATGCCGCGCTCGAGGAAGCGATGCGCGTGCTGGGCGCGACGGCAGCGCCGGCCTGGCTGATGGATCGGCTGCACGACGGCTATGGCCGGACCGGCGAGGATCTGACCGTGGTCGAGCTGTCCATCGCCAAGGATTCGGGGTTGATCGGCCGCGGCATGGCGACCGCCAACGTCGCCGAGCGCTATAATGTCGCGTTGCTCGGCGTCCACGACGCCAAGCGAATCCGGTACGACACCTGGGGGCCGTTGCCGCATCCCGGCGCCGAGCCTGTCTTCGGCGAGGGCGATATCCTGCTGGCGACCGGCGCGATGCCCGATCTGCAGGCGTTCGCGCGCGCCGAAAGCCTGCTCGTCCTCGAAGGTGCCAAGGAACTGCCGCGCACCGCCAAGGCACCGCTTGCGCTGGCGATCATGGCCGGCGCGGTCATCCCCGCGAGCATCGGCGTGGTGCCGATCGCGATTTCGGCGCTGGCGGGGGCGATCGTGATGTTCGTCACCGGCTGCGTCCGCTTCGACCGGATCGGCCGCGCCCTGTCGGCCAAGGTGATCGTGCTGGTCGCCGCGAGCATCGCGATCGGCCGAATCATTCTCGACAGCGGCGCCGCCGAATGGCTCAGCAGCCTGATGGCGATCGGCTTGCAATATCTTCCCGCCGCCGCCGTGCTCGGCGCAGTCATGCTGTTCGTCACCATCCTCACCAATTTCGCATCGAACACCACCGCGGCGGCGGTGGGCACGCCGATCGCGTTCAGCCTGGGCCAAAAGCTCGGCATCCCGGTCGAGCCGCTGGTGCTCGCCGTGCTGTTCGGCTGCAATCTTTGCTACGCCACGCCGGTGGCGTACCAGACCAACATGCTGATCATGTCCGCCGGCGACTATAAGTTCGGGGATTATACCAAGACCGGCCTGCCCTTGGTGGCGATCATGATCGTCACGCTGTCGGGACTGCTGGTATACCGATACGGGCTGTATTGAGGATTTTCCCGTCAACACGCGGCGCTGGGCGCTAACCTGCCGCAGACGCCTGCCGCTCGCGCGGGACCGACGTCGGCTGGTCCGCGGCAGAAGTCACCGAATCCGCGTCCGCCATGTCGAGATCGCGCTTGAGAACGGGCTAGAGCGCCATACAGCGTAAACCGCGTGTAAAGGTCTCAACGACTTTGGTAGCCAAGTCATTGAAAAGATGGTCGGGGAGACAGGATTCGAACCTGCGACCCTCTGGTCCCAAACCAGATGCGCTACCAGGCTGCGCCACTCCCCGACGCGCCAGCCCCTAGCCGGATAGCGGCGGGGCTGGCAACCGAAATACTGCACCGACCGGCTGCGGCGCAAAACTTGGGTGCGTTTAGCGTGGTGGGCCCGGCAGGACTTGAACCCGCAACCTAGCCGTTATGAGCGGCCAGCTCTAACCAGTTGAGCTACAGGCCCCAACCACGGCTCCGCCTAGCGGAGGGCGGGCGGGCGACGCAAGGGCCGGCGCGTGCGTTGCCGCGAGCAGGTCGTGCCCGCTGACGGGCCGGACGCCGCGCGAACCGAGCAGCGCGAGTACCGCCTCCCACCAGGCGTAGAATGCCGCCAGGTCACGGGTGTCGCGGACATAGGGGGTGTGCCCGGGGACGACCGTCGGCGAATGGAAGGAAAAGTTGAGCAATGACACCTTTTGGTCGAGCGCGGCCTCGATGGCGCCCAGTGCGGCGCCGAGCGGCATCTTCTCGGGGGTAAGCGCGACGCGTGCCATCAGGCGCAGCCGCGCCGCCAGCCCCCTGCCCCTGGGTACGCGCCCCAGCGCATCGTGCAGCCCCGCCCCGCCGCGCGCGAGTGCGCCGGTATAGATCGTCGTCAGCGGCAGCTCGAGCAGCGCATCTCGGGGACCGCACCGAAACGCCTGGTTGCCGATCGCGCGGAAGTCGGGGCCGCCTTCGCCGGTGTAGCAATAGCCCGACCGCATCGAGGTATCGATCCGATAACCGCGCTCGGCCAGCAGCGCGAGCGAGTGCGGGCCCAGCCCGTAGCGCCCCGCACGGTAGATTTGCGGAGCGACACCGAAGGCGGCGATGATCGCCTCGCCGATCGCATCGAGCTTCGCTGCCTCGAGCGCGGGCGCCAAATTGCCCGCGAAGCTGGTTTGCGGGCTGACGATCTCGTCGAACGGCGGGGTCACCCAGGGGTGGAGGTGGGTGCCGATCGTGGTAACGCCGTCGTCCATCAGGCCGCGCAGCACCGCGATCGACGATGAGGTTGTCGCGACCGGATGATCGACAAGGTACGTCAGCGGCACCCCGCGCCGCGCGAACCAGGCGTGCATCGCGGGCAACGAATCGATTGCGGTGACGCTACGCGAATCGCGCGACAGTGGCGCGTTCCAGTCGAACTCCTCCTCGGTATCGATGCACACCGCAAAGCGCGTACCAAAGCCCGCCGGCCAGCCGAACAGCGCGGCGGGGTCGGGTGCGGCCTGACGGAACGCAGTCTGGGTAGCGGTCTCGAACATCCCGACCGCTGTAGCGCCTAAAGCTTGCTAGCGCGTTGCGCCGATACCGGGGTGGCGGCGGGGAGCTTGAGCAACAGCTGCTGCTCGTCGATCGCCAGCGATCCGCCGAGTTCGCGCGCGAGATTGCCGACCAGGCGGATCGCGAAGCCGGTGCCGAGGGGAGCGGCATCGAGCGTCGAATCATCCTCGATCTCGTCGACCGCCATCACCGGATCGATCGCCAGCGCCAATGGCCGCGCGACCGCGAGCTCGATCTCGCCATCGTCGCCCGCGGTCAGCTCCATCGCGACGACCTCGCCCGCGCGCGTCGCCGACAGCAAGGTGGCGACGAGCCGCCCGAGCAGCCGCTCGATCGCATGGCGATCGCCTTGCACCGCGGCGTCGCGCGACGGGATGGCGATCGTCGCGCCGCGCAGCTCGCACAGCGGCAGCAGATCGTCGACGACCGAACCGATCACCGCGCGCAGCGACACCGGCTCGGGGCGCAGGGTCAGCGCGTCGGTTTCGATCCGCGCGGCGAGGTCGAGATCATCGATCGCGCCGAGCAGGTCGCGTGCATGGCGGCGGATCGCCTGCGCGCGATCGCGATAGGGATCGGCGACCGGGCCCAATATCTGCATCTCGATCATCTCGGAAAAGCCGACGATCGCATTGGTGGGGGTACGCAGTTCGTGCACCAGCTGGCGGAAGGCGTCGGGGCGCGCGTTGCGCTCGTGCTTGGGCGGCGCGGCGGTCTCGCCGGCGCGCGGGCGGCGCGCGGTGCCGCGATAGCCGGTGAAGCGGCCGCTCGCCGGATCGAACACCGGCACGCCCGAGATCAGCCAGCCGCCCGCCGCCAGCCCCTCGCCGTCGATCGTCAGCCGCGCATCGCGAAAGCGCGCGCGCTGGCGGAATGCGCCTGCCGCCGAGGCGTCGATGCTCGCGGCACCCACCTGCCCCGCGAGCATCAGCGAGCGCCCGAGCAAGGGCGCGCGGCCGATACCGTCGGCCCAGCCGATCACGCCCTTCGCATCGGTTTCGAAGCGGAAGCGATCGACCGCCGCGGCGTCGGGCAGCCGCGGCGACGCCGCCGGCGCGCTGCGTTCGCGCCGCTCGCGAAAGGCATCGATCCGCGCGACGACGTCGGCGATCTCGAAAGGTCCCTCGGGCGCCGCGGTCGACTCAATCGGGGTGTCGCCGCGGGTTTCGGCGTCGCGTACCGCGTCGGCGACGATCGGGATCGTCAGCGCGACCGCACCGAAGCTGCTGAACGGCCCTGCAACGACCGGGTCGGACCGCGGCGTAACCTGGTCTTGCGATACAGGATCAGGCTCGGGCGCGATCGCATCGGCAACGGGCGCAAGCGGTTGGTCGGCGACGGCGGGAACCGCTGCGACCTCGCGCCCGTCCTCGAGCACATAATCGCTCGGCCCGAAGCTTTCGAGCGCGCGCAACACGCTCGACGACAGGTCCCGCCGGTGGCGCAGGATCGCGCGGCCCGACGGCGCGAGCGCTGGCAGCAGCGCGGTCCACTCGCCGTCGTCGAGCATCGCAGTACGAAGCACCGGTGCGGCGACCGACAATTCGTCGCGCGCCATCAGCGCTACCAGCGCCGCCGGCGGCCGGGCGAACGCCAAGCCGCGCGCGCTCGCCGAACGTACGGCAAGCGGCACCTGCGGGATCAGTGCGGCCAAGGTTTCGATCGCGCGGTCTTCGGCAGGCACGCGTCCCCGACCGATCAGGTCGACCAGCTGGCGATAGACCGATTGCTGCTCGAATGCCGAGGAGAGATCGGCCGCCAATACGGTGTCGAGGGTATCGTCGAAGCGCAATTGTTGAGTTCCCCCGACCGCCGAAGGGCGCGTCGTAACTATTTCTTAACGCTTCAGCCGCTTGGCCGGAACCTGTGTTTTCCGCCCGTAGCGTTATGGGACAATTGCGCTTTGAAGCAATTATCTTATGCTGCTAGGGCGCCGTCCCATTCGAAAATACCCCAACCGGGAGCACACATGAGTTTCGACCGTATCGACCGCCAAATCCTGGCTTTGCTACAGGAAGATGGCCGGATGACAAACGTCGAATTGGCCGAGCGGGTGGGGCTGACCGCGCCGCCTTGCCTGCGGCGGGTTCGCGCGCTCGAAGAGGCGGGCGCGATCAAGGGCTATCACGCGACGCTCGACCCGGTGACGCTGGGCTATGGCATCACGGTGTTCGCCTTGGTCAGCCTGCGCAGCCAGGCCGAAAGCGACCTCGCGGCGTTCGAGGCGCATGTCGCCGACATCCCCGAAGTGCGCGAATGCCACATGCTCAACGGCGAGATCGACTTCATCCTCAAGATCGTCGCGCCCGACCTGAAGAGCTTCCAGGAAATTCTTACGACGCGGCTGACGACGGCGTCGAACGTCGCGAGCGTCAAGACCTCGCTGACAATCCGCACGACCAAGCTGTTGCCGGGCATCCCCGTCCCCGAAGCCTGACGGGCGACGCAGGGGCAGGAACACGAAGGGCCGGCGTATCGCTACGCCGGCCCTTTGCATGTCGGTCGGAAAGGATCAGGCCGCGGGTGCGGTCATGCCCTGGTCGATCCACAGCTTCCAGAAGGTCGCCATTTCGGCGCGCGGCTGGGTTTTCACCAGATCGAACGCCGTCTTCGCCTCGGGCCGCTGACCCGCATTGGCGAGCGCGTTGCCCAGCCGGGTGTTGACCTCCTCGGCCTTCACCCCGCCCTTTTCGAGGCCGAGGCGATAGAATTCGATTGCCTTGGCGTTGTTGCCGCTGCCCAGATACGCGTCACCCAGCTGCGCCGCCGCGGTACCATTGCCCGCCGAGCGCGCGCCCTTTTCGAGCGCGGCGAGCGAACCCTCGTTCTTGATCGCGGTCTGCGCGTCGGTGTAGAGGCGCGCGCCGGCGCTGGCGGGCATCTTGCCCGATGCGCGGCCCTCGTCGATCACCGCCTTGGTCTCGAACGGCAGACCCGCGCGATACGCCATGTCGGCATATTCGAGATAGTCGTTCTGGTCGGCGAGCGCCTTGGTGCTGCGCATCAGGCGGAACAGGTCGAGCTTGGCCTGGTTGTCGAGCGTCGCGCCGTCGCGGAACACGATCAACGACGTGCGCCAGTTCTTCGCGGTCGGATATTCGGTCAGCTGCATCCGCAACCACTTGGCGGTCTCGGCAGGCTGCTTGGCCTGGTACAGCTTCGAAATCGCAAAGGCGTACCATTCGTTGGGCGCCTTCTGCCCCGCCGCCTTGCGCCGATCGATCTCGCGCTGGATTTCAGCGACGCCGCCGGTCACGTTGCCGGTATCGATCTGCGTCTGCGCGATCAGCAGCGGAAGATCGGCATTGTCGTAGCCAAGCTCGCGCGCACGCGTCAGATACTGCAGCGCGCCTGCATTATCCTTCTCGTTGCGCGCGATCGTGCCGCGAACGAAGTTGAGCCGGGGCAGATCGGTCGCGGCGGTACGCGGACTGGGGATCAGCACGTCGAGCGCCTTCTTGATCCCGGGATTGTTGTTCTTCTGCGCCTCGAGCGGCAGGCGGAGCTGCGCGGCGAAATAGCGCTCGTCGTCGTTGGTGACCAAGGCTTCGGCTGCGGCGAGCTGGGTCTCGGCGGTCGCCAGATCCTTTGCCTGCAGCGCGGTCTGCGCAGCGGTCGCGGCGACGCGGAACGGCTCGCTTACCTTCAGCGCGGGAGGACCGGCTTCTTCCTGGCCCTTCTTCTTGCGCTGTGCATCGGCGGGGGTCGCCACGACTGCGGCTACGGTTCCCAGCGCCAACATGGCGGCCATGGCTGCCTTGGAAACGATCGACATATGGTTATTCTCCTCTGGGGACTGGCCCGTCCACTATAAGTCCCGGCGCGCGGGTTCAAGCTATGCTGGTGTACCCGCAGATCGCCTACCCGGTCTGAACGCTCTTTGAACGCCGGGGTTTCGTCGCGCTTTGACGCAACGCCGCGTCGCAGCTAGCGCAGGCCTATGGCAAAAGCGGCAGTGATCATCGGGGCGTCGGGCGGAATCGGCCAGGCAATGGCGGATGCGATCGAGGAGGAGGGCGGCCACGACCGGGTGTGGCGCTTCGCGCGCAGCTTTACCGGCGAGCACCACCTTGACCTGACCGACGAGGCGAGCATCGCCGCCGCCGCCGCGCTGGTCGCGACCGGGCCTGCGCCGACGTTGGTGTTCGTCGCCACCGGGTTGTTGCATCAGGGCGAGCGCGGCCCCGAAAAGGCGATGCGCGACCTCGATCCCGAATGGCTCGCGCGCGTCTATGCGGTTAACACGATCGGCCCCGCGCTGGTGGCGAAGCATTTCCTGCCGCTGCTGCCGCGCACCGGCGAACCGGTGTTCGCCGCGCTCTCGGCGCGGGTAGGCAGCATCGCCGACAACAAGATGGGCGGCTGGCACGGCTATCGCGCGTCGAAGGCGGCGCTCAACATGCTGCTGCGCAACTTCGCGATCGAGGCCAAGCGCAAGAGCGAGCGCGCGATCATCGTCGGGCTGCACCCCGGCACCGTCGATACCGGGCTGTCGAAGCCGTTCCAGGCCAATGTCGCGCCGGGCAAGCTGTTCGACGCCGAACGCGCGGCGCTGCAATTGCTCGACGTGATCGAGGGGTTGAAGCCCGTCGACAGCGGCAAGATCTTTGCTTGGGACGGCGAAGAAATTCCGTTCTAGGCTATGGAAGCATAGGCCGGCCAGTCGGAAAGCGCCCAGTTGCCGGAGGGGGCGTCACCCCGTACTATCTACGGGGTCCGCCGTGCCACAAATAATGTCGCCGATGATCGAGAAGCAGAACCCGGCGTGAAATGATCCGCCCGGTTCTAACGTCCACCGATATGGGCACGCGGCGGCTCGGTGGACCCGGACCAAGTCCGGGGTGACAGTCTGGGAAAAGGGGCTCAACACCGGACGTAGACCTTTCCTGTCGCTAAAGCGGACCGGCAAGAAACGCCCACTTGCGGACACTGACGATCGGCGGCACCGTCAACCGATGGTTCGCTCTATCATCTCCATAGCCTTGATGCTCACCGTCCCGGTTCTGCTAGTGTTAGCTGCCACTTACACGGGGTTTTTCTCCAGAGGAGCCGTGGTAGCCTACTCTGTGCTTATCGTGGCATGGGCGACAGGAGTAGTTGCGGTCTGGTCGGGAAGATGGTCGCGTCGGGTTATGATCAGCCTAGCGGTGGCCTACACAATCGCAGCGATCTTCGTTCTGCCCTTTGCTGCCCTTCTAGCGGTTTGCTCCACGGGCGACTGCATCTAAGTCCCCTCACGCCCAGTTGCGGACGTTGGGTCAGCGGTGCATTCTCGCTGAATGAGAGAGATGCGCCCTATCGTTCTTGTGTTGCTCGCGTGCGCACTCGCCGCTTGCGGTCTGAAAGTTGAAAAGGACGCGGCGGGCAATGACAAACCCGCAGAGGCTTCAGGGCCTCAGATCGCCGTGCTATGCGTAAAATTGGATCAGTGGCCGCTCTTTCTCAACCGAATGCAGCAATTCGGTCAGAAGCATCAACTGAAATTGATTGGCGGCATCGAAAAAGGGCTGGATAGCAAACTTGAGTTCAATGCTGCACTAGCACAAGATTACAGCTACTTTTTTGGCGACAATCTCGATTTATGGTTTGTCAGTGACCCATTTCGAGAGGGCGTGCTGTATTATAATGCCGCCTTGAAGAGTGAGCCGATTACCCTTGAACAGGAACATTTAGCCAAAGCCCTCCTTGCTGCTGTTTCTAATGTAAGCACCCCCGCCGTCGGCGCGAAAGATAACCCGGCCTGTAACTGATCCTAATGGCAGCTAACCACCATACTCAGCCATTCACCTCTTCTGCCCAAACCCGTCATGCATCGGCTGGCGGCCAGCTCAGCGACGCACCTGCGACAAGTTGCGACAAATCTCCCTCCTCGCGACAAACCTGCGCGACAGCCAGCCGGCATAACCCTGTTCATCGCCGGGATGGTCCTGGCTCCGATCAAGGAAACCCGCAGATGAAGAAGTTCGTTCTCGCATCGTTGCTCAGCGTCACCGCGCTCGCCGGTACCGCCATCGCCACGCAGGTCGCGCCCACCGCGCCTCCCCCTTCGGCGCAGAAGATGCAGCGTATGGCACCGCCTGCCACCAGCGCCGAGATGATCGAGCGCGCCGATCGGATGTTCGCGCGGATGGACGCGAACAATGACGGCCAGGTCACCCAGGCCGAGCGCACCGCGATGCGCGAAGCGGTGGCCGAGCGCCGCGAGGCCAGGGCCAAGCGCTGGGCGATGAAGAAGGGCGGTCGCGGTGGCGAACGGATGCTCGCGCGCGTCGACGCCAACAAGGACGGCAATATCAGCCGCGAGGAGTTCCGCGCGCAGGCGTCGCAGCGCTTCGCCAAGCTCGACACCAATGCCGACGGCCGCGTCGATGCGACCGAGCAGGCGGCGGTCAAGGCCAAGCGCGGCGAGCGCCGCGCCAAGATGGCCGAACGCCGTGCCGCACGAGCGGGGCAGGCAGCGCCGGTCGCTCCCTCCAACTGACCAACCGAACCGGGCGGGCACCAAGAATGCCCGCCCGGCCCCCTCCCCCCTTGGGAACCCGGCCAAAGGATGCTTGTATGGCCGACATGGCCGACCTTCCCCATTTGCTGCTCGTCGATGACGAGCGCTCGATCCGCGAACCGCTTGCGCAATATCTCACCAAACAGGGGTTTCGCGTCACCCAGGCGGGCGATGCCGAGGGTGCGCGCGCCCGGATGTCGGCCTATGCGATCGACCTCGCGATCCTCGACATCATGATGCCCGGCGAAGACGGCCTGAGCCTCACGCGCCACATTCGCGAGACCGGCGAGATCCCCGTCATCCTGCTCACCGCACGCAGCGAGGAGACCGACCGGATCGTCGGGCTCGAAATGGGGGCCGACGATTATGTCGTGAAGCCGTTTTCGCCGCGCGAGCTGCTCGCGCGGATCAAGGTGATCCTTCGCCGCGTCCAGACCGGCGGCACCCGCCAGCACGCGCCCGAGGCCGGCGCCTATTCCTTCTCGGGCTGGGTGCTCAAGACCGGCGAGCGAACGCTCGTCGATCGCGAGGGACTCTCGGTGCCGCTGTCGACCGGCGAATATAATCTGCTGCTCGCACTGGTTACCCGGCCGCGCCAGGTGCTGACGCGCGACCAGCTGCTCGACCTCACCCAGGGGCGCGAAGCCGCCGCCTTCGACCGCGCGATCGACAACCAGGTGAGCCGGCTGCGCAAGAAGATCGAACCCGATGCCAGGAACCCCTCGCTCATCAAGACCGTCTGGGGCGGCGGCTATACGCTGGCGAGCGAAGTCACCCGGCTGTGAAGCGGCTGCGGCTTTGGCCGTCGAGCCTGGGCGGCCAGATCGCGATGCTGGTCGCGGTCGCGCTGTTCGTGGCGCAGGCGATCAATTTCGGGCTGCTGTATCGCGAGCGCCAGGCGCTTCGCTTCAGCCAGATCACCGCGCCCGCGATCACCCGGATCGTCGACGCCGCCGAACGATTGCAAAGCGGCCGCGCCACGCCGTCCGAGCGGCCGCGCTCGCGAATCCGGCTCGAACCGACCAATCCGATCAATCCCGAATGGGCGCGCGCTGCCGAGGTCGAGGAGGGCATTCGCCGGGCGGCGCTCGATTCGGGGTTGCAGCTGGGGCGGATCGCCACCGGTATCCGCGACACCGATCCGCTCGATCCCAGGCTCCGCAAGATGAGCCCGCGCCGTGCCGCGCGAATCACCAGCCTGGGCGGCGAGCTGGTCGTCGCGGTCGAGGTGCCCGGGCGCGGCTGGCTGGTGCTCAACGCGCCATGGCCGCGCACCGAGCGTACCCTGGTGTGGCAGCTGATCGCGCAGACGCTGATCCTCTATGCCTTCGTGCTGCTGCCCGTGCTGTGGATCGGCCGCAGGGTCGCCCAGCCGCTCCGGACGCTGGCGACCGCGGCGCATGCCTTCACCCCGGGCGGCCCGCCCGCCCCGGTCGAGGAGCGCGGCCCCGGCGATGTCCGTGCGGTGATCGCCGCCTATAACGGCCTGTCCGAACGCGTGAGCGCGATGCTCGACGAAAAGGACCGGATGCTCGGCGCGATCGGCCACGACCTGCGCACCCCGCTGGCAGCGCTGCGCGTGCGGATCGAATCGGTCGAGGACGACAATGACCGCCAGCGCATGGCCGACACGATCGACGAGATGACCGGGATGCTCGAAGACATATTGTCGCTCGCGCGGCTGGGGCGCCCGAGCGAACCGCCGACCAATGTCGACCTCGCCGCCTTGGTCGATGCGGTGGTCGACGATTTTCGCGACCTTGGCCACGAAGTCGCGTTCGAGGAAGCCCCGCGCACCCGGATGCACCTTCGCCCCTCGCTGATGCGGCGCGCGGTGCGCAACCTGATCGAGAATGCGGTGAAATATGCAGGAGCCTGCGAAGTGCGGGTGGTGATCGAGCCGAGCCGCGTGGCGATCGAGGTCTGCGATCGCGGCCCCGGCATCCCGATCGACAAGCTCGACGCGGTGTTCGATCCGTTCACGCGGATCGAAACCTCGCGCAATCGCGAGACCGGCGGCATCGGGCTCGGCCTCGCGCTCACCCGCGCGATCGTTCGCGATGCCGGCGGGCGGGTGTCGCTGGCGAACCGCGCGGGCGGCGGCCTGGTCGCACGAATCGAACTGCCGCGCACCTGAACCGTCGGCCCCAGGAACTTCCCCCCCCCTCCCGCATTCACCCGGAACCCCATGCTCACACTCGCCAGCTACAACATGCACAAGGCCGTCGGCACCGATCGCCGCAGGCGGCCCGAGCGCACGCTCGAAGTGCTGCGCGAGATCGACGCCGATATCGTCGCGCTGCAGGAGGCCGATCGCCGCTTCGGCACGCGCGAGGCGATCTTCACCCCGCATCTGCTGGCCGAGCACAGCGACTATAAGGCGGTGCCGGTCGCGGTCCGCGCGCTCAGCATGGGCTGGCACGGCAACGTCTTGCTGGTGCGGCGCGAGGCCGAGATCGTCGATTGCACCCCGATCCACCTGCCCGCGCTCGAGCCGCGCGGCGCGGTGTCGGTCGATGTCCGGCTCCGCGGGATCACCGTGCGCGTCGTCGGCATGCATCTCGACCTGTCGGGGCTGTGGCGGCGGCGGCAGGCGCATGCGATCCTGTCGCATCTCGACGGCTGCACGCCCTTGCCGACGATCCTGATGGGCGATCTCAACGAATGGCGGCCGACCGCGGGGTGCGTCCAGGACTTCAGCCGCAGCTTCACCCAGGCCGACACCGGTGCGAGCTTCCACGCGAAGCGCCCGATCGCGCGGCTCGACCGGATCATGGTCAGCCGCGATTTGGAGATCGCCGAGTGCGGCGTCCACCGCAGCATGGTCGCGCGCACCGCCTCCGATCACCTCCCGATCTGGGCAATGGTCGCTACCCGTCATGCGTGACAAGGAACTGCGGCTCGCGCTGGTTTGCTACGGTGGCATCAGCCTGGCGGTGTATATGCACGGCATCACCAAGGAAGTCTGGCGACTCGCGCGTGCGAGCCAGGCATTTTGCGACCCCCTCCCCGCGCCTGGCAGCGGTGAGGAGGACGTCTATCGCGAGTTGCTGGGGGAAATCGCCGAGGTTTCGGGGCTGCGCGTTCGCGTGCTGGTCGACATCCTCGCCGGCGCGAGCGCGGGGGGAATCAACAGCGTGTTCCTGGCGCAGGCGATCAGCACCGGCCAAAGCCTGGAACCGCTGACCGCAATGTGGCTCGAACAGGCCGATATCGATTCGCTGATCGACCCCGATCAGGCACCCTCGTCGGGCATGACCAAATTCTGGGCGCGCCCGCTCGCCTGGATGGCGATGGGGGCCGACGCGATCGAGGAAACCGTCGAACACGCGGCGCGGGGTGAAGTCCGCAACAAGCTCAACACGCTGGTCCGCGCGCGCTGGTTCGAGCCGCCGTTCGGCGGCAAGCGAATGGTCACGATGCTGCTCGATGCTTTCGCGGCGATGGAGAAGGCACCTACGGGCCCGCGCCTGCTGCCGCCGGGCCAGCCGCTCGACCTGTTTGTGACCGTCACCGATTTCGGCGGTCACCCCGAACGGCTGCGGCTCAATTCGCCCCCCGAAGTGCTCGAGACCGAACATCGGCTGGTCTTGTCGTTCAGCGACGGCGGCAAGCCCGTCGATACGCTGGCGGATCATGCTGAGCTGGCGTTCGCGGCGCGATCAACGTCGAGCTTTCCCGGTGCCTTTCCGCCCTTCATGGTCGGCGAACTCGACGAGGTGCTGGCCGATCGCGGCGCGACATGGCCGGGGCGGCTCGCGTTCCTGACCCGCGCGCTACCGCGCCAGGTCGCGGCGAACGCGGTGGAGAGCGCGGCGTTGATCGACGGATCGGTGCTGGCCAACGCGCCCTTCCGCCCGGCGATCGATGCGCTGCGCGAACGCCCGGCGCGGCGGCAGGTCGATCGTCGCTTCGTGTTCATCGATCCGATACCGGGGTTTCGGTTCGGGCTGGGGGCGGGGCGCGACGGCCAGCCGAGCTTCTTCCAGACCATGATCGGCGCGCTGTCCGAAATTCCGCGGCAACAGCCGATCCGCGACAATCTCGACATGCTGATGGACCGGTCGGATCAGATCGAACGCAAGCTGGCGATCCTCGACCAGCTGCGCGGCGAGGTCGAACGCCAGGTCGAATCGGTGTTCGGCTACACCTTGTTCCTCGATTACCCCAACCCGAAGCGGCTCACGTCCTGGCGCCGTCGCGCGCAGGCAGCGGCATCGGGCAAGGCAGGCTATGGTCATGCCGGCTACTCGCTGTTGAAGGTCGAAGGCGTGATCGATCGCGTTGCCGGCATCCTCCATCACATCGGCGACCAATCGGGCCAGGAACGCCGCCGGGCGATCCGGGGCGCGGTGGCCGAAGCGGTGCGGCTGCGCGGCGGCAACAAGGTGGGGACCGAACATCCCACCGGCGCCAGCCCGCGCGCGGTGGCATTCCTGCGCGGCTTCGACATCGGTTACCGTATCCGCCGGCTGCGCCTGCTGGTCCGCCGCATCGCCGAGCTCGATGGCGACCATGACCGCGCCGAACTGCGCGAAGTGCGCGAAGCGGTATACGCCGCGCTGGCGGCCTATCTCGAACGCCACCGCGCGCAGCCGATGGCGATGTTGCAGGAACAGGTTCGACAACTCCCTGCCGGCGCCGAGGCGGTGCTCGATTCGCTCGAGGCGACGATGGACCTGCAAGGGCTCGATACCGCGACCGACGAAGCGCTGGCGGGCGCGCTCAGCCGCTTGCCGCGCGACGCCCGGCGGCCGTTGCTGCTCGCCTATCTCGGCTTTCCCTTTTTCGACATCGCGACGCTGCCGTTGCTGCAGGGCGAAGGGCTCGATGAGTTCGATCCGGTGCGGGTCGATCGTATCGCGCCCGACGACGCGGTGGCAATTCGCAGCGGGGGTGCGGCGGCGACGCTGAAAGGCATCCAGTTCAACAATTTCGGCGCATTCTTCAGCCGCGCCTATCGCGAGAACGACTATCTATGGGGGCGGCTGCACGGCGCCGATCGGCTGGTCGATATCGTGTTGTCGACGCTGCCCGCCACCGTTCGCCTGAAGGCCGGACGAACCAGCGCGATCAAGCGATCGTTGTTCCTGGCGATCCTAGACGAGGAGGAGCCGCGGCTCACCGCGATGCCCGGGCTCATCGACTCGCTCCGCGCCGAAATCGGCTGAGGGTGGCCATGCGCCGAGCGAGGGGTTAAGCGGAGGGCTGTACGGGGCAAGGAAGGCTGGGGCCGATGCAGTTTCTGCGAACGCTGATCTGGGTATTGCTGGCGGGCATCGTCGTCGCCTTTTCGATCAACAACTGGGTGACGGTGCCGGTGCGGCTCTGGGCCGGGCTGATCGCCGACATCAATTTGCCGCTGCTGCTGCTCGTCGCCTTCGCGATCGGCTTCGTGCCGCTTTATCTGGTGCATGCCGCCGGTCAGTGGCGCTTGAAGTCGCGGCTGGCGAATGCCGAACGGTCGCTTGCCGACCTTCGCGCCGTGGCGCCGACCGCTCCGCCGGTGGTGACCGCGGCCGATATGGCCGACCCGCATGCAGCGTCGCACGTATCCCCGCCCGACCCGGTGGTCGAAGCGACCGCCCCCACCGCCGCGCCGATGACCCTCGTGTCGCCGCCGCTACCATTCGAGGCCGATAGAAAATGAGTTCGCCGCTATATGTCGCGCTCGACACCCCGGACATTGATCGCGCGCGCGCGATCGCACAGGCGGTGCGGCACCATGTCGGCGGCATCAAGCTGGGCCTCGAATTCTTCATGGCCAATGGCCGCTCGGGGGTGCGCGAAATGGCCGATATCGGCCTGCCGATCTTCCTCGACCTGAAATTCCACGACATTCCCAACACCGTCGCCAAGGCGATCCAGGCGCTGGGGCCACTCGAGCCCGCGATCCTGACGGTCCATGCCTCGGGCGGGCGATCGATGATGGAGGATGCCAAGGCCGCCGCGCCGCTCGGCACCAAGGTGGTCGCGGTGACGATGCTCACCAGCCTCGACGGCGAAGACCTGCACTCGATCGGGCTGCAACGCGACCCGCACGAGCAGGTGGTTCGCCTGACCGAACTCGCGCGCGAGGCGGGGATCGACGGGGTGGTGTGCTCGGGGTTCGAAGTGGCGGCAGCGAAGAACGTGTGGCCGCAGGGTTTCTTCGTCGTTCCCGGCGTCCGCCCCGCGGGCGGCAGCGCGAGCGACCAGAAGCGCGTCGTGACCCCGCGCGCCGCGCTGGATGCCGGCGCGTCGATCCTGGTGGTGGGGCGCCCGATCACCAAGGCCGAAGACCCCGACGCCGCCGCGCGCGCGATCGAAGCGACTCTCTGACCGGGCCACCACGTCCGCCGAAAGCCAATTCATGACGACCGCCAAGATCTGCGGGCTATCGACGCCCGAAACCGTCGCCGCCGCGCTCACCGGCGGCGCGAGCCATGTCGGGTTCGTGTTCTTCCCCCCCTCGCCGCGCCATTTGTCGTTCGACCGCGCACGGACGCTCGCCGAGCCGGTGCCGGAGCATGTCGGCAAGGTCGGGGTGTTCGTCGACCCCGATGATTCGTTGCTCGCCGAGGCGATCGGTGCCGGGCGGCTCGACGTGCTGCAGCTCCACAAGACCCCGCCCGAACGCATCGCCGCGATCCGCGCGCGGCATGGCCTCGACATCTGGGCGGCGATCGCGGTGCGGACGCGCGCCGATCTCGACGTCGCCGCACGCCATCGCGAGCTTGCCGACCGAATCCTCTACGACGCCAAGACCCCCGAGGGCGCTACGTTGCCCGGCGGCATGGGGGTTCGTTTCGACTGGACCTTGCTCGACGGCTATCGCCACCCGCTGCCCTGGGCGCTGTCGGGCGGGCTCGACGCGGGCAATGTGCACGACGCGATTCGCCAGACGCGCGCGCCGATCGTCGACGTGTCCTCGGGCGTCGAAAGCGCGCCGGGGGTGAAGGACGTGTCGCGGATCGCTGCGTTCCTGGCGGCGGTGGCCAAGGCGTAAGCTCCCCCGGTCATTGTTTCTCGACTTCGCTCCAAACCAACGGCGCTGCCCTCCCCGCCCTTCGCCCTGCTCGACACGCAACCCGGCTATGCTTAAAGCGCAGCGCATGAACGCACCCAATAGTCTGCGCCAGCAGCCCGACGAACGCGGCCATTTCGGCCAATATGGCGGCCGCTATGTCGCCGAGACGCTGATGCCGCTGGTCCTCGAGCTCGACCGCGAATATCGCGCCGCCAAGCAGGACCCCGCCTTCGCCGCGCAGTTCGACGACCTGCTCGAACATTATGTCGGTCGCCCGAGCCCGCTTTATTATGCCGAACGGCTCACCGACACGCTGCGCGAAAGCGCGGATGAGGGCATGGGCGCCGAGGTCTGGTTCAAGCGCGACGAGCTGAATCATACCGGCGCGCACAAGATCAACAATTGCATCGGCCAGATCCTGCTGGCGATCCGCATGGGCAAGACGCGGATCATCGCCGAGACCGGCGCGGGCCAGCACGGCGTCGCCACCGCGACGGTGTGCGCGCGCTTCGGGCTGCCGTGCGTCATCTACATGGGCGCGCGCGATATCGAGCGGCAGCAGCCCAACGTCTTCCGGATGAAGCTGCTCGGCGCCGAAGTCCGCCCCGTCACCTCGGGCGCGGCGACGCTGAAGGACGCGATGAACGAGGGGCTGCGCGACTGGGTCGCCAACGTCCACGACACCTTCTACATCATCGGCACCGCCGCCGGCCCGCACCCTTACCCTGAGCTGGTGCGCGATTTTCAGAGCGTGATCGGCAAGGAAGCGCGCGCGCAGATGCTGTCGCGCACCGGCCGCCTGCCCGACCTGCTGGTCGCGGCGATCGGCGGCGGATCGAACGCGATCGGGCTGTTCCACCCGTTCCTCGACGATGCCGACGTCAAGATGCTCGGCGTCGAGGCGGCGGGGCATGGGCTCGACAATCTCCACGCCGCCAGCCTCGCGGGCGGGTCGCCGGGGGTGCTCCACGGCAACAAGACCTATCTGCTGCAGGACGAGGACGGCCAGATCGCCGAGGCGCATTCGATCTCGGCGGGGCTCGATTATCCGGGCATCGGCCCCGAACATGCCTGGCTCAAGGACATTGGCCGCGTCGAATATACTTCGATCACCGATACCGAGGCGCTCGATGCGTTCCAGCTGCTGTGCCGGGTCGAGGGGATCATCCCCGCGCTCGAACCGGCGCACGCGATCGCCGCCGTCGCCAAACGCGCGCGCCAGATGCCGCGCGACGGGGTGATCCTGGCGAATCTGTGCGGGCGCGGCGACAAGGACATCTTCACCGTCGCGCAGGCGCTGGGGGTGGAGATCTAGATAGCCCTCTCCCCTTCAGGGGAGAGGGTTGGGAGAGGGGCAGTGCGCAACGCCGTTTTGATTGCTCGCGCCAAATCGATGCGTACCGCCCCCAGCGAGCCCGAGCAGCGGATGTGGCTGGCGCTTCGCGCCGCACGGTTTGCGGGGGTGAAGTTCCGGCGACAAAAGGTCATAGGGCCCTTCATCGTCGATTTTGCGAGCCGGGTGCCCATGCTGGTGGTGGAAATCGACGGCGACACCCATGCCGAGCGGACGATCGAAGATGATGATCGCTCTCGCTTTCTCGAACAACAGGGGTATCGGGTGATCCGTTATACCAATCATGAGGTCATGACGAACTTGGAAGGCGTGCTAACTCATCTGGCGGGGGTCGTTGCGACTGCCCCTCTCCCAACCCTCTCCCCTGAAGGGGAGAGGGCTTTATGACGCGGCTGTCCACCGCGTTCGCTAGCGCCAACGCCGCTGGCCGCGCCGCGCTCGTCGCGTTCGTCACCGCTGGCGATCCCACGCCCGCCGCCACTCCGGCGATCCTCGACGCGCTGGTCGCGGGCGGGGCCGACGTGATCGAGCTCGGCATGCCCTTCACCGATCCGATGGCCGACGGCCCCGCGATCCAGGCGGCGAACCTGCGCAGCCTCGCGGCGCGGACCACCACCGCCGACATTCTTGCGATCGCCAAGGAATTCCGCGCCCGCCACCCGGCGGTGCCGCTGATCCTGATGGGCTATGCCAACCCGATGCTGCGGCGCGGGCCCGGCTGGTTCGCAGGCCAGGCCGCCGCGGCGGGCGTCGACGGGGTGATCTGCGTCGACGTGCCACCCGAGGAAGACGATGCGCTGGGGCCGGCGCTGCGCGAGGCCGGGCTCGACCTGATCCGGCTTGCCACCCCGACCACCGACGTCGCGCGGTTGCCCGCGGTGCTCGATGGCGCGTCGGGCTTCATCTATTATGTCTCGGTCGCGGGGATCACCGGATCGCAGCAGGCGGCGCAGGGCTCGATCGACGACGCCGTCGCGCGGCTCAAGGCGTCGACCGACCTGCCGATCGCGGTCGGCTTCGGCGTTCGCACCCCCGATCAGGCGGCGCAGATCGGCCGCGTCGCCGATGGCGTCGTCGTAGGATCGGCGATCGTCGAATTGGTGGGGCAGCATGGCGCCGCTGCGCCGGCGGCGGTCATTCCCTATATCCGATCGCTGGCCGAGGCGCTGGCGACCGCAAGGACCTTTGCATGAGCTGGCTGAACAACGTCCGCAACGCGCTCGCCTTCGTTTCGAAGAAGGAGACGCCCGACAATCTGTGGCACAAGTGCAAGGGCTGCGGCCAGCTGGTGTTCGTCAAGGAGTTCGAGGAGAATCTGCACGTCTGCCCGCTGTGCGAGCATCATGCGCGGATCGGTCCCAACGAGCGCTTCGCGCAATTGTTCGACGAAGGCACCTGCAAGCGGCTGCCGATGCCGCGCGTGCCCGAGGATCCGCTGAAGTTCCGCGACACCAAGCCCTATGCCGGGCGGCTGAAGGCGGCGCGGACCGAGACCGGCGACCAGGACGCGTTCGTCAACGCGCGCGGCACAGTGCTTGGCAAGCGGATGGTGATCGGCGTCCAGAACTTCGCGTTCATGGGCGGATCGATGGGCCAGGCGGTGGGCGAAGGCTTCATCGCCGGGGTCGAGGCTGCGATCGCTGCGCGTGCGCCCTTCGTGGTGTTCACCGCGAGCGGCGGCGCGCGGATGCAGGAGGGTATCCTCAGCCTGATGCAGATGCCGCGCACCACGGTGGCGATCGAGATGCTGCACGATGCCGGGCTGCCCTATGTCGTCGTGCTGACCGACCCGACCTCGGGCGGGGTGATGGCCGCCTATGCAATGCTGGGCGACATCCAGATCGCCGAGCCCAAGGCGACGCTCGCCTTCACCGGGCGCCGGGTGATCGAGCAGACGATCCGCGAGAAGCTGCCTGAGAATTTCCAGACGAGCGAATATTATCGCGACCACGGACTGATCGACATGGTGGTCGAGCGCAAGGACCTGCGCGCGACGCTGGCGAACCTGGCCGATTATCTGTGCGGCGGACGCGCGGCGGCGTAGCCTTTCTTCCCCCCTCCCGCTTGCGGGAGGGGTCGGGGGAGGGCCTGTCCGAACACACGCATTGGCGGCTGAACACGCCCTTCCCTAGCCCAGTGCCGGGTGAACAGCGCCCCGCGCTGTTCAGGTCATGCCGGGGGCATGACCGACCCGGCGCTCACAAGTGGGAGGGGGACTGACGTGGATCACGCGCGTTCTTCCGATCCGCTGGTCCAGGCGCAGCTCGACCGGCTGACCGCGCTCGGCCCCGGTGCCGACGTGCTCGGGCTCGACCGGATCACCCGGTTGCTGGCACGGCTCGGCGATCCGCAGCTGGCGTTGCCGCCGGTCTTCCATGTCGCGGGCACCAACGGCAAGGGATCTACCTGCGCCTTCCTGCGCACCGCGCTCGAGGCATCGGGCTACCGCGTCCATGTTTATACCAGCCCGCATCTGGTGCGCTTCAACGAGCGGATCCGTGTCGCGGGGACGCTGATCGACGATGCGGTGCTGGGGCCGTTGCTCGCCGAAGTGCTCGACAAGGGCGGCGACATCGGCGCGAGCTTCTTCGAGGTCACCACCGCGGCGGCGTTCCTCGCCTTTGCGCGTAACCCAGCCGATGCCTGCGTGATCGAGGTGGGGCTCGGCGGCCGGCTCGACGCGACCAATGTGGTGCGACCGCTGGTGACCGGGATTGCCGGGCTGGGGATCGATCACCAGGCGTTCCTGGGCAATACGCTGCTCGACATCGCGGGCGAGAAGGCAGGCATCGCCAAGGCCGGGGTGCCGCTGGTGACGCAGCGGCATGGCGCAGCGATCACCGAGCGCATCGCCGCGATCGCCGAGGCGGCAGGGGCACCGCAATTTCGCTGCAACCGCGACTGGCGGCTGCGGGTCGGCACCCGTTCCGCCAACCTGCTGTATCGCGACGAAGCCATACGCATGGTGTTGCCCGCACCCACGCTGCCGGGACCGCACCAAGCGCGCAATCTGGGGCTCGCCATCGCGATGCTGCGCCGGCAATCGGCGCTAGCCGTGCCGATCGCCGCGCTGACCGCCGCTGCACGCGACACGCGCTGGCCCGCGCGGATGCAACGGCTCGCGGCGGGGCCATTGCTCGCGCGGCTGCCCGCCGGCAGCGCGATCTGGGTCGATGGCGCGCACAACCGGTCGGCGGCGCAGTCGCTCGCGCAGACGCTGGCGATCGTCGCCGAGGGCGAACCGGTCGATGCGATCCTGGGGGTGCTCGCCAACAAGGACGCCGCCGGCATCCTGGAGGCGCTGGCGCCGCAGTTGGCGTCGGTGTGGACCGTTCCGGTGCCCGGCCACGCGCATTTTGCACCCGCCGACCTTGCCGGGCGCGCGAGCGCGCTTGGCATCGACGCGACGGCCACAGCCGATGTGCCAGCGGCGATCGACAGCCTCGGCGATCGCCGCCGCCGCGTCGTCATCCTCGGATCGCTTTATCTCGCGGGCGAAGTGCTCGCCGCCAACGACGAGCTGCCGATCTGACGCCTTATTGATATTGACTTGCAATAACCAAGCGCCGACATTGCCGCTATCGCCAGCGGAGACTCGCCTTGACCCCCACCACCCACAGCCTCGCCAGCACCCTGCCCCATCGCCAGCCCGACGATCCGGGCGCGCGGCTGTTGCTGTTCGGCATCCGCCAGATGGGCGCGCACGGGCTCAACGATGCGGCGTGCGCCCAGGCGTTCCTCACCGCCTTCGGAGTCGATTTCCGCCGTCCGCTGATCCTGCTGCGCACGATGATGCATGAAATGTCGCAGGTCGCGGCGCGGCCGATCCAGATCGCGCCCTGGTGCTGCCACCGCATGACCGGTGGCGAAGCGAGCCTGCTCACCGTGCTACGCCGGATCGACGCCAGCCCCGAAACCGCGCGCATGTTGCTCGCCGACCTGCTCGGCCTCCGCGACGCATCGAGCGTCGCGGCCACCGCGCATCTGGTGGCGCAGGCGTTCGCCGACTCAGGCCTGCCGCTCAGGTAAGGCGCGCGGCGGGCTCTTCCGGGCCTAGCACGATCGCCGGTGCCTTGGGCGCCCCCCGCCACCATTCGATCAGCACCAGCACGACCGCAACGCCGCCCAATACGGTGGTAAACAGGAAAATCTGCGCATAGCCGACACGGTCGAGCGCTTCGCCGATCGCCGCCCGCCCCAGCGCGCCGACCAGGAAGGTCATCGACGACAGCAGCGCATATTGCACCGCGCTATATTCGCGCGAGGTGATCGACGAGATATACGCGACGAAGGCGGTGCCCGCCAAACCGCCGGCGATATTCTCGCCCGAAATCGCGAGCATCAGCCGCAGCATCCGCAGGTGGACCCCAGTCTGGTCGAGCATCAGCGCGCGCGCGAAGCCATCGATCCACATGCCGCCCATCGCCAGATCGGCATAGAGCAGGTTCGATGCCGCAGCGACGATTCCACCCGCCAGCAAGGTCGGCATCCGCCCCAGCGTCGCGAGCATCAGCCCGCCGATCCCGACCCCGACGATCGTCATGATCACCCCGAACAGCTTCGAGGCGAACGCGACTTCGTCGTTCGTGTACTGCAGATATTCGAGATAGAAGGGGAAGGCGAACGGCGCCCAGATCGAATCGCTGATCCGGTAGAGCAGGATAAGCGCGAGGACAAGGAACGCCCCCCAGCGCAGCCGCTGGACGATCTCGGCCAGCGGCAGGATAAGCGCGCGATAGCAATGGTTGGCGGTGGTCTGGAGCGCACCCTGGCGCTGCTGGTCGCCGCCGTCGATGTGCGGCAGGCGGTTGGTCCAGCCGGCGATCAAGGCGGGCAGGATCACCGTGGCGATGATGATCCACGGCCCCATCGTCTGGGTGAAGACCCCCGCCGACACCGCGGTGTCGCCCGGCGCGAGCGGGCGCAGCGCCGCGACCATGAAGCTGCCGAGCGTGACGATCGCCCAGCCCCAGCAGACCGCGACGATGCCGAGCGCGATCGCCCGTTCGCGCGGGCGTGGTACCGCATGGCCCGCGAGCGGCGAGCGTTCGTCCTCGAGGTCGCGTTTGATCTCGGGGGTGAACAACGTCATCGCCAGCACGCCGAGCATCGCGAAGCCCATGCCGAAATACACCGTCGGCCAGCTCAGCCGCGCGGCCAGCACCAACGCGAGCGCGCCGCCCGACAGCGCCGCGAGCCGGTTGCCGAGCTGGTACACCGCCGAGAGCAATTCGACCGTCGCGGCCTCGTCGGCGATCTCGATCCGCCAGGCGTCCATCACCACGTCCTGCGTCGCCGACAGGAAGGCGGCGACCACCGCGATCGCCGCGAACGTCCCCATCGCGGTCAGCGGATCGGTGGCGGCGAGCATCCACAGCAGGACCGCCAGTGCGCCCTGGCACAGCACCAGCCAGGAGCGCCTGCGCCCGAGCCGCGAGAGCAACGGCAATTGCGCGCGGTCGACCAGCGGCGACCAAAGGAATTTGAAGGCATAGGCGAGCCCGATCCATGACAGCACGCCGATCGTCGCCAGGCTCACCTTCAATTCGCCGAGCCATGCGTTGAGCGTGCCGATCAGCAGCACGAACGGCAGCCCCGACCCGAACCCCAGCACCAGCATCGCCGTCGTCTTGCGGTTGCGCACCGCCGCGCGCACCAGCGCAAACCCCTTCAACTTCTCGTCCAACACCCGTCCCCGCTATGATCGGGCGAATCTAGCCGAACCTGCGAAGAAGGATAGCCGTCACGCGCCGAACCGTTCGCGGCGCGGAGCCGCCGGTAAGCGCGTGCTCAGGCGGCGCGCGCGAACAGGTTGAAGCCGGCGGGCAAGCGCTTGGGGGCGTCGCCGTCGAGCACCGCCTCGATCGCGTTGATCGCCAGCAACAGGTCGCGCTGAGGATAGGGCTTGGCGAGGCATCCCGCCGCCAGCGTCTGCGCCTCGCCGGGGCAGCTGCCGGTGACGAACAACACCTGCACCCCGCCCGCCTGCGCCGCGCGGGCGACGTCGATCCCGCTGCCATCGGCAAGGTTGAGGTCGACCAGCACCAGATGCACATCGGAATCGGCGGCGAGCATCGCGGTCGCGTCGGCGACGCTATCGAGCGTGCCGACGATCTCGAAGCCCTCGGCGGTGAGGAAATGTTCGGTGTCGAACGCAACCAGCGGCTCGTCCTCGACGATCAGGATGCGGATGATCCGCCGCTTCTTCCTCCCGAACAACATGATTTGTCTCGTTTCCCCACGCGACTCAGGCAAACACCCGCCAGTCGATCGCACAACACTTACACCGCGCTTACGATCCGCCCAATGAACGACGTCGCAATCTTTTTGCCGCGCGGGCATCGTTGGACTATCAGCGCCTGCGTGTCACAATCCAATCCCAAAGACGGCCCCAAAGAGGGACAACGTATCGCCAAGCTGCTGGCGCGTGCAGGAATCGCGTCGCGCCGCGAAATCGAGCGCATGATCGAGGAGCGGCGGATCGCGATCGACGGCGTGCCGCTCGAAACCGCGGCGACGATCATCGCCTCGCTGCGCGGCGTGACGGTCGACGGCAATCCCGTCGCCGCAGCCGAGCCCGCGCGGCTGTTCCGCTATCACAAGCCGCCGGGGCTGCTCACCGCCGAACGCGATCCCAAGGGCCGCCCGACGATCTACGACAAATTGCCGCGCGATCTGCCACGGGTCATTCCGGTCGGCCGGCTCGACCTGAATACCGAAGGGCTGTTGCTGCTAACCACCGATGGCGAGCTCAAGCGCCAGCTCGAATTGCCCGCGACCGGGGTGAAGCGCACCTATCGTGCGCGCGCCTATGGCAGCGTCAGCCAGGCGCAGCTCGAGGATCTGATCGAAGGCGTCGAGATCGAGGGCGTGCGCTATGGCTCGATCGACGCCAATCTCGAGCGGCGCACCGGGGCGAATACCTGGATCGAGATGACGCTGACCGAAGGCAAGAACCGCGAAGTCCGGCGCGTGCTCGAATATCTGGGGCTGCAGGTCTCGCGGCTGATCCGCACCAGCTATGGCCCGATCCCGCTCGCCAACATGCCAGCGGGAATGGTCGACGAGATCCGCCAGCACGATCTGGTCGCGTTCCGCCGTGAGCTGAAGCTGCCTGCGGCAGCGCGCAGCGATCAGCCGCTCGACATCAAGCCGCGCGCGCAAAAGGCGCGGCCGATCGAACTCGCGCCGGCCCCTGCGCGCCGCGAACCCGAAGGTCGCCGCAAGGTCGCCGCGCCCGCCACGCCGCGCCCGGCACGGACGCCGACCTATGCGGTCGAGGCCCCCCGCCCCTCGCGGCCCGAGCGCCCGGGTGCGAGCGATCGCCGCGACGAGCGGATCGAGCGCACCAACGCCCCGCTCACCCCCGCCGATCGCGCGCGCAACGCCCGTGCGCGCGCCAAGGCCGAGCGTACCGAACAAATGGAAACCGACCGCCGCATGCTCGCCCCCAAGCCGAAGCGGAATACCGGCACCGCGCGCCCGTCGCGCCCTCCGCCCGCGCCGCGCGCCGCAGCTGGTCCGCGCACCCCGGCTGGCCCACGCGCTGCCGGTCCGCGAAGCTCGGAAGGGCCGCGGACGCCGACCGGCCCGCGTGGTCCGGCACCCAAGCGCCCCGGTGGCGGCAATCGTTCGCGTAAGGGCTGAACACTATGCGTATCATCTCAGGGCTGTATCGCGGCCGTCCGCTCGTCGCGCCCAAGGGCGACGACACCCGCCCCACCGCCGATCGCGTGCGCGAGGCGTTGTTCTCGATGCTCGCCAGCCGCCTCGGCAGCTTCGACGAGCTCGCGGTCGCCGACCTGTTCGCGGGATCGGGCGCGCTGGGGTTCGAGGCGCTGTCGCGCGGCGCGGCATCGTGCCTGTTCGTCGAGCAGGACAAGGCGGCGCTCGACGCATTACGCGCCAACGCGACCAAATTGGGGGTAAAGCCCGACATTCGCGCGCAATCGGTGTTGACGCTCGGGCCGGCGGTGAAGCCGCTCGACGTGATCCTGATGGACCCGCCCTACGGCACCGGCGCGGGCGTGGTCGCGCTCGACCGGCTGCAGCGGCTCGGCTGGACCGGCCCCGCGACCTGGATCAGCATCGAAACCGGGCATACCGAAAAGGTCGAGGTCGCCGGCTTCGAGATCGATGCCGACCGCAAGCACGGCAAGGCTAAGCTGACGCTGCTTCGCCCTGTAGCCTGACGCCAGCCGCGTCGTTCATCGCGCGCTAACCCATTGAAGCGTATCGCTGGCCGCGGTGTAACGCGTGACGGGGATCGACGATGGTCAGGCATCGCAAATATCGGATCGGCAGCGCGCTGCTGATGGTGGCGGGGGCGGGCGTGCTGCTCGCCTTCATCCAGCCGAGCGGCGCACCCGGCAGGACGATCGGTGAGCGCTGGGACGCGATCACCCGCAGCGCCGGCGAATATCTCCGCCAGCCGGTCTAGTCCGGCTCAGCCGTTGCCGGTCGCGCGCACCAGCGTGAGCAACAGCCAATACAGCCCGCCCGACAGCAGCATCGCCACCGGCAGGGTCAGCACCCACGCCAGCGCCATGTTGCGGATCGTGCGCGCCTGCAGCCCCTGCCCGTTGGCGACCGCCGCGCCCGCGACCCCGGAAGACAGGATGTGCGTCGTCGATACCGGCAGCCCGAAGCGATCGGCGGCGAGGATCGTGCACGCCGCGACCAGCTCGGCCGACGCGCCCATCCCATAGGTCAGATGCGCCTTGCCGATCTTCTCACCGACGGTGATGACGATCCGCTTCCACCCGACCATCGTTCCAAGCCCGAGCGCCAGCGCGACGGTGATCTTCACCCACAAGGGAATGAAGCGCGTGCCGGCTTCGAGCTGGTCCTGATAGGCGTCGATCGCGGCGATCTCGGGTACCGAAAAGCGGCGCGGCGCCGAATCGGCCTTGAGCGCGAGCTTCGAGGTGTCGAGCGCGAGATACATGTCGCCGCGCAGATTGGGGGTCGCCTGCGCCGGCACTCGCGCGAGGGCGCCATAGCCCGCGACCTGCTCGCTGACGTCGCGCGAGATCACCCCGAGCGCGGCATAGGTTTCGGGCCGCTCGACATCGCGCGTCTGCAACGCTCGGGTCAGGATCGCGCGGGCGTTGGCGATCGGCAGCGGGGTGGCGAGCCCGCCCTTGCTTTCGAACACCGCAGCGGCGCGATCGGCGGTGGCGACGAACGCCGGCGTCGCGCTTTCGGGCATCGTGCGGTTGAGCGCATAGGCGGTGGGGGCACATCCGATCAGGATCAGCATGATCAGCCCCATGCCCTTCTGCCCGTCGTTGCTGCCATGGCTGAACGACACCGCGGTGCAAGTGAAGATCAGCAGCGCGCGGATACCGCGTGGCGGCGGCGCGTCGCGCTCGGGAGCGCTGTAGAGCTTGGGGTTCTTGAGCACCGCGCGCATCACCAGCAGCAGCAGCAGCGCGGCGAAGAAGCCGATCAGCGGCGCGATCGCCAAGCCGGTCAGCACCTTCTGCGCCTGGCTCCAGTCGACCCCCGAGGTGCCGCCGGTCGACCCCGCGGTCATCAGCTGGTTGGCGAAGCCTACCCCCAGCACCGATCCGATCAGCGTGTGGCTCGACGAATTGGGCAGCCCGACATACCAGGTGGCGAGGTTCCACAGCACCGCGGCGAGCAGTAGCGCGAAGATCATTGCGAACCCAGCGCTCGACCCGACATTGAGCAGCAGATCGACCGGCAACAGCGTGATGATCGCATAGGCGACCGCGCCCGACGACAACATCACGCCGAGGAAGTTGAAGAAGCCCGACCAGATCACCGCCAGACTGGCGGGCATCGCATTGGTGTAGATGACCGTCGCCACCGCGTTGGCGGTGTCGTGGAAGCCGTTCACGAATTCGAACCCGAGCGCGATCACCAGCGCGAGCGCGAGGAACGCGAACGCGCCGATCGCCAGTTCCTCGCCCACCCCTTGCGTGTCGATCAGCACGCTGGCGCAGGCATAGACGAAGCCGCCCAGCAGCAGCCCGAAGAAGATCAGCCGCGCAAAGGGATGCGGCTTGGCATCGAGCGACGGCCCCGCGGGCGCGCGATCGAGGGACTCATGGGGATCTAGCGCGATGGTAGCCATTGCGCGCCTTTGGGTAGGCAATGTGACGGGTTGATGACAGCGACGCGAGCGGGGCGTGCGCCCCGCCCCCCGCGGCTATCGCCGGCGCAGCGCCCAATCGAGCCCTGCTCCCAGATGCTGGAGATACCAGGGCTCGCTATAGCTTGCGTCGGCGTGGCCCATCGCGGTGTAGAACACCCGGCCCCCTTCGAATTCATGCGCCCATGCCGCGGGATTGGGGTTCGCGTCCTTCTCGCCGATCGAAACCGGATCGAAGGTCGCCAGCAGATCGACCGTGGGATCGAAATCCTTGAAGTAATACCATTCGTCGGCGCGGCGCTGCTTACCGGTCATGCCCCCGGCGGCGGGGTGCTTCGAATCGACGATCGTCACGTCGCCGGTCGGCGTTCCCCGCGGATGGCTTTCGAACCAGCCGCCGATCATCTGCCCGTACCAGGGCCAGGCAAGATGCGAATCGGCGGCACCATGTACCGCGACGATCCCCCCACCGCCGCGCACGAACGCCTGCAGCGCGGCGCGACGGTCACCCACCAGCCATTCGGACGCGGGATCGGCGGGGTTGGTGGTGCTGCTGAGGAAGACGATCGCGTCGATGTCCTTCAGCTTTTGCGGGCTGAAGATCGCCGGGTCTTCGCTCGCGATGACGGTGAAGTCGCGCTGCGTCCCCATCCGCTTCAGCGCCGCGACCCCCGCCTCGATCGAGGCGTGGCGGTATCCCGTGGTATGCGAAAACACGAGCACACGCGCGGGCGCGGCGAAAGCGTCGGTCGGCAGCAGCACGATCGACAGGAACAACAGCACCAGCCGGTACAATGTCATAGAGGATATTCCTTCATTCCCGGGGTGAGCTTGGGGTTGCAGCAGGCTTGGCTTCATTCGAAGGGCGGAAAGCGCTCGAACGCAGGCAAGGCCTCGACGCCCTGCATCCAGCCGATCCGTTCGGCGACCTGGATGTGCGACTGCGCGGGGATCGCGTCGGGATCGTCGAGCGTGCCGGTCTGTACGTCGACCAGCCCGGGCAGCATCGCTTCGTTGCGATAGAACAGCCCGGTGCCACAGGTGCCGCAAAATTCGCGGCGACCATCGGCAGAGGAGGCATAGGTCCTGGGCTCGCCGCTTATTTGTAGCTGGTCGGCTGGCAGCATCGCCCACCCCACCATCGGCGCGCCAGCCGATCGCCGGCAATCGGCGCAATGGCAAAGCGCGTGGTGCAGCACCTCAGCCGGCATCGCATAGGAAATCGCGCCGCAATGGCATCTTCCGGTCAGCATCACCCTCTCCCAACAACGCTGTGCGGCGGGCGTATCATCGCCCTGCCCCCGCGCCAATCCCGAAACGCTTGCCCCGCGATGCGCCGTTCCCTACCTGTTCACCGATGTCGCTCCCCCAACCAAGCCCCGACGATCCGCCCTATCTGCGCGGCCTGAACACGCCGCAGCGCCAGGCGGTGCTCACCACCGACGGCCCAGTACTGGTGCTCGCGGGCGCGGGCACCGGCAAGACCGCGGCGCTCACCGCGCGGCTGGCGCACCTGCTCTACACCCGCAAGGCATGGCCGTCGGAGATCCTGGCGGTCACCTTCACCAACAAGGCCGCGCGCGAGATGCGCGAGCGCGTCGGGCGGCTGGTCGGCGACGCGGTCGAGGGGATGCCGTGGCTCGGCACCTTCCATTCGATCGGTGCCAAGATGGTGCGCCGCCATGCCGAGCTGATCGGGCTGCAGAGCAACTTCACCATCCTCGATACCGACGACCAGTTGCGGCTGATGAAGCAGCTGATCGCCGCCGCCGATCTCGACGAGAAACGCTGGCCCGCGCGCCAATTGGGCGGGCTGATCGACGGGTGGAAGAACAAGGGGATGACCCCCAAGGACCTCGACGCGGGCGAGGCCGAATTATTCGCCAACGGGCGCGGCCAGGAGCTGTACGCCGCCTATCAGGCACGGCTGCTCGCACTCAACGCCTGCGATTTCGGCGATCTGCTGCTCCACGCGCTGGTGCTGCTCAGGACGCATCGCGAAGTGCTCGAACAATATCAGCAACGCTTCCGCTACATGCTGGTGGACGAATATCAGGACACCAACAGCGTCCAATATCTGTGGCTGCGGCTGCTGGCGCAGGCGCGCAAGAACCTGTGCTGCGTCGGCGACGACGACCAGTCGATCTATTCTTGGCGCGGTGCGCAGGTCGAGAACATCCTGAAGTTCGAGCGCGACTTTCCCGGCGCGGCTGTGATCAAGCTCGAGCAGAATTACCGTTCGACCGGGCATATCCTGGCCGCGGCATCGGGGGTGATCGCGCATAATGGCGGGCGGCTGGGCAAGACGCTGTGGACCGAGGCGAACGAGGGCGAAAAGGTCCGCGTCGTCGGCGTCTGGGACGGCCCCGAGGAAGCGCGGCGTGTCGGCGAGCAGATCGAGGGCGAGATGCGCCCAAGAAACGGAGAGGGCGGGCTCAGCCTCAACGACGTCGCGATCCTGGTTCGCGCGCAGCACCAGACCCGCGAGTTCGAGGATCGCTTCATCGCGATCGGCATGCCGTATCGAATCGTCGGCGGCTTCCGCTTCTATGAACGCGCCGAAATCCGCGATGCGCTGGCATATCTGCGCGTCGTCTCGCAGCCCGGCGACGATCTGGCGTTCGAACGGATCGTCAACGTCCCCAAGCGCGGCCTGGGCGACAAGGCGGTGCAGAAGGTCCACCAGCTCGCGCGGGCGGAGGGTATTCCGCTCACCACCGCCGCCGCGCGAATCCTCGACACCGACGAACTTACCCCGCAGGCGCGGCGATCGCTCGGCAATCTCGTGGGCGACATGGCACGCTGGCGCGCGATGGCGGGCGAATTGCCGCATGCCGAGCTGGCGCGGCAGTTGCTCGACGAGAGCGGCTATACCGCGATGCTACAGGCCGAAAAGTCGGTCGAGGCGGCGGGTCGGCTCGAGAACCTGACCGAATTGGTGCGCGCGATGGAGGAATATGAAAGCCTCGGCGCGTTCCTCGAGCATGTCAGCCTGGTGATGGACAATGAGAATCGCCAGCAGGACGCGCAGGTGACGATCATGACGATCCACGCCGCCAAGGGCCTCGAATACGACACGGTGTTCCTGGTCGGGTGGGAGGAAGGCATCTTCCCCTCGCAGCGCGCGCTCGACGAAGGCGGGCTGGCGAGCCTCGAGGAGGAACGCCGCCTCGCCTATGTCGCGATCACCCGCGCGCGGCGAAAGGCGACGATCCTCCACGCCGCCAACCGCCGTATCTATGGCCAATGGACGTCCAGCCTGCCCTCGCGCTTCGTCGAGGAGCTGCCGCCCGAGCATATCGAGGCCGAAACGACGATGTCGGGGGGCGAAAGCCTGTGGCGCGCCAATTGGAGCGAGAATGCCGATCCGTTTTCGGACGTTGCGCGCGGATCGGGGCGCGGGCCCGGCTGGCAGCGCGCGGCGTCGACGGGGACATTCGTTCGCGAGCCGACGCGGATCATCGAGGCGCGAGCGTCTGCGGTAAGCCTTGGCAACAAGGGGCGCAGCGACGTCTCGGTGGGGTTGCGCGTGTTCCACCAGAAATTCGGCTATGGCAGCATCGCCGAGATCGAGGGCAACAAGCTCGAGATCGATTTCGAGACCGCGGGGCGCAAGCGGGTGATGGACAGCTTTGTGACGGTGGGGTGAGGCGGTCCTGCTGCAACCGTTCGTCCTGAGTAGCCATTGAGCTTGTCGAAATGGCGTATCGAAGGACCGGTGCGCTTGAGGTTAAGTCCTTCGATACGGGCCTTCGCCTCCGCTCAGTCCCTACTCAGGACGAACGGGGGGGAGAAGACGGAGCGGCACCCATGCCCCAACCCCCAACCGTTCGTCCTGAGTAGCCGCTGAGCCCGTCGAAGCGGCGTATCGAAGGACCCGCCCGCTTGGGGCAAAGTCCTTCGATACGGGCCTTCGCCTTAGCTCAATCCCTACTCAGGACGAACGGGGGGGAAGACGGGACGGCACCCATGCCCCAAATCCCAACCGTTCGTCCTGAGTAGCCGCTGAGCCCGTCGAACCGGCGTATCGAAGGACCGGCCCGTTTGAGCCACCTTCCCGCGACACGACCGCCGCCAAACTCACGCCAGCATGCGCACCTTGGGCTCGCGATCATAGAACCGACGCGCCGCCGCCTTTACGAAATCGCCGCCCAGCCCGGTGACCCCGGCATCGGCCTCGACCCCCGCCTTGTCGAGCAACGGCTTGGCCGCATCGCTCGCGCCGATCGCCTTGAGATGCCCGAACGCATCCATCGCGAATTGCACCGCCGCGGCTTCCTTGAGCAGCATCGCGGTGCCCTGCGCCGACAGCACCAGCGCCACCGCATCGAACAGCTGCGAGGGCATGCCCGCAAGCTGACCGTCCGCCTTGCGCTTCGATCCATCGGCGAGCGTCGCGCCGCCGACCTTGGGCGCGACCAGCACCGCCTTGGCACCTTCGGCCTCGATCGCGGCGACCAGCGCGTCGATCTCCGACCCGTCGCTGCCATCGGCGATCAGGATGCCGACTGCGCGACCCTTGAGCATCGGCTTCATGTTCTTGTGGATCGACAAGGCGTCCGACGGCTTCATGTCGACCGGCTCGCGCGCAGCCTGTGCCTTTGCGGGCAAGTCGATGCCAAGGCCATCGGCAACGCGCTGTGCCAGTTCCTCATCGACGTTGCGCAAGTTTGCGACCATCCGCGGGCGGATCGCCTCCAACCCGACCTTCGAGAGCTCGAACACGAAGGACGAGGCGATATGCGCCTGCTCGTGCGCGTCCTGCGATTTCCAGAACAGCCGTGCCTGGCTGTAATGATCGGCGAACAGCTCGGCGCGGATGCGCAGCTTCTCGCCCTGCTCGTCGTCGCCGGTGATCGCGTTGGTGGTCGCGAAGCCGCGCGTCGGGCTTTCGCGCGGGCCGCCATCCTCGCCGAACTCGGCCAGGCTGTTGGGCTCGTAATTGGCGCGGCCCTTGGGGACGTGGGTCTGCATCTTGCCGTCGCGCTGGAAGTTGCCGAACGGGCAGCGGGGGGCATTGATCGGAATCTGGTGGAAGTTGGTGGTGCCCAGCCGCGAATTCTGCGTGTCGAGATAGCTGAACAGCCGCCCCTGGAGCAGCGGATCGTTCGAGAAATCGATACCCGGCACGATGTTGGTCGGCAAAAACGCGACCTGCTCGGTCTCGGCGAAGAAATTGTCGACGTTGCGGTTGAGCGTGAGCTTGCCGATGATCCGGACGGGGACGTCTTCCTCGGGGATCAGCTTGGTCGCGTCGAGCACGTCATAGGGCTGCGCGCGCGCGAAGGCTTCGTCGAACACCTGGATGCCCAATTCCCATTCGGGGAAGCTGCCGGTGTCGATCGCTTCCCATAGGTCACGGCGCTGATAGTCGTTGTCGGCGGCCTGGAGCTTGAGCGCTTCGTCCCAGATCGTCGATTGCAGGCCGAGCACCGGCTTCCAGTGGAACTTCACGAAGCTCGACTTGCCCTCGGCATTGACCAGCTGGAAGGTGTGGACGCCGAAGCCTTCCATCGTGCGGAAGCTGCGCGGCAGCGTCCGGTCGGACATCGCCCACATCAGCATGTGCGTCGATTCGGGCATCAGGCTCGCCCAATCCCAGAAGGTATCGTGCGCGCTGCCCGCCTGCGGATAGGCGCGATCGGCCTCCATCTTCACCGCGTGGACCAGGTCGGGGAATTTGATCGCGTCCTGAATGAAGAACACCGGGATGTTGTTGCCAACCAGATCCCAATTGCCTTCCTTGGTGTAGAATTTCACCGCGAAGCCGCGCACGTCGCGCGGGGTGTCTACCGATCCGGCACCACCCGCGACGGTCGAGAAGCGAACGAACACCTCGGTCTGCTCGCCCTTGGCGAAGACCGCAGCGCGCGACAGGTCGGAAATGTCGGCGGTGGCTTCGAACACGCCGTGTGCGCCCGACCCGCGGGCGTGGACGATCCGCTCGGGGATCCGCTCGTGATCGAAGTGGAAGATCTTTTCGCGCAGCACGAAGTCTTCGAGCAGCGTGGGGCCGCGCTTGCCCGATTTCAGGCTGTTCTGGTTGTCGCTGATCGGCACGCCGTGATTGGTGGTCAGCACCGGCGTATCGCCTGCCGCCTGCTGGTGGGTTTCGCCGCCGTTGCCGTGGACGATCTTCGTATCACTCATATATTCGCTTTCCTGATTCGTGCGTTAAACGCACGAATCAGCAAAAGCGGCACAGTCAGAAGGATTTAAATCGGCAGCGCTGGCGGGCGGCTGACGATCGGGTCAGTCGGGCTCGACTGCGAGCAATATCTCGCCGCCATATTTGGCATCGCCCGGCTGGAACATCTCGCTGACGAAGAATTTCTCGTCGGTGCGCTGCAGATTGCCCAGGCCGATCAGCTTGAACGTTCCGAGCTTCACCTCGCGCGGGGGTGCATCGTTCAGCCGCAGCGTCACCGCATCGACGAACATGTCGCCATGGCGGGTCCACATCGCGTGCGGCGCCAGGATGATCTCGGTGCGGTTGTAGGTCGCCGACACGCAGGTCTTGCGCACGATCGCTTCGAAGATCGTGGGCGCGGGGCCGGCAGGTGCTGCGACTTCGTCGTCTGCGGGAAGCTTCATGACATCCATGCTATACCTTCATGTTGCATCGCAGCAAGAACCAAAAAGGGCAGGCGTGGTTCCGCATAGCATAATCGCGCGTTGATCGGCGGCAGCTTTTGCACAGGAGATGATCATGAGCGACCAACCGCACGAAACGCCCGACGGCGAAGCGAACGACAACAAGCCGGCGCCGATCGGCGAGCCCGACAGTCAGGTGCCCGCCCCCGGCACCCACCGTGACGAACCGCCGGGCGGCGATACCGAGGGACAGCCCGACTACGGCGGCAACTGACGATCGCGCGATGCCGGGTGCGCTGGCGGACCATTGCGGACCGTCGCGGAACGCCCGGCGCCGCAGCCCGTTTGCCGGGTTCGAACATCAGGAGAATGACCATGCCCTATGTCAAAACCCGCGACGGCACCGATCTGTACGTCAAGGATTGGGGCAGCGGCCGGCCCGTCGTGCTGATCCATGGCTGGCCGCTGTCGGCGGACAGCTGGGACCCGCAGGCGATGGCGCTCGCCGAGGCGGGGCACCGCGTGATCGCCTATGATCGCCGCGGCTTCGGCCGGTCGAGCCAGCCGTGGAGCAGCTATGATTACGACACGCTCTCGGACGATCTTGCCGATGTGATGGCGGCGGCGGGCGTCACCGATGGCGCGGCGATCATCGGCTTCTCGATGGGCGGCGGCGAAGTCGCGCGCTATATGTCGCGGCATGGCGGCAAGGGAGTCGCGATGACCGGGCTGATCGGATCGGTGGTTCCTGGCATGCTCAGGACCGAGGCGAACCCGCACGGCGTTCCGCCTGAGGAACTCGACAAGATCGGCGCGCAGATCGCGACCGACCGCGCCAAGTTCTTCGGCTCGTTCCTGCGCGATTTCTATGGCGTCGGGCTGATGTCGCACCCGGTGAGCGAGGAAACGGTGAACGCGTCGTGGAACGTCGCGATGCAGGCCAGCCTGAAGGCGACGCTCGAATGCGCGAAGTCGTTCGGCACCACTGATTTCGTCCCCGACCTTGCCGCCTTCACCGTGCCCACGCTGGTGGTGCACGGCACCGCCGACGCGACGGTGCCGATCGGCGCGACCGCGCACCGGGTGAAGGAGCATGTCCCGAGCGCGCAGCTGGTCGAATATGCGGGCGCCCCGCACGGGCTGTTCGCGACGCATGGCAACCGCCTCACCAAGGATCTGCTGACCTTCCTCGGCGGCTGACGGCTCGCCTTAAGTGGCGGCGGGGAAAGGCGGTTTGCCAAGCCAGCCTTTACCCCGCCCCACAAACCCTCGTTGCGCATCGCGCGCCGTGCGGCCTAAGCCCGCGCGCATGAGCGCTCCGCATCCCTTCACGATCCATAATTTCCGCGCCTATTGGCTGGCGCGGCTGTCGAATACGCTCGCGCAGATGGCGATGGTGATCGTCATCGGCTGGCAGGTGTACGACATCGCGCGCCAGACGATGTCGATCCGCGATGCCGCGTTCCAGCTCGGCTGGATCGGCGTCGCGCAGTTCGTGCCACTGCTGCTGCTCTCGCTGGTCGCGGGCTTGGTCGCCGACCGGGTCGACCGCCGCTGGATCGCGCGCGGCGCGGTCGCGCTCGAGGCCGCCTGCGCGCTGCTGCTGGCGTGGCTGACCTATCACGGCGCGATCACCCTGCCCTGGCTGTTCTTCGTCGCGGCATTGCTCGGCGTCGCGCGCGCCTTTGCCGGACCCGCGCTGCAGGCGCTCGCGCCCAACCTCGTGCCGATCGCGGTGCTGCCCGCGGCGATCGCGATGAGCTCGATCGCGTGGCAGGCGGGGTCGGTGCTCGGCCCGGCGATGGGCGGCTATCTGTATGCCGCCAACCAGTGGTTACCCTATGCGGTGTCGGCAGGGCTGTTCGGCCTCGGCTTCGTCATGCTGACGCTCATCAAGCCGGTCGAGCGCAAGCAAATGACCGGCACGCGCAACCCGTGGGCGCAGATGGTCGACGGCCTTGCCTATGTCCGCCGCAACCGGCTGGTGCTCGGCGCGATCAGCCTCGACCTGTTCGCGGTGTTGCTCGGCGGCGCGACCGCCATGCTGCCAATCTATGCGCGCGACATCCTGCAGATCGGCGCCGACGGGCTTGGCCATCTGCGCGCCGCGCCCGCCGCAGGCGCGGTGCTGGTCGCGATCTGGTTCGCCTGGAAGCCGCTCACCAACGATGTCGGGGTCAAGATGCTGTGGTCGGTCGCGGCGTTCGGCGCGGCAACCGCGATGTTCGGGCTGTCGGCGCCGCTGCTGCTGCCCTATCTCGGCACCGCAGCGATCGGCAGCGATTTCGCCCCTGCTGTGCTGGTGGCGCTCGTCTCGCTGTTCGTGGTCGGGGCGACCGACATGGTGTCGGTCTATGTCCGCCAGTCGCTGATCCAGCTGCATACCCCCGACGACATGCGCGGCCGCGTCGGTGCCGTCTCGACGCTGTTCGTGTCGGGCTCGAACGAGCTCGGCGAGGCACGCTCGGGCTTCCTCGCCGCCGCGGTCGGCCCCGTCGTGGCGGTTGTAGGCGGCGGGATCGCCGCCATATTGGTGACCGCATGGTGGGCGCGGCTGTTCCCCGAACTGGGCCGGGCGCGCACCTTCGCGCCGCCCGAAACGCTCGAATTCACCTCGATCAAGGAGACGACGATATGAAGGCGAACACGATCCTCGACACGATCGGCAACACCCCGCACATCCGCGTCGCGCGGCTGTTCCCCGATGCCGAAGTGTGGATCAAGTCCGAGCGGTCGAACCCCGGCGGGTCGATCAAGGATCGGATCGCGGTCGCGATGGTCGAAGCCGCCGAAGCATCGGGCGACCTCAAGCCCGGCGGCACGATCGTCGAACCCACCAGCGGCAACACCGGCGTCGGGCTGGCGATGGTCGCGGCGGTGAAGGGCTACAAGCTGGTCCTCGTCATGCCCGAGAGCATGTCGATCGAGCGCCGCCGGCTGATGCTGGCCTATGGCGCGACCTTCGACCTCACCCCGCGCGAGAAGGGGATGAAGGGCGCGATCGAGCGCGCGATCGAACTGGTCGAGCAGACGCCGGGTGCGTGGATGCCGCAGCAGTTCGAAAATCCTGCGAACATCGACGTCCATGTCCGCACCACCGCGCTGGAAATCCTCGCCGATTTCGCCGACACGCCGATCGACGTGATCATCACCGGGGTGGGCACCGGCGGCCACATCACAGCGGTGTCCGAGGTGCTCAAGCAGCATTGGCCCGAGCTCAAGGTCTATGCGGTCGAGCCCGAAGCCTCGCCGGTGATCTCGGGCGGCCACCCCGGCCCGCACCCGATCCAGGGGATCGGCGCTGGCTTCGTGCCGCGCAACCTCCACACCCAGGCGATCGACGGCGTCATCAAGGTCGCCGCTGATGCCGCCAAGGAAATGGCGCGGCGTTCGGCGCGCGAGGAAGGCATCTTGGTCGGCATCTCGTCGGGCGGCACGCTAGCGGCAATCGCGCAGAAGCTGGGCGAACTGCCCTCGGGCAGCCGGGTGTTGGGGTTCAACTACGACACCGGCGAGCGGTATCTTTCGGTGCCCGACTTCCTGCCCGAGTGAGGGCGGGGACGGTTTAGCGACTGCCGACCGCCCACCATTACCGTCACCCCGGACTTGTTCCGGGGTCCACCGCTCGGCAAGCGACGTCCCCGATTGTCGCTCGGTGGACCCCGGACCAAGTCCGGGGTGACGGGGGGGCCGAGGGTAGCGGCCCCCTCCCCCATTCGCTCCAAACCCGCTAAGACGCGGCGCCCGCCGACCCCCGCGACAAGGCCCGCATGACGCCAACCCCTCCCCCGACGACGCCCGTCATCCGTGCGATCCTGGCCGTGCTGGCGTTGCTGGCGGTGCTGCTGCCCGCGATCATCGTCGCCACCGCACCGCGCATCGCTCCGGTGGAACGCACGCTCGCGCGCCCGTCGGTCCGCGTGATCCCACCCGCCGAACTCCCCCCGGTCGAGCCCACCGCGTTCGTCGCGGTCGATCCCGCCGATGCGCGCAGCTTCAACGCCGCGGTGCCCTTTTCGAGCGCCCCCAACCTCCCAGCGCGCGCCTTTCGGATCATTGGGACACCCGACAGCATCGCGCGCGGGACCGACTGCCTGACCGCGGGCATGCTCTACGAATCGGGCGACGATTCGGTCGGGCAGCGCGCGGTGGCGCAGGTGATCCTCAACCGCGTCCGCCACCCCGCCTTCCCCAAATCGGTTTGCGGCGTCGTCTTCCAGGGCAGCGAGCGATCGACCGGCTGCCAGTTCACCTTCACCTGCGACGGCGCCCTGGCGCGGCGCTATTCGGACGCCGCCTGGGGCCGCGCGCGCGCGGTCGCGACCGCGGCGCTGCAGGGGCGCGTCGACAAGCGGGTCGGCACCGCCACGCACTACCACACCGACTGGGTGGTGCCCTATTGGAGCAGCAGCCTCGACAAGATCAGCGAAGTGAACACCCATTTGTTCTTCCGCTGGACCGGCTGGTGGGGCACCCCGCCGGCGTTTCGCGGGCGCTATGCGGGGACCGAGCCGGTGGTGCCCGAACTCGCGGGCATCGCGGCGTCGCACGGGACCGGCGAAGTTCCCGCCGGCGTCGAGGACGCAACCGTCGCGGCGACGACGATCGCGCTCGCCGACATGCCAGCGCCGCTACCGACCGACCCCAACAGCTTCGCCATCACTCTCGATCCGCGCGTCGCGGCGGACCAATACGCCGTCTATGCCAAGCGGCTGTGCGGCGACCGCGGCTATTGCAAGCTGCTCGGCTGGACCGAGCGTGCCGACACCCCCGCGATGCTGCCCGCCGAACCCGCGATCCTGGCGCGAATGGCGTTCAGCTATTTGCGCGATTCGGCACGCGGCTATGAACGGACGCTTTGGAACTGCGACCGCTTCGCCCGCCCCGATCGCCGCGACTGCATGAAACGCCAGGTGCTGCAGGCGCCCAAGCGCGACGCAACACCGGCGGCGGCAGCGGCCACGCCTGCGCCGCCGGTGCCCGACCTTAGCGGCGTCCGCCGGCGCAGCGGCACGCTCGTGCCGGTGCCGGGTCCGTCCACGACCCCGACGGAAGCGCCGGCCAAGCGCTGACCTGGACGCGAGACACGTTCGGGTTTCCCACCCCCTACCGTTCGTGCTGAGCTTGTCGAAGCACTGCCCTTTCTTCGCGCGCGGCCGGCATAAGAAGGACGGTGCTTCGACAAGCTCAGCACGAACGGATTAAGCTGGAACCGTGGTCTGCTCACGCCGCCAGGAACATCTCCGGGTCGAGCGCCATGATCGAATCGCTGCCGCCCTCGATCTTGCGGCGGAGCGCGCCGGTGTCGGGCATGATCCGCTCGGCATAGAAACGCGCGGTCACCAGCTTGGCGCCCAGGAACTTGGCATCGCCCTCGCCCACCGCCAGCAGCGCGTTGGCGGCGCGCACCATCCGCAGCCACATCAAGCCGGTCGCGACGATGCCCATGATATGCATGTACGAATGCGCACCCGCGCCGACATGGTTGGGGTTCTGCATGCCGTTGGCCATGAACCACATCGTCGATGCCTGCAGGTCGCCCAGCGCCTTTTCGAGCCGCCCCGCGAACTGCGCGGTCGCTTCGTCCTGCGCCTTGGCGTCGGCGATCTCGCCCGCCACCAGCTTGAAGAACGCCTGCACCGCGCGGCCGCCCTTTTGCGCCAGCTTGCGCCCGACCAGGTCCATCGCCTGCACCCCGTTGGTGCCTTCGTAGATCATCGCGATCCGCGCATCGCGGACATATTGCTCCATCCCCCATTCGGCGATGTAGCCATGGCCGCCATAGACCTGCTGCGCGGTGGTCGCGATGTCATAGCCCTTGTCGGTGCCATATCCCTTGATCACCGGGGTCAGCAGCCCGATCAGGTCGTCGGCCGTCTCGCGCTCTTCCTCGGTCGCGGCCTTGTGCGCCAGGTCGACCTGGAGCGCGCCCCACAGGCACAAGGCGCGCAAACCCTCGGTCAGCGCCTTTGCTTCCATCAGCATCCGGCGGACATCGGGATGGACGAACAACGTGTCGGCCTTTTCGGCTGGCTCGGCGGCGCCGGTGAGCGCGCGTCCCTGCCGCCGGTCGCCGGCATAGGCCACCGCGTTCTGGTACGCAGTCTCGGCGACGCCAAGCCCCTGCAGCCCGACGCCCAGCCGCGCGGCGTTCATCATGATGAACATCGCCGCCAGTCCCTTCATCTCGTCGCCCACCAGCCAGCCGGTCGCGCCGTCATAGTTCATCACGCAGGTCGAATTGGCGTGGATCCCCATCTTGTGCTCGATCGATCCGCAGGTGACCGCGTTGCGCGCGCCGAGCGACCCGTCTTCCTTGACCAGGACCTTGGGCACCACGAACAGGCTGATCCCCTTCGAGCTGTCGGGCGCGCCGGGCGTCTTGGCGAGCACCAGGTGGATGATGTTCGAGGTCAGGTCGTGCTCGCCCGACGAAATGAAGATCTTGGTGCCGGTGATGCTGTACGATCCGTCGGCCTGCGGCTCGGCCTTGGTCTTGATCAGTCCCAGATCGGTGCCGCATTGCGGCTCGGTCAGGTTCATCGTGCCGCCCCATTCGCCCGACACCATCTTGGGGACGTACAATTCCTTCTGCGCCTGCGACCCCTTGGCGAGCAAAGCGGCGATCGCGCCGTGGGTCAGCCCCGGATACATCGCGAAGGCCATGTTGGCCGAGATCATATATTCCTCGAACGCGGTCGACACGACGTGCGGCATCGCCTGGCCGCCGAATTCCTCGGGCGCCGCCAGCGTCGCCCAGCCGCTTTCGACGAACTGCTTATACGCTTCCTTGAAGCCGTCGGGGGTGGTCACGCTGCCATCGGCGTGGCGGGTGCAGCCCTGCTGGTCGCCCGACAGGTTCACGGGGAACAGCACCTCGGCGACGAACTTGCCGCCTTCCTCGAGCACGGCGTTCACCACATCGGGGGTCGCGTTGGCGAAGCCCGGCAAGTTCGCGTGCTTGTCGAGCTGGACGACGTGATCGAGGATGAAGCGCGTATCGCGCACGGGCGGCGTATATTGCGGCATAGGGCTCTCCGGTCAGTCTTTGGTTCTGGTCAGTTCTTCGGCGCGCTCTGGCCGTCGACGACGGACAGGAAGGCGTTGAGTTCGGCGATCGCTTCGTCGATGTCGTGCTTCTGCGCTTCCAGCGTCGCGACGCGCGCGCGGCAGCGCTCGATCGTCACCTGGCGCTGGACCTGGCGGCCATCGCCGACATCGTACAGGTCGATCATCTCGCGGATCTCGCCCAGGCTGAACCCGACGCGCTTGCCGCGCAGGATCCACGCCAGCCGCGCGCGATCGCGATGCGAATAGATGCGCGACATGCCGCGCCGCTCGGGGGCGATCAGGCCTTCGTCCTCGTAGAAGCGCAGCGCGCGCGCGGTGACCCCGAACTCGGCGCACAGGTCCGAGATCGTGAAGCATTCGAGGTCCTGGCGCGGCGCGATCGGCGCGAGCGCGGTCATGATGGAAAGCGCATTGGGCATGGTCGGGAAATACCCGACCTTTACGTAAACGTCAACTAGCCGGGTCGCTGTCGCACAAGGGTCTCCCGCGCGGATCGCGCAGCGCGCGGGCCTCGGCCTCGACCCCCGACAGCCGATCGGCGGTCAGCGCACCGAGCGAGGCGCGCGAGCGGCACCGGCGCGCACAGGCCACGGGTACGCGCGGCGGAAACACGATCCGCTCGCCCGCGATCGTCGCGTCGAACGCGCAGCCCTCGCCGAGCTCGACCCGCAAGGTCGAACCCGCGCGAGTCGCGGTGCCGCGCGCCGAGCAATCGACGCCCTGGCCGTAATCGACCGTCGCGCCGATCCGGTACGCGCCGCCGTCGCCGATCAGGCACAGTCGATCGGTATCGCGCGCGTAGAGTCCCGCGAGGCTGACATCGTCGGGATCGCGCACCAGCCCGCGCTCGATCGCGGCGGTTTCGAGGTCGAGCGGTTCGGTGGGATTGCGGGGCGACTCGCCGGAGCAGGCAGCGAGGATGAGGTAAAGCGCGAACCCCAACGAAGCCGTCACCCCGGACTTGGTCCGGGGTCCACGTTGCCGCTCGCGGAGGCGGTGGCCGGGGGGCGGTGGACCCCGGACCAAGTCCGGGGTGACGCGGCGGTTAGGCATCGAAAGCCTCACGCCGCCCCCGGCACCTCATCGCCCACCGCCTCGAGCCCCTCGGCGGTCACCCGCCGATAGAAGCAGCTGCGCGCGCCGGTGTGGCATGCCGGCCCCGCAGGCTCGACGATCAACCACACCGCGTCCTGGTCGCAGTCGATCCGAATGTCGCACACCCGCAGCACATGCCCCGAGCTCTCGCCCTTCTTCCAGAGCCGCCCGCGGCTGCGCGACCAGAAGGTCGCCTCGCGGCTGGCGACGGTCGCCGCCAGCGCCTCGGCATTCATATGCGCGAGCATCAGCACCTCGCCAGTGGCGGCATCGGTGGCGACGGCGGTGATGAGTCCCGCAGCATCATATCGGGGGGCCAGCGTCAGCCCGGTTTCGCGATCGTCCATCCGTCGGGTGTAGTCAGCGATCGGGCGCCCTTCAACGGTTCAGCGCGGTGGACTCTCGCTGGCAGCATCGGGAGCACTGACGCCGGCGCCGATCCCCATGCCGCCTACCGCCATGCCCCCGCCCATCGCCGCACCGCCGCCGCCGCCGCCGCCGCCGCCCCTGCCGCCACCGCCACCGCCGCGCTCGCCATCGCCGCCGCCCCTGCCCTTGCCGCCGCCCGATCCCGCCGGTCTCGTCGGCCCCTGCACCGGGATCGACGCCGCGACATCGGCGGGGATCGGCCCCAGCTGCAGCGCGTGGCGGACATAGTCGCGCAGCGACACCACCAGTTCGTGGACATGCACGCTGCGCCCCGCGACCAGGTCGCGCGCCGCACGTTCGGCCAGCCGGACATGCTCGTCGGTGCCGAGCAACAGGATATCGGCCAGCGCCGCCTCGACCGAATCGCGGATCCGGCGCGACCGGTCCGAGCCCAGCGCCTCGGCCGACAGGTCGACCGGCGCGACCCCCTCGGCATCGGGCGCCGCCGCCCCCGCGCGGCGCAGGTCGCGCAGATGCGCCGGATCGACGGCGAGGTTGCCGGTGAACGACCCGCCGAGCACCTTGTAGGCGGCGATCAGCGTGCGCAGCCGCTCGTTGATCTGGCGGTTCATCCGTTCGCGCCGCTGCTGGATCGTCGTCATCACTACCAGCCGAATGCCGACGCCGATCAGCGTCACCAGCGCGAGCCCGCCAATCGTGGTCAAGATCCCCTGCCACGAACTGAAATCCATGAACCGCAACGCCGCCTCCAACCTGCCACCCGGGCTTCCGCGCCCCCGACTTCAACGCGCGTGTTACAAACAGGCGACAAAGTCCGATCGACCCCCTATATGCCCGGCTACCCCACCAACAAAGCACTGGCCGTATGCGAACCACCAATCCGTTCGATGACGACAAGCTGCGCGAGGAATGCGGTGTGTTCGGCGTTTCGGGAACCGACAGCGCCGCGGCGCTGGTCGCGCTCGGGCTCCACGCGCTGCAGCATCGCGGGCAGGAAGCTGCCGGCATCTCGAGCTATGACGGCGTCCAGTTCCACACCCATCGCGCGATGGGGCACGTCGCTGGCAATTTCGACCGCGACGACATCATCCGCCAGCTCCCCGGCACCGTCGCCGCCGGCCATGTCCGCTATTCGACCACCGGCGAGACCGCGCTGCGCAACGTCCAGCCGCTCTATGCCGACCTGGCCAGCGGCGGGTTCGCGATCGCCCACAACGGCAACATCTCCAACGCGATGCGGCTCAAGCGCGACCTGGTGCGCCGCGGTTCGATCTTCCAATCGACCAGCGATACCGAGGTCATCATCCACCTCGTTGCCACGTCGAGCTACCGTTCGCTGCTCGACAAGTTCATCGATGCGCTGCGCCAGGTCGAGGGCGCCTATTCGTTGATCTGCATGACCCCCGAGGGGATGATCGCCTGCCGCGATCCGCTCGGCATCCGCCCGCTGGTGATGGGCCGGCTCGGCGACAGCGTCATCTTCGCGTCGGAGACGGTCGCGCTCGACGTGGTTGGCGCTGAATTCGTTCGTGCGGTCGATCCGGGTGAGTTGGTGATCGTCCAGGGCGACGACATCCGCTCGATTCGGCCCTTCGCGCCGGTCGCGCCGCGCCCGTGCATCTTCGAATATGTCTATTTCTCGCGCCCCGATTCGATCGCCGAGGATCGCTCGATCTATTCGGTGCGCAAGGCAATCGGCGCGCAGCTGGCGATCGAGAATCCGGTCGAGGCCGACCTGATCATCCCCGTTCCCGATTCGGGCACCCCCGCGGCGATCGGCTATGCCCAGCAATCGGGGATTCCGTTCGAGCTCGGCATCATCCGCTCGCATTATGTCGGGCGCACCTTCATCCAGCCGGGCGACAAGGTCCGGCATCTCGGCGTCAAGCTGAAGCACAACGCCAACCGCGCGCTGATCAAGGGCAAGCGCGTGGTGCTGATCGACGATTCGATCGTCCGCGGCACCACCAGCCTGAAGATTGTCGAGATGATGCGCGAGGCGGGCGCCGCCGAGATCCACATGCGGATCGCCTCACCCCCCACTCGGCATAGCTGCTTCTACGGCGTCGACACCCCCGAGCGCGCCAAGCTGCTTGCGGCCAAGTTCGACGTCAGCGGGATGACCGATTTCATCCACGCCGACAGCCTCGCCTTCGTCTCGATCGACGGGCTCTACAAGGCGCTCGGCGAAGCCCGCCGCGCCGAGATCCGCCCCAAATATTGCGACGCCTGCTTCACCGGCGATTACCCCACGACGCTGACCGACCAGGACGAAAGCTCGCCCGTCGAGCAATTCTCGATGCTCGAAGAGCGCGTCGGCTAACCCCCCACATGAGGACTGCATGACCGACAAGCCCCTTTCCGGCCGGCTGGCGCTCGTCACCGGTGCCAGCCGCGGCATCGGTGCCGCCACCGCGCTCGCGCTCGCCGATGCCGGCGCGCACGTCGTGCTGACCGCCCGCACCACCGGCGGGCTCGAGGAGATCGAGGACAAGATCTACGCCGCGGGTGGCAGAGCGACGATCGCGCCGATGGACCTCACCCAGACCGACAGCGTCGTTCGGCTGGCAGGCGCGATCCACGAACGCTGGCAGAAGCTCGACATCCTGGTGCTCAACGCCGCGATGCTCGGCTCGCTCAGCGCGGTCCCGGCGATCGACATGAAGGAATGGTCGAAGGTCTTCACCCTCAACGTCACCGCGCAGGCAGCCCTGCTCGCCTCGTTCGACGGCTTGCTGCGTGCATCGGACGGCGCACGGGTGATCGGGATGACTTCGAGCGTCGGCCGGACGCCGCGTGCCTATTGGGGCGCCTATGGCGCGTCGAAGGCGGCGTTCGAGACGCTGCTGGGGAGCTATGGCGAGGAAGTGCGCAACATCACCCAAATCCGCACCGCGATCCTCGATCCCGGCGCGACCCGCACCAAGATGCGCGAACGCGCCTATCCGGGTGAGGACCCTGGGAGCGTGAAGCCCCCCGAAACGGTAGCGGCACGGATCCTGCAGCTGGCGATCGACGGGTTCGAGACCAACCATGCCGAGCGGGTCGGCTAGCGCCGACGCTCGACGGGCGGGGCCGCACCCAATCGGCCCCGCGACCGCCAGATCGTGCTTTATTGGACCTGCTTGACCGCCGATAGCGCGCGTTCGCGTGCCTCGCGGTGGCCGATAATCTTGGCCGGATAGTCCTTTGGGCGGCAGCCATATTCGTCGGGGTCGTGGATCGCGGGGCCGCGGATCTGCGCCAGTTCGGGCACCCATTGCCGGATATAGTCGCCGGCATCGAACTTCTCCGACTGGACGAGCGGCGCCATGATCCGCCCGAACATGTTCGAATCGATCCCGGTGCCCGCCACCCACTGCCAGTTGACCGCGTTGTTGCCGTAATCGGCATCGACCAGCGTATCCCAGAACCAGCGCTCGCCCTCGCGCCAGTCGATCAGCAGATGCTTGATCAGGAAGCTGGCGGTGATCATCCGGACGCGATTGTGCATCCAGCCGGTCGCCCAGAGCTGGCGCATCCCGGCATCGACGATCGGATAGCCCGTCCGCCCGCGCTGCCATGCGCGCAGGTCCGCGGGCGAGCTACGCCAGGGCATGTCGTCGAACTTGGGGCGGCCGTTCGCCCTGCCGTAATCGGGCCGCTCCAGGATTACCCCGCTGGTGAAGTCGCGCCACGCCAGTTCCTTGCGAAAGGTGATGGCCTCGGCCCCGCCGCCCGCCAGGTGCCAGGCGTCGCGCGGCGAGATCTCGCCGAAGTGGAGATGCGGTGACAAGCGCGAGCTGCCCTCGACCGACGGCAGGTTGCGCGCCTCGTCATAGGCTTCGACATGCGCGGCGAAGCGCTTGACCGCCGCGCGTGCGGCATCCTCGCCCGGGATCCAGTCGGCGAAGCCCGTCGACCAGTCGGGATCGGTCGGCAGCAGCTTCCAGTCGGCGAGCTTCTCGCTCTTCGGCCAGGCATCGGGCGCCGCGATCTTGCGCGGCATCGCCAGTGCCTCGGAGGGGGGCAGTCGCTGCGACAGCGCCTTCCAGAACGACGAATAGATTTTGAACAACCCACCCGATCCGGTGGTCACGTCCTCGATCCGCGCGAGATGGTTGCCGTCGTACAGGCATAGCCGGTCGCCCAGCTGCTGCTCGGCCTTGACCCACCAGGCTTCGTAATGATGGATCGCGTGGATGCGCTCGGCGCCGGTTTCGTCGAGCAACTTGCCGAGTTCGGCCACCGCGTCGCCGCGCCGCAGGATCAGCCGCGATCCCTTGTCGGCGAGCGCCTTGCCGAACGTATCGAGCGCGTGGTGCAACCACCAACGCTGCGCCCCGCCCATCCGCCATTGGCCCGGCGCGTCGTCGTCGAGGATGTAGACGGGGATGACCGCGCCTTCGTGCGCCGCGGCGACGAGGGCGGGCTGGTCGTGGAGGCGAAGGTCCTGGCGGAGCCAGAGAAGGTTAGTCACTTCCGCTCCCCTCCCGCTTGCGGGAGGGGCTGGGGGTGGGCTTGTATTATTGATTGTAGCATCAGCGTGCCATGCCCTCCCCTAACCCCTCCCGCAAGCGGGAGGGGGAATTGGCGACGTACCCCCTGCCCAGCGCCAGGATCGAGGCCACGTGCCGTGCCGCCACTTCCATCGCGTCATGCCCGTATCCGCCCCCCAGCGCGCTCGCCAGCGGCAGCCCGCGCGACGCTGCCAGCCCGGCGATCCACGCCTCGCGCCGCCCCAGTCCCTCATGCGTCAGCGCTAGCCGCCCCAGCCGGTCGCCCTCGAAGGGGTCGACCCCCGCCTGGTACAGGATCAGATCGGGCGCGAACCAGTCGAGCAGCGGGACCAACGTCACCGCGAGCGTCTCGAGATACGCGTCATCGCCCACGCCATCGGCCAGCGGCACGTCGAGCGTCGAACGCGCCTTGCGCACCGGGAAGTTCTTTTCGGCATGGATCGAATAGGTCGCGATGTCGGTGCGCCCTGCGGTGAGCGCGGCGGTGCCGTCGCCCTGGTGGACGTCGCAATCGACGATCAGCACGCGGTGCACGCGGCCCTCCTCGATCAGCCGGTTCGCCGCCACCGCCAGATCGTTGAACACGCAGAACCCCGCCCCGGTCTCGCTCAGCGCGTGATGGCTGCCACCCGCGGTGTTGGCGGCGAACCCGCGCTCGATCGCCAGCCGTGCCGCCAGATAGGTGCCCCCCGGCACCGCCTGCGCACGCGTCGCCACCACCGGGGTCACCGCAAAGCCGATCCGCCGTTCCTTGGCCGCGGGTACCCTCGCGCCAAGCACTTCGGCGACATAATCGGGGTCGTGCATCGCATCGAGCCAGGCGCGCGGCATCGGCTCGGGCAGATGCCAATCGATCGCCGCGCCGCTTCGGGCCAGCAGGTCGCGCACCAGCCCGTTCTTGTTCCATTGATAGGCGCTGCGCGTGGGCGCCGGCGCGACATAGTCGGGGTGGTGGACAATCGCGATCACACCTCGGTAGGTAGGGCGCGGCAGCGCTGCGCCCAATACCGCCCGGGTGCCGCACCCGCCGCCGCGCGATACGCCCCCGAACGAACGGACATCGAATGACCCAGCATGCCGACCTGCCCTATCGCCCCTGCGCCGGGGTGATGCTGCTCAACCGCCACGGGCTGGTGTTCGTCGGCCAAAGGCTCGATTCCACCGCCGAGGCTTGGCAGATGCCGCAGGGCGGGATCGACCCCGGCGAGGACGCGCTCGACGCCGCGATCCGCGAGCTCGGCGAGGAAACCGGGGTGGTGCCCGATCTCGTCGAACTGATCGCGCGCGGCGGCGAGGAGCTGCGCTACGACCTGCCCGACGACCTCATCGGCAAATTGTGGAAGGGCAAATGGCGCGGCCAGCGCCAGCATTGGTTCCTGTTCCGCTTCCTGGGCGAGGATCACGACATCGACATCCGCACGCACGAGCCCGAATTCCGCACCTGGCGCTGGGTCGAGCCCGCCGAGCTTCCCGCGCTGATCGTGCCCTTCAAGCGCGAGCTGTACGGCCATATCCTCGAAATGTTCGCCGAACCGCTCGGCTTGCGCGACGAACCGGCGAACTGAGGGGCCGGCCATGCCGTACGGTCTTTTCGCCGCCGCATTCGTCTGACAAAGCCAGCAGCGTGTCCCAAGGCCTTCCCCTCATCGCGATCGCATTGCTCGTCAGCCCCGACGATCCGGTGCTCAAAGCGCCCGGCGACCAGATCCCCGTCGAGGTGAAGGCGATGCTCGACGCGGCGATCGCCTCGGGCAACGAGGGCGAGGTCAACACGCTCGTCAAATATGTCCAGCAGGTGAAGATGCCCTCGTCCGATCGCGTCGCGCGGCTGGCGCAGGCGTGGAAGAACGATCGCGCCGCCAGCGCGCAAAAGCGGATGCAGGAGGCCGATTTCCTCGCCTTGGTGAAGGGTCGCGTCGAACTCGGCGGCTTCACCACCAGCGGCAACACCAGCAACTCGGGCGTGACGGGCCGGGTGGAAGTGAAGCGCGAGGGGCTGAACTGGCGGCACAAACTGCTGCTGCAGGCCGATTATCAGGAGAGCTTCGGCCTCACCAGCCGCGAACGCTACGTCGCGTCGTACGAGCCGAACTACAAGGTCGACGACCGGCTCTACGTCTACGGCGCCACTCAATATGAGAGCGACCGGTTCCTCGGCTATATCAACCGCTATTCGGCGTCGAGCGGCGCGGGCTACAGCGCGATCCGCCGCACCGGGATGCGGCTCGATCTCGAGCTCGGACCCGCCTATCGCTACACCGACTATACCGACGACACGAGCGAGAGCAATGTGGCCGCGCGCGGATCGCTGGCGTTCGAATGGAAGGTGTCGCCGCGGATCGAGCTGCGCCAGAACGCCTCGGCCTATCTGCAGAGCGCGAACAGCACGATTTCGAGCAACACCGCGCTCAACGCCAAGGTGCTCGGCCCGCTGTCGGCGCAGCTTTCGTACATCGTCCAATATGAAAGCATGCCGCCGGTGGGCCGCGTCGAAACCGACACCACCAGCCGCGCCTCGCTAGTGTACGAGTTCTGATCCGCGGGCACGGCGGGGGTGACGCCACCCTGCCCCCGCGCTACCACCCACTGCGATGAACACCCTTTCCCCCGCCGAACGCGCCGCGGTCGATCACGTCCATACCGAGCCGATGCGCGAGCAGGTCGAACGCTGGGTCGCGATCAACTCGGGCACGCGCAACCTTGCCGGCGTTGCCGCGATGGGCGCGGTGCTCGCCGATGCCTTTGCGGCGCTGCCCGGCGACCTCGCGATGGTCGCCGCCGCCCCGGTCGAACAGATCGACCCCGCGGGGGCGCTGGTCTCGCTCGACCACGCGCCGCACCTTCACCTAACCGTCCGCGCCGATGCGCCGGTGCAGATGCTTTTCACTGGGCACATGGACACCGTCTATCCGGTCGATCACCCGTTCCAGGCGATGCGCGTGTTGCCCGACGGCGCTTGGAACGGCCCCGGCGCTGCCGACATGAAAGGTGGGCTGGCGGTGATGCTGGCAGCGCTCAAGGCGGTCGAGGCGAGCCCGCTCGCGCTGCGGATCGGCTATGCGGTAGTGATCGGCTCGGACGAGGAAACCGGCTCTTTCTCCTCCGCCGCGCTGCTGGCAAAGGCGGCACGAGGCAAGGTCGCGGCGCTGACCTACGAACCTGCGCTGGCCGACGGCACGCTGGCGGGCGCGCGCGGCGGCACGGGCAATTTCTCGCTCATCGTCACCGGTCGCTCGGCGCATGCCGGTCGCAACCCCGATGACGGTCGCAACGCCGTCCTCGCCGCCGCCGACCTCGCGCTGCGGCTGGTCCGCGCGCGTCGCGCCGGGCTGTCGGTGAACCCCGCACGGATCGAGGGCGGCGGGCCGAACAACGTCGTCCCCGACCATGCGATCCTGCGCGTCAACTTCCGCCCAGCCGACGCTGCCGCGATCGCCGACGCGCAAAAGGCGCTCGACGTCGCGATCGCCGAAGTCGCGCTCGAACACGATGTCCGCATCGCGCTCCATGGCAGCTTCAATCGCCCGCCCAAGCCGATCGACCCGGCCGCCGAGGCATTGTTCGGGCTGGTCAAGCAGGCCGGCGCCGATCTCGGCATCCCGATCGCCTGGCGCGCCACCGGCGGGGTGTGCGATGGGAACAACATCGCGGCGTGCGGCGTCCCCGTCGTCGATACGATGGGGGTACGCGGCGGCGCGATCCATTCGCCCGACGAGTTCATGCTGCCCGAAAGTCTGGCCGAACGCGCCGCGCTCTCGGCGGTCACGATCCTGCGCATCGCCGAGCGAGGCCGGGCATGAGCTTCCGCATCCGCGCCGCAAGCGACAGCGACCTCCAGCCGCTCTATGAAATGGCCAAGCTGACCGGCGGCGGCTTCACCAATCTGCCCCCCGACAAGCCCGCGCTAAAGGCCAAGCTCGACCGCAGCCACGCCGCTTTCGCGCGCGATGACGACGCATTGCGCGACGACCTGTTCGTGCTGGTGCTCGAAAATGTCGAAACCGGCGACGTGCGCGGCACCTGCCAGATCTTCACCAAGGTCGGCGAACATTGGCCCTTCTACAGCTATCGGCTGGGCACGATCAGCAAGCACAGCCAGGAGCTCAACCGTACCTTCCGATCGGAAACGCTGAGCCTGGTCAACGACCTGGAAGGCGCGAGCGAGGTCGGCGGGCTGTTCCTCCACCCCGGCGAACGCGCCGGCGGCCTCGGCATGCTGCTCGCGCGCAGCCGCTATCTGTTCATCGCCGCGCACCGCGCGCGCTTCGCCGACCGCACGCTCGCCGAGCTTCGCGGGATCATCGACGAGGCCGGCGGGTCGCCCTTCTGGGACGGGGTGGCGGGCCGCTTCTTCGGCATGAGCTTCCAGCAGGCCGACGAATTCAACGCGACCCACGGCAACCAGTTCATCGCCGACCTGATGCCCAAGCATCCCATCTATATCGCGATGCTGAGCGAAAGCGCGCGCGCGACGATCGGGCTGCCGCATCCGAAGGGGCGCGCGGCGATGCGGATGCTCGAAAATGAAGGCTTCCAGTATGAAGGCTATGTCGACATTTTCGACGGCGGCCCGACAATGACCGCCAAGACCGACCAGATCCGCAGCGTCCGCGACGCGGTCGCGACGACGGTCGGCGGGATCGCCGACGATGGCGACCAGGCGCTGATCGCGACCGGGAAGCTGGCGGGCTTCCGCGCCGCCTATGGCCGGGTAGCGCGCGACCGTGATGCCACGCTGATCGACGCCGAGGCGGCCCAAGCCCTGGGGATCGGCACCGGCGACCCCATCCGATATGTAGCGCGATAGGAATGCCGATGCTGCGCGAGATCAATTTCGACGGGATCATCGGCCCGAGCCACAATTATGCCGGCCTAAGCCACGGCAACCTCGCGGCCACGCGCAATGCGGGCGGCACCTCGGCCCCGAAAGCGGCGGCGCTGCAGGGGCTGGCCAAGATGCGCGCGAACCTCGCGCTGGGACTGGTGCAGGGCATCCTGCTGCCGCACCGCCGGCCCGACCATGGCTGGCTGGCGACGCTCGCGACCGACTATGCTTCGGCCCCCGCGCACCTGCAGGCGCAGGCGCTGTCGGCCTCGGCGATGTGGGCGGCGAATGCGGCCACGGTCTCGCCCGCGCCCGACACCGCCGATGGCCGCTGCTACCTGACCGTCGCCAATCTGGTGACGATGCCGCATCGCAGCCACGAATGGCCGCAGACGCTGGCGCAGCTGCGGCTCGCCTTCGCGGACCCGGCGTTCGTGGTGCACGGCCCGATCCCGGCGCCGTTCGGCGACGAGGGCGCCGCCAACCATATGCGGCTTGCCCCCGCGCACGACACCCCCGGCGTCGAAGTCTTCGTCTATGGCGAGCGCGGCGGCCCCTTCCCCGCGCGCCAGCATCGCCAGGCGAGCACCAGCATCGCCGGCCACCACCGGCTGTCGCCACGCGCGACGATCTTCGCGCAGCAATCCGAAGCCGCGATCGCAGCGGGCGCGTTCCACAACGATGTCGTCGCGGTCGCCAACGAATCCGTCCTCTTCGCGCATGAGCAGGCGTTCGAGCATCGCGAGCAATTCCATGCCGAGCTTCGCGCCGCGCTGCCCGCGGTCGAGATCGTCGAGGTACCCGCGGCACGTGTAAGCCTGGCCGACGCCATCGCCTCCTATCTGTTCAACGCGCAGCTGGTGACGCTGCCCGGCGGCGGCGGCATGGCGCTGATCCTGCCGACCGAGGCGCGCGACACCCCCGCGGTGTGGGGCTGGCTGCAGGAACTGGTTGCGGGCAACGGGCCGATCCGGCGGCTCGAAGTGGTCGATGTCCGCGAATCGATGGCCAATGGCGGCGGGCCTGCCTGCCTGAGACTGCGGGTGGTTGCCGATCCGGCCACGATCGACCCACGATTCCTGGTCGACGAGGCAAAGCTCGCCGCGATCGAAGCCGTGGTACGCGACCATTGGCCCGAACACATCGCCCCCGATGCGATCGGCGACCCGGCATTGATCGCGACGATCGAGCGCGGCCACCGCGCGCTGCTCGAAGCGCTCGACCTTGTCGGGTTAATTGACAACTAACCAATTTACGCGGTCGCGATCCGCGCGTTTCGGGGATCGGCACGGTTCGTGCTAGGGCCTGGGCATGTTCCAGCGCATCGCCCGGTTGTTCGTCATCAAGACCAAGTTCGAGGCGTTTTTGGTGATCTATGGCCTCGGCGTCGGCTCGGTCGCGCGCGGGGTCGAATATCTTCACCAATATCCCGGCGTAGGCGGATGGCTGTTGTTTGGCGTGTGCCCGCTGGCGGTGTTCATCGCCGGCGGCGCTATCCTCGATTCGGTGGAACGCCGAAGCGAGGAATAACGCCGGCCAGGCCGCAAGCCGGGTTTCACGAATCCCGTTCGTTTCGAGCGAAGTCGAGAAACCTCAGGTCCCGTTGTCGGCGGTTTCTCGACTACGCTCGAAACGAACGGTTCAGGCGGCCAATCAGCGCTTCAGCCGCTCGGCGTGCCACGCGATGTGGTCGGCCATGAAGGTCTCGATGAAGTAATAGCTATGGTCGTACCCAGGCTGCATCCGCAGCGTCAGGTCGATCCCCGCCGCGGCGCAGGCCTCGCGCAGCAGTTCGGGCTTGAGCTGTTCGACCAGAAACTGGTCGGCATCGCCTTGATCGACCAGCAATGCATCGACCCGCGCGCCATCGGCGATCAGCGCGCACGCGTCATATGCACGCCACGCCGCCTTGTCGGGGCCGAGATACCCTCCCAGCGCCTTCTCGCCCCAGCCGCAGGCCAGCGGCGAGGCGATCGGCGCGAATGCCGAGATGCTGGCGAACCGCGCGGGGTTGCGAAGCCCGATCGTCAGCGCGCCATGCCCGCCCATCGAATGCCCGGTGATCGCCTGCCGCGCCATATCGGCCATCGGAAACTGCGCCGCGATCAACGCGGCCAGCTCGTCCTCGACATAGCTGCGCATCCGGAAATTGGCCGCCCAGGGCGCCTGCGTCGCATCGACATAGAAGCCCGCGCCCTTGCCGAAATCATAGCCCTCGTCGTCGGGAACGTCGTCACCGCGCGGCGAGGTATCGGGCGCGACGAAGATCACGCCATGCTCGGCGCAGGCGGCGCGAAACCCGCCCTTGTCAGTGACATTCGCATGGGTGCAGGTCAGCCCCGACAGGTACCAGACCACCGGCAGCTTCGCGCCCTCGGCATGCGGGGGCACATAGACCGAGAAGGTCATGTCGGTGCCCGTCGCCGAAGAAGCGTGGCGGTACACGCCCTGCGTGCCGCCGAACGCCGTGTTGGTCGAAATCGTCTCGATGCTCACGCCGCCGGACGATACAAAGCGCAGACCTTGTTGCCCGCCGGATCGCGCAGATAGGCGAGGTACAGCTTGCCGAACGCGTTCGACCGGAAGCCCGGCGCATCCTCGATCGGGGTACCGCCCGCCGCCACCCCCGCCGCGTGCCAGGCATCGACCGCTTCGGTCGACGGCGCGGCGAAGCCGACCGTCCCGCCATTGGCATGGCAGGCGGGCTCGCCGTCGATCGGCTTGCCCAGCAGGAACAGCCCGGTCGGCTGCATGTAGATCACGCGCCCCTTGTCGTCGCTGCGCCCGGGCTTGACCCCGAGCGCGCCGAGCGCGGCATCGTAGAACGCCTTCGACGCGTCGATATCGTCGGTGCCGAGCATCACATGGCTGAACATCGTCTTTCCCTCCTGAAGTTGACCGTCAATACACCACGACGCTGCGGATGCTCTCGCCCGCATGCATCAGATCGAACCCCTTGTTGATCTCGTCGAGGCTCAGGACGTGCGTGATCATCGGGTCGATCGCGATCTTGCCGTCCATGTACCAGTCGACGATCTTGGGAACGTCGGTGCGCCCGCGCGCGCCGCCGAAGGCGGTGCCGCGCCAGTTGCGCCCGGTGACCAGCTGGAACGGCCGCGTGCTGATCTCCTTGCCCGCCTCGGCGACGCCGATGATGATGCTGGTGCCCCAGCCGCGATGGCACGCCTCGAGCGCCTGGCGCATCACGTCGGTGTTGCCGGTGCAGTCGAAGGTATAGTCGGCACCGCCGTCGGTGAGCGCCACGAGATGCGCGACGATGTCGCCGCTAACGTCCTTGGGGTTCACGAAATGGGTCATGCCGAACTGGCGGCCCCATTCCTCGCGATCGGGATTGATGTCGACGCCGACGATCATCCCTGCGCCCGCCAGCCGCGCCCCCTGCAGCACGTTCAGCCCGATGCCGCCCAGGCCGAAGACGATCACGGTATCGCCGACTTGGACCTTGGCGGTGTTCACCACCGCGCCGACGCCGGTGGTAACCCCGCAGCCGATATAGCAGCTGGTCTTGAACGGCGCGTCGTCGCGGATTTTGGCGACCGCGATCTCGGGCAGCACGGTGAAGTTCGAAAAGGTCGAGCAGCCCATATAGTGATAGACCGGCTGGCCCTTGTGGCTGAACCGAGTCGTGCCGTCGGGCATCAGCCCTTTCCCCTGCGTCGCGCGGATGGCGGTGCAGAGGTTGGTCTTGCCGCTCAGGCACGACTTACACTGGCGGCATTCGGGGGTGTAGAGCGGGATGACATGATCGCCCGGCGCGACACTGGTCACCCCCGCGCCCACTTCGCGCACGATCCCTGCGCCCTCATGCCCGAGCACCGATGGGAACAGCCCCTCGCTGTCGAGCCCGTCGAGCGTGTAGGCATCGGTGTGACAGATGCCCGTCGCCATGATCTCGACCAGCACTTCGCCCGCTTTGGGGCCTTCCAGATCGAGCTCGACGATCTCCAGCGGCTGCTTCGCTTCGAATGCGACGGCGGCGCGGGTCTTCATTGGCTTTTGCTCCTGGGCGGTGTTGGCGTCGCGGTCCAAGTCGCCACCCAGCCGCCCCGCGTCAACCCCGCGTGCCGCCGGTATTTGACCGGCGGCGCGGCTGCGGTAGGATCGCGACCATGGCATCGAACGCAACCACCGCTCCCGCTCCCGACCTCCAGGCAGAGCGCAAGTCGCTCCGCATCCACGGCGTGATCGCGCGCGATCTGGGAATGTCGATCGTCACCGGGCACTATGCGCCGGGGGAAGTGCTCAATGGCGAGGTCGCCGCATCGGGCGACCTTCAGGTATCGCGCACCGCCTATCGCGAAGCCCTGCGCATTCTCGCCGCCAAGGGGCTGGTCGAATCGCGGCCCAAGACCGGCACGCGCGTATCGGCGCGCGCGAAATGGCATTTGCTCGACCCCGACGTGCTCTCATGGATTTTCGCGGTCGAGCCCGACGATTCGCTGCTCGAAAGCCTGTTCGAGCTTCGGCTCATCGTCGAGCCGCAGGCGGCGGGGCTGGCAGCTGCGCGCCGCACTGACGCGCATCTGGCGCAGATGCTGGCGGCGCTCGAGGGGATGACCGAACATACACTGGCGTCGGAGGCGGGGCAGCTGGCCGACCAGCATTTCCACGCGGCGTTGCTCGATGCCTCGGGCAATCCGTTCCTGGCGTCGCTGGCTAGTGGCGTCGGCGCGGCGGTTACCTGGACCACGGTGTTCAAGCAGCGCAACGAGCCGCTCCGCCGCGATCCGCTGCCCGAACATTGGCGGGTGTATGATGCTGTCTTGGCCGGTGATGCAGACGAAGCGCGGCGGGTGATGGCGGAACTGGTCGATATGGCGTTTCTCGACACGACGCGCGCGCTCGCGGCCAAGGATGACCTGCTCGTGCCATCCGAAGCCTGACCCCGCCCCCAAACCGGCGGGAACGGGGTCAGCGGTTCAATCGAGCGACTTGGTCACCTGGCTGCCCCACAAGGCGTAGAACAGGATGTACAGCTCGCACGCCGCGGTGAGCAGGAAAGACCATTGCAGGCCATATTCGTCGGCCAGCCAGCCCTGCACCACCACCAACGCGCCGCCGGCGATCGCCATGATCAGCAGCCCCGACCCTTCCTCGGTCAGCGGCCCGAGACCGCGGATGCCCAGCGTGAAGATCGTCGGGAACATGATCGAATGGAACAGCCCGACCAGGATCAGCGACCACATCGCGATGGGGCCGCTGGCGAACACCGTGACCAGCATCACCAGGAACGCGCCGATCGAGAACACCGCCAGCACCTTGGCGGCATCGAACTTCTGCATGATCAGCGATCCGGCGAAGCGGCCCACCATCATGCCCGCCCACAGGAAGGTCAGATAATGCCCGCCCTGTTCGGGGGTCAGGTTCGCGATGTCGGACTGGCCGACGAAATTGACGAACAGGTTGGCGACCCCGATCTCCGCGATCAGGTAGATGAAGATCGCGGGGATGCCCCATACCAGGTTGCGGTGGTGCCACAGCGAATGGTTGGCACGATCGGCCTTGGCCATCCGGTTGGTCGCCGAACCCATCGCCGGCAGCGGGAAGCGCGCGATGATCACCGCCAGCACCAGCAGCACGACGGCGACCAGCACATAGGGCAACACCACCGATTGCGCGTCGGCTAGCCGCTGCGCCGGGGTGAGCACCGTGCCCGCCTGCGACGTGCCGCCGACCGAGCGACCGAGGATCAGATACGCCCCGAACGACGGTGCCAGCATCGTGCCGAGCGAATTGAACGCCTGCACCAGGTTCAGCCGCGACGACGCGGTCTCGGGCGAGCCGACCACCGCGACATAGGGGTTGGCCGCGACCTGAAGCAGCGTGATCCCGCTCGCGATCACGAACAGTGCGAACAGCGTCACGCCATAGGACGGCATCCGCGCCGCGGGCACCATCAGCAGCGCACCCGCCGCCATGATCACCAGCCCGACGACCAGCGATTTCTGGTAGCCGATCCGTTCGATCAGCTTGGCCGAGGGGATCGAGGCGAAGAAATAGGCGATGAACCATACCGATTCGATCAGCGTCGTCTGGGTATAGTCGAGCTCGAACACGCTGCGCAGATGCGGCAGCAGCGTGTTGTTGATGACGGTGATGAACCCCCACATGAAGAACAGGCTGGCGAGCAGCGTCAGCGCCGAGCGATAGACCGGCGGGCCTGCGCTCATGCCCTGCCCCGTGGCGGCGGTTGCGGTTGGCGGTACCGCCATCTATCGGTTCCCAGCAATCGGGAGGGCGACGATCTGCATCCGAAATCCTCTCTTGATGGCGCCGGCCGCTTTGGAACCGATCGCTACGTATAATCAGACAAAGGACGGGTATTCGGCCAATCGCGCCGGTGCAAGCCGTCTTTGCCGATTGATCGACGCCGGACCCGAGGTTAAGTCTGAGTAATAATATTCGGAGAGGATCGCGAATGACGCTGACTTCCACCCTGCGCGGCGATGCCGCCCCAATCGGCGCGGTCTGAGGCGATGGCGATCCGCATCCTTCAGTTCCGCGATGGCGCGAGCCGCGCGGTGGCGATGCTCGACGACAGCGGCCCCGCACGCCGCGTCGACGATATCGCTTCGACCTATGATCTCGCCAAGGCCGCGCTGGCCGAGGGCGTGTCGCTCTCCGACGCCGCCACCGCGCGCGCGGGCGAAGCGATCGATATAGACGCGCTGCTCGCGCAAGGATCGCTGCTCGCGCCGATCGACCATCCCGATGCCGCGCATTGCTGGCTGACCGGCACCGGCCTCACCCATCTCGGCTCGGCCGAGGGGCGCAACAAGATGCACCAGGCCGCCGCCGGCGCCGCGGTCACCGATTCGATGCGGATGTTCCAGCTGGGGGTCGAAGGCGGCAAGCCCGCCGCCGGCACCCCCGGCGTCCAGCCCGAATGGTTCTACAAGGGCGACGGCAGCCATCTGCTTCCCACCGGCGCCGCGCTCCCCTCCCCCGCCTTCGCCGAGGACGGCAGCGAGGAGCCCGAGCTCGCGGGCATCTACATCATCGACGACGAGGGTCGCCCGCGCCGCCTAGGCTTCGCGCTCGCCAACGAATTTTCCGACCATATCGTCGAACGCGGCAATTATCTGTGGCTCGCGCATTCGAAGCTGCGCCACGCCGCGCTGGGCGCCGAGCTGCTGACCGGCGACCTGCCGCACGATGTGCGCGGCACCAGCCGGGTCGTCCGCGACGGCAGCACGATCTGGGAAAAGCCCTTCCTGTCGGGCGAGGCGAACATGTCGCACAGCATCGCCAATCTCGAGCATCACCACTTCAAATATGCGCTGTTCCGCCGGCCCGGCGACATCCATGTCCATTTCTACGGCACCGCGACGCTGTCATTCGCCGACGGGATCAAGACGCAGGATGGCGACCGGTTCGAGATCGAAGCCGCGCCCTTCCGCCTGCCGCTCGCCAACCCGCTGACCACCAGCGCACCCGAAACGATCGAGATCCTGCCCTTATGACCCGCCCAGTGACTCGGATAGCCATCGCCGGCATCGGCAAGATCGCCCGCGACCAGCATATCCCCTCGATCGCGGCGAACCCCGATTTCGACTTCGTCGCGGCGGTCACCGGGCACCAGGCCCCAGACGGCATCCCCGGCTTCCGCACCGTCGCCGAGATGATGGCCGCCGATCCTGGGGTCGAGGCCATTTCGATATGCACCCCGCCGCGCGGGCGGCTGGCACTGGTGCAGCAGGCGGTCGATCACGGGCTCGACGTCATGATCGAAAAGCCCCCCGCCGCGACCTTGTCCGAAGCGCAGGCGATCGTCGACACCGTCGCGAAGGCCGGCCGCGTGCTCTACGTCACCTGGCATTCGCGCGAGGCGGCTGCGGTCGAACCCGCGCGCGCCTGGCTCGAGGGCAAGACGATCCGCCGGGTCGAGGTGAACTGGAAGGAAGACGTCCGCGTCTGGCATCCGGGGCAGGCCTGGATCTGGGAGCCGGGGATCGGCGTGTTCGATCCCGGCATCAATGCGCTGTCGGTGATCACCCATATCCTGCCGCGCCCCCTGCTGCTCCAGCAGTCGGCGCTGCGCTACCCGTCGAACAAGCCGTCGCCGATCGCCGCCGACCTCCATTTCGAGGACAGCGCGGGCGTGCCCGTCGACGTGTTCTTCGATTTCGACCAGCGCGGGCCGCAGACCTGGGACATCGACATCGACACCGATGGCGGCCAGCTCAAATTATCGCTCGGTGCTTCGAAGATGGCGGTCGACGGCAACCCCGTCGACCTCGCCGACGACCCCGAATATGCCCGCCTCTATCGCCGCTTCGCGCAGCTATTGAAGACGCGGACCAGCGACACCGATCTCACCCCCTTCGCGCACGTCGCCGACGCCTATCTGCTCGGCCGGCGCAGCGAAGTCGGGGCGTTCGAGGAATGATCAACGGGGTGAGCCGCGCTCACCCCGCATAGAGGTTGGGCAGCAACCCCGTCGCGCCAGAGTCCACCTCGAACAACGCGCCCGCATGCGGCTCGTCCTCCTTGCCGTCGCGCGCCGAGGTCACGAACATCCGGTCGAGCTTCGGCCCCGCAAAGGTGATGTTGGTGATCTGGCTCGCGGGCAGCGCGATGTGGCGGTCGACCTTGCCCTCGGGGGTGAAGCGCGTGATCCGCGATCCGCCCCATAGCGCGACCCATAGCCCGCCCTCCGAATCGACCGTCATCCCGTCGGGATTGCCCCAGCCGGGCTGGTCGATCCGGATGAATACGCTGCGCGGCCCCGCCTCGCCATCGGCGAAGGGATAGCGGTAGATCAGCCCCTCGGTGGTGCTGTTGTGGTAGAGCCATTTGCCGTCGGGGCTGAACGCCGGGCCGTTGGTGACCGCATAGCCGCTGTCGATCTTGGTCAGGCTGCGATCGGCGCCGAGCCGATAGAAGCTGCCCACCGGCTGGTCGGCGCCCACCGGCATCGTTCCTGCCCAGATATTGCCCGCGGCATCGGCCTTGGCGTCGTTCAGCCGATTGTCGGGCATGCCGGGCTCGGGGCTCAATAGCGGGGTCAGCTTCATGTTGGCGAGGTCGAGCAGCTTGAAGCCGCTTTGCAGCCCGGCAACCAGCCCCGGCTGGTCGCGGCGTTCGATCACCCAGCCGATCCGCTCGGGCATGTGCCAGCGCGCGATATTGCCGTCGCTAAGCGACAGCCGGTTGAGCGCGTGCCCCGAGATATCGACCCAATAGACCGCCTGCTCGCGCGCCGACCAATAGGTGCCCTCGCCCAGGCGATCGCGCATCCCGCCACGCTCGACGATTTTCCAGGCTTCGGCCATTCGATTGTCTCTCCGTTCTTATCCGCCCGTGCTTATCCGAACGTCGCATCACCCAGATGGCGCCACGCAACCACCCGCTGATGCTGCTCGCCCAGCCCCGTTATGCCAAGCCGCATCGTATCGCCGGCCTTCAGGAAGATCGATTCGGGCTTCTGGCCCTCACCCACCCCCGGCGGGGTGCCGGTAATCAGCAGGTCGCCGGGATACAGCGTCACGTATCGGCTGACATAGGCGATGATCTCGGCCACCCCGAAGATCATCGTGCGGCTGTTGCCCGTCTGCATCCGCCGGCCGTTGACGTCGAGGAACAGGTCGAGGCCCTGCGGATCGCCGATCGCGTCGGGGGTCACCAGCCAGGGGCCGACGGGGCAGAAGCTGTCATGCCCCTTGCCCTTGCTCCATTGCGACCCGCGCTGCTTCTGGTTGAAGCGTTCGGACACGTCGTTGACGACGCAATAGCCCGCGACATGCGCCAGCGCATCGGCCTGCTCGACATAGCGGCAGGTCTTGCCGATCACGACGCCCAGCTCGACCTCCCAGTCGGTATGCGTCGAATCCTGAGGCAGCATCACCTCGTCGTTCGGTCCGGTGAGCGCCGACAGCGCCTTCATGAACATCGCCGGCTCGGTCGGGATCGGCAGCCCCGATTCGATCGCGTGATCCTCGTAGTTCAGCCCGACCGCGACGATCTTGCCGATTCCGGCGACGGGAACGCCGAGCCGCGGCTCGCCCTCGACCAGCGGCAGCGTCGCCGGATCGATCGAAAGCCCGGCGATCGCCGCGGGGGTGATGTCGTCGATGATTCGGCTGAGGTCGCGCAGCGCGCCGGCAGCGTCGATCAATCCGGGCTGTTCCGACCCGCGCGGGCCGAAGCGACAGAATTTCATGGGGGAATCCTCAAGGTGGTGCTGGGTGCAAGCGCCGACCCTAGCCGCTTCCGAAGCGACATACAAAAACCCCGCCAAGTCGCTGACCTGGCGGGGTTTCCGTATCTTGGTGCGCCCGGAACGATTCGAACGTCCGACCCTCAGATTCGTAGTCTGATGCTCTATCCAGCTGAGCTACGGGCGCTTGGGAGAGGCGCTAATATAAGGGGATTGCTGACTGCGCAAGCCCGTTGCGTCGGTTTAATTGCAGGCATAGAGCCGAGGCCATGTTGCACCGCCTCCTGCTCGCCGCCTTCGTCACCCTGGTGGGCGGGTGCGCCGCCCCCGATGGTGACTATCCCTCGCTGCTGCCGCGACCGATCGAGCAGACCAGCTTCGCCGAGCCCGACCGCCCGGTCCCCGAAGCCGCCGCCGATCCGGCGCTTGAGGTGAAGCTCGCCGAACAGGCCGAAGCGCTCGCGAGCGCGGGGGCGGCCTTCGACCGCGCTGCTGCCGAAGCCGAACGGTTAGGCCGCACGGCGCGCGGCGCGGCCACCGGCTCCGAACCCTGGATCGCCGCGCAGGTCGCGCTCAGCGGGCTCGACGCGCTGCGCGGTGCTACCAGCGAGGCGCTGACCGACATCGAGCGAATCGCGATCGATCGCGCCGCGCAGGGGCTGTCAGCCTATCCCGAACTCCAGCGCCTGCTCGAACGCGCGCAGGCGCAAAACCGCGCGCAGATCGATCGGATCGACGCGATCGAAGCCGGCGTCCAGCCCGCGGGCTAGCGAATGATGCCAATACCCTGATCCGTTCGTGCTGAGCCTGTCGAAGCACTGCCCTTTCTTCGCGTCCGATCGGCAAAAGGAGAACGGTCCTTAGACAAGCTCAGGACGAACGGTTGAGGCGCGGATCGCACTAGCGTCATCGCGCGAGGTCGAGAAACGCTAGCCGCTCAAAACTCGTCGAGCGGGCTGCGCATTACCGGGACGATCGAGGCATAATCGTCGGTCCACGCCTCGACCTTGCGGTTCGAGCGGATTTCCTCCCAAGCGCCCGCGCGCGACGCCAGCGCCGCCAGCGTCCCCGGATCCCGCGACAGCGCGATCCAGTCCGAATAGGTCGCCTCGGAATTGTCGAGCGCGCCCGGGCTGTACGACAGCTTCGCGCCATACCAGCCGCCGCCCTTCATCGTCGCGAACACCACCGGTTCGAGGTCGAGGAAGCGGTTCGAGATATGCACCAGCAACAGCCCCTCGGGCGCCAGCGCACGCGAATAGGTCGCGAACGCCTCGCGCGTCATCAGATGCATCGGCACTGCGTCGGACGAAAACGCGTCGAGTACCAGCAGGTCGAGGCTGTTCGGCTGTTGCGCGGCGATCGACAGCCGGGCGTCGCCCAGCGCGATATCGGCATCGGGTAGGCAATCGCGCAGGAAGCTGAACTTGCCCGAATCGCGCGCCAGGCCGATCACCGTCGGGTCGATCTCGTAGAAGCGCCAGCGCTGCCCCGGCCGCGCGTAGCAAGCGAGGGTGCCAGTCCCCAGCCCCACCGCCCCCACCCGCGCCGCGGGGCCATAGAGTTCGTTCAGCGACTGCAGCGCCAGCCCGACGCCCGATCCAGGCATGTAATAGCTCGTCGCGGTCCGCCGAACGTTCGCATCGCCCAGGAATTGGGTGCCGTGCAGCGTCGTGCCGTGCGCCAGCGTGCGGATGCCCTGCGCGGGGTAATCGCGGATCGTATAGACGCCGAAGTAGCTCCGCGTCCGTACATCGCCCTCGATACTCAATTGCAGCGCGCGATAGCCGCCGAACAGGAACAGCGCGCCGGCGAGCACCACCACGAACGGAATTCTGGTGCCGACGGTCACCAACCCGATCACTGCAAGCGCCAGGAAGCCGATATTCTCGTGCTTGGGGCCCAGCACGTTGTTCGGATTGAACAGCCCTACATTGACGATGATCGCCACCAGCGCGATCACCCCCGCGGTCTTGACCCACACCGCGCCGCGATCGCCTTCCCACAGCCGCCCGATAACCGGAAGCAGGAACGCGCGCGGCGCCAGGATACCCGCGGCCAGGATCAGGATCGGATATTCATAGGTCCAGTCGAAGATCACCGGCGCGACCAGCCCGGCGAACACCCCGCCCAGCGCGCCGCCGATCGACATCGCCAGATAAAAGCTCGTCAGCCGGTCGGGCTCAGGCCGCAGCCGATACATCTGCGTATGCAGCGTCACCGCGACCATGAACAGCAGCACCAGCGCCAGCAGCGCGTTGAGGAAAGGATAATCCTGGCTCCCGCCGATCATCGCCCCGCCGAACAGCAGCACCACCACCGGCGCGAACAACGTCAGCGCATCGGCCACCCGCCGCCCGGTGGCGAACGCGACGGTGAAGCTCAGCAGGTACAGCCCCAGCGGCAGCACCCACAGCAAGGGCACCGCGACGATGTCGGTGGTCAGGAAGGTCGAGGTCGCCAGCATCAGCCCCGAGGGAACGAACGCCAGCACCACCCAATGCGCGAAGCGTCGCGCACCTGGCTTGGCGCTGGTCGGTAGCGCCGCTGCCGCTGCCGCACCGCGCGGCAGCTTCCACGCGCACAGCGCCACCAGCACGACCAGCAGCGCATAGCCCGCGCTCCACAACAGGCTCTGGCTCGACAGTGCCATGCTTGGCTCGACCAGCAGCGGATAGGCGATCAGCCCGCCGAAGCTGCCGACGTTCGATGCGGCATAGAGCGCATAGGGGTTCTGCGCGGGGGCCGACGCCGCGAACCAGCGCTGGAGCAGCGGCGCCTGCGCCGATACCGCGAAGAACAGCGGCCCGATCGACGCGCCGAGCAGCCAGGGCACCCAGATCGCGGGCTCGGCATCGGGCGGCGGATTGGCCTGCATCAACCCGATCGGCAGCCACAGGGCCGCGACCGCCAGCACGCCTAGATGGATCATCGCCTGCCGCTTGACGCTGACCCGCCCCAGCCAATGCGCATAGGCATAGCCGGCCAGCAGCAGCGCCTGGTACACCAGCATCGCCGAATTCCACACCGCCGGCGCGCCGCCCAGCCGTGGCAGCGCCATCCGCGCGATCATCGGCTGGACCAGAAACAGCAGGAACGATCCGGTAAGGATCGCGACGACGAACAGCGATCGGGCGCTGGCTCGCGGTGAAAGGTCCGGACCCGCCGCAGCGACATCCCCGACGGGTTGGGTGGTCATGCCTGAGGTTCTATCAGCCGATCGGGGATATGGAAGGCTCAGTGGTCGCGGTCGATCGCATAGACGATCATCGCGCCGATCGGGTCGCCGGGATAATACGGATGCTGGAAATCGAGATCGGGCCGGCGCACCATCCCCAGCCGCCGCATCAATCCCCAGGAACGGTCATTGGCCGCGCTGGTCCACGCCGCGATGCTCGTGCGCTGCGTGTTCGCCCAGGCCCAGGCGATGCTCGCCTCGGCCGCCTCGAGCGCGATCCCCTGCCCCCAATACACCTCGCCGATCCGCCAGCCGATTTCGAGGACATCGGGCACCGGCGTCCCCGGATAGCCGCTGCAGCGCACCCCGCATACGCCGGCAAGCTCGCCGCCATGCGTCTCGACCGCCCACATGCAATGGCCGTCGCGCGCCTGGTTCGCGATTTCGCGGTGGATGATCGCGTCGATCTTCGCGCGCGGCTGGACGCCGCCGAAATGCGTCATCATCGCCGGGGTGTTGATGATCGCCGCGAAGCCCGGCTTGTCGGCCTCGTGCCAGGGCCGCAGGCGCAGGCGTTCGGTCTCGATCACGCGCCCAACAGGCGCGCCGCCAGCGGCGCGTGATAGCTCAGCACTCCCGAACACCCCGCGCGCTTGAACGCCATCAGCGTCTCGAGCACCAGCGTATCGCGATCCCCCGCCCCGGCGGCGGCGGCGGCCTCGATCATCGCGTATTCGCCCGATACTTGATAGGCGAATACAGGCACTTCGAAGCGTTCCTTCACCCGTCGCACGATGTCGAGATAGGGCAGGCCGGGCTTGACCATGACGCTGTCGGCCCCCTCGTCCAGATCCGCGGCGACCTCGCGCAGCGCTTCCTCGGCATTGGCGGGGTCCATCTGGTAGGTCTTCTTGTCGCCCTTCAGCCGCCCGCGCGATCCCACCGCGTCGCGGAAGGGGCCGTAAAAGCCGCTCGCATATTTGGCGGCATAGGCCATGATCTGGACATTAGGGTGCCCGCCCTGTTCGAGCGCCATGCGGATCAGCCCAACACGCCCGTCCATCATGTCGCTCGGCGCAACGATGTCGGCCCCGGCATCGGCCTGCGCCACCGCCTGACGCGCGAGCACCTCGGCGGTCGCGTCGTTGAGGACGTAGCCGGTGTCGTCGGTCAGCCCGTCATGCCCGTGGCTGGTATAGGGATCGAGAGCGACATCGGTCAGCACCCCGATCTCGGGCACCGCATCCTTGATCGCTCGGATCGCGCTGCACATCAGATTGCCCGGATTGAACGCCTCGGCGCCGTCGTCGGTGCGCAAATGCTCGGGGGTGTTGGGGAACAGCGCGATCGCCGGAATGCCCAGGCTACGGGCCTCGCGCGCCCGCTCGACGATCTGTGTGATAGACCATCGCAAAACGCCGGGCAGGCTGCCGATCCGCTCCTCGGCATCGCCCGCGGTGACGAACAGCGGCCAGATCAGGTCGGCGGGGGTGAGCAACGTCTCGGCATGCAGCGCGCGGCTCCACGCGGCGATGCGAGGACGACGAAGGCGAAGCGCTGGATAGGCAGACATGAGGCAGGTTTTGACCGAAGGCAGCCGCACATGCAATCCTTGCCCGCTAGCGCGAGCCCTCGATCCTCCCCCGCCAGGGGGAGGGGGACCGCCGCGTAGCGGTGGTGGAGGGGGCGGGCACGAGCGGCCCGTGGGTGTTCCTCCCCCTCCGTCAGCCCTTCGGACTGCCACCTCCCCCTGGCGGGGGAGGATTTCGCGGCACGTTACCCCAATCGCGCCAGCGCTGCTCCCAGCCGCTCGGCCTCGGCCGCCTTCTCGGCATGATCCGCCCGCGCCTTCTCGACCGCCTCGGGCTTGGCGCGCTCGACGAAGCTGGCGTTCGAGAGACGCCCGGCCAGTGCATCGCGCTCCTTGCCTGCCGCCGCGATCGCCTTGGTCAGTCGCGCACGCTCGGCATCGAGGTCGATAACGCCTTCGAGTGGCAGCACATAGGTCGCGGCATCGACCACCACCTGCAGCGCCCCGCCCGCGGCGTCGCCCTCGCCCAGATCGACCCGCGCCAGCCGCGCGATCACGCCGCGCTGCCGCTCGAGCCGAGCCATCGTCGCCGCATCGGCATCGCGCACGTACAGCGGCAGCCGCGCCCCCGGCGGCACGTTCAGCTCGGTCCGCGCGCCGCGCACTTCACCCACCAGCCGGATCAGCCAGTCGATCTCCGCCCGTGCCGCCGGATCGAGCGCGCGCGCGTCGGGCATCGGCCATTTCGCGACGATCAGGTCATACTCGCGCTCGCCCAGCGCATGCCACAGTTCCTCGGTCAGGAACGGCATGAACGGGTGGAGCATCACCAATATCTGGTCGAGCACCCACCCCGCGACCGCCTTGGATTCGTCATCGACGACACCGCGCTCATCGCCCACCATCACGGGTTTGATCAGTTCGAGATACCAGTCGCAGAAGCGGCTCCACGCGAATTGGTACACCGTGTTCGCCGCGGCATCGAAGCGCAGTTCGGCCAGCGCTAGGTCGAGCGCCTGCACCGTCTCGACCGTCTCGGCGATGATCCAGCGATTGACCGCCAGATCGGCGGCGGGCGGCTCGATCGTCTTCGACGCGCCGATGCCGTTCGCCATCGCGAAGCGCGTCGCGTTCCACAGCTTGGTCGCGAAGTTGCGATAGCCCTCGACGCGCTTCTCATCCATCTTGATGTCGCGGCCCTGGCTTTCCATCGCCGCCATGAAGAAGCGCAGCGCATCGGCACCATATTTTTCGATCAGCCCCAGCGGATCGACGGTATTGCCCTTCGATTTCGACATCTTCGCGCCATCGGCGGCGCGGACAAGACCGTGCAGATACAATGTCTTGAACGGCACTTCTTTCATGAAGTGCAAGCCTTGCATCATCATCCGCGCATCCCAGAAGAACAGGATATCGAAGCCCGAGATGAGGACGTCGTTGGGGTAGCGGCCGCCAAGCGTTTCCCCCCTCTCGCTTGCGGGAGGGGTCGGGGGAGGGTCTGTCAGGTCGGGGCTATCGCCCGCGGACATGCCCTCCCCTAGCCCCTCGCGCAAGCGGGAGGGGGACTGTTCCGGCCACCCCAAGGTAGCAAACGGCCATAACGCGCTGGAAAACCACGTATCCAGCACATCCTCGTCACGGCGGAGCGTTACCCCCTCGCCCGCCTGCGCCTGTGCATCGGCTTCGGTCTCTGCGACGAACACCTGCCCGTCATCGGCATACCAGGCCGGAATCCGGTGCCCCCACCAAAGCTGCCGCGACACGCACCACGGCTGAATGTTCTCCATCCAGTTGAAGTATGTCTTTTCCCACGTCTTGGGCACGATCCGCACCGCCCCCGATCGCACCGCCTCGATCGCCGGTTTAGCCAGCGTCGCGGCGTCGACATACCATTGGTCGGTCAGCCACGGCTCGATCACCGCGCCCGAACGATCGCCCAGCGGCGTCTGGATCGTCCGCGGTTCGGCGTCGTGCTCGGTGCCTTCCGTGTCGACATGCGGAATCAGGAAGCCTTCGTCCTTCAGCCGCGCGACCACCGCCTTGCGTGCCTCGGCGGTCGTCAGCCCCAGCAGCTCCTCGGGGATCAGGCCGTCGGCGACCTGCACCACCCGCGCCTTGGCATCGAGCATGTTGAGCATCGCGCCCGCCGCGATCCCGGCGCGCTTGCCGACCTCGAAATCGTTGAAGTCATGCCCCGGGGTGATCTTCACCGCACCCGACCCCAGCGCCGGATCGGCATGGTCATCGGTGATGATCGGGATCAGCCGCCCAGTAATCGGCAGGCGCACCTGCTTGCCCACCAGCGCGGTATAGCGTTCGTCGGCGGCGTTTACCGCCACCGCCATGTCTGCGAGCATCGTCTCGGGCCGCGTCGTCGCGACCTCGATGAACCCCGATCCATCGGCGAGCGGATAGCGCAGATGCCAGAAGCTGCCCTTGATCTCGCGCGTCTCGACCTCGAGGTCGCTGATCGCGGTGCCAAGGCCCGGATCCCAGTTCACCAGCCTCTTGTCGCGATAGATCAGCCCTTCGCGGTGCAGATCGACGAACACCTTCAGGACGGCCTTCGAAAAGCCCTCGTCCATCGTGAAGCGTTCGTTTTCCCAATCCATCGAACAGCCAAGGCGGCGAAGCTGCTGCGTGATCTCGCCGCCGCTTTCCTCCTTCCACTCCCACACCTTGGCGACGAAATCCTCGCGGCTGAAATCGGTGCGCTTCTGCTGCTTGAGCCCCATCTGGCGCTCGACCACCATCTGCGTCGCGATGCCGGCATGGTCGGTGCCCACCACCCAGCGCGCGTCCTTGCCCTGCAATCGCGCATGGCGGACGAGAATGTCCTGCAACGTGTTGTCGAGCGCATGGCCGATGTGCAGCGATCCCGTCACGTTGGGCGGCGGGTTCACGATCGTCCAGGGCTCGGCGCCCGGGCGTTCGGGGCGGAACTGGCCCTTGGCTTCCCAATGGGCATACCAGCGCGCTTCGATGGCGGCTGGGTCGAAGGTCTTGGGCAATTCGGTCATGCCTGCGGCATTACCGACCGAAGCGGTCGGTGCAAGCCGTCAGGTGGCGGTTAATCGTTTCGACCGGTGATCCGTGCGATTTCGCGTGCGACGATGGTTTCGACGATGCGCGGCAGGTTGGCGTCGAGCCACGCGCTCATCATCGGCTTGAGCATCTCGCGCACCAACCCTTCGAGTGAGTCGTTGCCCGCTACCCCCGGCTTGACGATCAACCGCGACAACGCGTCGATCTGTCCGCGCGTCGCCTCGGCAGTGCGCGCCGACAGGATCGCATCGATCACGGGGGCCTTTTCATCGAGTGCGGGCTCAGGCGCCGAAGCGCGTGGCGCCGGGGCTTCGATCCGCGGCGACGGCACCGGATGGTCGAGTTCGAGGACGGTGTCGTCATCGTCTTCGAGCGAGGCGTCGTACACCGGCTCGGGCGGCGGCGGTGCCGGGCGACCGATGCGGCGACCACGCGCCGGCGCGGTGCCGTCGCCTTCCTCGGCGATGATCCGTTTGATCGAGGACAGAATGTCCTCCATCGACGGCTCGTTGCTCAAATCCCCCATCGCCCGCTTCCCCATCTGCCGCCCCCTGCACTCGCTTCGTCAGCGAGGCGTATTGACGCCACCTGAGGGATTTGCTGGGTCGGTGTCAACGGGGCGCTGCAGATCGGGCTCGAGCGTCTTGTTCACGATCGGCGTCTGCGCCACGACATCGACGGTGCGCGAGCCCACGGGTTGCGGCGTAGGATCCGAATCCCAATCGATCCAGCGCTTGTCGACGCGCTCGTAATTCGTCAGCGGATCGTACAGCGCACCACCGTCGAGCCCCAGATCGTTCGCCTCGGCGCGCCCCATCGCCGCCAGCAGCGCGAAGCCTGCGACATAGGCGTCGCGCCGCGCGGTGACGAGCTGCACCTGGCTGTTCAGCAACTCCTGTTCGGCGTTCAGGATTTCGATGATCGTGCGGTTGCCGACGCTGTTTTCGGCGCGCACGCCTTCGAGCGACAGGCGGTTGGCATCGACCGCGGCTTCGGAGGCTTCGATCACGCGCAGCGACGATTGCCAATTGGCGAACGCGGTTCGCGCCTGCGAGATGATCCCGCGCTCGGTCGCGGTCACCTGCTCGATCGCCACCCCCTGCCGCGCCTGCGCCTGCCGCACCTGCGCGGCGGGACGCCCGCCCTGATACAGCGGAACGGTGAAGCTCAGCCCCGCCTGCGCCGAGGTACCCGACTGGGGAATCGAGGTACCCACCGTCGAGCCCCCGCTCGAACCGAAATAGTTGAAGTAATTGCCGCCGCTGACGGCATCGACGGTCGGCAACCGCGAAGCGCGCGCCACGCGGACATCGAGCCCGGCAGCGTCGCGGTTGCGCTCGGCCGCCTGCAATTGCGGGTTGCTGTTGAGCGCGGTCACCACCGCGGCCTGCGGATCGCCGGGCAGATTGGGCAGCGGCGGCGGCGGCGCGAGCGTCTGCGGCGCACTGCCAACCACTTCGACATAGGATTCGCGGCTGCCGATCAACGCCGCCTCTGCACTACGCAACTGGCCAACGGCCAGCGCAAGCCGAGCCTCGGACTGCGCGACGTCGGTACGAGTTACGTCGCCCACCTCGAACCGGTCGCGCGTCGCCGTCAGGTTTACCTCGAGCCCGCGGACATTCTGCTGGTTCAGCTGGACGATCGCTTCGTCGCGGATGACGTCGTTATAGGTCGCCACCACCTGCGTGAACAAATTGGCCTCGGCACTGCGCAGGTTCGCGCGGCCCGCCAGCACGCGGGTCTTGGCCGCCGCCACCGAATTCTTCACCCGGCCGCCCTGATACAAAGGGTAGCTCGCATTGAGGTTCGTCGAGAGCGAGCGGTTGGGGGCAAGAAAGCTGTTCTGCTGCTGGATCAGCGCTTCGATATAGTTGCCCTGGACGCCCAGGCTGGGCAGCGCATCGGCGCGCGCCAGCGGCACCCCCTCGTCGATCGCGCGCAGATTGGCGCGCTCACCCGCAAGGTTCGGGTTCTCGTTATACGCCTCGACCAGCGCTTCGCGCAGCGTCTGCCCCTGCGCCGCACTGGCCAGCGCCATGCCGCAGACGCCAAGCGCCAGTCCGATTTTCCACCCCCGGGCCATCGGTTAGAACCGAAAGCTTGTGGGTCGAGCGAAGCCCGGCAGCACCACGCAATCGATATCGGCAAAATCGAACAGCCCGAAGCCGCCCTGGGTCCGCTCGCCAGCCGCCAGCCGGGTCACGCCGTGATCGACCACCCCCGAGACGATACGCCCCCCCGGGCGCACCTGTTCGGCGATGACCGCGGGCAGTTCCTCGACCGCGCCGTCGATCACGATCACGTCATAGGGTGCGCCCTTGGCCCAGCCGGCGTTGAGCGGCCCTTCGACCAGTTCGACATTGGCGATGCCACCCAGCGCCGTGCGCGCGTCGGCGGCAAGGCCCGCATCGCTTTCCAGCGCCACCACCTGCCCCGCCAGCCGCGCCAGCACCGCCGCGGTGTAACCTCCGGTCGCGCCGATGAGCAGCACCCGGTCGCCGGCCATGATACGCGCTTCGTTGAGCAACCGACCGGTCGCAAGCGGCATGTTCTGGAAGCGGTCGGTCCCCAGCGCGATCATCGTGTCGCGATAGGCGAGGCTGCGCGCCTCCGCAGGCAGAAACGCCTCGCGCGGCACCTCGGCCATCGCCGCGACGATCCGCGCGTCGCTCACCCCGCTAGTGCGCAACTGGCTCGCCACCATCGCCTGACGCGCGACGTCGCTCGGCGCCGCAGCATTGTCATCGGTCGCGCCGTGCGCGGTTCGGCTCATCAGATTCGTCATCATACCCACTCTGTTCGCACAACTGTTTTAGTCGCGCAATACACTTAATTGCCCGTCATTGCTTCTTATAACGCGCATCGATCCGCGCCAAGCGCTCGCTGGCAGGTGAACCAACCGCTTCGAAAGCGTCGGCCATTGACAAGCGGGTCGCATCGCCGCATTTGCGCCCGCTCCGGCCCGATGGCGGAGTGGTTACGTAGAGGACTGCAAATCCTCGCACGCCGGTTCGATTCCGGCTCGGGCCTCCATCACGATCTTTGTTCGAAACGCCGAGCAGCCCGCACAGGCTGCCCGCCAGCCGTTGCCGGCTGCCCGCGTGAGTAGCGCCGGGTCGGTAGTGATCATTATGGTCCGTTGGCTTGCGGTGCCGCAACCGACGGCTGGTTCAGCGCATCGCGATCTGCGATGTGCCGGCCCAGGCCGCCATCCGGTCGCCTTCTTGGGCGCGAACGAAGCAATTGCCCCCCTCGGCGCGAACCGAGCGACAGACGCGATCGGCATCGGCCCGCGCGAAGCCGCCCACCGATAGCCGATAGAAATTCCGCGCGTGAACGTTGATGTTGGCGCCCTGCGGCGTCATCGCGCCTAGCGTATCGACCCGGCGCGCCATTCGGCTCCACGCTGCGCGCGCGACCTGCGCATCCTCGTACGCCCCCAGCTGGACAAAGAAATCACCGCGCACGGGTGCAGCCGCAGTGAGGCGCGCAGGAGCTTGCGCCCGTGCGGCGGCGCGTGGTTGCGGCCGTACCGCCGCCATGCGCACCCGCGACGCATAGGCTGTGGGTAGTGCCTGCACGATCTCCCGACGCTCGGCGAACACGATCCGTGCCGCGCTCGTCATGCGCTCGTCGCCGGGTGGCGTCGCCGGCGCGGGCACATCGATGAATGCCACCGCCGACGGTTCGATCACGCTCGCGTCGGCTGGCTCGGTCACTACGGGCGGTTGCGGCACCGTCGCGAGGTGCTCCGCCGCGGCGTTGAGCGCTAACCCGACAGGACGCCCTTGATCAGCGACGGGCACGATCCCCATCAGCGCCGCGACCTGGTCCGACGCCGTCGTCGGCCGCGCGAACGCCGCCCATTGCATGATCCGCTGCTGCACCTGGCCGGCGGGCAGGTCGATCTCGGCGATCGTCTTGGCCTCCATCCAGCGCCCCGACAGCGCCAGGCTGAGCGCCAGGTTCTGGCGGACCTTCGCGTCGGCATCGGGCAGCCGAGCCGCTTCGCCCAGCAGCTGCACCGCCCCGGCCGGATCGCCCGCCAGCGCCAGCGCCAGCCCGCGATCGGCCGCACCGATATAGGCGGCGTGCGAAGCCAGCGTCGCCCGCGCGCCCTCCCACTGCCCCATCGCAGTCTGCGCCAGCGCCAGGTTCAGCGCGGCGCGGCCATTCGTCGGATCGAGGCTCAGCGCCTCTTCGAGCGCCTGCGCCGCCGAGAGGAACCGTCCGCCGCTCAAATAGCTTTGCCCGAGCAACGCGCGATAACCGGCATCCTGCGGTACCATCGCCACCGCCTGCTCGGCATGACCGATCGCGCGAACGAACGCCCGGCTTCCCAGCGCCTTTTGCGCGGCTCTTGCATTCTTCTCGGCCTGCTTCGACGCAGCGCTTGAAGCGGCCCCGCCGGCGAACGCGGCGGAAAAGTGCATCGATGTCCCGCCGATCGCCGACACCGCCATCACGGTGGCGACGGCGCCGAGGCCGATCTTGGTTGCGGTCTTCATCGCCAGTTCCTCACTTTCGCCCTTTGGCGCGCGGCAGCTGGCTAGCCAGCGCCTCGGCCTCGGGCACGGTCGTCAAAAAGGCGTCGAGCGCCTGAATCAGCAGCGCCTGCGCCGACTGGTTGCGCACTGCAGAGGCGAGACGCAGCCGCAAGTGGCGGTCGGCGTCGAGCCGCAGCGTGAACGCCGCCTTGGTCTTTTTCGCGGCGGTCTCGCGCGCCATGCGCGCGACGGTGTTGGCCGACACGGGACGCGACACCGGCGCTGGTCCCGCAGCGACTTCCTGGGCTAGCGCTTCACGCTCACGAAGCACCGGCGGCAGCGGGGCATTTAGCTCGGGTCGCGCCGCGGGGTCGATCGGATCGATCGGCGCTGGCGATCCCAGATCGTTCCAGCCGAGATCGTCGAGGGTCGCCGGGTGGGTGAGCGCCTGCGGGCGCATCGCCGGCTTGGCCTGCCCCTTGCGAGCGAGCAGACCCGACGACAGCGAGGCGGTTGGCTTGGCGTTGCCGAACATCGACATCTCAGCTCACCACGCGGCGACCGAAGCCACCCGCCGGGCGCACCGCGGCAAACCCGTTGGGAGCAGCGGGTGCGGCGAACACGGTCCGGCGAAAATTCTTCTCGAGCCGGTCCGAGACGTAGCTCCACAGCGCGCTGATCTCGGCGGCCGACTTGCCCCTCGGATCGACCTCCATCACCGTGCGACCGTCGATCATCGATGCGGCGAAATCGGTGCGGTGATGGACGGTAATCGGCGCGACGATGCCGTGCTGCGACAGCGCGACCGCGGCCTCGGCGGTGATCCGCGCCTTGGGCGTCGCGGCATTGACGACGAAGATCAGCGGCTTGCCTGCGCGCTCGCACAGATCGACGGTCGCGCCCACCGCACGAAGGTCGTGCGGACTTGGCCGCGTCGGGATAATGATGAGTTCGGCAACCGCGATCACGCTCTGGATCGCCATCGTGATCGCCGGCGGGGTATCGATCACCGCCAGGCGAAAGCCCTGTTGCCGCAGCACTTCGAGATCGGCGGCGAGCCGAGCGACGGTAGTCTGCGCAAAGGCGGGCATCTCGGTTTGGCGTTCGTTCCACCAGTCCGAAAGGGAACCTTGCGGGTCAATGTCGATGAGCACCACCGGGCCGCCGCCCGCTAGCTGCGCTTGCACCGCCAGATGCCCCGACAAGGTCGTCTTGCCCGAACCGCCCTTCTGCGACGCCATCGCGAGTACGCGCATGTGATCCCCTGAAATGCCGCTATTCCGGCCTCGGGTTATCCACGACATCCCATAAGAAGCCGTTAATGTAGGCGATGCCCGCGCCGTCGATACGGCGCCATGGTTTAGGAAAGCTTTGCCAATCATCGATAATCCGCATTATCCTTGGGCCAGTTTATCGGGTGGGGTCGTCGTGATGAAGAAACGTCTATTGCTGGCAGCCACCGCGGGATTGAGCCTGCTGGCGGCAGCGCCGATGCAGGCGGGCAACGTGAAGGCCGGGGTCGATGCCTGGGCACGCGGCGATTACAAGAAGGCGGTCGACCAGTGGCGCGGGCCCGCGGTGAGCGGCGATGCCGATGCGCAGTTCAACCTGGGCCAGGCCTATAAGCTGGGGCGCGGCGTGCCCGTCGATCTGGCGATGGCCGAGGAATGGTATCGCAAGGCCGCCCTGCAGAACCATCCGCAGGCCGAGGATAATTACGGCCTGGCGCTGTTCCAGAACGGCAAGCGCGCCGACGCGATCCGCTGGCTCGAGAAGTCGGCAGCGCGCGGCGAGGCGCGATCGCAATTCGTGCTGGGGACGATGCTGTTCAACGGCGATGCGATCGCCAAGGACTGGGTGCGCGCCTATGCGCTGATGGTGCGCGCCAACGCCGCGGGCCTGCCGCAAGGGTCGCAGACGCTGGCGCAAATGGACAAATATATCGGCTTGGCCGACCGGCAAAAGGGGCTGGTCCTCGCGCGGCAATATGAGAGCCAGATGGCGCGCGCGCCGTCGCTCGCGGTGGCCGATGCGCCGACCGGCCCCGCCGCGATGGCCCGCGCCGACGTACCGGCGTCGCGCCCCGCCCCGCCGCCTGCCGCGGCAAAGCCTGCGCCCGCACCGGCACGCCCGACGGTCGCCAGCGCGCCGCCCGCACCCAAGCCCGCCGCACCCGCTCCGGCCGCGCCCCGCACCAGCGGCGACTGGCGGATCCAGCTCGGCGCCTTCCGCGACGAGGGCAATGCGCGCTCATTGTGGGGCAAGGTGTCGGGCATCAGCGGTCTGGCGGGCACCAAGCCCTACTACGTCAAATCGGGCGCGGTAACACGCGTGCTGGTCGGCCCGTTCGGCAGCAGCGCCGAAGCGACGCGCGCCTGCGCGGCGGTGAAGCGTACGGGGCAAGCCTGCCTGCCGACCAAAGGCTAGAAATCCTCGCCGGTTCGGGGAGGATCAGTGCGTCGCCCAATCCGCTCGGCGAATCCCCTGCGCGTACAGCAACGCGGTCAGGTCTCCATACTCGACCCGCGCCCCCGCCGTGGCGGCGACGATCGGCTTGGCACGATAGGCCACCCCCAACCCCGCCGCACGGATCATCGGCAGATCGTTGGCGCCGTCGCCCACCGCCATCGTCGATTCCACGCGGAGCTCCAGATCGGCCATCGCCGAGCGCAGCGTCGCTTCCTTGGTGCTGGAATCGACGATCGGCCGCTCGACCGCGCCGGTCAGCACGCCACCGGCGATCACCAGCCGGTTGGCGATCACCCGGTCGAAGCCGATCTCGGCCCCCACCGGATCGGCGAAGCGCGTGAAGCCGCCCGAGACGAGGATCGTCGTCGCCCCGCGCGCGCGCATCGTCCGCACCAGCGTCTTGGCGCCCGGCATCAGCGTCACGCGTTCGGCTAGGCAGCGGTCGATCGCCGATTCCTCGAGCCCGCACAGCAACGCCACCCGCGCGTCGAGCGCCGCGGCGAAATCGAGCTCGCCGCGCATCGCGCGCTCGGTGATCTCGGCGATCTGCGGCTTCACACCGGCATAGTCGGCAAGCTCGTCGATGCATTCGACGGTGATCATCGTCGAATCCATGTCGGCGATCAGCAGCGCCTTCGCCCTGCCCGCACTCGGCTGGACGATCACGTCGACCCCTGCGATCACCCCCTCGAGCGCGTCGCGCGTCGCCGTCGGTTCGCCGTCAAACTGCAGGTCGGCGGCGATCCCTTCGTCGATCCATTCCCAGCCGCCGGGCAACGCCAGTGCATCACGTGCTGCGGAAATATCCCCCGCGCTTAGGGATTCGGATGCTATCAGCGTCGCTGTGAACAAGGCGTCTTCCTCTGGCCGGCCAATCGTGGCGCTCATTGCAGGGCCGACCGCCAGCGGCAAGTCCGCGCTCGCGTTGACGCTGGCCGAGCGCCAAGGTGGCACGATCATCAACGCCGATTCGGCGCAGGTGTATCGCGAGCTGCGAACCCTGTCGGCGCGCCCCTCGCACGACGACGAGGCTCGCGCGCCGCATCGGCTGTTCGGGCATGTCGATGGCACCCAAGGCTATTCGGCGGCGCGCTGGGCCGCCGAAGCCAGGGCCGCGATCGGCGACGCGCACGCCGCGGGCCGCCTGCCGATCCTGGTCGGCGGCACCGGCATGTATATCCGCACGCTGCTCGACGGCATAGCCCCGGTGCCCGAGATCGACCCTGCTGTCCGCGAAGCAGTCCGCGCGCTGCCCGTCGCCGAAGCACACGCATCGCTCGCCGCGCTCGACCCGCCCGCCGCCGCCCGCCTCGCCGCCGCTGACACCACCCGCGTCGCGCGCGCGCTCGAAGTCGTCCGCTCGACCGGCAAGCCGCTTGCGGCATGGCAGGCCGAGCGTAGCGGCGGCATCGCCGACGCGATCGATCTGCGCCCGCTGATCCTGCTGCCCGACCGCGCCTGGCTGCTCGGTCGCTGCGACCACAGGCTCGACGCGATGTTCGACGAAGGCGCGGTCGACGAGGTCGAAGCCCTGGTCGCGCGCCGCGACATCCCCGCGCTCGCACCGGTCCGCCAGGCGATCGGCGTGCGCGAGATCGCGGCGTGGCGGGCGGGCGACACCGACCGCGAAACCGCGCTCACCCTCGCCAAAGCGGCGACGCGCCAGTATGCCAAGCGCCAGTACACCTGGTTCCGCAACCAGCCCCCGCCAGAATGGCCGAGGGCAGCTGAGATAGAAAAGAACGATATTGATCGTCTTTTCGGCATTTAATTACGTGACTACGGGTTGACCTGTAGTTTTCATGCCGGTAGCAGCGCCCCTCGCGGCCCTGTTGCGGCGCAATGAGGAGACGATCTGTGACGCAGAAAAGTGGAGCCGATATCCTGGTCGAGGCGCTGTGCGATCTCGGCGTGGAAATCGTGTTCGGCTATCCCGGCGGCGCGGTGCTTCCGATTTACGACGCGCTGTTCCGCTCGAAGCGGATCCGCCACATCCTGGTGCGTCACGAACAGGCAGCGACGCACGCCGCCGAAGGCTATGCGCGATCGACCGGCAAACCCGGCGTGGTGCTCGTCACCTCGGGCCCCGGCGCGACCAATGCGGTCACCGGCATCACCGATGCGCTGCTCGATTCGATCCCGATGGTGGTCATCACCGGGCAGGTGCCGACCAGCCTGATCGGCACCGATGCCTTCCAGGAAGCCGATACCGTCGGCATCACGCGCCACTGCACCAAGCATAATTATCTGGTGAAGGACCCCGCCAAGCTGGGCGACGTGATCCACGAGGCGTTCCACATCGCCACCTCGGGACGCCCGGGGCCGGTGGTGATCGACATCCCCAAGGACGTCCAGGTCGCGACCGCGCGCTACACCAAGCCCGGCCCGATCCAGCACAAGACCTATCGCCCGCAGGTGAAGGCCGATCGCGCTTCGATCGAAGCTGCGGTCGACATGCTCGCGGCAGCCGAGCGCCCGATCCTCTATACCGGCGGCGGTGTCATCAACGCCGGTCCGGGGGCGTCGCAACTGCTGCGCGAACTCGCGCGGATCACCGGCGCGCCGGTCACGTCGACGCTGATGGGGCTCGGCGCCCTCCCCGCCTCGAGCCCGCAATGGCTCGGCATGCTGGGGATGCACGGCACCTACGAAGCCAATATGGCGATGAACAAGGCCGACCTGATCGTGTCGGTCGGCGCGCGCTTCGACGATCGTGTGACGGGCCGGCTCGATGCGTTCAGCCCGCTCAGCCGCAAGATCCATATCGATATTGACCGGTCGAGCGTGAACAAGAATGTCCGCGTCGACCTGCCGGTGATCGGCGATGCCGGGCGCGTGCTCGAAGACATGATCCATGTCTGGAAGAGCCGGCATTATCCCAAGCCCGATCTCGCCGAATGGTGGAACCGCATCAATGGCTGGCGCGCCGCCAAATGCCTCGACTTCACCGACACCGACGATGCGATCATGCCGCAGCGCGCGATCCGGCAGCTGTACGAGGCGACCAAGCATCGCGCGCCGATCATCTCGACCGAGGTCGGCCAGCACCAGATGTGGGCGGCGCAGCATTTCGGCTTCGAGGCACCGAACAAATGGCTCACCTCGGGCGGGCTCGGCACCATGGGCTACGGCCTGCCCGCCGCGATCGGCGCGCAGCTCGGCAATCCGGGTGCGCTGTGCATCGACATCGCCGGCGAAGCATCGATCCAGATGAACATCCAGGAGCTGGCGACGGCTACGCAATATCGGCTGCCGGTGAAGGTGTTCATCCTCAACAACGAATATATGGGGATGGTTCGCCAGTGGCAGGAGCTGACCTATTCGAGCCGCTATTCCGAAAGCTATTCGGATTCGCTGCCCGATTTCGTGAAGCTCGCCGAAGCCTATGGCTGGAAGGGAATCCGCATCGAAACCCGCGACCAGCTCGACGGCGGCATCGCCGACATGCTCGCGCATGACGGGCCCGTCATGGTCGATTGCATGGTGTCGAAGCTTGCCAACTGCTTCCCGATGATCCCCTCGGGCGCCGCGCATACCGAGATGATGCTGCAAGCCAATGAAGTCACCGGCGAAATGGACGACGAGGCCAAGGCGCTGGTGTAGTCCCCTCCCGTTTGCGGGAGGGGTTAGGGGAGGGCCTGTCCCCACCCGACCCGCAACGCCCGCCGGCTGACATCCCCTCCCCCGACCCCTCCCGCCAAGCGGGAGGGGGGAGATTTAAAATGAAGATCCACCAGGAAATACAGGAACGCCACACCCTCGCGGTGCTGGTCGACAACGAACCGGGCATTCTGGCGCGCATCGCCGGGCTGTTTTCGGGTCGCGGCTATAATATCGAGAGCCTGACCGTCACCGATGTGTCCGAGGACGAGAGCGTCAGCCGGATCACGATCGTCACCAGCGCATCGGCGCATGTGATGGAGCAGATCATCGCCCAGCTCGATCGGCTGGTGCCCGTTCACAAGGTCACCGACCTCACCGCACTCGGCCCGCATGTCGAACGCGAGCTGGCGCTGCTCAAGGTCGTCGGCACCGGCGATCACCGGATCGAGGCGCTGCGGCTGGCCGACGTCTATCGCGCGCGCGTCGTCGATGCGACCACCAGCAGCTTCGTGTTCGAAGTGACCGGCGGCAGCGAGAAGATCGACAAATTCGTCGAACTGATGCGCGAAGTCGGGCTGATCGAGGTCGCGCGCACCGGAGTCGTGGCGATCTCGCGCGGGAAAGAAGCCGCCTGACCATTTCGAACGAACACCCGTCACCCCAGCGAAAGCTGGGGTCTCGTGCCACGAGCGCGCGCTGGCGGCGAGAGACCCCAGCTTTCGCTGGGGTGACGGCATATTTGCAAAGAGGGACTATCGATATGCGTGTCTATTATGATTCCGACGCCGACCTGAGCCTGCTGACGGGCAAGAAGATCGCGATCCTCGGCTATGGCTCGCAGGGTCACGCGCATGCGCAGAACCTGCGCGATTCGGGGGTCACCGACGTCGCGATCGCGCTGCGCGAAGGCTCGGCGACGCGGGCCAAGGCCGAGGCCGCAGGCTTCAAGGTGCTGTCGAACCGCGAGGCCGCCGAATGGGCCGACCTTATCATGATGGTCGCCCCCGATGAGCATCAGGCGGCGATCTGGGACGCCGACCTCAAGGGCCATATGAAGCCCGGCGCGGCGATCGCCTTCGCGCACGGCCTCAACGTCCATTTCGGCCTGATCGAGCCGCCCAAGGACATCGACGTCATCATGATTGCGCCCAAGGGCCCCGGCCACACGGTGCGCAGCGAATATGTCCGCGGCGGCGGTGTGCCCTGCCTGATCGCGGTCCATCAGGACGCGACGGGCAACGCGCACGACATCGCGCTGGCCTATGCCAGCGGCGTCGGCGGCGGGCGTTCGGGGATCATCGAGACCAATTTCCGCGAGGAATGCGAGACCGACCTGTTCGGCGAGCAGGCAGTGCTGTGCGGCGGCATCACCCACCTGATCCAGGCCGGGTTCGAGACGCTGACCGAAGCCGGCTATGCCCCCGAAATGGCCTATTTCGAGTGCCTTCACGAAACCAAGCTGATCGTCGATCTGCTGTATGAGGGCGGCATCGCCAATATGCGCTATTCGATCAGCAACACCGCCGAATATGGCGACATCACCACCGGCCCGCGGATCATCACCGACGAGACCAAGAAGGAGATGAAGCGCGTGCTCGACGACATCCAGTCGGGCCGCTTCGTCAAGAACTTCGTGCTCGACAACCGCGCCGGTCAGCCCGAGCTCAAGGCCGCGCGCAAGCGTGCCGAGGCGCATCCGATCGAAAAGGTCGGCAGCGAATTGCGCGCGATGATGCCCTGGATCGGCGCCAACAAGCTGGTCGACAAGGAAAAGAACTAAGCCGCTGGGGACAGGCCCTCACCCTATCGGCGCTGCGCGCCTCTTCCCTCTCCGGCCTGCGGGAGAGGGAGGGAGCGGCGAAGCCGCGGAAGGGTGAGGGCCTGGCCGCATTTGGGCCCCAACCGGAAACGCTGCGTTCGCAACCCGGCGTTTGACTCCGCCGTGCGCAAACCCGACCTTCCCGCTCGCCATCAACGAACAGGGAATCCCTATCATGCGCAAGAGCCTCACCGTCCTCGCCCTTCTCGCCGCGACCCCGCTGATCGCCCAGTCCACCCCCGGCCTGCCCGGCCAGCAGGACGCCAGCCGCGTCACCGCGGGCACCTACACCGCCGATTCGGGCCATTCGCTGGTCGGCTGGGAAGTCGACCATTTCGGCTTCAACGCGTATTTCGGGATCTTTGGTGATGTCGCAGGCACGCTGACGATCGACCCCAAGAACCTCTCGGCCGCCAAGGTCGACGTCACCATCCCGGTGTCGAAGGTCGTGACCGCCAGCTCGGGGCTGACCGCGCATCTTACGCGCGCGGGCAAGGACGGCGGCAAGCCCGACTTCTTCGGCCCCGGCGCCACCGACGCGCGCTTCGTCTCGACCTCGGTGATGGCCAAGGGCAACGAAGCGCAGATCATGGGCAACCTGACGCTCAACGGCATCACCAAGCCGGTGACGATCGATGCCGAATTCGTCGGCGCGGGCGCGAACCCGATGAACAAGAAGCTGACCGTGGGTTTCGAGGGCGACACCACGATCAAGCGCAGCGACTTCGGCATCATGGGCGCGCTGCCCGTCGTGTCCGACGAAGTCGAACTCGACATCACGATCGCGTTCGAAAAGAACTGATCGGGTCGCCGCGTCACCCTTTAGGTGGCGCGGCGAAGCTCGATAAAGCTGTCGAACGTCGCGCGGACATTGGGCGATGCGTGCTGCGTCAGCAACTGCACCCGCCGGACGAAGCTGTTCGATTCGGCACCGGTCGCTCGGTATGCCATCTCCCAATCTCCGAACTCGGGCGCTGCGATTTCCCTTCGCGACAGAACGACAAGCGCCCAGTGCCTGGCGTCCGCCTTGATCCGCTCGAACGTCGCCTCGACTTGGTCGGTCGGCCCCTCGATCGCCTGTAGGAACCGCTGCCCGTCGGAATATAGCAGCCCCGTGATACCGTCGCGTGCATTGTTGCGCCGCGATGCCAGCAGGATGTCACGGACTGCGGCCGCCGGGCTGGGGCCGCGTGCTGTGCTGATATAGACAAGTTGGAGCATCGGGAATTCGCTTCAGCGGGTTGGTGTCATTTCGTTAGCGGGAAATGGGTTAATGAAAAGCCCAGCGGTCGTTGGCAAAGCCGCTGGACGCAGCCGTTTTGGCGGGGCATAGCAAGCGGGATGAACCGGACACCGATCGCATTGCTTCGACTTACGCGCCCTTAAGGCGCGACGCGACGATCCTGCGCGCCCCTTAAGGGTGACTTTCGAACCATCGACCTTCCCGCCGGGCGCTCGTGAAGCCCCGAGCATGAGCGTTCAGAAAGGCCAGCGATGCTGCGCGATCCATCGACCAAATACCGCCCCTTCCCCGCCGTCGACCTGCCCGACCGGCAATGGCCGTCGCGCAGCATCACCCGGCCGCCGCGCTGGCTGTCGACCGACATGCGCGACGGCAACCAGGCGCTTATCGATCCGATGGACGCCGAAAAGAAGAACCGCTTCTTCGACCTGCTGGTGTCGGTGGGACTGAAGGAGATCGAGGTCGGCTTCCCCAGCGCGGGCGCGACCGAGTTCGACTTCATCTCGCGACTCGTGCGCTCGGGCCGAATTCCTGACGACGTGACGGTCCAGGTACTGACGCAATCGCGCCGCGACCTGATCGAGAAGAGCTTCGAAAGCCTCGAGGGCGCGCACCGCGCGATCGTCCATCTCTACAACGCGGTGTCGCCGGCATGGCGGCGGATCGTGTTCGGCATGAGCCGCGACGAAGTCCGCGACATCGCGGTGACCGGCGCCAAGATCCTGCGCGACGAAGCCGCCAAGCGCCCCGCCACCGACTGGCATTTCGAATATAGCCCCGAAACCTTCTCGACCGCCGAGCTCGATTTCTCGCTCGAGGTATGCACCGCGGTGATGGAGGTGCTGCGCCCCACCCCCGATCATCCGCTGATCCTCAATCTGCCCGCCACGGTCGAGGCGTCGAGCCCCAACATCTATGCCGACCAGATCGAATATTTCTGCCGCAACGTGCCCCACCGCGACAGCGTGGTCATCAGCCTGCATCCGCACAACGACCGCGGCACCGGCGTCGCCGCGGCCGAGCTCGGGCTGATGGCGGGTGCCGACCGGATCGAGGGCTGCCTGTTCGGCAATGGCGAGCGCACCGGCAACGTCGACCTGGTGACGCTGGCGCTCAATATGTACACGCAAGGGATCGACCCCAGCCTCGACTTTTCGGACATCGACCGGGTGATCGGCGCCGTCGAATATTGCAACGCGCTGCCGGTGCATCCGCGCCACCCTTATGCCGGCGAGCTGGTGTTCACCGCGTTTTCGGGCAGCCACCAGGACGCGATCAAAAAGGGCTTCGCCGCGCAGGAAGCGCGCAACGACGACATCTGGGAAGTCCCCTATCTGCCGATCGACCCCGCCGATCTGGGCCGCAGCTACGAAGCCGTCATCCGGGTGAATTCGCAGAGCGGCAAGGGCGGCGTCGCCTGGGTGCTCGAACAGGACAAGGGACTCAAGCTGCCCAAGCGGCTCCAGGCCGATTTCAGCCGCCACGTCCAGGCGATGGCCGACGAAACCAGCCGCGAACTCAACGCCGGCGACATCTGGCACAGCTTCAACCGGGTATATCGCCTCGACCCCGCACAATATTTTACGCTCGAAGCCTATGAGGAAACCCGCGCGCCAAACGGCGACCGCATCTTTGCCGGCCATGTCGGGATCGGCGGCGTCACCCGATCGGTGAGCGGGCGCGGCAACGGCTTGATCTCGAGCGTGCTCGCGGCGCTGCGCGACGGCTGCGGGATCACGCTCGACGTCGCGGATTACAGCGAACACGCGATCGGCCACGGATCCGACGCGCGCGCGGCGGCCTATGTCGAATGCGTCGACGCCGACGGGCGGACCTTGTGGGGAGTCGGTATCGACGAGGACGTCGCCACCGCGAGCGTGCGCGCGGTGCTGTCGGCGGCAAACTCGGCGCGAGGCAAGGCGTAACCCACCTTCTTCTCTGAAGCCCTCTCCCGCTTGCGGGAGAGGGTTGGGTGAGGGCCTTCTACTTCTTCCTCGCGCCGACGAAGAAAAACGAACCCTCACCGACTACGACTAGGCCGCGCAAGTGCGCGACCAAGTCTGCGTTGCCTCTCCCGCAAGGGGGAGAGGGCAAACCCACTACATCCCCATCAGCGACAGCACTTCCTTGCGGCTGCGTTCGTCGTCGCGGAAGACGCCCATCATCCGGCTGGTGACCATCGACACCCCCGGCGTCCGCACGCCGCGCGCGGTCATGCAGGCGTGGCTCGCCTCGATCACTACCGCGACGCCGCGCGGCTTCAGGTGCGTCCAGATGCAATCGGCCACTTCGGCGGTCAGCCGTTCCTGGACCTGCAGCCGCCGCGCAAAGGCGTGGAGCACGCGCGCGAGCTTTGAAATGCCCACGACATGGTTGCGCGGCAGATAGGCGATGTGCGCCTTGCCGATGATCGGCGCCATGTGATGCTCGCAATGCGACTGGAACGGCACGTCGCGCAGCAGCACGATCTCGTCATAGCCGCCGACTTCCTCGAAAATCCGCGACAGATGATGCCCCGGATCGTCGCCATAGCCGCTGCAATATTCCTTCCACGCGCGCGCGACGCGCTTGGGGGTGTCGCGCAGCCCTTCGCGCGTGGGATCGTCGCCGGTCCAGCGGATCAGCGTGCGGATCGCCTCGGCCACATCCTCGGGCACTTCCAGCTTGGGCGGGGAAGCAACCAGGTCGCCATTGCCTATGGTGGCTTCGTCTTCGATATTCATCATCCCTCCCCATAAGCCCGGTCCAGCCGGGCCAGCAAGCCGGCGACCCGCCAACACCGCAATCGCATGAGCGAACGGCCATCGCTTTCGCACTAGCTGCGAGAAGTGGCACGCCCGATCAGCGATTCAAGCGGATAAACCGGAACCTAGCCCAAAGCCCGTTGCGGGCCTTGCGACCCGCCCCGCGGCGCGTTCGACACGGTTCGACGCAAGATTTGCGCTGTGGCTGTTTCGTCACACGCCATGTTCTTGCAACGGCGTGCGAGCGCGCTACGATATTTGCTGCTTGATCTTCGGCCTGAAGGCTAGGAGACACTGATCGTTGAAGCATGGCGCGCTGTTGCGTGATGCCGGTACTGGGGGGCGTATGGCCAAGGAAACAACTGCAAAGACTGCTGCCAAGGGCGGCCTCGCCAAGCCGGTGACGCCGTCGCCTGAGCTGGCCGAGATCGTCGGCAAGGCGGATCTGCCGCGCAGCGAAGTCGTCAGCAAGATGTGGGAATATATCAAGAAGCACGACTTGCAGAATCCAAACGACAAGCGCGAAATCCTCGCCGACGAAAAGATCGAGAAGATCTTCGGCAAGAAGCAGGCGAGCATGTTCGAGATGAACAAGCTGCTGAGCGCGCATCTGAAGTAAGCATATCCAGCGGCCGGGGCACCATGTTCCGGCCGTTGGTATATCTGGTTTTTCCAGACCCTCGTTCCCAGGCGGCAGCGGGAAGCGTATCACGAGCGCTATGACCAGCCTGACCGTTAACAACCAGCCCGTGCAGTATCGGCTCGATCCGGCAACCCCGTTGCTGTTCGCCCTGCGCGACGCGTCGAACCTCACCGGCACCAAATTCGGCTGCGGCACCGGCGAATGCGGCGCCTGCACCGTCGATATCGATGGCCAGGCGGTGCGATCCTGCCGCATCACCCTCGCCGCGGTCGAGGGCACCTTCGTCACCACGATCGAAGGGCTGTCGCGCGATCGCGGGCATCCGGTGCAACAGGCGTTCCTGGCCTCGAACCTCTCGCAATGCGGCTTTTGCATCCCCGGCATGGTGATGACCGCCGCCGCGCTGATCCGCGCCAATCGCGACCCGTCGGACGACGATATCCGCGCCGCGATGACCAATTTATGCCGCTGCGGCGTGTACCCCAGGCTGCTCGAGGCAGTGCGCCGCGCGGCGCGGATCGCGCGCGGAGACGAAAATATCGTGCCCCCGGCGTCACCCGACATCGACGCCGGCGACGCCGCGCGCGCGGTTCCCGCGCTCGCGCCCCCCGCCACCCCCGCGCCGCCGCAAAGCTGACGGACTCCTTTCACCTCAATTCAGCCACCGCTCATCCGCCGGGTGGCAGAAGCAACGTGTCGAGCCAGCCGATTGGGCGAGCGCCGACGGAGGATTGCGTAATGATGAACAAGTGGATGGGTGCATTGCTCGCAGCGACCGCGCTGATCCCGGCAACCGCGATGGCGCAGGACGGCAATCGTCGCGAAGCACGCCAGCAGCAGCGCGCTGAGCGGCAGGCGATGCGCGCGCAGCCGCAGCGTGAGGCAGCGGCCGCACCGGTGCGCGCGCAGCGCCAGGGCGGCGACGATCGCCAGGCGGTTCGCGCCGAACGCCAGGCGCAGCGGCTGGCGAACCCACAGCAGCGCGAGCAGTTCGTTCGCCAGCGGCAGGCGATCCAGGAACAGCGTCAGGTCGTCCGCCCCAACCGCACCGTCAACGGCCAGCCGATGCGCCCCGAACTGCGTCCCCAGGGCCAGGTCGCACCGCGCCAGGCGTTCCGCGCCGAACGCCGTGACGATCGCAGCGATTTCCGCAACGAACGCCGCCAGGATCGCAACGCGCTGCAATCGGGCGCGCTGAACCAGCGCCAGTTTCGCGCCGACCGTCGCGACGACCGCCAGGATTTCCGCCGCGATCGCGCCGATGATCGGCGCGACTTCCGGCAGGATCAGGGTCGGTTTGACAATCGGCTGAACCAGCAACGCCAGTTCCTCGGCAACAACCGCGGCAATGGCTGGGCCGGCAACAATTGGGGCGGCAACAACTGGAACGGCAACCGCAGCTTCCTGGGCAACAATGGCGGCTGGAACCGCGGCTGGCGCAACGACAATCGCTATGATTGGCGCGGCTATCGCCAGATCAACCGCAACGCCTTCCGCCTGCCCCGCTATTACGCGCCGCAAGGCTATGGCTTCGGCTATCAGCGGTTCGGCATCGGCGCGACGATCGGCTCGATCCTGTTCGCGCAGGATTATTGGATCAACGATCCCTGGTCGTACCGCCTGCCGCCGATCGACGGACCGTTCCGCTGGGTGCGCTATTACAACGACGCGCTACTGGTCGATCTGGAGACCGGCGAAGTGGTCGATATGGAATATGACATCTTCTGGTGAACCCTCACCTATGAATGCGAGCAGGGGGCTCGGTGCATCGGCACCGGGTCCCCTTGCTTTTCGGGCGCCGCGCAGCGACTTGGGAACCATGGCAACGCAAGTGAAGAAGCCCGGCACGCTTTCGGCGGTCCGGCAGGCGATCGGATCGGCCACCGCGGCGACGCTCGAGGCGAATCCTGCGATCAAGCGGCTCGCGACCGACGCGGCGCAGGTCTATTTCCACCGCGATTTCCTCACCAACGCCGAATGCGCGACGCTGATAGCGATGATCGACGAGGGCCGCCGCCCCTCGACCTTGCTGTCGCGCACCGAGGACCGCAATTTCCGGACCAGCGACAGCTGCGACATGGACCGCTACTCGTCGGTCATCCAGCCGATCGACGAGCGCGTTGCCGCCTTGCTCGGCATCCAGCCCGAACATGGCGAGACGATGCAGGGCCAGCGCTACGCCCCCGGCCAGCAATTCCGCGCGCACCATGATTATTTCCACGAAGGCGAGCATTATTGGCCCAAGATGCAGCAGGCGGGCGGCCAGCGCACCTGGACCGCGATGTGCTATCTCAACGAGGTCGAGGAAGGCGGCGCGACCTGGTTCCCGCAAGGCGGCATCCGCGTGCCGCCGCGCAAGCGCATGCTGCTGATCTGGAACAACATGAACCCCGACGGCAGCCCCAACGAGCAGACGCTCCACGAGGGCATGGCGGTGGTGCGCGGCACCAAATACATCTTCACCAAATGGTTTCGCGAGCAGCCCTGGCTGCAGGGCTGACCGGGCGATGCAGCCACAGCCGTTCGTCCTGAGTAGGGACTGAGCGAAGGCGAAGGCCCGTATCGAAGGAGCTCGCCGCAACGAGACCTTCCCAGCCCGCCGCCAAGCCCGCTTTCCGCTGGCCCCCTCCCCCGCCGCTTGGTACCCCGCGCTCCATGTCACCGGTCTGTAACGTCACCGCCTCGATCCTCGGCCAACCCTGGCGCTGGCGCGGGCTCGCCAGCGATACCCTGGGCGGCAGCTTCGTCCCCGACGATCTGGTGACCGGGCTGTTGTTGTCGCGCGGTTGCCCGCGCGAGGCGCTCGAGCTGCATCGCAACCCGTCGATCCGCGGCTTCATGCCCGATCCCTCGATCTTCCGCGACATGGACCGCGCCGCCGATCGCCTTGCCGATGCGGTGCAGGCGGGCGAGCAGGTCGCGATCTTCGGCGATTACGATGTCGATGGCGCCACTTCGGCGGCGCTGATGGTGCTGGTGCTGCGCGAGCTGGGCATCGAGGCGCGGCCCTATATCCCCGATCGGCTGATGGAGGGCTATGGCCCCTCGGGCGCGGCGTTGGTGCGGCTCGCGCGCGAGGGCGCGTCGCTGATCGTCACCGTCGATTGCGGCGCGCAGGCGTTCGAAGCGCTCGACATGGCGCGCGACGCCGGGGTCGAGGTGATCGTGGTCGATCACCACAAATGCTCGACCGCCTTGCCCTTCGCGCACGCGCTGGTGAACCCCAACCGGATGGACGAGGATGAAGGCGCGGCGCACGGCCATCTCGCGGCGGTGGGGGTCGCGTTCCTGCTCGGCGCGGCGCTGATCCGCAGCTTGCGCGCGCGCGGCTTCTTCGCGGGGCGCGACGAGCCCAAATTGCTCGAGCTGCTCGACATCGTCGCGCTCGGCACCGTCGCCGACGTCGCGGCGCTGCGCGGCCTCAACCGCGCCTTCGTGGCGCAGGGGCTCAAGGTGATGGCCAAGCGCCGCAACATCGGCCTCGCCGCGCTGATCGAAGCGTCGCGGCTCACGCGCGACCCGACCTGCACCGATCTCGGCTTCGCGCTCGGCCCCCGCATCAACGCCGGGGGACGCGTCGGGCGTGCCGATCTCGGCGTCCGCCTGCTCACCACCCGCGATCCCGCCGAAGCGCGCGCGATCGCCGAGGAACTCGACCGGCTGAACGAAGAACGCCGGATGATCGAGGCCGCGGTGCAGGAGGGCGCCGAGCTGCTCGCCGAACGCCAGGGCAATCGCGCGGTGATCGTCGTCGCCGCTCCCGGCTGGCACGCCGGCGTGATCGGCATCGTCGCCGGCCGGCTCAAGGAATCGCTCGGCCGCCCCGCGATCGTCATCGCGCTCGACGAACACGGCGTCGGCAAGGGGTCGGGCCGGTCGATCCCCGGCGTCGACCTGGGCGGCGCGGTGCTGGCGGCCAAGGAAGCCGGACTGCTCGCGGCGGGCGGCGGCCATGCGATGGCGGCAGGCCTCACCGTGGCCGAAGGTGATATCGATGCCTTCGCCGCCTTTCTCGACGAACGGCTGGCGGCCGCGGTCACCCGCTCGATCGCCGATCGCGCCTTGCTGGTCGATGCCGTGCTCGCGCCCGGCGGCATCCACCCCGGGCTGGTCGACGCGCTCGAAGCCGGCGGCCCCTATGGCATGGGCTGGCCAAGCCCGCGAATCGCTGCCGGCCCGGTACGCGTGATCAAGGCCGATCGGGTCGGCAACGGCCATGTCCGCGCGATCGTCGCGGGCGACGACGGCCGCAGCCTCAAGGCGGTCGCCTTCCGCCAGGCCGACACCGCCCTGGGCGCCGCGTTGCTCGGCTGCCCGCCGCACCGCCGGCTATGGCTGGCCGGCCGCGCCAAGCGCGACGACTGGGGCGCAAGGCCCGCCGCAGAACTCCATATCGACGACGCCGCCTGGGCCGAATGAAATACCGCCAAACAGCCCCTTGACCACCACCCCCACCATCGCCTAGTCCGCCCCCTCGCTGACGGCCCCTTCGTCTAGCGGTTAGGACGCGGCCCTTTCACGGCTGAAGCACGGGTTCGATTCCCGTAGGGGTCACCAAAACACCATCCCAAAACTACCGAAAACGTCCCATAATCGGCTGTTTTCTGCGGTTTTTTGTGGTATAGCCATCCCAGTCGGATCGGCGGAATACCACTCCATACCAGCAATCTGATGGTATCCTTGATGGCACTGCGCCGGTCGCTTGGGTGGAGATACCATCATGGCGTTGTCGGTTGTGGCAATCAAAGCAGCCAAGGGTCGCCAGAAGGCGTACAAGCTTAGCGATAGCGACGGACTTTACCTGCTCGTAGCACCGTCCGGCGCCCGCTGCTGGCGGATGAATTATCGGCATTCAGGCAAGCAGAAGACCCTGGCCTTCGGCGTGTGGCCAGATACCGGGCTAGCCGAGGCTCGCGCAGCGCGCGACGCGGCGCGCAAGGTGTTAGCTCGAGGCGATGATCCATCTGAACGAATCAAGCTCGATCGGATCGCCGCCACCGTAGCGGCGTCCAGCAGCTTCAAAGCCGTGGCCGACGAATGGCTGCTCAAAGTCGAGAAAGAGGGCCGCTCGCCGGTCACGATGAAAAAGCTGCGCTGGCTACTGAGTTTCATCAACGCAACCATTGGGCAGCGCCCTGTCGCCTCGATCTCGGCGCACGAGTTGCTCATCATGCTGCGTAAGATGGAGGCAAAAGGTCGGTACGAAACGGCAAAGCGCCTCCGCAGCACCTGTTCGCAAATTTTCCGCTATGCCATCGCTACGGCGCGGGCCGAGCGCGATGTCGCGGCCGACCTTCGGGGCGCGTTGATCGTACCCAAGCACGTTCACCGCGCCGCGATCACTACACCGTCCGAGGCCGGCGCGTTGCTTCGCGCCATTGAAGCGCTGGAAGACCATCCGACGACCGGCGTCGCGCTTCGCTTCCTGCCTCACGTGTTTGTTCGGCCTGGAGAACTTCGTTCTGCCGAATGGGCGGATTTCGATTTTGGCAAAGCCGTGTGGACGATCCCGCCGCACAAAACCAAGATGCGGCGCGCGCACTCGGTCCCACTCTCCCGTCAGACACTTCAAATCCTCGAATCGATCAAGCACGACGCCGAGCACAGCTCGTATCTTTTCCCGTCAATACGATCGGTTGAACGACCGATGTCGGAGAACACCATCAACGCAGCGCTTCGTAGAATGGGGTATGCACAGGACCAAATGACCGGCCATGGTTTCCGCGCCCTGGCGGCGACGTTGCTGAATGAGATGGGGCTATGGCATGCGGACGCGATCGAGCGCCAGCTTGCCCATTGCGACAACAATGCCGTGCGCCGCGCCTATACCCGCGGAGAATATTGGGAAGAGCGTGTGCGCATGATGCAGCATTGGTCAGATCATCTCGAATTTCTGCGCGACGGAGCCAAGGTCCTCGGTGGAAAGTTCGGGAAGGCAAAGAGCCGATAGCACCGGCCAAAAATGGCCGCTTGCCGCGGGATCGCTTTCCCGCCCAGCAACGGCCAGTCAGCTTTCAAGAGTGTCGCGAGTGGACCCGCGCCGGAACGGCGGCAGGTGGTAGGAAGCTGCCGTTCCGCTTTCCGGTGGTCGGATCAGGATATTTGCCAAACGATAACACCGACTACCAAGATCAACAGCGAAATCGCGAATTCTTTGGGCTTCAAGACGCCATCGGGGAGCCTGTCCTGCCAGCGGTTTCCATAGCCAAATGGTTCAAACGCCATCCGGAACCTCGCTATTGTCGCCGCGATAGTTTCCGCCTTTTAGCACGTCGCCGCAACCCTGTAGGGTCGGCCATTGGCCGACAGCCGACCGACAGCTTCACGGCTGCAAGGACCCTTAAACAGTCATTCAGCGCGGTTTGGGTACTTTCCCGAACCAGCCATTCGTTCACTTAAGCCAACCACGATAGCAGACGATGGCTCCGACGATCGGCAAGGCGATAGCCACATTGAAGGTAAAGCGGCCCTGCCCGTCTTCCGCCTCGTGCGCATCCGACCGGGGTGCCAACGCAATGGGCAGCGGCACACCCAGGCAGGACCAGCCGCGCATGGCCATGCGAAGCCCGCCATCTTCTCGAACGAGCGCAAAGCGAAAACGCATGGGGCCGAACTGCTCGACCAACTCTTGGCCACGTTGTGACATGCGGCTGCGAAATCGCCGGCCGGCAAAATCGCGGGTCCAGGTCTCAATGCCGTTTCTTTCGGCGAACGATACGTGCAACGCGTGCTCGCCTGCAGGCGGGAAGCCGACGATCGCCGCGATCAGTCGTGCTACAGGACTGCGGCCGCGCGTCACAGTCGCGTGGCCCGAGGCGCCGCCGTCGCGCAGCACACCGTGCACCACCTGCAAAGCGGTAGGTAACCGGTCGAAGTCGACGCCCATGATACGCCTATAAAGCGGGTCAGGCTGTTCGAGCTCCTGCGCTTCATGCCTAATATCTAGCTTGGTGAAAGAAGGTTCGAAGTCAGCAAGCGACAACAGCTCACCAGCGTCGCGCGCTCCGGCGGGACAGGTGCCGTTCATGATGCGGTCGGCTAGGATCGCGGCCGCAAATGTCGGTATCTCGGGGCCGCAGCCCTGGTCGGCAATCAAAGTCCAGCGCCGCTCCAGGCGGCGCCCATCAGCTATGCCGAAGACGCGCACCACCATGCCCGAGCGATCGCCACCCAGTCTTGCAGTCAAGCGTTGGAGCGGAAGCAGCCACCGCGCCGCTGGACGGAGCGAGCCGCCGAGCCAGCGAACCGGCCAGCTCGCAAGCCAAACTGCGGCATTCTGAAAAGAGAGTTCCGTACCAGCGCGGAACGCGACCGCCGGACGACCAGGCAGGCGTCCGGGCAACAGGTCCAGATCAGGAACGTCAGCCAGCCCGACTAGGCGAAGGCCGAGAGATTGGCCGTCCTGCATCTCGAACCGCTGACAACGCATCTCCTGCCAGCCGTGGCCGACGATCCGGCGGCCACCTCGCCAGAGCGGAAGGGGCCGACCGACGGTGGACAGGATCGCGGTCGCGACAGAGCGACCGGCGGCCGCCTGATTAGACGCGCTGATGGCGGCCTCGACCGCCGTGACTCGTTCCATGCCTTGGGCTAGGTGGCGTACAACCGCGCCCGACAGTGCGGGCACGCTGGATACGCCTGCGATGATGGGCACGCCAGCGCAAATGGTTTCAATGTTAGCCACGAACGCCCGGTCGTCCGCCAGATCGAGGTACGGAATATCCAGATCGGCGCAAGCAGTCGGGACACCGTAGCCACTGCCTTGGAACGGTCCCGCGGCATCGATGACCAATGCGGGTTTCTCGACCGCGAGCAACGTAACCAGGTTGCCGTTCCGGTCGGCGGCCACAGGCCTGCAGCCGACAACACCGGCGCAGAACCGCTCTGCCTTGAGCAGATCTCGACCTGCCACGACGACATCGTACCCCGCCGCGGCGAGCCGGCGCGACAGCCTGCCGCCAAAGCCGCCGTAGCCGCCCAGCACCAGAATGCCGGTCACAGCACCCGGTCGCGATCCGCCGGGGACGGCAGCCAGCAGGTCTCGCGGCGCCCAAACAGGCGGTAGCGGTTACGTGCTATCAGCCGGTACGGCGGATCACGCAGGGCGCGTGGCACCAATAGTAACCAGCCTGCTGCGCGCCATGGCCAACCGAGCCGCGCGTAGATTGCCAGCACGGCGTCCGAATCACGCAGGACCCGATCCCCGTCAACGACCAGAATGGTATCCGGGTCTGTTGGATCGATCCCGTGCCGGCGGAACAGCTCGGCGCCGACATCGCCCTGCATGGAAGCTAGTTGGAAGCGGCGTTGGCGATCCCGCCGCAGGACGAACTGCGCGTTTGCGCTACACAACACGCACATCGCGTCAAACAGGATGATCGCTGGTTTCTGCTCCATGTGCCTTGTCAACATGACATGCCGCCGATGTCCAGCTGACCCGGGCTCCCCGCATCTAATCGCGGTCTTCTGCGACCCAGAAAACGACGTTTGGCAATGGGTCCGCCTCTCCCGAGTATGGCCAATCATTCATCCGTCCTGCCAAGGGAACATCAACCAGATTTTCGAACCGCATGTTTACTGCGGTTGATTACCCTACGGGCACCGGCATAGCGCAGAGGAGATGAGTGATGGGTCCCTCGTCGATGGACCCCGCCTTTCATGAACTACGACCCTGGAACGAGGGCCGCTTGATTGGCGCGAAGCGAGCCCTCAAACAGCAACAGGTCTGGGCCATTCGCTTCTGGCTCGACCAACATAGGCGATTGCGCGACCGAGCCCTGTTCGACTTCGCTATCGATAGCAAGCTGCGCGGATGTGACGTGGTCAAGGTGCGTGTCGGCGATGTCGTTTCAGGCGGGCGCGTCCGTGACCGTGCCGTCGTCATCCAGCAAAAGACCAAGCGCCCGGTCCAGTTCGAGCTGATGGACACAGCACGTAAGACCATGCGTACCTGGCTGGAGCGCCGCGGCGGCACGCTGAATGACTTCGTTTTCCCGAGCCGAAACGACTACATGGCTCACATGAGTACGCGACAGTATGCTCGTCTCGTGCACGAGTGGGTCGAAGGCATCGGCCTTCCGCCTCAGGAATACGGGACACACTCGCTTCGTCGCACAAAGGCGTCAATCATCTACAAGGCGACGGGTAATCTTAGGGCGGTTCAGATTCTGCTCGGCCACGCCAAGATTGATAGCACGGTGCGCTACCTCGGCGTTGACGTGGAAGACGCGCTAGAACTGGCAGAACGGACTGAGGTCTGAATAAGCCCAGATTCGCCATTTAACGACGTTGAGGTGAATCCCAACTTTTGACCTTCGTTCACATAGGGGGATCGGAAAAGATTGGCAGCGCAACCATTTGCTCGGGCGCACGCGCGCCGCTTTGGCTACCCTGTGCCGACGGGTGCAGATGGCGACCCGCTAAGGTTGGCAAGCCTGCGCCGGCTCTTTAAACAGGGAGATGTGATGACGGAAGCCACTGGGGCGAAGACGCGAAGACACCCGACATTGACTGGCGAGCGAGTGCGGCGTTGAAGAACGTGCCGCGAGGCCACAGCGACGTTGCGGAGGTTACCGGCCTTGCGGTCAAGCCTAAGCCGCCGACCTGTGCCATCGCGTGACGCGCAACACCATCAACATAAATCGCAGCCAGCGCCAGCAGCCGCCGAACCTGGTTCGCGTGGCCGCTCAAACGCGCGAGCCTTCGGCGACCAGCCCGTTGAAATCCTCCCGCAACACAACAGACGAGACTATCCCAAGCCCCCATAGCCTGCAATATTGATTCAGATCATGGCCGCTTTGGAAATCCCTCGCGTTGAGTTAGCACCCAAGGGACTTGGCATCAGCCGTCGAGCCGAGGCGCGCGCTGGTATAAAATACAGTCTTATCGAATGGGCGCCCCAATGACTTCTGCGATACGCCGGGTGTCGGGGTTGATCCGATAGATACTACCGTCGTTGTAGCGATAGAGTGAAGTGGCGGTGTCGCGGTATCGGTCGGCATAGGCTGCCGGGACGTTATTGGTTCGAAGCGCGGCAGGCAGCCTATCGCCCTGCGCATACTGCTTCTTAGCGAGCCCAGGTGCAACACAGCCGTTGTTTTTCTTTGCTAGTCCACGCGGACAGCTGGCAGTGGCGCTATCTCTCTTCGGCACCCTTCGAAATTCGGTCCTATCGCGCTTGTCAAAGTGCCGAATCTGGCCTTTTTGTTTCTGAGACGCACTGTTGCCTTTTCCATGCCCCTTGCCCTGATTGCCAGCTAAAGCCGGAACCGATATCAGCAAAGCTGCAATCGCCAAGCCGCGGAGCATATTGTTTATGTTCATTATATCTCCCCAATACGTTATATTCGGCGCAAATAAAGAACACTCACTTAAAGCGGATGGTGAATTACGGATTAGGCATTAGGACCAAGGTGTCATCAACCCGACCTTTGAACCACGGGTGGTCGCAATTGCACAATTGAAGCTAGCTCGAACTTTAAGAAATTACGGCATTAAAAACATCATGCAATATTGTCTTTATTGGTTCGACGTCTCACAACTGAAATTGGTGCCATATTCGTGTTGCACATAGACCGCAGGAGCGCCGTATTGATGGGCCAGGCTAAGCCCATTCGTTCCGTTGCGTGACGCCCTGCCACAATGTTTTGGACTGAGATTCGAAGGGGATGCGATCAGCTCGATCGACCGCAAGGATCCGGATCATACCGCTGAGCCCACCAAGGCCATTCGATAGGACACTGTTGCGGATAAAGTCCGAGCCATTGGGCGCACGTTGACCTTGGCCTAGCCTGACTATTTCCATGTTCACTCCATGAAGTATTCACTTCTAGTCGGTAACGGCGTCGGAATAGCCGGGCGCAAATACACCCTTTGAACGGCGCCACCGCCTAAGGGACGGTGCCACGTTGGCGTCTAGCTTTGTAAGGCCATCATAGACGTGCGTGCTGTGAGCAGCTCCGTCGTATCTGCGGTGTTCAAACCTTGGCTGAATAGAAACCCCTGCATGACCGGACAGCTCTTGTGTCGAAGCAATTCGAGTTGTTCTGCAGTTTCCACACCCTCGGCGACGCAGTCGAGGTTAAGCTGCCGAGCCAAATCAAGGATGCTGTAGACAATTGCCGCCGTACCTGCATCGTTCACGAGATCGCGAATGAACGACCGGTCGATCTTGATCCGATCCAGCGGAAAACGCCTCAAATAACCGAGCGACGACCAGCCCGTTCCGAAGTCGTCCAGTGACAAAGCAACGCCAAGGCCTTTGAGATCTCGCATGATCCGAAGCGTTCTCTCGGTATCGTCGAGCGTGATGCTTTCGGTCAGTTCCAGCTCCAGCCATTGGGGTGCGAGCCCTGACCGCTCCAGCGCATCGGCCACGACCGCTACGATGTCGCCGCGATAGAATTGCTGCGACGAGAGATTGACCGCGATCCGTACGGGCGCAAGCCCGGCAGCTTGCCAGGCTGCGGCTTGGGCGCAAGCCATTCCGAGCACCCACCGCCCCACCTCGACCATCTGACCATGCTCCTCAAGCAGGGGGATGAACAAGCCCGGTGCGATCAGGCCTTGAGTAGGGTGATGCCACCGCAGCAGCGCTTCTAGTCCCGTTATCATGCCGGTCTCGAGCAGGACCTGAGGCTGAAAATGAAGCTCAAATTCGCCTCGTGCACACGCGCCGTGTAGATCGTGCGAAAGAATGTGCCAGCGTTCCGCCGCCATACTAAGGTCACGGCTGAATAGCCGGTGCGTGCCGCGCCCTTTCTTTTTTACCTGGTACATCGCGGTGTCGGCGGCCTGTAATAAGGCGGCAGGACTATCTCCGTCGCCAGGATACAGGCTAATACCAATGCTTGCCCCAATGTGCAGCTCACGACCAGCGATGCTGAAGGCGGGTTCAAGAGCCGCTATGATCCTTTCGGCCAGCGCTTCTGCATCGGCGGGCCCCGAAAGTTCGGCGGCAACGACGAACTCATCGCCGCCAAGGCGTGCAGCGGTATCGCCATCGCGCAGCACGCCCCGCAATCGCATCGAAACCTTTTCCAGCAGTTCGTCCCCCACAAAATGCCCCAAACTGTCGTTGACATGTTTGAAATGGTCGAGGTCGAGAAGAAGCAGTGCCACCTGATTTCGGTCGCGCCGCGCATGAGCGATCGCCACGGTCAACCGATCCGCAAGCATCGTGCGGTTCGGCAATCCGGTTAATGCGTCATGCAGCGCGAGGTGGCGTATCCGCGCGTCTGCCTCTTTGCGCTCGCGAATGTCCCTGAAGGTGCACTGAGCCAGTGGGCGGCCGCCCACGTGATAGGTGCTTCCAATGACTTCGACCGAGACAAGGGTGCCATCCGGGTCCGCCCAGCTCCAGTCCTCCCATTTCATCTCGCCCTCTTCGCGCAGCGCGCTCAGGGCGGCGTAACCCGCATTGGCATATTTGAACGGAGGCAACGTGGCGAAGCTTTTGCCTTTAAGCGTGCCAACTTCTATCCCGAACATAGCAGCGCACCGGGCGTTAGCATCGATAACCGTGCCATGCTCGCAATCTATCACCAAAATTCCATCACCTGCGGTCTCGAACAACCGACGATGCCGCTGCTCCGAATCACGTAGCGCGACCTCCGCCGATTGTCGGGCTTTGATTTCGGCTTCGAGTTGGGTCTTCTGCGCGTCCAACGAGACATGTGCGCGACGCAAGGCGATATGCGTGCGCACTCGCGCAAGCAGTTCTTCGACCTGGAACGGCTTACTAACGTAATCAATACCACCCGCATCGAACGCCGCGATTTTGCTGTCGACGTCGTTCAGCGCCGTCATAAAAATTACCGGTATATCTCGGGTTCCCTTTCGCAATTTTAGGCGGCGGCAGGTTTCGTGTCCGTCAAGGTCGGGCATCATAACGTCGAGGAGAATGAGGTCAGGAACGGCGAACGCAGCACGTTCAAGCGCCTCGTACCCGCCCAAAGCGACTAATACCTCATACCCATGTTCTTCTAGGTGTTCGACGACAACACCCAGGTTTACGGGGCTATCATCAACTATCAGGACTGTATCACGCTCACCTGATTTAGTTCGCGCGCTCATGCGGCTTCCTTACCAGCAAGCTGCTGTTGAACCAGTTTCAACACAGCGGGCGACTGGTATCCGGCCGCTAGTGTCTGAAGACGGTCGGCAAAGGGTTCGTATTCCGAACCCATCGCGGCGATGTCGACCGCAAGCGCGCGAATTGCTCGCATATTGCCGGCGCGAGCATGCTCCAGCAGCAATCGTAGCTGGCTTTCGCCCGGGGGGATCAGCGGACGAGATATGCAGCTATCGTCGCCATCGCCGACGCGGGGCTTGGCGAGCAGATCGGTGATCACCTGTTCCAACGATAGCAACCTGATCGGCTTCACGAGTAGGCGATCGGCGCCCGCGGAGTGCGCCTCCGCTTCGAGCCTAGACGATCGGCTTGCAGTGATCGCAACGACTGGTAGCTGGCGCAGGCTGGGGCGGTGACGCAGCTGGCGCAAAGTTTCGAGGCCGCCCATCACCGGCATCTTCATGTCGACGATTATGAGATCAGGCTGCGCGCGCTCGACCATATCGAGCGCTTCAAGTCCGTCGCGAGCTTCGCGCACCTTGAAACCCTGTCCCTCGAGCGCCTCGCGCAGAATGCTGCGGTCGGTTTCGCTGTCGTCGACCACCAGAATGTCATGGCCGCCCCCCGAAGTGATGGGATGAGTCAACGCGGGGATCGATGGCGCAAGTAGCGTGACCGGTAGCTCTACGCTGAAGCGACTGCCGCAGCCGATGACGCTTTCGACCCTAATCTCGCCTGCCATCATGTCGACGATCCGGCGAGCGATACTAAGCCCGAGACCCGTGCCGCCGCTGCGTTCAGTTGCACTCCCTACCTGCTCGAACGGCTCGAAGATCCTCTGCAGCTGCTCAGGGGCAATGCCAGCACCGGTATCGACTACGTCGAACCGCAACCGCACGCTTCCCCCGCCCCATCCTACAGTAGAGACTTCGAGCCCTATCTCACCTCGGGCGGTAAACTTCACTGCATTACCAAGCAGGTTAATAAGTACCTGCCGCAGCCGTTTCGCGTCGGCTAGCACCCGGTCGGGCACGTCAACGGCAATATCCACCTTAAAGACTAGGCCCTTTTCCTGAGCGCGCAGTCGGATCATCTCCGTCACGCCGGCGACGCAAGCGCGGAGATGGACTGCTGACGCCAATAGCTCGAGCTTGCCCGCTTCAACCTTGGAAATGTCCAGGATGTCGGTAATCAATGCCAATAGATGCGTACCGCTTTCATGGATTGTGCCGACGGCCGATCGTTGCCGTTGCGTAAGCGCGTCACGCTCGAGCAATTGTGCGTAGCCAATGATGGCGTTGAGCGGTGTGCGAAGCTCGTGGCTCATATTCGCAAGGAACTGAGATTTGGCGGCACTGGCCGCCTCGGCGGCGGCATGCGCTTGGGCAAGTAACTGACCATGCTTGTCCTGTTGGCGCTCCCTTGCCTCGTACTGGCGCCGCACGTGGAAAAACCGGTAGACGAGGAATATTGCACTCAGCAATGTCCACGCGCCGATGATAATCATGTAAAAGTGCTCCGGCGCCAAATGTACGCCTTCGAACGTAATCTCCTCAAGTTTTACTGAGAACTCGCCGGGTTTAGTTCCAGTGCCCGAGATGAGCTCGACGGCAACAACGTTTTGGAATGATCGGCTCGCTTGCTTAGAGCTAAGCCGCTGGCTGGCCGCCCACCAGGGCTCGACCTCAAAGCGTTCAGGTAACAACTCGATCTGGTTATAACCCTGGACCACTTCAAACTCAGTCGTGTTAGGCTTGACAGACGCATCGGTGCCGACGCGGCTAAAGGCGGGATCAAAATCCTTAATGCCAATGCGCAATCTTGTAGGTGGGCCGCGATAATGTAGCTTGACTAATATTTTCGATGCATAGGATAAATCGACGCCTTTGCCTGGCGTCGTCGCGTTGAAGACCAGGCCGTAACCGCAAAATGGGAACGCCGCCTTCTTTCCTAATTCACAAGACCAGGAAAGGGGCGCTGTTTTATGTATCGAAAGCTTGGAATCTCCGCCGTTTGAACGATCGTCAAAAGAATAAGGCGAAGCCCGGGTCGAGCTCGGCGTTAGGCTCATCGTTTCGCGAGTTAGCGCCTCCTGACCCAGAACCGCTGCGAGCGTCAGGACGAGAAGTAAGAAGACAGCCGCCTCAGCCGTAAAGCCCCCGGCCCGCGACCATATGCCGCCGGACTGACGGACCTCGCCATTTTGGTTGTTGCAGTCAGGGTTGGACAATTCGCGGGTTTGGCGGAGAGCAGGAGGCAGGTTCGGAGCCACGGCATTCGCTGCTTTCTTATGTGCCCGGCCCTTACCGTGATCCCCTCCATTAGGCCGAAATCGTTAGTGAGAAGTTACGATCCATCCCAAAGGAGAGACGATTTAATCCATGAGCATCAAGATCAAGCCGTTTCGGGTATCAAAGGCGACGGTTCAACGGGTTATCGCCCCTCTCGTGCATAGAAACCACTGATCAATAGCGCCAGCGGGGCATCGTCGACGCATTCTGTATATCCGCATGAAGCGTCAGTGTGGGCCTGAGGACCCACTTCCCGGCCATTCGCGGCTTAGTTCGGCTACTCAACTTCGGTCATTCATTCATGTCCGCGCGGAGTTGATTTCGCAGGTGGTCCGCTTGCCCAAAGGCACGCCGACTTTCCCAAAAAGGATCCTTTCGGGAAACCTCCGGCCTTCTCGATCGCCCTTCTCAGGCAGCACAGGCTGCGGGCCTACGCAGCGGCCAGCGAACCAGCAATATCCGGCATTGCTGAGCTATTTCCCGGGATATGTCGCGCCCACCACCAACCCCTATGATCGCGTGACCGATGTCCATGCCGAGCTTCGCGCCCGCAACGAACATGGCGGCCTTTCGGCGCATGCGGTGTGGGACGTCGGCGATCGCAGCACCATCACGTCGATCACCGCATGGCGCTATTGGGATTGGACCCCCGCGAACGACCGCGATTACACCCGCCTGCCGATCTATACGAAGGTGAACAACCCCACCGTTCAGGATCAATACTCGCAGGAATTCCGCTTCAATCACCAGGGCAACGGGTTCGATTTCGTCACCGGCTTGTTCGCAGTCCGTCAGAAGATCCGCACCTGCGGCATGCAGGATACGGGGCCCGCGGCTAGCAAGTGGCTGCTCAACCCGACCAGCGCGCTGTCGACCAATCCAACGGTGATCAACAACGTCGTGGCGATCAACGACACCCGGCTCGATAACACCAGCCTGGCGGCGTACGGCAAGCTGAACTGGGAGGTCACCGACCGGCTGACGCTGTCGCCGGGGCCGCGGGTGAATTACGACAAGAAGCAGGGACTGTACGATTCGGTGGTGACCGGCACCGCGTCGAACGGGACGCGGCAGATCGCCATGCAGCGCTCGGCGAGGTCGATCGACAACACACGGACAGTGCCGCGACGCGCCCGGTTAGCCTTTGCAAAACCTGCTTATTAGGCTAGCTCCCGGGCCGAGACGGTGCGGCCTACGCACCTGAACGAGGTCGAGATGTCTGGACAGGGCCCGGGTTCGCAAGTTTGGCGAGCAGAACACTTACGGCTTGCCGTTGACGCTGCTTGCGTTGCCCTGTGGTCATGGAACGTCATGACGAATCGTTTCACGATGGACGAACAGGCTTTTGCTCTTTGGGGCCTGCCCTGGTCCGACGAAGTGCGGTTCGAACAGCTTTCTGCCCATATTCATCCCGCCGACCGGGACCGTGTGCGGGCAGCGTTTGAGGCCACGCGATCCGTCACCGGGTCATTCGAGATCGATTTTCGAATAATGGTAGATGATTCTGTTCGCTGGGTATCGTCCAGAGGACAAGGTGCCGACTCAAATATCGCCGAACATACGATGTTCGGGATCTTTTTGGATGTGACGGGGCGAAAGCAGGCGGAGGAGGGCAATGAGCTGCTTGCCGGCGAGATGAGCCACCGAGTGAAGAATCTTCTCTCGCTCGCGGTAGGTTTGACTAACCTTACGTACCGATCCGCCGCCACTACGCAGGAAATGCTGACCGGTCTTACTGACAGGCTTACCGCCCTCGGGCGGGCGCACGACCTCGTAAGGCCGCTACCGGGGGCCGAAGGCAAATCGGTGTTGCTCGGAGACCTTTTCTCGATTCTGCTGTCGCCGTACGACGATAAGGACGCTTTCTCAGGACGGATTCGGATCGCCGTCACCCGGATGGGTGTCGGTGAGGAGTGCGCAACGACGCTGGCAATGGTTATCCATGAAATGGCTACAAATTCTGTTAAGCACGGTGCTTTGTCCTGTAAGGAAGGTGTGCTCAACGTGACGAGCAATGTGGATTCAGAATTCGTCGTGCTCACGTGGGCGGAAACCGGCGGTCCAGAGATCGAAAGCACGCCGAAGCTCACGGGCTTCGGCAATCGCATGATAGAGCGTAGCATTACCCAGCGGCTAGCGGGGGCACTCAAGTACGATTGGCAGTCTACTGGGCTGGTCGCGACGCTATCCCTGCGAAAGGACCGCCTAGCTACGTAGTCGATGCTGGATGTTCGGAGGACGATACATCCGGGTTGCGATGTTTCATTCAAACAGCGGCTTCGGGTGGGCGCAGCCGCTGTGTCAACGACGATGAATTTAACAATATCATAACGCCCATCGTACAGCCTTGTCTCGCCGATGACCTGTCACGACCTCATAGCCTTAATCGACGCAGTCGATACCACCACCACCGCCCGGATAGCGGCTGCCGCGGTCAGTGCGGCTCCGTCAGCGGCTAATGACCTGGTAAATGCTCGTCGAAGTCTCTCCAGCCAAGCGCTAGATATGAGCAGAGCTATCGATGAATAGCGGCCCCGCGCTCCGGTCACCGAAATAGGGCACATAGCTGCCGCCGGCAGCTTCATGAACAAACGGCCGCTTACGCCATCAGGGCGCACGAAAGCAGACGGACCGCAATGACCCACATTCGGTCATTCAGACGACCTGTCCCGCTTCCCAGAAGCGGACGCTTATTCATCTCGGCCCTGCACGGCAGCTCAGCGTCCTAATATCGGACATTCAAGCTGCACGCCGACGTACCTGAGAGCCGCCGTTCATTCACCGGCGCAACAGTCAGTCCGAGCGGCTGGCGCTGGGACGTTCCGGCCGGTCGACGCCGCGACTGGCAATGTCTGACGGCGCCGACACCGGCCATTCGTGGAACCGCTTGAGCCCAGTTGCCCGGCCGTGTGGTGGTTTGCGACGGACCGGGATACCTCCGGCGACGCCATGAAGCCACCGTTCGTTCAGCAACCCGATGATCCGGTGGTTTGGCGATGGGGACTGTCCGGATTGGGGCCGCGAACCGGAGAAGCAGACCTTTATCACCAAGTGGGTTGAATCGCGCGATTCGTGACCGTTGTGACCAGACCGCTTTCCGCGGCCAGATCGTGTTGAGTGATCAGCGCCAACAATCCCGCCGCGAGACTCAGAAGTTCAGCTGCTCTGTTCGTAAAACCTCAGCGCGCACATATTCGTCGACGACCAGCGATCGCCGTCGTTCATCGATCTCGACAAAGTAGCCAAGGCAATAGTTCCCGACATGCGCCGGATCCACCCGGCCGTCGGCCGGCCACACGCCCTCGTAAGGCTCGCGTGTTAAGGCCATCAGCCTTACCCGATCCTTGTGCTTCTCGGCCGCTGGATGCGAGTGTCGCTTCATCTCGATGGCTATGAGGTTGTCCGGGTCGGCGACCCTTCCGCGACTGTGAAGTATGAGGTCGCAGGTGATGGTAACGGTCTCAAGATTTTCTCCGGCAATCGTTTTCAAGCGACCGTCATTGGCGCGGTTATACTCAACGTCCGCCCGATATTCCGGAAATCCGGCATCATGAGCCAGCCTTTCCATGGGCATCGACAACCGCTGGCACAGGTTCCGCTCGGACACACCGTTGAGAATATTTTCGAGATCGTCCTCAAGAAATGCCCTTAACGAACGATCGAAGACGCGACGCAAGCGCCGTAGCATCGCCGCGCTGGTCATGCGCTCAGTGGTTCTTCCGGTAGAACCAGTGAGCGCCGGCTCAACGTGGCGATTGTCTGTTCGTGCACGACAGCAAGCGCGCCCGATGCATCGGTTCCGAGACTGATCCGCTTCCCCGGAGACGCCACCGATGACGGCAACCGCCGACACATCAGATCCGCCAGGGCGCGATCCTCGACCGCACAGACGATCTGTCGCCCTGAACTACAAAGCTGCGCGAGCACCTCCGCCAGATGGACCGTCCTGAAATCGTCCACATGCTGGACCGGGTCGTCAAGCAGGATGCTCTGCCACCGGCTCCACGCGATCGAAAGATTGACCGAAAGGAGGAAAGCGAGCCCGGTCGCACGGCGCTGGCCGCTCGAGAACACGAACTGCGGATTGACGTTGCCTTCGACCTTGAGCGTTAAAAACCGATTGACATCGCCGCGCACGCTGTACTCGATGTCGCCCCAAAGCGGATGCGGCCGCAACCGCCGGTAAAGCTCAGACATCAGCGGGATAACGCGGTCCAGTCGCTGCTGGAGCGTCTCGGCCGACGCTCGCCGCGCGGCATCGTAAAGCGCTTTAGAACGGGTCTCCCCGAGACGCGCACGCCCGAGGCGGAGCTCCGTCTGTCGTACCCGTTCGGCAGCTGTGGCCTGATCGGATGTGGCGCGCGAGATGACCCGATCGAACAAAAGCGTGTCGAGCATCGGCATGTCGGCGGCAATCGACTGCTGATCGCGCAGCAGACCGCTGAGGCGGTGCTCGATGTCGATCCGGCTTGCGCCGGCGAGGTGGCTTTCGGCCAGCAGTCCCTCGAAACCGCTGACAGCGTCGGCGAGCTGCCCGCTTTCAGTATTGGCGGAAACGGCTTCGCGTTCAGCGGCCTGAAGCGCCGTCAACGCGGTGTCGCGCTCGCGCTCCTTGCGCGCCTGCTCGACCGCCTGCGCGTCCAAGGTCCGGGCTATCGACATCGCATGGTCGAGACCGCGATGAAAAGCTTCATGGCTGACGTCGCTCGCACAGAGCGGACAGTGTCCGTCACGCAGACCCAGCGTCCTGCCGATCTCGACGAGGTTCTCGAGCTGCCGTGCCTGCGCCGACAGCATGGTCGCGCGCGTCGCAGCCCCGAGCGCCGCGACACTTTCGTCGTAATTCATCTGCGCGAGCGTTTCGCTGACGGACGCATCGGACGCCCGCTCTTCGCTCGCGGGCAACGCCGTGCGCGCTGCCTCGTAACCGGCGAAGCCATCGATCAACGGCTGGAGCTTCCCGATCGCCGATGCGATGTCGGCAAGGCGCTGTCGCGCGAGTTCGGCAAGGGCGGCACCGGTTGCAGTCGTATCGAGGGCACGCCGAAGCCGTTCGCTTGCCTGCCCTACCAGATCATCAGCGGGCAAGGACGCCTGCGCTTCGTCGATCTGCCTTACTGCGACCGCTTGGGCGACAGTGGCCGCCTCAGCGTCAGACTGAGCGGTCTTGAGCTTTGTGGCCGCCGCGGAGTGGATCGCCTGCGCGCGCCTGATCCAGTCGTCCGCATCGACCGCGCCGATGGCATCGCGAAGCAGCCTGAAGCGCTCGCCTTCCTTCAGATCGAGGCTCAGACGGGCGATATGCTCGTCGCGAATGATCGTAGAATTGCAGAGTTGCGCGATGGCTTCGCGCGGTGCCGCATTCGGCAGATAGAGCTTTTCGGCGCGCGAGCGTACATCTAAGCTCGTCGGATCGAGCGGCGTTCGCCGGATTTCGAACGATGCCGATTCTTCCCCGAACCCCACTTCCACGAAATGATCGGAAAGATCGTCCTCCTGCCCATAGGGGCCGGTCCACCAGATATAGTCGGTAACCGACTCGCCGTCCGCTTTGGCGTCGAGATATTTGCTGATCGTGCCGGTGAGCGCGAATTCCACGGCGTCGAAGATCGTCGATTTGCCGACGCCGTTGCGCCCGTCGATAATCGTGAAGCTCTCGGCGAAATCGATGCGGACCGGCTTGCGGTAGCCGCGAAAGCCATGCAGATGGACGTATCTCAGCCTCATTGACCGGCCTCGAGCAGCTGCAGGATGGTCGCGTCGGGCGCGCCGCCGACGAAAGCATTGATGAGTTCAGGTGGGAGTTCCGACGTTCTCAGGCGGATTTCGCCCACCATATCGACCGCGCCCAGTCTGGGCGCGTGCTGCATGGCGAGAAGCGGCAACAGCGCAGCGCGCATATCGTCCGCCGACACGACGCCGGCCCGGGCGATCTTGCGGGTGCCGGTCAGGTCTTCCTCAATGGCCCCGAGACGGATCGTAGAGGCGTAGTCCGATGCGCCGTCGGTCAGGAGAATTATATAAGCGTTCCACGCCTTGGTCTCGGCGCGACGGAGCCCGAATTGGGAGGCTTTCAAAACGCGCTGACTGTCGTGATGCCAGTGCTCGATCAGGGCGCCGGCATCGTCGAAGGGCAGCACGAATCCCAGGACGCTGTCGCCTTCGAATGCAAGATACCGGATATCGGCGTCGGTCAGCGCAGCGACCGAATAGCCCGCATCATCGAGTTGCCTGGCGGCGAGGTGCAATATGCTCATAATCCCAGTTCCTCGACGGCATCGGTGCGTGAGCGCCATTTCGTGGAGGATCCCCGTGCGATCGAGCCGGTAGCCGGGCCCCGTGCGATGCTTGGCGGCAATGGTAGCGCCTCGGCTCCGATGGCGATCACATATTCGGGCGCAAGCACGGGCGCGGTCTCGCGGGAATATTCTGCCTCGACCTCGTGCAGCGGACGGTTGACCGTACGCAGGACCCGCACGCGCGTGCCACCGAGGTTCCAGCAGATGTCCTCGGATGTCGCGCCCTTCGCCTGCAGCTGGAGAAGTGTCATGCCGAGCAACGGTTCGCTGGCCGGCTGATGGCTTCTCGCCGGCGCATTGGGTCCGGCGCCTTCGAGATCGCGCCGTATGCGCCACAGCGTGTTCGCATCGGCGCTCGGCGGCTCGAGCCAAGCTGGATCTGGCGCGACACCGGTCTGACTTTGATAGGTTCTCGAGCCGGAGTGCAGGATCGAGCGCAGCATTGCGCGCGAGAAATTCACCCGCAACCTGTCGAGGAAGTCGGCACCCGAGACCGGGACGTGGAAGAAGCCGGACGTTGCCCGGGACCCAAGGTCGTACAGCGCCTTGGCCTTCACCGGAAAAGTGGCGGTATCGCAGGGATCGACGACGATGATACGGCTCGGACTGACTGCGGCCAGAGCTTCTTCAAGCACGGCATTCAGATAATCCCAATCGGTCCAGTAGCCGACGATCACGAGGTCGCGGTTAAGCAATCGTTGGGTCACCCAAATTGCGCCTTCAGCCAGGCGCGTTTTGATCGGTTCCGCGGCCACCTGACCCGCGGCCCAGACCGTACCCGGCGGATCGCTCCAGCAACCGTGGATCTTGAGCAGTGGTGATTTGGTCGCGGGCAACGCGGCGACTCTGTTGCGATCGACACCCGCTCCGACATGCCCAAACAGCAGGTTTCCCGCGGTCTCGATGAGCATGTCGACGTTCGTCGATACTGCGGTGCCGATAGCGCCGGTCAACAGGAGGTCTGCTACGGCAAAGTGCCCGCCATTGGGTTCGACAGCGAATACGTCATGATCGATATAGCTGCGCAGATACACGTCGGCGAGCTCGCCGTTCTGGAAGAAGAGCTCCGCCTGATCGTCGATCTTATCCGGCAGCGGCGGACGGGACGTGCCGAACTTCGCCGCCCATGATTGCTGAGCCTTCAAAGCCAGCACCGCGGCGCTCGGTACCTGGCTCGGTTCGGCCATCGATAGACCGGCGCCGCACAACAATGCCAATCGATCAGCGAACAGGGCATCGATAGCCTTGTCGACGCCAGTTTGAAGATCGATCACATCCATGGCGTTATGCTGTTCTCCCCCGACTCGATGTAAAGACAATCACGGTGCCGTCAAACGGACGCTATGTCGGCAGGATCTTGCCGGGCGGCCTGACGTAGCCGGAATGACTGATCTTTCCAGATTGCGACGTTCACGCCGTCAGAAGCAAACGTCGCAACCTGGCAGCAAGCTGCCGTCCCTGCTCTCCTCCGGTGACCCACTTTCGGCCATTCGCGCCTTGTTCTCGGTTGCTCAACTCCAGCCATTCGTTCGCGTCGTTGAGAAGGGCGGTTTGGCGATTGATCCCGCGCTGTGCTGCTATCGGTATTCTCGAAAAGGATAGCAGACTGTGCGGAAACTGACTGGCACGGTGTCACATGACGTTCTTTTTGTGGAGGCGGATCGGGGGAGGACTGGTGAACGAAACCACCTTGGCAAGCGGGTCCGCAATAGGCCGTCAGTGGCGGCGCACCTTCCATGTGGTTCTTATTGCGCGGATGTTGAGGGATCCCTGACGGTGTACGTCGGAAGGTAGCCGCCCTCAACGCGCAACGTTACTGTCAAACGACCTCGTTCCAGAGCTCGTTGAGGTCCGTCTGAGATAATGCTGGCCGATCCCAGTCCGGGCGGCCGGACACCTTGCGGTAAGCCCGCAGCATCAGTGGCGATGCTTCGGAATGATCTGTTGCATGGACCATGTGATACATGGTCCGCCCGCCTCGCGCGGAGTCATGGATGGCGAACGGGAAAGCCCAGCGATATCCCAGTTCATCCCGGAAGCGAGCGGCGAGGAGATTGGCGCGCTCCACGCCGTTCATGCCTCGCAGATCACGCCAGTCTGGGCGTCCCCACCAGCGTTCGGCCTGTTCCAGAGCGTCGGGCTTCCGGACGGCGGCGATAGACCGGTCGATCCAGCCGGTAGCAAAGAAGTAGAACATCTCGATCTTCGTGGTCGTCTTGTGCGCGGCGATCCGCTGCACGGTGGACCATTCGCATTCGAAAGTCCGCTGATCGAGGAGCGCGAACGTCGCGGTTTTCTCGGTTATGGTACCGCTGGCCAGGATCGCTTCGATCGACGTGTTAAAATCCCCGGGCATGATGCGGATGCGCCGGTTCTTGCCTTCGTGCTCGGTCTTGATCGCTTCCAGAAGCGCGATCCCCTCCGGGTCGATGTCGCACAGCCAGAAGTCCCGGACCCACTGGGGCTGGTTCTCGAGCACCAGCTTCGCGGAGCACTTGGCCGAGTGGTTGCGTCGTTGAGGCGCGGCGAAGCCGTCGATGTAGGTGCCATGCTTGGTCACGAACGTGAATAGCTTGATGTATTCCTGAATTAACCTCGCCTTGTTCTCCGTCCACAACGGACAGTGCAGACCCTTGCGGTTGTTAATCCGTGCGGGATCGACCGTCGGCATCTCCGACGAAGCGAACGGGAGAAGCGGGTGGTCTGTCAGATCGTCCTCGCTATCGGCAGACCGTCCCAGACTGATCCGTTCAGCGTCCGGCCGGCGATCTTCTTACCTACACGTAGCATGGTGGTGCCGTCATCTGCCTGCTCGGCTCGCGCCTTGGCGAGGTTGATGCCCTGCCCTGGCGCCCAGTCACCCCACTGCTTGAAGTGGAATGCAACGTCCGCGGCCATGCACTGGTTTAGCAGAGCGGTGAACCATGACGGGCTCGATGGACGCGCATGCGGTCCCGACTCGCCACCGGTAATGACCCAATCAAGCGATCCTACCCATTGACCCAGGTCGAGCGGACCCAGAAGCGGTTCGGCTGATATGAAGCGCACTGCGGCCGGCAGTCCTGCCAGCATGGGCAGTCGCTCGTCGGCGCGGCGCTGGTCCTCGACCGTTGTCCCCATCCACACGTTTGACGGCCATGCGTCGGTCCACGGACACAGGCGCTCCACGTGTTCGATCCGCTTAGTCAGCAGCAGCCAGTCCAGCCACGGGGTCGTGGCGATGAGAGCCCACAGTCGTTCCCGCCATGCGTCGAGGTCGCGGCGATCCTCGAACACGTCAGCCATCGATGCGCAGAAAACCCGGACGCGTCGACCCTCCGCCTGCGCCGTCGCGTTCCATCGTAGCGGTTCGCCCCAATGCTTGTCGCCGAAGAAGCGTCGTTCGGACCCGACGCCCCACACCTTGCTACCAACGCGCTTTGCCCAAGCCTCGGCGTAGCAATGCTTGCATGCCGGCGAAACCTTCACGCATCCCCACCAGGGATTGAAGGTGTGGTTCGTCCATTCGATGCGTGAATTCTTCGCCAAGGCACACTCCTTCCATTGATCTAACAGCCCGATGTTGAAGATGCTAGCCGTTCCCACTACGTTCCCGGCGAGGTGGGGCGAGGATGCTTCGCGGGAGAAGCGTCATGGGTTCGGAATCCTACAGGTCGGACCTGTTTCGCCTACAGAAGGAAAAGGCGAACCTGAGGAAGGATCGACATGGACACATACGCAGCGCTGGTGGGCCTCGCAGAGGTGATGGGCGTTGTAATTACTGGCAGATGAGATGATGGCCGAGGCAAGCAACAAATCGTCGCACCACCTGCCAGTGGCCATGTTTGAGCTTGGTAGCCCGTGCCAGCATCACTGCGCTTTGCCGCCGCGGCCCTGACGCGATGCTGGAGAAACTTACATCTGATGAACTCGGCGATCTTGCCGAGAATCTTTTCGCTAAGCTCTGCGCGCAAGCCAAGCTCATCTGCAACAAGGCTGGTCGCGATCGAGCTGGTTGGGACTTTCGGGTCGACTTCCCGCTAATGGACACCACTGGTGAGGCGCTGGATCATCGCGAACCGCGCACATGTCTGATTCAGCTCAAGGCCACTGCCGGCGAGACCGGTTCGGTTCGTGCCCGTCTGTCCTCGATGGAGCGGCTGGCCAAGGACAAGGGACCGGCTGCCATCGTCGTTTTTCGCATGCGTCCCGATGGTACCGAACTCATGGGATATGTCGTCCACCTTCTGGGAAAGGACCTTGCGAAGGTCCTGCGGCGCCTTCGAATCGCCGAGCGGGATGGCCGGACTGATGTCAACCATCTGTGGATCTCGTTCGATTATCGTAAGGCACGGCGCTTCAAGATCGATGCCGATGGGTTGCACGGCGCGCTTCTGGAGCTGTGTCCTGCCGACATGGGCGATTATGTTGCCGAGAAACGCCATCAACTCGATACGCTCGGATATGACGAAGGGCCGGGGATCGAAACTGAAGCGCTTATCTACATCGAAGATCAGGATCACTTTACCCGTTTGGTTTCCGGATTGGCGCCACTCAAGCCGTTACGGCTCCGCAGCTACGATCGACGCTTCGGCATCCGAGTGCCGTACAAAGGCTCGTTGTTGGAGGGGCTAGACGAGTTTCCGATCGATTTGCCCCGGGTTGGCCCGTGCAGGGTCGTCATCCGCGCTGGTGCGCTACTACCGCCCGCATCTTTCGAGTGCGAGGCACAGATCCCCTTCCCCGTCGCCGGTGGACCTTGGCTCGTCGTGCGCCACCCGGCCTTGACGCTGCTTTTCCGGGAAGACGGCTTCACGATGGAGAGCGTAGGGACATTCAACTTCGAAGGGCATGACCTCCCGACATGGGTCCAACTCCTACGCGGTTTGACGTATCTCTCACAAGGCGACGCAACGGTCGAGTTCGAGTTTCGAGGCACTCGTCTTCCAGGCGTCCAGACAGCTGATGGTCTCAAAGGACCCTATCTCGATCAGCTCCCAACGTTGCTCAGTTTTGTCGAGCGGTTTCAGCGCGCCCTCGACCTAGCCGGACTGCCAATGCCAAGCGCCTTTGCGCTCGACGACATATGGGCCGCAGGCGAAATGCAGATGTCGCTCGACATGTGCTTCAATCCCCGATCAGCGGCGCGGTTCGAGTTTGACGACCTGGGGGAGCTGCTCTCAGGCGTCGAGCAGCCTGCCCTGTTCTTCAACTCCGTGACGTTTGCAGAAAGAGCTTTCACGTTTGCCGTTAAGGCCCAGCTTGAACGTAGAGACAACGGACGATCGTTCGTGTCAACGCGGTTCGATCTGCTCGACCTTCGACCTGCGGTCGCCGACCTCGACGACTATGGCGCCCTGATGGGAGAGCAGCACCAACTCAGCATCCTAATCGATCCTGGCAACATCATCCTAGTTGATGCCGATCCCGACTAGGCGGGGGGCAGCGTGGTCAATGGACCGAGTTAGGGCATGAAAGCGGAGGACACGGGAGAGGCTGACCGAGTTGAGAATGTTGGCGATCGACCCTGGGCGTGCGCCGAAATCAAAGACTTCGGGTCGGGGCGCCTGCCGACGTGCAAACGATGGCGGCTGGCTGGCGAACTTCGCTGAACGCGGTCGCCGCTCGAAAGCGGCCGTTCCGTGATCCACCCAGAAAGCTGCCGGTTGGCCCCCTGCCCAACAGCCTGAAGGAACGACCGCTTATGCTGATCGCTGCCCGAAATCGGACGGTCTCCTTTCCACCCTTTGTGTCGGAGTTCGATCCTGGACAATCACCAGCTTTCGAGATCGGCTGGCCGTCGGCTGAACGCTCGGAATCGAGGCGCATTACCGAATGGCTGCCTACATCCCGATGTCCAGCCCCCTGCTCCGCCCTCGTCCGATCATGTCGGCGAGGCTCTGCCCGATGCTGCGCCCATCCGCTTCTGGCAGTCCGAGCTGGGTTCGGCGATTGCGCAGGATCGATTCAACCTGTGGATCGCGTTCGAGACTTTTGGCCATGCCGATCATCCGATGCCCGACTTCGTTTGCGAACGCGGTCTCATAATCGCGCAGGAGCAATCGGCGCTGCCGCTCCAGTGTCTGCCAGCGCTGCACAAACCTGTCGGCTCGGTTTTCCGTAGCGACCCGCAGTTCGGTTTCCAGCTGCATCGCCCGGATTGTCGTCGACGTGCGACCCTCGGCGGCTTCAGCGATGAGCCCCAGATCCTTCGCGAGCGCAGTCTCGAGATCACTCTGCGCATGCGGACGGAGCGCATCGAGCGCGGTACGGCTGGCAGTCAATGCCTGTCGCTGCTCTGCGGTGTAGGGCGTCCCGATACTATGGGCGTGCCGAATCTCACGAACGATCCCCGCGTGACGCTTTACTGCCTGCGACAGCGCGTTCGCTGGATCGGGCGGCGGCAAGGGGGCCTCTGCAAGCTCCGGCGGTAGCCGCAGCTTCAGCCCGGCAAACATGTCGCGCTTCGGAGCCTGCTGCTGGTCCCCCGCGGGTGCGGGCAGCACGATCTGCCGCTGCGCCGCCAAGGTCGGCGCATAGTCCGACGCCATGTCCTTGCTGCGCTCGCGCGAGAGCGTCGCCACCAGCCTGCCGTGATCGGCAAAGTCGTCGCGGCCGTAGTGCAGATCTACGGCGTCGCGGTGCCGCGACAGTGCGACATAAGCAGCATGGCGGTCGAGCCCGGGCGTCGCCAGCACATGCACCCGGTCAACGGTCACGCCCTGCGCCTTGTGAATCGTCGCGGCATAGCCGTGGTCGATATCGTGATAGTCCTTGATGTCGAAGGCAACCGCGCGGCCGTTGTCGAGCAGGACCGCCATGCTCGTAGCGCTGACGCTCTGCACCACCCCCAGCGAGCCGTTCTTTACCCCCATGCTGCGCTCGTTCTTCAGGAACATGAGCCGGTCGCCACTCGCAAACGTTCTGGCCCCGCGTCCTGTCGCAATCCCGACATCCTGCCCAAGTTGGCCAGCGATGCGCAGGCGCTGCCGCGCGGCCTCGTTGAGCCCCTGCACGTCCTCGTTGGTGTGGGTAAGGATGATCCGCGATGCAGCCGGTGACGCCACCCGTTCGCTATCCCAGCGCTCGATCAGATCGACGCGCGCGGCATCGCGCGTGGCGGCGACATGGACATGGCCGCGTTCTTCGTACGCAGCGATGGCTTCGCCGGTTCGCTCGGTGGCCAGATGGCGCGTAGCATTACGTTGCCAGTCTTCGCGCTGACGGCGTATCTCGGTGATCTCGACGCCGCCGTGCCGCTCCGAGACAGAGCGGAACGCCGCCCCCGCCTCAATCGCCTGAAGTTGTTCGGGATCGCCGACCAACACGACCTTGGCACCGCGTTTTTGCACTTCTGCCATGACGCGTTCCATCTGCCGGGTGCCGATCATCCCAGCCTCATCAATGACGAGCACATCGCGCGTTGTAAGCAGCTCCCTGCCCTGCCCCCATTGATGCTCGAGGCTCGCGATCGTCCGCGACGCGATGCCTGATCCTGCTTCAAGGTTCTCGGCAGCAACGCCGGACAGCGCAGCACCGCGCACTGCGTAACCCGCATTCTCCCAAGCGTCGCGCGCGACGCCGAGCATCGCCGACTTGCCGGTCCCGGCGTAGCCTACAACCGTGCTGATCGCGTGCGGCTTCGTCACATGCTCGAACGCGCTTCGCTGCTCCCTTGATAGAACCAGTCCGCGCATTTCGGCCCGAGCCAGGGCAGCGTTGCGCTGCTGTTCGCCAACGCCGTGCCGGCGACTGGCATGGAGATGTTCGGTCGCGCGCTCTAGCCGCTGCTCGGTGTCGAGCATGTCGCGGCTGGTGAAGCGCTCGTTGCCGCGTCCGTCCTTGCCAAGCGCAACCATGTCGGGGCTAGCCCGGACTGCAGCCAGCGCGGCGTCGAACTGCTCTTTTCCATCGCTGTGACGGTGCACGAACATCGCCAGATCACGGTGCGTGAATGTCGCCTGGGTTCGTGTGATTGCGTCGAGTGCGAGTCCGGGGTTGGCAATGAGCTTGTCGCCGTTGGCGCGAGCGATCGCGTGGTGCTCGACAAGCCGCTCGGACTCGAGCCCCTGCTGCGCCATCCGCGCAGCCGCAGGACCGATCTTGTGCTGCGGCTCAAGGTCGATGCCCTGCGCTTCCAGCGTGCGGTGATCGATACGTGCGTCGATATCCAACTCGGCAAGCCGCGCGTTGGCATGTTCGGCCCATGCTTCGCGCCAATGCTTGAGCAGATCGGTGCGGTTCCAGTCGCGGTTCTTGGCACCGAACCCGTACTCATCAACAGAGCGGGTGGCGAGCATCACGTGCGCATGTGGCTTGGGCTCGCCGTCAGCGCCGATATCCCAATGCACGTTGAGGTCGGCGACCATGCCGCGCGACACGAACTCGCGCTGGACGAAGTTGCGCGCAAGCCGGATGCCCTCAACCTGGTTCAGCTCGCGCGGGATCGCAAACTCGACCTCGCGCGCCAGCTGCGCGTCGACCCGCTTCTCCGCGGCTTCGACCTCGTTCCACAGCGCTGCACGATCGCGCAGATGCTCAAGCGCGTCGTCGGGCAGCAACACCTCGGAATGCACCACCCCGGCTTTGTTCGAGAAGTCGTGATGACGATCGAGCCGCTGATCGTGCAGCCGCGACGCCGAGCGATAGGCAGCGGAAGCAACCGCGCTCGAGCCAGCAGCGCGCGAGATGACCTTTGCCGAGAAGTGGTAGATCGCCATGACGGCAGTCCACTTACACTACACAAACTACGTCGGCACGACGTATAAGCGCGCCCTCGAAAGATTTCATCTATCTCGGGACGCGGTGGTCCCAAGGGGTTTCAATGCATTGCCGCTTATCGACGACAGCGATAACTAGATGGTCGTTCCGATAATATTGGAGGATACTACAATGCGCAAGCCACGAGACTATGATGCCGAGTTGAAGGCGCTCGATGACAAGGCGCGATCACTCAAGGCGCGTAAACTGGAGCAGCTTGGCGAACTTGTGGTAGCCACCGGGGCCGACGCGCTACCGATCGAACAATTGGCCGGCGCGCTGTTGATCGCGACCAGGATCGACGATGTAGCCAGCAAGGAGGCGCAGCGGTCACGAGGAGCTGCGTTCTTTCAAACGGCGACCCGCAATGGCAGCCGCGCTCGCCGCGGCCCAGGCAGCGGATCGCCGAACGACCACGAGCCGCAACCGCCTGCTGCTCGACCGGGCGCGGCATGACATGCGCGACTGGCAAGTGAAGCGCCGCGAGCGAACGCGTCAGTTGATCGAGCTTGGTGGTCTGGTGTCGAAAGCGGGACTGGTAGTCCTGACCGAGGACGATCGCGCGGTGATCTACGGCGCGCTGCTCGAGGTCTCTGCCAAACTGAAAGGCGACCAGCGCGATCGGCACATGCTGCTGTGGTGGCGCCGCGGCAAACGCGCGTTCGCAAACGACGCGTCGGTCAGCGAAGACCAGTGATCCCCCGGATCGCAATTGCCGAGCAACCATTCAACCGGCGAATTTGCAGGGTTGAGTAAGGCGAGAAGGTCGGACGGTTCTATTTGCCTGACATGGCTCAAGCAGGGAACGCTGGCTTGGAAAGAGCATTCGACATTCAGGTTACAGCCGATATGGTTGTTTTCAGCTCGGCGGAAACAGCGCCGACGATTCCCTTCCCTTTAGAAAGACCAACATGACCGACGACGTACAATCGAATGCAGTCGACCTCGCAACCGAACTGACGATCGCATGGCTCGGCAACCAGAATAATCGCGCCGCTGCAGATGACGTTCCGGCCTTTCTGCGGACGATGCACGCGACGGTGCTCGAACTTGCAAATGGCGTATCGGCTGAAAGCAATGAAGACACCGCCGAAGCCGCAGCGCCCGAATATGTTGCGGCGGTTACCGCGCGTAAGTCATTGGCATCGAAGGATCACATCCTGTCGATGATCGACGGGAAGCCGTACAAGACGCTGCGCCGGCATCTCAACACGCATGGCATGACGCCCGAGGAATATCGCGCACGCTATAACCTCAAAGCCGACTATCCGATGGTCGCCGAAACCTATTCGGAAGCGCGCCGCGCGATGGCCAAGAAGATCGGGCTCGGTAGCAAGGGTCGCCAGGCGCGCGCCGCGGCTGCCGACCCTGCCCCTGCCGAAGCGGCAAAGCCCGCAGCGCGCAAACGACTCAAGGTCGCGACTGCATGAATGCGAGCGGCGCGCGACCCTCCGGTCGCGCGCCGTGGGCCGATTACTGCCGGCGCATGACTGCGTCGGCGGCGCCGACTGCGTAATTCGGATCAGCCGTTCAGCCTGTCCTTCACCGCCTTGGCAGGTGTGAAGGCGAGCTTCTTCGAAGCAGCAATCTGGATCGCCTCACCGGTACCGGGATTGCGACCTTCGCGCGCCGCGCTTTCCTTCACCTTGAACTTGCCGAACCCGTTCAGCGACACTTCGTCACCAGCGGCGGCGGCTTCGGTGATCGCGGCAAAGACGGCGTCGATCAGCTTGCGCGCATCGGCCTTCGAAAGATCGTGCGCCTCGGAAACGCGGTCGGCGAGATCGGAATTGTTCATGGGCTGTGCTCCGTTTGCTTGGGGCGTGCCCTCTAGGTTCGGTAGCGATCGGCGTCCAGCGCTGCGTGCCCCTCAGGCCGCTGCGCTGTGCTCCAGCGCCGTGATGCGATCCTCGCAGATAACCTGCACGGCCTGACCAAGAACCTCGACGCGCTCGCCAAGCCACGCCAGCTCCTCTTCGGTGATACGATAGTGCTTCGAATAGCGCGCCTTCACATACGCTTCCTTGAGCTTCTCGAAGCGGGATCGATCGACGCGATGATCGCGCGGCCACGCGTCGATCAGTCGCGGATCGATCCGCTCAGCCTGGGTGCGCAGAAAGCCTAAATTGTGCACATGCGGTGTGTAGAATGTGCAGACCAGTAGCACGCAGTGGTATAGGCGCTCCGCAGCTTGATGGAGCTGGAATGCGGCGTTGTTCAAGCGGCCCTGCGACAGATTAAATTGAAAGTTGTCGTAAAATTCTCCGCCGCTCGGAAACCACTCCTGAAAATACTCGCGCGCCATCGCGAGCGCCTGTGCCGGCGTCTTCGGTTTGGGCTCGTGAAAATCGGTATCTTCGCTTTGATAGAGCGCGATGCCATCGCGGGCGACATCCATAAAAAAATAGCGCCCGTGCGCCAGCCCATCATTCACCTCGGCGAGCGTGTGAACGATGAAGTTGACCGGCGTCCGCAGCGTCCGCGTCACCGCGAGTTCGCGGTTCAGCCGCTCTTCCGCTGTCGCCCAGAACTCGACCCGGTCGGTGAGCTTGTCGTTGTTGACGATCACCAGCAGATCGAAGTCGGACTGATAGCCCTTGGCGGTGTGCGGCTCGTCGATCCACCCGCCGCGCGCATAGCTGCCGTACAGGACCACCTTGAGAATGCGCGCCTGCTTCTTCCACTCCGACGTCGCGACGGCCTTCGCGTCGCCGAACTCCTCGAAGAGGATCTGCAAGACGCGTTCGAGTTCGCGCTGCTTGGCTGCAGGAAGATGATCAAGGTCGGTTCGCATGGGCGGCTATCCTATCCGAGCATGGCAGAAAAGAACAACCGCGCGGGTTACCCCGCGCGGAGGGAAGTCAGCGGAAGCGCCACCAGCGCTTTGGCTTCAAATCGAGCCGGCGCATGATGTTCAGCAGCGCCTCGGCGAACAGGCGCTCGACTTCCACAACGGTGAGGCCGGTACGCTCAGCAATTTCCTCGTAGCTGAGGTCGTCGCAGCGGACCGCGCAGAAGATTTCGCGCTGGCGGCGAGGCAGCTTGCGGATCGCACGTTCGAGCAGTTTTAGCTGCTCGGCGTCGGGATGCTTGGTCATGGGAAGTCTCCCACAGGGGCAAGGAAACCGGCGGTCTTTCGACCGCCAGCATCAGATCACGCCGCGTGACGGAGCGGCAGCGGCTCGGGCGTAACAGCGAGGCTCGCCACCTTCGCGGCGCGGATAGCGGTCGGAACCCCTCCCCGCTCGGTGTAGGCAGCAGGCGGAAACGCCATCCACTTCGGCACCCAGCGCTGGACCTGCGGGCGACCATTGGACCCATGCAGGCAATCGCGGACGATGCCGCGCTTGGCCTTGCCAGTCGCCTTCTCGTTAGAGCTGGCAACCACCTCACCCGCAACATCGGCCAGAACGCAGCCGATCACCTCGCGGTCGCGGATCAGGTCGAGCAGCGCATCGTCTACCTGCCAGACCTTGGCCATGTCGGTGCCGAGCAGCGGCCCCAGCACTTCGATGAGCGCACTCCCTACTTCGAACGCCTCACCCATGACGATTGCCGCCACGTCGAAAACCGCCGGATCGGGAAGCTGGAGCAAGCGCACGAACAGCCCTGCCAGCCCATGCTCGCCTTCATAGCCGCCGATCAGAGTTGGCGTCTCGGGATCGAACCCGAGCAACGCCAGCACCGCCCGCCGCTTCTCGTCGAACACGGCCTCCGCCGCACATCCCTCGACGCTTTCGGCAATCGCATCGCTGGCGGCACGCTGCGCCTCGACCCGGACATTCCAGAGCGACGAACCGACCACGGCATGCGCCACCATCAACCGCAGCGCGACCGAAGGATGGCTGGCAAGGTCTGCGCGCACCGCCGCGTGCCGATGCAGATCGACATAGTTCTGGATCGGTGCGCTGACCTCGGGCCGTACCGGCTTCTGGACCTGCTCCCCCTGCTCGCACTTCCGCGCGTCCTTGAGCGACACATAGCCTTCGTGGATCGCGACGTCGCCGCGCGTGCCGACCGCGATAAACACCTTGCCGCCCTTGCGCTTGGGGCAACGCTCATGCTCCCAGCTTTGAAAGGTCTCGCCGGTGGGCAGCACGATTACCTCGCGCCACCCCGCCTCACGGTAGCTTTCGGCCCTAGCCGCCACGGCAGCGGTCTGCGCCGCCCAGAAGGTCGGGCTGTCGGCAAAGTAGCGTTCGTCGCCGAACAGGTCCGAAACCACCTCGCCCGAATAGTTGGCAAGATCGAACAGCGCCGCCCTGACCGGGATCGAAGCGCCGCCAAACAGCCATGCCTTGAGCTGATGCCCGGTTGGGCAATAGACCTCGGGATCGTCCAGCGACCCCAGCCATTCGCGCTGCCGCGCCCGGCAAGCGAGAGTCAGGTGCCGCACCGTCGTCGCATCGATATCGCCCTTGCGGTACAGGTTGCGGATGCGGGGGAGCAGGTTGCCAAGCGCCAGCGTGCGCTTCACCTGCAGCTCGGTCAGCCCGAAGGTGAGCGCGATATCCTCGGGCGAGCGCCCTTCCCTGACCAGCCGCGTGAAGCTTTCCCAACGGGTCACCTCGTCCGGGTCCAGCCGCGCCAGGTTTTCGATCAGCGAGGCTTCGAGCGCCGCCGCATCGTCCCCCGCCGCCATGACCGCGCAGGGCAATTCCTCGATCCCACCGCCGTCCTGGGCCACCGCCAGCGCCGCATGGTAGCGCCGCTTGCCCGCCACGATCTCATAGGTGTCGGGACTGCCGTTCGCCCGCACGATCAACGGGACCAGCACGCCCCGCGCTCGGATCGACGGCAGGATGTTGGCAATATCCGGCCTGGCTCCTTTGGCGCGCATGTTAGCCGCCGAAACGGAGAGATTGGCGAGTGCAATGTGCTTGAGTTCCATCTTCCTTACTCCTCAAAACCACCGCAACCGGCGCCGGAATGGCGGGGGTGGGCGGCAGAAGCGAACCGGCAGTCCCGCTATAGCGGCGGGCTGCACCCGCAGGGCCGCAACACCGTGAAGGACCCGGGCGAAGCCCGGGTTGCGGCTTGCCGCCGCGGGACTAGAGGGTAGCGACGCCCACCCCCGCCAGATCGAATGCCGGAGGCAAAACGCCGCGACGCGGTAGCGGCGCGTCCGCAGCCAACACCGCGCCAGCGGTGCCGCTCCGCAGGAGCTCACAAAGCTGCTCTCTCGAATCCGGACGGCCGGCACGGCGGCGTGCGCGCGCAACCGTGCGCCAGCCGTCGCCGTGCCCCCCGGCCGGATCAAGTGCGCCACGCGGAAAACAAAAGCACTGCGGACCCTGGCGGCTTCGCAGAAGCTGTCCAGAGCACGCGCATCAGATATCGCGTTCTACTGCCCGGCATGGGGGCAGATTGGTCCCCCGGACCAATCCGACGTCAGCGATCGTCGCCCGAAGGGGCCGAGACGTGGCAAACGACTCGGGGCCGCCATTCGCGGCCTAAAACGCGGTCACGCGAAGCGTGGGACCCGCTGACACAACAGGACAAATTCGGTTCGCCTACGCGAGCCGTCCATGGGCACGCCAGTCACCGCCGATGGCCCAACTGGCCCCAACAGCGCCCTGTTCATGTCGATAGAATCTGAGCAACTTTGCCGGGGAGCACCACGCAAACGCACAGCATCCAAGGTGATACCAATGCAAACCGACCACCCCGACCGTATCCTCCGGATCAAGACGGTACTCGAACGCACCGGCCTCAGCCGCTCGACGATGTACCGCAAGATGCAAAAGGGCACATTTCCCAGGAATGTGCAGATCAGCGACCGTTGTGCCGGCTGGCGCGAGTCAGCCGTCAGCGCCTGGCTGCGCAACCCGATGTTCTACGGCAATGACGACGATTCCTCCGGTTGACGGCATTGCGCCTCGCCATCGGTGGCTTGCCGAGCAATCGGCGATGCCGACCGCCGATGTGACTCCCGGCTGCTCCTTAGGACGGCTATGTGGAGGCCGGCCAAGCCAAGTTCAGGAGGGCGGGCGGCGACTGCCGGCATCGAAGAATTTGCCGCCCTTCTCAAAACGATCAATTCTCGAAAATGCTGCCCCCTTCCGCGTCGTTACCTAAAGTGGAAGGGCTACAAACGCCTACGGAAGGGGGGCCGGCCTCTGCGCCTCTCGCCGGACGATGAGGACCACCTGTCGCGCCGGACCGTCGACGACGCTGGTTCCTTTGAGGAAGAAGCCGGCGCCGATCAAACCGTCGCTTGCTCCTACGGGAACATAGCCGCTGGCGATCGGGGCGTTCTCCGACGAGATGCGGCCGATGCTCAGGTCACCGGGAGCGACCCTAGATTTTAGCACCGTGCCGTCGGCTGCGATGCTGTTTGCCTCGGCTGCTCCCACATTCGACCGGCCCATGATCTGCTTCCAAGCCGCTTCGCTGACCTTAACCGCACCAGAATAGCCGAGATCGATAAGTAGATTTACCTTGTGGCCGTTGATGGCGGCTTCGACCTGGTTTCCCGTCAGCAGGGGCAGCCTGACGACGTCCGGCCCGTTGAGCTCGATCGATCCGCTCGACACGAGCGATAGCTGGTTCCTGTCAGGCTGGAGCATCACAGCCATGACGTTTGTGGCGTCGCCCCCCAACACTGCATCTACCTGCCTTCCAAGCGCCTGCGATATGGGGCGCAGGTCAAAGGAAATTAGCTCCCCCGTCATCGTGAACGCGTGTGGGACTTCAAGGACGGTGCTGCCGGTCCCGAACGTCGCGATTCGGGCGGTGCCGGTCAAAGCCTCGCCCGCGCGTTCACCGATCTGAATGCCTGCTTGCCGGGCAAAAATGGTGTCGACGACCGTCCGCCCGGTTCCATTGTCCAGGAGGATCGTCGCCGGCTTACCGTTCACGCGGCCTTGGAAGAGGATCAAGCCCTTCACGATCTCCATGCTTTGCGGCGCCCAGTCGCGTCCCGCGACGAGGCGTATGATCGGCGGCTTGTCCGCCGTTCGTGCGGCAGGGAGATCGGATGTCAGCCGGGGCGTCGATGACTGCCATGCGCGGGCCGGCTCGCTTGCGAGCAGAAGCAAGAGCAGGAGGCTGCGGTAGGGCGCGTTGCACCGGATCCGTTGAGGCGTCATCCCGTTGGTTCGCCGGTTCGCGCGCCCAACGCGCAGGGGTACCGCACGTCCATCGCCTTACCGAACGCATCTGAGAACTCGCGGCTCTGCCAGTACACCGGGAGGCGTTCGATATCAGCGATCATATCGTCGACCGTTAGCTTGACCTCTTTGGGCGGACAGGAGCGTGTTGGCTTGCCCGAGGCCCGTGCTTCAAGAAGCTGGCCACGGTATGCCTGTAGAGCGGCCGCGAACTCCGCCGTCAGCACTTGGATTTGCGGATCTGCTGCTGCCATCTCGGCAGAACGGGGCCTGTTGGCCGCGGGTCCTTTGGAGACGGCACGCCATTCCTCAATAAATTGTGATGCTGGCATGGCCGTTGCCGCCGTCGGCAGCCCTGCGATCGCCAGAAGCAGGTAGATTGAAAAGCGCATGTCTTGCTGCCCTTCGCAGTAAGATCGGTTCCGAGACGACGCAGAGCCGATCGGTGGTCATCAGAGGCCGGCGTTGAACGTCGCGCGGCAGTCCAAATTGCACGGCTTAGCTAAAAGCGTGCTTAGCGGTATCTAGCCGTTCTTCCGACAAATCAATATCGCTGTCTGGAGCAGACCGTCGCTTCACGACCACTTTTGGTCGTTCGGTGATGCGAAACTCACGAGTTTTGCATGAGAATATTTGGGCAAGGTAGTCTGTCTTTAATTAACAGCGAGTGCCTAACTTTCGGGCTCCATCGCGTTCCCGACCGTCAACAATTTGGTGGCGACAGGCTGCTCAGGCGTTTCAAACGGTCCCTTTGCCACGGGCAGCAGCGTCTTTTGGGCCTCCACCTTCAGGTCGCGCTTGATCAGCTCCTTGCCCAGCTTCACACGCGGGCCGGGTGCGGCGGGTGCCGACCTTACGACTTTGAATAAACCGTCGACCGCTATGTCCGGGGCCTGCCCTTTATCACCCGCGAAACTACCGTGATAAGCGAGTAGGGCAAGGCTGCTTTCTGGATCAAGTCGATTGGCCCTAACGATCGATTTCCTAGCCTCGGCGAGCCGCTGGGGGCGCTCGCCAGTGGGGGCCCGCGCCGCCAATTGGGTCAGCGCCGTACCCTTCCATACCAGCGCTCTGGTTGCCTTTGGCGATTGTGCGATCACCCTTTCGGCCGCGGCAAGACAAGGTTCGGAGTTGCCGGCGCGGCACTCTCCCTCTGCCAGCAGGAGCTGGTGTTCGATCAAGTTGGGGAAGCGAGTTGCATTCGCTCGGAGCCGTTCAAGCCAAGCGGCGCGCCGTGCTAGTGCTTTTTTGTGATCGCGGCTTTCTTTTACCGGTAGATCGATCCGCGCGCCTAACTCTAGCCGACCCTGGATCAGGCCGGCCTCGGCACGGGTCAGGCGGTAAATAACCGGCTCAGGCGCTCGCTCGGCCGGGAAGGTAATCCGTTCGGCCTCCAGCTTGCGCCCGCGGTAATTGATGACAGCCCGCTGCAGCGCTGCAGGCTCGCCAAGGGCAGTTGCCGCGCTTTTCAGGTCATCACCGCGTCCGAGCGCTTCCAGGTAAGCTTGGAGCCGTGGTTTCCATTCATCTGAAAAATAGAGAAGGTGGACTAGCCGCCATGCGTGATATGGCGTCCAGGTCCGCCCCTTTCCTGTCAGGTATCTGCCGTCCAGAACGTGGGTAATTGGATACTTGAAGTAATAGTCTTGGACTTTAAAGTAGCCTGTCGGAAGGTGGCCGTATTCCACCTCACCTTCCTTCGCGATCAGTGTAGCGAACATTTCACCAAATCCCTGCATGAACCAGCGGGGATATGCTGCCGGGAAATAGGTCATGAGGTAGTTTTGTGCGAAACCAGCGTAAAGGCGGGACTCAGCAGACTGGCAAAAGCTAATTTCGTTCTTTCGAACTTTTGACAGGAAGTCGGAAAGATCGGGTTCAGGTACTGCTCCTACTGAACTGACCTGGGTAAAGTTTCCCACAAAGCTATTCAGCGGAGAATTGCCGTCGCCCTCGCAATTACGGGGCGTTGGACCACCGTCTGACGGTTGCATAATGACGTTCACGCCGTCCTCGGTCGTGGCGAGCACCGATCCTTCCTCGCGCGGATCATAGTAGATCGTTTTTGAGAACGCCGGAGGGAACGGACCATATTGCCAGCGCAGGTCCGTCAATCGAAGCTGCTCGAACGACCCCGCATCCCCTATCATCGTCACGGCAATTTTTATCGTTTCGTCGGCAGTGTCGACGCGGCCATGAAGAGTCGAAAGCAAAAAATGAAGCTTCTCGAGATTGTGTGCGGTTTGCCGCAATGCCTTTTCGTTGCCTTGGCTAAACACCATTACGTGCGGCGTTTCGGCCACGCGCCACCTGCTCATCTCGACCTTCTTTTCGTTGGGCCGCACGCCTGTGACGATAATGGTCATTTCGCCATTTTTTACCGGTCCGTTCAATTGCGCATGCGCTGGTACACCAACGGCGATGCCGACGATGCCCAATATCCATCGTAGAACCATTGGATCCTCTCCGACCGCAATATCCTCTGAGTTCAATACATACTGGAAAGCGGCTGCGCGCAACCAGCGTTGCACCAAAGCCTGTACTTAACCAGCGCTTCACCCGGCAAAGTTATGAGGATGATTGTGTATCTGGGAAGCATGCGCTCCCCGTCGCTTTCGGCGTCTGCGATGCAAGATTCACAAGTTTTGCATCGGACCGATGGCGGTCGGAATTCCGCCATCGGTCTGATGTACAAATCTGATGCTTATGGTTCGCATGAATGGCCCAGACTAGTGGAAAACGAGGCGCCCATGGCAGATAAGAAGCGCTTACGCTCTTTGGACGAGTTTGAGCCGCCGGCCTGGCATAGGCGTGCGGCACCGAAATTCCTGACAATCCCGCTAATATTGGGAGTTGCGCTTGCCGCAACGGTCGGCGGCCTCATCGGCCTTTCGCTTTAAGCGCTAAGCGCCTTTGATAGGCGCAAGCGGATCAGGCTTTCAGCCTTCCCTTCGCGGATGGGGTGCCGCATCTTGGGAATGTCTGCAATTGGGCGTTTTCTGCCGTTCATGCGCCCGGTGGAAGCGACGCTGGAGACAAGCGTCGCTGTCCCGCAAAGGGTCCCAGTTGTGTCGGTTCTACCGATAAGGTTCGCAGGCAATCCCATCACCATCGCCATCCATGCCTTCGCGATAGCCGGGTTCACCAGAATAGATCGGTGCGGTACCGGCAGCACGGGCGTCATCGCATCCGCTCCAAAAATCACCGGCCTGTGGTTTCCTTGCCCGGGCCACTCCAGCCCATACCGCAACCGGTTTTGCAGCCGAAACCATCCGGGCTCGTCCATCCTCATCAAGAACGATGCTCCCAACTCCTAGGATGGCCCCGGCCGCGATAGCAGCGCTGAAAACCTTGATCGTCGATCTCCGGTCGCTAGTACGCTGCTTACGACGATAGTGGCTTCCCAGTTTTACCGGAACGGCTCGAAAGGGCTTTTTGAAGCTCATCCAGCGAGCCTATTAGACAACTGTAAACGACCGGTTCCTACTGCCCTCCATCGGGAACGGCGTGATGCAAAAATCAAAAGTTTTGCATCAGCGCCACGGCGCAAAGCGGCCGATCAGCTGACGGCAAATCTCGGTCGGCTTGTTGCCCCCCTCGTCGTCCCGAAGCCGGCCGTTCGAGGGCTGCCTCGGCATTCCCATAACTCCATCTCCAACCGCCCATTTTGGGAAAGCACAATTGGGAACGGGTTTTGAGAAAATGGGAGCCGCGGTTTTGCGGGCGTCGCCTCTTTTGCGCTGGCCCGGCCGGTTTTGCTCACCAGACGTTCCCAATCGGGAAAGGGAGTCGAACCACTACGGGCCATAGGTGACGGCCGCCTGCGGCGTTATCCAAATTTAACTCTTGCTTAAACTCCGTAGCATTGTTTAAGTTAGATATAAATTTGGAGGCTCACATGTCGAATCTGAGGATCGTCAAAGGCGCGCGTTATCTGACGTTGATCGTTTTGGCGTTCGCGTTGCTCGGGGTGGTGCTGAATAGCACCGGTCTGCTGGACGCCGAACGCGCCGAAGGGACCAAGATAAAATACCTCGTCGCAACCCTTCCTACAGTGTTTTACCTCGCTGCCATCTGGATGATTCAGCATGCCCATGCCGCGATCGCAAAAGGTGAGGCGGTGGAAGCGGCACTCGCTACGCTGCTGGAACACCTCGGTATCTGCCTATTCTTGGGAGGCGTCGCGAGAGTGTTCGGCGAGCTGTGGCTCGTTAGGCTGCTACTCGGCGTATCGACCAGCCAGGGAATCTTTGATGTTGCGGCAATCACCCTTGGTTGCGTCGGGCTGTTGCTGTTTGTTCTTGCACGACCGCTTCGTGACGCAGTCAGAGCGCGCGCCGAACTCGCTGAAATCCTGTAATGCCGATGCAGGTGACATTAGATGCGGTACTCGCTCGACGCGGGGTCACTGGCAAAGACGTCGCACGAGAAGTAGGCTTGAGCGAAACTCAATTATCATTGTTTCGTTCAGGAAAGGTTCGCGGCATCCGTTTTTCTACGCTTGCCCGACTGTGTCTTATCCTTGAGTGCCAGCCTGGCGAGCTGCTCAGCTACTTGCCTGATCCGCAAGACATCACTCCTACATGAAGCTAATAGGAACGGTAGCTGTCTCCCAACGCCGGGTGTTGGCGTTTCCATCATTAGGCAGGACCCAGTTTTGAGGAAGGATGGCGTTCCCAATTCTTGATCCCTTTTGGGAATCGCGGGCCATCGGTAACAATCTGCCCGCCGGTCGACGTCGATCATTCAGGAGAATTGCACACCGCCTCGATATTGATCCCGTCAGGATCGTGAACGAACGCGGCGTAGTAGTTTTCGTGGTAGCGCCGCAATCCAGGCGCGCCGTTATCAGTGCCTCCGGCAGCAAGCGCTGCGGTGTGGAACGCATCCACCTCCGCTCGCGTCCTCGCCTTGAAAGCGAAGTGGGTTGCCTCCCCGACCCGCGCGTTGCCGACGATCCAAAATAGCGGTTTGTACTGCCGGCCAAAGCCGTGGATCGTGCCCTGCGTCTTTTGCTGCTCTCCACCTTCTTCTGCCTGTTGGGGTGAGAATGTGTGGAGGAGTTTGAGGCCCAGCGGCGCCAGCGCCGCTTCGTAGAATGCCTTGGATCGTGCCGCATCCGACACACCGATATTCAGATGGTCGAGGATGGTTTCGTCGAAAGGATTCACGGTCAGGCTCCTTGATTTTGTGTGGTGGAGCTTTTGTAATGCAGGGCTACTGACAGCGTTCTGTCAGTAGTGACGGGAGCGGGAGCCCCACATGCGTCGTGCCGATCGCCTGCTGCAGATTATCCAGATTCTGCGCCGATCGACCGCGCCGGTGACGGCGGCGATGCTGGCGAGCGAACTGGAGGTCGTACCCCGGACGATCTACCGCGACATCGTCACGCTTCAAGCGTCGCGCGTGCCCATCGAAGGCGAAGTTGGCCTGGGGTATGTCCTGCGCGGCGGCTACGACCTCCCACCCCTAATGTTCCACTCTGCCGAGATTGACGCGATCGTTCTGGGTCTCACGATGGTGATGGAGCGCGGTGACGCCGGGCTGGCGCGAGGGGCGGCTGATGCCTTGGCCAAGGTGCAGGCTGTCGTCCCGCCAGATGTGCTGCAACATATTCGGATCGCCAAGCTGCTGGTTCCGCATCCGCTGGAAGACGGGGTAAGCTTCGGGGAGTATGTTCCCCTCATCCGCGCAGCCATCCGCGAAAACCGCAAGCTGCGGGTCGACTATCAGGATGCCAAAGGATCACCCACAACGCGGACGATATGGCCACTCGGGCTGTACCTCTTCAGCCATGTGACCATGATCGGTGCGTGGTGCGAGGTCCGGGGTGACTATCGCGCTTTCCGTACGGAGCGCGTCAAAAGTTGCCAACCGCTGGATGAGCATTTCAATGGACGCAATGGGGCGATGATGGCCGAGTTCGTCGCGCGCTTCCAATCCCAGCAGGCGTCGTCGCAACAGCCATGCCCGAGCGGTCCCCGGGCTGACGTCACGACAAAGCCTGCGCTTCTCGATTGACCATCCTTTTCAGGAACGTCCTCGCCCGCACGATTGTCATGCCGGATCGGGTCGCGATCGTTGGTCCTACGGCATGGTTCGAAAGGTCGCGCGGACATGCTCCACGAATATCGGCGGGTTCTCCATCGCGGCAAAATGGCCTCCGCGATCCGCCTCGGCGAAGAAGCGGAGGTCGGCGAAACGCCGCTCCGCCCATCGCTTTGACAGGCGGACCTGCTCGCCGGGAAACATGCTGACGCCCGCGGGCAGCGGCATCGGGTCGTGGACAATCCCCTGTGCCATCTCTTGTGCAGCTTCCCAGTAGAAGCGCGCCGAGCTGGGGCCTGCGTTCGGTAGCCAGTAAAGCATTACGTCGTCGATTAGATGATCGAGCGCAATGACGCGCTCGGGCCGACCGCCGCTGTCGGAGACGTCCTGAAACAGGGCGTAAATCCATGCCGCAAGCCCGATGGGCGAGTCCGCCAGCGCGAACGCGGCTGATTGCGGACGGGTGCACTGGAGCTTCATGTACGCGGAATATTCCCGGTCATAGCGCTGGGCATCGGCGAGCATCCGGCGCTCGTCAGGCGTCGCGTTCTCTACCTCCTCCAATGTCGGCTGAAACATCACCATATTGAGATGGATGCCGGAAAGGCCTGGCGCCCGCATATGGGCAAGCGCGCTTGTCACCGCCGCCCCCCAATCGCCGCCCTGCGCGAACCACCGATCTCTGTAACCCAGTCGGTGCATTAGCTCGATCCAAGCGGTCGCAGTTCGACCGACGCCCCAACCGGGTTCGGAAGGTTTGTCGGAAAATCCGAACCCAGGGAGCGATGGGATCACGACGTGAAAGGCATCGGACGCGCTGCCGCCATGCGACACCGGATCGGACAGCGGACCAATCACATCGCGGAACTCCAGGATCGAGCCTGGCCATCCATGTGTCAGAAGAAGCGGCGTGGCATCGGCCTGCGGTGAACGGACGTGCAAAAAATGGATACCTAGGCCGTCGATGACCGTCCGGCTGCTGCCCCACCCATTGAGCAAGGCTTCTGTCGCCCGCCAGTCATAGCCGTCGCGCCAGCGGTCGACCAACCGCTGAATGGTAGGAAGATCAGGCCCCTGGCGTCGATCCGTCGCAGTGCCGGCATCTGGCCAGCGAGTGCCCCGCAGCCGGTCGCCAAGGTAAGTCAGGTCGGCGTCCGGCACCCGGATTGGGAACGCTGTGACGGTGTCGCGACCGGTCGGATTGCTTCTGTTCATGACATTCTTTCGTTTGCAGTTCGAAAGAAGGATAGTCGTCGCCGATGGTCACGTTTAGATGGTCAAACCGCGACCGGTGTTGCAGATGTTGCAACGATGATGGATCTTACCGATCTCCGCGCCTTCGTTCGGATCAGCGATCTGATGAGCGTCTCTGCCGCAGCGCGCGCCTTGGGATTGCCCAAATCACGCGTCAGTCGCGCCCTTTCCCGGCTCGAGCAGCAAGTCGGTGCTGTGCTTCTGGAGCGCTCGACCCGGCATATGCGATTGACAGATGCCGGGACATTGTTCCGACCACACGCCCTGCGTATCCTCGCAGATGTGGACGAGGCCGGCGCGGCGCTCGACGGTCTTTCTGGCATGCCAAGCGGCACGCTGCGCATCAGCCTGCCCTTCACGATCGCAACCGCACTGGTCGCACCGATGCTGCCCCAGTTCATGGCGGCATTTCCGCAAGTGCGCGTGGTTCTGACCATTGATGACCGCGTAATCGACATGCCTGCCGAGGTCGTAGATATGGTCATCAGAGTCGGTCCGTTGACCGACAGCGATCTGATCGCGAAACGTCTACTGACTTCGCAAACGTGGCTTTGCGCCAGCTCCGACTACTTCGCGGCGCGCGGGATACCGTTGTGCGCTGCCGATCTGAGGACTCATGCCCTAATCGACTATACTGATCGGCCGGTGGTATATTACGACAACACCGGGGGCGTCGCCGAATTCTCACCGACCCTGATGATATCCGACGCCGCCGCGATGCTACCTTCAGTATTAGGTAGCGCAGGCATTGCTCGGCTGCCGGACTTCCTTGCGAAGTCTCATGTCCATGATGGTCGACTTGTTCGTCTTTGGCCTGACGGTCCTACCCATCAGGTTGTGATCCACGCCCTATATGCAAGCCATCGCGCTTTGTCGGCGAAGGTTCGCGTGTTCATTGAAGCCTTGGCTAAGGCGGCGAAAACGAACGCGAACAATTGAACGGGTATCGCTTGTGGCATGATGCTTCACGGGTCAGGCTGTAGTCCCAAAACCGGATCCAAATTGGGAAATGAGCCACAGGGGGGGTGAAACGGTTGCGACGTCGACCATCCCGCGCACTCACCACGGCGGAGCCGTGTTCAACGCCGCGCGACGGCTGAAGGGCGATCGTCCGCATAACCGTGGCCGCTCATCTACCGTGAGCGGCTTTCTGATAACGGCCGGAATCCAACCCCAAGCATGGTTTCAAACAGCTCATCGACTTGAGCTTGGTTGTGGGCCGCAGTCGTGGCATAGGACGATGATAACATCGCTGGATCGGAAACTGAATGGCGATCTCAATTACACTCCTAATCACAGCTCTTTTAGCAGCTGATTGCGAAAGTATTCCAGGAAGTAACACGTTGTGGTCCAGTCCATCCATAAATTGGCTATTTATCGGGGAGGATCACGGAACTAACGAAGAGCCCGAGGCCTTTGGGGATATCATCTGCGGCGCGTCTATATCGCGAAAAGTCCTAGTAGCGGTGGAGCAACCTGCCTCGGAACAGTCCGCAATCGATACGTTTCTTACCTCCAACGGCGGCGCCGCTGCCCGCGACGTGTTCCTAAAAAGCGCTATATGGACAAACACCTTCAAAGACGGCCGCTCCAGTCAGGCGCAATTTCGCCTCTTTGAGCGCTGGCGCACAATGTACTCCCGCGGAAAGATTGCCGGCGTAATAGCGTTCCAGCCCGTCACCGCTGTTGCCAGTGCAGCCGAGTACGAGGCTGCGATGGCTGGAGAACTAAAGCGTGCTTCGCGGCCCGATCATCTTGTGATCGCACTAGTTGGTAATGTTCATGCTATGCGGACCAAAGTTTCGTATTCAAACCCGTCCTATATGCCAGCAGCCGGCCTACTTCCGAGGAAACAGACGGTCAGTGTCACGTTCGAAAGGAGCGGCGGGGAGCAATGGGCCTGCGCATCTATGACTGAATGCGGTGTCATTTCCTCCCCCGCTCCGGCTACCCCAGTGCCCGCAGGGACCCGGATTGAACCCGACGGTACATCTAGCTACTCGGCAGTCCTGTATCTTGGAAAACTCACCAGCGCTTCACCTCCTCAGCCAACTCCATTATTAGATCGCCGCTGATCGTGCGCGCACCCCGAAGCGATTAACCGTAAATATCGCACTAGATTTAGCGAGAGTCCGAGCGTTTCGGTGGCGCCTATATCCGATGCAGCCCGCGTGCTGCCAGTGCGAGCAGAACCTCAGAATACCATCCTTTTGGGAAAGGCGGCGCGTCCGCAGATTCTTTTGCTACCGTAGGGTTCGACGAGGCTGAGCGCTTTGACACCGTGCGTCATCGCCAAGCGGTTGAGGCGGCCCGGAATTCGTGAGCATCGCCACCAACAACCGGGTGACCCGTCGATAATATCGAGCGAGCGATCACGGGGCGGCTAGTGGGCGGGTGGTAGTCGCCCCGGCGGGTTGCTGTCCGCAGCCGAGGCGACGCCCCGCCCGCCGTAGGCCAACCATGTGACGAGAATGCTTCGGTTTGACGCCAGCAGCAACGCCAGCCGGATTTGATTTGGCGGCGATCCCGGCTTGTCGGGGATCCTATCGCGGCCAAAGTGACGCCGGGGCGCATTAGTTCCGACCTGCGGCGGGAACAGCGGGACCGCTAGCCGATCGCCGGTCATAGAGGTCGGAATCGCATTGCGTTTGGGTAGCGGGATTTTGTACCGTCAGGAAGCAGCCCGCGGGTGGCTCGACGGTGGCAGCCATGACAGGAGGCAGAAATGGTCCGGTCCGATTTAGTCCTGGCAATCGCGCGCGACAATCCAGACTTAACCTTTGGTGATGCGCAAAAGGTCGTGGACGTCTTTTTCAACCAGATCGTGCTGGCCTTAGCTGGCGACGGACGTGTCGAAGTGCGCGGCTTCGGTACATTTGTCACCCGTTCCCGTGCTGCCCGCGAGGGTCGAGATCCTCGTACGGGCCAGACTGTATCGATATGCGCGAAACGCGTCCCATTCTATAAGCCGAGCAAGGAATGGAGAGGGCGCCTATCTGGATCGATTGGCCAATTTGCTGCAATAGAACCCCGCCGATGGCGAAAGCCTCGCGCGACGCGAGATTAATGGTGATCGGCGAGCCCGATGCTTGTTAGCCACACAAATTGACATTGCTTCGGTTCAGACCGGCCGAAAACCAGCGAGGTTCCTGGTCTTCCTATGGCTTATGGTCTCTGTGGTAATCGAGCCCGACAGAAGCCGCTTAGCGCCCGAGCGGGAACGAACCACGGTCGCAATAAGCCTAGCCTGGATCGGGAGAAGCCAGCCGATTTGCCGAAAAAGTCGACAACTAAAAGCCTGCCGCGTTACGCTGGATCTTGGGTTGCCGTTCCCGCCAATCGGTCCGCAGCTTCCGCTATGCGCACCTTGGCTTTCGCGGCGACGTATTCCTCTCGGTCAGCCAGGGCGTCATACGCTTCGGCAGATCGCAGGTTTCGATCACGCACGTTGGCTAGGTTCGATGACGCAGCGGATGCGCGAGCATCATTGGCGCTCTCCCGATTGGATTTAGTGGCCATGGCCGTTGCTCCCTGAGTTTGTTTGCGGTCCGGGCTTAATGAGGCTGATTTCCTTGGCCAGCTAGCACCACCTATTTTGTGCAGCTTTTCCGCGGGCTACAGACTGGGTCCCTTTGGGCTCAGCACCACTCCTTTTCGTCACTATTGGGGGGCGGGAGTAAGGCCCCGTGCTGCCCTCCCTGCGGTTGCAGTGCGCTCTGCTAGAGCAACCGCGAACTTGCCCGGCCCCGCCAAACGCTGATGGAGATAGTTGGCGTCGAATCCCGCGATGCGGGCCATCTCCGCCGGCCGCAATATCGTCAGCCACCCGCGGCCGAGATCCATCACCCCGGCTTGGCGCAACTCCTTCACTGTGCGATTCACGTGTACCGGCGTGAGGCCCAGCGCGTCGGCCAGAACCAACTGAGTGAGTGGCATTTCACACCTGTTGTGGCTCGCCAAGCCGACATCGCGCATGCGAATATACAGCTCGCACATCAGGTGCGAGACCCGTTCAATAGCCGTTCTTCGTCCCATGCTGACGACCCAGGCGCGAAGCACGCCGGTATCGACCAACTGGGCCCACCAAAAGGCTCGGGTAATCGTAGGCCGCGCCTCGACCAGCGCCTGCATCTTCGCTCGCGGAAGTGTGGCTACCTTGGTCCGGGTCAGGGTAACGATGTTATGATCCATCGCCTCGAGCACCGCGATATGGATGTCGCAAAAATCGCCCGGCATCATAAAGGTCATTATCTGGCGGGAGCCATCTGGCAGAAGCTTGTACCGGCAGGCCCAGCCTTCGAGTATCACGAATACGGGGTCGGGCCGATCGCCTTCGCGGATGAGATGATGGCCCGCTCGTAATGTTCGAACATTTTGGCATGCAGCGGCGAGCAGCCGCTCATCCTCGTCGTTGAGTCGGCCGTACCCACGCAGCCGGTCAGAAAATGCATTGGTCATGCCGAGCTCCCCTGCACACGTTTTATCGCGCTCGCCGAGGCAGGAATAAACATAGATTAGTGCGGATGGGGGCAGAGTCCGGAAATCTTGCCGCGCATCTGACGCAGTGCGGGGCAATGAGCGATTATTGGAGCCAGCTGCGCGCCGGCGGTAGGGCGGGCTTCGCTTGGCTGCTGTCCGCACCCGTACTCAGCCCAGTATCGGTGAAGCAAGCGCCCCACCCGCCTACAGGTGAGCGAGCCGACGAAACATGTCGGTAACGTCCGCCGCAGCGAACGGCTTGTCAAAAACTACGCTCGACGGCTTGCGAGGATAGCACTGACTGGGTGTTGCCGTGATGAAGATAACCGGAATTTCGCCTAGTTCCGATATGATGGTGCGCACAGCGCAGGGACCGGTCCCAGCCGTCAAAATGACATCCGACAGGATGATGTCGGGTTTGTGGTCGTGCGCTGCCAGTACCGCCTCGTTTTCCGTGAAAGCGATGGCAACAGAGGTAGCGCCCGCGTCCTCGGCAAGCAGTGCGAGATATTCAGCGATTACCCATTCGTCCTCGATGATCAGCGCATGACACATGGTCATGATACCAGGCGCGGCGGGGTCGGCTCGCCAACGTCGGTTCGCAGCGACGTCGCGATGCTCGACAGCAACGCATGCGACCGCCACATCGGCGCGCCCGCCCCGTCCGCCGCCTCCGCCAGATCAAACTGAACGTCAACCGCACGGTCAACGATCTCAATCGCTTCGAGATTGGTCAGGACGGATTTCTCGCAGAGCCCGTGAATCAGGCTTTCGGCGAGCAGCAGTGCGGCCTGCCCATGCCCATCGGGGGTGGCAGTATTCCGTATCGGATGGTTGTCGTTGGACGGCATTGAAACGCCTTTTGTACAAGCTGGAGCACGCGATCAGTCGGCCGCTTACGCTTGGTGAAGCTTGCCGACGGTAGCGGTTGGATACCCCATCCCGTCCTGTACGTTCGCAACATACAACAACTTTCGACAATAACTTTCGTCAATGTCTATCGAATAACGTCACCTCAACTCCTGACCTGCCGTTTGGTTCGATCCGATCGAAATTATTGTCCGAAGCGAGCCTGAATGGCGCACGGAAACGATCCAAGTCGTGACACACCCATTTATTTGCCTACCGAAAATCGGCGCCTCGACCGCTTCTTCGCAGTCGCAACATCTTATAAATCCCTGACAATAATTTTACTTATTATCATTTGCTGAAAGAAGGCGCTATGCCATCAGAATGATCAATCCGTTCACCCAGAAACTAAGCGGATTGGCCGAGCTGACGGACGACGATGTCGCTGCGCTCGAAAAAGCCGTTTCGCGCCAGCGCCAGTATGTTGCTCGTCACGACCTGATCCGGGAGGGCGATGAGCCGGGTCCGATGTTCGTCATTCTTGAGGGCTGGGCGTGCCGCTATAAAATCCTGCCCAGCGGAGCGCGGCAGATCATGGCGTTCCTGATGCCGGGCGACGCCTGCGATCTGCACATCAGGCTGCTGGCAGAGATGGACCATAGCATCCAGGTCATCACCCCCGCCAAGGTTGCCACTGTCTCCAAGGAGGAGATGCAGGCGATGATGGCGGCGCATCCTAACATCGCCCGGGCGATGTATTCTGCGCAGCTCGTCGATGAGGGGATCATGCGCGCATGGATCGTCAGCATGGGGCGCCGCAGCGCCGCCGAGCGCGTCGCGCATCTGATCTGCGAGCTTTACCTGCGTGCCCACACGATCGGTTCGACCGGCAATGGCGAGTTCGATCTGCCGCTGTCGCAAACGATACTGGCCGACGCATTGGGTATGACGGCGGTTCACATCAACCGGATCCTGAAGGAGCTACGGCTGTCGGGCGCTATGGCGCTCAAACGCGGCAGCGTCATCATATCGGACCCGGTCAAGCTAGTGCAAATCGCCGGGTTCGATGAGAACTATCTTCATCGTCGGTTGCGTCAGGCCGTTTAGGCGTACCCCGCGTGTGCCGAGATCGACTGACAGCGCGCTATACGCTGTAGCCAAAGTGGCATGGTGCTCATGGCGCGACCAAGGAGCTTAAGGTGCCGAAATACAATATCGAGACAAGAAACGCCTCCCATGTATGGGACACGTTCAGCATCGAGCTTCCGGATCATACGGCGGCGCGGGGGGAGGCTGCGAAGTTTGTGGGCAACCTGCTCCAAGAGCATGCCGACAAGATTTGGATCGACCAAGAGTGGCAGATCGACGTGACCGACGAGGCGGGTCTCATTCTCTACGTGATGAACCTGAGTGTGATGCAATCCGCGGCTACACAGCCAGACGAAAGCAATTCCGGCAACTAAGCCGGCGGCGACGCCGAGGTGCCGTCTCGACCATCAGCCTTGTTAAAAGGACCTGACTAGGCCTGTCAGCCGGCGTTAACTCGGCCAGCATATCTATCTGTGATGGACAAAAAACCAAGCCTGGACCCATTCCCCATGTTGCGGCCCCTGGATTGGTCGCCCCCGTTAGAAACGCTCGCTAAGGCTTGCTCTCTATGCGGCAACCCCCTGATTGTGCGAGAGGGAATGTTCAGCGACAACTTTCCCGTATGCTCCGAATGCGACGCCCTTCGAACCGCAGTCTCTCCTACACTGACTCAAGCGGCACGGTCGCGCCCACTCTTAACGATCGACAGCATCTCAGGCAGTTGATGGTATTTACGATGGCACCTCCGCTTCAGATAGACGTTTTGTTGTCTATTTACAGGTATTTACCGAGCTTGCGTGGCTACCGTAGGGGTCACCATCGTCAAGCCAGGATCGCTGGTATTCAGGGCTTTTTGGCGGCACGGTGAAAACATCACTTACATTTGGTCCCACACTTTCTGTCGGCTTCAATGGGCTGCCTTGGACCTAACTGGGTCACTAGTTACCCTTTTTTGATCATAACCAACAATCGACGGTCTGCGCCTTACCGATAAAATTTTGTGGAAGAACGACTGGCTCTGGGCCGGAAGCGGACTAGCAGGTCTCGGACGACCTGAGTTGCAAAGCAGACGCTCATCATGCGTTGTCGTCGCCGGCCGCGCTTCAGTATGGGCCAGATCCGCTGATTGTCCTGACAAATATCGCGCTACCACCTTGTCGAAGAAAACCCTTCTCTATTGCGGCGGCAGAGCCTTAGCTTGTATTGGGGCGCGGTCGACAAATCGGTAGCCACGACGCGGGCTACCCACCCCAAGTTGAGCACGATGACGATCGCGTGTGTGCTGACGGGGCGCACGCAACGGACAACGAAGGGCGGCACACTACGGGCGAATAGCTGGGATGGCTTGGACCTACACACGGCGAAATGGGAGGCTGTCGCTTCGGCGCTCGGCAAAACCGTCCTGTTCGAACCGTGGACCGCGTCGGATCTTGAAGAGTTGCTCACCCGCCCTGAAACAATCGACTCGGTCGATTATTGGTTCGGTGGGTTCGAGTGGTCGCCGTCATGGCTCCCAACCCAGTGTCAGCGGACCGTCGCCGCGCTCGAAAATCTTGTCGTGGCCACCGGGGCAGACACGCTACCGATCGAAAAATCGGCGAGCGCGCTGCTGAGTGAGTCCGAAGCCAGTGCGTGGAGCGTTCGAAGCCAGTGCACACGTCTTACGATGTCGCGGCTTCTCCCGTACATGGTAGCATGCGCAGATGAACTCCGATCCCGACGGTTGGCTGGGTCGAGATTTAGGTACATTACAGATACATTAAAGCCAGCGATTATTCTTTGTAATATCGCATGTTTGCGGACGGTGCGCGTTATTACCACTATTGCAGAATAGATTTCACTTTACATGGACGATTCATACACGTTACATTGGCTCAACTATCTGGCGACAGGGGAAGGACCTGGTGGCATGCAAGAAGCGAAGGCCTTCACGATCGCTGCAGGTGCGCTTGACACCAGCAATGCGCCCGCCGATCGTTTGGTGCTGGTCAATCAGTTCGTCCCCTACGCGTTGCCGATCAAAGGGGGCGGCTGGCCTTACGCCTTGACCGCCAGCCAGATCGACCGCGCCGCGCGGTTCGTCGCGCGGATGAGCCCCGCGGATGCCAAAAAGGCAGACGTACCTGCGGAAATCTATGAGCGTGCGCAAATTTGGCGTAACCGCGCCGAGACCGACAGCTATATCGGCGGTGATACCGATGATCTGGCGACGACGCAGCCGACTACTCAGGTCACGGCTCAACTCGGCACCGAGTTCGGCTGGCTATTTCTCGATCGGACCAGGCTCCGCCCAGCGGGGTTCGCCCTCGGTGAACACCTGACGACGATCAGCCTCGCGCCCGGCGAAGAAGTGACGATCGAGCAGCGCTCCTTTACCAAGATTGAACGCGCTTTCGAAGAAGCAAGCGAGTCGGAAACCACTGCCGATCTCGAACTCTCCTCAACCTACGCAACCGAGCTAAGCGAGAGCCTCGACTGGCAGGTTTCGCTCGGCCGCAAGCGCAGCGACAACACCGGACAGAAGGTTTCCGGAAGTTATGAGGGCGTTGGCGTCGAAGCCTCGGCGAGTCAGGCGAACGACCTGACCGACGGCGATAATCGGACCGCGCGAAGTTCGACCAAACTCACCGAAAATGCGACCCGCAAAGTCGCGGCGAAACAGCGGCGTCAACACAAAACAGTTTTCAAGCTATCCCAGGAAAGCCGTTTCGATACGAGCAGCAAGCGCGTACTACGAAATAGCAACGCGCTGGCGCCCTATGATCTGCTATACTTCAAAGTTCAGCAGCGGCTCCAGATCTTTCATGAGCGTTATGGCGTAAGGCTTTGCTGGGCGCCGTCAGTGGCCGAACCGGGCAAAATGTTCCTCGAACGCCTAAACCGGCGCCGGGCGGAATTGCGTACGGCCGCGCTGGCGGAGGTCGACGTCGGCCCCCGCCCTGTGGCCCCGCTATCTCCGACAGCAGGCCTGCCGCAATCCGGTCAGGCGGTCGAGATGGCGGACCGTTTCGATCCGGTGTGGGGCGGCCAGAGTGCGGACTACACGATCGATATCGCTGCGCCTCCAGGTTATATCTGGGACGGTCAGGCACCCACCGTCGATTTCGACTTCACCATGTCGCGCCCGTCGCATGCCAATCTGGTTACCTTCGCGCAAACGGGGTCGGGCGTACGGCTGATCGTTCATGTGGGTGTCGCTGACTGCCGGAACCCGTTCCAGCCGGATTTTTGGCAGGGGCGCGGCACGGCAACGCTAACCTGCACCGCGAACTTCGTTCCCGCACCCAATCCTGGCATCGATCAGGCGTATGGGGCCGCGTATGCGACCTACACGTCGCAACTGGCCGATTACAATTCGAGGCTGGCAATCGCCAACGCCGCGGCAACCCGCGCAGTCGATATGGATTGGGATTTGGAACGCGCCCAATTGATTGCCAATGTCGATACCACCACCGAGATCATCGGCACGCTGATCGAGCAGGCCTTCCCAGCGCAGGTCAGGGACGACCCCTGGGAACTCGATCTTTGGGAGCGCATTTTCGACTTCCCGCGTATTACTATCCGGCTTTATCCGTCATGGTGGAACGGCCCCGAACTCAACGACGCAAAGGGCGCGGCCGACAGCTTCCTCAACGCGAGCTGGGCAAGGATCTATCTGCCGATCCGACCGGAGGCCGAGGCTGAAGCCCTGCGCTGGCTGATGGAGCGCCGCATCGGCGGGCCCGGCTCGACGGCAGTGGAAGCGATGATCGAGTATCTGGTCAAGGAATTGGCCACATATCGCCTCGCGAATTTTGGATCGGACATCGAGGCACCACACGCAACGGGCAGCACCGTCGCCACGTGCCCCGGGATCGATCAGCCGGTAAAGTGTCTGGGCTATTGGGAAGAGTCCCTGCCGACCGACGGGACCCACCTGGAAGTGCTTCAGGCCACAACATCAGCCGCCGACGACGCGGCGAAGGCTCGCCTGGATGCCGAGGGCGCCTTGGCTGCAGCGCGGGCTAAATCCGAAGACGCGGAGGCAAATATCCGGACGACTGTCGCCAGCGCTCCCTTCAGCGATCTGGACAACATCAGGATCCACATCGGGGGATCCGGTCCAGACACCTGACCCGTTCATGGCGCTGCCTGTCTTCCCGCTGAAGAATTTCGACGAAAGCCGGAGCGAGTATGTCGTTGCGCTGTTAGTGTCACGGGTGCGTGCTTCCGTTGAAGACCCCGGCGTTTCCCCTGGTTTCTATTTGATCGAAAAGCCGATCTCGGACGCAATCGATGCGGCAAAGCTGGCGTCAGGCTTTGCAACCGGAGTCCATCGTGGCGCGAAGGCTCGCTACGCGGTAATGCAGGAGGACTTTCGGCGCGACTATGCTGCGCTACGCCAACTTTTCAGCGCTGAACTGGGAGCCGCGTTCGGTCACGCGCTCGCCGCCGGCTTCGATGAATGGCTACGCCGCCCCATCGTCGAGCTGAACCCGACTGGCCTTACACCCGACTCGATAGCAGCGGCTCGGCGAATGATCGAGATGTTCGAGGCAGAACGATTTCTTCAAATGATCGGGTTGGTGGACAGCATCGTAAAGGCTGGCGCATTGCTAGAAACACTAGCGCTGGGAGCGGATGAATTATTCGAGCTGCTGGCCGGGGAAGGAACTAGTTGGGCGAGAACGGTCTTGCTCGAGACCGATCCGCAACGGCAGGGCGAGATGCTCGGAAGGCCTGTCGGCGTCGCGCTTTTCGAGGTCGTGCGGATGATTGTCGAGCCACCCGCGCTCGACGCCATGCACATGCTTGGAGTCCTAGCGCCAACCGCCGCCGAAAAGCAGGCGATAGGTATCTGACCGATGGCGGCCGCTCGTGAGATCCAGCTGCTCGAAAGGGTGATGCAAACGAAATTTGGGGCACGCGTCCGTCTTTTCCTGATCATCGACAAAAAAATGGTCTCGGCGCGCTGGAAGTCCCTGTCGTCGGCAGCCCTTGAGGGGTACCGTGTAGATGTCGCACAGATGTTGATCATGGGGGGCGTGACAGCGGAAGTTGCTCAGCGGCTTCGCGCCCAGCTCCTATCCCGGTTTGAATGGTTGGATAAGGTCAGCGACCAGGCCTTTGTCGAGATATATCTTACCGTTCACAATCGCGGTAAAATGGTTGACGTCGTCGTGCGCGGCTTAACCGTCGAACGCCTCATCGCCGAAATGAAGGAAATGGCGAGATTGACGCGGGAGTTGGAAACACAATTGGCGGCTCGCGGCAAGGGTTGGGGCAAGCTTCAGCTTTTGAGCGGTCTGAAAACCGGGGACGGACGGCAGATAGCCGATTGGACCCTCTGCGCCGTCCACGAGGACGGTCGGATCTGGGTAATGGCAATCATCGAGAGCAAGTCAATCTCCAACATGGAGCACCTCATCGAACAGAAAGGGCGCGGCACTGGCCAGTTCCTTAAGGATTTCATGCGCGCGAAACTTGAAGGGCTCATCATCGATATCGTAGATCTCCAAGGCAATATTTCTCCGCGCAAGTTCAGGCCGGCGCAAGTGCTACTCGAGCCGATCCCCCCGGGCGCTACCAAGCTGGGACCATATCCGACGCGTTTCATCGGCGTGGTCCCCGATAAATTCAGCGCTCGCCAGCTGCTCAATGCCGAAACCGCAGGACTTGCGATGGAAACTTGGGCCTGGCCGGTTTCACAATCAGAAATGCTTAAACTTATCAACGCCATAGAGAAAAGCATTTCCCGGTGACGGACATCCCGCTTGAATGATGGTGTTCAAGGCTTCGAGTAAGCTCACCTGCCGTAACGTCGATCCCGTCCCCACCAGACAGCAATGGGGCGCCCTACTCGCTTTCGGGTTTCGACATTGTTCAGCTGAGCGTGTGCCAGCCGCGCGCCACCTTACGTCGTTTGATCCAAGGTCAACCTCACGCAAAAAAGGGTAACGCCGGACGTCGTTCAGATACAGGCCGACAAAGGGTAGCGGGCGAATTTGCGGCGACAAGCGCAGCGCATCAATCGCCCGCCCCAGAGTTCACGGACACAGCCTCACGGTAAGCCGCCTTCTCCCGCCACGTCTCGGCTATGGTCGAGCAGCGGCCGCCGATCTGACAGGCGGCACCGCTTTAGGCCGAGGCACATTAACACGGCTGAGCATTCACAATGCCGGACGCCCCCACGCGCCGCCCTCTACATGCCGCGATGGTCCGCGTGCCCGCCGCGCTGCATCTTCTGCGCCGCGGTCAGATGCTGCTGGATCACCGGCACCGCTTTCTTGGCCGAGGCACGCAGCGGCGCCTGGTCGCCGCGTGCGCCATAGCTCCTGCGGCGTGATGGAGGCCGACTGCAGTAGCCTGGTATCTTGCAGTTCGGACTGCGAAACGCGAGACCTGGCCGCCCATCGGTTTCATGCGGTCGCCGAACGCGTGATCGGTTTCGCGCGGCATCTGCGCGCGGTGGGGATGTAGGTGCACTCGACCCACGTTTCACACCTTCTTGGTAAAGTCCGCCAGCGCCTCGCATCGCGTCGCTCTAGTCAGGCTCGCCGACTGTCAAACAACCGGGGGCGACAATGATGCGAGTACACAACCAGACCGCAGCGCAATGGTTTCGGTGATTGAATCACCCACATCGGCGGGTGGTATTGCGTCCTAGCGCTGCGGCCAGATCGTCGGTAGCGTCCGACCGGTCGCGTCCTTCCCCCGATCGCGGTGTCGATACGCCCGCCGGGGATATGCCGTCGATGGATATAGGAATGGTTGTGGCACAGGCTCGAATGACAGCGCAGGCAACCATCCGGATGAAGGACAGCGACCTATCCAGCGCGGGATGGCACGAATTCACCTGTGCCGCGCCGATGGAGCGCGCCTTCAACCACCTGATTGCGGGCACCTATTTCGAGCAGAAGTTCGAACGATGGCCGCTTCCGCCGCTCGATTCCGCGGCACTGATCAACGACCTGATCTTCAGTCGGATGATCGATCCACGATGGTCGCCGCTGCAGCGCGCGTTGGTCGACAAAAGTACGGCAAAGACCGAAGCCCAGCGGCTGTGCCCAAGCCTGCGCTTGCCCGAAACCCTCGCGGTCATCCCGATGGAGTCGGTACGGTCGGCCGACCACCTCCATGGATTGTTGCAGCCGTTCATCGGTACCGATGCCATCGCCAAGCCGTCGCACGCCAGCGGCGGGACCGTCTTTCTGACGGGAGACCTAGCCCCGGCGGACATCCATGTGCTGCATGAACTTGCGGCGATCGACTACGCAACCATCATGCGCGAAATGCAATATTGGCGGTTGCCGCGCAAGGTCATCGTCGAAGCGCTCGTCCGCGCCGCCGCGACCACCCGGCCCAACGACTTCAAATTCCATTGCATCGATGGCGAGCCGCTCTTGTGCCAGGTCGATCATAGTCGCTTCGGCGATGCCTGGAGCCGGCTATATCGGGTGCCGAGTTTCGAGCCGATGTACCCGGGCGATGGTCTGGTGCCCCCCGACGACTATCGCCTCCCCGATCGCGATCGTCTTGCCGCGTTGATCGCGGCCGCACGCGCGCTGGCGGCGCCGTTCGATTTCGTCCGTGTCGATCTGTATGACGGCATCGACGGGGTATATTTCGGCGAAGCGACCTTCACCCCCGCGGCTTCGCTGGGAATCGCGCCCTCGGCAGCGGGTTGCCACCGCGTAACCGCGACGCACCGCGAATATAGCGACACCCTCATGACGGCGTTTCGTAGCGGCAGGTAGCGGGAGCCCCCCGCGCAGCGACGCAGCATTGGCGTACGCCCGAGGCGAGATGGTCAGCGCGCCGCACGCGTCACGCAGGCGCCGACCGCCGCGATCCGCTCGACATCGGCATAAGCGGGAGTCGCCAGTTCCTCGCCGAAAATGTCGGGATCGAGTTCGTGATACCATAGCGAATACTCCGTTGCCGCCAGCGCCGCCTCGAGCTGCGGCCGCAATACGTCCTGGCCGGCGACGATCGAGACGCCGGTGTGGAGGATCAACCGTCCCCCGGGGACGAGCTTGGCGGCTGCGGCGACCATCCAGTCGAGCGACAATCGCGCTCCATACAGGTCGCCACCGTCGCGATAGGCACGCGCGCTCGGGTCGATCATGAAGGGCGGGTGGGTGACGATGAGATCGAACATCCCCTCGACGCCGGCGGGACTGGTGGCCCAGACGGTATCGGCGTCGAGCCCGGCGTGCGCCGCGTTGATCGACGCCAGGAATAGCGCATCGGGATTGATGTCGGCCATCGTCAGATGCGCCTGCCGCTGCGCGCTCGCCGCGGCGATCCCGCCGACGCCGGCCCCTGCGGCATAATCGAGAATGCGCGACCCCCGCCCCAGCGGGGCCATCCGCGCCAAGATCAGATCGGCAAATCGGTAGCTGTCGGGGCCCAGAAATACCGCATCCTGCGCCAATGTCGGATAGGCCGAGTGGAGGAACAGCGTGTCGCAGGCACTCGACACCCGGACCCGGGAAGCAAACACACCGCGGTCGCGTTCGACGATGATCCTGGCGTCGCCCAGCGATGCAAAGAGCTCGGGGACCAACTGCCCACGATCGAAGGGTAATCCCCACCCAAAGATATCGCGCAGCGAGCCGGCCTGTTGCCGGCCCTGCCGCGCGACGACGTGCGCGTGGCTTGCCGGGGTGGTGGTGACGAACCGATATCCGCTTCGGTCGAGTTCGCGAATCAGACAGCGCAACGCGTCGGGCGAGATGCTGTTGAGCGGGGGAACCGCATCCTGCGCGCATTCGACGGCCATCTGTTCCATCCATCCGACTCGGTTCAGACGACCAACCGGCCGCGGGTGACGCGACCGAAATCGCCCGATCCACGGCAAGCCTTGTCGCGGGCCAGGGCGACCACCCCGATCGCACCAACACTTCATGCCACCATGATGCTCCCATCGCGGTATAACATGGGCCCTGCCATGGTGAACTAGCCAGTCCCAACGCGGCTTTCTAACGAACCATCCCGGCCTAGGTTCACGCCACGCGAAAAGCCCGCTTGCACCATATTTGGACACGGGCGTTCGCATACGATGGCGCTGATCGCTTCGCTCAACCTCTCGATAAGACGGCCGCTAAGACCCTCGACGGCATGGCGACAAGCGCGCAAACGCAGGTCCGCCCATCAACGACCAGGCGGTAATCCAAACGGTGGCAGGCGGTCAGGCATGCTGGTGCCACCCCGCACTACCCGATTGGTCGGTCGACCGGCGGATCGGTCGATCATCGAACGAGCATCCAGCCGCGTATATGAAAGGGCCGCGTGCCAGACGGCAAACCGTTCTTTCCTCTACAGGAACCTGCTGTTTCTGCTCGACATTCCCGGGCCGGATGATAGCAACGTCGGGGCTTCGCCAGAAACGGCGCATCGGGGGATATTGCATGGCTGGTAAGTTTTTGGCGTGGTCGGTCAGGCCGCGTCTCGTGTCGTTCGCACTCGGCACCAGCGTCCTCGCCATCACCGCCGGGGCATCCCCCGCGTCGGCGCAGTGCGCGCCCGATCCGACCAGCGTCAACGGGACCACTACCTGCAGCGGCGTCGACACCGACGGGCTCAATGTCCCTACCAGCGGCACCCGTGTCGTCGTCCAGCCCGGCGCGACCGTGCTTGCCGGATCCAATGCGGCGGGGATCGCGACATCGGGTGCTACGTCGACGCTGGTCGTCGACGGCGCCGTCCTGGGCGGCGTCCGGCCCGGCATCAGCGTCACCAATGCCAATGCATATTTCGGCTATCTCGGCCCCTGCGATCCCTATGCGGGTGCAACCTTCACCCCTTGTGGCAGTCCCTTCGGCACCGTGTCGCCGCCCAACGCGACATCGATCAGCATCGGTGCGGCGGGAACGGTCAGCGGGACCTCCGCAGTCCGTTTGCAGGCCAACCCCAACAACACCGCGGGCACGCTCACCGCAACGATCGTCAACGCCGGCACGCTGACCGGAACGAGCGGCCCCGCGCTGGTCGCCGACAGCGGCGCCTATTTCACCGGGATCACCAACCAGGTGGGGGGGAGGATCGAGGGGATAGCGGGGGTCACGCGATCGATCGACAATTTCGGAACGATCAACCGCGGTATCGTCGTCGGTGCCCCAGCCAACTTCACCTTCGCCACGCTCGTCACCAACGCCGGAACGATCAACGGCGGGGTCGCCGGTGCGATCCAATCGGTCCGGAACACGGGCACGATCGATGGTGGCACCGGATCGGCGATCGCGGGAATTCCCGCATCGGCGTTCAATAACGTCCAGCTCAACAATGACGGTCGCATCACCTCGAACGGCAATGCGGCAACGGTGACGTCGACCGGGGGGGCACTCGTCCAGAACACCGGCAGCATCATCAACGCGGGTACCGGCGCGGCGATCGAGGCCAGCGGCATTCTCAACGTCACCAACGCCGCAGGTGCGACGATCGGCAGCAACGGCAGCGTCGCGGTCCGCACCAGCGGGGTCCTGAACCTCACCAATGCGGGGACGATCGACGGATCGGTTGTCTCGGCCGGAGTCGCGAACCAGAATGCCACGCTCGACATCGCCGCGGGCACGATCAACGGCGACCTGCTGCTCGGTGCGAGCAACGATAGCGTCACTGCGCGGTTCGACGTCGCGGCCGGGCGGATCGGCAGCGTTACCGGCGTCATCGATGCCGGCAGCGGCGCCGACACCCTCAATCTCGGGATCGACGGCGATGCTACGCTCAACGCTGCCGCGGTACCGGCGAGCTTCGAACGGCTCGGCCTGGCGATCGCCGATGCAACTGTAACGCTTGCTGACGGTATTCGGCTGCCCAACGGGCTGACCGCGACCGGATCGGGCAATCTGGTCAACGCCGCGACGCTGGTCACCGCCGGGCAGGCGATCGCGATATCGGCGAGCTACCCCGGCACATTGTCCCTGGTGAATAACGGCGCGATCACCGCGAACGTTACCAACAGCTTTGGCGCAGCCGTCTCGGTCAATGTCGGGGAGCTCACCAATAACGGCACGATCACTGCGATCGGCGGGGGTGGCATCAGCGTCACGAGCTACACCCAGAACGCGCTGACCAACACCGGTACGATCACCGCATCGGGCTTTGGCGCGCTTGTCTATTCGGGTGCGCTGGTGAACAGCGGCACGATCCGATCGACCGGCAATGTCGGCTCGGTTCTGAACGGGTCGCAGTCGAACTCCGCGCCTTCGAGCAACAGCGGCCTGATCGCGGGTGCCACCAGCGGCCTGTCGATGTCGTTCGGACGGTTCGTTAACACCGGCATCGTGACCGGCGGCGCGACCGGCAGCGGCGTAGGGATCGATATCACCTATTACGGAATCGTCGACAATCAGGCGGGCGGCACGATCAGCGGCGCGACGGGGATCAGCGCGCGCACCGGTTATAACGGCACCGTCCTGAATGCTGGGACGATCAACGGCGGGGTCGATTTCGAGAGTCGCTCTTCTTACGACCAATCGCCCGACATCTTCGTCGACAATGGCGGCGTGGTGAACGGCGCGATCCGGTTCGGCGGCGGCAACGACCTGCTCGTGACCGATCTGGTGCAACCCACGGCCAGGGTCCTGGGCGGCGCGACCGGGGGCGTCGACGCGGGCGACGGGCTGGACCGCATTCTCTACCGCGTCGGCGCCGATGCGGCAGTGCAGATAGCGCCGCCAGCAGGGTTCGAGACGATCGGCTACGAGTTGACGAACGACGCAGCACTGACGCTGACGGCGACCGGCCTGCTCGACACCAACTTGACCCTGTCGGGCAGCGGCAAGGCAGATGTCACCGCGGACATCGCTGCAGCGAACCGGACGCTGATCGACATGTCGGCGTTGACCATCGATCGGTTGCTCGGCGATTCCGATGCAGCGCCGAACACGCTCGACGTGATCAGCCGAGGCACGCTGACCGCGTCGGCAACCGATTCGTTTGCCTATCTGCCGACCCATGCGGTCATCGCAGGGCCGGGCCGGTTCGAGAATGCCGGCACGATCAACGTTACCGGCACCCCATCCGAGTATTTCTATTTTACCCCTTTCGCGATCGTCGGCAGCGGCACGGTAATCAACTCGGGGACGATCAATCTTGCTGGCGGAGCTTATGGCATCGACGCCCCGACGGTCATCAATTCGGGCAGCATCCTGAGCAGCGCCGGATCGGGGAGCAGCGGCGTGCTGGGGGTCGAGACGTTGCAGAACAGCGGCAGCATCGTCACCGACGGTCCGGCGGTCGCTGGGACCTATTTCTATTCGGTGCCGAGCCAGATCACCAATACCGGACGGATCGAGAGCCGACGAGACACCGCGCTGTCCGTCTATGGCGGATCGAACATCCTGAACGACATCGGCGGTCTGATCCAGGGACCCACCCAGGCGATCGTCGCCTATGGCAGCACGCTCATCAACCGCGGCACGATCGTCGGCGACGTCGATCTGGCAAGCGACCTTGGCTATACCAGCTCGAGCTATGGCGCCGATGGCGGCACGCTGGCAGGCGCGCTCACCTTTGGTGGAGGCAATGACGTCTTCGTGCAGACCGGCGCCGCAACCGGGATCACGGACGTGATCGACGGTGGCGAAGGTTCCGACGCGGTCATCCTCGCGCGGAACGGCGCGGGCAGCTTCACCGGCGCAATCAACTTCGAGACGCTGGCGGTGAATGCGGGGATCTGGACGCTGACCGGCGCGCAACGCTATTCGGGCGGCACGACGATCGCTGCGGGAGCAATCGCGATCGGCACCGGATCGGTCCTGAACGGTGCGATCGCGAATGCCGGCGCTCTGGTGTTCGACCAGAGCACCAACACCGGCTTCACCGGCGCGATCACCGGCACCGGCAGCGTGACGAAAGCTGGCACCGGGGTGCTGACGCTCGGCACGCAAGGCTATAGCGGGGCGACGAACGTCACCGGCGGCACGCTGGCGCTCACCGGCGCGCTCGCCAGCTCCGATTATATGGTCGGCGCAGGCGCGGCCTTGACCAGCGCGAACGCCGCGACGATCGCGACCACCGGGCAGACTTTGTCGGTCCTCAACGCAGGCACGATCGCCAACACCAATGCGAGCGGGCGTGCGATCAACGTGGCCGGCGTTAACGGGCCGCGCACGATCGCGATCGTCAACGCCGCGGGCGGCGTCATCACCAGCGCCGACGACGCGATCCGGATCAATACCAACCCGACTGCGGGCAGTATCCGGATCGACAATTCCGGCACGATCCGGACGACCGGTGGCGGCCAGGCACTCGATTTCGATGCGGCGGCATCGGGTGCGGCGTCGATCATCATCAACAATCATGTGACCGGCGTCATCCGCTCGTTCGGCCAGGATGCCATCCGCCCGGGCCAGGGCGCAATCGTCACCAATGCCGGGCTGATCCGTTCCGATGGCGCCCCCAACAACAGCTATGACGGCATCGACTGGCAGGCGCGCTCGGGCGTCGTGACCAATTTGGCGACGGGCATCGTCTCTGGCCTGCGCCATGGCATCACCAGCGACACCGCGGTCGATGTGGCCAACGCTGGGGTAATCGAGGGTCGCAACGGCTCGGGCGTCGGCTCGGACGGCACCGGCATGGTCGTCAATTACGGCACGATCACTGGCGCGTGGGCCGGCGTGGCGACCAATGGCGACGGAGACGGCGTCGATATCGACCTGATCGGCACGGTGCGCAATTTCGGTACGATCCGCGGGCTCAGCGCCAACGGCGTCGATTCGGGCGGCCAGCCAAATGGCGCCGAGGGCATCGCGATGGGCGGTGGCACGATCGAGAACGCAGCCGGCGCGACCATCTCTGGCGCGACGCGGGGGATCCTGATCGACAACGGCTCGGCCAGCAGCGCCTATGGTGCGACGACGATCGTCAACGCCGGCACGATCCAGGGCGGCACCGGCGCGGCGGCCACCCTAGTCGGCGCATTCGACGATGTAATCATCAATTCGGGCAATATCGTCGGGGGCAGCAACGGGCTGGCGAGCGATTTCGGCGCGGGCAACGACACGCTTGCGCTGCTGCCGGGCTCGGCGATCATCGGCCGCGTCGACGGCGGTGCGGGCACCGACCAGATCGTGCTCGGCGGGACGGGCACGGGCAGCTTTGCGGGCGCGGTTAACTTCGAACGTCTCGATATCGTCTCCGGCGACTGGTCGCTGACCACGGCATCGAGCTTCGCGAACGGCGCGGGCATCGCCGCGGGCGCAACGCTAGCCGGCACCACGGCGACCTTGAGGGGCGCGATCGCGAACGCCGGTACGTTGCGTATCGACCAGGCGGGCGACGGCGTCTTCGATGCGACGCTCCTCGGCACAGGCGAGCTCGTCAAAGCCGGGGCCGGCAATGTCACGATCGGCAATCAGCTTGGCTTCACCGGCCGCACCAGCATCGAGGCCGGGCGCCTGACGCTTGCAGGCACGCTACCCTCGAAGGTTACGGTGCAGGCGGGCGCGACACTGGGCGGCAACGGCACCGTCGCCAGCGCGGTCGTCGCCAGTGGTGGAACGATCGCGCCGGGCAACAGCATCGGGACGATCACGATCGCCGGCAATCTCGTGCAGCAAGCGGGCTCGGTCTATGCGGCCGAGATCGGCGCCGCCGGCCTGTCGAATCGGATCGTCGTTGGCGGTACCGCGACGTTGCAGTCGGGCGCACGGCTCGCCATCACCGGCACCGCGGGCGCCATCGGCACCCGCTACACGCTGCTCACCGCAACAGGCGGCGTTGCTGGCACCTATGCCGTCACCCAGCCGACGACCACCGACACCGAGCTGCGACTGGGCTATACCGGCAACGCCGTGGTCGCCGATGTCGCGCGCACCGGTACCGGCCTCACCAGGGTCGCCCGCACCACCAACCAGCGCGCCGTAGCGCCCGCCTTTGCCGCGCTCGGCATCGGCAACGCCGCCTATGCCGCGCTGACGCTGGTGCCCGACAACGACGCCGTGGCGCGTGCGTTCGATGCGCTCGGCGGCGAAGTCCATGCATCGCTGCGCAACGCGATGGTCCGCGATGCGCAGATCGTCCAGGGCGCGGTCCTGTCGCGGACGCTCGCCGGCGATCCGTCGAGCGGGCTATGGGGGACCGTGCTCGCCAACAGCGGTCAGGACGATGGCAGCATCGAAGCAGCCGCAGTCGACCGCGAAACGCTCGGCGGCGTCGGCGGCGTCGACATCATGGCGGGCACGGGCCGGATCGGCATCGCGGGTGGCTATACCCGCACGCAGCTCGCGGTCGATGCGCGCACCAGCGACGCCGAGGCAAAGACGATCCATGTGCTCGGCTATGCGGGCGGTGCCTATGGCGCGATCCGCGTTCGTGCCGGGATCGGCTATGCCTGGGCCGACAACCGCACCGACCGGTCGGTGGCGTTTCCGGGGTTCGCCGATCGCCTGCGCGGAGACTATGACGGCGATACCTTCCACAGCTTCGCCGAGGCGGGGTATGCGATCCCGCTGGGTGGCGGCACCGTCCAGCCCTTCGCCGGTTTCCAGGCGTTCCGCGTCCACACCGACGGCGTCGCCGAGGCGGGCGGCGTGACCGCGCTAACCATCGCGGAACGAACCGAATCCTTCGCGTTCGCCAGCGCCGGGCTGCGGTTCGACACGCCGATCGTCGACGGTTTGTCGGCACGCGGCGTCACCGCCTGGCAACGGCGAATCGACGGTGATGCACCAAGCGGCGCGGCCCGGTTTACCGCGGGCACGTCGACCTTCGACATAGCCGGCGTTCCCCTGTCGCGCGATGCGGTGAATGCCGGGATCGATATCGTGTGGGCGCCCACCCCGAACATCCGGGTGACATCGGGCTATGCCGGGCTGATCGGCACCCGCGGGACCGACAGCACCTTCAAGCTGACCGCCAGTATCGGTTTCTGACGGCGCTCGATGACGACAGGAACGGCGCGACACCGCTAGCGCGCCGTTCCTTGGCTTGGCTCACGCCCCACCCCGCAACCCACCGACCGCGATCAGACGGCAGCCGATGATGATCCGGCCCGACGACCCTGCCCACCCCTGCTCCTGACGCGTCAGGCGCGGCGCTGGCCCCAGGGGTACAAACGCCTGTCTGCACTCGCAAAAAACAGACCCTATTGCCCCCCGACCGCGCCGGGATAGCTCACCCCCAGTTGGTCGAGATAGGATTTGTGCTTCTTGGGGTCGTAATAATAGGGCTTCAGCGCCGGGCGCATCCGCTCCATCACCGCCTGGTTCAGATGGATCGCGGGCTTGTCGGCGGCGGTCACCACCGGGTCGTATTTCTGGTCCTTCAGCTGGACGTCGGTGAAGAAGGTCTTGGCCTCGGACACCAGCTGCGGCGAGGTCATCAGGTCGATCACCGTCATCGACACCGCCTTGGCGCCCGACACCGCGCCCTTGTGCGCGATCGGCGTCGCCATCGCGATCGCCGACAGCACGTTGTGCCCGATCAGGCTGGGGATGTTCGACGGAAAGCGCACTGTGATCGTCGGCACCGTCCACATGATGTCGCCGATATCGTCCGATCCGCCGCCCAGCGATCGCTCGCGCGTGTCGGGGGTCGATAGCGGCAGCACTTCGGTCGACAGCGGCTTGGGGGTGCGGCCGTTGCTGGTCTGCACCGCCTTGGCGAACGCCTGGTCGTCGGCCGACCAGCTCGGCATGCCCACCGCCTTGATATTCGCCCAGGCTGCCTCGGCGAGCGGCTTGTTGCCGAAATTGGGCGCGGCATAGCCGAGCAACCGGTGCTCGACCGTCGTGCCCGTCCCCATCGCCGCCGCCTTCGAAATCTCGGTGCCGGTTTCGTACATCTTGCGGACGCTGGCAAAGTCCTGGTCGCGGAAATAATACCAGACCGTCGCCTTGTCGGGGACGATGTTGGGCTGGCCGCCCCCCTCGGTGATGACGTAGTGCGAACGCTGCGTCACCGGCAGATGCTCGCGCCGCATGTTCCAGGCGATGTCCATCAGTTCGACCGCGTCGAGCGCGCTGCGACCTTCCCAGGGCTGCCCCGCCGAATGCGCGGTCTTGCCCTTGAAGCTATATTCGGCCGAGACGAGCGCGTTGTTGCCCATATTGCCCCAGCCGGTGCCGAAATCGCTGCTGACATGGGTGAAGATGCAGGCGTCGACATCCTTGAACAGCCCTTCGCGGACATAATAGGCCTTGGTCGCGAGCAATTCCTCGGCGACGCCGGGCCACAGCATCAGCCGGCCGGGGATCTTGTGCTTCTGCATCACCTGCTTGGCGGCGATCGCCGCGGCGATCACCAGCGGCATCCCCGAATTATGCCCCTCGCCATGCCCCGGCGCGCCCTCGACGATGGGTTTCAGCGTCGGCGACCCGGGCATCTGGCTCAACCCCAGCAAGCCGTCGACGTCGCTTCCCAGCGCGATCAGCGGCCCGCCGCTGCCCCAGGTCGCGGTCCAGGCGGTGGGGATTCCCGCCACTCCCTTGGTGATCGTGAAGCCGTTCTTGGCGAGGATGCCGGTCAGATATTCCATCGTCTGGAATTCCTGAAAGCCCGGCTCGGCGAAGCTGAAGACCGAATCGACCATCTCCTGCACCAGCTTGGCCTGCGCCTCGACCCCCGCCGCCGCCTCGGCCTTGAGCGCGTCGTTGGCAGGGGCAGCGGCAGTCTGCGCCCGTGCGGCGATCGGCGTGACGGTCAGCGCGGGCACCAGCGCAGCCGCGATCAAACGTGAAATCGGTGACATCATCCATGCTCTCCCAGGGTTCGGCATCAGTATGAGAAGCGGATTCCCAGCCGATATACGCGGCCGAGAAAGTCGTAGAGGTTGCGGTTGGTCTGCGGATAAGCGGGGGTATTGTTGCCCGTCGGGCCGTTGCCCACCAGCACCGGATCGGTATCGAGCAGGTTGCGCACCGACAGGAACGCCTGCAGCTTGGCCCCCTGCACCTCGAAGCCATAATTCGCCGCGAAATCGAGGTAGAAGGCGCCTTCGATCTGGTTGTCGTTGATCGTGCGGTTCTGTACCGTCGAGGGCGGGCAGGTCGTCTGGCACTCGATGAAGCTGTTGTCGTACACCCCGCCCGACAGCCCGCGCCCGGTCAGCTGGAGTCCGACCCCGCCCTGGTCGTAGGCGGCGGTCAGGCGATAGGTCCAGTCGGGGGTATTGCCGCTATTCTGCCCCGCCGCCTGGGTCGGGAAATCGACGCCATTGTCGGTGTAGAGGCTCAGATAATGCGTCGCCAGCGCGCGCAGCGTCAGCTGCCCGTCGCCCAGCGGACGGCGATAGCTCGCCTCGAAATCGAGCCCTTCGGACTGGATACCGACGAAGTTGAACGGGATCAGCCGGATGCCGGTGATCGCCGCCCCCGCCGTCGTCACGCCTGCGCCCGCGGTGGTGGTGATGTTCTCGCACGCCTGCGCGGTCGCCTGCTCGTAGCAAAGGTTCACCGTCGTCTGCGCGGTGTAGTTGCTGATCGCGCCGCTCAGGTCGATATTATAGTAATCGATCGACGCCGCGAACCCCGGCACGAAGGTCGGGGTGAAGATGATCCCCGCGCCATAGGTCTCGGCGACTTCGGGCGCGAGATCGGCATTGCCCACCGTCTGTTCGAGGAACTGATCGGCGCGGAAGCCGCCCCCTGCCAGCGGCACGTTGACGGTGTTGGTCCGCGCGGTGCCCGGCGCGAACAATTCGCCGAGGTTGGGTGCGCGGATGTCGCGCGAGACGGTGCCGCGCAGCCGGAAATCGTCGATCGGCTGCCAGCTCAGTCCCACTTTCCAGGTGCTGACGCTGCCCGAGGTCGAATAGTTAGTCAGCCGGTAGGCGCCGTTCAAATCGGCACCCTCGAACAACGGGAACACCGTTTCGAGATAGCCTTCATAGACCGAATATTGCCCCTCGGTGACGAGGTAGTTGCCGTAGATCCAGCCCGAATTGAACTGCGGATCGACGGTGCCGGTCACCGATTCGCGCCGCGCCTCGGCACCGAACGCGATCGACACCGGCCCCTGCCAATTGTCGAACAGGCGTTTGGTCGAGAAGTTGAGCGCCGACACCGTCTGCGTCAGCGTCTGTTCGCGCAGCGGCTGGTTGCCGTCGTTGAAGATATAGTCGAGCGCGCCCTGCGTCACCCCGCCTACCCCGACCCGGTTGATCGGCACGCAGCCATTGCCCGCATTGGTCAGCGTAGATCGGCAGACGATCGTGCCGGCCGCGATCCCCGCGGCGTTGCCCGCCGGCGCGCGCACCGCATCGGTCGCCAGCGCCAGCTTCGCCGTGTTCCAGGTGTTGGTCAGCAGCTCGTCGACCTTGGCGACGCCGCGCTGGACATAGGCGTCCCAGCTCCATTCGCGCCCGATCGCGTTGAACTCGCCCTCGACCCCGCCGACGATGCGAAACACGTCGCGGGTGTTGTTGCTGCCCTGCGCCGGGATGCCGGCATTGCTCGTCCCGATCGCGACGGTGTTCACCCGCGCATTGCCTGGGGTCGCGTTGTACGCATTCACCTGGCTGACGAAGGCGGTAGGCAGATAGGCGTTGATCAAGCCGCCATTGGCCGCGCTCGGCGCCACTTGCAGCGTCACCCCGGTGGTCGGCGTCTGCTGGTAGAAGCTGACGCCTTCGTAATGCGCGAAGCTGCCGGTCAGGAACAAGGTCGCCTCGGGCATCACCTCATATTCGACACGCCCGAAGATGCTCGACCGGTCCTCGTCGGGGATCAGCGTGTTGCTACCGACATGGCCTTGCCGCGTGATCTCGTAGTCGCCGCCGACCATCCACTGGCCGTTGGTCGCGCCGAACTGCAGCTGGTTCAGGCTCGCGCCGCTGGCGCCGATCGTGCCGAAATAGGTACCGCGAAACGGCCCGGTGCTGATGAGCCCGCCCGGCGTGAACTGCGATGTACCGATCCCGCCTTGCACCAGCCGCGCGGGCTGGCCGTTGGTCGCGGTATAAGCGGGGTTGTCGATCTGGAAGAAGCCCGCCTGGTTCCAGTCGCGGTCGATCGTGTGCTGGCCCTTTTGCGTGAACGCCTCGGCGCTCACGATCAGATGGCCGCGTCCATCGGCGAAGGGCAAGCCGCCCGTCAGCGACACCTTATGGTTCGCCCCGTCCGAATAATTGGTAACGCCAAATTCGTAATCGCCCTTGAGCCCGGTGAAGTCGCGATCGAGGATGAAGTTGATCACCCCCGACACAGCGTCCGAGCCATAGGCCGACGACGCACCGCCGGTGACGACCTCGATCCGCTCGATCAGCCCTTGCGGGAAGGTGTTGACGTCGACGATCCCGGTGGTCGACGACGCGACCGATCTTTGCCCGTCGAACAGCACCAACGTCCGGTTGGCACCCAGGGAGCGCAGGTTTACCGAAGCAATCCCCGCCAGCCCGTTCGAAAGCGACCCCGACGAGTTGCTCGCGGTCGAACTGCCGCGCACCGACGGCAGCGTGTTGACGAAATCGGCGATGTTGGCGGGAGCCTCGGTCTGCAGTTCCTTGGCGCTGATCACGCTCACCGGGGTCGGCGCGGTATAGCCGTCGCGCTCGATCCGCGACCCGGTGATGATGATTTGCCCGTCGTCCTGCCCGTCGTCCAGCACCACGCTCTCGCCGCTCAGCGGATCGGTCGCCAGCTCAGGCTTGCCCCCCGGCGTATTGACCATCTCGCCCTCGCCCGGCGACGACTTGCCCGGACCGCTATTGGTCTGGTCGGCGGGCAACGGATCGGGAACCGCCTGCGATGCGGCAGTCTGGGCGGCAGTTTGGGCGGCCGTCTGCGCGGCGGCGATCTGCGCGCTCAGGCACATTGCCATTGCGGCACCCGCGCCCAGCAGCAGGCGACGGCGGCGGTGAAGCGATACGACGGCGTTGGGCATGGCGACGCTGCGCGAAAACTGCATATGGGACCCCCTTGAATGCGTGGCCTTGGGTGTTCCTCTCCCGGCGGTTCGCGTTTCTTGGTTCCCTGCACCGCACTGTGCCGGCTGCTTTTCGCGCTCGGCTATCGTTGCGGTTTGCACAGCCTAGCAGCAGCCGCGCGCCGGTTTCCGGCAATTTTAGGCCTCAACTTAGGTCCGTATTGACTGATTCCTGCGTGATTCGCCGCCTGCGCGCAGTTTTTGTGCATCAGCGCACCAGGGTCGCGCGCAATGCCGTCGGCGCGACCTGGCGAGTCGTTACTTCGCGCATCAGGAAGCTGCTGCGCACCCGCGCGACATGCGGCAGCGTCGACAATTCCTTGCGATACACGCGGTCGTAATCGTCGAACGATTTGACGTGCACCATCATGATGAAATCGATGTCGCCCGATACGAAGCTGCAGAACGACATCGAGGGACATTTCACCACCGCCGCCTCGAACTCGTTGAGCACCTGCTCGGCCTGGCTGCTCAGTTCGATCTGCACCAGCACGCCGATGCTGAACCCAAGCTTCGCCATGTCGACATCGGCGGTATAGCCCTGGATGATCCCGCGTTCCTCGAGCAGCTTGCGGCGGCGCGCGGTAGCAGTGCTCGAAAGATGCACCCGCTCGCCCAGCGCGACGTCGGACGCGCGCCCGTCCTTGACCAATTCACGCAAGATTCGAAAATCGGTGGAGTTCAGATCGTTGGTGATGGTTTCGGGCAAGTAGCGTCTCCCTGGCGCAGGATAGCGGCGCAATCTGTGTCAAAACTGCTGTTGATTGCCGGAAAGCGCAACATCGATCATGCTAGCCTCGGGCAGATAACAGGGGGACGCACGCATGCAGATGAAATGGTGGATGACGGCGGCCGCCGTATCGCTGGTCGGCGCAATTCCGGCGCATGCGCAGTCTCAGCAAACCGCTCCCACCCTGCTCCCGGTCCGCGCAAACCCCGCCGACGGCCGCGTGCTCTTCACCCTCCCCGCCGCCGATGCGGATGGCGTCTCGGGTCGCTTTCTCTACGCCACCGCACTGCGCACCGGGCTCGGCTCGGCCGATCTCCGCCTCGATCGCGGGATGCTCGGCGGCGAGCAGATCATCGCCTTTCGCCGGATCGGCGAGAAGGTCGCCGTCACCTTCGAGAACCACCGATTCCGCGCCACCGGCGACACCAAGGTGGCCGAAGGCGGCCGCACCAGCTTCCCCTTCAGCATCGTCGCGATGCTCGAGGTGGTCGATACCGGGGACCGCGGCCCGCTAGTAGTCGACATGACCCCCTTCCTCACCCGCGACGTGATCGGCATCGCCGACACGCTCAACCGCGGTGCCCCCGCCGGTGCGAGCCCCGGCGGCGCGGGTGGCGGTGGCGGCGGCGGACGCGGCTTCCGCCTCGCCGAGGGCCTGAGCGCGGTCGATACCGCTTCGGTCAAAGCCTTCCCCGACAATATCGAGATCGACGCGCTCCAGACCTATCAGACCGAGACGCCGGGCCGCGAAGTCGAACGCCTGTCCCCCGAACCGCGCCAGACCAGCTTCGTCGTCCACCACAGCTTCATCCGCCTGCCAGCGCCCGGCTACACCGCGCGCGCGTTCGACATCCGCTCGGCGGCGGGCGGCAACCAATATTACGACTATGGCACGCCGCTCGGCGCGCCGGTGGTGCAACAGGTCGCCAACCGCTTCCGCCTCGAAAAGACCGATCCCGCGGCAGCACGCTCGCCGGTCAAGAAGCCGATCGTCTTCTATATCGATCGCGCCGCCCCCGAACCGATCCGCACCGCGCTGATGGAGGGCGTGAACTATTGGACCCGCGCCTTCGACGCGGCCGGGCTGGTCGGTGCCTTCCGCGCTGAGTTGCTGCCCGAGGACGCCGATCCGCTCGACGTGCGCTACAACATGGTCAACTGGTCGAACCGGCTGACGCGCGGCTGGTCCTATGGCGGCGGCATCGTCGATCCGCGCACGGGCGAGATCGTGAAGGGCAATGTCGTCATCGGCGCGCTGCGCGTGCGCCAGGACATGATCATCTTCGAAGGACTGGTCGGTACCGCGGGCAATGGCAGCGGCGGCCCGCAGGACCCGGTCCGCGCCTCGCTCGACCGTATCCGCCAGCTTGGCGCGCACGAAGTCGGCCACGCGATCGGCATCATGCATAATTTCGCCGCCAGCACGCAGGAGCGCGCCTCGGTAATGGACTATCCCGGGCCGCGGCTGAAGCTCACCGACGGCCGCATCGACCTGTCCGACGCCTATGCCCCGCCCGGCGGCAAATGGGACGATTTCACCGTCGACTGGCTCTATGCCGATCCCGCCCCCGGCATCGACCCCGACGCCGCCGCGCGCGCCAAGGCCAAGGCCGCGATGGCAAGCGGCATGCGCTTCATCACCGATGTCGATGGCCGCTCGGCCGATGCCGCCAGCTCTTGGGGCAGCATGTGGGACGACGGCGCCGACCCGGTCGCGCATCTTCGCCAGACGCTCGCGGTACGCCGCGTCGCGCTCACCAATTTCGGCCCAGCCGTGCTGCGACAGGACGAGCCACTGTCGAACCTGCGCCGCAAGTTCGTCCCCGTCTGGCTGCTCCATCGCTATGCCGCCGAAGCCGCGGGCAAGCTGATCGGCGGGATCGACTATAGCTATGCGGTCGCGGGCGACGGCCAGCCCCCCGCCATCCCGGTCGCCGCCGACGTGCAATTGGCGGCGATCGACGCGATGCTCGCGACGCTGTCGGCCGACACGCTGACGGTGCCGGCAGCGCTGGTAATGCCGCTGTCGTCGGCCACCACCGCGCGCGACGATCCGCAATATACCCAGGAGATCTTCCGCACCTCGGGCGCCGCAGCGTTCGATCCGCTGGTCGCCGCCGATGTCGCCGCGCAAGTGACGCTCGGCTCGCTGCTCGCCCCCGCACGCCTCGCGCGCATGGTCGAACAGCATCGCCGCGATCCATCGCTGCCCGGCCTCGACACGCTGTTCGACCGGCTCGAAGCCGCCGCGATCGCACCGCGCCAGGATGCGGTCGGACGCCGCATCGCTTTCCGCACCGTGATGAGCATGGCGCGTGCGGGACGCGATCCGATGGCCTCGCCCGAGGTCGCCGCGGCGATCGGCGACCGGCTGCAACGCCTCGCGACCAGCTTCGGCCAGCGCGGATCGGGCGAGGATGCCGCCTGGCGCCGCCACTTGGCGACTTTGCTCGCCGACGACGAGCGGCTCGAGCGCGAGCTCGACAAGATGCCCGCCACCCCGCCGGTCCCGCCGGGCATGCCGATCGGCGAAACCGGCTGGTTCGGCGACTGAGCCGGCCTACGCCGCCGAGCGCCGCAGCCTCATCAGCTCAGAACCACGCCCGGACTCCGACCACGAAACTCGTCGACGAAGCGCCCTCGCCATTCGCCCGGGCGAAGTCGGCGGTTCGTCCGGTCTTCATCGTGTGCGAGATGCCGACATAGGGCGCGAATTCGCGGACGATTTCGTAGCGAAGCCGCAGGTCGAACTCGGCATCGGACAGGCCTGCGCCGATACCGCTCTGGGGCACGTCCTGCGCCGCCAGGTTCAGTTCGGCTCGCGGCTGCAGGATCAGCCGCTGGGTGAGGCGCTGGTCGTAGCTCGCCGCCACGCGCGCTAGCAGGTCGCCGCTGGTCGATACGAAGCCATGCGCTTCGACCTCGAACCAATAGGGCGCCAATCCCTCGACGCCAATCACCGCATAGGTCGGCGTCCCGGGCGCAAAGTCTTGCCGCGCGCCTGCCTGCAGGTTGAAATAGGGCCCGATCGCTCGGCTATACAGCGCCTGCGCCTCTGCATCCTCGGGTCCGCTGCCGAACACGCCCTCCCCCTCGGTTTTCACAACCAGCCGGTTGATGTCGCCGCCGAACCAGGCTTCGCCTTCCCAGCGATAGCCTTCGCGACCGCTGCGGATTTGCAGCTCGGCGATGTCGATCATGATCTGGCTGAAGCTGGCGCCGCCATGTTCGGCGCGGATCGCGGCGCGGACCGGCGCCATCGCATCGCGGCCCCAGATGCGATCGGCATAGTCCGCCTCGGCGATTTCGGGCGCGGGCGCATTGCCGGCGGGCAGCGGTGGGGCCGACGCCGGGCGACCGGCGGCTGGAGCGGGCTTGGGCGTGCAATGCCCCATCGCCGCATGTTCGGGCGGGCAATCGGCGTCGCTCGGTTGCGGCGCCGGCTCGGCGGACGCGGGCATCTCGCAATGGCCCATCGCGGCGTGTTCGGGGGTGCAGCCGTTCGCCTGCGGCATGGGTGCAGCGGGTGCCGCCGCCCCATGCGCCGAATGGTCCTGCGCAACCGGCACCGCCGACAGCGCCGCGGCGATCGACAGGCCGATCATGCGGCGTCCCCGCGCGGGCGCACCGACACCACCTGCATCATGCCGGCGTGCATATGGTACAGCATATGGCAGTGAAACGCCCAGTCGCCCACCGCATCGGCGGTGAAGTCGAAGGTGACGATCCCGCCGGGCTGGACGTTGACGGTGTGCTTTCGCGGCGAATGATCGCCATGCCCCGTCACCAGCTCGAAGAAATGGCCGTGCAGGTGGATCGGGTGGCCCATCATCGTGTCGTTGACCAGCTTGACGCGCACCCGTTCGCCTTCGAGGAAGCCGATCGGCTTGGTAATCTCGGAGAATTTGCGCCCGTCGAACGCCCACATATAGCGTTCCATATTGCCGGTCAGATGGATTTCGAGCTCGCGATCGGGCGCGCGGACATCGGGGTTCCGCTCGAGCGCGACCAGGTCGCGATACACCAATACGCGGTGCCCGGCATCGGCCAGCCCTTGACCGGGCTCGCCGGTGCGGTCGATCGGCATCGGCGAAATGCTCTGGACCGTCGGGGTCTTGGCGACGCTCTCGGGAACGACCGAAAAGTCGCGCATCGAATGGTCCATGCCGCCGGCTGCCGCCGCTGCGCCGCCGCCAGGAAGCGGTGTCGTCGCGCCGGGCGTGCAATGCCCCATTTGCGCATGTTCGGGCGGACAGGCAGGGTCGACGATCGGCGCCGCAATCGCACCGCCATGCCCCATCGCGGCATGATCCATCCCCCCGCCGCCATGGTCCATCGCGCCCATGCCCATGTCCTTCATCGTCGCGAGCGGACGCTGGCGCAGCGGTGGGACTTTCGCCGCCATTCCCGCGCGCGGGCTGAGCATCGCGACCGCCATCCCCGACCGATCGACGCTCTCGGCGACCAATGCATAGGCGCGGTTGTCGGCGGGCTCGACGATCGCGTCATAGGTCTCGGCGACCGCGATCTGGAATTCGTCGACGCTCACGGGTCGCACCGGCAGGCCATCCGCCTGGACGATGGTGATCTTCAGCCCGGGGATGCGGACGTTGAAGGTCGTCATCGCCGATGCGTTGACGAAGCGCAGCCGAACCCGCTCGCCGGGCCGGAACAGCGCGGTCCAATGGTCCGTGGGGCCGTGGCCGTTGACCAGATAGGTATAGGTCGATCCGGTGACGTCGGCGACGTCGGTCGGGTCCATGCGCATCGCACCCCATTCGGCGCGCTCGGCGGCGGACTGCCCCCTGCCCTTCAGCTGATCGGCGAGGGTCTGCTTCTGATAGTTGAAATATCCCCCCATCTGCTTCAATTTCTTGAAGATCGCATGCGGGTGAAGCGGGCTGTGATCCGACAGCACGATGACGTGCTCGCGATCCGACGTGACCGGGTCGGTGCCCGCGGGATCGATGACGATCGGGCCATAATGCCCCATCTGTTCCTGCAGCCCCGAATGGCTGTGATACCAATAGGTCCCCGCCTGCCGGATCGGGAATTCATAGGTGAAGGTCGATCGCGCGGCGATGCCGGGAAAGCTCACCCCGGGCACGCCATCCATGTGGAACGGCAGGATCAGCCCATGCCAGTGGATCGAGCTGTCCTCGTCGAGCTGGTTGTCGACGTGCAGTCGCACCGTCTGTCCCTCGCGCAGCCGGATCAGCGGGCCGGGGACGGTGCCGTTGATGCCGATGCCGTGGCTCGATCGCCCGTCGATCGTGCGCATGACGTGCCCGATCGTAAGCCGGATATCCTCGCCCGAGACGCTGGGGAGCGCGGGCGACAGCCCCGCATGGTGGGTCTGCGCCCAGGCGGGCATCCACCCCGCCAGCGCCGCGCCCGCGCCGCCGGTGGCGACACCGCGCAACAGCGCGCGCCGATCGATTTTCGCGCTCATTGTCTTCCCGTCCTGCATGCCATGCCCGTCGATACGCGCGCCGCGGCCTTATCCCTCAAGCAATTCGGCCAGCCGCGCCCGCGCGCGATACAGCCGCGTTTCGACCGCCTTCGCGCTGATCCCCAGCAGCCCGGCGGTTTCCGCCTGATCGAGCCCCTCGATCGTCCGCAGCACCAGCACCTCGCGCAGCCGGTGCGGCAGCGCCGCGATCGCCCGCTCGAGCTCGGCGACCGCGGCGCGCCCCTCGGCGATCCGATCGGGGCCGGGCTGGTCGGTCGCGACCTCGGCGCTATCGGCGGCGAAGGGCAGCACCGCGCCGACAAAGCGGCGCACTGCTTGCCGCCGTTGCCAGTCGCGCGCCTTGTTGATCGCGATCCGGCTGAGCCATGCGTGCATCGGCCGCGCGGGGTCGTAGCGCCCGAGCGCGCCGAAGGCGGCGACGAAGCTTTCCTGCACGACGTCGAGCGCCTGTTCGCGATCACCGATGATCCGCGCGACCAACCGGTGCAGCGCCGCCTTGTGCCGCGTGACGATCGCGGCGAACGCGCGCTGATCGCCCGCGCGCGCCGCCGCCGCCAGTTCGGCGTCGCTCGGCCCCGCCGTGTCGCTCACTGGTGCGCTTCGGTCAGCGCTCTGGTAACGGCGGCGTCGAACGCCGCCGCCTGGTCGGGGCGCAGCAGCGCGCGCATCGCGAAGATGTGCGCGATCGTCGCCTTTTGCAGCGCGCCCATCGTGCGGTGCGAGGCGTCGACCGCCGCCGCGACGCGCGGTCCGTCGCCATGTTCGGCAGCGATCGCCGCCGCCAGCGCGCGGTTCTCGGCGCGCATTTCGTCCTCGAACGCCCGGCGGCGCACCGCGAACCGCGCCTCGAGCCGTTCGAGCGCGCGTTCCTGATCGCTGTCGAGGTCGAGCCGCTCGTGCAAGACGGCATGGAGTTCGGCACCCGGCGGCGGCGCCTTGGGCATCAGCCATTGCCCGAGAAAGACGCCCGCCAGCGCGGCGGCGAACGCGATCACCGCGATCGTCAGATAGCGCCGCATCATTCGAGCAGCAGCGCCGAGGGCGCGAGCGGGCTATGCCCCAACAATGGCGCGGGTGGTGCCGCGACCGCTGCGCGCGGCGGCAGCGCGGCGCTGGCGATCCCCACCCCAAGCGCCGCCGCCGCGGCATAGCCCGCCATGCGCGTGGCAGTGCGCCGTTCGGTGATCGCGCCGAGCACCCGCGCTTCCAAGCCATCGAGCGCGACCGGGGCGTGTGCCGCCGCGAGCCCCTGCAATCGTTCGTCCAGCATGTCGTTCATCGCATCTTCCCGAGCCCGTCTATGCTCGATACGCGCCTTGCAGGAAAATCCCTCATGCGCCGAATGAGGGATCGATGCCGTGCCCGCGTATCGGCTAACACGATCAACGGAGAAACCCATGCGCATGTTTTCAAAGCTCACCCTCGCGCTCGCGCTTGCGGGCGTGGCCATCGCCGCCCCCGCCGTCGCGCATCCCAAGCTGGTTTCGGCGACCCCCGCCGCCGACGCCAGCGTCAAGGCGACGACGCGGATCGTGCTGGTTTTCAGCGAAAAGCTGATGGCACCGCTATCGGGCGCCACGCTGATCATGACCGGGATGCCCGGCATGCAGAACCACCCGGACATGAAGATGAGCGGCGTGACCGCCAAGGTCGGCGCCGACGGCAAGTCGCTCGAACTGGTGTCGGCAAAGCCGCTGCCCGCCGGCTCCTACCGCATCGACTGGCACGTCGTTGGCGGCGATACGCACCGTATCACCGGGCAGCACCGCTTCAACGTGGGCTGATCGATGGACGGCTGGGCGACGATCGCGCTGCGCTTCGCCGCCTATGCCGATCTGATGCTGCTGGCGGGGCTGCTCGTCCCGCTGGGCCTGCCGCTGTCCGCCTGGGCGAAGCGGACGATGCTCGGACTGGCGGTGGCGGGCATCGTCATCGCGGTCGCGCAGTTCGGCTTTACAGCGTTGGCGATGGTGGGCGGCGATCCGGCGCTGCTCGACCCCGCCATGCTTCGCTTCCTTGCGTTCGATACCGCGTTGGGGGCAGCAACCGCGGTGCGGATTGCGGCGCTCGCAGCGGTCGTGCTCCTGATCAGCCTTACGCGACTTTGGCCATGGTTTGCGCTGATCGCGCTCGGCTCGCTCGCCTGGCAAGGACATGCCGGCGCGACCGAGGCAGCGACAGGGGTAGCGCACCGTGCGAGCGACGTCGCGCATCTGGTAGCGGGGGCGGTGTGGCTCGGCGCGCTGGTTCGGCTGCTGCGGGCAGCCGGGAATAGCGCGGTCGCGCCGACGGTGCTGCTGTCGGCGATGCGGGGCTTTTCGCCGATCGGAACCCTGATTGTCGCGGCCCTGGGAGCGAGCGGCGTTGCCAATCTGCTGCTGATCGCCGACCCACTGGCGCTCTTCAACCCGTACGGCGCGCTGCTCGCGCTGAAGCTTGCGCTGTTCGGCGCGATGCTGTCGATCGCCGCGGCCAATCGCTGGTGCCTGACCCCACGCCTCGCTCGCGCCCTCGACGATGGCGCCGGCGAAAGCGCGACATCGGCGATCCGGCGCAGCCTGCGGATCGAGTTGGTGCTGGCGCTTGCCGTGCTGGGGTGCGTCGCCGTGCTGGGAGCGCTCGATCCTGCCGACTGACGCTGGCAAGCGGCCATGCGGGCGTCGGCCAGCGCCGGCGGGTTACTGTCCGGTGCCGGGCTGGCCGGGCATACGCGCCTGGGCGAGCGCGGTTTCGACGCGCATCAGCAATTCCTCGGGAACGAACGGCTTGGTGAGATAATCCGCCGCACCGCCACGCAGAGCAGCGGCGACGTCGTCCTCGCTCCGCCGCGCGGTCAGCATGATGACGGGCAAGCCCGCGGTGGCGCGATCATGCTTCAGCCGCGCCAGCACTTCGAAGCCCGTCAGCATCGGCATCATCGCGTCGAGCACCACCAGATCGGGTCGATCTTGCTCGACCGCGGCAAGCGCCGCGGCACCGTTTTCGGCAACGATCACGCGGTGACCGGCGGCTTCGAGCTTGTATCGCACCAGCGCGGCCAGGAGTTCGTCGTCGTCGGCAATCAGGATCAGGGACATGGATAATCGCTCATATGTGGGGTCGAGTTAGATACCGCGGGCTGCGGCGGCTGGATGCGAACGGCGATGTCACGAATACTCGACAAGCGCCTCGGCCAAGCGGCGGGTGTGATCGGCGAGCGGGGCGGCGTCGCCATCGGCCATTGCCGCTTCCTCGAGCGTCCGCGCAACCGCGCCCAGATCGGCTTCGCCGAACATCCCCGCCGATCCCGACAGCTTGTGGCAGATGCCGGCGATAGTGGTGCGCGCCTTGCGCTGGTGGTAGTCATCGGCGCTGCGCAGCGTGCCCTCCAGCGCCAGCAGCTCGGCCGAATAGCCGCGCTTGGCGGCCTCGTAGCGGCCGCGCAGCGCAGTCACCGCGGGGTCCTCCACCGCAGCCGGCGGCGGCGGCGGTGACGCAGCGGAGGCGCGATCGCCGAGCAGCCGCGCGATCGTCGCGATGACCGCGTCGACGTCGATCGGCTTGGACAAATGCGCGTTCATGCCCGCCGCCCGGCACAGCTCGGCATCCGAGGCAAAGGCGTTGGCGGTGAACGCGACGATCGGCACCGTCGCCCCCGCCCCGCCCATCGCGCGGATGCGCCGCGTCGCCTCGACCCCGTCGACCACGGGCATCTGCATGTCCATGAGGACCAGGTCGTAAGCCTGCGGGTCGGTCCCGAAGGCCGCGATCGCCTGCGCGCCATCGGGAACGATGCGAACCGCATGGCCGTGGCGCGTCAGCAATGCCTCGATCAGCAACTGGTTGATCTCGGCGTCCTCGGCCACCAGAATCCGTGCGCGCGAACTGGGCTTTACCGGTCGCAGCATCGACACCCTGGGCGGCGGCACCGCCGCCGGATCGGCAATGCGCATCGGCAGGCTCAGCTGCATCCGCGTTCCCGCGGTATCGGATCGCGCGAGGCAAAGATCGCCGCCCATCAATCGCGCCAGCCGCCGGCTGATCGCCAGGCCAAGCCCGGTACCGCCATAGCGCCGCGCGATCGACGCATCGCCCTGGACGAATTGATCGAAGATCAACGCCTGGCGATCGATCGGAATGCCGCTGCCGCTATCATCGACCAGGATCTCGAGCATGTCGCCGTGGCGACCGCCGCCGACGCGGATAAGGCCGGAATCGGTGAACTTGATCGCGTTGGACAGCAGGTTCAGCAGGATCTGGCGAAGGCGATGGCTGTCGCCCATCACATATTTGGGCAGATCGCCATCGAGCGCCAGCTCGATCGATAGGTGCTTCGCTTCCGCGTCGGCCATGAGCATGCGCACGCTGCTGCTGATGGTATGCAGCAGATCGAACGGCTCGTCGGTGATTTCGATCTGATCGGCATCGATCTTCGACAGGTCGAGGATATCGTTGAGCAACGCCATCATCGTGCGGCCCGAATCACGGATCAGGCTGGCATAGCGCCGCTGTTCGGCATCGAGATCGCCGGCGAGCAGCAATTCGGTGAAGCCGATCACCCCGTTCATCGGGGTACGGATTTCGTGGCTCATATTCGCCAGGAACGCAGCCTTCAGCCGCGCGGCATCCTCGGCGCGAATGCGCGCGCTGTGCAGTTCCTCTTCGAGCTTCGCGCGCGCGCCGAAATCGCGAACGCTGGCGATGAACTCGAGCGCCTCGCCGGTTGCCTCGTCGCGCACGACGCTGTAATTCGCCTCGACCCAAACATAATGCCCGTCGCGATGGCGCTGGCGATAGACCGAATGCGCAGGGCCGCTCGCTTCGATCGCCTCAAGGCATCGCGCCTCGACGTCGGCGACATCATCGGGGTGGATGCCATGGAACGGCGCCTGGTTGGTGATCTCTTCGGGGTGATATCCCAGCAACGACAGGCTGCGCGGCGAAACATAGCGGCGAACGCGGTCGACCCCGGTGCGCACGATCATGTCGGCCGAATGGGTGGTCACCAGCCGCAACTCGCGTTCACGCGCCGCCAGCGCCATCGCCTGTTCGTGCCGGTCGGTGATGTCGCGAATGCTGCCGATGCTATCGCGGCGGCCATCCTTTTGATCGCCCTGGCGGCGGATCGTCGCCTCGACCCAGCGCAGCTCGCCATTGGCGTGCCGTAACTGGGTTCGAACCTCGAGTTCGCTCCGCACCCCGCTGAGCAGGTCGGTCCAGCGCTCGCGGATGCGCTGGGCGTCTGCGGCAGGTACCAGTTCGATCACCGGGCGGCCGATGCTTTCGGCCACGCTATAACCGGTGAGTTCTTCCCAGGCGGGATTCAGGAACGACCAGCGGCCCTGGCGATCGGCGCGGAACACCACTTCGCGCATATTGTCGGTGATCGACGCCAGCTGCGCTTCGCTATCCCCCAGCGCCGCGGCCAGCCGCTCGCGTTCGCCCAGTGCCGCCGCCACCGGCAACGCCGACATGAAACTCGCGGCGACGAACAGCTGCAGGATCGTGAGCCTAGCGCCCACCCCGTCGACCAGCGCGATCGGCCCGGTATCGAGAAACGTCGCGAGCCCGCTGGCGATCGCGACGACGATCACCGCGCCGGCCGCGCCCTTGGCGCCGAGCCGGAACGTCGCCAACAGCACGAACGGCGTCACCAGGAACAGCAGCGGGAGCTGGTCCTGGGTGAACACGCCAAAGCATACCAGGATCACCGCCCCCAGGATGGCGAGCGCCTCGCCGACGCTCTGCGGGGTGCGCCGGACCGGCGCGATCCGCGAACGCATCAGAATGAGCAGGATCGGAACGATCACGATCTGCCCCAGCGCGTGCGCCTTGGCATAGGTCAGCCACACCGCCCCACCCGTCGCTTGGCCGCCCAGCTCGAACGCCGCCGATGCCAGCGATGCGACCGCCGCGGGCACGATGCCGCCCGCCAAGACGGTGAAGATCAGCAGCGGCTTCAGTTCGGTGAGGTCGGCCCCCGGCGCCAAACGGCGCATGCCCCAGACGATCGCCACGACCTCGACGATGTTGCATCCGGCAAGCGCGGTCGCCAGCGGCCAGCTATAGCCCGACAGCAGATTGGCCGCGAGGCTGGCGGCGAAGCATGCGGCCAGCGTGACGCCGCGCCGCGCGTCGGCGCCGAACAAGACGACGACCAGAAACGCGTTGGGAAGCCAAAGCGCGGCGACCGGGCCCGTCCCGCGGGTGAGCGCGGCCCCCGCCAGCGCCAGCATCAGAAACAGGACGGCCGTCCCCGCGACCCGCAACCACGGCATCATCCTATGCATTGCAGATTCAGTTTCCGTCTCCTGCGGCAGTCGTAAATCCCGAAAGGATAACAGCGGGTTAATCGGGCGATCGTATAGCGCGGTGGGCGGCTCGCGCGGGTTGCCTCAAGGTGCGGGCGCTGGGTGTTCGACCGGCGCGGCGAAATCGACGGTGACGATCAGCCCGGGTGCGTTGTCCGACAGCGACAGCGCGGCGCCGTGGATCCGCGCGGCCACCGCGACGATGCTCAGCCCCAGCCCGCTGCCCTCGGTGCTCCGACTGCGATCGAGGCGGACGAACCGCGCAAGGACACGGTCGCGCTGGTCGGCCGGTATCCCCGGCCCGGTATCGGTCACGGTCAATCGCGGCCCTTGCGCCCCGCTCGACAGCCTCACGACAACCGCACCGCCTTCGGGCGTATATTTGATCGCGTTGTCGATCAGATTGATGACCAATTGCCCCAGCAACGAGCGCGCACCGACGATCGTCGTGGCGGCGGCGTCGATCGTCAAGCCGATGCCGCGCGCCTGCGCCACCGGCTCGAACACCTCGCCCGCATCGCGGACGATCGCGGCGAAATCGAGCCGCGAAAACTCGGTCGCCAGCGTGGCCTCGGCCTGGGCGAGCCGAAGCGTATCGTCGATCGTCCGCAACAGCGCATCGAGGTCGGCACCAAGGTCGGTCGAGACATCGTCGGCATCGCCGCGCAGCGCGGCAAGCTCGACGCGCGCGCGGATCCGGGTGAGCGGGGTCTTCAGGTCGTGCGCCAGCGCGTCGGTGGCGGTGCGCAGCGTGTCGACCAACCGCTCGATCTCGTCGAAGCCCTGGTTCAGCGTCGCCGCGAGCCGATCATATTCGTCGCCGCGACCCGACACCGGCAGGCGTTCGCCCAAATGGCCCGCGCGAAATCGCTTCCCCGCCGCGCTCGCCGCGTCGAGGAACGCCAGCCCGCGCCGGCTGTACCAGAAGCCGGCCAGCAACCCGATCGCCCCCGTCGCCAGCAACGACCAGACGAGCGCGGCGACGTATCGATCGCGCAGCAGCCGACGATCGTCGGACAGGCTGCCGACCAGCAGCCGGAAGGTGTCGTCCAGCAGGATGGCCCTGGCCGCGACCCGGCGTTCGACCAGCGTGCCGCTGGCGGTCGCGATCTGGGTATCGAACGAGCGATAGCCGGTACGGTCGATTTCACCCGGCCAACGCGCCAGGTTCCCCGCGATCGGACGGCCCTCGCTATCGGTCATCAAATAGATGAAATCGGTCACGCGCGGGCGATCGACCGCGCGCGCCACGCCCTGTGCCACCGCCACCGGTCCTTCGGTGCGATAGCGCTCGATCAGCCCGGCGGCCTCGTCATCGACCGCCGCCTGCACGCGGGTATCGAGCAACCGCGCGGTCTGGACATATTGGACGGTCAGCGCGAGCCCGGTGGCGATCAATGCGATCAGCGTGATCCACAACGCCCCGCGCAACGCCGCGGTGGGCTGCAGCCGCCACCGGCTCATACCCGGTCCAGCCGATAGCCGGCGCCCCGCACCGTGCGGATCATCGGGGGTTCGCCCTCGCCATCGATCTTCGCGCGCAGCCGGCTAACATGGACGTCGATCACGTTGGTACCGGGGTCGAAGCTATAGTCCCAGATCGCTTCGGTCAGCATCGTCCGCGTCACCACCTGCCCGGCGTGCCGCGTGAGATAGTCGAGCAGCTGATATTCCTTGTTGAGGAGTTCGATCCGCCGCCCCGCGCGGGTCGCGCTGCGCGCGAGCAGGTCGAGCGTGAGCGATCCGACGCGGCGAGTCGTTTCGCCCGGCACGACCTCGCGCAGGCGGCGGACGATCGCCTCGAGCCGGGCAACCAGTTCGCCGAACGAAAATGGCTTGGGAAGATAATCGTCACCCCCCGCGCGCAGCCCGGCGATACGGTCGTCGACGGTGCCCAGCGCCGACAGGAGCAGCACCGGCGTGGCATCGCCCTTGGCGCGTATCGCCTTCAATACGGCGAGCCCGTCCAGCTCGGGCAAGTTCCGATCGAGGATGATCGCATCGTAGCTCCCGACGATCGCGGCGGTCAGCCCGTCGATGCCCGTGGTGGCATGATCGGTCGTATGCCCCATTTCGGACAGCCCCTGGCGGACATACTCCGCGGTCTGGGCATCGTCTTCGATCAACAGCAGTTTCACGCCAGCGGGCAATCCGTTCGAGGTCGATGGGGGACGGCGGCGATCGCCGCCCCCCGGCTCCACAACGCTGCCTGTCGCGCGGCCCGGCCGCGGGTCAGGACTGCGCTGCCTGATCGCTGCTGATATACAGGTTCAGCGCGACCTGGCGACCGTCGCGGATCACGCGGACCGGAACGCTCGAGCCGATCGCGGCATCGGCGACCGCGCGCGCAAGGTCGCGGCCGTCGTCGATCTTGGTCGATCCGAAGCGGCGGATGACATCGCCGCGCTGCAATCCCGATCGCGCGGCGGGACCCGATTGCTCGACCGCGGCGATCAATGCGCCCTTGGTCCCATCGAGCCCCAACGCGTTGGCGATGTCGGGCGTCACGTCCTGCAGCGAAACCCCGATCCGCCCGCGCGACACATGGCCGTCACGCGCGATCTCGAGCGCGACCTGGCGCGCCATCTTGGCGGGGATCGCGAAGCCGATCCCGACATTGCCGCCGCTGGGCGAGAAGATCGCGGTATTCACCCCGACCACCCGGCCGCTGCCGTCGAACAACGGCCCGCCCGAATTGCCGCTGTTGATCGCGGCATCGACCTGGAGGAAATCGTCGTAGGGGCCCGCGCCGATCTCGCGGCCGCGAGCCGAGACGATGCCCGAGGTCACGGTGTTGCCCAGCCCGAACGGGCTGCCGACCGCGAACACGCTGTCGCCGACGCGGATATGGTCGCTGTCGCCCCAGGTGATCGGCTTGAACGTCCCCTTCGCATCGATGCGGATCACCGCGATGTCGATCTTGGGGTCGCGGCCCAACACGCGGCCCGGCAGCTCGCGTCCGTCGGACATCTGCACCGTCACGCGATCGGCGCCCTCGACGACATGATTGTTGGTGATGACCAGCCCCGACGCATCGACGATGAACCCCGATCCCAGCGCGCTGCGCGGCGGCGCCTGCCGCTGGGGCGCCCCAAGCGGCCCGCCCCGGTCGAAACCGAAGAGCTCGCCCAGTCGATCGGCGATTTCGCTGTCGTTGCCCGCACCGCCCCGCCCGAACGGCATCGGGCCCGCCATTTGCTGCACCCGCGCATCGGGCTTGACCTGAATCTGGACGACGCTGGTGCCGACGGCTTCGACCATGTCGGACAGCGAGCTGTGGACCCCCGCCTGCGCGACCGCGGCGGGCCCAGGCGCCACGAACTGCCCGACGATGCCGGCACGGTCCTGGTCGGCGGCGATCGCCCCGCCCGCAACGCCGGCAAGCGCGGTAGTGCCCAGCGCGACGGCGGCGATCAGGGGGCGAACGGTCAGGCGGCGGGGGAAGGCCATGGCGGTGTTCCTTTCTGGGAGCTTCGATCGACCGCTGTTGTGGGCCCGAACGGTGGACCCGTGATGAGGCGAAGATGAATTCGGTGTAATGATCGTCCATCGCCGGCCGACTGGCGGCATCGCGGTGACCGCGTATCGGGCTGGCGAGCATCCCTTGCGTCCGCCCTGCCCTCGCGTACTAGGTCGCACGAAATCGGCAGGGACGAGTGATGGCGCAAAGGGTGGCGAACCGTGGTTCGGTGGTGGGTGAGCGCTGGCCGCTGTTTTGGGCGGGCTGCGTCGCGATCAGCGCGGGGGTGCTGCTGCATCTGCCGATGCTGGCGATGGCGCACACGATGGGCAATCACCTCACCGGCATGTCGATGGACGCGTGGATGTATTTGGGCATGGCGCTGATCGCGATCGGGGTGCCCGCGGCGATCATCGGCGCGCTGCCCAAGCACCGCCCCGATCATCACGCCAGCGCGGGCACGACGTTCGAGGCGCCCGACGACACCCCGCTGACGCGGTCGCACGCCGCGGTGCTGCTGGTGCTGACGCTGGGGCTGATCATCGACACGATGAAGCCCGCGACGCTGGGCTTCGTGCTGCCCGGCATGCGCGGCGAATATGGAATCGCCAAATCGACCGCGGCGCTGCTTCCCTTCGTCGCGCTCGCAGGGACCACGGTGGGATCGTTCATATGGGGGTGGCTCGCCGACATTTACGGCCGCCGCGTGTCGATCCTGCTGTCGACCATCCTGTTCGTTTCCACATCGATCTGCGGTGCGATGCCATCCTATGGCTGGAACCTGATCATGTGCTTCCTGATGGGGTGCTCTGCCGGCGGCATGCTGCCCGTCGTCTATACGCTGCTGGCAGAAGTCATGCCGCCGCGACACCGCAGCTGGGTGCTCGTCCTGGCAGGCGGTACCGGGCTCGTCGGCGGCTATCTTGCGGCAAGCGGCGCGGCGCATCTGTTCGAGCCCTTGTTCGGATGGCGCAGCCTGTGGCTGCAGGGTTTCCCCACGGGGTTGCTGCTGCTGGCATTGGCACGCTGGATCCCCGAATCGCCACGCTTCCTGCTCGAGCGCGGGCTCCACGCCGAACTCGCCGACATGACGCGCAAGTTCGGTATCGTCCGCCGTACGCGCCCGGCAGCGTCCGCTGACGCGCCGCCGCCCGCGACGAACCAGCGCGAGCTGACCGCCGCACTCGTCATCACCGCGCTGTCATGGAGCTTCGTCAATTTCGGGCTGCTGCTATGGCTGCCGACCGACCTGCAGGACCGGGGGTTCAGCGCCGAGCTCGCCAGCGGCATCATCGCCAGCTCGGCATTGGTCGCGCTCCCGACGATCATGATCGCCGCCTGGCTGTACAGCCGCTGGAGCAGCAAATGGACCTTGATCGGGACGGTACTGCTGACGCTCACAGGGCTTGCGGGCGCGCTGCTGCCCGCCGCGACGCTGGCCTGGCCGCCGCTGCTCGTTGCCGTCATCGCGCTGCTCGTGGTGGGCACTAACGGGCTGATCGCGGTGCTGCTGCCCTATGCCGCCGAGAATTACGCGCTGGCGGTGCGCGGGCGTGCGACCGGCCTGATCGCCGCCAGCAGCAAGTTCGGCGGGGTCGCGGTGCAGCTCGGCGCGTTTGCGGGGCTGATCCCGACATTGGGCGGCGCGGCGGTGGCGCTGATCCTGCCAATGGGGCTTTCGGCGGCGCTGATCGCGCGCGCGGGGCGCGAAACCCGTGGCCGCAGTCTGCGCGAACTCGAAGCGGCAGCGTAACCGCAGCGCGCTCAGCCAGCTTCATCGGTCGCGCCCTGCCGATCGATCAGGTCCATGAAGTTGCGTGCGGCATCGCGTTCGCCCGCATCTTCGAACACCACGTCGAGCGCGGGCGCCGATCCGAGCATGTACAGCAACGACCATAAGGCGAAGCGGCGCGTCGGGTCCGCTGACAGCCCCAGATCTACCCGCATGCGTTCGATACCCGCGTCGATCGCCTCGGGCGAGACAGCCGCGAGGTTGTCGGCGCCGAAATAGCGTCGGACCTGATCGTCAAACTGCATGCGCGACGCCGCCGATCCGAGGCTTGCGCTCGGTGCGCCGGGCATCCCAGGTGGCGATGCCCCAGATCACCAACCCCAGCAATGCCAGGGCGCAGCCGACATAGCCGGTCGAGGTCCAGCCCCAGCCGGCCGCGATCGCCAGGCCGCCGAGCAACGGACCGATCGCATTGGCGGTGTTGAACGCCGAATGGTTGAGCGCCGCCGCCAGTGCCTGCGCGTCGCCCGCCACATCCATCAGCCGCGTCTGCAGCACGGTGGCGAGCGAGGCCGAGAAGCCGATCGCCAGTACGTCGAGCATGACGGTGGGAACGCGCTGCGCCGCCAACGGAAACAACGCGAGTGCGACAGCGCTCAGCGCCAGCATCGCAGTCGCGGTCGGCACCAGCGCGCGATCGGCGAAGCGCGGCACCACCAGGTTGCCGAGCGTCATCCCGACGCCGAATGCGGCGAACACCAGAGGCGTCGCGAGCGCGGCCATGCCGGTCACCTCGGTCAGCGTCGATTGCAGATACGCATAGACCGCGAACAAGCCGCCAAAGCCGATCGCGCCGGTCGCCAGCGTCAGCCAGACCTGCCGTCGCCCCAGCGCCCCCAATTCGCGCAGCGGCGATGCATCGGCGGCAACGGGGTCGTCGGGGGCGTATAGCCGCACCAGCAACGCGGTCAGCAGCGCGATGGCGGCGACGATCGCAAAGCCCCAACGCCATCCCATCAGCTGGCCGATGGTGTTGGCGAGCGGCACGCCGATGATCGTCGCCACCGTCAACCCGAGCATCACCCGGCCGACCGCAGTCGTCCGCTGTTCGGGGCCCATCACGCCTGCCGCGACCAGCGCGGCGATGCCGAAATAGGCGCCATGCGGCAGCCCGCTGAGAAAGCGAAAGGCCAGCATCCAATGATAGCTCGGCGCGATCGCCGACAGTGCATTGCCGAGCGCGAAGAACAGCATCAGCGCCACGAGCAGCGCGCGCCGCCGGATCCGCGCGCTGAGCACCGCGAGCACCGGCGCACCCACCACCACCCCGATCGCATAGGCCGAAATGATGTGCCCCGCGGTCGGCTCGTCGATGCCGAGCCCCTCGGCAACAAAGGGCAACAGGCTCATCGTCGCGAATTCGGTGGTGCCGATGGCAAAGCCGCCGGTCGCCAGCGCGAGCAGCACCATCGCGGGCGCACGGGTTTTTGCTGATGTCGTCGTCATCGTCGGCAAATGGCTATGCTGCAGTGCAGCGTCAACCGTCGCCGCAATGTCCGCGCCCGAGTGGCCCGATCAGCTTGCGATATTCGGCTTCGGGCAAGCCATAGCATTCGCCTGCCAGCCGTTCGAGCATCGGGCGGTCGATCATGATGACCCGCCCGCGTTCGGATTTGATCATCCTGCCGCCCTCCAGCACGTGGAGCGCGATCGTGACGCCGCTGCGCTCGGCGCTCACCATCTTCGCCATGAATTCATGCGTGAGCCGAAGCTCGTCGCCATCGATCCGGTCGTGCGCCATCAGCAGCCAGCGCGCGAGGCGAACCTCGATCCGCTGGTGCGCATTGGTGGCGGCGTTGTGCTCGGCCTGGACCAGCAGCGTCTGCACATAGTGGAGCAACGCCGATCGCAACGTCGGGCTCCGCTCGATCGCGCGCAGATAATGTTCGGTCTCGATCCGGTGCGCCGACATCCCCGCCATCTGCACCCGGGTTTCGTGCGGCGAGCTGAATACATCGAGGATCAGGCAGGTGGCCGACACCCCGTCTCGGCCAAAAATGGCGACTTCGGTCTGCCGACCGATCGACGTGACCGTACTGATCGAGGCAAGGCCATCGTCGGGAAAGTATACATGGTCTATTGCTGCATTCGCGCCGACGATGATGTCGTCGCGCAAAAGCGATACCCGCTCCATCTTTTCAGACAATAATCCGAGATCGTCGGGCGAAAGCGCGTTCAATAAGAGATTGTCGGTACGCACTTCGGTCCTTGTATTCATTGCCGATCCAATTCGCTCAAGAGGATACAAAACTCGCTGACCACCCGAACCCCTCGCTCATCAGTCGATCAAGTATATAATAGGCGGCACGCATTATCGCAACTAACCTGAGTTATCATTTAGATTGATCGTGCAGTGAAACACGTCGATGCGATAATATATTCTCCAATTGCCTCAAGCTCTTGGTCATAATGTGATAAAATCACAGAAACATCTAACCTGCTGACCGGTTGTCCTTTCGCATCTGCATCTGCGCAGCCCAAGGACGTGTCATGGACTATCACGATCGCCGCCAGCAGTCCTGCGTTTCGATCGAGCAGACAGACCCGGCACCCGCCTAACCGCGTCGCATGTAACTCTCCGTTCGCTCTTCGGGGCGAACGGGCGCGCGCGGCGTATCGACGAAGGACCGATGTTGCGAATTCATCATCTGAATTGTGGTACCGATTGTCCGCTCGGCGGCGCGCTGTTCGACGGGCGCAGCACTGGGCCGCTCGGCAAGATCGTCTGCCATTGCCTGCTGATCGAAACCGACGCGAACGGGCTGGTATTGATCGACACCGGCTATGGCCTGCGCGACGTGGCGCATCCGCATGCGCGCCCCGATCCGCGCATCCCGGTGCCGTGGCGGCTGATGCTCAACATCCGGCTGCACGAACGCGATACCGCGATCCGCCAGATCGAAGCGCTCGGCCACCGGGCGTCGGACGTCCGCCATATCGTCGCGACGCATCTCGATTTCGACCATGCCGGCGGGCTCGAGGATTTTCCCAACGCGGTAGTCCATGTCATGGCGCGCGAATATGACGACGCCACCGGGCCGCATGCCGGGGTCGTCGCGCGCAACCGCTGGCGCGCGCCGCAGCTGGGCGGCGTCCAGCATTGGCGCCGCTACGGCGCGCGCGGCGAGCCCTGGTTCGGCTTCGACGCGGTCCGCGACCTTGCCGGCCTGCCGCCCGAAATCCTGTTCGTGCCGCTGCCCGGGCACACCTGGGGCCATGCCGGCGTAGCGGTGCGGCGCGACGACGGCCGCTGGCTGCTCCACGCCGGCGACGCCTATTTCTACCGCGGCGAGATGCGCGATGCGCGGCGGCGCTGCACCCCCGGGCTGCGCGCCTATCAGCGGCTGATGGAAGTCGATGCGACCAGCCGGATGGCCAACCAGGCACGGCTGCGCACGCTCTCGATCGAGCGTCGCGACCAGGTCACCGTCACCTGTGCGCACGATCCGGTCGAGTTCGAACGCTGTCGCGCGGGTTCGCCGCTTTAGATTTCACCACCACTACCACCACCCCAAGCCGAAGGAGACGATCATGACCAACATCCAGGAAGCCCTCCGCGACCTTTTCATCACCGGCACCAAGAACATGCACGCGGTCGAAAAGCAGGCGCTGTCGATCATGACCCCGCAGGTCGCGCGGATCGAGCATTATCCCGAGGTCGCCGATCGGCTTCGCGCGCACATCGAGGAAACCAACGATCAGCTCGCGCGGATCGACGAAGTGCTGACGAGCTTCGACACCAGCGCCTCGGCACTCAAGGATCTGGGCCTCAGCATGACGGGCGGGATGGCGGCGATGGCGCATTCGATCGCCGGCGACGAGATCCTTAAGAACAGCTTCGCCAACTATGCGTTCGAGCATTTCGAGATCGCCGGGTACAAATCGCTGCTGACGATGGCCGAGGATGCGGGCTTTGCCGAGGCCACCGCGCTCTTCAACCAGTCGCTGCAGGAAGAGCAGGCGATGGCGCAGTGGATCGATGAATCGCTGCCGATGGTGACGCGCCGCTATGCCGGCCTGTACGCCGAAAGCGGTTCATTCACCGCCAAGGTTTGAGCGAAGGCGATGGGAGCGAAAAATCCGGAAGCCGACGTTCCCATCGCCAGCCCGCACGTGCTGGCGGTGCGCGAGTTAGGGCGTGCGGCTGCTGCCAAGCCGATCGCCGAATTCGACCTGGGCGAGCTCCAGGTCGAGGTGCGCACCACGCACGATTCGGTGTTCGTGGTGGTCGTGCGCGAAGGCCGCGGCGGCGTCGCACTGCGCGCCGCCCATTTGTCGTGCGCCTTCGAATGCAAGGCGCTCGCGCCACAGGCGGGCGAGGATGCGCGGCTTAGCGTCACCAGCGCGCTCGGCCGCCATCTGATCACGCTCGAAGCCGGCGCGAACGCGCTCGAGAACCTGCGCGTGACGGTTCGTTTCACTCCGGCGATGCCGATGCTCATCCCGTTCCTCCCGCGCGACCTGTACCCGATCGACAATAAGGGTGATCCGCTCGGCACCGTCGGCAGCGTCGAGGCGAAGCAGCGCAAGTTGAACGTCGGCATCGTCTATTTCCGCGTCGACGAACCGCGCTTCGGCGACGTGCTGTACTTCCAGAACCTGACGTCGATGAACGATTATTATGGCGCGACGGGCACCACCCCCGAAAGCATCGTCGGCGGGAGCTGGCCCGAGCTCGGCCATCTCATTCCGATCGCGCAGGGCGGCCAGACCCCACCCGCCGGCGTGCTCGAAGGCGGAACCGAGATCATCCTGTCCGACGCGATCCTGGTGTTCCGCCACCATGCCCCGCCCGACGAGCGCGAAACCGCGCGGCGCTTCCTGCAGATGCTCGGCGTCGCCTATCAGCGGCTCGACCTGCCCTGCGTCGATTATCGCGACTGGGTCGACCGCGCCGAGCGCACGCTGCGCGACCTCGACCAGGCGCCCGAGGCGACGATCGAGCATTACGGCCATCGCTATATCCACCCCTACACCAACGCCGAATATCCCGACATCATGGTCCAGATGTCGGTCGTCGCGGCGATCCATGATTGGGGCAAATGGTGCGGCACCCCGCACCCGCTCGAAGCGCAGTTCAAGGCGGGGCTTGAGAAATTCTACGATCCCGAGCTGCAATCGCTGCGGCGCTATTTGCCCAATGTCGGCGACGACAAGGACGCCGACGCGGTCGACAGCTGGTATCTGTACCACCCGATGCTCAACCTCGGGCTGCTCGCGCTCGACGGCGACGAACAGGCAAGGACGCTGCTGCTCAAATCGATCGATTTCGGCATCAAGGCGGCGCATCATTTCAATTATGAATGGCCGGTCCAGTACAAGGTCACCGACTTCAGCATCATCACCGAGCTGGCCGGCGCCGATTGCCGCGGCCAGACCGATGTCGCGGGCATCTATGCCTGGGTAATGCTCCAGGCGTTCGAGCTGACCGACGAGAAGCGCTTCCTCGACGAGGCGCGCTGCGCGATCGACGCCGCGATGGGGCTGCGCTTCGGGGTGAATTACCAGGCCAATCTCACCGCATGGGGCGCGGCGGCGTGTATGCGGCTGTGGCGGATCACCAACCGCCCGGTCTATCTCGAACAAAGCTATGTCTATCTCGCCAGCTTCTTCCAGAATTGCGTCATCTGGGAGAGCAAGGTCGGGCATGCCGCGCAGTACAAGACCTTCCTGGGGGTCACTTGCCTGCAGGACGCGCCGTATATGGCGATCTATGAATGCTTCGATTCCTTCGCCGCGTTCGAATGCTATCTCGCCGATAGCGGCCCCGATCTAGAACCCGCCGCGCGGCTGCTGGTCGCCGAATATTGCCGCTACGCGCTCGATCGCGGCTGGTATTTCTACCCCGACGCGCTGCCGCCCGAAGCCGTCGCCACTGAGCAGCGCGAGAGCAACGGGCATATCGACCCCAAGCTCTCGTTCCCGCTCGAGGACCTCTATCCCGACGGCAGGCTCGCGGGCCAGGTCGGCCAGGAAGTCTATGGCGCCGGCGCCGCCTTCATCTTCGCCACGCGCAGCTTCCACCCGATCGAGGGCGCGCCGTTCCGAATATATTGCGACCAGTTCGTCCAGTCGATGGAGCGCACCGGCGATCGCGCGCTGACGATCACGCTGGCCGGGGGCGAATCCTCGACCGCCGGCCTCAGCATCGTTCGGCTCGAACGCCGCAAGCTCGGCGCGGTCGAATTGACCGCGCCCGATGGCGACGTCCTGCGATCCAGCGCCAGCACCGCCGATCGCATCGCCTACGAAGTGCCCGCCAGCGGCCGCCTCGTCCTCACATGGGAATGATCATGCCAGAACTCACCAGCCTCGACGGCAAGCGCGTGCTCGTCACCGGCGGCACGACCGGGATCGGCCTCGCGACAGTGACATTGCTCGTCGAAGCCGGCGCGCGCGTCATGACCTTTGGCCGGCATCAGCCGGGGCTCGACGACGCACTGGCGCAGGCCGATCGCGGCAGCGGCAGCGTCGATGGGATGCTCGCCGATGTCTCGACGCGCGACGGCATCGATGCGGTGTTCGCCGCGATGGACGAGAAGCTGGGCGGCATCGACATGCTCGTCACCTGCGCCGCGCTTGGCGCGCAACCGGTGCACGAGATGGAGGAGGATGCCTGGCGCTATGTCATCGAAACCAATCTGATCGGCACGCTGGCCAGCGCGCGGCGCGCGATCCTGCGGATGGAGGCGCAGGGCGGCGGGCATCTGCTGTTCGTCGGATCGATCAGCACCGAGATCAAGGCGGTGGGCGAGAGCGTCTACGCCGCGACCAAGGCGGGCATCCAGGCCTTTGCCGAGACGCTGCGCAAGGAAGTCGCCGACAAGAACATCAAGGTCAGCGTGATCCAGCCGGGATCGGTTTCGACCCCGATGCAGGAATGCAGCGACGACCAGAAGGAACAGGCGATCGCCGACCATCGGATGCTCTACGCCGACGAGGTCGCCGACGTGATCCTGTTCGCGCTCACGCGGTCCGATCGGTCCGACATCGTCAATCTGCGGATCGAGCCGCGGATCCAGAAGACCGCCTGACCGTGCCGCTCACCCCCGCTATCACCGAAGGAACACGCCGATGAGGGCCGCGCTCAAGACCGCCGATGGCAGGTTCCAGGTTACCGAGGTCGAACGCCCGATCATTCCCACCGGCGATTTCGTGCTGGCGCGGGTTCGCGTCGCAGGCATTTGCGGCACCGATCTTCGTCACTGGAACAAGGCCGAGCCCGAACTCGAATGCCATATCGTCGGCCACGAGCTGGCCGGCGAAGTCGTTGAAGTCGGCGCCGACGTCACCAATTTGAAGCCCGGCGACCGGGTGGTGATCGAAACCGTGATGGGCGACGGGGTGTGCCCCTATTGCCGGATCCAGCGCTACAATATCTGCGAGCATCTGTACGACGTGCGGACCAAATATGTCTCGCGCGCCTATGGCGAATTCGTGTGCGGGCCGCAGAGCAAATTCTATCCGTTGCCCGATCATGTGAGCTTCGAGGAAGCCGCGCTGATCGACACCTTCTCGGTCTGCCTGCATGCGCATCATCGCGCCGGGGTCGGGGTGAATCAGAAGATCGCGATCATCGGCGCGGGGCCGATCGGGCTAGGCCAGTTGCAGCTTGCCAAATTGAGCGGCGCCGATGTGCTGATCGTCGATCGCGTCGCCAGTTCGCTTGAACTCGCGACCAAGCTGGGTGCCGATGTCGTGGTCGACACCAGCAAGGGCGAAGACGTGCTCGAGCGCGTCCTGGCGTTCGCCGGCGAGCGCGGCGCCGATGTGTGCTTTGAATGCGCTGGCGGCGAATCGATGGCCGAGACGCTGCCGCTCGCCACCAAGCTGGCGCGGCGTGGCGGCAAGGTGGTGGTGGTCGGGGGCTTCGACGCGGGCGAACTCAGCATCCCGCTCGAATGGCAGCGGATCCAGATGTCCGAGATCGAAATCGTGATGAGCGCTAGCTTCGCCTTCCACGACATCTATCCCGAACAGGGCATGGTGCTCCAGCTGCTCGCCGACGGGAAGCTCGACGCCGCCAGCCTGATCACCCATCGCTTCGACCTCGACCACATCAACGACGCGTTCGAGACCGCCGACGCCAAGGAGACCACCGGCGCGGTCTTCGTCGCCATCACGATTTCGTGAGCGTCGACCTGCTGGTCGGCACCGACGCCAGCATCGGCGGCACCGGCCTGCACCGGCTACGATTGTCGAACGACGGCAGCTTGCGCCGCGACGAGGTGCTCGCGGTCGCGCGCAATGCATCGTTCGCCACCTATTCGCCGCGCCATGACCTCTATTATCTGGTCGACGAACAGGCCGATGGCGCGCTCGGCGCGTATCGCGCGGGCGCCGATGGCTGGCAGCAGGTGGCGCAGGTCGCGACCTACGGCGCCGACCCCTGCTATGTCGCGCTCAACGCCGCGGAAGATCGATTGGCGGTGGCCAATTACGGCAGCGGCAGCATCGCGCTCTTCCGCCTCGATTCGTCGAGCGGGCGGCCGCTCGCGCCGCCGCAGATCCGCCATCACGCGGGCAGCGGGCCGGTCGCCGATCGGCAGGAGGGCCCGCACGCGCATTGCGTATGCTTCGCGCCCGATCAGCGATGGCTCTACCATGTCGATCTCGGCGCCGACGCGATCATGGCCTATCGCGCCGACCGGCGCGACGGACCGCTCGGCCCGGGCCAGCGCGCATACGACGCGCCGCCGGGATCGGGCCCACGCCATCTGGTGTTCCATCCCTCACACCCGCTCGCCCTGCTGGTGAGCGAGCTGGCGAACACGCTGACGATCCTCGCGGTTGGCGACGGCATGCTGACGCCGCTGCGCACGCTGTCGACGCTGCCTGAGGGCTTTACCGGCGAGAGCATCGCCGGGCATCTGTCGCTCGACCGGCGCGGCGAGCGCGCGTATGTTACCAATCGCGGGCACGACAGCATTGCCGTCTTCGCATGGAAATCGGACACCGATTTGGACATGCTGCAAGCCATTCCCAGCGGCGGGGCCTCGCCCCGTGCGTTCGCGCTGCTCGGAGCCGAACGGCTGCTGGTGCTTGCGAATGAAGACGGCGGCAACCTCACCCTCTTCGATCTTCGGCCCGACGGCACCCTGGCGGCGCGACCTGCCGCGATCCCCCTTCCCGGCGCGGTGTTTCCCTTCGTCCCGGGGCGATAACAGCCTTGCCCTCGCTATCCCCCCAGTCGCACGTCAGCGATGACGAGCGCGAAAGGGGGCTGCGGCTGCTGATCGTCGAAGCCGCCTTCTCGGGCGGCGCGACCGCGCTGACCACCGGCGTCATCCTCACCGCCTTCGCGCTCCATTTGGGCGCATCGAACACGATGATCGGGGTGCTCGCAAGCGCACCGTTCCTTGCGCAGCTGCTGCAGCTGCCCGCGATCCTGCTCGTCGAGCGGCTGCGCCAGCGCAAGCGGATCGCGGTGCTCACCAGCATCGTCGGGCGATCGATGCTCGCGATCATGGCGCTCACCGCCTTTTCGACCGGGATGCTGCCGCTGCTGATCCTGCTCGCGGCGCAGTTCACGCTGTGCGGGTTCGGCGCGGTCGGCAGCTGCGCGTGGAACACCTGGCTGCGCGATCTCGCGCCCGAGAACCGGCTCGGCCAGGTAATGGCCAAGCGCACCATCTGGCTGACAGCAATTAACCTCGCGCTGGGAGTGGCGGCGGCGATCGCGCTCGATGTCACCGACGCGCAGTCGCTGGCGCGCGACCTGGTGTTCGCGGGAATGTTCCTCATTGGCTGCATCGCCGGTCTGATAAGCGCGCGGATGGTCAGCGCGATGCCCGAACCCGCGATGCCCGAACGTGGCGACCGGGTGAGCCTGGTCGCCTTGCTGACGCCACCGCTGCGCGACCGCAATTTCAAGCGGCTGCTGATCTTCGTCGCCAGCTGGCAATTCGCGGTCAACCTCGCGACGCCCTTCTTCACCGTCTTCATCGTCCGCCAACTAGGCTTCGACGCCAGCTTCGTGATGGCGCTCAGCGTCGTCAGCCAGGTCGCCAACATCCTGGTGCTGCGCTATTGGGGCGAGCTGAGCGACCGGTTCGCCAACAAATCGGTGCTCGCGATCTGCGCGCCGATCTACATCTTCTCGATCGTCGCGATGGTCGGCGCGTCGCAGATTGGTGACCGTGGCATGGTGAAGCTGTGGCTGATCTTGCTGCACCTGGCGATGGGCGCGTCGGTTGCCGGGGTGACGCTGGCGGTGACCAACATCGCGCTGAAACTCTCGCCCCGCGGCAGCGCGACCGCCTATGTCGCGGTGAGTGCCACGGTCACCGCGATCGCCGCGGGCACCGCGCCGATCCTGGGCGGGCTGCTCGCCGACTTCTTCGCGCAGCGCCGGCTCGAACTTCTGGTGCGCTGGTCGAGCCCGCAATCGAGCTTCAGCGTGCCGATCCTGCTGACCAGCTGGGACTTTTACTTCCTGCTCGCCGGGCCGATCGGCATGTACGCGATCCACCGGCTGTCGCTGGTGCAGGAGCAGGGCGAGATCGAGCCGCGTGAGATGATGACCGAGATGCTCAACAACACCCGCCGCAGCATCCGCAACATCTCCTCGGTCGCCGGCTTGCGCGCGGCGACTTTCGTCCCCGTGTCGCTGCTGCGCGACGGCCGTATTGCGCTGCGCGCGCGCCGCGCGGCGAAACGCGAAGTCAAGCCGGAGGACGGTTCGGTCTAACCAAGTGCGCTCGGATCGCGCGCGGCGCGGTTCGCAGTCGCCATATTGTCGCGGGTGAATGCGACACCACATAAGCCCGGATGAACGACCAGACCAAGGCAACGGTGACGGCGATGCTCGCCAAGGCACCCGAATGGGTGCGCACCGACCTCTCCGCAAAGGACCCCAGCGTCCGGACGCGCGCTGAGGAAACCCTCGCCGCGATGATCGCCAGCGCGCTCGAAGCGGCCGACCTTACACCGGACTGAGCGCGTCTCGGCCATTAATGGCCCGTCGCCATATACTTAACAATCTCGAACCGATGGACATCTGGGGCTGGATGATCTTGGCGGTCAATATCGTCGAACGTGAAAGTCCTTCTTCACGTCGCATTGGCAAAATTACATCATCGTTGAAGATCGGTCGACATTTGAATTGCATTCGATATGGATGTTGACAGAGTCGCTGTAACAGCGATCACGATTCCATCTCAATCGGAGGCCAACATGGCAGAAGACGTGCAACTAAACGCAGTGGACCTTGCGACCGAACTCACCATCGCATGGCTCGGTAACCAGAATAACCGCGCCGCCGCCGAAGACGTTCCGGCCTTTCTGCGCACGATGCACGCGACGGTGATCGAGCTCGCCAATGGTGCCCCCGATGCGAACGCCGAAGAACCCGCCGAGGCCGCGCCGACCGAATATGTTCCAGCGGTTTCGGTGCGTAAATCATTGGGATCGAAGGATCACATCCTTTCGATGATCGACGGCAAGCCCTACAAGACGCTGCGCCGGCATCTCAATACGCACGGCATGACTCCCGAGGAATATCGCGCGCGCTATAACCTCAAGGCCGATTACCCGATGGTTGCCGAAACCTATTCCGAAGCGCGCCGCGCGATGGCCAAGAAGATAGGCCTGGGCAGCAAGGGCCGCCAGGCACGCGCATCGGCCGCGCAGGCTCCGGGCGACGCCGCCAAGCCCGCACCGCGCAAGCGCACCAAGGCTGCCGGCTGACCCGCCTGGCGCGGGCGACCGCCCGCGTCATTCCTTATGGCGACACCCCGCCGGTGCTCCGGCGAGGTTGGCCACCCACGTTTCTGCTGCCCCGGCCGCAAGCCCGATAAATTTGTTACCGGCATTTGACGGATCGCGTTCGCCTCGCGATGCTTGGCGCGATCCGGCTGCTTCGGCATCGTCCGGGCTCGCTTCGAGCCTTGCAGTCGGCGTGATCAAGTCGGGGGTGGAGATACGCCGTGGATAGACGTCAATTTCTTGCTGCTTGCGGTGTCGGCGCGGGCGGCATGCTGCTGCCGGGGTTCAGCGGCCATGCGATCGCTGCCGAGCAGCTGGTCGATCCGATCGAGGCTGCGGTAAAGCGCAAGCTCGCCGATGCCGGGCTGTCGGCGGCATCGCAGGGCGGTGCCAGCTATTGCGACGTCCGCGTCGGGCGGTACCTGCGCCAGTTCGTGCTGACGCGCGAAGCCAATGTGCAGAATGTGGTCAACACCGAATCCTCGGGCGTCGGCGTCCGCGTCATCGCCGACGGGGCGTGGGGCTTTGCCGCGACCAACACGATGACCCCCGAGGCGGTGGCCGAGGCGACCCGCCTGGCAATCGCGATCGCGCGCGCCAATGCCAAGAGCCAGACCGCACCGGTCCGGCTCGCGCCGGCCAAGGGCGTCGGCGAGGTGAGCTGGCGCACGCCGATCCAGCGCAACGCGATGGAAGTGCCGCTCAAGGAAAAGGTCGACCTCCTGCTCGGCGTCAACGCCGCGGCGATGGGTGCGGGCGCGAGCTTCGTCAATTCGCAGCTGTTCCTGGTCAACGAGCAGAAATATTTCGCGAGCTCGGACGGGTCGTACATCGACCAGGACGTCCACCGCATCTGGGCACCGTTCACCGTCACCGCGATCGACAAGGCAACGGGCAAGTTCCGCTCGCGCGACGGCCTCTCGGCGCCGATGGGGCTGGGCTATGAATATCTCGCGGGCAACGCCGCCGACAAGGTACGCTCGCCCAACGGCGTCATCAGCTACAACAAGTCGTACGACATGCGCGAAGACGCGGTCGCGGCGGCGCGCCAGGCGCAGGAAAAGCTCAAGGCGCCCTCGGTCAAGCCCGGCCGCTACGACCTGGTGCTCGATCCCAACCATCTGGGGCTCACCATCCATGAATCGGTCGGCCATCCGCTCGAGCTCGATCGCGTGCTCGGCTATGAAGCCAATTACGCCGGCACCAGCTTCGCGACGCTCGACAAGCGCAAGGAGCGGTTCAAATATGGCAGCGACATCGTCAACATCGTCGCCGACAAGATGCAGCCGGGCAGCCTGGGCGCGGTCGGCTATGACGATGAAGGCATCAAGACCAAGCGCTGGCCGCTGATCCAGGACGGCCGCCTGGTCGATTACCAGGCGACGCGCGATCAAGCGCATATCCTGGGCAAGACCGAATCCGATGGCTGTTCCTATGCCGACAGCTGGTCGACGGTGCAGTTCCAGCGGATGCCCAACGTCTCGCTGCAACCCGGCAAGGCCAAGCTCAGCCTGAACGACATGATCGCCGGGGTCGACAACGGCATCTACATCCTTGGCCGCGGGTCGTTCTCGATCGACCAGCAGCGCTATAACGCGCAGTTCGGCGGCACGCTGTTCTACGAGATCAAGAACGGCAAGATCACCCAGCCGATCGAGGATGTCGCGTATCAGATGCGCACTCCTGAATTCTGGGCTGCGTGTTCAGGGATTTGCGACCAGAGCGATTATCGCCTGTTCGGGTCGTTCTTCGACGGCAAGGGGCAGCCGAGCCAGGTTTCGGCGGTCAGCCACGGGTCGGCGACGACCCGCTTCGACGGCATCAACGTCATCAACACCGCGCGCGCGCTCGGTTGAACGGTACGCGGGGAGAACACGACAATGGCAATCATGACCGAGGCCGAGGCCAAGACGATCCTCGACAAGGTGGTCGCGCTGGCGACCGCCGATGAATGCACCGCGCAGCTGACCGGATCGGACCAGGGCAATATCCGCTTCGCGCTCAACAACGTCTCGACCAGCGGCGCGGTGAGCAACACCGATCTGGCGGTGCAGGTGGCGTTCGGGCGGCGCGTCGGCACCGCGACGATCAACGAGTTTTCGGATGCCGCGCTCGCACGCGTCGTCCAGCGCGCCGAGGCGCTGGCCAAACTCGCGCCCGAAAGCCCCGAATTCGTGCCCGCGGTGGGCAAGCAGAGCTATCGCGCGACCAACACCTTCAGCCAGGCGACCGCGGCGATCACCCCCGATCAGCGCGCCGAGATCGCGCGCGCCTCGATCGCGCCGTGCCGCGCGGAGAAACTGATCGCCGCGGGGTTCCTCGAGGACGGCCAGAGCTTCGTCGCCTTTGCCAATTCGAACGGCAATTTCGGCTATCAGCGCGCAACGCTGATGGACTACACCTGCACCGTGCGGACCGAGGACGGGCGCGGTTCGGGCTGGGTCGGCAGCAATCTGCAGGACATCAGCGGCTTCAGCGCCGCGCGCGATGTCGATATCGCGATGCGCAAGGCGAGCGCCTCGGTCGAGGCACAGGCGCTCGAGCCCGGCAAATATACCGTCATCCTTGAACCCGCTGCCGCAGCGGGGTTGATCGGCTTCATGACGCGCTATTTCGATGCGCGGCAGGCCGATGAGGGCCGCAGCTTCCTGTCGAAGGCGGGCGGCGGCAACAAGATCGGCCAGCAGGTGTTCGACCCGCGCGTCGACCTCTATTCGGACCCGGCGCATCCCGGCCTCGCGACGATGCCGTGGGACGACGAAGGCCTGCCGCGCCAGCGCCAGTCCTGGGTCGAAAAGGGCCGCGTCACCGACATGATGTATTCGCGCTTCTGGGCGCAGAAGCAGGGCAAGACCGCGCGCGGCATGCCGGGCAATCTGATCATGGCGGGCGGCACCAAATCGACCGCCGACCTGGTCCGCGAAACCGAGCGCGGCGTGCTCGTCACGCGCACCTGGTATATCCGCATGGTCGATCCGCAGACCGTGCTGCTCACCGGCCTGACGCGCGACGGCACCTTCTATATCGAGAACGGCCAGATCAAATATCCGCTGAAGAATTTCCGCTTCAACGAATCGCCGGTCATCATGCTCAACAATATCGACGAGCTGGGCCGTCCGGTGCGCGTCAGCGACGAGGGCGGGTTGCAAATGATGATCCCGGCGATGCGGCTGCGCGACTTCACCTTCACCTCGCTGTCGGACGCGGTGTAGGATCGGGGTGCGGCAGTCGATCTTGTCCGTTCGTGCCGCACCTGCAGCGCTCAGGCTGTTCGCGTCGTATCCAGGGGCACTGCGTCACCCCGGACTTGGTCCGGGGTCCACGGCGCCGCAAGGCACGCGGGTTCAAAGTTTGCGGGACGGTGGACCCCGGAACAAGTCCGGGGTGACGAAAGGTTTAGGGTCGGCCCCATGCCGATGACCCGTGCGCAATTCCTCCGGCTGCTCGGCGGCAGCGCGATCGCCGCCGCGCTGCCTTCGGTGGCGAGCGCGGCGCCCGAATACGATTTCTGGTTCACCCGGCTACGCTATGATTCGGGCGACTGGGACGTCGATCAGCGGATGCCCGCCAACATCCTCACCTCGCTGGTCGACTATACCAACCTGCGCATCGATCCGCGCGAGCGCGTCGTTCGCCTGTCCGACCCGGCGATGCTGCGCGCGCCCTTCTGCTATCTCGCGGGGCACAAGCTGGTCGATTTCAGCACCGCCGAGGCGGCCAATTTCAAGGCCTATGTCGAAAATGGCGGCTTCGTGTTCGTCGATGATTGCAACCACGATATTGACGGCCTGTTCGCCAAGTCGTTCGAGCGCCAGATGGCGAAGCTCTTCGGTGCCGACCCGCTGAAGAAACTGCCCAACACCCACCCGATCTATTCGAGCTTCTTCAAGTTCGAAGGGCCGCCCGCCACCAGCTTCGAGCTGAACGGCTGGGGCGACGATCTCGTTCATGATTACCTCAAGGGCTACACCGCCAATGGCCGGCTCGGCATCCTGTACAGCAACAAGGATTATGGTTGCGAATGGGATTATGACTGGCGAAACAAGCGCTTCCTGGCCGAAGACAATACCAAATTGGCGGTCAACATCATCGTCTACGCGCTGACCGTCTGACCCCCTGCCCGCACCCGGAGCCCTGATGACCGATACCCCAAGCGAAGCCGACCTTGCCGCGCGGATCGATGCGATCGCGCGGCTGCGCGTCGAAATCGGCCGTGCGATCATCGGCCAGCACGACGTCGTCGAACAATTGCTGATCGCCCTGTTTGCCGGCGGCCATTGCCTGATCGAGGGGGTGCCGGGGCTCGGCAAGACCCTGCTCGTGCGCACCTTGGGCGAAGCCTTGTCGCTCGAATTCCGCCGCGTCCAGTTCACCCCCGATCTAATGCCGAGCGACATTTTGGGCACCGAATTGCTCGAAGAGGATCACGGCACCGGCCATCGCCATTTCCGCTTCCAGAAAGGCCCGGTCTTCACCAACCTCTTCCTGGCGGACGAACTCAACCGCACCCCGCCCAAGACCCAGGCGGCGCTGCTCGAGGCGATGCAGGAACACAGCGTCAGCTATGCCGGCGTCACCCACCGCCTCTCCGAGCCGTTCTTCGTGCTCGCGACGCAGAACCCGATCGAACAGGCGGGCACCTATCCGCTGCCCGAGGCGCAGCTCGACCGCTTCCTGCTCAACATCCGCGTCGATTATCCGACCGAGGCCGAGGAACGCGCGATCATTACCCACACCACCGGCGCGGCGGGCACGCGCGTCGAGGCGGTGATGCACGCCGAAGACATTGTCCAGATCCAGTCATGGGTGCGCCAGGTGCATGTCAGCGACGCGCTGCTCGGCTGGGTCACGGCGTTGGTGCGCGCCACCCGGCCCGGCCCCACCGCGCCCGCCGCGATCAACCACTATGTCCGCTGGGGTGCTGGCCCGCGCGCGGGGCAGGCGCTGATCCTCGCCGCCAAGGCACGCGCGATGCTCGAAGGGCGGCTGGCGGCGACGCGCGAGGACATCGCCGCCTTGGTCGCGCCGGTGCTTCGCCACCGCATCCTGCTGTCCTTCGCTGCCGAGGCCGAGCGCCGCTCGCCCGACGACGTCATCGCCGATCTGCTCGCCGCGATCCCAGCGCCCGCCTGACCTTGCCCGTGTCGCCGCTCGATCTTCCGCACGACGTTCGCCGCCGGCTGGCGCGGCTGTCGATCGTGCCGCGCGGGCGCAGCGGGCTCGGCGGCGTCGGCATCCATGCCAGCCGAAATCGCGGCACCGGGATGGAGTTCGCGCAATACCGCCCGTACGAGCGCGGCGACGAATTGCGCTCGATCGACTGGAAGCTCTACGCGCGCTCGGACCGCTTCTTCGTGCGCGATGCCGAGCGCGAAAGCCCGCTCGCGGTATGGATCATCCTCGATGCCAGCGCATCGATGGCGCAGGCCGATCTCGCCACTCCCGGCTGGTCGCGCTTCGACGCCGCGCGCCGCCTCGCCGCCGCGATCGCCGCAGTCGCGCTGGCGCAGGGCGACCGGTTCGGGCTGATCGTCGAAGGCGGCGGCGCACCGATCGTCGTCGCCCCCGGCAGCGGCCCGCGCCACCGCGACCGGCTGCATCTCGCGCTCGCGCCGCTTGCCGCCACCGGCGTCGCCGACTGGGAAGGCGCGCGCCAGCGGCTGGGCGAGCGCATCGGCCGCGACGATGTCGCGATCGTGCTGACCGACGGCTTCGACGAAGCTTGTATCGCCACGATCGAGGCGCTCGCCGCGTCGGGCCGCGACCTGTGCACAATCCGGCTCCTCACCGCCGATGAGCGCGATTTCCCCTTCGACAGCGGCTATCGCTTCACCGACGTCGAAGGCGGTGCGAGCGTGATCGGAGACGGGCCGGCGTTACGCGAGGACTATCTGGCGCGCTTCGCCGCCGCGCGCGCCGCGCAGGAAGCACGGCTCGAAGCCGCAGGGGTGCGCCACACCGAAAGCTTCGTCGACCGGCCTGCCGACGAATCGATCGCGGCGTTGTTCGACCGCCGCACCCGCCGATGACGCCGGAGCTGCTCGCCCCGCTCGGCCTGTTGGCGCTGGCGTCGATCCTGCTGCCGATCGCGATCCATCTGGCGCGGCGGACCGAGATGCGGCCGGTCGACTTCGCCGCGCTACGCTGGCTCGACGCGCGTCCGCGCCCGCGGCAGCGCTTACGGATCGACGAATGGCTGCTGCTGGCGACGCGGATCCTGTTGCTGGCGCTGGTCGCGATCCTGCTGGCGGGACCGATCATGTGGGGCGCCGAGGATCGCCGCGCGGTCGTCGCGGTGTTTCCCGGCATAGCGGCACCGGCAATCGGCGAAGACGTGCGCGGGGTCTGGCTCGCCCCGGGCTTCCCCTCGGTCGCCGAGGTTTCGCCGCCGCGCCCCGAACGCCCCGCCACGCTGATCCGCCGGCTCGATGCTGCGCTTGCGCCGGGGGTAAAGCTGACGATCATCGTGCCGCCGGTGCTGGGCGACCTCGATGCCGAGCGCCCGCGATTGTCGCGCGAAGTCACCTGGCGCGTAGTCGATGCGCCGGTTCCCGCTGCCGCGCCGACGGTGGCACCGCCGATCGCGATCCGCCATGCCCCGTCGATGCGCGGCGCAGTCCGCTATTTCCGCGCCGCGGCCACTGCCCTGGCACCGCCTGATCGTCTGTCCGACATTGCCACCCTCGACCAACCGATACCGTCGGCAATCCGACACATCATATGGATCGATAGCGGCGAACTTCCCGCCCCGATCCTCGATCTAGCCGCAGACGGCGCAACCGTGCTCGTGGGAAGCGACACCTTGCTCGCGCTCGACGCCCCCCCGCGCACCGTCTGGCGCGACGCCGAAGGCCAGCCGCTCGCGACCGAGCAGCGCCACGGCAAGGGCCGCGTGCTTCGCCTGACACGCCCGATCGACCCCGCCGCAATGCCGATCCTGCTCGACGCGACCTTCCCCGATAGCCTCGCCCAGCTGCTCTACCCCGCCCCGCCGCCCGCGCGGGCGGCTGCCGCCGATCATGCGCCGCTGACGGGTCCCCCCGCCTGGCCGCAACCGCCGCTCGACCTCGCGCCGTGGTTCGCGCTGGCGATCGCATTGGTCTTCGCGATCGAGCGCCTGCTCGCGACCCGCCCGCGCCGGGTGATCGCATGATCGAACGCCCGATCCTCGACCGGCACCGCCGCGGCGCGAAGATACGCGTGCTGCTCGACAGCGCCGCGGTCGCGCTCCCGCTGACGCTCGGCGCGGCGGCGATCGGCTGGCGGCTGGGCGGCGTCGCGGCGGCGATGGCGGCGTTGCTCATCGGCGCGGCGGTACTGGCAGTGATCGCATGGCGACGCGGCCAGCGCTTCGACCGGCCGTGGCTGGTGTCGCGGCTCGACGCCGAGGTTGCCGCGTTCGAGGACAGCAGCGCCCTCCTGTTCGCGCCCGCAGATACGCTGCCCGGCTTTGCAGGCCTCCAACGCCGCCGGATCGAGGCACGGATCGATGCCGCGCAACCGCTCGACCTGCGAACCCCCTGGTCTGGGCGTATGATCCTGGCCGCCTGGATCGCGGGTGTCGCGCTGGTGCTCGCGGCTTGGCTCTGGCCCGATCCCCGCAACCCTGTCCCCCCGCAGCCGACCGCGACGCCCGCCACCATCGCCGGCCCGCCGCGCCTGACCGCCGCCAGCCTGCGGATCGAGCCGCCCGCCTATACCGGGCTCCCGACGCGCGAGCAGACCAGCCTCGACGCACGCGTTCCGGAAGGATCGCGGGTCAGCTGGTCGCTTGCCTTCGCGCCCGACCCCGCCGCCGCGACGATCGCCTTCCCCGGCAGCGCGAGCGTTCCACTAACCCGCAGCGGCGCGCGCTGGACCGCCGCCCACGCCGCCGCCCGCCCTGCCTTGTACCGGATCGAAGCCCCCGGCCTCCCCCGCCAACGCCTCCATCGCATCGAAACCATCGCCGACACGCCCCCCACCATCCGCGCGATCACCCCGCCCGAGCAGCTCGCCACCGTCACCCCAGGCCAACGCAGCTGGACCCCGGTGTTCGAAGCGACCGACGATTACGGCGTCGCCGCCGGCGCGGTGCTGCGGATCACCGTGACTGCGGGCGAGGGCGAGAACATCACCTTCACCCAGCGGACGACGACGCTGGCGGGCAGCGGCCCCGCCCGCCGCCGCCGCTTCGCCGCCACGCTCGACCTGGCGCGCGAAGGCCTCGCCCCGGGCGGCGACCTCATCGCGCAGCTCATCGTCGCCGACAATCGTTCGCCCACGCCGCAGCGCGTCGAGGGGCCGAGCGTGATCCTGCGCTGGCCTGCCGATCTGGCGCTCGCCGACGGGCTCGACGGCATGGCGCAGCCGGTGATGCCCGCCTATTTCCGCAGCCAGCGCCAGATCATCATCGATGCCGAAGCCCTGATCCGCGATCGCGCGCGGCTCGACGCCGACGCCTTCGCCACGCGATCGAACGCGCTCGGCGAAGACCAGGCGATCCTGCGGCTGCGCTATGGCCAGTTCGTCGGCGAGGAGGCCGAGGGCGGAGGATCGACCGGCGGCATCGCGCTGCCCACCAACGACGTGCCCGCCTTGCCCACCAACGACAGCCCCGCGCTGCCGACCAACGACGCGCCGGCCCCCGAAGCGCAGGAGCGGCAGGACCCGACGCTGGGCGACGGGCATTCGGCGGACGACGGCCACGATCACACAGCGCCCGGCGGCGCGTTCGATGCCGCGCGCAGCTTTGGTCATGTCCATGACGATAGCGACGCCTCGACGCTCTTCGCTCCGGGGACGCGAACGACGCTCGCGCAGGCGCTCGACGCGATGTGGTCGTCGGAGCGTGAGCTACGCCAGGGCGACCCACGCGCCGCATTGCCCCACGCCAACCGCGCACTCGCCTTCCTCAAGGAAGCGCAGCAGGCAACGCGCATCTTCCTGCCGCGGGTCGGCGCCGAGCTGCCGCCGATCGACCTCACCCGCCGGCTCTCGGGCGATCGCGAAGGCATCGTCGCGCGGCGGCTGCCGCAAGCCGTGCGCCCCGACCCCGAGACTATTCTCGCCGATTCATGGCGCGCGCTCGCCGACACCCCTGGCAAGCGTCCCCCGCTCCAGCTCGGCGCGCTCGATCGTTGGGTGCGCGCCAATGGCGGCAAGCTCGCCGATCCGCTGGCGCTACGGGCGGCGATCGACACATTGCGCGGCGAACCCGGCTGCGGCGAGTGTCGTGCCCAGCTGCGCGCGTTGCTGTGGCGAGCGATCGAGCCACCTGTCGCCGCGATCAAGCGCCGCGCGACCCCGCGCGCGATCGGCCGCCGCTATCTCGAGGCGCTGCGATGACCGGCGGCGCCTTCACCTGGAGCCTGATCGCGGTCGGCGGATCGCTGCTGGTGGCAAGCTGGCTGTTGGTGCGCCGGGGGCTCGGGCCGCGAAGGCTGGTGCCGCTATTGGCGTTGCAATGGCTGGCCAGCGCGGCGTTGCTGTTGTTCCTGTTCCCGCCGAGCGTGCGGATCGGCGGTGGTTCGCTGGCCGTCGTCACCAGCCCGATCGCGGCGGTTCCGACGGGTAACGTCGTGAGCTTGCCCGAAGCGGGCAGCGTGCCGGGCGCCAAGCCGGTGCCCGATTTCGCCGCCGCGATCGCGAGCGTTCCTGCGGGCACGCCGATCGAGCTGCTGGGCCTGGGACTGGTCGAGCGCGACCGGATCGCGGTCGCCAACCCGCTGCGCTTCAACCTGCCCCCACAGCCCGCGGGCATCGTCGCGATCACCTTCCCTGAACCCACCGCCCCCGGTGCGGGCTTCGTATTCGGGGGTCAGGCAAGCGGCCTGGCCGGCGGCACGGTCGAGCTGCTCGATCCGGCAGGCACCCGCGCCGCGCGCGTCCCGATCGGCACCGACGGCCAATTCGCGCTGTCGGGCATCGCGCCGGTCGCCGGCACCGCGTTGTTCACGCTGGTGGCGCGCAACCGATCGGGCGGTATCGTCGAACGGCTTGCGATCCCGGTCGACAGCCGCGAACCCACCCCGCCGCGGCTGCTGATCCTCGCCGGCGCCCCTTCGGCCGAGGTGCGCCAATTGCGCCGCTTCGCCGAGGATGCGGGGATCGAGGTCACGCTTCGCGTCGATCTCGGTGCCGGGTTGCAGACCGGCGATGCGCCGGTCGCGATCGACCGTGCGACCCTCGCCCGAACCGACCTGCTGGTGATCGACGATCGACGCTGGGAGCGCCTGGGTAGCGGCGAGCGCGGGGCGATCGGTTCGGCGGTTTCGGGCGGGATGGGGTTGCTCCTGCGGCCCACCGGCCCGCTTCCCGCCGGGGTGCGGCGCGACTGGGCGGCGCTCGGCCTCGCGGTTTCGGGAGGCGATGCCAGCCTGCCGGTGCGGATCGACGACACCCCCGACGCACTGCCGCTCGCGCGCCGCAACCTCAGCATGGGCGGCGACGACGCGGTGACGATGCTGCGCGATTCGGCGGGCGAGGCGATCGCGACATGGGCCCCGCGCGGTCGCGGTCGCGTTGGGATATCGAGCATCACCGACAGCTATGCGCTCGCGCTCACCGGCGCGCCCGAACGTTACTCGGCGCTGTGGAGCGTGATCTTCTCGACATTGGCGCGCGAAGGCGAAGCCGCACCGCCGCGCCTGTCGGCGCTGGTTCGCGCGGGCGAACGCGGCGTGGTGTGCGGGTTGACCGAAGACGCCCAACTGCTCGCCCCCGATGGCGGCACGAGCCGCTTGTTGGTCGATCGCGCCGCCAAGGATTGCGCCGCCTTCTGGCCGCTACAGGCCGGCTGGCATGTGGTCCGCGGCCCAAGGGACCGCGAGACGGCACTTTACGTTCATCCCACCGACGCTGCACCCGCGCTCGCGGCTGCGCAGCGGCGCGAGGCGACGTTGGCGTTGATCGGAACGCTATCGGGCGAGGCTGCCGAACGATCGGCCCCGGGGCCGCGCTGGCCGTGGTTCTTGTTCCTGCTAGCGCTGCTTGCGCCGCTGTGGTGGCTCGAACGACGGCGCGTGCCCACTATTTAGCGCCAAGCCTCCTTCCGTTCGCACTGATCTCGTCGAAGTGCCGTTCTTATTTGCCATGTTGGCAAGAAGGACAGTGCTTCGACAGGCTCAGCACGAACGGGGTGAGGGCAGCGCTCGCATACGGACCCTACGCCCTCGCTACAGCCACCTTTGCCTGCCCCATCGCCAGCAAATCGCGCGCCACCGCCTCGGCCACCTTGATGCCGTCGACCGCTGCCGACAGGATTCCCCCGGCATAGCCCGCCCCCTCGCCCGCCGGGTACAGCCCCGCGGTGTTGAGGCTCTGGAAATCCTCGCCTCGGGTGATCCGCAGCGGCGAGGAGGTCCGCGTCTCGACCCCGGTCAGCACCGCGTCGGGATGGTCGTAGCCCGGGATTTCGCGCCCGAACGCCACCAACGCCTCGCGCATCGCGGTCACCACGAACTCGGGGAGGCATTCGGCGAGGTCGGTCAGCTTCACGCCGGGGCGATAGGAGGGGATGACGCTGCCAAGCGCGGTCGAGGGCCGGCCGGCGAGGAAATCACCCAATTTCTGCGCCGGCGCGCTGTAATCACCGCCCCCCGCCACATAAGCGCGCTCCTCCCAATGCCGCTGGAGCGCGATCCCCGCCAGCGGATGCCCCGGATAGTCGCGGTCGGGATCGATGCCGACGACGATCCCCGAATTGGCGTTGCGCTCGTTGCGCGAATATTGGCTCATGCCGTTGGTTGCGACTCGCCCAGGCTCGGAGGTCGCCGCCACCACGGTACCGCCGGGACACATGCAGAAGCTGTAGACGGTGCGTTCGTTGGCGCAGTGATGCGACAGGCTGTACGCTGCGGCGCCCAGATCGGGATGCCCCGCGCACGGCCCGAAGCGCGCACGATCGATCCACGATTGCGGATGCTCGATCCGCACCCCGATCGAAAACGGCTTGGCCTCGAGGAACACGCCGCGATCGTGCAGCATGTGGAAGGTGTCGCGCGCGCTGTGGCCGACCGCGAGCACCACCGGCCCCACCGCCATCGCCTCGCCGGTCTGGAACCGAAGCCCGCGCAGCCGCCGCGATCCATCGGCAGCCGTCTCGACATCGATGTCCTCGACACGGTGCCCGAAGCGATATTCGCCGCCCAGCGCCTCGACGGTGGCGCGCATGCTCTCGACCATCGTCACCAGCCGGAAGGTGCCGATATGCGGATGCGCCTCGGTGAGGATTTCGGGCGGGGCGCCAGCCTTGACGAATTCGGTCAGCACCTTGCGGCCCAGATGGCGCGGGTCCTTGATCTGGCTCCACAATTTGCCGTCGGAGAAGGTGCCCGCCCCGCCCTCGCCGAACTGCACGTTCGATTCGGGGTTCAGCTCGCTTCGTCGCCACAGCCCCCAGGTATCCTTGGTACGTTCGCGCACCACCTTGCCGCGATCGAGGATGATCGGGCGGAACCCCATCTGCGCCAGCATCAGCCCCGCGAACAACCCGCACGGCCCCGCCCCTACCACCACCGGTCGCGGTCCGGCATAGTCGGCGGGTGCCTTGGCGACGAAGCGATAGCCGGTATCGGGGGTCGGATTGACGTGGCGATCGCGGCGGCAGCGTGCGAGCACCGGCGCTTCGTTGCGCAGCGTCACATCGACCGAATAGACGAACTGGATATCCATCTTGTCGCGCGCGTCGTGCGCCCGGCGCGCGATCGTGTAGCGGACCAGGTCGCGCGGGGTGATGCGCAGCCGATCGCGGATCGCGGTCGCCAACGCTTCTTCGGGATGGTGGATCGGCAGCTTGAGTTCGGTGATGCGCAGCATCGCCCGCCCTTAAGCGCTACCGCGCTCATACGAAAGCGCCGCGCTATGCACCGGCGATTGCTTGGCGTAGCCTGCAGCTGCAGCAATCGCCGGGGGCCGAACACGATGAAGCAGTTGATCTATCGATCGCAGCCGTTCGGGTTCGACGAGGCGATGCTCGCCGGCATCCTGTCGCAGGCGCGGCGCAACAACCGCCGCGACGACATCACCGGTGCGCTGATCTGCCGCCACGACCTGTATCTGCAGCTGATCGAGGGGCCGGCACCCGCAATCGACGCTTTGTTCGCGCGGATCCTGGGCGACGATCGCCACGGCGACGTCCAGCCACTGCTGAGCGACGAGGTGACCGATCGGATGTTCGGCGCCTGGGCGATGCTCGACGACGAAGCACCGTCGTTGTTCTGGTCCCCCGCCGACGTCGCAGCGGGCGCGCTCGAAGCCGCCAGCCCCGTGGACCTGCGCGCGGCATTTGCCCGGCTGCGGCGGCGAACGCTCGACTGAGCGCTGCGATCGCAACCCGCCACTGGACAAGCAGCCCGGCGCTTTCCTATCGGCGGGGCATGGCAATCATTGCCACGATCATGAACAGTACCACCGGCCAGCCCATCCAGAAGATGAGCTTCGGCCGGATGCCCAAGCCCTGGGCGTCCTTCAACCTCGAAACCGGCGAACTGGTGAAGGCCGACCGGATCGACGTCGGCAAGCCCGCGCCGGGCAAGTTCGTCGCGCCGGTATCGGTATGGGTCACCCCCAAGGCGTAAGTGCGGCCTGATCGTTCGTGCCAACCTCGGCTAGCCTGTGGAGGCGCGGCGCGATTGGATCACGGCAAAATCATCATGGGTTCAGCGCAAGCCGCGTCCTGCCGGCTGGTCGGCGATCAATCGATCGCAAGCGGCAGCAGCGTTTACGAATGCGATCAACACTCAAGCGTGCGAATTCGATTCGGGCGCCGGTCCAATAAGCTACCCGGAAAACCCTGCCGAACGGTCGGGGGGTGGTGGAGCCGAGGGGGATCGAACCCCTGACCTTTCGCATGCCATGCGAACGCTCTCCCAGCTGAGCTACGGCCCCACATCGTTGGGAAGGCGGCTCCACTAAGCGGGCCGCGATGCTTTGGCAAGCGGCGTTTTGCCGTGTGCCATCGAAAACCGCCCCGCCCCGATCCTGCGACCGAGACGGGGCGCGCACCTCAGGTTTCGTGCTCGTCGGCGGGGGTCTCGACGCCCAGATCCTCGTCACCGCCCAGGTCGACATCGTCGTCCGCGGGGGTGTCGTCGTCCTCGACGTCGATATCGTCGCCCAGGTCCGAATCCTCGGCCTTTTCCTTGACCGGTGCGGCCTTGGCCGCTTCGAACGGCAAGGGCTGCTTCGATTTCAGGATCGGCTCGGGGTTCCACGTCACGCCGCATGCGATGCAGCTGACCGGGTCCTCCTTGCCAAGATCATAGAAACGCGTTCCGCATTTCGGACAGGCCCGCTTCGTGCCCCATTCCGGCTTGATCATGCCGCAAGTCGCCTTTCAGAGATGTTTGATTTCGGAAGGATGCCTTCCGCAAAGTGGAGCGCGCCTTGCCATAGCGCGGGCGCGCTGTCAAAAGCCCGCCGCCATGTCGCACGCCACCCCCCTGCCCGTTTCGCCTTTGCCGGTCTCGATCGTCGCCCGAGGTCCGCTGCGCGGCGACGTCACGCTGCCCGGCGACAAATCGATCAGCCACCGCGCGCTGATGTTCGCCTCGCTCGCGGTCGGTCGCAGCCGGATCGAGGGGCTGCTCGAGGGCGAGGACGTGCTCGCCACCGCCGCCGCGATGCGCGCGATGGGCGCGACGATCGAACGCGATTCGGATGGCGTGTGGCAGGTCGACGGGGTCGGCGTCGGCGGGCTGCTCCAGCCCGTGCAGGCGCTCGACATGGGCAATTCGGGCACCTCGACGCGGCTGCTGATGGGACTGGTCGCCAGCCACCCGATCACCGCGACCTTCATCGGCGACGCATCACTGTCGTCGCGGCCGATGGGCCGGGTGATCGAGCCGCTGACGCAGATGGGCGCGGACATCACCGCCTCGCCCGGCGGCCGCCTGCCGCTGATGCTGCGCGGCCTCACGCCTGCGGTGCCGGTCGAATACACGCTGCCGGTCGCCTCGGCGCAGGTGAAGTCGGCGGTGCTGCTCGCGGGGCTCAACACCCCGGGCATCACCCGCGTCATCGAGCCGGTGCCGACGCGCGACCATAGCGAGCGGATGCTGGCGGGCTTCGGCGCCGAGCTGACCGTCGAGGAAGGCCCCGACGGCCGGATCATCTCGATTCGCGGCGAGGCCGAGCTGCAGCCGCAGGACATCCAGGTGCCGGGAGATCCTTCCTCGGCGGCGTTCTGGCTGGTCGCGGGATCGATCGTGCCCGGTTCGCACATCACGATCCGCAACGCCTGCATGAACCCCACGCGCACCGGACTGCTCCAGGTGCTGCGGATGATGGGCGCCGACATCACCGACACCAGCGCGCGCACCGTCGGCGGCGAACCCGTTGCCGATCTGGTCGTCCGCCACGCACCGCTGACTGCGATCGAGGTTCCCGCCGATATCGCGCCGAGCATGATCGACGAATATCCGATCCTGTTCGTTGCCGCCGCCTGCGCCACCGGGCGCACCGTCGCGCGCGGTGCGCACGAACTGCGCGTCAAGGAATCGGACCGGATCGCGACGATGGCGGCGGCATTAACCGCGATCGGCGTGTCGGTGACCGAGCATGACGACGGTCTGTCGATCGACGGGTCTGGCGGCGCGCGCCTGCCAGGGGGCGCTCAAGTCGCCTCGAAACTCGACCATCGTATCGCGATGAGCATGGCGGTGGCTGGACTTGTCGCGCGCGCGCCGATTTGCATCGACGATGCAAATCCGGTCGCAACCAGCTACCCCGCCTTTTTTGAAACGCTTGACGCCCTCGTGCGCGCAACCGATTGACCCCAGCATGATTATCGCCGTCGATGGACCCGCCGCCTCGGGAAAGGGCACGATCGCCCGCGCGCTTTCGCGCCATTTCGGGTTGCCGCATCTCGATACAGGGTTGTTGTACCGCGCGGTCGCGCAGCGCGTGATGGCCGAGGGGCTCGACCCGACGCGCGAGGCCGATGTGGTCGCGGTGTGCGACTTCGAAGACCGGCTGCTTGAGGATCCGGCGCTGCGCACCGATGAGGCGGGCAAGCTCGCCTCGGTGGTGTCGGCGCATCCGCTGGTGCGCGCGGCATTGCTCCAGCGCCAGCGCCGGTTCGCGCAGCAGCCTGGCGGCGCGGTACTCGACGGCCGCGACATCGGCACCGTCATCGCCCCCGACGCCGAAGTGAAGTTGTTCGTCAAGGCGACGCCGATGATCCGCGCGCAGCGCCGCCACTCGGAACTGCGCGCGCACGGCAGCAAGGTCAGCCTCGACAAGGTGCTGGGCGACATCCGCGCGCGCGACGATCGCGATGCGCGCCGCACCGAAGCGCCGATGCGCCAGGCCGCCGACGCAGCGTTGCTCGATACCAGCTTCCTGTCGATCGACGCCGCGGTCCAGCGCGCGATCGGGCTGGCCGAAGCGCGGATAGCAAACAGGGCCCAGACCTGAGCCACCAGCGCCAGGCGTCAGCCCGTTAACCCTTTCTTCGGCGCGCGCTCGTAAACGGGGGCGACATGACGCAATCGACCCGGACCTCGAAAGGCGGATTGCAGCGGCTCGACGCAATCGAACGCATCGCGATCACGGTCATCTATGCCTTCCTCCTGTATCGGTTCGCTGGCAGCGTCGGCGATAACCGGTTCAACCTGGCGTATCTCGTTGCCGAAGGCTTGGTCGTGGTCATGGTGCTCTGCCGGCGATCGACCGACCAGATCAGCATTGCACCCGCCGACTGGGCCGTAGCGTTTGGGGGTTCTTTCGTCGGCATGATGCTCGTACCTGCCAATCCACTGCCGGGCGTCCTGGCTTGGGCAGCACCAGCGGTAGTGACGGTCGGGCTGGTCGTCAGCATGCTGGCCAAGCTGCAGCTTCGGCGCAGCTTCGGTATCGTCGCGGCCAACCGGGGCATCAAGACCCGCGGAGTCTACGCCTTGGTGCGCCATCCCATGTATCTCGGGTATTTCCTGGTCTATTTCGGGACCGTCGCGATGAACGTGACGATCTGGAACATCGTCGTCGTCGGCCTTTGGACCGGTCTGCAGCTTGTCAGAATCGCCGCAGAGGAGCGGCTGTTGCGAACAGATCCAGCGTATCAGCAGCATAGCCGACTGGTGCGCTATCGCCTGTTGCCGGGCATCTATTGATCGATGCTGAGCGACGCGCTTTGGCTGCTGGGGTTTACCGCCCTGCTGTTCGTGCCGCTCGAACGGCTCTTGCCTCTGCATGGCGACCAACGCCTGCGACGGCCCGGATTGGCAACGGACCTGCTGCATGTGCTGCTGTCGGGCTTCATCATTCGTGCGGGTTTTGTCGTCAGCCTTTCCGGTATCGGCCTGATCACGGCTCGATTAATTCCCGACTCCATCGGCATGAGCGTCCGCTCGCAGCCGGACTGGCTGGAATTCGCGGAACTCTTCATCCTATCCGATTTGTGCTTCTACATTGCTCATCGCATCGTCCATGCGGTACCTGGGCTTTGGCGCTTCCACGCGGTACATCATTCCAGCGAACAGTTGGATTGGCTGGCGTCGTTTCGCGTTCACCCAGTCGATCAGATATTCAACGCAACGCTGATCGCGTTGCCGGGGATCGCGCTCGGTTTTTCGCACGAGACGCTGGTCCTGTATGCGTTGCTCTATCGCTGGCACGCGCTGCTGCTCCACTCGAACATTCGAATTGATTTGGGCCCGCTCAACAGCGTGATCGCTACGCCGCATTTCCATCATTGGCATCATGCCGATCAGACCGAGGCGCACGACCGCAACTTCGGTGGGCAGATCATCTTGTGGGATCGCCTTTTTCGGACTGCTTATGTGCCTCGGACTTTGCCGCAGCGATACGGCATCGGCGATTCCCTGCCTGGTGACTATATCGGCCAGTTGGCAGCACCGTTCAAACCAGTAGCGCCGGACAAAACGGAAAGCGTTACGGCCATGGTTCAGGTAGGCCCATCGCAAAAGCGCTGTTAGCTTGCGCCTTTGCCCTTGGCGGGCTATGCGCGCCGAGTCCAAAACGGGGACTATTGGGGAAGCGACTCGGAGTCGGCAAACGCTTGCGCGCTTCACCGCTTGAACAACGCGATACTTTACTTTTGCTCCCACCCGCGCGGACGTCGCATCCGGCAATCGGCTGCTGCGACATAGGAAGGCCAAGACCGCCGGAAAAACCGGCTGGCCGGAAATGAACGACACAGGAACCTGATCCTTTATGGCAACCCAGCCCAATCCTACCCGTGACGATTTCGCAGCGATGCTCGACGACATGTTCGGCGCATCGGAAAGCTTCGAAGGCCGAGTCGTCATCGGCACCGTCACCGGTATCGAGAACGACCTCGCGATCATCGACGTCGGCCTGAAGAGCGAAGGACGCGTGCCGCTGCGCGAATTCGCAGCGCCCGGCCAGCCCGCCGAACTGAAGGTCGGTGACGAAGTGCAGGTCTATGTCGACCGCGTCGAGAACGCCAATGGCGAAGCGATGCTGTCGCGCGACCGCGCGCGCCGCGAAGCCGCATGGGACACGCTGGAAACCGAATTCGCCAAGACCGCGCGCGTCGAAGGCGTCATCTTCGGCCGCGTCAAGGGCGGCTTCACCGTCGACCTCAGCGGCGCCGTGGCGTTCCTGCCCGGCAGCCAAGTCGATATCCGCCCGGTGCGCGACGTCACCCCGCTGATGGACATCCCGCAGCCCTTCCAGATCCTGAAGATGGACCGCAAGCGCGGCAACATCGTCGTGTCCCGTCGCGCCGTCCTCGAAGAGACCCGCGCCGAGCAGCGCAGCGGCCTGATCCTGAGCTTGGCCGAGGGCCAGATCATCGACGGTATCGTCAAGAACATCACCGATTACGGTGCGTTCGTCGACCTGGGCGGCATCGACGGCCTGCTCCACGTCACAGATCTCAGCTACAAGCGCGTCGGTCACCCGAGCGAGATGCTGAACATCGGCGACACGGTGAAGGTGCAGATCATCCGCATCAACCGCGATACCCAGCGTATCTCGCTCGGCATGAAGCAGCTCGAGAGCGATCCTTGGGATGGCGCATCGGCCAAGTATCCGGTCGGCGCGAAGCTTTCGGGCCGCGTCACGAACATCACCGAATATGGTGCGTTCGTCGAGCTGGAAGCCGGCATCGAAGGCCTGGTCCATGTCAGCGAAATGAGCTGGACCAAGAAGAACGTCCATCCGGGCAAGATCGTGTCGACCAGCCAGGAAGTCGACGTCATGGTGCTCGAGGTCGACCAGGAGAAGCGTCGCATCTCGCTGGGCCTCAAGCAGGCACAGGCCAATCCTTGGGACAAGTTCGCCGAGGATCATCCGGTCGGCAGCCAGGTCGAGGGCGAAGTCAAGAACGCCACCGAATTCGGCCTGTTCATCGGTCTCGACAACGATGTCGACGGCATGGTCCACATGTCGGACATCGCCTGGGGCATTTCGGGCGAGGACGCGCTCAACCTGCATCGCAAGGGCGAGACCGTCCAGGCGATCGTGCTGGCGATCGAACCCGACAAGGAGCGTATCTCGCTCGGCATGAAGCAGCTCGAGCGTGGTGCACCTTCGGTTGCGACCGGTGGTGAAGTCGCCGGCGGCGCGGGTTCGCGCGTCAACAAGAACGAGATCGTCACGGTCACCGTCCTCGAAGTCCGCGATGCGGGCCTCGAAGTGCAGACCGGCGATGATGGCGCCACCGGCTTCATCAAGCGCACCGATCTCGGCCGCGACCGCGACGAGCAGCGCCCCGAGCGCTTCCAGGTCGGCCAGAAGTTCGACGCGATGGTCACCGGCTTCGACCGTTCGAAGAAGCCCACCTTCTCGATCAAGGCGATGCAGATCTCCGAAGAGAAGCAGGCTGTGGCGCAGTACGGTTCGTCCGACTCGGGCGCGTCGCTTGGTGACATCCTCGGCGAGGCGTTGAAGGCTCGCAACGAGAAGAAATAAGTATCGGTCTAAAAAAAAATGCGGAGGGCGGGACGCAGGTCCCGCCCTTTTGCATTACAGTCTCGTGACTTAGCCGAAACTCGACCCAAATGCTCACGGATTGATTCAGGTTAAGAGTTCCGCGTACAGGGAGCTTAGTGTACAAGGAACGATGCCGCTTGATGCGGCAGGTCGTTAGTCAGCCCGTCGTTCCGGAGGGTAGAAGATCATGATCCGTTCCGAGCTCGTCCAGTTGCTCGTCCGCGACAACCCCGACCTGTCGATCCGCGATGTCGAGCGCATCGTGAACGTGTTCTTCGACGAGATCGTTCACCGCCTGTCGGATGACGGCCGCGTCGAACTACGCGGGTTCGGTGCCTTCAGCACCCGCGCCCGTGACGCGCGCAGCGGTCGCAACCCGCGCACCGGCGAGTCGGTCTCGGTCGATGCCAAGCGCGTCCCCTATTTCAAACCGGGCAAGGAAATGCGCCTGCGCCTGAACACGTAAGGCGCACCCCACCGCCCGCCGCCCGTCGGCGGGAGCTTCATCGGCAGGAAGATGCCACCGCATCTCGACGCGGACCACCCCGCCGCGCTAGGGCCTTCTTCGCCCCTCAGCGGACGTGGCGAAATGGTAGACGCAGCGGACTTAAAATCCGCTTGAGCAATCAGTGTGGGTTCGAGTCCCACCGTCCGCACCATGGTTTCATCCTCGCCGGGGTTGGCATCCCCCGCGGCGCCCCATAGACGGAAAGCCTCGTCGCCGGGAACGCCATGAACCGTCTCAAAATCTGTATGATCGCCGCTGCACTGACGCTGGGAGCATGCGAGCGCCGGCCCGACGACGTCCCCGTCGTGGTCAGCGTGATCGGCCAGCCCACGGGCAATGCATCGCGCAACCCGGGCAGCCCGGGTGCGGCGTTGCTCGGCGCCACCGCGCAGGGTCTGGTGCGCTTCGATGCCAATGGCCGGATCGAACCGGGACTGGCCGAGCGTTGGACGGTGATCGAGGACGGCAAAAGCTATATCTTCCGCCTGCAGCAGACCGAATGGGCCAATGGCAGCGCGGTTACCGCAAAGCAGGTGGCGACCGCGCTCCGGCGCGCGGTGCGGCGCGGCGGCCGGAATCGGTTGCGCGCCTTTGTCGGCGCGATCGACGAGATCGTCGAAATGACCCCCAATGTCATCGAAATCCGCCTGAGCAAGCCGCGCCCCGACATGCTGTTGCTGTTTGCGCAACCCGAAATGGCGATATTCGAATCGCGCCGCCTGGGCGGCACCGGCCCGTTCCGCGTCCAGTCGCGCGATGCTAACGGCATCCTGCTGCGCCCGGCGTTCGATCCCTTGCGGCTCACCGACAGCGAGTTCGAAGAGCCGCATGCCGCCGAATATGTCCGGCTGCGCGCCGAACCGGCGGCGCTGGCGATCGCTCGCTTCGGCGCGCGCCAGTCCGATCTGGTATCGGGGGGCACCTATCGCGACTGGCCGTTGATCGAACATTCGAAGGTCGCGCCGACCAACCGCAAGATCGATTACGCCTATGGCCTGTTCGGACTGTCGATCGTCTCGCGCCAAGGGTTCCTGGCCAGCGCCACCAATCGCGAGGCGGTGGCGATGGCGATCGACCGCGGCGCGCTGACCGCCGCCTTCCTGCCCGATTGGCCGATCGCCGAGGCGCTGCTCCCCGAACAGTTCGATTCGGCGCAGCCCCCCGCCCAGCCCGGCTGGGGACCGTTCAGTCTCGAAGACCGGCGCAACGCCGCGCGGCTTCGCGTCGAACAGTGGCGGCGCGAGCAGGATGGCGAAGTCCCGGTCATCCGCATCGCGGTGCCCGATGCCCCCGGCGGCAACCTGATATGGGCGCACGTCGGCGCGTCGCTGGCGGCAATCGGCGTGCGCGCCGAGCGGGTGGCGTGGCGAAGCGCCGCCGACCTCCGCCTGATCGACCGGCTGGCGCCCTATGACAGCGGCCGCTGGTATCTGGTCGCCGCATGCCAGCCCTGCGCCGCCCCCGTCGCCGCGGCGATCCTGGCGGCGCGCGATGCCCCCGACATCGCCACCCGGCGCCAGCGCATTGCCGAGGCCGATGCGGCGCTCGCCGCCGATATCGCCTTCATCCCGCTCGCGCGCCCGATGCGCTGGTCGCTCGTCGCGCTACGCCTGCGCGAATGGCGCGAGAACCCGCGCGCGGTTCACCCGTTGAATCACCTGCGCGGCGATCCCAACTAGCATTCATGGTCAAGCCAACACCCATGGGAACCGGTCCCTTCGCCAAGGCGGGCAATCGCCTGCCGATCGGCAGCGACGCAGCGTCGGTGCGCCAGCGCGTCGAGGTACTCGAGCAGGCGCTCGAGCGGATGTTCGTCATTCCGGGGATCAACCGTCCGGTGGGGATCGATACGCTGCTGGGGCTGCTGCCCGTCGGCGGCAGCTTCATCGGTGCGGCATTCGGCGGATACATGATCTGGGAGGCGCGCAACCTGGGCATGGGCAAGGGTGCGATGGCGCGAATGGCGGGCAATGTCGGCCTCGACTGGCTGTTCGGTCTGATCCCCGGGATCGGCATCATCCCCGATTTCTTCTTCCGATCGAACACCCGCAACCTGCGGATCATCCGCAAGCATCTCGACAAGCATCACCCCTCGACCGTGGTGGTCGAGGGTTAGACGCTAGCCGGCGCCACCGCGCCAGATTTTCAGCGGCCGGGTCGCCGCCCGCCCTGCCGCCGGGCAGGCGCGATAGCGGAACCGGGTGTCGAGACAGACCCAAACTTCGTCGAGCCAGCCCTGGCGATCGGCGGTGACTTTCACCATCGCTGCGGTCATCCCGCGATTGGCGCCGGCAAAGGCCTGCGCGAACTGGCCCGTCGTCAGCCGCCGCCGCCGCGACAGCGCATTCATGTCGGGATAGCGGATGCGCCCATACAGCCCCGTCGCACGACCGAAATACGCCGCGGGCGCCAGGTTCATGCAGGTGCCGTGCTTGGCATATTCGTGCTGCAGCAGTTGCGGCGACGGCGTCGCGCACAGATTGCTCTGGATCACGCGGGTGTCGAGCAACGCCGCGGGCTTGCAATATTGCGGCCATTGCGTGCCCTTCCCGTCGGGCCATAGTCCGTGCAGCGTGAAGCCGAAGCGATTGCCGCCGCCGCATTGCAGCCGCGCCGATGCCTGCTTGCCGTTCTCGCGGCAATATTGCGGGCTCCAGGTGAGCGCCAGCGTATAGCTCCCCGTCGGCACCACCCGCTTCGGCTCGCGCGCGCTCGGTCCGTCGGGGCGCGGCCGTGCGATGTCGCCGATCGGCATCGAGCAGCGATAGGCCTGCGCGATCGCGGGCAGCGGCGCCAGCAGCGCCGCCGCGACGATGCCCAACGCGGCAAGCCGGCTCATTCGAACGTCCCCTCGGCGATGTCGTCGGTCGCGAACCAGGCGCGCGCATCGGGCTGGAACAGGAAATACACCGCCACCGCCTGCAGCAGCAGCCCGACCACCCCGAACAGCCCGGTCATCCCTCCCTCCCACGACCCCATCGCGAGCGAATACAGTAGCGACAGCACCCCGAAGGCGAACAGCACCACCAGAAACCATTTGGCGATGCTGCTGGCCTTGCGCGCGGTCAGGAACCACAGCAGCAGCGATATGCCGTAGCTGACCGCGAGCGATCCGATCAGAAATCCCGTTCCCAGCACTGCGGCGTTGGGATCGGCCGAATAGGCGGCGCTGAGCATGTCCCACGACAGCAGGATATTGAGCACCCCCAGCAGCAACGCGGCAAGATACGCCTGCTCGAAACGCACGATCGAAACTGGTCGCATGGCGAATCCCCCTTTGCCCCGCGCTACGATAGCCCAGCGCCCCCGGCTTGCAACGCGTTCAATCGAGCGCGAAATCGAGCCCGATATCGGCAGCGGGTGCCGATTGGGTCAGCCGCCCGACGCTGACGAAATCGACCCCGGTGGCGCCAATCGCACCGATCGTGTCGAGCGTTACGCCGCCCGACGCCTCGGTCGGCACCCGCCCCGCCACCAGCGCGACGGCCTCGCGCAGCATCGGCGGCGCCATGTTGTCCAGCAGCAGATGCGTTGCCCCCGCCGCCAGCGCGGGTTCGATCTGGTCGATCCGGTCGACCTCGACGATGATCCGCTCGATCCCCGCCGCCACCGCGCGCTCGACCGCCGTCTCGACCGATCCGGCGACCGCGACGTGATTGTCCTTGATCATCGCCGCGTCCCACAGCCCTATGCGGTGATTGGTCGCGCCGCCCATCCGCGTGGCATATTTCTCGAGCAGCCGAAGCCCCGGGATCGTCTTGCGCGTGTCGAGCAAGGTTGCCCCACCCGCGCCGATCGCATCGACGTAAGCGCGCGTCATCGTCGCGATGCCCGACAGATGCTGGACGGTGTTGAGCGCCGATCGCTCGGCGGTCAGCAGTGCGCGGGCATTGCCACGGACGCGCATCAATTCGCTGCCCGCCGCGACCGACTGACCCTCGCCCACCAGCAAGTCGATCGCCGCCTCGGGATCGAGCGCACGGAAGAACGCCGCCGCGATCGGCAGCCCTGCAACGACGATCGCGTCGCGGCTGTCCATCACCCCGGCAAAGCGCGCCGTCGCCGGGATCACCGCCGCCGAGGTGACATCGCCCGCCGGCCCCAGATCCTCCGCCAGCGTCGCGGCGACGAAGGCGTCGAGGTCGAAGCCAGCAATCGCCCAGCCGCCAATCGCCAAGCCTTCAGTCACCCGACACCCGGAACGGCCCCGGATCGCCCAGCCCTACCGTGCCGCTCGCCATGTCGAGCATCCGGTCGAGCGACACCTTGGCCTTCAGCCGCATATCCTCGGGGATTTCGATCCGCGGCGTCAGGTCGCGCAGCGCGACGTAGAGTTTCTCGACGGTGTTGAGCGCCATATACGGGCAGATGTTGCAGTTGCAGTTCCCGTCGGCCCCCGGCGCGCCGATGAAGCGCTTGTGCGGCACCGCCTTCTCCATCTGGTGGATGATGTGCGGTTCGGTAGCGACGATCAGCGTGTCGCCGGTGAAGCTTTCGGCAAAGGCCAGGATGCCGCTGGTCGACCCGACATAATCGGCATGGTCGATCACATGCGGCGGGCATTCGGGATGCGCTGCGACCGGGGCGTCGGGGTGCAGCGCCTTCAGCTTGAGCAGCTCGGTCTCGCTGAACGCCTCGTGGACGATGCACACGCCCGGCCACAACAGCATGTCGCGTCCCAGCTTGCGGTTGATATAGCCGCCCAGATGCTTGTCGGGGCCGAAGATGATCTTCTGCTCCTTGGGGATCTGGCTGAGGATCTTCTCCGCCGACGACGAGGTGACGATGACGTCCGACAGCGCCTTCACCTCGACCGAGCAGTTGATGTAGGTCAGCGCGATATGATCGGGATGCTGCGCGCGGAACGCCGCGAACTGGTCGGGCGGGCAGCTATCCTCCAGGCTGCAGCCGGCGTCCATGTCGGGCAGGATCACGGTCTTTTGCGGGGACAGTACCTTGGCGGTCTCGGCCATGAAGCGCACGCCGCAAAAGGCGATGACATCGGCATCGGTATCGGCGGCCTTGCGGCTTAGGTCGAAACTGTCGCCGACAAAATCGGCGAGGTCCTGGATCTCGGGCTTCTGGTAATAATGCGCGAGGATGACCGCGTTGCGCTCCTTGCGCAGCCGATCGATCTCGGCGAGCAGATCGACCCCGCCAAGCGTGCCGCCGATGCCATTGCGTGCGTCCATGAATTCATGCCCTCCGTTTGGGGGCGATGTAGAGCGGTGCGGGGCGATTTACCACTGCCGAACGGGGGCAATGGGTGCTGGCCCCCTCCCCCCGTTCGCCCTGAGCTTGTCGAAGCGCCGGCCCGCACGATCCACGGGCGCGCGAGCGGCGGGTTCGGGCCGATGCTTCGACAGGCTCAGCACGAACGGGGTAGGAATGTCCCACCATTCACACCTCCGTTCGCCCTGCGCTTGTCGAAGGGCCGGCCCGCACGATCTACGGGCGCGCCAGCGGCGGGTTCAGGCCGATGCTTCGACAAGCTCAGCACGAACGGGGAAAGGGGTGCGCGGTCGCTGCGGCCCCACGCCGGCGTGCGCCCGCTCACCGTCGGTTCGCCAACACCTCTTCGACCGATTTCGACACGTCCCAGCGCTCGCCATCGAATTCCGGGTCAGACGGAAAGCGAACCTGGACCGTGACGTCCAAGTACCCAGCAGATTTTACGGGAGCAGAGAACAAGCGCTCCAGCTCCACTCGCGCACGATCGCGAACCTTTTTCATTCGATCTGCGCTTCGCGCTTCGTCTCCAGCTCTCTTCTGCGCAGCAATGGAAATCTTTTGCCTCATTTCATTCGATTGCGATCGACTTACGATTACGCCCTCTTCGTTTTCAATCGTGATTTTCGTCTCGTCGATATTAGGATCGCCAACAACAATATCGGGGACATCAATCAATAAAAGCCTACGTTTAGCGTCCCACGCAAAGTCACTACCGCGCACTTTTGCCAAAGGCACCGTATATGCAACACTTAATGGCATGCTAGCCGTCATTGACGACCTCATCCATCCCCATAGGCGATCAGCGCTGCTTGTAATACGGATTTTACCGGTCAATCTACTTACAATCAGCTCGGACGTGCTTGCTAACTTTACGGCAACAATTGTTGTCACGCTTTTGCCGTCATCCTCGACCCGGCTATTGTCTTCGATGGCATCTATCTTGGATATATAAACCGTTCCAAGGTATGTTCCTGCTGCCAACAGCAAACAAAAACCAATAAATAGATAGAGACCGAAACCCGACTTTCGCATTCTTACATCCCCGCCTTGCAATTCAAGGTTTGAGGTAAGTGTCATATAAGACCGGTTTCCACCAGTCGCCCTCCTCGATCGCCAATCCGCGCCGGCCAAGGTCGATCAGATGCGCCAGCACCGATCGTTCGGCGGCGGGCCACATCCGGCGGTCGATCCCGGCATACATCCGCTCGACCATCGCAGGCACCTCGCCGGTGCCGGCGTGCAGCAGCCGCAATATCTGCCCCTCGCGCTGCTTGCGATGCCCCAGCAGCCCGCGCACCAGCCGGCGCGGATTCTCGATCGCTTCGCCATGGCCGGGATAATAGATCCGGTCGTCGCGCTGCATCAATTTGTCGAGGCTCGCCATATAGGCCGCCATGTCGCCATCGGGGGGCGAGACGATCGTCGTCGACCAGCCCATCACATGATCGCCGCTGAACAGCGCACCGGCCTGCGGCAGCGCGAAGGCGAGATGGTTCGAGGTATGGCCGGGGGTCGCGACCGCCTCGAGCGTCCAGCCCTCGTCCGCGATCGTCTCGCCATCGCCGAGCACGCGATCGGGAGCGTAATCGAAATCGAACGCGGCGTCGGCGCGCGGCCCCAGATCCTCCATCGCCAGCGGTGCACAGCCGACGATCGGCGCGCCGGTCGCCGCCTTGAGTGCGCGCGAAAGCGGGCTGTGGTCGCGATGCGTGTGGGTGACGACGATCGCCGCGACGCGGCGCCCGTCGATCGCGGCAAGCAGCGCGGCAAGATGACGCGGATCGTCGGGGCCGGGGTCGATCACCGCGAGCGTGTCGCTGCCCACCAGATGCGTCTGCGTGCCGGTATGCGTGAAGGGAGAGGGATTGGGCGCCAGCACCCGCGCCACCAGCGGGTCGAGCGTGACGGCCACGCCGGTCGGTGCTTCGGTCATGCGACCGAGATGGCCGGTCGGGGGCGGCGGCGCAAGGGTGACGCGCGCGCAAGCCCCCGCCCCCGGTATCAGTCGGGCGTACGCAGCTCGGCCAACGCCTGGTCGATCCCCGCCAGCGCCTCGCGCCGCTGCGCCTCTGACAGTCCCTCCTGCGCTGCCACCGTGCGCCGTGCGCTGTTCAGGCTGGCTAGCGCGGTGGCTTTGGCGAACCCAGCCGAGCGCGTAGCCCGCTCGGCAGCAAGCTCGGCCTGGCGTTCGATCCGGTCGATACAGATCGTCGTGATCCGCTTGCGCCCCTCGACGCTATTGGTGACGGTACCGGACCCCTCGCCGCAGCGGAGGCGACGGACTTCGGTCACATCGACGTCGCGGCTGCCGCGCTTGGCCCAGTTGCGGCGCAGTTCGGTGGCCTTGCCGTCATGCGAATAGCGATAGACGTAGGTCCCCTCCCCCTCCGAAGGCATTGGCGGCAACGGCGGTGCGGGGGGCGCAGCCGGCATGGCGGGGGCGGCGGGCACCGCAGGAAGGTCTGGTACCGGGGGTGGCGGCGGCGGCGCTGGCATGTCGGCGCGCTGCATCGGCGAATCGGCGAAGTCCGCAAGATTCTCTGGCAGCGCCGGAATTTCGGGCATCTCCGGCGTTTCGGGCATATCGGGCATTTCGGGCATCGCCGGGATCGGCAGCACGATCTCGTCGAGCGGCATCCCGAACCGGTTTTCTACCTTGGCGCGCAGTTCGTCGGCGGCGGCGGTGCCCGAGGCGGTCACCGCCAGCCCCGCCAGTGTCAGCGCGCCGATCCCCGCCGCGCCGATGATCCGCTTTCCACGCGACGGCTTGCTGTGCTTGGTCAACATCCGCAGTCTCCCCTTGATCTCGTTGACGCTGTGCAGATGGCAGGCGGCCGAGACCGCGCCGCCATGCGCCGATTTCACGATCGCGCGGCCATAAGCGTGGCGCAGCGCGGGATGCCGGTCGCCCAGCACCATCGCGTCGCACGCCATTTCCTGGTCGGCGCGGAAGGCGCGATAGGCGCGCCATGCGATCGGGTTGAACCAGTGGAACCCGAGCATCGCGAGCGCGACCCAATTGGCGAGCAGGTCGCCGCGCGCATGGTGGCCAAGCTCGTGCGCCAGCGCCAGGTCGCGCTCGAGCTCGTCGTAGCGCTCCTCGAAATCGGCCGGAAACGCGACCGCCTTGCGCCAGATGCCGAACGCCAGCGGGCCGCTCGCGGCGTCGCTCTCGATCATGTCGACCCGCCCGCCGACGATCGAAACCGTCCGCCGCGCGCTGCCGCGCAGCCGCGTACAGAAGCGCGAATGGCTGAAGACGTGATAGCCGACGAACAGCGCCGCGCCGATCGCCCAGCACAGCATCACCGCGACCGGGACGTCGCTCATCCCCCACCCTTGCGGCAGCGCGGGGATTTCGGCGACCGGCACCACCATCATCAGCGTGCCGGGTTCGGTCGCAGCGCCGATCGGCGCGACCTCGAGCGGGCGCAATGAATCGGGCATCGGCGGCAACAGCATCCGCAGCACCGGGAGCGCCCAGAGCGCATAGGCCATGCCCGGCCCGAACGCGCGCCGCACCCGTTCGCGCAGCAGCAGCACCAGCGCCATCAGCAGCGTGGTCGCCACCAACGTTTCGACTATCCAACCGGTCATTGCTTCAGCTCCTTGAGCAAAGCCTCGATCTCGGCGATGTCGTCGCCGGTCAGCGCATCGCGCTCGGCGAGATGCGCCACCAGCGGGCTCAGCCGGCCGCCGAACAGCCGGTCGATCATCCGCTGCGATTCGCCCGCGACGTAGGATTCGCGCGCGACGACGGGGCGGTACAGATAGCGCCGCCCGTCTTCCTCGTGCGCGATCACCTGCTTGCCCAGCAGCCGCCCGAGCAGCGTCTTGACGGTGTTCGCGCTCCAGTCGCGGTTCGCGGGGATTCGTTCGACGACGTCCTGGGCGCTGAGCGGACTTTCGTCCCACAGCACCTCCATCACGGCATGTTCGGCATCGCTGATACGCTCGACCATAAAACCTCCTCGACTACGCATGTAATCACATCGATTACGCGCGTAGTCAAGAAGCTTTGAGCGTGTCGGCAACGCTTACAACCGGCTTGGTGGCACTGGCTGCGTTAACCTTTGGGAACTGCGGATATCGGGGAGACCACCGGCTTGGCACGGTCACTGCATAGCATGGGGCGTACCTGTCGCGCTCCCGCGCTTCAAAGGGCGGGTCGTCGCTCCCCCGTTTTTGCGACGACCCGCCCGCCCGGGTATTCCCCGAATTTCAGGCCCTAGGCATTCGCCTGAGCCCGTGCGGCTCACGCGGCTTGCGCGACGCCCTTTTCTTCCATCAGCTGCTGCAATTCGCCGCTTTCGAACATCTCCATCATGATGTCCGAACCGCCGACGAACTCGCCCTTGACGTAGAGCTGCGGGATCGTCGGCCAGTCGCTGAACGCCTTGATGCCCTGGCGCACGCCCTGGTCCTGCAGCACGTCGACACTCTCGAACACGACGTTGAGGTGGCCCAGGATCGCGATCGCGCGGCTCGAAAAGCCGCATTGCGGGAACAGCGGGCTGCCCTTCATGAACAGCACGACGTCGTTGGCGTCGACCAGGCCTTGCAGGCGGGCGTGGATGTCGTCGGTCATCGATATTACTCCTTGGGAACTGCGGTGGTCAGCTGGAGCGCGTGGAGCACCCCGCCCATCCGACCGCCAAGTGCTGCATAGACCGCCTGGTGCTGGCGCACGCGCGGAAGCCCGCGAAAGCTTTCGGCCACGACATGCGCGGCATAGTGATCGCCGTCGCCGGCCAGGTCGGTGATCGTGATCTGCGCATCGGGGATCGCGGTGCGGATCAGCGTTTCGATATCGTCGGCGGCCATCGGCATCGGATCAGCGCACTTCCATCATCTGGCGGCGTGCCTCGATCGTCTGCGCGGCAAGCGCCTCGCGCACCATCGCCTCGTCGACCTCGACCCCCGCGGCGGTCAGGTCGCCCAGCACCTTGCGGATCACGTCATCGTCGCCGGCTTCCTCGAAATCGGCCTGGACCACCGCCTTGGCATAGGCGTCGGTCTCTTCGGGGGTCAGCTTCATATGCCCCGCCGCCCATTGGCCGAGCAGCCGGTTGCGCCGCGCCGAGATGCGGAACTCCATCTCACCGTCGCGAGCGAACTTCGCCTCGAATGCCCGTTCGCGATCGTCGAAGGTCGTCATGATGGCCCCATTCCCTTTAGACTGTATCGATCCGAGATAGGACACCCGAAACCACCGCGCTAGTGCCCGCGGACAAGTGAAACCCGGTTAACTCGCTAGCCCACCCGCACCACCAGCTTGCCGATCGCCTCGCGCGCCGCCATCGCGGCGATCGCCTGGCCGCCATCCTCGAACGCGAAGGTGCGCGTCACGCGGGGGGCGATCGCGCCGTTCGCCCATAGCTCGAACAGGCGCGCGACATGCGCCGCATTGGCCTGAGGATCGCGCGCCGCGAAGGCGCCCCAGAACACGCCGCAAACGTCGCAGCTTTTGAGCAAGGTCAGGTTGAGCGGCAGCTTGGGGATGCCCGCGGGGAAGCCGACCACCAGATAGCGCCCTTCCCAACCGATCGCGCGGAGCGCCGGTTCGGCATAGTCGCCGCCGACCGGATCATAGATCACGTCGGCGCCATTCGGGCCGAGCAGCGCCTTGAACTGGTCGGCGAGCGCCTTCGACTGCGCCTTGTCGAAGGGCGCGCGTTCATACACCAGCGTCTCGTCAGCCCCCGCCTGCGCCGCCGCCGTAGCTTTTTCCTGCGAGGATACCGCCGCGATCACCCGCGCGCCGAACGCCTTGCCAAGCTCGACCGCCGCGAGGCCTACGCCGCCCGCCGCACCGAGCACCAGCAAAGTCTGCCCAGCCTTCAGATGCCCGCGATCGAGCAACGCGTGGATCGTCGTACCATAGGTCAGCAGCAGCGCCGCGCCGTCCTCGAAGCTCCGCCCTTCGGGCAGGCGGTACAGCCGCCCTGCATCGACCGCGACCTTTTCGCTCAGGCCGCCATGGCCGGTCATCGCGATCACGCGGTCGCCGACCGCCCAGCCCTCGACGCCCTCTCCGATGCTGTCGATCACCCCGGCGATCTCGCTGCCGGGCGCGAACGGCCGCTGCGGCTTGAACTGATATCTATCCTCGATGATCAGCACATCGGGATAGTTGATCGAACACGCATTTACCGCGACGATCACCTGCCCGCGTGCCGCGACCGGATCGGGCAGCTCGGCGAGTTCCAGAGTTTCAGGTCCGCCCGGCGCCCTCGACAGCAATGCCCGCATTTCGGCTCTCTCCCGCGATCCACGGGCGCGACTGCATTGCCTGCGCCTCGTAATTCGAAATCGCGGTATCTCTTGCCAGCGTGATGCCGATCTCGTCCAGCCCCTCCATCAAGCATTGGCGGCGAAACGGATCGAGTTCGAAGCCGAAGCGATCCTGGAAGCTGGTCGTCACCGTCATCGTCTCGAGATCGACGGTGATCGGCTGGCCATCACGCGCGACGTCCAGCAGCCGATCGATCGCGTCCTGCGCCAGCACGACGGGGACGATTCCGTTCTTGATCGCGTTGCCCGAGAAGATGTCCGAATAGCTCGGCGCGATCACCGCGCGCACCCCCATGTCAGCCAATGCCCAGGCGGCGTGTTCGCGGCTAGATCCGCAGCCGAAATTGTCGCCGGCGATCAGCAGCGGGCTGCCGGCATAGGCAGGATCGTCGAACACATTGCCCGGCACCGCGCGAACCGTTTCGAACGCCCCCTTGCCCAGCCCCTCGCGGCTGATAGTCTTCAGCCAATGCGCGGGTATGATGATGTCGGTGTCGACATTCTTTACGCCATAGGGATAGGCCTGGCCGTCGATGCGGATCACGGGTTGCATGGTCAGTTCAGCACCTTGGGAAACACGGGCAGGCCCGCCATGTCGCGCGGATCGTGCTGGATGATGATTCGCGCCTTCAATTGCTTGGCGATCCCCTCGAAGCGGTCGTGCGACGCCAGCGTGTCGGCGCGATCGGTGTTGAAGGTCGGCACCCCGCGCACTTCGCGATTTTCGCGGAAATGATATTGGTCGCCGCTGATCAGCACCGGGCCAGCGCCGGGAAGCCGCACCAGCAGCGCGCTGTGCCCCGGCGTATGCCCGGGCATCTGCAGCATCATCACGCTGCCGTCGCCGAAGACGTCGCGATCGCCCTTCACCGGCACCACCTTGCCGCCGCCGCTTACCCAGGGCGCGAGCGCCAGCCGCTGCGCGTCGTCGGGCTTGAACGCCTGCACCGCGGCCCAGTCGCGCTCGCCGATCAGCAATTCGGCCCTGGGAAAGTCCTTTGCGCCGCCGCTATGGTCGGCATGATAATGGCTGATCCCGACATGGGTGACCTGCGCCGGCGTCAGCCCCGCCGTCTGCAATCGCTGCGCGATCGGCGCGACGAAGGTCAGCCGGCCCTTCGATCCCGCCGCCATCTCGCGCGAAATCCCGGTATCCCATAGCAGCACGCCCTTGGGATGGCGGATCAGGAAGCAGCCGGCGATCGCCTCGCGCCGTTCGCCCGCGAAGCGAAAGGTGTCGTTGAAGCGCCCCAGATCGTCATGCACCAACCGCCCGCATGCGAACGCCGCGAGCGTGACCGCGGCGACCGGCGCGGCTTGCGGCGCGGCAGCCTGCGACGCGGGGGCGGCCAACAGCGCGGCCGACAGGGCAATACGACGGATCACAGATTTCTCCCCAACACGAATGGCCCACGCCCTTGGGGCGCGGGATCGCAGGCAGGACCGCAACCGGCCGGCCTTAATCTTCGGCGAGCGCCTTGACCGGGCTGCCCGGCGTCGCCGCCACCAGCGTGCCGCGCTTCGCCGTACCCGCATACGCCGCGGCGAGCCCGCTCAACAGCGTACCCGCGATCAACAACGCCAATACCTTACGCATCTACTCGACCCCTTCCGGGTGGTCCCCGGTTCCGTTTCGACCGTTCAGTCCGCGCGCCCGATCAACTCCCTGACATCGGCCAGCCGCCCCGTTACCGCCGCGGCCGCCGCCATCGCCGGCGAAACCAGATGCGTGCGCGCGCCCGGTCCCTGCCGTCCTACGAAATTGCGGTTCGAAGTGGAAGCGCAGCGTTCGCCCGCCGGCACTTTGTCGGGGTTCATCGCCAGGCACATCGAACAGCCGGGCTCGCGCCATTCGAACCCCGCCTCCACGAAGATGCGGTCGAGCCCCTCGGCCTCGGCCTGGCGCTTCACCAGCCCCGATCCGGGGACGACCAGCGCCTGCTTGATCCCGCCCGCCACCTTGCGCCCGCGCACCACCGCCGCGGCGGCGCGCAGATCCTCGATCCGACTGTTGGTGCAGCTACCGATGAAGATATGCTCGACCGCGACGTCCTGCATCCGCATGCCCGGGGTCAGCCCCATATAGTCGAGCGATTTGCGCGCCGCCGCTTGCTTCGAAGGGTCGGCAAAGCTCTCGGGCGCGGGCACCACGCCGGTGATCGCCACGACATCCTCGGGGCTGGTGCCCCAGGTGAGCGACGGCGCGATGTCGTCGGCATGCAGCAGCACGGTCTTGTCATACACAGCGCCAGCGTCGCTCGGCAGCGTCCGCCAATAGGCGACCGCGCGCTCCCATTCCTCGCCCTGCGGCGCCATCGGCCGCCCCTTCAGATAGGCGAAGGTCGTCTCGTCGGGCGCGATCAGCCCGGCGCGCGCGCCGCCCTCGATCGACATGTTGCTGATCGTCAGCCGCCCCTCGATCGAAAGCCCGCGAATGACCTCGCCGGTATATTCGATGACATGGCCGGTGCCGCCCGCCGCGCCGATCTTGCCGATGATCGCCAGGATCACGTCCTTGGCCGACACGCCGAACCCCAGCGTCCCGTCGACGCGGACTTCCATCGTCTTGGCCTGTTGCAGCAGCAAGGTCTGCGTCGCGAGCACATGCTCGACCTCGCTGGTGCCGATCCCGAACGCCAGCGCCCCCAGCGCGCCATGCGCCGAAGTATGGCTGTCGCCGCACACCAAGGTCGTGCCCGGCAGCGTGAAGCCCTGCTCGGGCCCCACGACATGGACGATCCCCTGCCGCGCCTCGATCGCGTCGATATAGGTGATGCCGAATTCGGCGACGTTGCGTTCGAGCGCGGCAAGCTGTTCGGCGCTGGCCGGGTCGGCGATCGCCAGGCGATTGCCGTCGGCACCCACCCGCGCCGTGGTCGGCAAATTATGATCGGGCACTGCCAGCGTCAGCTCGGGCCGGCGCACCGCGCGCCCCGCGGCGCGAAGTCCCGAAAACGCCTGCGGGCTGGTGACTTCGTGGACGAGGTGACGGTCGATATAGATCAGGCAGGTGCCGTCATCACGCCGTTCGACGACATGATCGGCCCAGATCTTTTCATACATGGTAAGCGGACGGCCCATTCCCCCGCGCTCTAACGTTTTTGTGCGCCAGGGCAAGTCGCGGCGTCAGATTATGTCGCAGCCAACGCCTCCCCCGCCAGGGGCCGGTGGTAGCCCGCAGGGCTGACGGAGGGGGCGGGCGGCGGTCCGGCCCGCGGTCTGGGAAACAGCGCGACAATCGACCCGTCCCGTATCCTCCCCCACCGTCGCCTCCGGCGCCACCTCCCCCTGGCGGGGGAGGATGTTTTGGGGCACGTGCCGATCCAATCGGTCCGAACCACCTCATCTGTAAGCCGGAAAGCCGCCAACAACGGCCGCCCCAATCCCAATCCTCCCCCGCCAGGGGGAGGTGGCAGCCCGCAGGGCTGACGGAGGGGGCGGGCGGCGGTCCGGCTCGCGGCCTGGGAGACGGCGCCACAATCGACCCGCCCCGCACCCTCCCCCTCCGGCGCCTCCTCCCCCTGGCGGGGGAGGAACACCGCATCGCCCCCCTACCGTCCCACGCCCACTATCGAAGCGCGCTGCCAGCCCCTATGTGCAACCCTCATGACAGCGGTCGCCCACTCCACCGAAACCCCCGCACGCTATCGCTGGGCCGCGCCGCGCCAGGCGTTGATCGGGACGTCGCTCGCCATAGCGATCTGTACCGCGTGGCTCGCTATCCACTTCGTTTCGATGTTCGTGCTCGAGATCGATCTCGTCACCCTGCCGCTGGTGGCGGTACTGATGGCGCTGCAATGCTGGCTGTCGGTCGGGATGTTCATCGTCGCGCACGACGCGATGCACGGATCGCTGGCCCCCGGGCGGACGAAGCTCAACGCGCGCATCGGCGCGGGGCTGCTGCTGCTCTATGCGGGCTTTGGCTGGACGAAGATGCGCGAAGCGCATTTCGAGCATCACCGCCATGCCGGCAGCGAGCGCGACCCTGATTTCGACGCCGCCAACCCGCGCAATTTCGTGCGCTGGTACACGACCTTCCTGAAGCGCTATTTCGGCTGGCAATCGGGGCTGTACGTGATGACCGTGGTCAATGTGTATTGGCTGGTGTTCGGCGTGCCGCTCGCCAACATCATCCTGCTCTATGGCCTGCCCGCAATCCTGTCGTCGCTCCAGCTCTTCTATTTCGGCACCTATCGCCCGCACCGCCACGACGATGAAGGCTTCACCGACCGCCACAACGCGCGCAGCGAAGGCTTCGGCACGCTCGCCAGTCTGGCGTCGTGTTTCCATTTTGGCTATCATCACGAACATCATGTGAACCCCGGCGTGCCGTGGTGGGGGCTGCCTGCCTGCCGCCGGGCGACGCTGCGCAGTGGAAGCACCCAATGACCGCGTTCGAAAAGATCGCCATCGTCCTCGCCGCGGTCGCGGGGATGGAGCTGTTCGCGTGGAGCGCGCATCGCTACATCATGCACGGCTGGGGCTGGGGCTGGCACCGCGACCATCACGAGCCACACGACCATGCGCTCGAGCGCAACGATCTTTACGCAGTGGCTTTCGGCAGCTTCGTCAGCGCAATGTTCGTCGTCGCGTATCTGAACCCGCAGGCGGGCTGGTCCGAGCCGCTGTGGTGGACCGCGCTCGGCATCACCGTCTACGGGCTGATCTACGCCTTCATCCATGACGGGCTGGTGCACCAGCGCTTCTTCCGCTGGGTGCCCAAGCGCGGCTATGCCAAGCGGCTGGTGCAGGCGCACAAGCTGCACCATGCGACGATCGGGAAGGAAGGCGGGGTCAGCTTCGGCTTCATCCTGGCGCCCGATCCGCAGCGGCTGAAGGCCGAGCTGAAGCGCCAGAAGGCAGCGGGTATCGCGAAACTGCGGCCCGCCGAGGTCGATTGATCACCGTCCGTTCGCACTGAGCTTGTCGAAGTGCCGTTCTTCTTTACGCCCCCCTCGGTGTGGCAGACTTGGATAAATTGGCGCGTAGATCACTCGGACCGGCCCACGGGCGCGCCTCGGCGATGCCGATGCCCGAATAATCATTACGCGGGCACCATGTTCGTGCCCGCGCGTTCAGCCCCCGAACAACATCAGGAGCAGGCGCATGAGCATTTTCGGCAAGATCAAGGACGCGATCTTCGGCACCAATGGCGGCCCGACGGGCGGCGGCTATATCGGTGGTCGCAAGCCTGAGCCGCAGGCGGCGCCGCAGGCAGCCCCTGCGCCCACCGCGCAGGCAACGCGCCCCGCGCCGGTTCCTGCCCCCGCCCAACCCGCCCCCGCAGCACCCGCGGCCGCCCCGGTCGCGCAATCGGCCGAACAACGCTTGGTCGAGCTCGCCGAATTCAAGGGCAATCCCGACCTCAACTGGCGGACCTCGATCGTCGACCTGATGAAGCTGCTCGACCTCGATTCGAGCCTCGACAACCGCAAGGAGCTCGCGACCGAGCTCGGCTATACCGGCGCAAAGGACGGCTCGGCCGAAATGAACATCTGGCTCCACGCCGCGGTGATGAAGCAATTGGGCGCCGACACCGCCGCCTGACCCCCGCCGCCCGCGTTCCTCGGCTTGCCCCAGGGAACGCGGGCGGCCCCCGGCGGTTTAGCCCGCTCCCTATGCAGATTTTCGGAAAGCATCGCTCATGACCCGCCAGACCCCTTCGCCCCGGAAGACCCTCTCGCTCGCCGCGGTCGGCGCGCTGGTCGCCGGCATCGGCGCGGTCGCCGCGGGCTTTTGGCTGCGTAACCGCAGCGCCGCCTCACCCGAGCACGCCGCACCCGATCTTTCCCTCGACGCGCCGCGCCCTGACGGCAGCACGCGCGCACCGGTGGCCTTCCGCCCCGACCCAACCGCACCGGTATCGGCAGGCGAACGCGAATCGCTTCGCCCGGCGACCGGGCCGTCGCCGAGCATCGTTGCCGATCGCGGCGGGGTTCGAAGCGGGGCGTAGGTCCTGCGCCACCCGTTCGTGCTGAGTAGGGGCTGAGCGAAGGCGAAGACCCGTGTCGAAGGACATTGCCCCAAGCGACCCGGTCCTTCGATACGCCGCTTCGACAAGCTCAGCGGCTACTCAGGACGAAAGGGGCTTCACACCCCCCAACCCGATTCCGCTTCGCTTCGCCGCACCCCCGCGCTACCACCCGGCCATGCACCACCCATGGCTGGCGTCGCTGCCGCTGCTTTTCGCCGCTTCAGCGGCCCCCGCCCAATCGCTCCCCGCGATGCTCCCCACCCCCGTGGCCGGCGTCTCGCTCACCGCCGACAGCGAGGCGCGCTGGGTCGATTTCACCCTCACCCCCGGCAACCAGCTTCGCTTCACGATGCTGGTCAACGGCAGCCCCGCCGCGGCGATCCTCGATACCGGGGTCAGCTTCAGCGTCGCGTCGCAGCGTTTCGTCAGCGCTGCGCGGCTCGAGGTCGCACGCGCACCCGCGGTGCGCGCCGAGGCGATCGGCGGCGCGGTGCCGATCAGCTGGGTCGCCACGCGCACCCTAGGCTTCGGCGGGCTCCAGCGCAGCGGCGGGCGGTTCGCGGTCGTCGATCTCAAGGCGGTTGCCACCGGCAGCGCCGAACCCGTCGAGATCCTCGTCGGCAGCGACATATTGTCGTGCTGCGCGCTCGACATCGATTTCGACGCCAGCCGCTTCCGCCTGCTCCCCAGCGGCCGCCTCCCCTTCCAGGGCGCGACCGCGCCGCTGTCGGTCGGCCCACGCTCGAAGGTATTCATCAGCGAGGTCACGATCGGCGACAAAACGCTGCGCCCGCTGATCGTCGACACCGGCGACGGCTCGTCGCTGACGCTGTCGCGCGCCGCCTGGGCGCTGTCGGGCGCCAACCCGCAAGCGGTCACCACCGCGGTCGCCTTCGGCCTTGGCGGCCAGATCGAAACCGAGCTGGCGATCCTCCCCAGCGCCCGCCTGGGCACCCAGCCGCTCAGCAATGTCGAGGTGCGCATCGAGGGCAAGGGCGGCTTTTCAGACCTCACCCGAACGTCGGGGCGGATCGGATCTGGGCTGCTGCAGCGCTATCGCGTGCTGCTCGATCCGCGCGCGGGGCGGATGGTCACCGCGCCGGGCAAGGCGGTCGATCAGCAGCCGGTGCGGTCGACCAGCGGCCTGCTGATCGGCTACGACAATGGCCGGCTGCGCGTGCTCCACGTGATGCGCGGCGGCCCTGCCGCGGCGACCGGCTGGCGCGCGGGCGACCAGATTTGCACCGTCGATGGCGCGCCGATCCCGCCGATCAATGCCGGCGGCAGCGTCGACACCGGCTGGTCGGCGGGGACTCCCGGCCGCACCGTCGAGCTGGGGCTGTGCAACGGCACCCAGCGCCGGCTGACGCTGCGCCAATTCTATTGAACAGGCGTCAGCCGCGGATCGCCAGCAGCGCGCCGATGAACGCGCCGATCAGCGCGAACATCTGCACGCTCGGCCAATAGACCATGCCCACCCGGTCCCAATCGGCACGCCGCGTGCGACGATGCTCGGCGACCCCGGCCCATACCGCCACCGCGAGCAACGCCGCGACCGCGGCCCATGCCTTGTGTGTCCAAAACCACGCTTGCATCGTTTCGTTACCCGCTTAATCCTGTGCCCTACCCCATCGCCGAAGGAATCGTCATGCGCCAGTCCCTTGCCGCCATCGCCCTCGCGACCACCGTCGCCGCCGTCACCAGCGTCGCGATCGGCGCGCCGCAAACCGCACCTGCCGCGCTCAAGGCGGCGGTCGACGGCTCCACGCGCACGCCGGCGAACAAGCTGCGCGATCGCTATCGCCACCCCGCCGAGACGCTCGCCTTTTTCGGCGTCCTCCCCACCGACACCGTGGTCGAGCTGTATCCCGGCGGCGGCTGGTACACCGAAATCCTCGCGCCGTATCTGAGCGCGCGCGGCACCTATTATGCCGCCGCGCCGATGCCCAATGGCGTGAAGGGCCTGCAGACGCTGATCGCCAAGGACGCCGCGACCTATGGCAAGGTCAAGGTCGCCGCCTTCCCCGCCAAGCCGGGCGAGCCTACGGTCCCCGCGGGCAGCGCCGACGTCGTGCTCACCTTCCGCAACGTCCATAACTGGCGCTTCGGCGGTGCCGATGCCGCACAGACCGCCTTCAACGCGGCGTTCGCGATGCTCAAGCCCGGCGGCACGCTCGGCGTGGTCGAGCACCGCCTGCCCGAGGCGCGCGATTCGGCGCTCGAGGAAAAGAGCGGCTATATGAAGACCAGCAGCGTCATCGGCTTCGCCAAGAAGGCGGGCTTCGAGGTCGCCGGCCAGTCCGAGGTGAACGCCAACCCCAAGGACACCGCCGACTGGCCCGAGGGCGTATGGACGCTGCCGCCCTCGCTGCGCCTGAAGGACGTCGACCGCGCGAAATACGAAGCGATCGGCGAAAGCGACCGCATGACGATCAAGTTCCGCAAGCCGGCGTGATCGACCGTCGCGTTCGCCCTCATTGCAGGGCGAACGCGATTCCCTGGCGGTTGGCGGCACAGGCGGTGCCGCCGCTGGGCCGGTAGCTGGTTTCGAACTTGAAGTCCTTGGCGCCCGCCACCGCTGTGTCGCCAAAGGTGAAGGGCGGATAGGCGAACAAGGCGCGCGGGCGCACCGTCGATCCGTCGGCGGCGACATCGAACTCGAGGCTTACCCACCCTTCGAAGCCCATTTTCCGTGCCAGCACCGGATAGTCCGAGGGACTCATGCCGCTGTCACGTAGCGCCGGTTTGACCCCGATCAGCGCGCATTGCTGTTCGGTCAGCCCGGTCTGCTGGAACTGCGCCTGTGCGGTGACGAGATCACCAGCCTTGGCCGATAAGTTAGCGCGCCGCAGCAACGCGGCGATCTTGAGCGGGTGTTGCGCCGGCAACGCTGGCTCCTCGATGACGGCATCGAGCAATGCCTCCGCATCCTCGGGCTCGCGCGAGCCATAGCCGGGCGCGGCAATCTGCAACCGCAGCGTCGCTGCCGTCAGCGGATCGGCGGCAAGGCGCGGCTCGGCGAGCAGCGCGCGTCGCTGCCGCCGCCAGCTTCCAGGCCCCTTCGCCGCCCCCTCGGGTGCCTCAAGCGCGAGCCGCCCTCGCACCGACGCCGGCGCTTGCATCGCCGCTGCCAGCGCCGCCGCGCGCGCAAGATGCGCTTGGCGCTCCTTTTCCTCGACGAGTTGCGACGTTGCCAGCCACCAGCTCGCGCCGAACTCGCCGGCTTGGTCGCCGGCAGCGCGCGCGTTCGCGAGCGCTGCCCGCCACAACGGCAATTGCCGAGCTGCGGCTACTTGAGGATCGACCCCAGCTGCCACCTTTCCGTCGAGCCAGGCCGCGACTGCGTCATCGAGCGGCTCCATGACCGATCCGCCGTCGTCGGCGCCGGTGGTGCATCGCATCTCGATCCGCGTCGCCGCCCGGTAGAAGAGGGGGACTTCCTTGATCTGCTCGGGCGCCCAAGACCACTGGGTCACCGCCTCGGCAAATGCCAGCGCACCCGCCCGGCCGCCGGTAGCGTAGATCGGCTCGACACCCAGAACCGAACCATCTTCGCCGATCGCGAACTCGACGACCCCGACATCTTCGGGCTTCAAGCCGGTGGTTTCGCCGCAAAAAGGCGCATCCATCGAAGCCGCACTGCGGAACGGTGCATCGGCAATCCGCCCGGCACCCGTATAGGCCAGGTACTTGCCGGCTTCCTCCTTCTTGCCTAGCAGCGACGCTGCCACCGCCAGATCGGCGCGGGTCGCGACCTCGGCCAGCCCCACCTGCATCGTCAACCCGCCCTGGTTCGCGAGTGCCTCCTTCAGCAACGGATAGGCGGCCGCGGCTTGTCCCTGGTTCAGCATCGCTCGGGCTTGCTGCGTCTGGATCTGTGCCAGCACCTTCTTGTCGGCATTGCCCGTCTGTGCGAGCGCCAACGCTTCCTTGGCATAGCCGATCGCCGCGCCGCCCCCGTCGAAGCGGGTGAGGGTCGTAAGCATCAGCAACGGGCTCAGCCGCCCTACCCCTTGCGACCGCGCCAGCGCCGCCTCGGCATCGAGGATCGCCGCATCGTAATCGAGCCGCGCCCGGGCCAGCCCCGCCAGCGTCAGGTGCGCCTGCTGGCGTTCAGCGTCGAAACTGCCGCCCGCCGCTGCCATCGCCGGCAGCCCTTGCCGGATCAAACCCTCGGCCTCGTCGCCGCGCCCCAGCCGGGCGAGACAGCGTCCCTTGCGCACCGCGATCGCCGATTTGAGGAAGCCCTCGCGGCGCGCGACCGGCAGTTGCTCGATCGATTCGAACTGCGCCACCGCCTCGGCGCATTTGCCCGCCTCGCTGGCAGCGGTGGCGGCGTCGAAGCGCGCCTGCGCGGTCATCGGTTTGGGCGCTGCCTCCTGCGCCGCCGCACCGCCGGCCATGACGCTAGCGATGGCGATTGCCATCGACGAAACGAGTGCGGTATTCGTCATGTCCGATTCCCCAGCTTTTGCAGGAACCTATGCCGGCCACCATGTCACCGTCGAGGGGGATTCGATCGCGGTTGCGACCAGTCGTTATGGCTGCTTTTGCGCTCGCATCGGTGCCTGTCGCCGCGCAGGAGACCGCCCCGCCCGACACTTTGCTGCTGTTCGTCGCATCCTGGTGCGCGCCATGCCACCGCGAGCTTCGCGAGTTCGACGCGATCGCCGCGGCCGCGCGCCCTGCGCGCACCTTGGTCGTCGCCTATGACGACACCCGCGCGACGCGGACGATGCTGCGCAACATCGCGCCCGATCGCCGCTGGCCGATCGACACCCCGGCCCGGCGCGAGCTACGCCGGCGCCTGATGCAGCGCGCGGTCGGGCTGCCCTATGCGGTATTGACCGATCAACGCGGCGAACCCTGCGCAACGAGCAACCAGGGCCTCACCGCCGAGCGCGCCCGCCGGCTGCAGCGAAGCTGCGCGACCGGCGGACGCTAGCCGCGCGTCAGGCCAGCTTGTCGACCTTGGCCTGCAATGCCGACAGCTGCGATTTCAGCGCGGCGATCTCGTCGTCCTTGCTCGCGCTAGCCGTTGCCGCCGGCGCTGCAGCAGCACCCGCCGCGACCGGCGCCGCCCCGGGCACCACGCCGGCGCTCTTGAACGCGGCGGTCGCCGCCTCGAACATTTCCATGTTGCGCTTGGCGATCTCGGCGAAGGGCGAATGCGCGAACGCCCCCTCGACCGCCGATTTGAACTGTTCCTGGTTGCGGCTGAAGCTGTCCATCGACGCTTCGAGATAGCCCGGCACCATCGCCTGCATGCTGTCGCCATACAGGCTGATCAGCTGGCGCAGGAAGCTCACCGGCAGCATCGTCTGCCCGCCGCGCGATTCTTCCTCCATGATGATCTGGGTCAGCACATTATGCGTGATATCCTCGTCGCTTCGCGCGTCGACGACCTTGAAGTCGCGGCCTTCGCGAGTCATCACCGCGAGATGTTCGAGCGTTATGTAAGACGATGTCTCGGTATTGTAGAGACGACGGTTGGCGTACTTCTTGACGATGACGGGCCCACCGTCTGGCGTTGACTTCTTCATGGACGACCCTCGCAAGTGATGGACGCAACCGTAACACCGTTCGATACTGCACCGCAACAAGCGCCGCGACCGCTGCCTTTGTTTCTGGAAATGCTCAGGAACCAGACCGAGGATGCGCCCGATCGCCGTGTGCGTGCGCTCGCGGGGCTGCGCGCCTATCAGGCCGCGCCGCGCCCACCGCGCGCGCCAGCGGGCGAAATCGTCGCCACCGCCGGCCGCGCGACGCTGCGCAGCTATGCCGCGACCGGTCGCCCCGTCGTGTTCGTGCCCTCGCTGATCAACCCGCCCTATATCCTCGACCTGTCGCCCGACGCCTCGCTGCTTCGCTGGCTCGCCACCCAGGGGTTCGCGCCCCTGCTCGTCGATTGGGGCCAGCCCCGCCCCGCCGATCGCGCGCAGGATATCGATTCGCATATCGAGCAGCTGCTGCTGCCCTTGCTGCGCAGCATCGGCGAGCCGCCGCTGCTGGTCGGCTATTGCCTCGGCGGGACGATCGCGCTTGCCGCCGCCGCGCTCACCCCCGTCGCGGGCGTCGCGCTCATCGCCGCCCCCTGGCGCTTTGCCGGCTTCGGCAACGCCGCGCGCGCCGACATCGCGGGTCTCTGGAGCGACGCACAACCCGCCTGCGACCAGCTCGGCCTGGTGCCGATCGAAGTGCTGCAATCGGGCTTCTGGCGGCTCGATCCCGCGCGCACGATCGGCAAGTTCGAAGCCTTTGCCGACATCGCCCCCGACAGCGACGCCGCGCGCCGCTTCGTCGCGCTCGAGGATTGGGCGAATGACGGCGCGCCGATCGCCTATGCCGCCGGGCGCCAGATGTTCGACGACCTGTTCGACGCCGACCTGCCCGGCACCCGCCGCTGGCGGATCGGCGATACGCTGGTCGACCCGCACAAGCTCGCATCCCCGCTCGTCGAGTTCGTCTCGGCCAACGACCGCATCGTCCCCGCCGCCAGCGCGATCGGCCTGCCCGACGCGCGCATCCTGGCGGCGGGGCATGTCGGGATGATCGTCGGCTCCTCGGCGCGCGCGCAGCTCTGGCAACCGCTCGCCGACTGGCTAACCGCCATACCCTCCGCTAGATAGGCGCAAACATCCAAGGAGAGCCCTGCATGCCCGATATCGTCATCGCCGCCGCCAAGCGCACCCCCGTCGGCAGCTTCCTCGGCGCCTTCGCCACCACCCCGGCGCACGAACTGGGCCGCATCGCGATCGAAGCAGCGCTCGAACAAGCGGGCGTCAAGGGCGAGGACGTGTCCGAAGTGATCTTCGGCCAGGTGCTCACCGCGGCGCAGGGGCAGAACCCCGCGCGCCAGGCATCGATGGCAGCGGGCGTTCCCAAGGAAGTCCCCGCCTGGGGCGTCAACCAGGTCTGCGGCTCGGGGCTGCGCTCGGTCGCGCTCGGCATGCAGGCGATCGCCAATGGCGACGCCACGATCGTCGTCGCGGGCGGCCAGGAAAGCATGTCGCTCTCGGCGCACGCGCTGCCGATGCGCGCGGGCACCAAGATGGGTGACGCCAGCCTGGTAGACACGATGATCAAGGACGGGCTGACCGACGTGTTCAACGGCTATCACATGGGCATCACCGCCGAGAACCTCGCCGAGCAATATCAGGTCACCCGCGCCGACCAGGACGCATTCGCGGTCCGCTCGCAGAACCGCGCCGAGGCCGCCCGCGCCGCCGGCCGCTTCAAGGACGAGATCGCGCCGGTCACGATCAAGGGCCGCAAGGGTGATACGATCGTCAGCGACGACGAATATATCCGCGCCGGCGCCACCATCGACGGCATCGCCGGGCTCCGCCCCGCCTTCAAGAAGGACGGCAGCGTCACCGCCGCCAACGCCAGCGGCCTCAACGACGGCGCCGCGGCCCTGGTGCTGATGACCGCCGAGGAAGCGCAGCGCCGTGGCATTACCCCGCTCGCGACGATCAAGAGCTTCGCCAGTGCCGGCGTCGACCCCTCGATCATGGGAATCGGCCCCGTGCCCGCAAGCCGCCGCGCGCTCGAAAAGGCCGGCTGGACCGTCGGCGACCTCGACCTGATCGAGGCCAACGAAGCCTTCGCGGCACAGGCGCTCGCGGTCGGCAAGGACATGGGCTGGGATGCCGAGCGGGTGAACGTCAACGGCGGCGCGATCGCGATCGGCCACCCGATCGGCGCATCGGGCGCGCGCGTGCTGACGACGCTGCTCTACGAGATGCAAAAGCGCGATGCGAAGAAGGGGTTGGCGACCTTGTGCATCGGCGGCGGCATGGGGATCGCGATGTGCGTCGAACGCGCGTGAGCAACTAGTATCGATTGTTACAGTGTGTTAGCATAATGCTACACATATGTGACAATCCCGCAACAATTGAAACTTAATTTGGTTTGGACGCCTGGCCCGTATTGTCAGTAGCGCTTGGGAGGGGTGAACTACCCCCAGTTCATTACGAATTGGGGGCATCCAATGAAATCGACCAAGTTCCTTTGCGCCACGGCACTCGCTGGCGCGGTACTTACTTTCCCGATGATGGCGGCGGCGCAGGACGCGCCGGCGGATGAAGCCGCGGTGCAAACGACCGATGATGCGCAGGCGGATGAAGGCGACGCGATCGTCATCACCGGTTCGCGCATCACCCGCCCGAATCTCGATTCGACCAATCCGATCACCACGGTCGAGATCGACGAGATCGTCACCGGCGACATCTCGCTCGGCAACGCGCTCAGCAACTTGCCCCAGCTGGGGCAGACTTACACGTCGGGCAACTCGACTCGCTTCATCGGCACCGCCGGTCTCAGCATCCTCGATCTTCGTAACCTGGGAACTGCGCGCACGCTCGTGCTGGTCAACGGTCGCCGTCATGTCACCGCGCAGCCGGGTTCGAACTCGGTCGACGTCAACACCATCCCGACCGATCTGGTCGAGGGAATCGATCTCCTCACCGGCGGCAACTCGGCCATTTACGGCCCCGATGCGGTTGCCGGCGTGGTCAATTTCAGGCTCCGCCGCGACTTCGACGGGATCGCGGTACGTGGCCAGGCCGGCATGTCCGACCGCGGTGATGCAGGCAATTATTTCGTCAGCGTGACCGCAGGTGAGAATTTCGCCGATAACCGCGGCAACATCGCGGTGAATCTCGAATACGCGCGCAGCGACGTGCTGTTCTTCACCGAGCGTGACGATCTGACCGGCGCGTACAGCGGTCGCAGCCAGCTCCAGCTGGTCGAGAATACCGGTCCGAACCTTAATCCGAACGCCGGCCCGCTTCGCTCGACCCCCGAGGCAGCGGGGGGCAACGGCGTTCCCGACAACGCGTTCATCACTGGCGTTCGCAACACCAACATTTCGCTGGGTGGCCTTTTGACGGCGGCTTGTCCCGTTGCGGCTGCGACCGGCGAAAGCAATGCCGCCTTCCAGGCGCGTCGCGGTCGGGTTTGTAGCGGCCTTGCCAACCCGGGTTCGTCGAACCCGTTGTCGCAGTTCGGCTACACTTATGTCTTCCGTCCCGACGGTTCGCTCGTCCGCAACAACTGCATCACCGATTTCCGGCCGGTGGGTTCCACCAACTGCGTAGGCGGCGAAGGCTCGACGTTGCGGGAGACCGGCATGCTCCAGCCGCAAATCGATCGCTATGCTGCCAACCTGTTGGCAAGCTTCGAAGTGTCGCAGGGCTTCCGGCCCTTCATCGAGGCGAAGTTCGTCCGCGTCGAATCGCTGCAGGAAGGTCAGCCGACCTTCTTCAACAACACGTTCAGCATCAACAACCCGTTCCTGACCGACCAGGCGCGCGGGCAGCTCCAGGGCATCTTGGCACCCGGCGTGACGACGTTTACGGCGCAGCGTTTCAATACCGATTTCGCCGGTCGCGGCGAGGATCACCGACGCGATACCTTCCGCATCGTCGGCGGCGTCGATGGCACGTTCAACAATGACTGGCGCTACGAAGTCGCCGTGAATTACGGGCGCACCGAGAGCTACTACGAGACCCGCGGCAACGTGTTGATTGCCGAATATGGACGGTCGATCAATGCGGTGCGCAACACGCAGGGCCAGATCGTCTGCGCGGTCAACAACGACGCCAGCACAACCAATGACGACCCCGCGTGCGTTCCGGTCAATCTGTTCGGTGAAGGGCAGCCTGCCCAGGCCGCGCTCGACTATTTCGGCTATACCTCTTCGCGTGAAGAGCTGGCCGAGCAGTTTGTGGCATCGGCGTTCGTTTCGGGTAACCTGGGGCAGCTGTTCACCCTGCCCGGCGGGCCGATCGGCTTCGCACTGGGTGCTGAATATCGCCGCGAAACGGCATCGTCGTCATATGACGAGACCACCAAAGCGGGTCTGACCTTCCTGAACGCTATTGCCGACTTCGCGCCGCCAGCGCTCGAGGTGAAGGAAGTATTCGGCGAAGTTCGCGTCCCCCTCCTTGCCAACATGCCGTTCGCACACGAGCTGAGCATCGAAGGCGCGGGGCGTTTGACCGGCTACAATGTCGGTAACAAGCGCCAGACCTTTACCTGGAACATCGGTGGTATCTACGCTCCGATCCGCGACATCCGTTTTCGCGCCAGCTATGCCAAGTCGGTCCGCGCACCGACCCAGTCGAACCTGTTCTCGGCTGAGACGCAGACCTTCGCCAACGGCCTTACCGATCCTTGCGGTCAGCAGAACATCAACAACAACCCTAACCGCGTTCAAAATTGCGCCGCGGCGGGCGTACCGACCACGCAGACTTTCAATGGCGTGACCGAGCCGTTCAGCAACCGCGCGGCGTCGGGCGTATCGGGGTTCAACCGCGGCAATCCGTTGCTCGATCCCGAGGAAAGCCTCAGCCTCACCGTTGGTGCGGTGTTCCAGCCGAGCTTCCTGCCGGGCTTCACGCTGTCGGTCGATTACTACAACATCGAAATCGAGCAGGCGATTCAGGGCCTGACCGGTCAGACGATCATCAACCAGTGCTATGACAACCCAAGCGGCATCGACAATCCGTTCTGCTCGGTAGTTTTCCGCAATCCCGACGGCACCTTCGCCGGCCAGCAGGATATCATCCACGATGGTGTTACGGTCACCATCCCACGCACGGGTCCTGCGTTCTTCAACCAGCCGTTCAACTTTGCGAAGTTCCAGACCAACGGTATCGATGTCGATCTGAACTATCGCATGGAAGTCGGCCCCGGCTCGCTCAGCCTGCGTTCGGTGGTTAGCCACGTGTTCCGACGCAACAACTTCACCGACGTCACCCGGCCCGATTTCCGCGATCGGACGCTGTCGGAGCTAGGCGAGCCGCGGTGGGAAGGGTCGCTTTCGGCGAATCTCGAAATGCCGTCGTTCGATCTGTTCTATCAGATGCGCTACATCGATAAGCAGGTGATCGGTCTATACGAAACGTTCTTTGCGTTCGATGGTCGAGACGCGTTGAACCCCGATTCCAACTCGTTGGTTTACTATCCCGAAACGTTCTACCACAATGTTAGACTCGGGCTAAAGGCAGCCGAGAACTTCCGCTTCTATGTTGGTATCGACAACATTTTCGACACCCTGCCCCCGCTCGGGCTCTTGGGCACCGAAGCGAATGCGCCTTATGGCAATCTCGGTCGCAGCCTCTACGCTGGTGCCTCGATCAAGTTCTGACGTTGAAAAAACGACTACCAGAAAGGGGGGGCCGAAGGGCTTCCCCTTTTTTTATGCCCAAACCCGATCGAACCGGTCGCCCAGCCCCGTCAGCAACTCATATTGCGACAGCCCGCTCGCCGCGCTCGCCGCCGGCAGCGCATAGTCGATCGTCACCCAGTCGCCCTCGGCCAGCCCCGGCGCCGCCGACACGTCGATCGCGGTGAGGTCCATCGATACCCGCCCGATCACCGGCAACGCCGCGCCGCCCGCGCTCGCCATGCCGGTGCCCGAAAACCCGCGCAGATAGCCGTCGGCATACCCCAAGTTCAGGATCGCCACCTCGGTATCGCGCGGCGCGGTCCACATCGCGTTGTAGCCCACCGCGCCGCCCGCGGGCACGCGCCGCCGCTGGAGCACCTGCGCCTGCGGAAATGCAACCTGCGCGATCCGCCCCGCCAGCGCCGCACTCGGCTCGCCGCCATACAGCGCGATCCCCGGTCGGGTCAGATCGAAGCCATAGCCCTGCCCCAGCGCCACCCCCGCCGAATTGGCGAGGCTCATCCGCCGGGCGCTCGTGCGCCCCGCGAGCCCGGCGAACGCCGCGCGCTGGGCCTCGTTCATCGGCGAATCCTCGTCGGCGCAGGCGAGGTGGCTCATCAGCGTCTCGATCGCCAACCCGTCGAGCAACCCGGCAACGACCTCCTCGATCGACACCCCCAGCCGGTGCATGCCCGTGTCGACCATCACCTCGCACCCCCGCCCGCCGCCGGCCTCGCGCCAGCGCGCGACCTGGCCCGGCGTGTTGAGCACCGGCCGCGCGGGGCTGTCGATCGCCGCGCCCATGTCCTCGGGCCGCACCCCGTGCAGCACCGACAGCGACAGGTCGTGCGCGGCGACGAGATCGGCGAGCGCCGCCGCCTCGGCCCAGGTCGCTACGAAAAAGTCGCGGCACCCCGCCGCCGCCAGCCGCTCGACCACCCCGCGCGCGCCCAGCCCATAGCCATCGGCCTTCACCGCCGCGCCGCACGCCGCGCCCCCGCTCATCGCGGCCATCACACGCCAATTGGCGATCAGCGCGGCACTATCGAGGTTCAGCCGAAGCGGAGCGGAAGCGTTTGTCATGCCCGATCGCGTACCGACCTGCCACGCCCGCGACAATGCCCCCGCGCGGCCCCGCGCCACACCCCGCCTGCCCCTCTTGTCTCCCTGTCGAAAACCCCGCTACGCCCGCTATGGGGGAGATACGCATGCACGCGATGACACTGACCGAAACCTTTCTGATCGCGATGCTGCTGATCTTCAGCGTGCCCTATCTGGTCTGGCGATTGGGGCGGCTCGATTATTGGGCGCCGCTGGTGGTGGTGCAGATCGTCGGCGGGGTGCTGCTCGGCCCCGGCGTCCTCGGCGCCGCCTTCCCCGATTATTACGCCTTCGTGTTCAGCCCGCAGGTCATCACCACGCTCAACGGCATCGCCTGGTGGGGGGTGATGATCTTCGTCTGGATCGCCGGGATCGAGCTCGACCTGGGGCAAGCCTGGGCGAGCCGCCGAGAAACCGGCATCACCGCCGGGCTAGCGCTGGTCACGCCGCTCGCCTTCGGCAGCCTCGCCGCGATCGTCATGCTGCAGACCCCCGGCTGGGCTGGCACCGCCGGCCAGCCCTGGCAGGTGGTGCTCGGCATCGGCATGGCGTGCGCGGTCACCGCGCTGCCGATCCTGGTGCTGCTGATGGACAAGCTCGCCATCCTGCGCCAGCCGCTGGGCCAGCGGATCCTGCGCTATGCCAGCCTCGACGACATCGCGATCTGGGGGGTGCTGGCGCTGATCCTGCTCGATTGGGAGCGCGTCGGCCGGCAAGTCGCCTTCCTCGCCGCCTTCGCGGTCGCGACCTGGGCGATCCGCCGGCTGATGCAGCGCATCCCCGAGACCGACCGTTGGTATGTCAGCCTGATCTGGCTCGCCGCCTGCGGGTTCGCCGCCGACTGGGCGGGGCTGCACTACATGGTCGGCGCGTTCCTGTCGGGCGCGGTGCTCGATTCGAAATGGTTCGACGAGGAAGCGATGGACCGCTTTCGCGCCACCATCCTGCTCACCGTGATGCCGGTGTTCTTCCTCTCGACCGGGCTTCGCACCCAATGGGGGGTCGGCGGCTTCGCGGTGTTCGGCGCGGCGGGGCTGCTGCTGGCGGCATCGGTCGGCGGCAAGCTGCTCGGTATCGGCATCGCCGGGCGGATCCTCAAATGGGCACCGGGCGAGGCATCGATCATCGGCTGGCTGCTCCAGACCAAGGCGCTGATCATGATCATCTTCGCCAACATCCTGCTCGATCGGCAGATCATCACCAACGAGACCTTCACCGCCTTGCTGCTGATGGCGGTGGCGAGCACGATGCTAACGGTGCCGATCGTCGCGCCGCGATTGAAGCGGGTAGCGGGATTGGTGGGGCGAACCTCATGAATCCTCCCCCTGGCGGGGGAGGGGGACCGCTTTAGCGGTGGAGGCGGAGGTCACGAGCCGCGTGCTGGCGTCCGCCCCCTCCACCATGCTGCGCATGGTCCCCCTCCCCCTGGCGGGGAAGGATTATGATTAGTCCAGATTCGGTCGCAGCCAGCGTTCGGCCTGCGCCAGATCCACCCCGCGCCGCCCGGCATAATCCTCGAGCTGGTCGCGCCCGACGCGCGCCACCCCGAAATACGAAGCCTCGGGGTGCCCGAAGTAAAAGCCCGACACCGCCGCGGTCGGCCACATCGCGAAGCTCTCGGTCAGCGTCAGCCCGGTGTTCGCGGGCGCCTCGAGCAGGTCGAACAGCATCGGCTTGGCCGAATGATCGGGACAAGCCGGATAGCCCGGCGCCGGGCGAATGCCGCGATATTGCTCGCGGATCAGCGCCTCGGTGGTCAGTTGCTCTCCTTCGGCATAGCCCCACAGCTGCTGCCGTACATGCTGGTGCAGCCGCTCGGCAAAGGCCTCGGCGAAGCGATCGGCGAGCGCCTTCAGCAGGATGTCCTGATAATCGTCATGCTGGCTCTTGAAGCGCGCGATATGCTCGTCGATCCCGTGGATGCCGACCGCGAACCCGCCGATCCAGTCGCCATCGGGGTCGACGAAATCGGCGAGGCACATGTTTGGCCGGCCCTCGCGCTTGGCGATCTGCTGGCGCAAGAAGGGGAAGCGAACTTCTTCCCCCCTCCCGCTTGCGGGAGGGGTCGGGGGAGGGCTTGTCATGCCGGGTTCGGGGTGCTCGGACACGCCCTCCCCTAGCCCAGTTTCAGGTGAACGATGCCCCGCATCGTTCAGGTCAGGCTGGGGGCCTGACCGGCCTGAAACTCGCAAGCGGGAGGGGGACTGCACCACCACATCATCGCCATCGCGAACACACGGCCACAGCCCCACCACCCCGCGCGCGGTCAGCCATTTCTCCGCGACGATCGTATCGAGCATCGCCTGCGCGTCGGCGTACAGCGACCGCGCACTCTCCCCCACGATCTCGTCGTCGAGGATCGCGGGGAAATTGCCCGCCAGCTCCCATGACCGGAAGAACGGGGTCCAGTCGATCACCTCGCGCAGATCGCTCAAGTCCCAGGCGTCGAACACATGCAGCCCCGGCTGCTTGGGCGCGCCGGGCTTGAGCGTGAAATCGGCGACGAAGCCGTTGGCGCGCGCGGCCTCGAGCGGGATCAGCTCGCTCTGCTCCTTGTTCGCGCGCGCGACCCGCACCGCTTCATATTCGTCGGCGATCTTGGCGACATAGTCGTTGCGCTGGGTATCGCTCACCAGCGTCGTCGCGACGCCCACCGCGCGGCTGGCGTCGAGCACATGCACCACCGGCCCGTCATAGACAGGCGAGATCCGGAGCGCGGTATGCACCTTCGACGTCGTCGCGCCGCCGATCAGCAGCGGCATCGTCATGCCAGCGCGCTTCATCTCCTCGGCGACGGTCACCATCTCGTCGAGCGAAGGCGTGATCAGCCCCGACAGCCCGATCATGTCGGCATCATTCTCGTTCGCCGCCTCGATGATCTTGGACCAGGGCACCATCACGCCAAGATCGACCACGTCGAAGCCGTTGCACTGGAGCACCACGCCGACGATGTTCTTGCCGATGTCGTGGACGTCGCCCTTCACCGTGGCCATGATGACCTTGCCCTTGCCCTTGGCGCCGGGCTCCTTGGCCGCCTCGATATAGGGCAGCAGATGCGCCACCGCCTTCTTCATCACCCGCGCTGATTTCACCACCTGCGGCAGGAACATCTTGCCGCTGCCGAACAGGTCGCCGACGACGTTCATGCCGTCCATCAACGGCCCCTCGATCACCTCGATCGGGCGCGCGAACTGTAACCGCGCTTCTTCGGTATCCTCGACGACGTGCAGGTCGATGCCCTTGACCAGCGCATGTTCCAGCCGCTTGGTCACGCTCCAGCCGCGCCATTCGGCGGCAGCCTTTTCGGCGACGACGTCGGTGCCCTTGAAGGTTTCGGCAAGCGCGATCAGCCGCTCGGTGGCGTCGGGATCGCGGTTGAGGATGACGTCCTCGCACGCCACTCGCAGCTTGGGATCGATCTGGTCGTAAATGTCGAGCTGGCCGGCATTGACGATCGCCATGTCCATGCCCGCAGGGATCGCGTGGTACAGAAAGATGCTGTGCATTGCTTTACGCACCGGCTCGTTACCACGGAACGAGAAGGACAAATTGGACAAGCCGCCCGAGATATGGACATGCGGGCAGCGCGCCTTGATCTCGCGGCACGCCTCGATGAAATCGACGCCGTAATTATTATGCTCCTCGATCCCCGTCGCGACCGCGAAGACATTGGGATCGAAGATGATGTCTTCGGGCGGAAAGCCGATGCCGATCAACAGCTTGTACGCGCGCTCGCAAATCTCGACCTTGCGCTCCTTGGTGTCGGCCTGTCCGACCTCGTCGAACGCCATCACCACCACCGCCGCGCCATAGGCCATGCACTTGCGCGCCTGCTCCAGGAACTGCGCTTCGCCTTCCTTCATGCTGATCGAATTGACGATCGGCTTGCCCGAAACGCACTTCAGCCCCGCCTCGATCACCGACCATTTCGAGCTGTCGACCATCACCGGCACCCGCGCGATGTCGGGCTCGGCCTGGATCAGCTTCAGGAAGGTCGTCATCGCATAATGCGCGTCGAGCAATCCCTCGTCCATGTTGACGTCGATCACCTGCGCGCCGCTTTCGACCTGCTGGCGCGCGACCTCGACCGCGGCGGCATAATCGTCCGCCATCACGAGCTTCTTGAACCGCGCCGAGCCGGTCACGTTGGTGCGTTCGCCGATATTGACGAAATGGGTCGAGGAGGGGGTGGTCATTGCAAATCCTAGTTCGTCATCCCGGCGAAAGCCGGGACCCAGGGTCGCCGGCAATGCCGCTCTTGGCTCTGGGCCCCGGCCTTCGCCGGGGTGGCGGTCGCGCTTTACGCCGCCATCACGAACGGCTCCAACCCGGCGAGCTTGGTCTGCACCGGCGGCACCGGCATCGCACGCGGCGGCAGCCCGGTCACCGCAACGGCGATCGCCTTGATATGCGCCGGCGTCGATCCGCAGCAGCCGCCCAGAACGTTGACCTGCCCCGCATCGGCCCATTCCTTGACCAGGCCGGCGGTGGTCACCGGCATCTCGTCATATTCGCCCAGCTCGTTGGGCAGGCCGGCATTGGGATAGACCATGATCAGCGTGTCGGCGGTGTCGGACAGCGTGCGGACATGCGGCCGCAACTGCTCGGCGCCGAACGAGCAATTCAGCCCGATCGTCAGCGGCCGCGCATGGCGGACCGCGCACCAGAACGCCTCGACGGTATGCCCCGACAAATTGCGTCCCGACAGGTCGGTCAGCGTCATCGACAGCATGATCGGCACGTCGCGCCCCAGGTCGTTGCCCGCCTCGATCGCCGCCATGATCCCCGCCTTGGCGTTGAGCGTGTCGAACACCGTCTCGATCAGGATGAAATCGGCCCCGCCTTCGAGCAGCGCATCGATCTGCTCTCGATACACGTCCTTCAAATAATCGAAGTCGATCTCGCGAAACCCCGGATCATTGACGTCGGGGCTGAGCGACAGCGTCTTGTTGGTCGGCCCGATCGCGCCCGCGACGAAGCGCGGGCGGCCATCCTTGGCCGCGAATTCATCGGCCAGCCGCCGCGCCAGCTTCGCGCTCTCGACATTGATCTCGCGCACCAGCCCCTCGGCACCATAATCGGCCTGGCTGATTCGGTTGGCCGAGAAGGTGTTGGTCTCGGCGATGTCGGCTCCCGCCTCGAAATAGGCGCGGTGGATCGATTCGGGCACTTCGGGCTTGGTCAGCGCGAGGATGTCGTTGTTGCCCTTCTGGTCGCGGCCGAGCGTCAGCGTGCCGGCATAATCGGCCTCGGACAGCTTCCAGTTCTGGATCTCGGTCCCGAACGCCCCATCGGTGATGAGGATACGCTGCGCTGCCTGCGCGAGGAATTGTTGGCGTGGGGTCATGATCTTCTTCTTTCCCCCCTCCCGCTTGCGGGAGGGGTCGGGGGAGGGAATGTCCCATCGCCCCGTCACAACTATCGGAGGGAACAGCCCCTCCCCTAACCCCTCCCGCAAGCGGGAGGGGGACTCAAGCCGCCACGCGTGCCTCGCCCGGCTGCGGCCGAAGCCCCAGCAGGTGGCAGATCGCATAGCTCAATTCGGCGCGGTTGAGCGTGTAGAAGTGCAGGTGCCGCACCCCGCCGGCGTACAGCTTGCGGCTAAGCTCCGCCGCCAGCGTCGCCGACACCAATTGCCGCGCATCGGGGAGCGAATCGAGCCCTTCGAACAGCCGCCCCATCCATTGCGGCACATCGGTGCCGCACATCGCCGACATGCGCTGGACCGCGGCGAAATTGGTCACCGGCATGATCCCCGGCACCAGCTCGGCCTTGATCCCCGCCGCTGCCGCGGCATCGCGGAAGCGGAAGAAGGTCTCGGCCTCGAAGAAGAACTGCGTGATCGCCTGGCTCGCGCCAGCATCGAGCTTGCGCTTCAGATTGTCGAGATCGGCGGCCTGATCGACCGAATCGGGATGCGCCTCGGGATAGGCGGCGACCGACAGTTCGAACGGATGCAGCCGGCGCAGTCCCTCGACTAAAGCCGCGGCATTCTCATACCCGTCGGGCCGCGGCTCGAACTTCGCGCCCGGCGTCGGCATGTCGCCGCGCAGCGCGACGATGTGGCGAACGCCCGCTGCCCAATATTCCTCGGCCACCGCATCGATCTCGGCGCGGCTCGCCTCGACGCAGGTCAGATGCGCCGCGGCGGGGATCGGCGTCTCGCGCGCGATCCGCGCCACCGTCGCGTGGGTCCGCTCGCGGGTCGAGCCGCCCGCGCCATAGGTCACCGACACGAAGCGCGGATTGAGCGGCGTCAGCGTCTCGACCGACTGCCACAAGGTCGCTTCCATCTTCTCGTTCTTGGGCGGGAAGAATTCGAACGACACCGCGCAATCGCCCGCAACATCGGCGAACAAGGGCGCATCCAATGCGCGCCGGGCTTCCTCGAGCTGTCCAACCGACAGGGTCATGCCGCAACCTCCAATTTACGCAGCCCGGCCCCTTCGGGGCGTTTGCGGGCCAACCATAGTTTCACCGTCAGTTCGCCGCCTTCGAGCGTCTCGGTCTGCACCGGCGCCAGCCCGGCGGTGGCGAACCACCCCAATATCTGCTCGTCCGAAAAGCCGAGCCGCGCATGCGCATCGCGCAGCCGCAGCTCTTCGCGCTCGTGCGGCGCGAAATCGACGATCAGCAGCCGCCCGCCCGGGGCCAGCACCCGCCCCGCCTCGACGATCGCCGCGCCGGGCTGCTGCGCGAAGTGGAGCACATGGTGCAGGATCGCGGCATCGGCGTCGCCATCGCCCAGCGGCAGCGCGTACAGATCGGCCTGACGCAGCTCGGCATGGTCGAGCCCGCGCTCGGCAAGCTTGGCGCGCGCCAGCCGCAGCATCTCCGACGACCGGTCGATCCCCAGCGCGCGACTGGCGCGCGGCCCGAACAGTTCGAGCATCCGCCCGGTGCCGGTGCCGATATCGATCAGCTGATCGATCGCGCCGTCGCCCAGCAGCCGCGTCATCGCCGCCTCGACCTCGCCGTCGGCGACATGGAGCGATCGAATTGCGTCCCATTGCCCGGCATTCGCCTCGAACCATTCGGCCGCCGATGCCGCGCGATCGGCGCGCACCGCCGCCAGCCGCGCGCTGTCGGCGACCGCCCAATGATCGGGCGAATCCTCGCTCCAGGCGTCGAGCGCGTCGAGCACCGGGCGCACCCGCCGCGCCGCGCCCAGCGCCACGAACACCCAGCTGCCCTCCTTGCGCCGCGCGGCGAGCCCCGCGTCGCACAATATCTTCACATGCCGGCTGACGCGCGGCTGGCTTTGTCCCAGCACCTGCGCCAGTTCGCCCACCGACAACTCCATCGACCGCAGCAGCGCAAGGATGCGCAGTCGGGTCGAGTCCGCCAAGGCGCGGAAGGTTTCGGTGGCGGTGTCCATGCCGCGACATATAAAGATATCTTTATATGTGGTCAATCGAAGTGTTCGGGCATCGCTCGATCGTGGCCACCCAACGCGCCTCGTCGCGCTTCGCCTTGCACGAACGCGCGCAGCCGCATAGCGTCGCGCCGGCTTTGCCCTTCAGCGGGCCAGTATTTGTTTCGAAGAAAGGGAAATCCCATGAAGAACCTGTTCCTGCTGCCGATCGTCGCCGCAGCCGCACTCGGCCTGGCCGCCTGCAGCGAAAACGCGCAGAACGAGACCGGCGAAGCCGCCAACGCGATCGCCACCGATGTCGAGACGACCACCAGCGAAGCCGCTTCGGACGTCGAAGCCGCCAGCGAAGAAGCCTTCGGCGCCGCCGAGAACGGCCTCGACCAGGCCGGCCAGTCGATCGAGAACGCCGGCGACCGCACCGAGGCCGCTGCCGACAACGCCGCGCGCGAGACCGGCGAAGAAGTCGAGGAAGCCGGCAAGGACATGCAGAACTGATCGCATCCGCCAAAGGATCGATTGCACGGGGGGCCGCGTTGGAAGACGCGGCCCCTTTTGTTTTGCCCCTTCGTTCCCCCTTCCCCGAGCCTTGCGAGGATGATGATGCGCCCGATCCTGCCGCTGCCGCTGCTGCTGTCGCTGGCGCTCGCCGGCTGCGGCGACCCCGCCGCCACCGCGCCGGGCGGCGTGAGCCCCGACGAAGCGCGCGAACTCAACGAGGCCGCCGAGATGCTCGACGCCAACAGCGTGTCGCTGGGCGCCATCGCCCCCGATGCCGTCGCCAACGAAGGAACCGCGCCATGACCGATCGACGCCCCGCCCCCAACGATCCCCGGACGCTCGGCGCAACCGACATGCAGACCCCGCCGATGATCCTGGGCGGCAACGTCTTTGGCTGGACCGCCGACGAGGCGACCAGCTTCGCGATCCTCGATCGCTTCGTCGAGCGCGGCGGCACGATGATCGACACCGCCGATGGCTATTCGGCCTGGGTGCCCGGCCACGAGGGCGGCGAATCCGAGGCGCTGATCGGCCGCTGGCTCAAGGCTTCGGGCAAGCGCGACCAGGTCCTGATCGCCACCAAGGTCGGCATGCTCTCCGGCGAAGGCGGCACCGGCCTCGCCCCCGCGCGCATCGCCGCGGCGGCGCGCGCCTCGCTCGACCGGCTCGGCGTCGACTGCATCGACCTCTATTACGCGCACCAGGACGACCCCGACGTGCCGCAGGCCGAGGTGCTCGCAGCGTTGGGCAAGCTGATCGACGCGGGGCTGGTGCGCGAGATCGGCGCGTCGAATTTCGGCGCGATGCGGCTCAAATCGGCGCTCGATCTCGCGCGCGAAGAGGGCCTGCCGCATTACCGCGTGCTCCAGCCCGAATATAATCTGGTCAGCCGCCACAAGTTCGAAGGCGAGCTGCAGAATCTGTGCGTCGAGCACAATATCGGCGTCGCGCCCTATTACGGCCTCGCCTCGGGCTTCCTCACCGGCAAATATCGCAGCGCGCAGGACCTCGGCCAGAGCGTGCGCGGCGGCGGCATGGCCAAGCTGCTCGAAGGCAAGGGCGCGGAAGTGCTGACCACGATGGATGCGATCGCCACCGAAACCGGCGCCACCCACGCCCAGATCGCGCTCGCCTGGCTAGCCGCACAGGAAGGCGTCGTCGCCCCGATCGCCAGCGCGACGAGCGTGGCGCAGTTGGACGAACTGATCGACGGCTGGGAACTGAAGCTGAACGAAGCGCAACTCGATCGCCTAAACGAAGCCGGAGCCTAACTCCTAAAAGCCCTCTCCCGTTTACGGGCGCATCGGGTCGATCATGCCCCCGGCATGATCTGAACAGCGCGGGGCGCTGTTCACCCGATGCGGGTTGGGTGAGGGCCTTCTTCTCCCCGTTCGTGCTGAGCTTGTCGAAGCACTGCCCTTCTTTTTCGGACCGGCCTGAAAGAAAGAACGGTGCTTCGACAAGCTCAGCACGAACGGTGCAAGGTACAGCGCTTTCTCCCCTGCCCCCCGCAACCCCCCATTCACCCACCCCGCGCTATCATCCCCAAACCCATGCCCTACACCCCAGCCACCCCCCGCGACCGAACCGCCTCAGCGCTGGCCGCGCTGGCGCTCCCCGCGCTGCTGGCCTGGGTCCTGATCGACGGGCTGCAGGTGCGCCTCCCCGCCGCCGTCGCCGACACGCTCAACCTCTTCACCATCCCCCCCGAACCCGCGCCCCCGCCGCCCGCGCGGATCGAGCCCAACCCCGTCGCCGACACCCGTCCCGAGGGCGAGGCATCGCCCCCCAACCTCCGCTCGCGCGCCACCGAGCTGGTGGCCCCGCCGCCCGAAATCCGCCTGCCGATCCCCCCGCCCCCGGTGATCGTCGCGCCCAAGGCCGGCACCGGCGCCGACGCCTCGACCGGCAGCGCCGAGATCGTCGGTCCCGGCACCGGCGCGGGCGGGGTGGGCGACGGCACCGGCAGCGGCGGGCGCGGCGATGGCGACGGCGCGGGCGGATCGCAGACCCCGCCGGTCTGGCGCAGCGGCCGGATGAGCAACAACGACTTCCCGCGCGCCGCGATCGAGGCGGGGCTCAGCGGCACGGTAGAGATCGCCTACACCGTCCTCCCCAACGGCCGCGTCGCCGATTGCGAGATCACCCGCTCGAGCGGCTATGCGATCCTCGACCAGACCACCTGCCGCCTGATCACCCGCCGCTACCGCTTCGACCCCTCACGCGACGCCCGCGGCCGCCCGGTGCCCTCGACGCTGGTCGAGAAGCACGAGTGGATTTTCGAGCGGGTGGAGGATGACGATTACTGATCAGGACGCCACGGTAGCGTTACTATCCCCGTTCGTTTCGAGCGAAGTCGAGAAACCGCTCACGCCGCCAGCGCATATCCTCGATGCCCGTCATCATCGTCGTTCGCGGCCCTCTCTACCCCCCGACGCGACCGCCGGGCCCGCCCGCGATCGGTCAGCCGCGCCACCAGCCATCCCCGCACCGCACGCAACCGCACCGCCGACGATGCGGTGACGATGACCACCAACGCATCGACATAAGCGACCACATCGAACGCCAGCATCATCCCGGCAATTTCGGGCATCGCCATGCCGAACAGCAATGCGCCTTCGTTCTGCATCAGCCACATCATCGCGCCGCCGATCAGCAGCAACAGGAAGGTGACGATCATCGTGCCGCGCTGGATACCGCCCAGCCAGCGCGCCGGGGCTTCGATCGTGGCCCGGTGCAGCCACCCAGCAACAGGCGTTCGCGGTGCGGCGATAAGGATGGCCCAAACGGCCAAGGAGGTCAGCACAAACGACAACATCGAAATCGTCTCCATCCGCCCGTACTGCCGTTCGCTTTATGGTAGCAAGTTTCAGTTCATACCGTGCGGCAGACAACTAACTGCGGCACGAAGAGGAGCCGTAGGCCTCCGCGTACGAGCGGTCGAAGCATTTGATGAGCCCGTCAACAACGTCCAGGTTTGGCGGTCTGCTGGCAGAACTGCTTGGCCGAAAACTTCCGTCCGGCTGTCGCTCCATCGTTGTAGCTATGGGAGTTGCGGCCAGCCGCTTTCTGGCCTGCTGCAACGCAATTCGGTCTCGTCTAAGAAATGCGATAGTTGCGTCAGCGTAGGCGTTCCATCCCTCTTGGGGTTGGTCAAGCACAACATCACGCCGTTTAGCCTGCTGAAAAATGGCGATTGCTTCCGTAACACGTCCTAGTTCCGCAAGAACCTGTCCTTCATGCCAAGCGAGGGAGTCGAGGCGCATCTGTAGCATCTCCCGGTAGATGCGTAAAAGCTCGGCTGCCTTGGCACGGCAATTCGTGCGAGCGACGACGGAGCGCCAGCCTTTCCTCGGATCCTGATCGAACGTATCGAGATCTTCATTCAGGATCTGGACCTCGTCACCGCAAGGCGCTTCAACCGCCGGCGACTGCACTACTGCTGCCAGCGCGATAACAATGGCGACGACCATAGCCTCTCCCGTGTTAGATTGTCTGAGCTCAGGGCTGGTAGCGACTATCCAGCAATTTGGCCGGTCAGCAAGGCCCGCACTAAACGTATGAGCCAACGGCAGCTACAATGCCCTGCTCGCCGAAACCGGTCCGACCGCCAACCACCAGGTTGCGAGGTTCGGTTGCTAGCGACCGGCTCGACCCGCCAGAAAGCCGACCGGCAGCTAAGGGGCGGAAACGCGGTCAGGCGGGAAGCGCCCACAGTCGGTCGTTCGCATGCCAATGTAGGTTGCCCGATAGCCGCCCTTCGTTCAGCTTGTCGGTACAGCAGGAGCAAACCGCGTGGCCGACTACCATCGACAGATACTCGTCTTTGAACAGGTCAGTTCATCGAAAGCCATCCGGTATGTCTGCTATGAGAACTTGGGGACCGGCAAGTTTGCTGTGTCCAGCGGGGAGGTTCTGACCGCGCCTCAAGACGACGAAACACTGGCTTTCCATGCTCGGCAACAGGCGGAGCATTTCATCACGGAGGGCGTGTCGCGGTGGTTCGATGATCTGCCGGAAGCCGTGGCAGATTTTGCGTCCGTCATGGACAGCGAGCGCAACTAACGTCGGAGAGCCGCCACCATGCCCAAAAGCAGCCTGTCCGCAATCCACCAAATTACGCTGCTCCGTCCGCCCCGGACGATCGCAATAGTGGGCTATCGTGATTTCTAACCCCGTCCCCGCCGCTCCGCCTTGCAAGCGCACCAACACGCCCCCCCTCAATCCCCCGCAAAAGCAAACGGCGTAACCCCCGCCTCGCGATCGCTCACGATCCGCGCGCGCCCCGCCGGCGGGGCGCTGCGTTGCGGGCAGTTGGTGCGGGTGCAGGCGCGGCAGCCAAGCCCCACCGGCACCGCGCCGCCCGCCAGATCGACCCCGCGCGCCGCCGCCAGCGCGCTCGCCTCGCTCGCCGCCAGCCCCAGCCCGATCGCGAAGCGTCCGCGCACCCCGCCGGCCCGCGCGCCCTGGGGTTGCACCGTGCGCGCCAGCGTGAACCAGCGCGCACCGTCCTCGGTCTCGACCAGTTGGCGCACCAGGTCGCCCGGCCGGCCGAAGGTCTCGAACAATTCCCATAACGGGCACAGCCCGCCCTCGACCAGCGGCGACGCGCTCGCGCCGGCATAGCGTTTCGATACTTGCCCCGCGCGATCGACGCGCAGCATGAAGAAGGGCAGCCCGCGCGCGCCCACGCGCTGGAGCGTCGTCAGCCGGTGCGCCACCTGCTCGAACCCCGCGCCGAAGCGCCGCTGCAGCAGCTCGATGTCATAGCCCGTCCCCTCGCACGCGCGCAGGAAGCGGGCATAGGGCATCATCAGCGCGGCGGCGAAATAGCCGGTGACGTGGCGGCGGAACAGCCGCTGCGCGGTGCGGTCGGCAAGCTCGGCACCGCGCACCAGCGCCTCGATCTCGGCCCCCGCCTCCACCGCCAGCCGCTCGGCCATCGCGAAGGTGCGCGATGCGGCGTCGAGCATTTCGGACAATTGCAATTGCCGCGCGTGCAGGTCGACGCGCTTGAGCATGTCGGGCATCACCTCGACCGGCAGGATGCGCACCGACAATTGATGCTTCACCCGCAGCCGCTCGGCGATCGCCTGCGCCAGATCGCCGCTGCCCAGCCGCAATTCGTCGGCCAGCCGTTCGGCGGCGGCGTCGAGATCGGCGAAATGGTTGCGCCAGCGCTCGATCGCGCGGCGGACGTCGCGCGCGATCGTGTCGCCTTCGTCCGCCGCGGTGCCGCTGCCCGCGCCGCCGCGATCGAACACCCGCGCGAACGCCTCGGCCCCGCCCGGCGCGGCGGCCAGCCATTCGTCGACCTCGCTGCGATCGACCTCGAGATCGGCGAACAGCGGATCGGCCAGCCTTCGCCGCATCGCCGCCGCGCCGCCCCCCGGCTCGCCCGCCGCCAGCGCGCGCGCGTCGAAATCGAAACGCTGCGCCAGCCGCACCAGCAGGTTCGCCGACACCGGCCGCTGGTTGCGCTCGATCAGGTTGAGGTAGCTCGGCGAAATCTCGAGCGCCTCGGCCATCGCCGCCTGCGTCAGCCCCGCCTGCCGCCGCACCCGCCGCACCGCATGCCCCGCGATCACCTTGCGTTCGGCCATGTCCTACAAGCCTCCATTCGTGCCACATTGTGGAGATGGACCGAAACGACTCACGCCTGTCAAGTATTTACAACCTAACAGGCGGAAACGCGCTGCAGGCGACAGCGCGACCCGCGGGGGAAGCGAATCTGTGGGGGACGTAGTGTAGCTTTTGTATACTTCCAAATCATCCGCAGGACGATTTGTGAAGGCGATGACAATGACGACGAGCTTCGAAACCCTCATCCCCGCCCCCGCCGGCCGCTTCGACGGGATCGAACGCCCCTACACCCCCGCCGATGTCGAGCGCCTGCGCGGCTCGATCACGATCGAACACACGCTGGCGACCAAGGGCGCGAACAAATTGTGGGAGCTGCTCAAGACCGAGGATTATATCAACGCGCTCGGTGCCCTGAGCGGCAACCAGGCGATGCAAATGGTCCGCGCCGGGCTCAAGGCGATCTACCTCTCGGGCTGGCAGGTTGCCGCCGACGCCAACAGTGCCGGGCAAATGTACCCTGATCAGTCGCTCTACCCGGCCAATGCCGGCCCCGACCTTGCCCGCCGGATCAACAACACCTTCCAGCGCGCCGACCAGATCGAACATAGCGAAGGCGGCGCGACCCGCGACTGGTTCGCCCCGATCGTCGCCGATGCCGAGGCGGGCTTTGGCGGCCCGCTCAACTGCTACGAGATCATGAAGGCCTATATCGCCGCAGGCGCCGCCGGGGTCCATTACGAGGACCAGTTGGCGAGCGAGAAGAAGTGCGGCCATCTCGGCGGCAAGGTGCTGATCCCGACGCAGGCGCATATCCGCAACCTCGACGCCGCGCGCCTCGCCGCCGATGTCTCGGGCGTGCCGACGGTCATCTGCGCGCGCACCGACGCCGAAAGCGCCAAGCTGATCACCAGCGACGTCGACGAGCGCGACCGCGAGTTCCTCACCGGCGAACGCACCCCCGAAGGCTTTTTCCGCCTGAAGGACGGCACCGGCGTCGATCACTGCATCAAGCGCGGCCTCGCCTTTGCCCCGCACGCCGATCTGCTGTGGTGGGAAACGTCGAAGCCCGTCCTCGCCGACGCCCGTCGCTTTGCCGAGACGATCAAGAAGCAGTTCCCCAACAAGATGCTGGCGTATAACTGCTCGCCCAGCTTCAACTGGGAGGCCAATCTCGACAAGGACGACATCGCCCGCTTCCAGCGCGAGATCGGCGCGATGGGCTACAAGTTCCAGTTCGTCACGCTCGCGGGCTTCCACCAGCTCAACTACGGCATGTTCGAGCTGGCGCGCGGCTACAAGGACCGCGGCATGGCGGCCTATAGCGAGCTGCAACAGGCCGAATTCGGCGCCGAACAACATGGCTACACCGCCACGCGCCACCAGCGCGAAGTCGGCACCGGCTATTTCGATCTGGTCGCCACCACGCTGGCGGGCGGCGCAAGCTCGACCACCGCGCTCGGTGAATCGACCGAGGCCGACCAGTTCAAAAAGGCCGCGCCCGCTTTGGAGGCCAAGGCCGCCTGACCGCTTCGACCAGCTTTCCTGGGGAGGAAAGATGCCCGTCGGCACCGCAAGGCGCCGGCGGGCATTCGCCTGCCTACCGCGCCGACGCGATCTGCTCGATCCGCGCCCGATGCTCCTCGGGCCCGAACGGAAAGCGAAGGAACAGCCACCCCGCCGCCAGCGACAGCAGGAAATAGCCGCCTGCGAACAGGATCGTCAGCCGGTCGAGGACCGCCTCGGGCACCTGCCCCGGCGTCGCGCTTTCGGGAAACCCCGCCAGCGCCAGGATCGCCCCCGACACGAAGATCCCGAGCCCGCTGGTGCATTTCTGGACGAAAAACAGCCCGGCGAAGAACACCCCCTCGTTGCGGGTACCGGTGCGTGCTTCGGCATGTTCGACGACATCGGCCATCATCGATGCGCCGACGATCGCCGCGCCGATGCTCGCCGCGCCGCTGACGATGTAGATCGCGAACAAGACCGGCACCATCATCGCGCTTTCGGGCGGCGGGAACAGGCCGAGCAGGCGCAGCGCAAAGGGAACGCCCTGGAACACCCCCGCCGAGACGACCAGCCACGCCGCCGCGCGCGGCTTGCCGATCCGCCGCGCCAGCGCCGGCGCGCCGACAAAGGCGAGCACGACCCCCGCGAACAGCACCAGCGCCAGCCACCCGAAGGTCGCGGTGCTGAAGCGCCACACGAAGCTGTAGAGATAGTTCGACAGCGCGAAACTGATCCCCTGCATCGTATAGGCGAACAACCCCGCCGCCATCAGCAGCACGAACGCGCGGTTGCTCGCCGCCGCGCGCAGCTCGCGAAACGCCGTGCCGATCCCGCCCGCGGCGATCGGCGGTCGCGGCAAGGCAGCGATCCGCCGATGCGTCCCCAGCGCCGACACCAGGATCGCGAACGCCATGATCGCCGCCCCCGTCGCGGCGAAGGCGGCATAGCCGTCGCGGTTGAGCAACCCGTTGGGCTGCGCGGGCGTCGGCACCAGGAACAGCTGATAGGCGGCGAACAGCATCAGCAACCCCGCCGCCCAACCGAAGATGTAGCGATAGGCGGTGAGCCGCGTGCGCTCGTTGTAATCCGAGCTGAGTTCGGGGGTGAGCGCCTGGCTCGGCACTTCATAGGCCGATACCGCGCTGCGCACGAGCACCGCGGCACCGAACAGCCACAACAGGGTCATCGTCGGATCGAGCACCGGCGGGTTCCACAGCAGCAGCCAGCCGAGCGCGATCGGCAGCGCCGATGCGTACATCCACGGATGCCGCCGCCCCCAGCGGCTGCGCGTCCGGTCCGACGCGACGCCGATCGCCGGATCGATGAAGGCATCGACCAGCAACGCGCACATGATGACGAACCCCACCGATGCCGAGGGCAGTCCGATCACCTGGTTGTAGAACAGCAACAGGAAGGTGCCGAAGCCATTGTCCTTGATGCCATAGGCGACCGCGCCGAAGCCGAAGGCGAGCGTCGTGCGCGTTTCGACCCGGCCGACCGGGGGAAGCGCCTGTGCGGTCGCCATGCAAAGTGTCTCCAGACGCGGGTGGCCGTGAAGCATAGACGCAGCCTATCGCCCGTCAATTACGCTGATTTGGAAGAACGGGTATGCGAAGACGGGTTGCGCAGTACCCGGCGCACGGATACCTAATTGTCCTCCAGGAGCGGCTTCAGGTTCGAGCGCCGCGAACGACGTCCGATAGCCTTTCGAACAAAGGGAACGGGCGCGAGAGGATGACCATGGCACTCGACGCCGAAACTTTCGACGCGCTGATCGATACCGTCCGCCGGTTCGTCGCCGAACGGCTGCGCCCGCTCGAGGCTGCGGTCGAAGAGGCCGACGCGATCCCGCAGGACATCGTCGAGGAGATGAAGGCGCTGGGGCTGTTCGGACTGTCGATCGCCGAGGAATATGGCGGGCTTGCGCTGACAATGGCCGAGGAATGCCGCGTCGCGATCGAGCTTGGGCGCACGACGCCGGCGTTCCGATCGACCTTCGGCACCAATGTCGGGATCGGATCGCAGGGACTGGTGATGGCGGGCACGCCCGAGCAAAAGGCCGAATGGCTGCCGCGCATCGCGAGCGGCGAGATCGTCACCAGCTTCGCGCTGACCGAACCCGATGTCGGTTCGGACTCGGGCGCGGTGAAGACGCGCGCGGTGAAGGACGGCGACAGCTATCGGCTGTCGGGCACCAAGCGCTACATCACCAATGCCGACAAGGCCGACCTGTTCACCGTGATGGCGCGCACCGGCGACGATCCCGGCGCTCGCGGTGTATCGGCGTTCCTGGTGCCGCGCGACCTGCCCGGTGTGTCGATCGGCACCCCGGAAAAGAAGATGGGGCAAAAGGGGGCCAAGGTCGCCGACCTCAACCTCGACGACGTGGTCGTCCCCGCCGCCAATCGGCTGGGCGCCGAAGGTGAAGGCTTCAAGATCGCGATGCGCGTGCTCGATCGCGGGCGGCTGCATATCGCGGCGGTCTGCGTCGGCGTTGCCGAGCGGCTGATCGCCGACTGCGTCGGCTATGCCGGCGAACGCAGGCAGTTCGGCAAGCCGCTCGCTGAACATCAGTTGATCCAGGCAATGCTCGCCGATTCGAAGACCGAGGCGCTGGCGGCGCGCGCGCTGGTACTCGAAACCGCCGACAAGAAGGATCGCGGCGACGACGTCGTGCTCGAAAGCGCCGCCGCCAAGCTCTTTGCCTCGGAGATGGTCGGCCGAGTCGCCGATCGCGCGGTGCAGATCTATGGCGGCGCCGGCTATATCGCCGATTACGGCATCGAACGGCTCTACCGCGATGTCCGCCTGTTTCGGATCTACGAAGGCACCAGCCAGATCCAGCAACTGATTATCGCGCGCGAGATGATGAAGCGCGGGGGGTAAATCCCCCTCCCGCTTGCGGGAGGGGTTAGGGGAGGGCCTGTCGCTCCCTTGCATCACGAACAACCCCTCCCCCGACCCCTCCCGCAGGCGGGAGGGGGCAAGAAGGAGAGTATCATATGGACACCAGCACCCTGTTCCGCCTCGATGGCCGCGTCGCGCTCGTCACCGGCGGGTCACGCGGCATCGGCAAGATGATCGCGACCGGCTTCATCGGCATGGGGGCAAAGGTGTATATCTCGTCGCGCCGCGCCGACGCCTGCGAACAAACTGCCGCCGAACTGGGCGAACACTGCATCGCGCTGCCCGCCGACGTATCGAGCGTCGATGGCTGCAAGGCGCTGGCGGCGCAGCTTGCCGAGCACGAGCCCGCACTCGATATCCTGGTCAACAACGCCGGCGCTGCATGGGGCGAGCCGTTCGACAGTTTCCCCGAAAAGGGCTGGGACAAGGTGATGGACCTCAACGTCAAATCGCCCTTCTTCCTGACGCAGGCGCTGCACGGCGCGCTCAAGTCCGCCGGCTCGAGCGACAAGCCGGCCAAGGTGATCAACATCACCTCGATCGACGGCCAGCGGCTGAATGCGTGGGAGACCTATAGCTATCAGGCGTCGAAGGCAGCGCTGATCCACCTCACCCGCCGAATGGCGGCGCGCCTGATTCAGGACGGGATCAACGTCACCTCGATCGCGCCGGGTGCCTTCGCCAGCGACATGAACAAGGCGGCGCGCGATCACGGCAATTCAGTGGCCAAGGCAATCCCGGCCAGGCGGATCGGCGAGGCCGAAGATATGGCGGCGGCGGCGATCTATCTCGCCAGCCGCGCGGGTGATTATGTGGTGGGCGAGACGATCACCGTCGATGGCGGGCTGGTGAACGCGTCGGTCGGGGCCTCGATCGACGGCTGAGGCTCAGGGCGCGCGCTTGGGCCCGGTGAGCCACATCCGCGGCAATTTGGTCGGGCGCTTGACGCCGTCGAGCCGAACCGCACGGGTGATGCGGATCGGCTTGAGGATCATCTGCCCGCGAAACGCGTCGAAGCCGCCGCCGGTCTTCACCGCGAGGATGCGCTTCACCGCCGCCATCCCGCCGATCACGCTGCCGAAGGCGGCGTAGCCTGGATAGCCTGGCCGCGCGTCCATTGACGGCGCGGGGCCGACGGTAATGAAGAAATTGCCCCCCGCCGCCTCAGGCGTCGCGCCGCGCGCCATCGAGATGGTGGCGTCGAGGTGACGGATGCCGGTCTTCGACGTCGGCTCGAGCGGGAATGGCGGCAGGATGCGCCGCGCGTCGGTGCGGATGCCGCCCTGGACGAAGCCGGTGCCTGGCGTCCGCTTGCTGCGCGCGGCGCGATAGAAGGTCACCCCGTCGAACCGGCCGTCATCGACATAAGCCAGGAAATTCTTGGCGGTCGCCGGCGCGCGCTTGGTATCGACCGCGATCAGGATCGGGCCCGCACTGGTTTCGAGCCGGACGCGGACCTTGGCGGGTTCCTGCGCGGCAGCGGGCGTGGCGAGCGCGAGTATCGCAAGGCTGAGCAATTTTATAACCCCGTTCGCACTGAGCTTGTCGAAGTGCCGTTCTTCTTGGTGGGAAGAAGGACAGTGCTTCGACAGGCTCAGCACGAACGGGGAAAGGGCAGTTCGCAAACCATGCACAATCAGCGCGCGATCCCGCCTGCCGCGAGCACCGCGAGCGTCACCAGCTCACTCGCGGTGCTCGTCATCGGCGCGATCTGGACGTTCTTTTCCATGCCGATCAGCATGGGGCCGATCATCGTGTCGCCACCCAGTTCGCGCAGCAGCTTGGCCGAGATGTTCGCCGATTGCAGCCCGGGCATGATCAGGATGTTCGCCGGCCCCGAAAGCCGCGCGAACGGATAATTCTTCAGCTGCTTTTCGTTGAGCGCGACGTCGGGTGCCATTTCGCCTTCATATTCGAAGCCGGGCTGGCGCGCGTCGAGCACCGCGACGGCATCGCGGATATTGTCGAGCCACTGGCCGCCGGGGTTGCCGAAGGTCGAATAGCTCAGGAACGCGACGCGCGGTTCATGCCCCATGCGGCGCGCGACCTGCGCGGTCTGTTCGGCGAAGTCGGCAAGCTGCTCGGCGGTGGGCCGTTCGTTGACCGTGGTATCGGCGATGAACACCGTGTGCGTCTTGCCGACCAGCACATGGATGCCGAACGGGGTACGACCGGGCTCGGGATCGATCACGCGCTTGATCTCGCGGATCGACTGGGCATAGGCGCGAGTCACCCCGGTGATCATCGTATCGCCCTCGCCCAGCTGCAGCAGCAGCGCGCCGAAGATGTTGCGATCCTGGTTCACCATCCGCTCGCATTCGCGCCGCAAGAACCCGCGGCGCTGGAGCCGGGCGTACAGGAAATCGACCATCTTGGGCACGAGCGGCGAATGGCGGCTGTTGTGGACCTCGAAGCTTTCGGGATCGTCGATGCCGAGCGCGCGAAGCCGGTCGTACACATCGTCGCGCCCGACCAGCACCGGGGTGCCATAGCCGCCGTCGCGGAAGGCGATCGCCGCGCGCAGCACCACCTCTTCCTCGCCCTCGGCGAAGATCACGCGCTTGGGGCGTGCGCGCGCACCTTCATGCGCCAGCGACAGCACCGAGGTGGTCGGGTTGAGCCGCGCGCGCAGCGTGTGGCGATAGGCACCCATGTCGAGGATCGGGCGCGTCGCCACCCCCGAATCCATCGCCGCGGTCGCGACCGCGACCGACACGACTTCCATCAGCCGCGGATCGAAGGGTGCGGGGATGATATATTCGGGGCCAAAACTGTGCTGGACTCCGTACGCAATCGCGACTTCCTCGGGCACGCGTTCGCGCGCCAGTTCGGCGATCGCGTTGGCCGCGGCGATCTTCATCGCGTCGTTGATCCCCGTCGCACGCACGTCGAGCGCGCCGCGGAAGATGAACGGGAAGCCGAGCACGTTGTTGACCTGGTTGGGATAATCCGACCGGCCAGTGGCGACGATCGCATCGGGCCGCGCCGCCTTGGCGAGTTCGGGCCGGATCTCGGGCTCGGGATTGGCCATCGCGAAGATGATCGGCGCAGCCGCCATGTCCTTGACCATCTCGGGCTGGAGTGCCCCCGCCGCCGACAGGCCCAGAAACACGTCGGCGCCGTGCAGCGCTTCGGTGAGCGTGCGGCGATCGGTGGCGGCGGCGTGCGCCGACTGCCACTGGTTCACATCGTCGCGCCCCTGATAGATCACGCCCTTGCGATCGCACATCAGCACGTGATCGGCTCGGACGCCCATCGCCTTCATCAGCTCGGTGCAGGCGATCGCCGCGGCGCCCGCGCCGTTGACGACGACACGGATGTCCTTGAGCTGCCGCCCGGTGAGCAGGCAGGCGTTGATAAGCCCCGCAGCGCAGATGATAGCGGTCCCGTGCTGGTCGTCATGGAAGACCGGGATATTCATCCGCTCGCGGAGCGTCTGCTCGATGATGAAGCATTCGGGCGCCTTGATGTCTTCGAGGTTGATCCCGCCGAAGCTTGGCTCGAGCAATGCGACGCAATTGATGAAGGCGTCGACGTCTTCGGTATCGACCTCGAGATCGATCGAATCGACATCGGCAAAGCGCTTGAACAGCACCGCCTTGCCTTCCATCACCGGCTTCGACGCCAGCGCGCCGAGATTGCCCATCCCCAGGATAGCGGTACCATTAGAGATTACCGCAACCAGATTGCCCTTGGCGGTATAGTCATAGGCGGTGGCGGGATCGTCGTAGATCGCCTTAACCGGCACCGCGACGCCGGGCGAATAGGCCAGCGCCAGGTCGCGCTGCGTCGCCATCGGCTTGGAGGCGATGATCTCGATCTTGCCCGGACGGCCCTCGGAATGAAAGCGAAGCGCTTCGCGCTCGGAAAACTGGACGCTCGATTCGTCGGTCATTCGCAAACTCCGTGGGGCCGATTGCGTCCGCTCTAGGGGGTCGGGCGCCGTAAGGGCAAGCGTGCGGTGGTTCCGCTTTTGCGGCTTAGCCTCTATCGAGGCGTCGATGGCCAGCACGAACCCGATCTCCACCCAAGCCCCGACGCCGATGATAGCGCAATATCTCGCGCTCAAGGCCGAGGCGCAGGATTGCCTGCTATTCTACCGGATGGGCGATTTCTTCGAGATGTTCTTCGAAGATGCGCGGATCGCGGCTGCCTGCCTCGACATCGCGCTCACCGGGCGCGGCGAGCATGATGGCGAGCGGATTCCAATGTGCGGCGTGCCGGTCCATGCCGCGACCGCCTATCTACAGCGGCTGATCAAGGCGGGGCACCGCGTCGCGATCGCCGAACAGACCGAAACCCCCGAAGCGGCGAAAAAGCGCGGCGGATCGAAGGCGCTGGTGGCGCGCGCGATCGTCCGCGTGGTGACCGCGGGCACGCTGACCGAGGAGGCGCTGCTCGATGCCCGCGCGGCCAATTGGTGCGTCGCGGTGGGCGAAGCCGGCGGCGATGTTGCGGTGGCCGCCGCCGATGTATCGACCGGGCGGTTCGAGATTTTCGAGACCGACCTAGCGGGGCTCGGGGCAACGCTCGCGCGGCTCAACCCCGCCGAAGTCGTCGCCAGCGAGGCTAGCGAGATCGACGCGACCTCGCACCGCCCGCGCGCGCAGTTCGACAGCGCTGGCGGCGAGACTCGGCTGAAGTCGCTGTACGGTGTCGCGACGCTCGACGGGTTCGGGCAGTTCTCACGTGCCGCGCTGTCGGCCGCGGGCGGGCTGGTCGCCTATCTCGACCATACCGCCAAGGGGGCACTCCCCTTCCTGCGTCCGCCGGTGCTGCATGCGGACGACGCCAGCATGGCGATCGACGCGGCGACTCGCGAGAGCCTCGAGCTGACGCTTGCCACCGGCGGCACGCGCAAGGGCAGCCTGCTCGACTCGGTCGATCGCACGGTCACCGGCGCCGGCGCGCGGCTGCTGGGACAGGACATCGCGGCGCCGTTGATGGACGCCGGCGCAATCGGTGCGCGGCTAGATCTGGTGCAGCGCTTCCACGACGAACCCAATTTACGCGAGACGCTGCGGTCGTCGCTGCGCGCCCTGCCCGATATTGGCCGCGCGCTGGGTCGGATCGTCGCCGGGCGGGGGTCGCCGCGTGATTTGGGACAGTTGCGCGACGGGCTCGATGCAGCTTGGGGCTTGGGCGAGCGGCTGCACCAACTCGCCGCGCCGCCGCCCTTGCTCGCCGAGATCGCGCCGCGGCTACAGGGACATGGCGCACTGATCGACCTGCTCAAGCGCGCGCTGGTGCCCGAACCGCCGATCGACGCCGCGGGCGGCGGCTATATCGCCGAGGGGTTCGACGCCGCGCTCGACGATCTGCGCCATACCGGTGCTGGCGGCCGGCGCGCGATCGCCGCGCTCGAGGCCGACTATCGCAAGCGCACCGGGATCGCGGCGCTGAAGATCCGCCACAATGGCGTGCTCGGCTATCATGTCGAAGTGCCTGCGCGCGCTGCCGATGCGCTGATGGCGCCCGAGAGCGGCTTCACCCATCGCCAGACGCTGGCGGGCGTCGTCCGCTTCAACGCCGCCGACCTGCACGAAGCGGCGATGCAGGTAACGCAGGCGGGCAACCACGCGCTGGCTGCCGAGGCATCGCATCTCGAAGACCTGACCGAAACCGCGCTCGCACGCCGGCACGAGATCGCAGTCACCGCCGACGCATTGGCGCGGATCGACGTCGCCGCAGGGCTCGCCGAACGTGCCGCCGAGGGCGGCTGGGCGCGACCGGCGCTGGTCGATCACGCCTGTTTCGAGGTCGAGGGCGGGCGGCACCCGGTCGTCGAGGCTGCGGTGGCGCGCGCTGGCGGACGCTTCGTCGCCAATGATTGCGACCTGTCCGAAGCGTCGCGGCTATGGCTGGTCACCGGCCCCAATATGGGCGGTAAATCGACCTTCCTCCGCCAAAATGCGCTGATCGCGGTACTGGCACAGGCCGGCAGCTACGTCCCCGCCGCGCGAGCGAAACTGGGGCTGGTCGATCGCCTGTTCAGCCGTGTCGGCGCTTCGGACAATCTGGCGCGCGGGCGGTCGACCTTCATGGTCGAAATGGTCGAGACAGCGGCGATCCTGGCGCAGGCGACGCCGCGCAGTTTCGTCATCCTCGACGAGGTGGGGCGCGGCACCAGCACCTATGACGGGCTGGCGATCGCCTGGGCGGTGGTCGAGGCGATCCACGAGGATAATCGATGCCGCTGCCTGTTCGCGACGCATTACCACGAGCTGACCCGGCTGGCCGAACGCTGCGAGGCGCTGTCGCTGCACCATGTCCGGGCGCGCGAATGGAAGGGCGAGCTGGTGCTGCTGCACGAACTCGCGACCGGCCCCGCCGACCGCAGCTATGGCCTGGCAGTGGCACGGCTCGCAGGGCTGCCACCCGCAACGATCGCCCGCGCGAAATCGGTGCTGGCCAAGCTCGAGGCAGGCCGCGCCAAGACCGGCGGGTTGGCGGCAGGCCTCGACGACCTGCCGCTCTTCGCGGCGGTGGCAGCGCAGGAGGCCGACGCGGTCGACGAACTACGCAGCGCGCTCACCGCGATCGATGTCGATGCGCTGAGCCCGCGGGAAGCGCTCGAGGCGTTGTACCGGCTCAAGGGATTGGCGGGCTGATCGCCTAGCCTCTGGACACACCCGCCCCCACCCGCCACACGCGCACGCCATGAACGATCCCGCCGTCATCCGCCGCCTCTATGGCCGCCGCCAGGGCCACAAATTGCGCGTGGCGCAGGAGGAATTGGTCGCCGAGCTGCTGCCGCAGATTGCGGTGCCCGAAGGGCCGCTCGCCGCCGCGACGCTGTTCGGCTCGCCCCGCCCGCTCGAGGTCGAGATCGGCTTCGGCGCGGGAGAGCACCTCGCCGGGCAAGCCGCCGCGCGCCCTAGCACCGGGTTCATCGGCTGCGAACCGTTCCTCAACGGCGTCGTCGCCGCGCTCGGGCATGTTCGCGACGGCGCACTCGATAATGTTCGGCTGCACATGGGCGATGCGCTCGACGTGCTCGATCGGCTGCCCGATGCCAGCCTGGAGCGCGTGTATCTGCTGCATCCTGATCCCTGGCCCAAGGCGCGCCACGCTAAGCGCCGGATGGTCAATCACGGCCCACTCGACCTGATCGCCGCCAAGCTGAAGCCGGGCTGCGAGTTTCGGCTCGGTACCGACGATCCGACCTATTGCCGCTGGGCGATGATGGTGATGAACCAGCGCCGCGACTTCGAATGGACTGCCGCCACCGCGAAGGATTTCCAGACCCGTCCCGCCGACTGGCCCGAGACGCGCTACGAACGCAAGGCGCGGCGGCACGGGCACGAAGTGTGGTATTTCCGCTACATGCGGGTTTGATCCTGCCCGCTTCTGGTCCAGCGCCCGCGCAATAACCGCGCGACCACGCTCGCCACGCCAGGCCGCACGAACAGCCAGTCGCGGATCATCGGGCCCGGCTCGGCCCCGATCGTTCGCTTGTAGCCGCTGTCGCCCGCGCCCCAATCGACCCGCGTGATGCCGTCTTCGATCGCGCGCACCAGGTTGCGGTAATAGAGCAGTTTGCCGGGCGAATGCTTGGCGAAGGTCGGCACATAGCTGTTGGCGATCGCGTATTTCAGCGTGCCGACATTGAGGTCGAACGAGAAGGCCGCGGGAGCGCCGTCGATCCGCAGCATTGCCGCCCACATCATTTGCGCGAGCACCGGATCCTGCGCCGCCGCGCGCCAGAATGCGCCATGGCCCTCGTCGGTGAACTTCGCGTCCGATCCGTCGGTGCGCTCGGCGATCCAGCTGGCGCGCTCGATGATCGCCAGATCGTCGAACGCCTGGCCGGTCCAGCCCTCGCCTGCGACGAAATCCCAGCCGGGCACGCCGTGCGCCGCCAGATGCTTTTCGTGGAAGCGGTTCTTCTTGAGCGTCGAGCTGCGCGGCCAGGTGCCCTCGGCGCGGGCGCCGTCGATATCGAGCAGGAAGCTTTCAGCGACGTCGCGCGGCAGCGCGGTCCAACCGCGGGCTTCGGCGGCGATCCGCAACAGGCAGAGCGCCGGATCATCGTCATAGACCGGCCCGATCCGCAGCGCGGTCACTTCTTGCGCCAGCGCGTCGAGCAGCGGTTCGAACGCCTCTGGGCCGACATCCTGCGTCACCGGAAAGCTACGGAACGGCCAATAGCAGCCGGGTACCGCGGCCAATCGCAGTATCGCCGGGCCGAACGCGACCATCGGCAGCGCGATCACCGGCGCGCCATCTCTTGACGCGATCAGCGTGCGCGCCCGGCCACCATAGGCAGCGAGCGCCGCTGAGAACCAGCCATAGCGCAGGAAACGATGCGTCTCGCGTGCGCCCTGCGCCACGGTATCGATCGCCGACGCCAGCCCCTCGACCGTCTCGATCGCATGGACGGGCGGCAGGCGGTTAAAGTCGGTCGGCAGCATCGGCTTGGTCATCCACGCTTTTGTACCCACAACCCGTTACCAGGTCGTGCAGGCGATGAACGGCTTGCCGCAAAGCCCGGCTTTGCGCACAAGGGCGGCGATGCAATTTTCTCCCGTCATTTCGACCGTCGCCGCGACGATCCAGGTCGCCATCGCGCCGGTGTTCCTGCTCGCCGGGATCGGCGGCATCCTCAATGTGATGACCGGGCGACTGGCGCGGATCGTCGATCGTGCGCGCAGCCTCGAACAATTGCACCCGCGCTCGACCGGTCCCGAACACGACCGGCATGTGTGGGAATTGCGGCGGATCGACCGGCGGATCAGCGTCATCAACGCGGCGATCTTCCTGGTCACGCTCAGCGCGGTGCTGATCTGCCTGGTGGTCGCGTTGCTGTTCATCGCCGAACTGAGCGATCTCAAGATCGGCCGCATCGTCGCGGTCGCATTCATCCTGTCGATGCTGATGCTGATGATCGGGCTGCTATGCTTCCTTATCGAGGTGCGGATGTCGCTGAAGGCGATCCACATCCGCTCCGAATTGCTCGAGCAGGAACGCAAGTGACCCCCGCCGCCGAGCGCCGGTTGTTGCAGGCGGCGGTCGTCCTGGTCTGCTTCGTGCCGCTGTCGGCGTCGCTATCGTCGCTGTGGTACGGCCCGCGATGGCTGAGCGGGGTGGCCGAGGTGCCGACCGACCTCGACAGTCATTTCCGCTATCTCTCTGGGCTGTTCCTGGTGATGGGGCTTGCCTTCCTCGCGACGGTGCCGCGGATCGAGGCGCAAGGCGAGCGGTTGCGGTTGCTGGGCGCGATGGTGGTCGTCGGGGGCCTGGCGCGGCTCGCGAGTTTGGTGCTGGTCGGCGTGCCGTCGCGCGGCCATGTCGTGGGGCTGTGCATCGAGCTCGGCGTGGTGCCCGCGATCCTGCTGTGGCAGCGGCGGGTGGCGCGGCGGGTTGCGGCGGATCCAAACTTTGCCCGTTCGCCCCGAGCTTGTCGAAGGGCGGCCCGCCTTCGCCACGATAGCGTAGACCGAAAGTGCGGGCCGGACTTCGACAAGCTCAGCCCGAACGGAATTGGGGGCTAGCGAACAACGCTAGCGCCCTGCCCCATCCATCCCCGGCCCGGCATTCGCCGATGCCGCATAGCCCGGCGCCACGCGCATCGGCTCCGCCTGCTCGAAGGCATAGCCCGCATTGAGCAACAGCCCCTCGGTCAGCGCGGTCGAGAAGAAGGACAGGCCGACGGGCAAGCCATCGACCAGCCCCATCGGCACCGTCAGATGCGGATAGCCCGAGATCGCGGGGAGCGCGCTTGCCGAGGGGCCGCTGAACTGGTCGCCATGGACGGGATCGGACAGCCAGGGGGCGCCATAGCTCGGCGCGACGATCAGCCGCACGTCGCTTGCCTTTAGCATCCCGTCGATCGCCGCGCGTGCGAGCCCGAGCGACTTGGCGCGCGCCGCCTTGTATTTGGGATCGTCGACGCCGCCGGTCGCCTGCGCCTGTTCGAAGATCTCCTGCGCGAAGAACGGCATTTCGGCCGCCGCATTCGCCTGGTTGAAGGCGATCACGTCGGCGAGCGTCCGCGTCTTCACGCTGGCGGGGGTCGTCGCGAGATAGGCGTTGAGATCGCTCTTGAGCTCCATCTTGAGCACGTCGAATTCGGCGGCGCCCATGCCTTCGGTCTCGGGCCGTTTGAGATCGACCAGCACCGCGCCCTGCGCCTTGAGCAGCGCGAGCGACGCATCGAAGCGCGCCGCGAGATCACTCGACATTTCGGGACGCAGCACGCCGATCCGCAGCCCCTTGACGATGCTGGCGTCGAGCGCCGCGGCATAATCGCGGCGGTGGCGGTCGGCGTCCCTGGTCACCGCGTCGGCGCTGTCGCTGCCGATCATCGCGGAGAAGAGCGCGGCGGCGTCGCGGACGCTGCGTGCCATCGGCCCTGCCGTATCCTGGCTATGGCTGATCGGCACGACATGGGTGCGGCTGACGAGGCCGATCGTCGGCTTCAGCCCGACCAGCCCGTTCATCGCCGCGGGGCAGACTACCGAGCCGTCGGTCTCGGTCCCGACCCCTACCACCGCGAGGCTGGCGGCGATCGCCGCGCCGGTGCCGCTCGACGACCCACACGACGAGCGATCGAGCGCATAGGGGTTGCGCACCAAGCCGCCGACCGCGCTCCAGCCGCTCATCGAATTCGACGAGCGGATATTGGCCCATTCGGAGAGGTTGGTCTTGCCGAGGATGACCGCGCCGGCAGCGCGCAGCCGGGTGACCAACGGCGCGTCGCGGCGGGTGAAATTGTCCTTGAGCGCCAGGCTGCCCGCTGTCGTCGCGTTCTCGACGGTCTCGATATTGTCCTTCACCAGCACCGGCACGCCGTGCAGCGGTCCGCGCACCCGCCCCGCCTTGCGCTCGGCATCGAGGGCGCGCGCCTGTTCCAACGCCTGCGGATTGAGCGCGATCACGCTGCGCAGCGTCGGCCCCTTGCGATCGATCGCCGCGATCCGCGCGAGATAGGCACGGGTCAGCCGCTCGCTGGTGGTGCGCCTGGCGGTCATGTCGGCCTGCACTGCCGCGACGCTGGTTTCCTCGATCGCGGCGCGCTGCGCCATCGCTGGCTGCGCCGCCGCCATCATCGCCACCACCGCCGCCGTCGTCATCGTCCACTGCCGCATCCGAACCCCCCTGATGTCATCGACTATAAGTACCGCTCGTGCCCGCTTGGGACGCCCGGTCGGCCATCAGGGTTGGCTGGCGGCACCGGCGTTGGCAACCCCGCCGTTCCGCCATGTCCGATTCGCCGGCCCAATCCTCGCCGAGCGCAACGCCGGGACACCGATCGGGGATGCGTTCACGACCGATTCGGGGTCGGAAGGCTACAAAGGCTACACTACGTACCCCCCAAAAATGCCCATTGGCGCCCGATCCGGATACGACGCGCGGGAGCAAGCGCAGGCGTGGCCGAACGTCCGGGTGCGGGCGGCTGAAAGAGGCATATCGCTGCATACCGCAACGACCAGTCTGTAGGACAGCCCCCTGCACCAGCGGCGCCCCAAGCGCTTTGGCAATCGCGCATATGTGGCTAGCGTAGCGCCATCGGGGCGGGAGATTGGCGTGCGGACTATCGGATTGATCGGCGGCATGAGCTGGGAAAGCTCGGCGCACTATTACCGGATCATCAACCAGGCGGTGCGCGCGCGGCTGGGCGGCGGCCATTCGGCGCGCTGCCTGCTGCTGTCACTCGATTTCGCCGAGATCGCCGCGGGGCAGGCCGCGGGCGATTGGGACGGGCTGACCGCGATGATGATCGACGCCGCGCGCCAGCTCGAACGCGGGGGGGCGGACATGGTGCTGATCTGCACCAACACGATGCACCTGATGGCCGACGACGTCGCGGCCAGCGTCGCGATCCCGCTGCTGCATATCGGCGACGCCGCGGGTGCGGCGATCGTCTCAGCGGGGCACCGCCGGGTCGGGCTGCTGGGTACCGCCTTCACGATGGAGCGCGACTTCTATCGCGGGCGGCTCGCCGATCGCTTCGGGCTCGACGTGATCGTCCCCGAGGCCGAGGATCGCGCCGAAGTCCACCGGATCATCTATGACGAGCTGGTGCAGGGACAGGTTTCGGCGGCATCGCGCGAGGTATATCGCGGGGTGATCGCGCGGCTGGTAGATCGCGGTGCCGAGGCGATCATCCTTGGCTGTACCGAGATCATGCTGCTGGTGGGCACGGCCGATAGCGCGGTGCCGTTGTTCGACACCACCGATCTGCATGCGCTTGCCGCGGTCGAGGCGGCGTTGGCGGGCTCTATCGCGTGAAAGTTTTACCCTCATCCGTTCGCCCTGAGCTTGTCGAAGGGCCGTTCTTTCTGGTGCCGCCGGCATTGCGGCGGGAAGGAAAAACAGTGCTTCGACAGGCTCCAACACGAACGGGGAAAGGGGGGATCGACCTAACGTCATCCCGGTCTTGCGAAACCGGTCCGCGCCGAACGACGGTTTTTCGACTTCGCACGAAACGAACGGGGGTTGGTCAGCTTTCCTCGACCCAATCGGGCAATGCCGCGTCGCCGAGCGAGTCAAGCCGGCGCAGTTCGACCATCACGCCGAGGTCGGGATAGCTGACCCGCGTGCGCGCGCCGGGTTCGGCCAGCGGGGCGACCAACAAGCGACGCGATACCTTGGCGCGGTGGTGCATCCGGGCGGTGTTTTCCTGGCCGACATAGCAGCCCTTGGTGAAGCTCACCCCGTTGAGTTCGCGCGCATTCGCCTCGAGCCAGAGCGTCGAGTCCTGCCCGAGTTCCTCGGCGCCCTCGACCACCCCGAGCGCCAGGCGATGCGCGCGCCAAGCGCGGCTCGCGTCCTCGCCGGTCGCGGCGCCGAGCCAGCGCCAGCCCAGCTTCGGGTGCCGCGGATCGGCCGCGGCATCGGCAGCGGGCGCCAGCGACCAATGGACCGCAAGCGCGGGATCGCGCGCGATCACGATCGCGCGGCGCAGCCGGTATAGCGACAGCCGGCGGACCAGCGCGTCGGCCTGCGCCGCCTCGCAATCGATCAGCACATCGTCGCCATCGGCCCAGAGCAGGAAATCGAACAGCGCCTTGCCCTGCGGCGTCAGCAGCCCCGACCATTGCGGCGCGCCGGGCGCGACCGCCGCCAGATCCTGCGTCACCAGCCCCTGGAGGAACCCGCGCACATCCTCCCCCGAGAGGCGAAGGACCGCGCGATCGGCGAGATGGGTGGCGTCGGGATGGGTGGCATCGCTCATGCGCAGCAAGTAAGACGTGGCGACCCAGTACGAAAGAGGCAGCGATGGCGACCCATGATCTGAAGCTTACCGGCGGCACCGTCCATCTGCCGGGTGGCCCGGTGCAAACCACCGTCTATGCACGCGGCGGCCGGATCGCCGCGATCGGCGGGTTCGCCGATGCCGAGCAGACGATCGACTGCACCGGGCTCGACATCCTGCCGGGGGTGATCGACACCCAGGTGCATTTCCGCGAGCCCGGGCTCGAGCACAAGGAAGACCTCGAAAGCGGCAGCCGCGCCGCGGTGATGGGCGGCGTCGTCGCGGTGTTCGAAATGCCCAACACCAAGCCCAATACCGACAGCGCCGAGGCGATCGCCGACAAGCTGGCGCGCGCCAAGGACCGGATGTGGTGCGACCACGCCTTCTATGTCGGCGCGACCGGCGCCAATGCCGAGCATCTGGGCGAGCTCGAGCGGCTGCCGGGGACCGCGGGGGTCAAGATCTTCATGGGATCCTCGACCGGCGACCTGCTGGTGGCCGATGACGAGGTGCTCGCGCGGGTGCTGCGCTCGGGGCGCCGCCGCGTTGCGATCCATGCCGAGGACGAGGCGCGGATGAACGCGCGCGCCGGGGAGTTCCGGATCGACGGCGACGTCGCCTCGCACCCGATCTGGCGCGACGACGAAAGCGCGTTGCTCGCGACCCGCCGCATCCTGGGGCTCGCGCGGGCGGCGGGGCGGCGTATCCATGTGCTCCACGTGTCGACCCCCGCCGAACTCGAATTGCTCGCGCAGCACAAGGACATCGCTACTTGCGAGGTCACCCCGCAGCATCTGACGCTGGCGGGCGAGGACGCCTATCGCGACCTTGGCACCCATGCGCAGATGAACCCTCCGATCCGATCGGCGGTGCATCGCGACGGGCTGTGGCACTGGATGGGCCAGGGCGTGCCCGACGTCATCGGGTCCGACCACGCGCCGCACACGCTCGCCGAAAAGGCGATGCCCTACCCCGCCAGCCCCAGCGGCATGCCCGGCGTGCAGACGCTGCTGCCGCTGATGCTCGATCACGTCGCGGCAGGACGGATGACGCTGCAGCGGCTGATCGACCTCACCAGCGCAGGGGCGCAGCGGATCTTCAACATCGCGGGCAAGGGGCGGATCGCGATCGGCTATGACGCCGACTTCACGGTCGTCGATCTCAAGCGCCGCTGGACGGTCGACGGCGCGTGGCTGCAATCGCGCAGCGGCTGGTCGCCGTTCGAAGGATGCGAGCTGACGGGCAAGCCGATCGGCACGATCGTGCGCGGGCGCGCCGCGATGTGGGAGGATGAATTGGTGGGGGCGGCTTCGGGCGCGCCGATCCGGTTCGAATCTACGGTGTTCGAGCGGGGGTGAGCGGACGACTTTAGATCAGGCGGGCGCCACGGGCAAAGCCCGTGACGTCGGTCGGGGCCGGTGGCCCCGCCGGCCGAGCTTGCGCGAGTCGAGCGAGCATTGCTCGCTGCCGCGCTGCGCTTAGAACGGCAGCCACTCTGCCTTCTCGCTGAAGCTCATATAGCCGATATTGGCGCCCAGCCGGTAGCCGACCCCCACGCGGATCGGGATCAGCACCACGTCGCCGCGGCGCATATACGTCGCCGCGAACCCGCCGATGAAATAGGCGCGCCCCTCGGCCGAGGGGAAGCGGCGGTACAATTCCTGCGAATCATAGAGGTTGTACACCAGCACGAACACCTTGGTGGCATCGCCGCCGGCATCGAAGCCGATCGACGGTCCGGTCCAATAGACCGGCCGCTGCCCCTCGACCTTGTGCGTCATCACCCCCGAGCCGTAGCGCACCCCGACCACGAACGCGCCCGCGGCCTCGCGCCCGGCGATATAAGCGTTGGGACGCCCCTGTTCGGACAGGATCTTCTCGAGCAGCCCGGCCAATTCGGCGGCACCCTTGCCGAAGACGCCCTCGGCCGCGGCCATCAGGTCTTCGCGTGCATAGGTTTCGGACGCCACCGTCGTCTGTTCGGCGGCGATCGGCGGCAGCGGCGCGGTGCTGGTCGGCGCGACCGGCGCGGCGGCGGGCATTCCCGGCTGCGCGGCGCGCTCGTCGGGGGTGAGCGGATCGACCTGTTCCTCCACCTGCGCGGGCGGCGAATAGGCGGGTGGCGGCCCCGACAGATCGCGGTCGATCGCCTCGTTGGGGTCGATCGTCCGCACCTGCCCGGTCGCCATCGCCGGCGCGGCCACCAGCGCCACCCCGATCGCGGCGCGCTTGATCCACTGGCTACGCATCGTCACTTCCCCCACATCGTCATGGGTAACCATACAACCGCACACGCTTTCGCTGCAATGAACCGGCGACGATGCGAGTCGATTTAGCGTTCGGCCGCGCGATATGCGCTGTTGATCGCTGGCGCATCGCTCGGTATAGCCCGCCGCTCAGCGCCGTGTCCGGAGACGTGGGTGAGTGGCTGAAACCAGCGGTTTGCTAAACCGCCGTGCTGAGTAATCGGCACCGACGGTTCGAATCCGTCCGTCTCCGCCAACATCGCGCAGCACCGGCGCTGCAGGGTAGCGCCGGTCTGGTGCTTCACCCCGCCGGGAACATCGCCTCGAACGCCGGCGCGTCGACCACATCGCCGCCGTGCGCGTGGAGATAGCGCCACATCGGGCGCCACATTTCGATATCGGGGGCGACCGGCGCGATGAACTTGCGCAGCGATGCCTCGACGATCGCGTCGACTTCTTCGCCCGGCTGTTCGCCGCTCGCGGCATACCAGAGCTCGCGCGCTGCCGCCGGGTCGGCGACCAGATCGGGGATCACCGCATCGAGCGCGCCGACCAGCTTGGCGATCGCGGTGCGGGTGGCGTCGTCGGCGGTTGCCGCGCCGATCAGTTCGAGCGCGGAGAAATTGGGGATGCCCGCTTCGCCGGTGGTGATGAGCTGGGTGTCGAGCCCGCGGACGCGCGCCGCGACGCCCTCGACATTGGCGAAGGCGAGCCACGCGCCGTCATAGCCCGCCACCAGGTTATCGACATGCGCGAAGCCTGCGGGTTCGATGCCGATATGATCGGTACCGCCCGCCCCGCCCTGCTGGCGAATCCACGCGGCGAGGATGTCCTTGCACAATTGATCGGTGGTCGGGTTCGACACCGGCGACGCGATGCGCACCGGCTGGCCCGCGACCAGCCGCGCCAGCGACGCGCGGTGGATCAACACCCCGCCATCGGTCGCGAAGAAGCAGCCATAAGAGCGCAGCTTGCACGCGCGCTGCTCGACCAGATGGAGCGGTTCGTTGACGACCAGCTCGACCTCGCCCGCCGCCAGCGCTTCGAAGCCGTCATAATGATCGTCGGGGATGACGAGTTCGATGTGCAGCCCCTCGCGCGCGAGCCGGTCGCGCGCGGCGATCAGCGGGAGGTGATCGGGGTTCAGGAACCATTCGAGCGCGATACGGAGCTGTTGCATGACTGCCCGCGTCGCAACTCGCCGCGGCTTAGTCAATCGGTTCGACCTCGATGGTGTACTGCACAGCTAATGCACTCGTGACATACTTGCCCAACACAGGGAGAGTGCCATGTACAGCGAAAGCGATCTGAACAGTGCAGTCGAAAGCGGAGCGCTCAGCCGGGAGGCGGCCGAGGCGCTGCGAAGCCATGTCGCCGCGGGGCGGCATGCCCCCGCGGTCGACGAGGAGCATTTCCGGCTGCTGACCGGGTTCAACGATATCTTCGTCGCGGTCGCGCTCGCGCTGCTGCTCGCGGCGATCGGCCAGATCGGCGCGACGATCACCGATGCCGCGGGCGGGCTCGGGGTGGCGGTCGCGGCGTGGTTCCTGGCAGAATATTTCACCCGGCGACGGCGCATGGCGCTGCCGAGCATCCTGTTGCTGCTGGCGTTCGTCGGCGGCGTCGCCGGCACGCTGGTGGGGCTGGTCGTGACGCTCAATCCCGATCTGCCCGACGCCGCCAATGGGGTGATCGCCGGGGCGATCGGGCTGGTGGCAGCGGGCGCGGCATGGGTGCATTGGCGCCGCTTCATGGTGCCGATCACCGTCGCTGCGGGGGCATTGGCACTGGTCGGCGCCGTCGTCGGCGCGGTATTGTTCGCGTTGCCCGACGAGGCGGCGCGCGACGCGGTGGCGATGCCGCTCGCGCTGGGCGGCGGCGTCCTGCTGTTCGGCACCGCGATGTGGTGGGACATGTCCGACACCGATCGCCGCACCCGCCGAAGCGATGTCGCCTTCTGGCTGCACCTGGCCGCGGCACCACTGATCGCGCACCCGATCTTCCAGATGCTGGGCGTGTTCAAGGGGGCGATCGGCGCCGATGTCGCGGTGGTGGTGTTGCTGCTGTACGTCGCGTTCGGGTTCGTCGCGCTGGCGGTCGATCGGCGCGCGCTGCTGGTGTCGAGCCTCGCCTACGTCCTGTACGCGCTCTACGCGCTGTTCCGCTCGGCGGGCGCGGTCGAGCTGGGGGCGGCGTTCACCGGGCTGGTGATCGGATCGGCGTTGCTGACACTGTCGGCCTTCTGGCAGCCGATGCGGCGGATGGTGGTCGGGCTGGTCGGCGGGCTCAGCACCCGGCTGCCGCCGGTGGCAGCGGTCGCTTAGGCCTATTCGACCAGCTTCATCAGCCGGCGCTCGACCGGCGCCAGCACCGGCCCGAGTTCGGCACCGCGCTTCAGCACGGTGCCGTTTTCGCCGACCAGCGCCCACATGCCCTGGCGATTGCGAAGCGCGGGGCGCTTCTCGATCCGAAATTCGGGGTTCTCGGCGGCGCGGCGGAACGCGGCGAAAACCGCGGCCTCGCGCCCGAGCTGGATCGCGTAATCGCGCCAATGCCCCGCTGCGACCATCCGCCCGTAAAGGTCGAGGATCCGGGTAAGCTCGAGCCGATCGAAGCCGATCTGGCTGGGGCGACCGCCGAGCGGAAGCGGAAGGACGGTAGCGGTCACGCGCGGTCGCGCCGCCCTTCTTCCTCGTCGACCAGCAGGTCGAGCCGCTTGCGCAGGGTTTCGAGTTCGCAGCGCAGCGCATCGATCTTCTGCGTCGCGGGGTCGCCCATCTCGCTGCACGGCGTGCCATAGGGCATGAACGGCTTCTGATAGGTTCCCGCGCCGATCAGCGTCGATTTGGCGGGGATGCCGACCATCGTCGCGCCTTCGGGGACGTCCTTGGTCACCACCGCATTGGCGCCGACCCGCGCGCGCGCGCCGACGACGATCGGCCCGAGCACCTGCGCGCCCGCGCCGACGATCACGCCGTCTTCGAGCGTCGGATGGCGCTTGCCGAGGACGCCGTTGTCAGGGCTTGTGCCCCCAAGCGTGACGCACTGATAGATCGTGACGTTGTCGCCGATCACCGCGGTTTCGCCGATCACGGTGAAGCCATGGTCGATGAAGAAATTGCGCCCGATCGTCGCGCCGGGATGGATGTCGATCGCGGTCATCCAGCGCGACCAGTGGTTCACCAGCCGCGCGAGGAAATACAGCCGTCGCAGGAACAGCGCATGCGCGACCCGATGATAGCCCAGCGCCCACACGCCCGGATAGAGCAGGATTTCGGCACGCGACCGCGGCGCGGGATCGCGCGCACGGATCGAATCCAGATATAGTTTCAGTCCGTTGAGCATCGGCGCGTCCCCTAGCGACGCTCCAATCTAGGCGTTGGCCCTGCCAATTACCAGAACACCCCCAGCCAGGCTTTGCACGGCATAAACTCTATGTATCTTGTGGGATATCGCGCGATGCCGCAGAACCGCGGCTCTTCAGCGGAAGGGCGCGCATGTTCGAAGCTTTCAATCTGGTCGATCTATTGCCCTATATCGCGGTCGGCCTGGTGGCGCAGATCGTCGATGGCGCGCTCGGCATGGCGTTCGGGGTGATTTCGAGCACCTTGCTGGTGAGCGTGCTCGGCGTGCCGCCCGCCACCGCATCGGCGGGGGTGCATCTGGCCGAATGCTTCACCACCGGCGTATCGGGAATCAGCCATGCATTGCACAAGAACGTCGATTGGAAGCTGTTCTGGCGGCTGCTGATCCCCGGCGTGCTTGGCGGGGTTACCGGCGCCTATTTGTTGAGCTCGCTCGATGCCGGGATCACGCGGCCTTTCGTGATGGCGTATCTGGCGGCGATCGGCGTGTATCTGCTGGTGCGCGGCATCCGCTTTCCCCCGCGCGAGCATCGCGATCCGCGCTTCGTCTCACCATTGGCGGCGGCGGGCGGCTTCCTCGATGCAGCGGGCGGTGGCGGTTGGGGGCCGGTGGTGACGTCGAACCTGCTGGTCCAGGGCGCGCAGCCGCGCACCACCATCGGCACGGTCAACTCGGTCGAGTTTTTCCTGACGATGGCGATCTCGATCACCTTCCTTGCCAGCCTGGGGGTAGCGGCGTTCACCACCGCGGTCGTCGGGCTGCTGATCGGCGGCGTGATCGCGGCGCCGTTCGGCGCGCTCGTCGCCAAGCGGGTGCCGACCAAGACGCTGTTGGTGATGGTGGGCGTGGTGCTGACCGCGACCAGCATCTTCAGCCTGGTGCAGGCGCTGCGATAACGCAGCCCGCGCACTGGTGCGCGGGGGTAGGAGCGCTTAGGTGACAGGGCAGCGATGACCATCTACCTCCCCACCCTCAAGCAGCTCCAATATCTGGTGGCGCTGCACGATGCCGGCCATTTCGGCCGCGCCGCCGAAGCGTCGAATGTTACCCAATCGACGCTGTCGGCGGGGATCCGCGAGCTCGAGACGCTGATCGGGGTGACGCTGGTCGAACGCACCCGCCGCGTGGTGCGCTTTACGCCTTTGGGCGAGCGGATCGTCGAAAAGGCGCATCGCGTGCTGCGCGAGGCCGACGAGCTCGGCGAAATCGCGCGCGCCGCGGGGCGACCGCTGTCGGGCGAGATGCGGATGAGCGTCATCCCGACGATCGCGCCGTTCATGCTGCCGCGGATCCTGCCGCGGTTGCGCCGCGACTATCCCGACCTGAAGCTGTATCTGCGCGAGGAAGCCAGCGGATCGGCGTGCGAGGCGTTGCAGCAGGGGCGGACCGACTGCGTGCTGCTAGCGCTGCCCTATGGCTGCGGCGATGTCGAAGTCGACGAATTGTTCGACGATCGGCTGCTCGTGGCGTTTCCGCAGGGCGAGGTGGGCGGCACCAACGGGCCGATCGTCGCCGAGGATATCGACGAGACGCGGCTGCTGCTGCTCGAGGACGGACATTGCCTGAAGGACCATGCGCTGGCGGCATGCTCGCACCTCGAGCTGCGCGGGCGCGCGTCGATGCTCGGCACCTCGCTGCACACCATCGTCCAGATGGTCGAGAATGGGCTGGGGGTGACGATGCTGCCCGCGATGGCGATCGAATCGGGCATTTTGGAGGGCACGCACATCGTCGCGCGGCCGATCGAATCGGAGCGCGCCTCGCGCCGGATCGCCTTGGTGTGGCGGCGTGCCAGTCCGCGCGAGCGCGACTTCCGGCTGCTAGCCGACGTGCTGCGCGCCCACGCGCCCGCGGCCTAACCCACGGAATTAGTACCGCATACGAAACCAAATGCGGTCGTGGGGCGTATATAGGATGTGCGTCGGCTTAACGATGCGCGCTTCCCTATTCCGATCACTGGAGAACCAGATGCTTCGCCTGTCAGCCCTTACCCTCGCCGCCTTGGCCGCCACGTCGACCGTCGCGATCGCGCAGACCACGACGCCGCCGACCGGCGCGCCGACTGCACCGACCGCGACCACCGCACCTGCGGCAACCGCGCAGCCTTCGACCATGGCAGCGCCCGCAGCCACCGCGACCGCGCCCAACCCCAAGGTCGGCGGTGCCGAGATGCTCGCGACCAAGACGATTGTCGAGAACGCATCGGCTGCCCCCAGCCTGTCGACGCTGGTGACCGCGGTGAAGGCCGCCGATCTCGCCGAGACGCTGTCGGGCGCCGGCCCCTTCACCGTCTTCGCGCCCGAGAACGACGCGTTCACGCGGCTCGCCCCCGGCACGCTCGACACGCTGATGAAGCCCGAGAACAAGGCGGTGCTCGCCAAGGTGCTGACCTATCATGTCGTACCGGGCAAGGTTTCGCTGGCGCAGCTGCAGGAGCAGATGAAGGCCGGCGGCGGCACCGCGACGCTGACCACGGTCGAGGGCAGCCCGCTGACCGTCACGACCGAGGGCGCAGCGATCGTCCTGACCGACGTCAGCGGCAACAAGAGCTATGTCGCGATCCCCGACGTCAACCAGTCGAACGGCGTCGTCCATATCGTCAACGGCGTAGTCGTGCCCAAGCTCGGCTGATCGGCCGCACCTTCGCGATACCAAGACGCCGTCGGGGCAACCCGGCGGCGTTTTTGCTGGGCTATTCCCAACCCCTGGCGGCGCTGTCGTCGGCGGCGCGCGGTTCGACCCAGCGTTCGCCCGCCTCGGTCGCCTCGCGCTTCCAGAAGGGGGCGTCGGTCTTCAGCCGGTCGATGCAATAGCTGCACGCCGCCAGCGCCTCGGCACGATGCGCGGCGGCGGTGCCCACGAACACGATCCGCTCGCCGGGGTGCATCGTCCCCACGCGGTGGAGGATGGTCACCGCGCCGAGCGACCAGCGCGCTGCTGCGGCTTCGGCGACCGCCTGCAGCGCCGCCTCGGTCATGCCGGGATAATGTTCGAGCGTGAGCGTGGCGACACCGTCGTCGGCGCGGACGAGCCCGGTGAAGCTGGCGATCCCCCCCATCCCCGCTGCCTCGATCCCCGCCAGCGCATCGGCCAGGTCGATCGGCGCGGTCTGGACGCCGACGCGGATCATCCGCCGGTGACCGGGGGGAAGATCGCGATCTCGCGCGCGCCGGCCACCGGCGCGTCCATCGCGACGAAGTGTTGATCGACCGCGGCGCGCAGCCGCGTGCGATCGGCGAAGGCGGTGGCGTGTCCCGCGCTCAGCGTGGCCAGCCAGTCGATCAATGCGTCGAGCGTTGCGGCTTCGGGGGGCGGATCGAGCATTTCCTCGCCGATGCCGACCGCCTCGCGCACCCAGGCGAAATAGAGCAGCCGGACCGCCATCAGCTGTCCATGTGCTTGAGGCCGACGCGCAGATAATCCCAGCCGGTGATCAGCGTGAGCACCGCCGCGCCCCAGAGCGAGGCGAGCCCGACCAGCTTGACTAACGGCCATTCGGGAAGCGCCCCGCCGAGGATCAGCGCGCCGAGCGACACGAGCTGCAGCGTCGTCTTCCACTTGGCGAGCTGCGACACCGGCATCGACACGCGCACGCTGCCGAGAAACTCGCGAAGCCCCGACACCATGATCTCGCGCAGCAGGATGATCAGCGCGGCGATCATGTGCACGCCTTCGATATCGTGCGTACCGACCAGGATCAGGATCACCGCGGCGACCATGATCTTGTCGGCGATCGGATCGAGAAAGATGCCGAGCTTCGACACCGTCCCTTGCGAGCGCGCCAGATAGCCGTCGAGATAGTCGGTGAAGCCGACGATGCAGTAGAGCACGAAGGCGATGCCATAGCCCAGCTGCCACCCCGGCCACCACAGCAGGGCGACGAGGATCGGCACCGCGAAGATCCGCGAAAGCGTCAGGATGTTGGGCAAGGTAAGCATGGGCAGGCATGGCTGTACGGGCCCGCCCCGGTTCCCGCAACGCCGCGCGCGCGCAATCGTCATTGTCGCATGCGTTACCAATGGCCTATGGAGCGGCTCCCGAGAGCGACGTGGATTGCGCCTACCCGATGATTCCATCCATCAGCCTGCTCGGCGCGCGCCGGTTCCTGCCCTTATTCGTCACCCAGTTCCTGGGGGCCTTCAACGACAATCTGTTCAAGAACGCGCTGATCTTCTTCGTCACCTATTCGGTGTATAACGATGTCGGTGCCGAAACGACCTTCTCGGCGGTAGCGACGGGCATCTTCATCCTGCCCTTCTTCCTGTTTTCGGCGCTGGCGGGCGAGCTTGCCGACAGCCACGACAAGGCCGCGATCATGCGGACGATCAAATGGGCCGAGATCGGCATCATGATCGTCGGCGCGACGGGCATCTTCCTCGAGCTCACCTGGGTGATGCTGCTCGCGCTGTTCGCGATGGGGGTGCATTCGACCTTTTTCGGGCCGATCAAATATGCCGTGCTGCCGCAGCATCTGGCCAAGCACGAAGTGCTCGGCGGCACCGGGCTGGTCGAGGCGGGCACCTATGTCGCGATCCTGGCGGGCACCATCGCCGGCGGGCTGCTGCACCCGCACCACGCCGCGATCGCGGTGATCGGCGTCGCGGTGATCGGCATGCTCGCAGCACGATCGATCCCGCCCGCGCCGCCTTCGGTGGCGATCAAGATCGACTGGAACGTGCTGCGATCGTCGATCCGGCTGGTGCGCGCGACGATGCATGTCCGCCGGCTGTTCCTGGCGATCGTCGCGATCAGCGTGTTCTGGAGCATCGCGGCGATGATCGCGGTGCTGTTCCCGCCGCTGGTGAAGAACGTCTATTTCGCCGAGCCGAGCGTCGCCAGCAGCTTCCTGGCGGTATTCTCGATCGGCATCGCGATCGGATCGGTGATCATCAACCGATTGCTCAAGGGCGAGGTATCGGCGCGCTATGCCCCCGCATCGGTGCTGGCGATGGGCGGGTTCCTGATCGATTTCTGGTTCACCTCGCGCGGTTGGTCGCCGGTGGTGCCGGGGCTTGCCGACCTGCCAACCTTCCTGCGCGATCCGGGCGCGATCCGCGTGTTCTTCGATCTGGCGGGGATATCGATCACCGGCGGCATGTTCGTGGTGCCGCTCTATGCGTTCCTGACCACGATCGTCGACCAGTCGCAGACCGCGCGGACGGTGGCGGCGAACAACATCGTCAATTCGGGTGCGATGGTGATCGGATCGGTCGGCATCCTGGGGGTGACCAACCTGGGTATCGAGCTGGTCAACGCGCTGTGGGTGCTGGTCGCGACCGCGACGGTATCGGCCTATGCCGCCTGGCGCCTCCACCAGGCCTGCGACTGAACGCTTACAGCAGGAACGTATAGAAGCAGATGAAGAAGGCGGTGAAGCTGAGGACGAACAGCTTCATGTCGCTATCGTCGGCGCTCGCCTGCGCGGTGGCGACGGGCTTGCGCGACAGGGTTCGACGGAACGGATGCCCCTGCGGGGCCTGGGGTGTTGGGCGCTGCATCATGTGCAGTTAACGTTTCGTTAGGGATTTGGTCCAACCCCAAACGCACCCCCTGCTGTGTCGGATCGGGACGGTGCGGGGGCACCGTCCCTGCCCCGGTCACTGCCACCAATAAGGCAGCCGCTGCCGGTTCCCCGTCTCGACCTCGTTCATCGTCCGGGCATCGAACATCCGGCCGCCGACCATCACCCGGCTGACCTTGTCCGAATTGCGGATGTCGGCGGTGGGATCGGCGTCGAGCACCACCAGATCGGCCAGCTTGCCGACTTTGAGCGAGCCGATGTCGCGTGCCATGCCGAGCGACTGCGCGGCGACGATCGTTCCCGCCCCGAGCGCTTCGATGGGGGTCATCCCGCCGCGGACGAACGACCAGAGCTCCCAATGCGAGCCGATCCCCGCCTGCTGGCCATGCGCGCCGATCGACACGAGCTTGCCCGCCTTGGCGATCTTGTTCGCCTCCCGCGCATTGTCGTCGTCGACGAAGTTGCTCTCGGGCGCCTTGGTCACGCGCGCGGTGGCGGCGAGCAAGGTGTCGGTGGGGGTGTGGACCAGCAGCGGGTTTTCCCAGACGTTGGTCGCCTGCCGCCAATAGGGGTCGCCCGCCAGGCCGCCATAGGACACCACGAGCGTCGGCGTGTAGTTGGTATCCGACTGGCCGAACATCTGGACGACGTCCTTGTAGAACACGTCGAGCGGGATGTTGTGCTCGAGCGTCGAATTGCCGTCGGCGATCAGGTTCATGTCCATGCCGAACAGCGAGCCGCCCTCGGCGACGACCTGGATATTCTCGGCGCGCGCGGCTGCCACCACCATCTGGCGCTGGTCGCGGCGTGGCTGGTTATAGTTCTTCACCGAACGCGCGCCCTGCGCCTTCAACCGGCGGACGTGCGACAATGCGTCGTCATAGCTGTCGATCTTGGCATACACATTGGCGGCGCGCGCGCCGTAGATGATCTCGCCGGTCGAGAAGATGCGCGGGCCGGTGAGCAGCCCCGCCGCCTGCATTTCCTTGGCGACGAAGATCTCGCTCGCCTGGCTCGACGGGTCGTGGATCGTCGTGGTGCCAAGCGCGAGATTCTGGAGCAGCGACCAGTTTTGCTGCGGCACGACCTCGTCGTCGCCCTGCGGGCCGTGCGCATGCGCATCGACCAGGCCGGGGATGATCGTCTTGCCCGCGACGTCGATCGTCTTGGCGCCCGCCGGTACCGGGGTCGAAGCGCGAAGGCCGATCGCGACGATGCGGTCGCCGCGGATCACCACCACGCCATCATCGACGATTCCGCCATCGGCACCCGCCATCGTCACGATCCGTGCGCCGGTGAGCGCGACCGTGCCGCCGGGCTTGTCTGCCGCCTGCTCCATCGCGAGGCTGAGGCCTTGCGACGGCGGCACGAACTTGGGCGCATTCTCCGCGCGCGGGGCGTTGGCGAACAGCGTGGCCCGATCGACGGTGTAGAGCGTCGGCCCCATCGACCAGTGCAGCCGCTGGCCGTCCTGCGACCAGTTCACATAGCTGGCGCCACTGGCGCTGACGCGGGTGACGGGCAGCACCTTGCCCTCGGTATCGATGTCGACCGCCTGATTGCCGGGCATCAGCGGCAGGACATGCGCTTCATAATTCTGGATGAAGGCGGCATATTGACCATCGGGCGCGACCGAGTAGCTGACCGCCAGTTCGCCGACGAAATGCTTGCGCTTGGCCCCGCCGTTGAGGTCGGTGCTGACCAGCAACTGCTTCTGCTCCTCCTCGCCGACCATGAACAGTCGATCGGAGGCGGCGGCGAATTGCGGCTGCGCCATCCCCTTGGCGATCAGCACCGGCGCACCGCCGCTGGCGGCGACGCGGTAGACGCCGGGATCGTCGCCATAACGGCGCGAGGTGACGCCGCCCGAGCGCTTGGCCTCGAACGCGATCGTCTTGCCGTCGGGCGAGAAGACCGGGCGCGCATAATGGCCCGGACGCGTGGTCACCGCCTTGGGCATCCCACCGCTGGCGGCGACGGTGACGATCCGCCCGAGGCCGGCATCGGTCCAGTCGACGAAAGCGATCGTGCGGCCGTCGCGTGACCAGGTCGGGAACAGCTCGCGCCCCTCGCCGCCGCGCGTTAGCCGGCGCGCGGTGCCGCCCGCCGCGGGCTTGACGTAGAGCTTGCCGAGGCTTTCGAACACCACTTGCCGTCCGTCGGGCGAGACGCTGGCGAAGCGCGGCATCGCGGTGGTGAAGCGATCGGGCGCGACCTCGACGGTCGGATGCGGCGCATTGGCGACGCCGCGCGTGTCGTTGATGCGGAAGGGGATGTCGGTCGCCGCGCCGCTTTCGACATTCACCCGGCGCAGCTTGCCGGCCGCCCAGACGACGATCTCGCGGTCGCCGGGCATCCACGCCATGTTGGGATACAAGCCGGTGACCGCCCAGGTTTCCTGCACGTCCTGGTCGAGCGCGTCATAGATCTTGCGCTCCTCGCCCGATTCGAGATCGCGGACGTACAGCTTGGACTTGGTCGCTTCGCGCCGGACGAAGGCGATACGCTTGCCGTCGCGCGACGGCGTCGGCCGCACCGATCCGCCATTGCCCGAGACCGCGGTGGTCGTCTCGCCGGTTTCGAGGTCGTAGCGTTCGATATTGAACAAATTGGTGTTCGAATCCTGGGCATATTCGAAGATCGGACCCGGCGTGACGTTGCGGGTGAAGTAGATGCCCTTGCCGTCTGGCGCGAAGATCGGCTCGCCCAATTCCTTCTGGTGGCGCTCGTCGGGGCGCTTGACCAGCTTCACCCCGGTGCCGCCCGAGACGTGATAGAGCCACACCTCGCCGGTGCCGAGCGAACGCCCGGTGGTGAAATGCTTCTTGGCGGCGATGAAGCGGCCATCGGGCGACCAGCTCGGCTGGTTGAGCAGGCGGAAGTCTTCCTTGGTCACCTGGCGCTTGTCGCTGCCGTCGCGGTTCATCACCCAGATATTGTCGCCGCCGCCGCGATCCGAGGTGAAGGCGATGCGGTTGCCGTCGGGCGAGAAGCGCGGTTGCACCTCCCACGCCAGCCCCTCGGCGATCCGCGTCGGCGTGCCGCCGCCGATCGGCATGGTGTAGAGATCGCCGAGCAACGCGAAGGCGATCGTGCCGCCGTCGGGGCTGATGTCGAGGTCCATCCAGCTGCCTTCGTCGGTCGCGATCGACACCTGGCGGATGGTCGCGCCGGTGGGGGCGTTGACGTCCCATTTGGGCTTTGCCGCGGGGGTCGCGGCGGCGACCGGCGTCGTCGGCGCGGTCGATGCGGGCTGCGGCTGCGGGAGCTGGTCGGCGGCGGGATTGGGGTCGCGCGCCTGATCTTCGGGGGCTTCGGTGGCCTCGACCGTTGGCTGGGTCTGGGCTGGCGGGGTTTGGGCGGGCGGGGTCTGGGCAGCGGCGGCGACCCCCAGCGAAATGGCGAGGGCGAGGATGGACGCGGCGCTACGCAGCATGGACGAAAACTCCCTGGGATCGGCTTATTATGCCGCGACCCTAGTGCGCCTGCCCAACCCGCACAACGGCAGCGTCAGATGTTGCCCTGCTCCTCGACCGGCACGTCATCGTCGGGGCCGTAATAGAGCTTTGCGCACTCGGCGGCGAGCACCCCGCCCTCGATCGACAGATCGTCGCGCCAGGCGTCGCGGATGAAGTCGACCGTGTCGATCTGGCGATCCTCGAAATACATCGGATGGACGTCGTCGCGCCCGGCGCCGAAAACGATCCGCCCCACCTTCGACCAGATCGACGCCATCGTGCACATGCCGCAGGGCTGGAGCGTCGAATAGAGCGTCGCGCCGCGCAGCTCCATGTCGCCGATCGCCGCGCCCGCCGCGCGCATCGCGACGATTTCGGCATGCGCGGTGGCGTCGCAAGTCTCTTCGGTTTCGTTGCACCGCGCCGCCAGCACCTTGCCGTCGCGCACGATGAACGCGGCGATCGGCGTATCCGACGGGTCGCTGCCCTTGGTTAGCGCGAGCGCGATCGCTTCGCGCATCCAGCGTTCGTCTTGCGTGTCGGGCATATGCAATCCTTTGGGTTCGCGCGCCAACGGCTGTCTCGCGCTAAAGCTCCGAGGCGATCGCGCAGAAGCGATCGATATCGCGTTCGTCGTGATAAAGGCCGAGGCCGATCCGCAGCACGTCGCCGCGAACATCGGTGATGACGTCGCGCGCGAGCAATGCCGCCTGCCAGTCGCCGGCGCGCGGGTTGCGCAAGGCGATGAAGCGCGCCTGCGGACCGTTGCCGGGCGGGTTGACCAGTTCGGCATTGCCAAGCGGCGAACGCCCCAGTCCGTCGATCAACCGATCGCGCAATGCGGCGACATGGGCGCTGATAACCCCGGTCGAAATGCCTTCGCGCGCCAGCATGTCGCGCACCGCGACGAAGCGGTAGAGCCCCGACGGATCGAAGGTCGCGCCGAGAAACCGGCGGGCATCTGGGGCGTAGCCGACCTGTTCGGGCGGCAGCGCGAGGTCATCGAACGCGCCGTACCAGCCGGTCGTCACCGGACGCGGCGCAAAGCCAGCGGGGGCGTGGAGAAAGCCGACCCCCTCCCCCGCCATCGCGTATTTATAGCCGCCGCTGGTGTAGAACACGCGATCGGCGATCGCCGACAGGTCGGTGTCGACCGCCATGAAGCCGTGATAGCCGTCGATCAGCAGCCACGGTCCTTCGGGCCGCGCGACATGCGCCAGCGCATCGAACCCGCCGACGATTCGACCGGTGCCGAACATCACCTGGCTGACGACGATCAGGTCGTGCTCGCCACTCGCCGCGCGTTCGAGCAGCCGCGCTTCGAAGCCGTCGGCGACGGGCACGCGCTCCACCACTGCTTCGCCGGCTTCGACCCAGCGCAGCGCCTGGCGGGTGAAGCTGTGGAACTCGCCGTCGGTGGTGAGGATGCGGATCGGGCGGCGCTCGATCGCCGAGGCAATCCGCAGCAGGAAATCATGCGTGTTGCTCGAAAAGCCGACGGTCGAGGGATCGGGCAGGCCGAGTTCGTGCGCGACATGCGCCTGCGCGGCGGGCCAGATTTCCTCCATCACCCGCCGCCATTTGCGATCGGCGAGCCGCGCGGCATCTTCCCACGCCGCCTGCTGGCCAAGCCAGCTGGCGTCGGGCCAAAGATGATGGCTGTGCGCCGCCATGTGCAGCCGATCGGGTGCAGCGGCGATCGCGCGCTGGAACAGGTGCTTGTAGCTCGTCACAAGGCGGTCCTCAGCGACCAGAGTTCGGGGAAGGCGCGCTTGGGCAGCGTCGCCTCCAGATAGGCAACCCCGGTGCCGCCGGTGCCCTGTTTGTGGCCGATGATCCGCGATACCGTCATGACGTGCTTGTGCCGCCAGACCGCGAAGGCTTCGTCGAGATCGACCAGTTTTTCGGCGAGCTGGTAGAGCGGCCACCATTTGGCTTCTTCGCGGTACACCTCACGCCAAGCATCCTCGACGCGGCCGTCGGGGGCATAGGGCGCGGGCCAGTCGCGCGCGAGCGCCTCGGCGGGGATCGGCAGCCCGGCGCGGTGCGCGGCGGCGTTGGCTTCGTCCCACAGGCTGGGGCGTTCGGCGGCGGCGCGGGTGGCGGGGCCGTGGCGCGGGCCGTCGCGAAAGCCCATCATCACCTCGACGGTGCGGAACTGGTCCGACTGGAAGCCCGACGAGGTGCCGAGCACGCGGCGGAAGCGCAGATAATCGGTCGCGGTCATCGTCTGGAGCACGTCCCACGACAGCGTCATCACCGCCTGGATCCGGCTGATCCGCGCCAGCGTCTTGTAGCTTTCGACGAGCCGGTCGGCGCGGATCAGATCGATCGCCAGACCCAGCTCGTGGATCGTCTGGCGCATCCACAATTCCTTGGTCTGGTGCATGACGATGAACAAGGGTTCGTCGTGATGATCGGAGATCGGCTGCTGCGCGGCGAGCAACTGATCGAGCGCGAGATAGCTGTCATAGGTGATCGTGGACATGGGGGCAGGCTTACCGCGTCGGCGACCGGCTAGAAAGCCTGGCGGATCAGGCAGGATCGACGAACGCGGGAGCCTCGGGCGGCACCGCGGCGTTGCGCCAGCGCTCGACGGTCACGGTTTCGATGCTGCCATCGTCGCGCGGCCGTCGCTGGATCAGCGCGGCGCCCGATTGCGCGGTGCTGCCGATCGTCGCGCGGGTGCGCACCCAAAAGGTGTTCGACGCAAAGCGCGTGCCCGGCGGCGCGGTGACGTTCTGGTCGCCGAGGTCCTGCTGGGTCAGGAAGCCCTGCCGGTCGCGCACCGCGATCAGCCGATCGACCACCGCGGGATCGTTGAACAGCAGCAGCAGCATCTCGCGATCGGCGGCGTTGAGGTTGATCTGGGTGATGCCGGGCAGCGCGGTGACGAGGCGTTGCAGCCGGTCGGCGACCGCGGGCTCGACCCCGGCGAGGCGGATCGGGCGGAGATCGGTGATCGGTCCCTGCCCGCGGACATAGGCGATCGCGAGCAGCATCTGCTCCTCGTCGAGCCCGACCTGCCGCGCGATCGTGTTGAACATGATGACGGGCGCGGCCTCGCCCGAGCGCAGGCTGTTGATGTTGAAGCGCCCCTCGGCATCGGCGATCACGAGGTCGAAGGTGCCGCCCTCGATGGCGATCCCGCTTTCGGCGAGCGCGCCCCAGGGTTCGGCGGCATGATCGACCTGCGGCGCCTCGATCGCGTCGCGGCGCAGCGCCACCAACGCCGAGACTTCGCCGCCGCGCACGATCGCGAGCGCGCGCGAAGCCTCGCGCATCCGCAGCGCGCCGTCGAGCGCAAGCTCCTCGCGGTTGACCATCAGCAGCACCAGCCCGGTGGCGATCGCGACGAACAGCAGGACGTTGATGAGGATCATGCCCTCTTCGCCGCGCGGCGGGGGGCGGCGGGTCACGGTGCCTGCTCGGGGCGGGCGGGGAGCGCGACGACGCGGCGCAGCGTGCCGCGGCCTTCGATCGCGAGCTCCATCTCGACCGCGCGCGGCCAGACCTCGCCGGTTTCCTCCGACAGCGGCCAGGTCTCGCGCCAGCCGCCGTCTTCGAAGCGGAAGCGCGCGGCGGTGACCCCCGACAGCAGCCGCTGCGGCGCGCCGCCGATCGAGCGCAGCAGCGTGCCGCCCGCGAGCGTGTAGCGCACCTCGACCGGGGGGCCGCCGAAGCCGGGGGCGACGCGGGTGAAGATCAGGTCGCGCCCGCTCGACACGACGCGGCCGCGCGCGATCTGTTCGAGGTCGCTCGAGACGACGAACATCGCGCGGCTGACGTTCGAGAGCGAATCGAGCCGGGTGGCGGTGCGGACCTGGACGCCGAGCACGCTGTCGACGAGCGCGAGGCCGGCGACCGCGATGAGCGCAAACAGGCCGAGCGAGATCATCAGTTCTAGGAGGGTGAAGCCAGCCTCTCCCCTCCCGCTTGCGGGAGGGGTTGGGGGAGGGCAGGTCGGATCACGGCAGATATCGACCATCGACAGCCCCTCCCCCGACCCCTCCCGCAAGCGGGAGGGGGGAAGAAGCACCCCTGTCTTCACGCGCCGCGGCTCATCGCGACCTTTTCATACCCGTTCGGCCCCGCCACGACGATCGCCATGTCGCGCGCGACGCTGCCGTCTTCGCGGAAGCGCAACGGGCCGGTGGCCGCCTCATAGGCGGGTTCGGCAAGCAGCCCCGCGCGGTCGAGCGTGCTCTTTTCGCGCAGCTGGCGGCAGATCGCGGCGGCGTCATAGGCAAGCGCGGCGATCGCGCCGGGGGCGCCGCCCATCCGGCCTTCATAGGCACCGGCAAAGGCACCGAACGCAACCGGATCGGGGCTGGCGAGCCAGGCGCCGTCGAGCAGTTCGAGCGATGCCGGGCGGTGATCGAGCGCCTGGACGGTGCCGAGCAACTGGATGCCGCTGCCCTTGAGGTTGCGCGCGGCGGCCATCATCGTCTCGCCGCCGCCGGGGATCATCACCGCGTCGGGCGCATCGCCCGCGTTGGGCACGACGCCGCCGGGCAGCACCTCGATCCGCTGGACCGCCATGTTGAGCTCGCCCTGCAGCGCCTCGGCGGCGGTGGCGGCGGCGGTGGCCCAGGGGTTGCCGTCGCCGATCACCGCCACGCGGCGGATGCCGCGGGTGCGGGCGTAGCGCAGCACCGCGCCGGTCACCTGCGTCGCGGTGATCCCCATCACGAACGCGCCGGTCGAGCGCACGGCGGGGTCGTTCGAGAAGCAGATCACCGGCGCGCGGCCCGCCACCGCCTGCACCACCGGGCCGGCCTCGGCCGCGAGCAATGGCCCGAGCACCATCGCGCACTTGGCCTTCATCGCCGCCAGCGCTGCGGCCTGCGCCCCCGCGGGGGTGCCGCCGGTATCGAACACCTGGAGCAGCCTGGGCGTGTTTTCGGCGAGCATGGCGGCGCGCTGCATGCTAAGCCCCAGCGCCGAATGGGCGCCGGTCAGCGGCACCAACAGGGCGATCGGCCGCTTGTCGGCCTTCTTCGCCGCCAGCAAGGGGGATGCGGCCCATGTCGCCGACGATACGACGAGGGTGGATCGCAGAAAACGAAGCGCTGCCCGCCGGTTCATCGCCGCTACTCCAGGATACAAGAATTCAGGCACGGCGGCGTATTACGCTGTTCGCCGGCATCGGCATAGCCGCTTACGTCGCGGCGATGGTGGCGACGATGCCCGCAAGCGTGTTCCTGAAGAACAAGCCGTGGCGCACCGGCGTCGCGGGCACGGTGTGGAACGGCGAAGTCGGGGTCGCCGGGGGCAGCGTCGTGGCGTGGGAATGGGCACCGCTGCGCTCGCTGACCAGCCTGGGCTTCGCGGTCGACTGGACCGCCAAGGGGCCCGACACCGATCTTGGCGGACAGGCGCTGCTGCGCGGCGGCGGGGTGCGGCTCGACAATGTCAGCGGGTCGGCGGATGCGTCGCTGCTGGCGGCGGTGTTCCCCAAGCTACCCTTTGCCTGCCAGCTGACGATGCAGTTCGAGCTGCCGCGGCTTCGGCTGGGCGGCGACGGCCAGCTGGTCGAGGGCAATGCGACGATCGATCCGGGCAGCTGCTCGGCGCGCGCCAAGGGTGCGGCGGTGCCCGGGATCGCGAGCGCGACGCCGGCGATGATCCTGACCGCCGAGCATATCGGCACCGAGAGCCGAATCCGGCTCGCGCCGATCGGCCAGCGGCGGCGGACACTGATCGACGCGACGCTTAGCGAGGATGGCGGGTACAAGGTACAGTTGACGCAGGACGGCGCGGCGATGCTGCCGTTTACCGGGTTGCCCGCGGGGGTTGGGATCGAGAGCGAATTGTAAGCCCCCCCTCCGTTCGTGCTGAGCTTGTCGAGCCGAAGGCGGGCATAGCCCTCCCACTGTTCTTCCTTTCGACGTCAGAAAAGAAGTACGGTCCTTCGACAAGCTCAGGACGAACGGCCTTTAGGGCGCGCGGCTAAATCGCGACCAGATTGTTGAGGTTGATGATCGGGAGCAGGATCGCCAGCACCATCATCAGCACCAGCCCGCCCATCAGCAACAGCACCAGCGGCTCGACCAAGGCGACGAGGGTGGCGACCAGCCCGTCGAGTTCGCGTTCGAGTTCGCCCGAGGCGCGGGCGAGCGCGGGGGCCAAGCGGCCGCTGGCTTCGCCGCTGGCGACGATCGCAACGAGCATCGTCGGAAAGACCCCCGATTCGGCCATCGCGGCGCGCAGGCTGACGCCCTCGCGGACGCGCGCTGCGATGCCGAGCGCCTTGGTGCGGACGTGGAGGTTGGGGGTGACCGCGGCGGCGGCCTGGAGCGCCTCGACCAGCGGCACCGCGCTGCCGACGAGCGTGGCGAGGCTGCCCGCGAAGCGCGCGGCGTTGAACTGGCGGCTGAAGCGCGCGAACGGCTTGGTCTCGCTGAAGAAGCGATGCAGCCGCAGCCGGTTGGCAGGCACGCGCGACCAGCGGCCGAACAGCAGGAAGCCGATCGCCGCGGCGAGCATCATGTACAGCCCGTAATGCTGTAGTCCCGCGCTGACCGCGATCAACGCGCGCGTGAGGAAGGGCAATTCGGCCCCGCGCGAGACGAAGACGCGGACAATATCGGGGACGACATAGACCATCAGCAGCGCCATCATCCCGAAGCTGACCGTCGCCAGCAGCGCGGGATAGAGCAATGCCAGCTGCATCTTTTGCCCATTGGCCTGCCGCGCTTCGACGAATTCGGCGAGGTGATCGAGGACGCTGGGGAGCTTGCCCGATTGTTCGCCCGCCGCGACCGAGGCGCGGTAGAATTCGGGGAAGGCCTGCGGCTGTTGCCCAAGCGCCGCGGCGAAGCTGCGCCCGTCGAGGATCGCGCCCCGCACATCGGTGAGCAGCGCGGAGACGGCGGGAACTTCGGACTGGACGGCGACGAGGCGGACCGATTCCTCGATCGGGATGTCCGAGCCGACCAGGGTCGATATCTGACGGGTGACGGTCGACAATTGGCGCGCGCTCAGCCCCTTGCGGCGAAGCGACGGCAGGCGGAACGAGCCGACCGACGGCCCGCGATCATTGGCGGGCCCGACCGAGAGCGGCAGCAGCGCCTGTTCGCGCAGCGCGGCGCGCGCGGCGGCGGGCGACGATGCCTCGATCATCCCCTTGCGCGATGCGCCGCTGCGATCGGCGGCGCGATAAGCATAGGCGGTCATCGCGCTGCCCCGATCGCGCTGCGCTCGGGGCGGACGTTATCGCGTGCGGTAGGGTCGGTGCCGGCCATGCGCACGTTTAAGCACAGCCGGCGTTCGCAGGACAGGTTTGTCGGTAATGTTCGATCGATCAGCCGGGCAAGTTGACGCGAATCCGGCGAAAGCGCGCCTCGATGAAGCTGTACACCCCGAACAGCGCGAGCCCGATGCCGGTCGCCGCCAACAGCCATTTGCCGCCGGGCTGCGATTCGAGCGCGGTCAGCGCGTCGGCCATGCCGCCGGCTTCGCTGGCGCGCGATTGCCACGCGGCGATGGTGAAGAAGCCAGCGATGATCAGGAACACCAGCCCGCGCGCGCCATAGCCGATGCGGCCCATCGTGCAGACATAGCCGGGTGCAGGCGCATCGCCGCGCAATTCGGTGATGAAATCGCCCTTATACGCCTTCTTGAACTGCTGGAACGCGGCGACCAGCAGCCCGATCGCGACCGCGGCGACGAGGAAGCGGCCGAGCGGCTGCGTCAGCAACCACGCGGTCCAGTCGCGCGCGCTCTCGTCGCCGGGCGACTGGCCGCCCGAAGCGCCGAGGTCGAGCGCGAGCTTGGCGGCGGTCCAGGCCAGGATCACATGCGCGATCCCGCTGATCGCGTGGGCGGCGCGCTTGAGGTTGCCCTTGCCGTCATGCGCGATCCGCTCGGGATCGGCGACGGCTTCGGTCAGCCGCCAGACGGCATAGCCGAGCAACCCTGCGGCGACGATCGCAAGCAGCACCTGGCCGAAGGGCTGGCGGGCGAGCGAGGCGATCGCGCCCTGGTTGTCGGCAGTTTGGCCGCCCCCCATCGCCGCGGTGATCGCGAACCAGCCGATCAGCAGATAGACCAGCCCGCGCGCGGCGAAGCCCAACCGGGCGAGCATGGTGGCATTGGCGTCGGACAGCATCGCGATTTTCCCCTTTTTTCGTTGCGGGGGCATAACAGGTGGCACCGCGCTGGGTTCCTGCGCGCGATCAGAACACCGCATGATCGCCGCGTTCGGCCTGCGCCTGCCCGGCCAGGAGCTGCGCGTGATAGTCGGCGAGCGTCTGGGTGCCGGTCGAGGGGGTGGCGTCGGCGTCGTAGCGGCCGGTTTGCGGATCGAGCACGAGCATCGATTCGGTGGCGTAATAGCGTCCGATCCGCGCGAGTTCGGCCTTGGCGGCGAGCGGCGGGGCGATGCGGCCGAGCGCCGACAGCACTGCGATGATCGTGTCGAGCAGCTTGACCGGCACCTGGCGGAAGCGCGGCGGGCGGCCGAGCAGGGCGAACAGCGCCTCGCCCTGCTGGCGCGGTGTCTGCGCCGGGCCGGGGCCGCCGATCGGCAGGATGCGGTTCCAGCGGCCGGGGTCGTCGAGGCAGTCGACCAGATAGGCGGCGAGATCGTCGTCGCTGATCGGCTTGCACGCGGTGAGGCTACCGTCGCCGAAGAGCAGATAGGGTTTGCCGGCGCGCACCCGCTCGACCTGGCCCGAGAGCGATTTGAAGAAGGCGGTAGGGCGGACGATCGAATAGCGGAGCCCCGAGGCGATGAGCTCGGCTTCGAAGGCGAGCTTGGCGTGCTGGAAGGCGAGCAGCGGCTTCTGGACGCAGATCGCCGAGAGCTGGATGAAATGCGGGATGCCGGCGGCTTTGGCGGCGGCGAGCGCGTTGCTGTGCGCGGCGTGGTCGATCGCCCAGGCATCGGCGGGGGTGCCGGTGCGCGAGGCCAGGCAGGAGATGATGGCGTCGAAACGTTCGCGTGCGATGGCGGTGGCGAGCGCGGCGGGGTCGGTGATTTTGCCGTGGCGGAGGGTGGGGTTTTGCCCCCCTTCCGTTCGCGCTGAGCTTGTCGAAGTGCCGTTCTTTTCTTTTGCGGTGTTGGGGGGGAGGTTGGGGTCCACGTCGGGTGTTGCACCGGGACGGACGAAGCAGATGGTTTCATATCCGCATGCCACCAGCGCGCGGACGGTGGCGCGGCCGATGGTGCCGGTGCCGCCGAGGACCAGGATGCGGCGGGGTAGTTGGCTAGGGTGGGCTATTTCATCCTCCACTATCGCGGTTGCCAAACTCTCCAACCGTTCGTGCTGAGTATCGGCTGAGCTCGTCGAAGCGGCGTATCGAAGCACCGGTCCGCTTGGGGCAAGGTCCTTCGATACGGGTCTTTGCCAAGCTCAGCCCCTACTCAGGACGAACGGTGGGTAGGGAGATGGTGCCCCATCACGCCTCGTCCCTCACCACCCGCGCGACCTCCTCGACCGTCGTCACCCCGGCGCGCACCTTTGCCACGCCATCGTCGAGCAGCGAGGGATTGTCGCCCCCCCTCGCCGCACGTTCGAGCTCGGCTTCCGAAGCACCGTCGTGGATCATCGCCTGGAACCGATCGTCGACCGCGACGACTTCGTACAGGCCGGCGCGGCCACGATAGCCGTCGCCATTGCATTCGTCGCAGCCGACCGGGCGCCACACCGGCTCGCCCACCGTCAGCACATTGCCGAGCAGCAGCGCGTCGCCGGGGGTCGCGACATCCTCGCGGCGGCAATGCGGGCACAGCCGGCGAACCAGCCGCTGCGCGCACAGGCCGACCACCATCGGTGCGAGCAGGTAGCGCTCGACCCCCATGTCGATCAGCCGCGTGACCGATCCCACCGCCGAATTGGTGTGGAGCGTCGAGAGCACGAAATGGCCGGTCATCGCCGATCGCACCGCGGTCTGCGCGGTTTCCTGGTCGCGGATTTCGCCGACCATGATGACGTCGGGGTCCTGGCGCAGGATCGCGCGAAGGCCGCGTGCGAAGGTCATGTCGGTGCGCGGATTGACCTGCGTCTGCGCGATGCCGCCGAGCTCGTACTCGATCGGGTCTTCGACCGTCATCACGTTGCGCTTGCGATCGTTGAGGCGGGTGAGCGCGGTGTAGAGCGTCGTGGTCTTGCCCGAACCGGTGGGGCCGGTGACCAGCAGGATGCCGTGCGGGCGTTCGAGCAGGCGGGTGAAGACGCTGCGGTCACGGTCGCTCATGCCGAGCTTGCCGAGGTCGAGCGTCATCCCGCCGCGCTCGAGCAGGCGCATCACCACGCGCTCGCCATGCTGGGTCGGGATCGTCGACACGCGCGCGTCGACGTCGTGGCCGCCGATCCGCAGCGTGACGCGGCCATCCTGCGGGGTGCGCTTTTCGGCGATGTCGAGCTTGGCCATCACCTTGATCCGGCTGACCAGCAAGGGCGCGAGCGCGCGTTGCGGCTCGACGATGTCGCGCAGCACGCCGTCGATGCGGAAGCGAACGACGAGGCGCTTTTCCTGCGTCTCGACATGGACGTCCGACGCGCCTTCCTTGATCGCTTCGAGCAGGAGCGCGTTGATGAGGCGGATGACGGGCGAATCGTCGCGGGTGTCGAGCAGGTCGTCGACCGCCGCCGCCGAATCGGCGAGCGCCGCCAGGTCGGTTTCGGTGATCTCGAAATCGGCGGCGTTGGTGCTGCGGTCGCCATAGCCTGCGCTCAACGCGGCGTCGAAGGCGTCGTCGGGGACCATGACCATCGCCGCGCCGGGGGCGATCCGCTGGACCTCGATCAGCGCGTCGAGCGTCACGTCGCCGCGATGGACGCATTCGGTGCCCCCCTGCCCTGCGCGCAGCAGCACGCCGTGCTTGCGGGCAAAGCCATAAGGCAGCCGCGCGAGCGGCGGCGGCGCGGCGGTTTCCTCGATGATCAGCGTGTCGGTCATTGCGCGAACTCGATCGTGGCGGCGACATGGCCCGGCGTCGGGCGGCGGACGATGTCGGTGCGGACGACGCCGAGCGCCGACGAGCGGCTGACCTCGGCGATCCAGCCGACGACATTGTCGTAGCTCGCGTCGGTGACCGCGGCGCGGACGCCGCCTTCGATCGGGGTTACGGTCGGAGCGAGACCGAAGCCCTGTGCCGCGCCGGTGACGATCGTCTCGGGTGGCCCCTCGCGGCGGGTGGCATTGGGGGTGAGCGTGCCTGCCGCGCGGATGCGGGCGTTGAGCGTTTCGTAGGTGCGGATGTCGGCCTGCGCCTCGGCACGCGCGTCCTGGATCGGCTTGATCACGCCGTAGACCAGCACCACCCCAGCGAGCAGCGTGCCGAGTACCGAGACGAGGAGGCGCTCGCGCTGCGAAAGCCCGCTCCACCAGGTGTCGAGGCGGAGCAGCGCAGCCTCGATCCGGCTGCGTTCGATGATTCGGATCGTCCTCATGCGCCGGTCGCCGTCAATCGGAGGGTGCCGCCGGGGCCTTGCACGACGCGGCCGGTGATCCGCGCGTCGGCGAGCGCCGCGGTGATTCGCGCGGCTGTGCCGGGCTGGAGCGAATCGAGATCGAGGATCAGTGTCGATCCCTCGAAGCGCATCGAGCGGACGGTGATCGCGCTCGCGACCGGGGCGAGCGCGCTCGATACGCGGGTGACGAGCGGCAGGAAGGCGCTGGCGCGGCCGGGTTCGGGCAGCATGTCGGCCACCGAGCCCGCCAAGTCGGCGGCGTTGGTGGGGGTGCCCGGCGCGGCGGTGGCGACCAGCAGCCGCGTCTCGTCCTGGCGGCGATCGGCGATTGCGCGCAGCATCAGCGTATCGGCGACCGCGATCGAGGCATGCGCGACGATGCCGAGCCCGATCACCCAGGCGAGGCGACGGCGATAGGTGGGCACCGCGACCCGGCGGCGGGCATAGATGCCGGTGCGAAGATCGAGCGCGGGGTTGGCGAGCCGGCGGGTGAGCGGGGCCTCGCCCATCTCGGCGGGAAGCGCCCCCATGTCCTCGGGCAGCGGCGCGCCATAGGAGCGGATCGCGGGGCGGCCGGCGGCGTCCCAGGCGGTGCGTAGTACCGGCGCGGGCAGCGCGAAGCCGGTGCCGTCGCCGGCGCGGACGACTGCGCGGGTATCACCCAATTGCACCGCCCATTCGCCCGGATCGGGCTGCGGCAGCGCGAGCGCGTCGGGGACGACCGCGGCGGCGCCCAGGCCAGCTTCGTCGGCGATCGCCGCCCACACTTCCATCCGTTCGTGGCGGACGACGCCGACCAGATAGCGTTTGGGGGCGATTTCGGCGCCGAGCACCAGATGCACCGCATCGAGCGAATCGGCGATCATCTCCTCGACCGCGAAGGGCAACGCCTCGATCCGCTTGGCGCGGGAGGACAGCGGCAGATCGACCGCGAGCAGCCGCACATCCTCGGTCGGCACGAGCAAGGTTGCCGGGCCTTCGCCATCGGCTATGGTGACGCTGCCGCCGTCGAGCGTCCAGACGCCCGCTGCGGGGCGCTGGTCTGCGGGGGTTCGCTGGTGGCTCATGCCGGGGGCGCCATCGATTGTAACATTGCTTTCATGGACCGGTCGCATGGGGCGTGGATGCGCATCTTATTGAAACAGTTTCATGACAGCCGGCGTGCCCGCGGACAATCCCGCGCGCGCACCATCGTCGAAAACCCCAATGTCGCCGAAAACGAGGCCGGTCTTACCCTGGTCGAGATGATCGTCGTGCTGGCGATCATCGCGCTGGTCGCGGCGCTGATCGTGCCCAACGTGATCGGCCGGCCCGACGAAGCGCGGGTGACGGTGGCGAACACCGACATCCGGACGATCTCCGCCGCGCTGAAGATGTACCGGCTCGACAACGGATCGTATCCGACGACGGCGCAGGGGCTGAAGGCGCTCGCCGAAAAGCCGACGACGCCGCCGATCCCCTCGAGCTGGTCGTCAGAGGGGTATCTGGGGCAAGTGCCCGAGGATCCTTGGGGCAATCCGTACAGCTATGCCTCGCCCGCGCCTGGCGGGTTTGCGCTGAAGTCGCTCGGCAAGGACGGGCAGCCCGGCGGCGAAGGTCTCGACGCGGACCTGACGGGCGGGAAATAGGCAATGCCCGCGCGCCGTGCCGGCGAGCTCGGCATGACTTTGATCGAGATGCTGATCGTGCTGGCGATCATCGCGGTGGCGGCGGGATCGGTGACGCTGGGGATCGGCGCGGCGACTCGCTCGCCCTCGGCCGAGAGCGAGGCGCGGCGATTGGCGCAGCGGCTGCAGGCGGCGGCTGACGATGCGATGCTGGGCGATACGATGGTGGCGTTCACCGCGCGCAAGACCGGCTATGGTTTTGCGCGGTTCGGCGCTGGGGGCGAAATGCAGGCGTTCGAGGGCGATGCGCTGGGGTTTCACCAATTGCCGGGGGGAATGACGATGACCTTGTCGCTGCGTCCGCCGGTGGTGCTTGGCCCCGACGGCGCGGGCAAGCCGATGACCGCGACGGTCGAGGCGGGATCGCAGCGCTGGGTGGTGCTGTATGACGGGCTGACCGCCAATGTGATGCCGGCGGCGTGAGATTCGTCGAGAATCTTCCTTTCGCGCTTCTGTCCCCCTCCCGCTTGCGGGAAGGGTTAGGGGAGGGCCTGTCCGCAAGCGCGGTCCGTGAAGTTACAGGCCCTCCCCCGACCCCTCCCGTAAACGGGAGGGGAGGAGAAGCGGGCTTTTCGCTCATCGAGGCGATGGTCGCGCTGGCGATTCTCGCGATCGCCACCGTCGGGCTGATCCGTACCACCGAGACGCACATCGATTCGACGCGCGGGATGGAGCAGCGTGCCATCGCGATGTGGGTGGCGGAGAACCGATTGGCCGAGCTCGAGATCGGGCTAGCACCGCCCGACCAGGTCGAGATGCTGGGGCAGCCCTGGCGCGTCGCGGTGCGGCGGACCGGCACCGACGATCCCGAGATCGAACGGGTGCGGATCGAGGTGTTCGCTGGCGCCGCGAGCGGACCCAATGGATCGCCGCTTGCATCGCTCGACGGTTTCCTCGACGCAGGCGCAGCATGAACCGGCTGATCATCATCACCCCGCGCCAGTCGAAGCTGGCGATCGATCTGTTCACCGCCGGCATGGTCGCGTCGGTGGCATGGGCGCTCGCCGGCCTTACCTGGCGGATCGCGGGCCATGCCGGGCAAGGCGCGATCACCGTGCCGTCGGGGACGCGGCCGGTGAGCGTCGCGCCCGATATCGCGCCCGCGCTCGCGCTCGCACCGTTCGGCAAGGCGGCGCAGGTCGCCGCGGCGCAGGCGACGGGGTTGCAGATCGCGCTGAAGGGCGTGGTGTTCGCGGTGCCGGCCAGCTTCTCGGTCGCCTATATCTCGAACGCGGGCGAGGCGGCCAAGCCGTTCCGCATCGGCGACGGCATTGGCGGCGCGACGATCGAGGGAATCCAGCGCGACCGCGTGCTGCTGAACAATGCCGGGCGGACCGAATTCCTGGCATTCCCCGATCCCGCCGCCGGACCCGCACCCGCCCCGGGCGCGCCGCCAGCGCCCGGCGCCGCACCGGCTGCCGCGCCCCCTGCCCCCGCGCCGGCGCCGCAAGCCGCCGCATCGCTGCTGCAGCGCTTCGACGCGACGCCGACCGAGGGCGGCTATGCCGTCGGCCAGAATGCCCCGCCGGGGATGCAGCCGGGCGACGTCGTCCAGTCGGTCAATGGCCAGGCATTGGGCCGCGGTCCTGCCGACCAGGCCGCGTTCGCCGCCGCCGCGCGCAGCGGATCGGCGCAGATACAAGTCGTGCGCGACGGCAAGCCCGTGACGCTCACCGTCCCCTTACGCTAGAGAAACGATCCGTGGCCAAACGCACCCTATTGCTCCTCGCGCTCGCCGCGACCGCGCTCCAGCCGCTCGCCGCGCAAGAGGGGCCGCCGGGCGACATCGTCGTCAACATGCGCGGGGTCGAGATCGCCGATGTCGCCGACCAGATTTCGCGGCTGACGGGGCGGACGCTGATCCTGGATCCCGCGGTGCGAGGCACGGTCACGGTGACGTCGGCGCAGCCGCTGTCGGCGGCGGGGGTGTGGGAGCTGTTCCAGTCGGTGCTGCGCGCCAACGGCTTTGCCGCGGTGCAATCGGGGCGCGCGTGGCGAATCGTGCCGCAGGCCAATGCGGTGCGCGACGGCGGGGTGCGGCGTTCGGGCGCGGGGCAGGAACTGACGACGCGGATGATCCGGCTGTCGAACGTGCCCGCCGCCGAGGCGGCGCGGATCGCGCGGCCGCTGGTCGCGACCTTCGGATCGGTCGAGCCGCTCGCCAGCCCAAACGCGATCGTCGTGACCGACTATGCCGACAATGTGCGGCGGATCGAATCGCTGATGCGCAGCCTGGACGGCGGCGGCGGCCAGACCTTCGCGACGATCCCGCTGCGCAACGGATCGGCGCCCGAAGTGGCGGCGGCGATCAGCCAGGTGTTGGGTGACGGCGAAGCCGGCGGCGCGCGCGTCGCGGCCGATCCGCGCAGCAACATCGTGGTGGTGCGCGGCACGCCTTCGTCGGTGGCCGAGGCACGGCGAATCGCGATCTCGCTCGACACGCCGGGCGGGGCGACGCCGATCACGCGGGTGTTCCGCCTGAACTATGCCGATGCCGAGAGCGTCACCGACGTGCTGCGCGGGGTGCTGGGGCAGGAAGGCGAGGCGAGCAATCCGGTCGCGCGGAGCCTGCAGTCGCGGGGGACGCGGGGTGGGCTGTCATCGACCAACCGAAGCCCGACCGCGACGCTCTCGGGGCTGGTCAATTCGAACAATGCGGGTGCTGCGGCAGCGGCGCTCGGCGGTGCAGGAGGACTTGGCGGCGGCGGCGGCATGACCGGCGGCGGGGGTGGCATCAGCACCGTCGGCGAAGGCCAGCGCGAGCAACCTGCGCAGGGTTTTTCCACCCCGGAGCTCACCGTCCAGCCCGCTCCCGACATCAACGCGATCGTCGTGCGCGGCACCCCGACCGCGGTGGCGAGCATGGAAACGATCGTCGCCGATCTCGACGTTCGCCGGCCGCAGGTGATCCTCGAAGCCGCGATCGCCGAGATCACCGGTACCGAAGCCGAACAGCTAGCGGTGCAGATCGGTTCGTCGGGCGCGGTGGTCAATCAGTTCGAAGGCGTAGCGACGTCGTTCGGAGCGAATAACGGCGTGTCGCTGCGCACGATCCTGGGCGCGCTCGGCGTTCCCGCCGCTGCGCTGCTCGGCGAAGGACTCAGTGGCAACCTGGCGATCGGCAATGATTTCTCGATCCTTGTCCAGGCGCTGGGCGTCTCGGACAAATCGAACCTGCTGTCGACACCGTCGGTGACGGTGGTCGACAACAAGGTGGGCGAGATCGTGGTGGCGCAGGAAGTGCCGTTCATCACCGGGTCGATCCTGACCGACAATGCCGGCGTAACGCCTTATACCTCGGTCGAGCGCAAGGATGTCGGCATCACGCTGCGGGTGCTGCCGCGGATCAATGCGGGCGACACGATCCGGCTCGAGATCAGCCAGGAAGCCTCGTCGATCGCGCAGACGCAGCTGAGCAGCGCGACCGACATCATCACCAACCGGCGCGCGATCAACACCACGGTACTGGCGGACAATGGCCGGACGATCGTGCTCGGCGGGCTGATCAGCGACGATTATGCGCGGCAGAAAAGCCAGGTGCCGATCCTGGGCGATATCCCGATCCTGGGTGAATTCTTCAAATCGCGCCGCGAATCGCGGACCAAGCGGACGCTGTTCATCTTCCTGAAGCCGACGATCCTGCGATCGAGCGACGAAACCGCAGCGGCATCGGACGAACGCTATCAGCGGCTGCGCGGCGACGAATCGTACCTGAGCGAGCGTCGCAGCCTGTTGCTCAAGCCGCCGGCGCCGAGGCTGACGGTCGAGATTGACGGGATCTATTGAGGGGGGTTGCCTCCCCTCGTCACCCCGGAACAAGTCCGGGGTGACGGTGGAGTGCGGCGCGGCAGCGCGCGCGCTATTCCGCGCTGCCCGGCATCGGCACCCTCGCCTCCTGCGTGCCGCGGGTGAAGAAAGCGGCGTCGATCGCGAGCGCGCGGAGTTGCCAGCCGTCGACCGCTTCGCCCACCGCCAGCGTTCGGCTGGCGCCCTCGCTGGTGCGGACCATCGCGACCGCGTCGACGTTGAGGCGGCCGGCGATTCCCACCAGCGCCGGGGCGTCGGCGGGGGTCGCGCGGGCTTCGGTCACCGCGCCGAACAGCGAGCGGCCGAGTGCTGCGTCAAGCGGGGGTCGCGCGGCTAGCGTCGTCTGCGACGGGCTTGAGAGCGCGCGCAAGGGTTCGGGTGACGGCGCGAGCAGCACCACCGCGGGGGTGGCGATCGCGAGCAGCGCCAGCGCGGCGCTCCAGCCGATCTGTTCGCGGGTCAACGCCATGGCACCAGCACCTCGCCCTCGACGCGGACCGCACCGCCCGAGACGCTCGCCAGCCGCCAGCGCCGCCAGCGCAGGACCGGGTCGCCGCGCTCGATGCCGTCGGCGAAGGCGAGCACCGCCTTTTCGCTTCCCGAGGCCGAGAGGGTGAGGCGCACGACGTGGGGGGCGGCTGGATCGGTGACCTCGAGCGTTTCGACCAGCACCCCGCCTGCGGTCGCGGCGCGGCGGAGGCGAAGCGCAGCCCGGCGGGAGGCGGTGGCGGCGTCGGGGGCCGGGGTCAGCCGAGCGTCAGCGAGCATACGCGGCACCGGCGGTGCGGCGATTTCGGCGGCAAGCGCCGCCTGCGCCGCGCGGGCCTCGTTGAGATCGGCGATCGCGCCGAGCATCGGCCAGCTCGCCGCCAACGCGATGGCGAGCCCCGACGCGCCGCCGATCGCGGTCCAGCGCGGCGTCATTCCGCCACCTCGCGCAGCCGCACGAGGATCACGCCGTCGCCGCGCGTCTGGCCGACGTCGCGGAGGCGCGCGGTGCGCGGATCGCGGCGAAGCGCGGTGCGCAGCGTATCGGGATCGGGCGTGGCGACGTCGGCGCTAAGGCGGCCGCGTTCGTCGGCGGCGACCGCGGCGAGGCGCGCATCGGGCGGCAGCGTCGCGGCGAAGGCGTTGAGGGTGTCGGCGATTCCCGGCGCGCCTTCGGCCAGCGCGGCGTGGTCGGCGAGGCCGGCGGCGCGGGCGGCGAGCGCCGGCGCGGCGGCGCGGCGTTGCGCCTGGGTCTCCTGGCGGATCGCCGAGGCCTGCAGCGTCGCCGCGCCCCAGGCGAGCACCGGGCCGGCGGGCAGCAGGATCGCGAGCAGGATACCGAAGCCGCCCGAATCATCGCCGCGCTGGCGCTCGACGGCGGGAACCGCAGGCTTGGCAGCCGGTGCTGCCCCACGACTGCGCATCGCCGCGAACAGGCGGTCGGCGAGGCTGGGGCGGTCGGCGGAGTCCATGTTGCCGCCTAGCCGGTCACACCCCGATCGAACAAGCACCCGCAACCTATCGCTGCCCCCCACCGCCTTGTCTTAAAACAGTCTTATCACTTACGCCGAACGGTCACCGTTTGTGCATGTGGTTGTAAGGCTGCGCGCTCAAAGGGAATGCCAGTACGGGGATCCATCACGGATTCGGGAAAATGGGGATCAGCATGAGCGACAGCTTCGAAATGACGTCGGCCTATACCGATGGCGATATCGATACCAACCCGACGAGCAATTCGCACCTGAGCGACCTGATCGATCGCCGCTATTCGCGCCGTGAGACGCTGCGCGGCGGTGCTTCGGCTGCGGCGATCGCGGTGTTCGGCGGCGCGCTGCTCGCGGCATGCGACGACGAGAGCGACACCGACGACGATTCGGCCCCCGTCGTCACCGCAGGATCGAGCGGCACGACCAGCGCCGGACGGTTGGTGACCCTGACCAGCACCGTGACCGACGACGGCGGCATCGTCACCTCATCGTGGACGCAGGTTTCGGGCCCCACCGTGACGCTGGCGGGCGCGACCACCGCGACCGCGACCTTCGTTGCGCCGGCAGTCGCCGCAGGCACGCCGCTGGTGTTCCGCTACACCGCGACCGACCAGAGCGGCCAGGCGAGCAGCGCCGATACGACGGTGACGATCTCGCCCGCACAGCTCGGTTTCACCGCGGTCGCAAAGAACCGCAACGACGTCGTGACGGTGCCGACCGGCTATACGCTGAGCGTCCTTGCGCGGCTGGGCGATCCTTTGACGGCTGCGACCCCCGCGTTCGCCAACAACGGCACCGACACGGATTATGGCAACCGGTTCGGCGACCATAATGACGCGCTGTACTATTACGGCTTGAATGCTGCTGGTGCCCGGGACGACGCATCGAACATTCGTGGCGTGCTCGTGGTAAATCACGAAAACATCACCGAGCAATATATGCACGCCAACGGTCAGACCGGCACCGGCGGCGGCGGCGTTGCGATCGCGCGCCCCGAAAGCGAGGCGATCAAGGAAATCGAAGCGCACGGCGTCAGTGTCATAGAAGTGATCCAAGCCGCGAACGGGGGCTGGTCCTATGTCCAAAACAGCACGTTTAACCGTCGTATCACGCCGAACACCCCGGTGACCATCAACGGCCCCGCGCGGGGTTCGACGTTGATGCGCACGGCATACTCGCCTGCCGGCACCGACGGTCGCGGCACGATCAACAACTGCGCGAATGGCGTGACCCCATGGGGCACGAACCTGACCTGCGAAGAAAATTGGTCGGGCTATTTCCGTCGGCCAACCGCAACCGACAATCCTCGCCGCACACCAAAGGAACTGGTAGCGCTTGCCCGCTACGGCGTGTCGAGTACCAACGGTAACTATGGTTGGGCATCGGTCACGCCCGCCGATTCGTCGAGCACGCTGTATCGTCGGTGGGACGCCCAGGCGACCGGCGCGAGCGCGACCGCCGATTATCGCAACGAACCCAACCAATATGGCTGGACCGTCGAGGTCGATCCCTATGATCGCACCAAGGCCCCGCGCAAGCGCACCGCGCTCGGGCGCATGAACCACGAGGGCGCCTGGCCGGGCAATTTCGTCGTTGGCCGCCGTCCCGCCTGGTATCAGGGTGACGATGCGCAGAACGAGTATCTGTACAAGTTCGTCTCTGCGACGCCGTGGGTTGCCGCGGATGCGACCGCGACCGATCGCCTGGCGATGGGGGACAAATATCTCGATAGCGGCACGCTGTATGTCGCGCGCTTCAACCCCGACGGTTCGGGCGAATGGCTGCCGCTGGTATTCGGCCAAGGTCCGCTGACCGCCGCGAATACCGTCTATTCCTATGCCGACCAAGCAGATGTGCTCACCCACGCACGGCTGGCCGCCGATGCGGTGGGTGCGACGCGGATGGATCGTCCCGAATGGACCGCAGTCAGCCCAACGACGGGCGAAATGTACCTGACGCTGACCAACAACTCGTCGCGTACTGCAGCCACCGCCGATGCCTCGAACCCACGCGCCTATCTTGATCCGCCCAGCACTTCGCGATCGAACCGCAACGGCCACATTCTACGCTTGCGCGAGGCCGGTGATACGACCGAAGCAACGACGTTCACCTGGGATATCTATCTGTTCGCAGCTGGTTCGGACCTTGAGGCAGCAAACATCAACTTGTCGGGCCTGACTGCGGATAATGATCTGTCGAGCCCCGATGGCCTGTGGTTCGGCCGGCCGACCAACGCAACGGGCCAGGTGAAACCGCTATTGTGGGTCCAAACCGATGACGGCGCTTTCACCGACGTTACCAACAATCAGATGCTGGCCGCCTTCCCTGGTCGGGTCGGGGACGGTGGGACGCGTACCGTGACCAATACTGCCGCCGACGGCACCACGCGCACCGTAACGACGCGGATTGGTGCGGCGCCGGGGACCGAGTTGCGCCGCTTTCTGGTCGGCCCGGTAGGTTGTGAGATAACCGGCGTTGATACCACTCCTGACGGCCGCACGCTGTTCGTCGGTGTCCAGCATCCTGGTGAAGGCGGCAACTTGACCAACATCACCAGCCGGTGGCCCGACACCCAAGGCGGCACAACGCCGGCAGCAACGGTTCGTCCCCGCTCGGCGGTTATCGTCGTCCGCAAGAACGACGGCGGGGTGGTGGCGCTCTAAGCCGCGCTTCTGCTTACTCGACCCTCTCGCGTTTACGGGAGAGGGTCGAGTAAGGGCCTTCTGCTACTTTTCAGATCAAAAGAAGACCCTCACCGCTGCGACTAGGGGCCGCAAGAGCGCCCCTAAGTCTCGCTCCCTCTCCCGCCTGCGGGAGAGGATTTTGCGTTTGGGGTTATTGCTTTGTCATCGCCCGGGTCGACACCTTGGCGTTGCCGTCGGCTTCGATCGAGATCACGTGCTCGACCCCGCCCTCGCAGCGCGCGCGCCAGATCGAGCCGCTGTCGCCTTGCTGCTCGCTCGACGTGACGCCCTGACACGGTAGGCCGGCGTCGCGGATCGCGCGGATGAAGACGCCGTTGCGCTGCGCCACCGGCAGCGCCGCAACCGCGGCCTGATAATCGACACCATTCTCGGCGACCTTGGGCTTGGCGGGCGCGGGCGCCGGCGCGGGTTCGCTGCCGCAGCCGGCCAGCGCGAGCGCGGCGATCAGGGGGATGAATAGGCTGGTCTTCACATCGCTTCTCCTTCGACAACGACGTCGGCACCGCGGGGTGCATAGGCGCGCATGAAGCGGCTGGTGCCGCGCGCCGCGCGTTCGCGGATCATATCGAGCGTCGGTTCGGGAATCATCCCGAACATCAGCTCGATCTCGCAAAAACCCTTCCAGATGCCGACCAGATCCTCGGCGGCACGCTGCGGATCGTCGACCTCGAGCAGCCCGGCGGCATCGCCTTCGGCGATCAGATCGGCAAGCCGCCCGCGACACAAGGCGGGCCCGGCGCGGAAGAAGCGCTCAGCCAGCGCCGGGACCTGGGTGATCTCCTGCGCGAGCATCCGCTCAAAGACCGCGTGATCCTCGTGGAAGATGAAGGTCAGCAAGCCTTCGCCGAACAGGTTCAGCCGCTCCTCGAGCGACAGCCCGGCTTGCTCGTCGATCGAAAGCGCGCTGTCCATCCGCGGCATCTCGCCGCGAATGACCGCTTCGAACAATGTCTCCTTGTCGCCGAAGCGATTGTAGAGCGTGACCTTCGACACGCCGGCGCGCTGCGCGATGTCCTCGATCGTCGAGGCATTGAACCCGCGCTCGATGAAGGATTCGCGCGCTGCACCGATGATCGCGTCCTGCTTGGCAGGGTCGCGCGGCCGGCCTGGGCCGTTCTTGACCGGTTTGCCGCCGCAACAGGCAAGCGCCTTCAATCCGAAGCGACTCTGCTTAACGATCGTTCTTCCTTCCATGACCGTTCGTCCGGTCGATTCGACGGTTGGTCGCTATCTAGCGAACGCGCAAGCCCGGCTGTAGGTCCGTGCCCGCCCGATAGCGACCGACGTTTCTACGTCAGTGTTGATAGGCCTTGGGCAGCGCGCCTTCCTTGGGATCGAGATAGCGCTGGCGCAGCCGGGTCTGGCGGTTCTCCAGCGGCTGTTCGACGCCGTCGATGAATACCGTCGTCGCAGCGGTACCGACTTCTAGCGGGTCGCCGTCCCAGATCACCACGTCGCCGCGGCGGCCGGGACGGAGCGAGCCGATCTCGCCACCCAGGCCGATCGCCTCGGCGGGTTTCGAAGTGATCGTCGCGAACGCCTCGCCCCAGCTGAGGCCGGCGGCACCGGGAATTTTGGTCAGCGCGACCAGATTGCCGGCATATTGCTTCACCAGCCGCGCCTGGCGCGATTCATCGTCATTGATCTGGCCGATGCCGACGAGCACGCCCGCCGCCTTCAGTCTCCCGATGTTCGACTGGGTTGCCGCCAGTTGCTCGAACGAGGCGGGCAGATCGGCGAGCGCCGAGGCGATCACCGGGATCTGTGCCGCGGCGATTTCGCGTGCGACCATCCAGCCCTCGGTAGCGCCGACGAGCACCGGCTTGAGCGCGGGGAATTCGCGCTTGAGCGCGACGATCGTCAGGATGTCCGACGCGCGCTCGGCATGGACCAGCAACGGCATTTCGCCGCGCAGCACCGGCCCCAGCGCCTGGGCATCGGCGCGGGTGAGCAACGCGTCCTTGCCGCGATCATTGTAGCTCGCCGGGTTGGCGGCATAGGTGCGCGCCTCGAACAGCGCGTTGCGCAGCATCGCCATCGCGGCGGGGCGGCTTCCGCCGGCCTGCTCGGCGCCGGTCTGGCCCCATTCCATGAACTGGAACGCCTGGCCACGGGTGACCGGGTTCATGTCGCTGCCAAGGTCGATGACCGCGCCCTGGCCGGCAAAGATCGAACCGCGCGGATCGGGCGCGACGATCGCGCGGGTGATCCCCTCGGCACGGTTGACCGCGATCGGCCCCGATAGCGGGTTCACCGCCGAGGCGATATCGAGCGCGGCGTTGAAAGGCGACGTGGCGGCCGAGGAATCGTTGGTCTCGCTGACGCCGTCGACCTCGATGATCCCCATCCGGCTAAACCCCGCGACGATGCCGGGCGATACCCAGCGACCACCGGCATCGATCGTGCGCGCGCCCGCGGGCACCGCTCCGCCCGCGCCCGCCGAGACGACGCGACCGCCGCGAATGACGACGGTGCCGCCCTCGATCGGCGCCGAGCCGTCGCCGATGACCAGCTTGGCGTTGGTGATGACGACATCCTGGGCGGCGGCGGGAACCGCCACTGCAAGGGTGGTACCGGCGAGCAATGCCGCCGCAAAAGCAAGGGCGCGCATTACTTGGTGTCTCCTTCGCCGGGCTGGCCGAGTTCGAAATCGGATACCGGCCGCATCTTGGGGTTGTTGGCATCGTACATCAGCGCGCCGTCGATCCAGACGCGCTCGGGGCGGGTGTAGACGCTGAAGGGATCGCCGTTCCACAGCACGACATCGGCCATCTTGCCGGGCTTGAGGCTGCCGGTCTTGTCGGCGACGCCGAGCGCGGCGGCAGGGCCGATGCCGAGCCAGCGCCACGCGCGCTCCTTGGAGATGCCCATGCCCGCGCGGCGCGCGGCGTGCCATACCTTGGCGACTTCCTGGTTGAGCCGCTGGATGCCGTTGGCGTCGTCCGAATGGATCATCGCGCACGCGCCCTCATTTTCGAGGATCGCGAGGTTTTCGGTGACCGCGTCGTAGCTTTCCATCTTGAAGCCGTACCAGTCGGCCCACACCGCCGAGCAGGCATCATTGGCCTTGAGCAGGTCGGCGATCTTGTAGCTTTCGACCGCGTGGTGGAAGGCGGTGACCTTGTAGCCGAACTCCTTGGCCATATCCATGACGATGGCCATCTCATCGGCGCGGTAGCAATGGTTGTGGACGAGGATTTCGCCCGACATCACGCCGCGCAGCGTATCGAGCTGGATGTCGCGCACCGGGGCCTCGCCGCCGTCGGTTTCGTACTTGTCCCATTTGCGGCGATATTCGGCGGCCTTGGCCCAGGTCGCGCGGTTGACCGCGACATTGCCCATCCGGGTCGAGGGCGCGCGCCCCTTGCCGCCATAGACGCGCTTGGGGTTTTCGCCGCAGGCCATCTTGAAGCCATAGGGGGCATCGGGGAACTTCATCCCCTGCATCGTGCGCGCATAGACGTTCTTGAGCGTTACCGCGCGGCCGCCCATCAGGTTCGCCGAGCCGGGCAGGATCTGGAGCGTCGTCACCCCGCCATTGGCGAGCGCGCGGCTGAAGCCGGGGTCCTGCGGCCAGACCGAATGTTCGGCCCAGACTTCGGCGGTGATCGGCGAGGTCGCTTCGTTGCCGTCCGAATTGGCCTGGACGCCGGGCGAGGGATAGTCGCCGAGATGGCTGTGGACGTCGATGATGCCGGGGGTGACCCATTTGCCCTGCCCGTCGATCACCTGCGCATCGGCGGCGGCGATTTGCTGGCCGATCTCGACGATCTTGCCGTCGCGGAACAGCACCGCGCCATTGTCGATCCGTCCGCCTTCGCCGTCGAGGATCGTCACGTTGGTGATGAGCGTCGGCTGGCCGGGATAGGCGCGGTAGGTGGAGGGATAGGGGTTGTGGTCGAAACCCTTGCCCATGCCGGGTGCGGGCGCCTTCGCGCCCGAGGACGCCGTCTTGGGCCCGCCGGCGTCATTGGCGGCACAGCCGGCGAGGCCGACCGCGGCCAGGATCGTGATCGCGCTACGCATGTCGTTGCAGTCTCCCTGTCGTCTGTATCATTCAGGCAAATACCTGTTCGAGATCGTCGCCGCGCAGCCCCTCTTTCTGGGTGCGCAGCGTGTGATAGGCCGATGCCACCACCGCGGGCGGGATCATGCCGAGCAAGGCGGTGAGGACGGTATAGAGGACACTCGCGGTCTGGCCATCGCCGGTGATCGCGGCGATCCCGCCGATCATCGCCTGCGCCACCACCCAGAAGATCGCGCCGATGACCAGCAACAGCAGCAACTGCCAGCGCGCGCCCGCGGTGAGGTCTGCGCTGCGCGCGAAGCTGGCGAAGGCGCCGAGCCGCTCGGCGACCATTGCGGGGGTGACGACGAACCACAGACAGATCAGCACGAGCGCGGGGATGATGAAGAACACGAAGCCGATGCCGATCGCGAACCAGAAAAGGATCAGCAGCAGCACCGCCGAAGGGATGCGCGGCAGCACGCGCGCGAAGAGGCGCGGCAGGTCGATCGGCTGGCGGTCGAGCAGGTCGAGCGTGGCGGCGACCAGCAGCAAATTGCCGAGCTGGCCGATCGCAAGCGCGGCAAGCCCGACCAGCATCGCCGAGAAGAAGGACGGCACCTGGCTGACGTCCGAAACGCGGATCAGCAGCAGCGCCGCGACCATCGGCGCGGCACCGCTGACGAGCACCGTCACCGCGAACAGAAGCGGCGCCTGCGCGATCGCGCCGAAAGCGTCGCCGATCACCCGCGACAATTCGAAGCTCCAGCCGCGATTGGCAGCATTGCGCATCGCCATGCCGATCGCGACCGCCAGCGCCGCCGCAAGCAGCAGGAATGCGAGAATGATGATCGTGAACAACTCGCCCCCTTGAGCGTGCAGGGTGGAGCGAAAACCATTGCGTGTAAATCGCGAAGTGCCGCAAAAGGCACGGGTTGCCGCGCCGGCAGCTTGCGGAGTCGCGATTGCCCCCACCCGCCCCCGTGCCCGACGAAGTCGCGATCCGCGCGGCGCATGCGGCCGTGCGCGCGGACCCCGAGATTCAGTTCGACTTTCCGTGGCGGCGGATCGAGCCCGACCCCGAATCCCCCTGGCTGACCGCGCTCGGCGAGGCGTTGCAGCGCTTCTTCGTCGGGCTGGGGCCGGTGTGGGAAGTGATCTTCTGGGGAATGCTGGCGGTGTTGGCGGCGATCCTGGTGATCAGCCTGTTCCCGCCGGCGCGCGCCTGGGTGCTCGACCGGTTGCGGCGGCGGCCCGCGCCGATGGCCGAGGAAGGCTGGCGACCCGAAGCAGGGGCGGCGCGCGCGCTGCTTGCCGAGGCCGAGGCGCTGGCGGGGGCGGCGCGCTATGACGAGGCGGTGCGGCTGCTGCTCCATCGCAGCATCGAGGATATCGAGCGCTGGCGCGGCGGGGTGGTGCGCCCCTCGCTGACGTCGCGCGACATCGCCGCGGTCGACGTGCTGCCGGGCAATGCGCGCGCGGTGTTCGCGCGGATCGTTGCCTTGGTCGAGCGCGGGCTGTTCGCGCGGCGGCCTTTGGGCGTCGCGGACTGGCAGCGCGCACGCGACGATTATGCGGCGTTCGCGCTGTGAGCGACCCCATGACAGGGGCCAACCCTACCCCGTTCGGTTCGCGCGCGGGGATCGTGCTGACGGTGCTCGGCGCGCTGCTGCTGCTGGGCTTCCTGCTGCTGTCGGGCTTCGGCGAGGACATCAACCGGCAGGTGGGACGCGTCCCCGGCCCCGCCGCCAAGGGCGCGACGGGGTTCCAGGCGCTGCACGACATCCTGGCACGGACGCCTGGGATCGAGGTGCGGATGCTGCGCGAGCGCAGGGAGTATGCCACCGACGATCTACTGATCCTGACCCCCGATCGCAGCGTCACTGCCGCCGATCTGGGCGAGATCATCCGCCAGCGCATCGAGCATCCGACGCTGATCATCCTGCCCAAATGGCAGACCGAGCGCGACGGGCTGACAGGCACGCGCGAGCGGCGGACCGATGCGATCGATTTCGGCGCGGGGCGGATCGGCGCGATGCTGAGCAACGTCGCCGAGACCAGCTACGACCGGATGCCGGGGGTGCGCCGTCCGCAGAACCAGAACGACCTGCCGAGCTTCGGTCCGGTCGAGCGGCCCGCGACGATCAGCGGGCGCGCGATCACGCCGTTGGTGTCGATCAACCGCGGCGGCGCGCTGCTCGCGCGCGTTGCGGGCAGCGACACCTACATCCTCGCCGATCCCGATCTGGCGAACAATTACGGCATGCGCGATCCGCGGAACGCCGTCGCGATGGTCGCCGCGCTCGAATCGATGGGGATCGCCGCGCCGGGGCGGATCGCGTTCGACCTGACGCTGCATTACCGCCCCGGCGACCGCAACCTGGTGAAGCTGATGTTCACCCCGCCCTTCATCGCGGTGACAATCGCCTTGCTCGCCGCCGCCGCACTCGCGGGCTGGGCGAGCATCGCGCGCTTCGGGCCGCCGCTGCGCGACGCACGCGCGCTGGCGTTCGGCAAGGCGGCGTTGCTCGACACCGTGGCGGCGCTCACGCGCGCGGCGGGCAAGGCGGGCGCGGGCGGCGGCGCCTATGCCGATACGATGCGCGATTGGCTGGGGCAGCGGATGCGCGCGCCGGGGCATCTGCACGGCGAGTCGCTGGCGGCGTGGATCGAGGCGCAGCGGCCGGGCTATGCCGCGCGTGACCAAAGGCTGCGGCGCGCAGGCCACGAAAGCGAATTAGTGTCGGCGGCGCAAGGCCTACACGACTGGCGACAGGAGACAGCATGACCCTCGACGAAGTCCGCAGCCTTGGCGAGGCGATCGACGCCGAAATCGCCAAGGCAGTGGTCGACCAGCGCGACGTCGTTCGCTTCCTGCTGGTCGCGCTGTTTTCGGCGGGGCATGTGCTGCTGGAAGGCGCGCCGGGCACCGCCAAGACGCTGCTGGCGCAGAGCTTCGCGCGCACGACGGGACTCGATTTCGGGCGGATCCAGTTCACCCCCGATCTGATGCCCGGGGACATCGTCGGATCGAATCTGTTCAATTTCCAGACCAGCCAGTTCGAGCTGACCCGCGGGCCGGTATTCTGCGAATTGCTGCTGGCCGACGAGATCAACCGCACCCCGCCCAAGACGCAGGCGGCGCTGCTCGAGGCGATGCAGGAGCGCGCGATCACGCTCGACGGGCGGACCGAGCGGCTGTCCGAGCGCTTCACGGTGCTGGCGACGCAGAATCCGATCGAGCAGCAGGGGGTGTATCCGCTGCCCGAGGCGCAGCTCGACCGGTTCCTGTTCAAGATCGCGATCGGCTATCCTTCGGAAGCGAGCGAACGCGCGATCGTTGCGCAATACGGCAAGCGCACCGGCACGCCGCGGCCCGAGGACAGCGGCGTCGGCGAGGTCGCTAGCGTAGCGCAGGTGGCGGCCGCGATCGAGGCGGTGCGCGGGGTGACGCTCGCCGATCCGGTGATCGACTATATCGTCGCTTTGGTGCGCGCGACGCGGACGCATCGCGACTGCGCGAGCGGGGCATCGCCGCGCGCGGCGGCGGCGCTGGCCGGGGCGGCGCGCGCGGCAGCAGCGCTCGACGGGCGCGATTATGTCATCCCCGACGATGTGAAGGCGCTCGCCCCCGCGTTGCTGCGCCATCGCATCCTGCTGTCCCCCGCCGCTGAGATCGACGGGCGGCAGGTCGACGACGTCGTCGCCGAGCTGATCGAGGCGACCGAGGCGCCGCGTTGATCTATCCCACCCAGCGCGCGGCGATGTTGGTCGCGGTGGCGGCGCCGGTGGCGTTGGCGCTGGGGGTGGCGGTGCCCGGCGGCTGGGTCGCGGCGCTGGGGTGGGTGATCGTCGTGGTGGCGGCGGTGTTCGTCGATGGGTTGCTTGCGCCTTCGCTGGCGGGTGCGGCGATGGTGGACGCGCCGGCGATGGTGCCGGTCGGGGGGCGGGTTTTGCTTGCGCCTGCGATTGCGGGTGGGGGGCGAGCCGAGTTCGCGGCTGAGGTAAGCGAACCACTCGAGAGGACACGCCATCCCCTCCCCGTTCGTGCTGAGCTTGTCGAAGCACCGTCCTTCGCTTCGAAGAACAGAACGGCCCTTCGACAAGCTCAGGGCGAACGGGGAGAGGATATCCCCCAGCAATCAGACGGCAGCGAGGATGGCGCGCTATCCTACACCGCCCCACGCCGCGGGACCGCGCGTGTCTCGGCGCTCTGGGCGCGCCGCCGCGGCCCGCTCGGTTTCGCGTGGCGGCAACGCAGGATCACCACCGACACCGCGATCCGCGTCGTTCCCGACATCCGCCCGACGCGCGAACAGGGGATGCGGCAATATCTGCGCAGCACCCAGTTCGGCAGCCGGATGCGCGCCGAAAGCGGCGACGGGCAGGAATTTCAGGCGCTGACCGATTTCCAGCCGGGGATGCAGCGCCGATCGATCGACTGGAAGGCGTCGGCGCGACATTTGTCGCTGCAGGCGCGCGAATATCGCACCGAGCGCGACCATGCCGTGGTGCTGGCGATCGATTCGGGACGCGCGATGGCCGATCCGGTCGAGGGGGTGCCGCGGGTCGATCGCGCGGTGTCGGCGGCGCTGCTCGCGGCGTTCGTCGCGCTCAAATCGGGCGACCGGGTGCGGCTGTTCGGTTTCGCCGCACGGCCACAGGTCGACAGTGGATCGCTGACCGGCGCGCGCAGCTTCGCCAGCCTGCACGCGCACGCCGCCGACATCGATTATGGAACGGGCGAGAGCAACTACACGCTGTCGCTGACCGCGCTCGACCAACGGCTCGACCGGCGATCGTTGGTGGTGGTCTTCACCGAATTCACCGATCCCACCGCCGCCGAATTGCTGCTCGCGGCGGGCCAGCGGCTGCTCAAGCGGCACCGCGTGCTGTTCGTGCTGTTCCACGATGTCGAGCTCGAAGGCTTCGTCGCGGCGCGGCCGGCGAGCGCCGACGACGTGACGCGCGCCAATGTCGCGCAGGCGCTGCTGCGCGAGCGGCGGATCGTGATCGAGCGGGTGAAGCGGCTGGGGATCGAGGTGATCGAGGCCGATCCGCAGGCGATGCCGCTGGCGCTGGTCGAGCGGTATCTGGCGCTGCGGGAGCGCGGGTGATGGGGGGTGGTTGCAATCCTCGCCAGCGCCCTACGCTGATCCTCCCCCGCAGGGGGAGGGAGACCGCGAAGCGGTGGAGGGGGTTCGCCCCAGGCGGATCGCTCGCGGCCAGCCCCCTCCACCAGCCTGCGGCTGGTCCCCCTCCCCCCCTGGGGGAGGATTTTTGCGCATGAAGCCCGCGACTACCCCCTTCTTCACCACGCGGAATTTCCGCGCCGAGCGCGAGGGTGACTGGGCTCGGCTCGAGGCGTTGCTCGACATCGTCGAGAAAAGATCGGCTAGGCGCCTCTCATCCGACGAGCTGGTCGAGCTGCCGCGCCTCTACCGCGCGACCTTGTCGGCGCTGTCGATCGCGCGCGAAACCTCGCTCGACGCGAGCCTGGTCGGCTATCTCGAGAGCCTGGCGACGCGCGCCTATTTCATCCTCTATAGCGGGCGGACGCCGATGCGGCGCCAGCTGCTCGGCTTCTTCGCGCGCGGCTGGCCGCGGGCGGTGCGCGGGATGGTGCCCGAGATCTTGCTCGCGCTGGCGCTGTTCGCGGCGAGCGCGGTGGCGGGCTATGCCTTGGTCGTCGCCGACCCGGCCTGGTTCGCCGGCATCGTCGATGAAGGCATGGCGAGCGGGCGCAACATGGAGGCGAGCGCGGCGTTCCTGCGCGACACGCTGTATGGCGCGCCGAAGGATAGCGGGCTCGAGGTGTTCGCGACGCAATTGTTCACGCACAATTCGCAGATCTCGATCCTGGTGTTCGCGCTGGGCTTTGCGTTCGGGGTGCCAACGATGCTGCTGCTGGCGTCGAACGGCGCGCTGATGGGGGCGTTCTTTGCGGTCTATGTGCCGCACGGGCTCGGCTGGGGGCTGCTCGGCTGGCTGTCGATCCACGGCACCACCGAGATTTTCGCGATCCTGATCTCGGCGGGCGCGGGGTTCCATATCGGGCGCGCGGTGGCGTTTCCCGGGCAGCGCACGCGGATGGCGGCAGCGTCGGAGGCGGGGCGGCGCGCGGCGATCGCGATGATCGGGGTGGTGGTGATGCTGCTGGTCGCCGGGCTGCTCGAAGGCTTTGCACGGCAGTTGGTCCGCACCGACGAAGCGCGCTTCGCGATCGCGCTGACGATGCTGGCGGGGTGGGTAGCGTATTTCGCGTTCGGAGGGCGGACGCGTGGCCAAGGCTAAGCGAATCGGGCTCGAACGGCGGCTGGTGACGCCCGAGGGAGTGACACTGCAGCTCAAGCTCGCGGGGTCGGGTGCGCGTGCGGGGGCGTTCCTCATCGATGCGCTGGTGATGCTCGCGATCCTGATCGGCACGACGCTGGCGCTGTTCGCCTTCCATGCCGGCCTGGGCAGCGCGTTCGGCAGCCTGTTGCTGATCTTGTGGATGCTGGGCTTCTTCGCGCTAAGAAACTTCTATTTCATCCTGTCCGAAAGCGGCGCGCGCGCGGCGACGCTGGGCAAGCGGGTGATGCGGTTGCGGGTGATCGCGCGCGACGGCGGGCGGCTGACCGGCGGCGCGATCGTCGCGCGCAACCTGATGCGCGAGATCGAGATCTTCCTGCCGCTGATGTTCACCGCCTATAGCGCGTCGCAGGGGATCGGCGATCGCTGGGCGGGCGCGGCGGGGTTGCTGTGGGCGGCGATCTTCCTGTTCTTCCCTGCCTTCAACCGCGACCGGCTGCGCGCGGGCGACCTGATCGCGGGAACCTGGGTGATCGAGACGCAGCGGCGGCGGATCGGTACCGACCTGCTCGCCGCCGCCCCAATAGCGGCAACGACGCCCTTCAGCGATGCCGAGCTCGACGCCTATGGCCAATATGAGCTGCAGAAGCTCGAGGAGGTGCTGCGGCGCGACGACCGCGATTCGATCACCACCGTCGCGGCGGCGATTCGGCGGCGGATCGGGCGCGACGACATGCCCGACGACCGCCAGTTCCTCGACGCCTATTATGCAGCGGTTCGGCTGCACCTCGAGCGCAAGCTGCTGTTCGGGCAGAGGAAACGCGACAAGTTCGACGCTGCCGCGTGACCACCCACGTCATGGGACCGCGACCTTTAGTCATGGACGCTTGACATTCTTGCATGATATGGCACTTTGTCATGGTCGCCTGACATAAGGTCAGCTAGACATGGCAGGGGAACCGGCCGGAGTGTGGATGAAAAATCGCCTGAAAGTGCTGCGCGCCGAACGGGACTGGAGCCAAGCCGAGCTTGGCGGCCGGCTGGGGGTGTCGCGCCAGGCGGTGAACGCGATCGAGACGGGGAAATACGACCCCTCGTTGCCGCTGGCGTTCAAGATCGCACGCCTGTTCGATGCCCCGATCGAGGAGATTTTCGATGACGAGCATGGGGGTGAAGATGCGTGACGGCCCGATCGGCACCGGGGAACAGGCGGCGCGGTTGCGGCAGCGACGAGTTCGCCGCCTGTTTGCCGCCTTGGCTGCAGCGGGGTTCGTCACGGGGCTGGCCATGGCGTTGGTCGAAGACGATACCAAGGGACCGGCGGCCGGGGTCGGAGCGCTCTCACCGGCCTTCGCGATCGGTGCCGTCGTCCTTGGCGTGATCGCGATCCTGTGGGGCGGGCTGCGCTATTGGCAGAGCACCGATGAGCTCGACCGCCGCGACAATATGCTGGCGTCGATGATCGGCCTGAACCTGTACGCGCTCACCTACCCCGCATGGTGGACGTTGTGGAAAGGCGCGCTCGTTCCGGCCCCCAACGGCGAGATCATTTTCATGGCCACCGTGATCGTCACGGCGATCAGCTATGGCTGGCTCAAATATCGCAACTGATCGCGGCGCGATCGCAGGGAGAATGACGATGAAAATGACGTTGCTGAAAGTGGGAACGGCGCTCTGGCTCGCCGCCCTGCCCGCGATCGCGGCGGCGCAGACCGCGCCTGCCGCGCCGGCGCTCACCGCGGCACCGCCCGCCGCCGCTGCCGCACCCTCGGTCGATGCCGATCCCGCCTTGTGGGCGGTGCGCGACGAGGACACGACGATCTATCTGTTCGGCACGATCCATGTGCTCAAACCCGGCCTGTCGTGGTTCGACGATGCGGTACGCCGCGCGTTCGACCAGAGCGACCAAGTCGTGCTCGAGCTGGTCGCGCCCGAGCCGGCGGCGATGCAGGGGCTCATCATGAAGCTGGCGGTCAACCCGACCGGGCCGACGCTGACCGAGAAGCTGCCCGCCGACAAGCGCGAGGCCTATGCCAAGGCGGTGACCGGGCTGGGGCTGCCCGCCAACGCGTTCGACCGGCTCGATCCGTGGTTCGCCTCGGTCAACCTCAGCCTCCTGCCGCTGCAGAAGCTGGGCTACGACCCCACCCAGGGGGTCGAGGCGCAGGTGAGCGCGGCGGCCAAGGCGGCGGGCAAGCCGGTGATCGGCCTCGAAACCGCCGAGGAGCAATTGGGCTTTTTCGACGCGTTGCCGCAGCCGGCGCAAGTAAGGCTGCTGGTATCGACGGTCGATGAGCTCGACGGGCTGGGGCCGATGATCGAGACGATGGTCGGCGCCTGGGCCAAGGGCGACCCCGAGGCGCTGGGCAAGCTGATGAACGACAGCCTGCGCGAGAGCCCCGAAGTCGCCAAGGTGCTGCTGAACGACCGCAACGAGCGTTGGGCCGACTGGATCGAGAAAAGGCTCGAAACCCCGGGAACGGTGTTCATGGCGGTCGGCGCGGGGCATCTGGCGGGATATGACAGCGTGCTCGCCAAGCTCACGACGCGCAAGGCCAAGCTGGTGCGGCTGGCGTATTGAGGCCCCAGGTCCGTTCGTCCTGAGTAGCGACTGAGCGGAGGCGAAGGCGCGTATCGAAGGACTTGCCCCAAGCGGGCCGGTGCTTCGATACGCCGCACGAACGGTGGGCGGGGTTAGCTACGCCCCAGATAGTGCGATTGCGCGGCATCGGTCGCCTGGATCGCCAGTACCGAGCGCGCATCGCCCGCGGTGCGCGGGCGGCCGGTGCGGTCCGACGAGGCGTCGATCACCCGGTCGAGCAGCGCCTGGCCTTCGGTCCACCAGCCGATGCCGCTCGCGGCGTTCAGATGCCCCTGCGCGCCGGCGTCGACGAAGTGGCTGCCCCAGGCATCGGCGAGGTTGTGCGCCTGCGCGATGTCGATCCACGGGTCGTCGGTGCTGGCGACCACGATCGACGGGAAAGGCAGCAGCTGGCGCGGCGACGGCGCGAAGGCCTTGAGATCGGGATGCGCGTCGGCGCGATCGACATCGGCGGGGGCGACGAGCAACGCGCCCGCGACCGGCCAGCCGAAGGGCTGCGGCGACAGCGCCGCCCACCAGGCGACCGCGAGACAGCCGAGGCTGTGCGCCGCGAGCACGACCGGCGCGCGAGTGGCGCGGATCGCCTGGTCGAGCTTGGTCACCCAGGCGTTGCGATGCGGGGTGTTCCACATGCCGAGGTCGACGCGCGTCGTGTCGGGCCGCGATTCCTCCCACAAGCTCTGCCAGTGCGAGGGCCCCGAGCCGCCGAGGCCGGGCACCGTCAGGACCACCGGGGCAGCGGAGTCGATGTCGGAAAAGATACCCATTTGCCGTCTCCAGTCTAAAAGGGCGGCGAAGGCGCGACCGGCGGACGCTCTAGGGGACGGACGACAGTCTCGCCTCCACCGTCATCACAGGTAATTCCTACTTACCTGGTATGCAATAGCCGCGCGGCCAATCGAGGGTTGCGTGCGCCCGATCGAATGTGGGTGGAGAAACGGTGTGGCCAACAAGATGCGCGTGGACCAGATGCTCGTCGATCGCGGGCTGGCCGAGAGCCGCACGCGCGCGCAGGCGCTGGTGATGGCGGGGCTGGTGTTCGCGGGCGATCGCAAGGTCGAGAAGCCGGGCCAGCCGTTCGCCGACGACGTCGTTCTCGACGTCCGCGGGCGCGACCATCCCTGGGTATCGCGCGGCGGGGTGAAGCTGGCGCATGCGCTCGCGCATTTCGGCTGGGGGGTCGAGGGCGCGGTGGCGATCGATGTCGGGTCGTCGACTGGGGGGTTCACCGATGTGCTGCTCACGAACGGCGCGGCGCGAGTCTATGCGGTCGATTCGGGGACCAACCAGCTTGCGTGGAAGCTGCGGCAGGATCCGCGCGTGGTGGTCCACGAACAGACCAGCGCGCGGATCCTGACCGCCGCGCACATCGCCGAACCGATCGACTTGGTGGTGTGCGATGCAAGCTTCATCGGGCTCGCCAAGGTGCTCGATCGGCCGCTGTCGTTCGTTCGCCCCGGTGGGCGGCTGCTGGCGCTGATCAAGCCGCAGTTCGAGGCGGGGCGCGGCGAGGTCGGCAAGGGCGGCGTGGTGCGCGACCCTCAGATCCACGCGCGGGTGTGCGACGAGGTTTCGGGCTGGCTGACGGGGATCGGCTGGACGGTCGAGGGGGTGGTCGAAAGCCCGATCACCGGCCCCGAGGGGAATGTCGAGTTCCTGATCGCTGCGAGCCTGCTCGATCCCAAGGCGACTCGAGCGTAAACTTTCGGCCACTCAAGAAGAAGGGCACTTCGACAAGCTCAGGGCGAACGGAATTGGCGGGTGCGCCTGAAGAAAACCGTCCCATCGCGGTGCGATACGGATCATTTCATCGCATCGCGTCTTGGTTTAGGGCGGAGCGCCGCGCGGGTGCGGTTCGACGAGAAGGAACGGCATGCGCGAATTAGCGTCACGGGGCCAGTTGCGACTATCCTTCCTGCGCTGGGCGGTCGTTACCGTTCCCGCAGTTGTGTTGTTGGGGTTCCTGTCGGGCCGGATCGCGCCGACGGGCTCGGAAAACGCCTGGTACATGGCGCTCGCCAAACCCGAATGGCAGCCGCCCGGCTGGGCATTCCCCGTGGCTTGGACGACGCTGTACGTCCTGATGGGGCTCGCGCTGGCGATCATCCTCAACGCGCGCCGGGCACGCGGACGCGGGCTCGCTATTGGCTTGTTCATCCTGCAGTTGCTGGTGAACCTCGCATGGGCGCCGCTGTTCTTCGGCGCGCATCTGGTGAGCCTTGCGGTGATCCATATCGCGGTCATCCTGGTGCTGGCGATCGCCAGCACCTTCGCGTTCGCGCGCGTGCGCAGCCTGGCGGCGTGGCTGATGGTACCGTATCTGTGCTGGATCAGCTTCGCGCTGCTGCTGTCATGGGAGATCGATCGGCTCAATCCCTATGGCGAAACCCTTGTGCCGTCGGGCGCGTCCACCCAAATCGAGCTTTGAACGCTTCGAGGATAGAACCATGCAGACCGAAAACCGCCTGTTCGACGATTTCGCCAAGATCCTGAATGGCGCCGCGGGCACCATCGCCGGCATGGGCCGCGAGGCCGAAGGCGCCGCGCGCGAGCGTGCGCGCGAATGGATCGGCGGGCTCGACTTCGTTGCACGCGACGAGTTCGACGCGGTCAAGGCGATGGCCGCCGCCGCGCGCGACGAGAACGACGCGCTGAAGGCGCGGATCGACGCGCTCGAAGCCAAGCTGGCACCGCCGCCCGCGATTTGAGCAACCGTCCACAGGTTTCTGGCCGTCCTCCCCGCAACCCGCTTGCGCGGGGGACGGCGGCGCGACACGATTTGCACCGGGCACCCGGGCCGTGCAAAGGATGACCATGCTCGAAGAAGCCGAGTTCGACCGCGACGATGCGGCACCCATCGACATGCTGGAGAGCTATTTCGCCGCGCATGGCTGGAGCCATGAGCGCGACGACGACGAGATCGTCGCGAAGGTGAAGGGCAGCTGGGCCGAATATGAGCTTCGCGCGATCTGGCGCGAGGACGACAATGTCCTGCAATTCCTGGCCTTCCCCGACGTCCGCGTCGCCGACGAACGCCGCGCGACGATCTATGAGACGATGGGGCTGGTCAACGAACAGCTCTGGATCGGCCATTTCGAGCTCTGGTCGACCAGCGGCATCCTGCTGTACCGCCACGCCGCGATGATCGACGGCGAAGGCGGCGGCACGCTGACGCTCGACCAGGCCGAGATGCTGATCGAAAGCGCGATCGACGAATGCGAGCGCTTCTATCCGGTGTTCCAGTTCGTGCTGTGGGGCGGAAAGACCCCAAAGGAAGCGATCGCCGCATCGCTGATCGAGACGCAGGGCGAGGCGTGAACGGCGACGCGATGCCGACATTGTGGCTGGTCGGCGCGGGCAACATGGGCGGCGCAATGCTGCGCTGCTGGATCGCCAGCGGGTTGCCCGCGGCCAAGGTGACAGTGATCGATCCGGGCAGTCCTTCGGTACCCGAGGGTGTGGCCGTGATGGCGCAGGCGCCCGATGGCCCGCTGCCCGAGATCGTCGTGCTCGCGGTGAAACCGCAACTGATCGACCAGGCGCTGCCGAGCCTTCGTAAGGGCGCCGCGCCGGTACCGTTGCTGGTGTCGATCCTTGCCGGGGTCGAGGTATCGACGCTCGCCGAGCGCTTTGCCGCCGATGCGGTGGTGCGCGCGATGCCCAATCTGCCCGTCGCGATCGGCAAGGGCGTGGTGGCGCTGCATGGCGACGCGGGCGGGCGCGCCGCTGCCGAGGCGCTGATGGCGCCGCTCGGGCTGTTCGAATGGATCGACGACGAGGCGCTGTTCGACGTCGTCACCGCGCTGTCGGGCAGCGGGCCCGGCTTCACCTATCGCTTCATCGATGCGCTCGCGCGGGGCGGCGCGGCGCTCGGGCTGCCCGCCGACCAGGCGCTGCGGCTGGCGCGCGCGACGGTCGAGGGGTCGGCGATCCTGGCCGCTGGCGCAAGCGAGAGCCCCGTCGTGCTGGCCGACCGGGTCGCCAGCCCGGGCGGATCGACGCGCGAGGGGCTCAACGTCCTCGACGCCGACGATGCGCTGGTGACACTGGTCACGCGCACGCTCGAGGCGGCGACCCGCCGCAATGCCGAGATGGCCGCCGCCGCGCGCGGCTGAGGTCGACGGAACGCCGCTTGCCCCGACCCGTTGTCCGGTCAGACGGATTTGCAACGGAGGCACCCATGACGACGACCACCACCATCGACCGCGATAGCGAAGGTCGTACCGCCAAGCCCGACAAGCCCAATCTGGGCCTGCTGGCGGGCGCGGCGACCGCGGGTGCGGCGCTGGGCATGCTCGCGATGATCGGCCGCAAGGCCGCGGTGCAGGCGCCGAGCGCGCTGGCGCGCGACTGGGTCGAGGCGCTGACGCTCGAGCACAAGGCGGTGCTCAAGATCTTCGACGCGCTCGAGGCGACCGATTCGCGCAACACCACCAAGCGGGCGATGCTGCTGGCGCAGATGAAGCACGCACTGGTGAAGCATGACGTCGAGGAATCGAGCGTGATCTACCCGGCGCTGCGCGAGGCGGGACAGGTGGAGGCGGCCGATCACCTCACCAAGGATCACGGCTATGTGAAGCAGCATCTCTACGACCTCGACAACAGCCCCAAGGATTCGCCCGATTTCCTGATCAAGGTGCGCAAGTTCCGCGCCGATATCGAGCAGCACATGACCGAGGAAGAGACCGAGCTGTTCCCGGCATTGCGCGCGCAGTTGTCGGAGGAGAAGAACAAGCACCTGACGAGCGCGATGAACAAGGAAGGCTTCAAGGTGGCGTGACGCTTGCCCCCTCCCGTTCGCGGGAGGGGATTTAGCGGCCGAGCATCGCGATGCGCGCGCGTTCCTCGTCGGGGATCAGCCCTTCGAGCACCGCCCAGAAGCCGCCGACCGCGCCCTGCCCCGCGCTGGCATAGGCCGCAGACAAGCGCTCGCGCAGTTGGTCGAACAACGCGGTCTCAAGCGCGCTACCCTCGGCGGTCAGCCGCAGCAGGCGCTGGCGGCGGTCACGATCCCCGGGGCGCATCTCGACCAGCCCGCGTTCGGTGAGATCGCCGAGCACGCGGCCGAGCGACTGTTTGGTGATCGCCAGCAATGCCAGCAACTCGCTCACCGTAAGCCCCGGCTGGCGCGCAATGAAGTACAACGCGCGGTGGTGCGCCCGCCCCAGCCCTTGCGCCGCCAACGCATCGTCGACCGAGCGCGTGAGGTGGCTATAGCCGAAATAGAGGAGCTCGATCCCCTTGCGGATTTCGGGTTCGCGCAGGAACAAGGGCGAGGCGGTACGCAGCGGATCGGGGATCGTTGGGCCAGCCATGTTGACCTGTTTTGGCAGCGCCCCTACCGTTCGGCAACCCTTGGCCATGGCGCTCCCATGGCGCTTTGACGCTGGATGCCCCCGATGCTCGATACCGCCACCCTGCCCTTCACGATCGAACCAAATGCCAATCCGGTCGCGGCGAGCGAGCGCGAGGCGCTGCTGGCGAATCCGGGCTTCGGGCGGGTGTTCACCGATCATATGGCGATGATCCGCTGGAACACCGAGCAGGGCTGGCACGACGCGCGGATCTGCCCGCGCGCGCCGCTGCAGATGGATCCGGCATCGTCGGTGCTGCATTATGCCCAGGAGATTTTCGAAGGGCTCAAGGCCTATCGCACCGACGATGGCGGCGCGACCTTGTTCCGCCCCGATGCCAATGCGCGACGCTTCGCCGAATCGGCGCGGCGGATGGCGATGGCCGAATTGCCCGAGGCGCTGTTCCTCGAATCGATCCGCGCGCTGGTCCGTGCCGACCGCGCCTGGCTGCCGAGCATCGACGGCGGATCGCTGTACCTGCGCCCGTTCATGATCGCGAGCGAAGTGTTCCTGGGGGTGAAGCCCTCGGCCGAATATCTCTACATGGTCATCGCCTCGCCCGCGGGCGCGTATTTTAAGGGCGGCGCCCCCTCGATCACCGTGTGGGTGTCGGACGATTTCACCCGGGCCGCGCCCGGCGGCACCGGCGCTGCCAAGTGCGGCGGCAATTATGCCAGCGGGCTGCTCGCACAGGCCGAGGCGATCCGCGAGGAATGCGACCAGGTGGTGTTCCTCGACGCGGTCGAACGCCGCTATGTCGAGGAACTGGGCGGCATGAACACCTTCTTCGTGATGGACGACGGCAGCCTGCAGACCCCGCCGCTGGGGGGAACGATCCTGCCCGGCATCACCCGCGATTCGATCCTGACGCTGGCGCGCGACGCCGGCATGACGGTGCGCGAGGCGCCGTATGCGATCGACCAATGGGAAGCCGATGCCGCCAGCGGCCGACTACGCGAGAGCTTCGCCTGCGGCACCGCGGCGGTGGTGACGCCGATCGGCCGCGTGCGCGGCACGTCGCGCGATTTCCGCATCGGCAATGGCGGGCCGGGCGAGGTGACGACGCGGCTTCGCGCGCAACTGGTCGCGATCCAGCGCGGCCAGGCGCCCGATCCACACGGCTGGGTCGAATACCTGGCCTAAAGCCCCTTCCCTAACCCGCGTGCGCGGTTATAAGCGCACGCCTTGCTGGGGCGTCGCCAAGTGGTAAGGCAGCGGCTTTTGATGCCGCCATGCGCAGGTTCGAACCCTGCCGCCCCAGCCAAATTTTCTGCTAAGTGCCTGATATAACTGGCTAACCCCGGTTCGGACGTCCCAGCGTGTGCATTCGACTGTGCCAATGGGCTGTCCGAGGAGATCATGTACCTTGGCCTCACTCCAGCATATTTATCGCCGCGGCCATATTTTCTGGTGGCGCAGAGTTCATTTTTCGTTCCATAATAAGCCTATTGATGTTCGCCTGTCGCTCGGAACCCCCGACCGGCTGCAGGCACGGAACCGGGGCGCGGCGTTGACCGCGTCCTATGATCGGGTGGTTATTATGCTGAACCAACGCATGCGCGCCGAGCGCGACCTGACTGAGCGCGAGCTGCAGAAGATCGCCCGCGACATGTATGAGGCACGTCTCGCGGAGCTCTGCACGCAGCAACGTGCAGCGCCGGGCGATGCTGAGCTCATGTCTGCCGCCAACAATGCCTATGTCGATTACTTCGAACGGCTGGCCCGGATGGGCGGCCACCTCTCCTTCATGTCCGACGAGGAGGACCGGCTGCGGGCTGAAGGCTGGGACGAGCGCCGGGTTGCCGACCTGCGCCAGACGATTGGGCTGCGCGAAGAGCGCGGGATCACGCCCATTCGACGAAGCGACATAGACTGGCATCTTGGGAAGGCTGGTCTTGAACCCGATGACTATCTTCGCTGGAAGGTCGAGCTGGCGCTCTACACCGCCTATCGGGATGCGTACGTCGATGCCGACCGCCAGCTCCAATCCGGATCAGGCTTTCACGCAGTGGAAGCCCCTGAACCTCCCCCCACGCCGATCCCAAGCGGCGATACGGAAGCGCTCGCCATTCCCGAACGCTGGCGCACATGCACGCCGACCCAAGCCGCCGAATGGATGATCGAGGAGACACCGCGGCTGTTGGATCACCGCCGGGATGGCAAGCGATCAAAAGACAGCGTCGGAGAGCAAACACTTCGGCAGATCCGCTGGGCAGCGACGCTGTTGGAGAAATCGCTGCCGCCAGGCACGCCTCTTTGGAAGGTGACCAAGAAGGAGATCATCGACCTCGATCGATGGTTCGATCAGCTTCCGGTGCATTTCGGTAAATCAATCCACGACAGGGATCCTGCGCGGTCGCTCGAAGCCGCCGCCGCTGACGCTGTCGAACGGATCGATACCGGCCACCTCGCGCCCGAAGACGTCGGCTTCTCGACGGGGACGACGAACAAGCATTTCAACAAGCTTGGTCAAATCCATAAATTCATGCGCAATCAGGTCGACGTGGTCGCGCCTATCGACTTTGGTGACTTCACCCTGCCCATCGACGAGGACGAGCGCGAGGCCCGCAAGCGCTACACGCGCGAACAGGGCGAGGCGATCTTCCGGCTGGCGCTATGGACGGGATGCGTTGGAACGCGCGATCGGCTGCAGCCGGGCAACACCGTCATTCACGACGGGCTGTTTTTCGTGTTGCTGCTAGTCTGGTACACCGGGGCGCGGCGCGAAGAACTATGCAAGCTAATGCTCGACGACATCGAAGAGCGGCACGGCATCGCCTACATCCTGATCCGAGCAACCGAAACTGGCCGAATAAAGAACAAGTCGGCGCGCAGGGTCGTTGTGGTGGCGGACGAACTCGTCCGCCTCGGGTTCATTCGCTACGTCGAGGCGATGCGCCTTGCTGGCGAGACGCTGCTGTTCCCAGAGTTGATGCCGGGCGGTGATACGAAGCGGAAGTTGGGCGACGTTTTCTACAAGCTTTGGTGGATCTATCTGAAGCCGTTGGTGCCCGGCCTCGTTCGCGGTCAGGCTATGCACTCAGCGCGTCACATGGTGGCGGACGAACTGAAGGACCAGGAGGTCTTCATCGAGTTCCGCAACGATCACCTCGGTCATCGGGGTAAAGGCGAAGGCGAAACGCGTTATCCTTCAGCCGCTTCGCTCCAGAGGCTTCGAGAATTGGTGGCTAAAATTCCCGTCGTCACGTCCGGCATACCCGATCAGGAGTCGATCAACCTACTTCCCGTGAGTATGCGCCAGGCGCGACCTACACGGCAAACGAGCGACCGGTAGATGAGGGCGGCCCATCATGTATCACCAAGTTGTGCGTCGCTCAGCGCAAGTTATTGGGTCCCGGCGCCGGAGCGGGTTGGGTAGCGGCCTACGAGGCGGCGCGCGGGCTCAGTTGCTGCCGGTGAAGTTCTGCGCGGTGAAGTTGCCTGACGTGGCCGAATTGGCCTTTGTTCGTAACCGATGTCGTGTATGCGTCCGGCGAAGGCCGCTTTGTGGGGCGGACGAAAGACCGCTCTTAAATGCGCTCGCATGAGCGCGCTTAGGGGCGGTAAGGCATATAATACGGATTTTCGGCCATTTTGTTGGGACGATCGTGGCGCAAGAAAAATCGATCGCCGGTAAGGCGCTAGTGTTGAAGCCTTTTCAACCCGTGGCATCGGGACGTAAAAATATCTTGCTGGTTTCCCTTGTGTAGATAAGATGTAAGACATTGTCCATTACGGACAGCCTGTAACTGTGAGCGTCATTGTAAAAGGTAGTTGCTCGAAGGCGAGCCCTCCTGTGTGCCGACTTTTCGCGGACTCGAATGACGAAAGTGCTGAAAATGGGCCGAAAGACGCTTTGTGCGGTTTTCCTGCTTACAGTTCCCGCCTTGGTCGGCTGCTGTCTGACAGGCAGGCCTGTAGTAAGCGAAAATCAAGGCTGGCCCGATGCAGGTTGTCGCCGTCTTGGCGACGATTATAAAGTCGATCCCGTGCGAACAATTGATTCGGGATTGAAAATGTTCCGTGAAAACATGCTCCCACAGGCGCGAAATACCGGGCGTAGATTTCCCGGCTATTCGACGTGGATGACTGAGGTGGGCGAGGCTATACGGCGTCACGAAGAAACAGAAGCGACCGACGCAAGTTCAGCAGCCCAAGCTGAGTTTGACCAGTGGACGCCGAAATTTAACCGACCTCCGTTTAGTTTGGATCAGCCGCAGATACAAGATATGGAAAAGGTTGCGGCGATTAAAGCTCAAACCGAGTTCAGGCTGATGGCGAAGAGTCTGACGGGTAGGCTAAGGTGCCAAACCGACGATACGCGTGAGGCGGCGGCCAATCATTTTTACGCAAACTATAAAATCGATGATTGATCCTTACGCCGGACAGGGATGATACTGTTATGCTGCGCTGCTTAAAGGCGTCACGATTTAAACGTTTATTATCAGCGTGATGATCTTTCGAATATGGGCAAGACGCTTTATTAAATGATGGACCGTTCTGGAAATCCGCGCGATCTAGCAGAATGACGGCAGAATCATCCATTGGTGTCGGCCATTTGCCGAAAGACTGGTGGTCATAGGCTGTACTTTGCCACTTTCGATTTGAATACGCTTGCGGCCTTTTTATATTTGAAAACTTTAACAATAAAGTTGATGCGGTCGAACTCGCTTTAGCTGAAACCGGGGGGTGTTATGAAAAAGTCGTCTTACGTGCTTTCGGCGGGATTCAGCCTAACACTTCTCGGGGGGTGCGCCGGTGAACCCGCCTTTGAGAGAGGCATACAGGTCCAATGGGCGGACGACGTCGGTACAGTCGCTATATCCAAGCATGGTGATCCGATCGAGTGGGATGAGGTTGCGACGGATCTTCAGCCCAACTTCAAATTGGACAGCGCCACAGCACTCGCAAACGCGATGCCAATCACGCAGTCGTTCGACGAACGCCTTTTTGATGCGCTAACTGCAAATGTTCAGGCCGGCCTACCGGGCGTCACCAGCCTGCGGACTACTAACGAAGTCACAGACGCGGAAACCGGCGAGATTGTAACAACGGTAGACAATACGCGGACACGGCAGACCGGGACCGTTCCCGCTCCCGCCGGACTTACTCCAACAGGCGCCGCCGCTCTCACTGCGCTCGCGAGCCCCACCTTCGGCGACGACCCGATGCTGCGCTACCTAGCAGCTACTGCCCTGCTGCAGGAGGTTGCGCTACTGAACAGGTACATAAAGGACCAGGTGCGCTGGCCGGGCTCGCAGGCGTTTGTCGTGCGCCTTCAACTCAACGTCGCGCCGAATGCAAGATCGATGCCGTACGACGTCGAGGCTGACATCACCATTCACTCGGAGGACGAGCAGAGCCGGGCTGGGCTGGCGCTACCAACCCAGTCGCTTGCTAGATCTCTTGAAAACGGGGCGACTCCGGGCATGCCTACGGCGGCCGCGGCTATCGCCGGCCGACAATCCGAATGCGCCGCTGGGAGTTATGACACCTTACAGGTGCTGCCAATGATTGTTACCGACAATTTAGAGGGCATGAAGGCGGCACGTTCGGCAGACAACGTCCGACAGCTCGCACTTTCTATGCTTGGCACTGCGGGCAATGTGGGGTTGGGCGGGCAGTTTGGCCGGACATCAGAGGCGCTCCGCCGCAGCGAGGGACGCGAAACCAACAGCCTTATGACTGTCGCCAAGCTCAGCGACGACACGGTTCGGGTGCGTCTCGGAGCGGTCCAGAGCCCGCGTTACGGCTATGTTATGTCTGAGCGGAACCACTTCGTATCGCTCGTCGTAGTTGTTCGACCTTGCATCAACTCTAAAGGAACAGCCTTCACTGGCGACGGCGAGCGCAATCTAACTGTGGTTTCGCGAACGAACTTCCGCGATGGCGCGACGGGCCGCTCCCTCCCGTACCGACCGGGAACCGCTCGGCTAATGGAACAGATCAGCCACATCCAGGAGCAGTTCGTCGGTCAATTCAACTACCTTGAGCTCGCCCAAATGTACCAGTGGGTCACGAGTCAGAACCGCTCGAAGTTCTACGATTACGTGGTCGGCAAGCACTTGAGTGCTAGTATGTGTAAGCCCGGCAGGTTCAAGAAGCTATTCGGCGTACAGCGGGCGTACGCGCTGGATCAGGACGATTATATAAAGTTGCTGGAAGGGAAGGGCTACAGGCGAGGTGATGATGGAAAAGTGCTCGATGCGTCCGGAAGCGGCGTGGACCTACGGTTCGCTGCCTCAGACCCGATGTGCCTATCGCTGGCCCGGCTGCGCTACCAAATGGTAGCCGCCCCTCTCTGGACCGAACTCCAGAGTGTCAGGCCGACGGGTCAGTTTGCCTTTACAAACGTTCCTGTCAGGCTCAGGCAACGGAAGCCCGCGCTCCCGCCCAAGCAGCAAGTCCTAGTGAATCTAACAAGCGGGGATTCGACCGTTACCATTCCACTTGGACAGGATATGCTCGAGTTCCGGGCGGCTCAGCTAATGCTCGTCGAAGGAAGTGGTCCCCCGATACCCGCATCCACCGCCACTATCGCGGCCAACGGGCGCTCTGTTACAGGGTCCTTCCAGCCGCTTGCGCGGTTTGGAATCAAGCCGACAGCGGACTCAGAGGCGACCGGCCAAGCTGGTGGGACTGCCTCCACAACCGCCGGAATCCAGCGTCTATACCAGTTAAAGCTTTCAATGACTTATCCGAACGGGCAATGTCCTGACGACAAAGCCATCAAGGACGGCGATGTCTGTGTACAGGAGTACCCTGTTCGCTTTTTCGACGCAACCAAGGCGTCTACTACGACTCCGTTCACCTTGGGGGCTACGGCCACGGGCATCGTTGCTGACCCGGCGAAAGGCTTGGGGAAACTCATCGTAGTTGTAGGGACGTCAAATGCCGCCGCGTCGGCGGACAAGCTCAAGCTCTCCGTTGAGGGCGCGCAGGTCAACACCGCCACCGCAAGGGGTGGCTCAGCCCTTAAGCTAGATGGCAACGGATGGAAGGTAGCAGGAGCGGGCGAGATTGTCCTCGACCTTGAAAACCTGATCCCCAACACGGTTGTCAAAGTTACACTCAAAGATGGTCCCGCTACCGCAGGAACTGTTAGCACAAGCGTGATTTCGGCCGCGTCCAGCAAGGGTAGCTGAACCCAAGCGGGGCGGGCTGATTTTAAAGGCTAGCAGCCGGTCAACCCGCCATACGGTTCTTCCTAGTTTAGAAGGTAGAATTTATGAATTTAAGCGCACGCGAATGCTGTCGGCTAAAGTAGATCTCATATCCCTGGTGCCCTAGCCGTATGGGCTGTCGGGCGTTTCTATAATTAGGGCCCGTTCTCCTGCGCTCAATCTGGCCGATCGCCTTGAGAGCAAAAGGACCCCAAGCAAGCCAACCGATTGGCTGAGCATCCGTTGCGGCGGAAGCGTCAAGAGTTGGTGTGCGGGCGGGCGATTGAACGTTACGTAGCGAGGCCTGTGGTACAGCGTTCAGCGCTCAAAACCTGATAGTTTGCCGCTGCCAAAACGTGCTTGTTTCGCACTGGGCACCGCAAAATGATTGCTTATGGGGGCTAGGCTTCGCGTAATGACTGTTTATGGGAGTGGACATGGACTTCGGCGCGTGTGGTCCGATCTACCCTAGATCTGTGAAAACGTGAGCAAACATTACTCCTTGTGGGGAAAACGACACGTGCGATAATTCATCGGCGTCCGCCCTTGTCGCCCGCCCTGCCGAGTAGCCCCATATGCGTAAATATCATGATTTCCTGCTGCACTCGGCATCAGACCTCAACGCCTTTCTCGGCTGTGCACACGCGGCCGCGCTGAACCTGCGCAAGCTGCGCGATCCTGCGAGCCTCCCGGATCGGGCTACGGACGAGGAAGGGGCGAAGTTAATTCAGGACGCAGGGCACAAGCACGAGGCAGCCTATCTCGAGCATCTGAAGCAGTTGGGGGATGTGGCAGAGGTGACGGCCTCCGGCTCGCTCGAGCACCGCGCGACCGCGACTATGGTGGCGATGCGCGAGGGTTCCGAAATCGTCTATCAGGCAGCGTTTCTCGATCAGCCCTGGCATGGCTTCGTGGATTTTCTGCGCCGAGTCGAAACACCTTCCGCGTTAGGCTCGTGGAGCTACGAGGCGGTCGACACCAAGCTGGCCCGGGCGGCCAAGGCCAGTCATGTTCTTCAGCTGGGCCTGTATTCGGATCTGATCGCCGAGGTCCAGGGTGCCCGACCACAGGCGATGCACATCGTGCTGGGCGACGGAACGTGTGGCTGTTCGAGACCGCCGGCGAGTTACTATCGCTCCAGTCGACGACCGCGCGGCGTCGGCTCGACCCGCATATCTACGACTGGCCGGCGCACGATACGACCGATCCGATCGCCGATCTGCCCATTCTCGACTGGGAGTCCGGCAGCTGCGTGTCGGTGCGCGACGATGTCCTGACAGGGTTCGAGCATATCTGTCTGCGCGTCGCCCCGCGGCTGCAGAAGCGTCCACGTCACAGCGTGACTGGGCTGGACCTCGCAGCAGACGGCTATGCCGTCCGCTACCTCGACCTGGACGCGCCGGAACCGGGGCAGGAGCCGACCGAGCGTTTCAATATGGTGTTGCTCGCTGTGGGATTTGGCCTCGAACCCGATGAGCCGGTCCAGAACATCCAGAGCGCGAGTTATTGGTCCGACGCCGGCGTGCCCGTCGCCGAATTTCAGGGGCGCCCGACTCCGCGCTTCTTTGTCAGCGGTGCCGGCGATGGTGGCTTGATCGACCTCGTTGCTGCCGGGGCAACAAATTTCGATCACGCTGGCATGATCGGCATGATCGCAAATCATCCGGGAATCGACGAGCTTTCCGCCGTACTGGCAGCGATCGACATCGAGGCTCGCACCGCCGACGCGGCAGGCGCGCGGTACGATTTCATGGCGGCGTATGACGCGCAATTATTCGCTCGGCTCAACGCGATCGGGCTGGTCGCTGCCGTGACCCAACAACTGCGGCCCGGCGTCCGGCTGACATTGCAGACGCAGCGTGCCGAGATGTTCGAAGTCTCGACGTCGACCCTCAATCGTCTCGCCGCCTATCTGACTGTTAAGGCCTGCGATGCCGATGCACAGCGAAGCTTTCGTCATCTCCACTGCGACGCGGTGGTGCGAATCGATCCACCCGACCCCGCCCACGAGCCAGCGGCACCATTCTGGCTCGACTGCGCAGGCGAGATGGTCGCCGCCGATTCCGTGATTGTGCGTCGCGGTCCTTTGCGCGCCGCGGTACGCGGTCCCTTCGAGCCGCATCTGGCCGGCCATGATGACGTACATAAGGAGTGGCTAGCTCGTCACGGGAATGCGACGCTGATCCCGAAATTGTCGGGTCATGCTCGGACGCTGTTTCTGGAAGCGGCCCGCAAAGCCGGCATTCCGCTTGCGCCCAGATGGCAGCGGCACACCGAGCAACAACTGCCGATCTCGATTCAGGTCCGGCGTAGTGCCGACCGCTTGCGCTGGTCCGGGGCCATTGCGGCCGAAGAGCTCGTGCGCGCATGGAGCGATGATCAGGCGTTTGAGATCATCCTGCCCGACGGCCCCGATCAGTTCGGCGCGGCGGCCGGCGCGATCCTTCGGGTAGCGTGCCACAGCCGCGTCAGCCGACTGCATGCCACGCCAGCGTTGTGGACCCAACATGTCAGGGCGTTGAGCCTCGACTCCCTGCACGCCGAGGGTATGACGATGCCGACCATAACTGGCGGAAATCCCGGTGGTGCGGCACAAAATCCGGTCGAGGTCGCCCCTGATATCTTGGCGCGGCGAATTCATCGCGCGCTCGACGCTTGGCTTCTCGATAAACTCAACGCGCACCTTCAGCCCTTCTTTGCCAGCAACGCCGACCCTGGCCGGCCGGTCGGACTGACCGTTGCGAACGATCTCCGCGCCGCTATGGCGGCCACCTGGGTCGATTGGCGGGCGTCGTTCGCCGATGACCCCGGACTACTCAACCATTTCTTGCGGCTGATGATTTGCGCGGTCGAAGACGGTGATAATCGCGATGCCGCACAGGTGCTGGTTGGGCCGACCAAAAGGAAGGAGATCATTCGCGGCACAGCGGTGTCGCTGGCGATCGCGGCTGCCTGGCAAACCACCTCCCCCAAGGGCGCTGGCCCGGGCAACCTCATCCGCGAGCGTGACGGCGATAGTGCCTGGGCGGGTCACGGCTGTGCCGCTAACTTGATCAACGGGAACGACATGGCGCTGTGCGCAGCCTCCTATATGTGGCAGACTCAGTTCGTCATCCTGATCGTCAAGGGCATGATCGAAGTTGCACGCGGGGCTGAACGTGCCTTTGCCCAGATCGACTCCGATCAGCCGGCGTTGAGCGAAACGGATGGTGCGGGTCCGGTGATCATGTCGATCAACCGCGATTTCTCGGACGCGGTCGCGGCTGGCCTTGGCGCTCTTCGCGACCTGCTGGCGGCGGTCGAGGCGCGGCATTTTGAGGTGTTGAACAAGGCGATCGAGAAAGGCGGCGCAGCATGACCGACGGGGTGAAATTGTCTTCCAAACTGGTCGACTTCACAGACCGTCTGCGCAAGGCAGCGAGTGGAGTTGGTCTCACGGTTTCGGACCGGCCGCAATTGGCCAGCTCGACCTTCAACGGCGGCTCGACCAAATCGACCTTGCTCAGTCCAGCCGACTTGCCCGCCGAAAGCCATGCCGTCCGCATCGATCGCTTCAACATCGTCCTCGGCCTGTTGCCGGACATCGCAACCCTTGAAGCGGTGCGCGAGACTTTGCGGCGCTACCGCAACCAATGCGTCGTTGCGCGTTCCTATCTCGCCAGCAACGAAGCGCTTGACCTGCAGCTGATGTTGCTTGGTCCGCGTGCGAGCGAGCGGCAGGAAGCATGGCGAGCGCTCGCCCTCATGGTCGAGCGCGACGATCGCGTAGCCCGAAAACTGGCGTGGCTCCGTCCCGAGGATGACGACAGCGACGAGGCGAGCTTCGCCGACTTTCTCAAAAGAACGTTCCTCGCCCGCCCATGGGAAGTTGACAAGGATGATTTCGAGGACGCAGCGCTCGACGAATTGAGTGGCGGCGTGCCCAAACCGGGATTGCCGCGGACACTAGCCGAGGAATGGGAGCGGATCGCACTCGACGAGAAGAAGTCGCCGGATGACATCGTCATTGCGTTGGTGAAGGCCTGGGAACGGCGAGGTCAGGCATGAGCGATATTTTTCTGTCTCGCATCGGCACCCATGATTTCCGAACGTTCGGCGATTTCGAGATCGAGATACCGGCAGCGCCTGGCCTGGTGCTGCTCACCGGGACCAACGGTCTTGGAAAGAGCAGCTTTTTCGATGCGATCGAATGGGGTCTGACAAACACGATCCGGCGCTTCGAACCCTATGTCCAGAAGGGCAAGAAGAGGCTCGCCGAGAAGGACTATCTCACCCGTCGAGGCGCCGAGCCCGGTTCGCACCGTGTATCACTGACTTTTTCTGGCGAGGAACCGATCGTGCGCGCGGCAGGCACCGGCACGGCGACTGCCGACATTGTGGCTCGGCTCGCCCGGCCCGACCGTCGGGCGATCAATGATCTCGGCACCTATCTCGCCCTGACGCATTTCCTGGGACAGGCGGCGCAGCAACGGTTCACCAGTCGCGACCCGCGCGATCAGTGGCAGGCATTGAAGGGGCCGAGCGGCATCGATCGGCTGGAGCGAATTCGAGCTGGGCTGCGCGGGCGTCCGACGGTGACGGCATTCAACCGGCGTATAGAAACGCAGCAGACGGTGGTCACGACGCTCGAGCGACAGATTGCCGACTGGCAAGGCTGGCTGACGCGCCTCGAGCGGCTGCGTTCGGCCGCCCGCGCGACGGGCGCGCTGACGGCGGCCGAGGTCACCGAGCGGATCGACCAGCTGGAGACCGATCTGCCCGAGCTCATAACGGGACAGCCACTTGCGATCACCGGGGAGGATGTCGGGCGACGGCTCGCAGCCCTGGGCGACCGGATCGGCGACGCGCTCCGCTTGATGGGCGAGCGCAAGGCAGGGCTCGAGGCTTTGGCGCCGCTCGCCGTGCAATATGCGATCAGCCAGGCGGAGAGCCGCCTCGATACGCCGGCACTCGTTCGATTGCGTGGCGAGGTTAGCGATGCGCAAGCGCGGCTCGGCCGGGCATTGCCGCTCGTCAGCACGGCAAATAACGCCGTGACCGCACAGCAGGCGGCGATCGCGACGATCGGCCACAATATTCAGGTGCTTGAGGCGGGCAGCACTGATCTCGCGCGCCGTCAGCAGCTCCTTGCGCTCATCGCCACCGACGCGGCGGATCGCGCGGCGCTGGTCGAGGCGATCGCGGCGAATCGGGCAACTATCCAGATAGCCGACGGCACGATCGGCAATCACGCAGAGGCGGCGGCGGAGGTGGCGCGCCTGCGCAGCCTCGCGGCATCCGCCCGGGCGCTCGACGAAGCGATGGCGGATTATCTGAATCTGGAAGCGGAGTCCGCAAAAGCTTCGGCAGCGCTGGCGCAAGGCCGCGAGGTTGCCGGGCCTGTGACCGTCCAGATTGTCGCGCTCGAGACTCAATTGGCTGGGGTCGACCGCCGCATCGGCGATGCCGAGCGTGACCGTGCGGAGGCCGATCGGCATGCCACGGCTATCAGCGCGGCGCTGTCGCAGCTTGCTAGTCATCTTCACGCGAACGACACGGACTGCCCGGTCTGCAACACATCATTTGCGCCTGGCGTGCTTAAGGCGCTTGCCGATGCCGCCGCGGTCGGGAGCGACGGTCGGCTCGCGCAGGCGGACGAAGTGGTTGAAGCACTGCGGGCAAACCGCAGTGACCTGACTAGCAAGATCGACGCGCTGAAGGCGCAGGTCGCAGTTGTCGACGAGCTCGTTCGCGCAGCCGATACGACAGCTCGTGCAGCGAGCGATGCACGGGAGGCGGTTGCCCTCTCGCTCGACGTGCCTGCCTACAGTGATCTCGCGCCGCTCGCCGCACGACGACGGAGCGATGCGGAGACCGCGCTGGCAACGGCGGAGGCGGCGCTCGATCTGATGGCCGCAAATGCCGCAGCGGCGAGCGAACAGCGCTCGGCGGCAGCCAACCGCCTCGACGAACTTATCGTGCGCGAAAGCCAGCTCGGCGCGCGCGTCGCGCAGTTCGAGAGTGAGGATGCCGCCTGCGCGGACCGGATTTCCGCGCGCAACCTGTCGAATGCGACCTTGGCCGATATCGAGGCACGGCTGACATCGGTACGCGGCGAGGCCGAAGCGGCGCGAGCGCGCCTCTCCGAGCTGGTCGAGGCGGCCAGCGCTACGGTGGCGGCGTCGCAGCGCGAACAGGCGGCGGTCGACACCGGGAAAGCGGCGCTCGCGGCGACGGAAGCGACGCGTGCGACTGCCGAACAGGGCGCGCGTCAAATTCAGCTGCGCTGGACACAGGCGGGGCTACCGGGCATTCCTAGCCAGGCGGGCTATGATGAAGGGGTAGCGGCAGTCGATGCGACGCTCGTCGGCCTGCGCTCGCTTGCCGAGCGGCAGCTGATACTGGCGCGCGACAATGAAGACGCATTGCTGCAGACCGAAATCGACGAGATCGTGTCCGCGTTGCGCCTGGCGGGTGGCGAAGAAAGTGCCGGCGACCCTACGGCTCACCTGGCCAACCTCAAGTCGAAGCTCGCCTCTGCCAAAGCCACAGTCAAGCTAACGACCGCGGCGCGTAATGCCGTCAAACGCTATTCAGAAGATCTGCAGGCGCAGGCCAACGACTTTTCTACACGTGTGCTCGACCCGCTCAACACGGTGATCGACGATTTCAACGAAGCGATGCTGAGCACTCCGGGCGAGAGCATCCAGTTCAGAGCCGATACCCGTGTAGACGCGACGACGTTCGGGATGGCGCTGCGCTACCGCGAGAAGGTCGAAAACGCGATCGAGGCGGTAAAGGATCTGCCGCCGCAGGTAGTGCTGAGCGAAGGTCAGCTCGCGGCCAATGGTTTCAGCATCCTTTGTGCGGCGAGCACCGCCTACCCCTGGTCGCGGTGGCGCGCGCTGCTGCTCGACGACCCGCTCCAGCATAATGACATCATCCACACCGCGGCGTTCGTCGATGTGATGCGCAATATGGTGGAAATGAACGGCTACCAGCTGATCATGTCGAGCCATGATCGCGGTGAAAGCGACTTCATCGCTCGCAAATTCGACGCGGCCGGGCTACCCTGTACGACGGTGTTGCTGACGGCACCGTCCGACAAGGGAGTCGTGTGGGTCGAACCCGAGCAAAATCCAGCCGCAAACCGTATATTGCGTCGAGATGCCGCCGCGCAAAGCGCAAGTAACGGCTGATTTTCATATGGTGACCTGAAGCTTAGCGGCCAGCATTCACCTCACCGCATTGTAGTCATTAACAGTGACGCTTCCGCCTGAACGGATAATCGTTGAGATCATGTGTCGGCTAGCCACCTCGCGAGTGGCAGCCTTCAGGGTCGTTGGAGTCGGAACTAAACGACCGATGTTAGTGCGCGTAGCTGTCGTCGAGGCGGCGACGAAGGGGGGGTCTGCTTTTGCCAGGTGCCATGGAGCGCCCGAAAGTCCACTTTTGGGTCGTGATGCCGCATGGCTGCCGTTCGGCTTTGCGCCCAATCTCAGTCGCTCGAAACCGACTAGAACTTTCCCGCAAGCTGCCGTTCGTTCGGAAGCCGAGAAGGCGGGCGATCCTCACTCCGCCGGTAGCGGCTATGCCGGGTGGTCGACTACGGCCTGTCGCCAGCGATCGAGACTGGCCCCCGGCAACAACGCCTCGACCGGAGCGAGTTCGAAATGGGCGCTTTCGCCCGCACGGCGGAAGTCATGCGCTTGGATGCCGGTCCAGAATAATGCGAGCGCCCGGTCCGCAGTGAACAGTGCCACACGCTCGTTGGGAAACAGCGCGAACAGGTTGATCAATATCTCTAGTGATCTCAGATCCGCGAGCGCGTTATAGGCGTCGCCGGCGCTGTAATCGGATCGGAACTTGAGCAATTTCTTCGCCGGGCTGCCGGAATTCGGCACGGCCACCGCACTCAGCGCGGCGAGCACGACGAGCGAGTTGCGCGGCACCTGGTACCGGTCCGCGGCCTCCAGCAGCTTTTGCCACCGAGTATCAAGCAAGGCCCGGCTGGTCGGCGAAACGAGAGCCGGCGCGATATCAATGAGAAACACCTGCTTGCGGGCAAGTCCGCGACGCGTGTCCTCGATCAGCCCCAGCGCGCCGGCAATGCTTTGGTCGCCGATCGCGAGCGTGGCTTTGGGTAGCGCCTTGCCGATCAGTGCGGCCGCTTCCTCGAGCTGGGCCGCGAGCAGCGCGGGGCAGGGTTGCCGCGGCCATTGCCTTCCATGGCGAAGAGCAGCGGATTGATGCGGACGTCGACGTCGGCAAGCATGTCGAGAAAATCGCGCTCTTCCGCGACCACCGTGCCGCCCTCGTAGCGAGCCCTGATCTGCGAGACGGCGTTGCGGTCGAGAAGCACGGTTACCCCGGGCCGACTCACGGCAAGCCCGGAGGGCAACCAGCCGCCACGCGCAGACTCACCGTCATCGAGGACAAGACGCTCTCCAGGGTGGCATGGCCCTTGGCGATCTTGTCGATATCGACGCCGGGAATGTCGGTTTCGAGCACCCTTGCGTTATGTCAGTCGAGCGGGACCGTAACCGGCACATGCAGGCGGGCCTCGGCCAGTTGCCGGTAGCCGAGCGGCGGCAGGAACTCGATCCCGACGAAGCTGATCGACCGCGCGGGCTGGCCATCCTGTCCCTCAAGCTCCGTGAGCTTGATAACCCAGTCGCCGACCCCGGCGATGCGGGTCAGCCGCTGCTCGGTTGTCTCGGGCACTCGGTCCTGCCAGATACGAGCCTAACCCTCGGCTCGGTTGGCGCGTAATGCGCGCCGGCAGGCGTTGGAACGACACTATGTTCGGGCGAAGGGAAGCAGTTCATTGACCGGCTGCTCCCGCATCACCTGCTCCGCCGTCATTCAGGCGCGCCAGATACCTGTCGACGAGAAAGGCACGTGGCTCGACCGTGGCGCTGCCGCCAACAAAGGCCTTAGCCCATGCCTCCAGCTCGGTGACGAATCGCGCTTCGTCGGTGGCGTAATGGGCGAACGCGCTGAATCCCATGTAGTCGAGGATGAGGAGCGGCTCGCCGCGCGCGTGCGCTGCCCGCATCAGGTCGGCAACGCTCTCCGCCTGCGACGGAAAAATCTCCTTCACGATAGCGACGCTGATCAGCGGCCGCCCGGCGCGATGCAAATCGATATCCTCGCGGAGGACGGTGAGCAGGATGGGGTCGGCGGTCCCGGCATAGTTCAGCGCGCCCTTACCCTGCGCCACCGCCTCGGCGATCTGGCTCTGGGACTTGCGCAATTTGCGATCGATGGTCCGCGCGAGGCTCTCGGCCGTATTCGGGCTGTCCTTGGCTTGGATCAGCAGGATGGCGCTTCCGGTCGCGGCGACGACATCGACGAACTCCTTGTCCGATCCGCGCTTGAACGGATTGAGAATGATCTGCTGGGGCGCCATGAAGCGCCGTAGCGCCTCGGCAATATCCCTTTCCTGGAAATAGCCGGGTCGCCGCGAGTCGCGCTCCAGCATCGAGATCGCATAGCCGTCCGAACCGACATAGTTGTGCACGCCTTCGCGCACGTCGAGGATCGCGAGATCCTCGGGCCAGAGCGGCTCGGCGAAGCGGACGCGAATCGCGCGGGCATCGTCCTCGGAGGTGCGATGTCCGAACCAATGTTGCAGCCAATAGAGAATGTCGGTCCCGCTGGCGTGGCTTTGCGGAGGCAGACGCAGTTCCTCCTGCGTCTGCAGATGGCTGCCGGGATCTTCGACCGTGCAGCGATACGCCATCCGGTCGCGGCCGAGATCGTCAACGAAATAGACATCGATTTCGGGCGCCAGCATCATTCCGACCAAGGCGAGCGAGGTATCGTCGTCACCGAACAGCGGTGTGCGGACGACAAGCGGCTCGTCGGCATCGTCGAAGAAAGCAGAGACGAAGCCGAAGGACAGGCCATCTTTCGCTCCAAACGGCACCACATAGACCGCGAAACCACGATGTTGGCGGATCGCGAGCAGGGCCTCCTTGGAGAGCTTCACCGCCAGCGACAATCTGCCATTCGGGTAGATTGGTACGAGGCCGCCGGGCAATACGCGCAACGCGGCGGAAATCTGCGGGAAGTCGATCGCCAGCATCAGCTGACGCCTTGCCTGGCGCAAGCGACCTTGAGCTTCGGCGGTGCCCAGGCCGGCCGAAAGTTTACCGCCATCAACGCCGTGCCGCCATGCTTGGGTCCGGCACGATTGGCCCTGCCGATCATCCTTTCCCCCTGGCGACGGTGCCGCGCATCCAGTCCATGAATTTTCCGAAATCTCGGTTCTGCGACATAAGCCGTTCGATATCGGCGTTGCGGGCGACGCGGCGGGCGGCTTTCATTTTGCTGCCCGTGGGCGGCACAAGATTGATATAATCGACATCGCAGGCGTTCTCGAGAACGTCCTCCAGGCTCGGTGTCAGGACAAGTAAATGCCCTCCCATCGTGGAAAGCGTGTCGTGTACCTCCGCGAGGCGCTCCATTGGCATGTCGCTCTCGATGACTGCAGCGAGCCCTGGCACGCCGGCGGCATGGAGCTGTCGCAAAAGGCTCGCCACGTTGAGCTGTCCGCCAGCTGGCCAGACGCGGGTCGCCGCGGCGATACCGGCATCGACGCGGCCAAACAGGATCTGCAATGCTTCTTGGTCTGCGGCGCCCTCGACGATGATATTGGCGAGACCCGTCCTGAACGATGCCGCGTTTCCGACTGGTACCGATGTTGCCTTGGCTGCTGCCGCCGCCGCGTCGGGCCCGGCGCTGAGCGGCAGAAACGGCTGGCCCTCCTCGGCCGCGTAGCGCAGCTTCTCTCGTAAGGCGGCGATGAACGTCAGATGGCCTTGGGCAACGAGTTGGAAGTCGCTGCCATTGAACAGGATCAGGTTGATCTCCTTGCCGAACTTGAGCGCGTCGACGGCGTCCGGCGAGAAGCCGGACATCGAGACAAACACGCCGATGGTGCCGACGAGCTTGCCATCGACCTTGCCCTTGAAGGCATAGAAGTCGGACGCCGGAACCGGCTCGGCCTTCCATTTCGCCTCAAGCAGGAAGGTTCGTTCCGCGAACAGGAACGACCCGTCGATTTCCTCTCCGCTGGGGCGAATATGAGTTTTGGGTTCCAACCCTTCGGCCAACAGGATACGGGAGATGATCCGCTCGAGCGCAAAACCACGGCGCTGGTACCAGCCCTTTGGAACCGGATCGGGAGGTGTCAGCCAGTATTCAAAGCTGTCCTTGTCGTGCACGTCGCGTTCTGGCCCTTGTTCCCGTCCGAGCCTAAGCGCGTCGCCTCGCGAAAAACAGGGGAATCGCGCTGGCGCGCTCAAGTATTATGCCGCCCGCGTCTATGTCTCACCTACGGAGTGGCCTTACTAAAAACGCAGGCTCCCCAACGGCCCAGTTCCAGAAATCCGTTAGCTTCACATCTGATGTCCGCTTCACGCGACTTTCAAACGAAAGCCGCAAGTCCGCTGACGGCCCAGTTCCAGTCGGAAAGCACATTGACGGATGACCGGTTTCGGGGCGTGACCAACCCAGCTTGAGTGACGGCAAATGGGTCTTTGCTGACGCCAGAGGACGGCTCGATGGCCCCCAAAGGGTGGTCGTAGTCTGCGCCGAGTCAGGCTCGCGTCCCATGTTTTTACGCTTAGCATGTCGAAAGCGCACAACGGATACGACGGTGACCGATCAAGATTCAAAGAAGCACCGCCGAGTGCTGCAGGCGTTGCACGCTGTGCCAATGCACTGTAACAAGAGACTGCGCAGACGGTATCTGCGCGCCAGTAATATCAAGCACTTAGCCGGCGTTATATTTGGCTGGGGCCCCTGCCGCCCCAGCCAGCTTTTCACCGCATTTCTGCGCGCGAGCGCCCCGGGGCGTGGCCTCGCCGCCCCCCCCGCCGCGATTAGTCCGTGATCGCCACCACGTTATCGTCCGAGTTGCGATCGACATATTTGTTGTACGGATCGACGCCGGCAAAGGTCGGGCGGCGCGCGGTGACGATGCGAATCTGCTGCTGCCCGCTGCGGACCGGGCGGCGTTCGATCGACACGACGTTGGGCGCTGCGAAATCGCCCACGCCGGGGCGTGCGGTGAACACGCCGATCTCGATCATGTCGTTCAGCGGCGCTTGTTTCTCGACGCCCTTGCCATCGGCATAGGCCTTGCCCGCTGCGACGGTCAGCGTCGTTTCGAACCGCCCGCCGGCGATCGGGCGAACCGTCGCTGCGGTGGTCTTGAGATCGTAGATGGTGATTCGTTCGAGCAGGTCGGCGACCAGCTGCCGCTCGGCATCGTTGCGCGCGAGCCCCCGAAAGCCTTCGACCAGATCGGTCGATCGCGCATAGGGCGCACCCTTGAAGCGATAGCGGTCGAGCAACGCCGCGAGCATTGCGTTGACGCGGTCTTCGCCCAGCCGGTCCTGCAGCAGGTACATCGCCAGCGAACCCTTGCGGTAATGGATATACCCCTGGTTCTCGACCCGATTGAGCGGCAGCTCCTCGATCGCCTCGCTGCCGCGTGAACGCAGGTAATTGTCGAGTTCGTATTTCAGGAAGCGGCGGATGCGGTCGTCGCCATACATGTCCTTCATCACCATCAGCGCGCCATATTGTGCCAGCGTCTCGACCAGCATCGTGCCGCCCTGCATGTCGGCACTGATCAATTGGTGCGCCCAATATTGATGCGCCAGCTCGTGCGCGGTGACATAGGTCACATAGTCGATCGCCTTGGGATCGCGGGTATCGGCGATGAAGCCGATCTTTTCCGAATAGGGAATGGTGCCGGCAAACGCCTGCGCGAACGTGGCATAGCCCGGAAATTCGATGACCCGCGCATAATCGAACTGATAGGGGCCGAACGCGCGTTCGAAATAGCCGAGCGACCGCTGCATCGCCGCCAGCATCCGCGGGACGTTATAGGCATGGCCGGGGTGGTGATAGACGCTGAGCGCCACATCGCCCGCGCGTGCGGTCGCCTCGGCATAGCGTGCCGACTGGACCGAGAAAAAGGCGAGGATCGGTGCGGTCGACACGAAGCGCGCGGTGCGGCGGCCACCGGCGGTGGTGTCCGACACGCGGCGGCCGGGCGCGATCGGCACCTGATCGGCGCTGGTCGACAGCGTGATGTCGCTCATGACCCAGCTGGCATTGGCGATATAGTTGCGCCGCGTTGCCGACATATCTTCGAGCTTGGCCATGCGCTGCTCGGCGGGCAGCCCGTATTTGCGCCGCTCGGCGCGGTCGGTGAGCAAGCCGAAACGCTGCATCCCGATCTGCGGCGCGAATTCGGTGTTGTTGAGGAAGCTGCCATTGGCAACGAGCCGGGTGTCATCGCCATTAGCGCGAAGCCCGCGCTGTTCGCGCATCGTGGTGAAGTCGAGCACGGTGCGCGCCCCTGGCGCGAGCGGGGTATCGAAGCGGTAGATGCGGTATTGGTTCTTCGCGTCGTCGGTCGCCAGCCGGGCGCCGGGCACGCCGATACCGGTAATCCGCATCGAAGGATCGGCGGCACGGACGTGCAGCGTCTCGAGCGGCGCACCGGTGTCGTTGATCAGCCAGAAGCGGCCGCGTGCCTCCATGCGGCGACGCTCGGGATAGAGATCGACCTTGATGCGCATCGCCGTCGCCGATGGCTGGCGCACGGTCTCGTAGCGCAGATAGCGTTTCTCATAGTCGGCGAGCTTGGCGTTGTTGTCGTCGCGGGTGCGATAGTCGTTGAGGACGTTCATGTTCCAGTACAGGAACCCGCCGGTCGCGCCGAAGACCAGCAACGCGGCGGCGATGATCGCGCCGGGTGCGCCCCTGAGCCGGGCGGGCAGCCGCGCCAGCCGTGCCTTGAGCCGCGTCTCGGTACCGCGCCGCCACAGCAAATGCGCCAGCACCGCCAGAATGACGGCAAAAGCGCCCCAATAGAGCCGCAACCACCACCCCGCCGGCCCGCCAACCTGATCGCCGTTCATGTCCGAAAGCTGCGGCGTGCCGGTGCTGCCGTACAGATATAGCGGGTGTTCGAAGCCGATGTTCGACAAGGTGATCGTTGCGACGAGATAGACGACCATCAGCGCCCACCCGACATATTTGTTGGGGCTGAGCGCCTGGAGGAACACCGCCAGCACCGCGATCAACAGCATGTCGATCGATAGCGGGACCAGATACCAGCCGAGATATTGGCCAAGCTCGATGCTGGCGCCGCCGCGGATCACCTGGACCAGGATCGCCGCGACGACCGATACCGCGAGCGTCGCGAACAACACGATCGCCACCGCGAGCGTTTTGGGCACCATATACGCCCAATTGGGCAAGGCGGTGGCATCGACGATCTCGTGCATCCGGCGATCGCGATCGCGCCATACGACTTCGCCCGCATAATAGATCGCGATGACGATCGGGATGATCGCGAAGCTGCCGAACAGCACTTCGAGGATCGCGAAGGTCAGCGGCCGGCCGGGGGTGCCATAGGCCTGGTTGGCGCCGAGCAGGCCGCCCACCGCATTGGCGAGACCGATCGCCAGCAGCACGAAAAAGGCGGGGCTCTTGAGCACCTGCCCGATCTCGAACCGGCACCGCGCAAGAAGCTGGGTGCCGCGGGCGGCCTCGGGATTCGTCGCGGGCAGCTTGGCCACGATCGCCGGCGGCTGCGCTGCGAGCTTGGCCTCGCGCTTGGCCTGCCGCCGCATCCGACGCTTCGACATGCCGCGTTCGGCAAAGCTGAACCGAGCATAGGCCAGCAGCAGCGCGAGCCCCGCGACGCCGAACGCCAGGCAGCGATTAACGAGCAATGCGCCCTCGATCGGGGGTATCATCGTATTGGATTCGGCCGCGGTCCAATATCGCGCGGTCACGCCGAACGCGCCGATGCCGAAGGGTTCGAAATAGGCGACGGTGTCGCGCCATTCGGGACGCGCCTGGATCACGCCGATCAGCACGAAATAGCCGACGAGGAAGACGATCACCCCCAGATAGCTGTACACCATCGACCGCGTCAGCGTCGCCACGGCAAAGAAGATCGCCGCGGTCAGCACCACATTGGGCAGCGCCAACACGAAATAGGCGAAGGCGTAATACCGCAGCCGGTTCGGCCCCAGCGTCTCGGCATCGAGCCAGGGCATCAGCGAACCGAGCCAGATCGCGAGTGGCACCGCGGCAAAGGCGATCGCGGCGGCGCCGAGCGCGCCCGCGAAGCGGCCGATCAGATAGTCGAACTTCACCACCCGCGTCGATCGCACCATCGGCCCGAAGCCGCTTTCGTCGTCGCGCACGATCACGTTGGCGACGAACGCGGTGGTCACGAACATGAAGAAGATCGACAGGATCAGATGCGTCTGCGCGATCGCAAAGGGCGAATTGACATGGACGTTGCCGCCGCTGCCGATCTGGATCTGGTCGATCGTCGTCGCGCCGAAGGTCAGCAGGAAGAACAGGATAGCGACGACCCAGAAGACGGGGCTGCCGAGCTGGTAGCGAAGCTCGAAGGCGGCGATGCGGGCGAACATGCGCTGCGCTCCCCGCTCAGGCGGCTTGCGCGGGCAAGGGCGTGCGGCGGCTGTGCGCGAGCGTCGAGAAATAGACGTCCTCGAGCCCGCCGTCGACGCTGGTGAAGCCGTCGCCGGGATCTGCTGGCGCCAGGATATGGATCACCGTCCGGCCGGCGAACAGCCGGGTCGAGATCACCTCATAGCGCTCGCGATAGGCGTCGAGCTGGTCGCGCGCGATCGTCTTTGCCCAGATGTTGCCGCGGGTTTGCGCGATCAGATCGTGCGGCGCGCCTTCACGCTGGATCCGCCCGCCCGCCAGGATCGCCATGCGCGGGCACAGATCGGCGACGTCCTCGACGATGTGCGTCGACAGGATGATGACGACATTCTCGCCGATCTCGGCAAGCAGGTTGAGGAAGCGGTTGCGCTCCTCGGGGTCGAGCCCGGCGGTCGGCTCGTCGACGATGATCAGCTCGGGATTGCCGATCAGCGCCTGCGCGATCCCGAAGCGCTGGCGCATCCCGCCCGAAAAGCCCGCGATCGCCTTCTTGCGCACCGACCATAAATTGGTCTGGTTGAGCAATGTCTCGACCGTCGCCTTGCGATCGGCGGCCGAGGCGACGCCCTTGAGCACCGCCATGTGATCCAGCATGTCATAGGCCGATACGCGCGGATACACCCCGAAATCCTGCGGCAGATAGCCGAGCGTGCGGCGCAGTCGTTCGGGCTGGGCGATCACGTCGATGTCGCCGAAGCTGATCGTACCCTCGGTCGGCGTCTGGAGCGTGGCGATGGTGCGCATCAGCGTCGATTTGCCCGCGCCATTGGGGCCTAGCAGCCCGTACATCCCCTTGGGGATCGACAGGCTGACGCCGTCGAGCGCGCGCGTGCCATTGGCATAGACATGGCTGATGTTGTTGAGTTCGAGCATCTTACCCCCCGGTCAGAGGCGAAGCCTAACACGGTGTATTGCAGGGGCAAAGCACTATAAACGAATAGCCGACGATAGCCTCGGTGGGCAGGTCAGCGCTGCTTCTTGGTGATGGTAGCGGTGAAATCAGGGTCCTTTTTCGCGACCCAATCGACGAACTTGCGGACATTGGGGTTCGCCAGCAGCCCTTCGACGTCCATCCCGTGCCGCTGCAGCTCGGAATTGGTGAAGTTGGCGGTCAGCGTCTGCTGGCAGATGCCGTGCATCGGCACGACGTCGCGCCCGCCCCGGCTCTTGGGGACCGGATGATGCCAGACGATCGTCTTGCCGGTCGGCCGGCCGCACAGCCAGCATACTACCGACGCCGCTGGTGCCTCGTCCTCGCGGTCGGCATCGCCATAGGGATCATGCTTCGAATGTTTGCGCGCCATGGTCGATCTGGTTCCTGAAAGCTGGTTGCGCCCCTATCGCAGCAAGCGCCGCCTTACCACCGCCGCATGACGCGCGATCAGCCGGTACCGGGCGTATCGCCCAGCCGTTGCTCGGTCAGCACCTGCCAAGCCGCGATGAACAACCCCGCGGCGAGCGGGCCGACGACGATGCCGCTCAAGCCGACCAGATTGATCCCGCCGAGCGTGGTCACCAGCACCAGCCAATCGGGGATGCCGGTGTCGCGCCCCACCAGGATCGGGCGCAGGATATTGTCGGCGAGCCCGATCACCAGCACCCCCGACAGGATCACGATCGCCGCCTGCCAGATCGCGCCGGTCGCCAGCAGATAGATGCCGACCGGCGCCCAGATCAGCGCGGGGCCGATCGCGGGCAGCAGCGCGGCGATCGCCATCAGCACCCCCCACAGCAACGCCGCGGGCAGCCCTACCACCCAGAAGGTGGCCGCGCCGATCGCGCCTTGCACCAGCGCGACGATCCCCGAGCCCTTGATCGTCGCGCGCACCACCGCGACGAACTTGTCGGCCAGCCGCTCGGCGACCGACCGCTCGAGCGGCATCGCGCGGACGATCGCCGGCCCGATGTCGTCGCCGTCGCGCAGCAGGAAGAAGGTGATGTACAGCCCGACGCCGAAGGCGAGCAGGAAGCCCGCCGCATTGGCGCCGATCGACAGCGCGCGGGTGGCGAGCATGCTCGCGCTGCTGCCGACCGCGCGGGCAAGGCTCGCCTGCGCCTGCTCGAGGCTGTTGAAGCCCGAATTGTCGACCAGCCGCTGCAGCCGAAGCGGCAGCGCGTCGTGGACCTGCTCGAAATACAGCCCGAAATTGATCTGCCCCGACAGCATCTGGCTATACACCCCCGCGGCCTGGTCGACGACTAGGCTGGCGATGACGATGGCGGGGATGACGACCGCGACGGTGATGATCAGGATCGTCAGCGCCGCGGCGGTATTGCGCCGATCGGGAAAGCGCGCGAGCAGCCGGTGGAACAGCGGCTGGAACAGGATCGCCGCCAGCGTCGCCCACAGCAACGCGCCGATAAAGTCCGCCACCACCAGCAGCAGCGCCAGCGTGACCAGCACGACCAGCGCGATCAGGCCGCCATTCTCAACGCGTTCACGATTCACCGCCATCGGGGAGCTTGCCTTGCGCTAGTTGATGCTTTGCATGCGCCAACTGCGGCGGACACGCACGTCCGAATTCGGAACGACGTCGTCCAAACCCCTACCTGGCGCTTTTGGTCCGCGCCGCGGGAGCGCCCGGATCAGCGACCCTCGAACCGCTGCCCCGACCCGATCCGCGCGGCGATGATCGCGGCAATGCCCGCCGCCGCGGCCGCAGCCCACAGCGCGCCCATTCCGGCAACGGCATAGCTCGCCGCGCCCGCAACGCCGCCTGCAAGCAACCCCGCCCATAGCAGCAGATACGGCGCCCATCCGAAGCGATCGCCGCCCCCGAGCGCGATCGCGATATGCTGGCCCAGCTTCACCAGCGTTCCCGTCATATAGGTGAGCCCGATATGGATGTCGGCGCCCTCGGCGAACACCGCATTCTCGGCCCCCATCGCCAGCGCCATCGCAACCGCGGCGGCGCCATGATAGCCCCACGCCGCGAGCAACGCCGCCAGCCCGAGTAGCGCCGCCACCAACGCCAGGACCGCCGATCGCCGCGCGGTGCCGAAACGCCGCCCCACCAGCGATCCGAACACGACCCCCGCAACGAAGCTCAGGATTAGCCCGCCGGCGACCACCGCGTCGCCGCCGCGCTCGCTCAACCCGACCCCGATCCGCGTGGTGTTCCCGCTCATGAACGAGACGAAGAAGCCGCCCAGGTGGACGAAGCCGACCGCGTCGACAAACCCCGCCAGCGCCGACAGCGAAGCGGCCAGCAACCTGATGCGCATGTCGTATCGGACCATCGGCAGGGCTTAGCACGAAGCGGTGGGTCGGCGTTCGATATCCTCGGACGAGCCACGGCTAAACCGACGGAGAATTATCGCTTCGTGCCGAACGCCTGCATCGCGTCGAGCGTTTCCTGGCTCAGGTGATGTTCGAGCCCCTCGGCGTCCATCTCGGCGATTTCGCTCGATACGCCCAGCCGCAGCAGGAAGCCGACGACGATGTCGTGCCGCGCCTTCGATCGTGCCGCCAGCGCGCGCCCCTCATCCGTCAGGAAGATCGAGCGGTAGGGGCGCATCTCGACCAGACTGTCGCGCTTGAGCCGGGTCAGCGTGTTCGCCACCGTCGCGGGGGTGACGCCCAGCCGTTCGGCGAGGTCGGTGGCCCGCGCCTCACCGGTTTCGGCGATCAGATCGGCGATCAGCTCGACATAATCCTCCTGCGTTTCGGTGCGGTGCGCCGAGCGCAGGCGCGCGAAGCGGCGCGCATGTTCCTGGGGTTCGGGCAAGGTCACGGCGGGCAGCTCCTGTACGTCGCCGCACCCTTGCCATGGCAATGCCGACATTCCAAATATTAGCCCTAGCTAATCTTGATCGCGCGCGCATATAGGCTGGGCGACCGGAGACGCCCTGCATGACCGACGACGCGATCGAGCCCGAGGCCAGCCCCGCCAAGCCGCGCGGCTGGCGTACGCAATCGGGCGACAGCCTGCCCGAGGTGTTCCGCAGCATCCCGATCCCGCGCGATGCGCGCTTCTGGACCAAGATGGGCGCGTTTTCCGGCCCCGGCTATCTGGTCGCGGTCGGATACATGGACCCCGGCAACTGGGCGACCGGCCTCGCGGGGGGATCGCAGTTCGGCTATACATTGCTGTCGGTCGTGCTGCTGTCGAACGTGATGGCGATCCTGTTGCAGGCGCTTGCCGCAAAGCTCGGCATCGTCACCGGCCGCGACCTGGCGCAGGCCTGCCGCGACCATTATAGCCGCCCGGTGGGGTTCATGCTGTGGGTGGCGTGCGAGCTGGCGATCATCGCCTGCGACCTGGCCGAGGTGATCGGCACCGCGATCGCGCTGCAATTGCTGTTCGGCATCCCGCTGGTCTGGGGCGTCGTCATCACCGCGTTCGACGTGCTGCTGATCCTGCTGCTGCAGCAACGCGGCTTCCGCAAGCTCGAGGCGTTCGTGATCGCGCTGCTGATCGTGATCGGCGTGTGCTTCGCAGTCGAGCTCGCGCTGGCGCAGCCCGCGATCGGCGACGTGCTGCGCGGCTACATCCCCACCACGCAGGTCGTGACCAACCCGGCGATGCTGTACGTCGCGATCGGCATCCTCGGCGCGACGGTGATGCCGCATAACCTGTATCTGCATTCGTCGATCGTCCAGACGCGCGCGTTCGAGCGCGACGAGCGGGGCAAGCGCGAGGCGATCAAATACGCGACGCTCGACAGCACGATCGCGCTGATGCTGGCGCTGCTGATCAATTCGGCGATCCTGATCCTGGCCGCCGCGACCTTCCACACCGCAGGACGCACCGACGTCGCCGAGATCGGCGATGCGTATCAGTTGCTCGCACCGATGCTGGGGGTGGGCGTCGCCAGCACGCTCTTCGCGGTCGCGCTGCTGGCGTCGGGGCAGAATTCGACGATCACCGCGACGCTCGCCGGACAGATCGTGATGGAGGGATTCCTGCGAATCCGCCTGCCCGCATGGCAGCGGCGGCTGATCACCCGGCTGCTGGCGATCATCCCCGCGGTGACCGTCGCGGCGCTGTATGGCGACAGCGGCACCGCGCAATTGCTGGTGTTCAGCCAAGTGGTGCTGTCGATGCAATTGCCCTTCGCGGTGATCCCGCTGGTCGCCTTCACCAGCGATCGCGCCAAGATGGGCGGCTTCGCCAACCGCCCCGCGCTCAAATGGGCGGCGTGGATTGTCGCGGCGGTGATCGTGACCCTCAACGTGAAGCTGCTGATCGATTTCGCGGCGATGATCTGAAGCAAAACGCTTTCGCCTGTTAGCGTTACCGCGCTATGCTTCTTGCCATAATCGCCGTCGGGCGAAGGGCGGAGGGGACGAATATGCGGGTTCATCGGGCATTCGCGGCGCTGCTGGCGCTTGGCACACCGGCGCTGGCGCAGGATTCGCAGCAGCAGGCGCGCGCGATTGCGGGCGAGCCCGTCGCCGCGCCGCAGCGGCTGACGCTCGCCGACCTGCCCGAGCCGACGGGCAAGCCGATCGCGCTGTTTGACGGGCGCAGCCTAGACGGGTGGACGGCGTGGCTGGGCTATGCCGATCCCGCGATCACCTATCAGGCCAAGCCCGGCGCGACGCCGATCGGCACCTCCCGCGACACCAAAAGCGATTTCGCGGTGCGCGAGATCGACGGGGCGCCGGCGATCTGGGTGAAGGGCGAGACCTGGGGCAGCCTGGTCCACCGCGCGGACCTGCGCGACTATCACCTGCGGCTGGAGTTCAAATGGGGGGCCAAGACCTTCGCGCCGCGCGAAACGCTGCCGCGCAACAACGGCCTGCTCTATCACACGCATGGCGCGCCCGGCGAAGTGTTCGGCACCTGGCGGCCATCATCGGAGTTCGAGATCATGACCGGATCGACCGGCATGATCGTCGCGGTGGGCGGCAAGCTGCGCGGGCGCACCAATGTGAGTTTCGATCCGACGCTGATCGCGCCGCATCTGCGCTACCGCGCGGGCGGCACCGAGATCGACATCGTCAATGGCACCCCGACCTGGAATGTCGAGGCGGCGACCGACGCCGAGCGCCCGGTGGGCGAGTGGAACACGCTCGACCTGTACGTGGTGGGCGACCGCGCGGTGCATGTCGTCAACGGCGTGCCGGTGGCGCAGGTCCGCGACCTGGCGACGATCGCCCCCGACGGCACCCGCGTGCCGCTGACGCATGGCCAGATCCAGTTGCAGTCCGAAGGGGCCGAGACGTGGTTCCGGGGGATCACGGTGGAGCCGATCAAGACGCTGCCGCGGGTTGTGGTGGGGGAGTGATGGGGGGGGCGACAGACGACTTTAAATTTACCTACAGGACTGACTTGGCAGAATAAGGCAGTTGCTTAGGCATCAGGAACCAAGGGGTTCGATCAGGTAGCAGTAATGCTGCAAACACAGCGATCAGGCCCTCGCCTTTGATAGGGGTGGGCGCAGATTGCCAAACTGCTTCCAATTCGCTCACCGTAAAAATGTCTGTGCCAATGCGGTATCCTGCATTCACACCGCCCCTTATCGTGTCGTCGCCGAATTCTTCATATGCTGCAGGAAGGAAGGCATTGAGGTCCGTGCCATCAAACTGAATCAGCCAAGGATCGAACGCGTCTTCCAAGCCAAATAGCGCAGCCCCTCGCAACAATATGGTCAAAAGCTCCGTAGGCCGAGCCAGTGACGGCCGAACTTGATCAGCGACCCCCGTTTGGCGGGCAATAAGAAATCGAAGAATTTCCTTCGGGTCGATGCTCGGCGATGCAAAGAGACCCTTATAACGAATCGCAGAATTGAAGAGAGTTCCCAAGAGCATCTCGGCCTCAGCGGTAGCACCACCTTGAAAAGCGGCTGAAAGTGCACACACTAAGGGAGCGGCTTGGGCATCACTGATCGCCACGACAGATGACGGAAGCTGTTCCAAAATCGCGTTAATGTATCGCCGAAGCAAATCGCAATCCGCAACTTCGTCGTTCTCGCTTCGGATATGATAGACCATTGCAGCCCACCCCAAGAGGCGCGTGAGACGTAACGGGAGTAAAAAGAGGTCTGGAATACCCCCAGCTCGCGTGAGAAGCGCGTAGCGGTCCGCGCAAACTGCGATGGTTGCTTCGGCCACCACCCGCTCCGCCTCGTTCGCAGCCTCAGTGGCCAAGCTTTTTATTGAAGCCGCAACTGCAGCCTCACCGGCATGGCGTAGGGCCGCAACAATGATTGAGGCGGTGACATCTAAGGTGCGAAGGCGATCCAGTGAGCTATCGGCTTTTAGCTTTCCCGCAGCGTTGAGCCTCTCCAACAGTTGGGCGCGACTGTTGCCTGTCGGAAGCGTCGCTAACACTCGGCCCAAGCCGTCGATAACCTCACGCGGCGACCATTCCGCGTTGTCGAGGCGGTCCCATATGCGCCATAGGTCTGACATCGCAGCTTCCACCGCTACTTGAGTGTCAGAATCGAGCCAATCGCCTAATGTAGCTCTCAGCGGGCCGCCTCCTCCTCCGAAAGATGGGTTGCGACAAAACCGTCTCGGCCCAAATAGGTTGAGCCCCCAAAGGACAGGCGACTGCTCTCCTGCTGCTGCTAAAACTTCAGCTACACGTGTGCCGATCTCCAGCAAATCTAACGTAGGCCGATTGTCTGAAACGAACGTTTTACCTTCAATGCAGTTTAGGAATGCGAAAGTGCCAATACCGGCATCATCAACCTCCATGGCCGACTGATCGCGCGCCGCCATTGCCAAAACAGTAACGCCCGGAGTGTTTTTTGCGCCAAGGTCTTCGGGTCGCAGCAACGCCCTAATATCACCCGATACGCCCCCGGCTTGACACGCATCGACAATAAGGTTGGTTTGAAGGGGAGCTGCTTCAGCAATAATAGAAAGCAGCTCGCTCGCCGACAACGCAGTGGCAGATAATAACCGCGACGATGCGTCGCGCGGTAGCAGGTAAAATGTGCCAGCCTTTACACCGCCATGACCAGCGAAAAATACAGTCAGCGTTTCTATCTGTTCTGGCCAGTCTAACACCTCTCGAATCGCTACGCGTACCTCTGATAGGGTGGGAGATATTAGCAAGCGTGACCATAAGGGGTCATAATCTCCGACTTCCGGCATCATAAGCATGTTAAAAACGCGGCAGGCGTCTCCCTCCGCACCTGATAACAGGTTTTCCTCGTCGTACTGGTCACACCCTATAGCGATTAAGCATCGCCGGTTCACGGTCGAAAAGCCTTAAATCGCTGAAGTCGCTCCTGCTCCTTAGCAATAGCTGATGCCTTTTTTCCTTCGATCAACGCTTCCGCTTTGGCCTGATACTCCGGGGATTGGCTTTGCAATTCAGTGAGAATGCGCTGACCCATATTGGGCGCCACATAAATCGAGGGCATAGAAATATCACCGTCTGGACCAACACCGAACTCTATCTTTTCAAGCATTTCCATAAAGGCATCCGGCAAAGGACGGTTGCCCCCCTGGACAGTGTTTCCACTTTCTTCGCAGACGCGAGATACGGATTGGAAAACGTGTTGTATCTGTTGTTCAGCCATACTTCCAGCAACACCAAGGATTGTCTTGGGTATGATAGTGAGATCGTGGTCGGCGATATCCTGCCAAGCAATGGCCCACTCGTCTTGAATGGTGACCATTTCTTCAGGTGCGCGTTCCGGTACGGCGGGCGAACTCCAGCCTCTCCCATGCATAAAACGGCGTACGTTTTCTTCGGGAACGATCTCGTTCATTCGTGTTTGTGTGATCGCTCCAATCACCGCAACCATGGCAGCCTGCACGGCCTGACGTTCCTTAACATAGTCGCCGAATTCTCGCGGCCGGTCAGCTGTCTGTAGATCGGCTGCGGTCGCAAAGTTTTGGTCGCTGTCATTGCTCATGGCCATCAGTGTAAACCCTTTTTAACCGATTTACAGGCGTTCGGCGCTTTAGAAGGCAGGTACTTGATCTGCCCGCTTCCCACAGGACATTACCCCACCTCAATGAAAATCCCGCGACTTCGGCAGCACCCGCACATCCCGCGGATGCCGATCATACACCGGCCGCGCGACTTCGTCGGCGCGCGATAGCGTCGTCGGGGGCGCGGCGTCGCCCAGCGTGTCGAGCAATGCGGTGCGGTCGATCACGCGGGCGCCCATCAGGTGGACGACGCCCTCGGGGCTGCGCTGGACCTCGCCCTCGACCAGCATCAGCCGCGCGGTCATCACCTCGCGGCGATAGGTTTCGAACAGGCGCGCCCATAATACGACGTTGGTGACGCCGGTTTCGTCCTCGATCGTGACGAAGATCGCATTGCCCTTGCCGGGGCGCTGGCGGACCAGCACGATTCCCGCGGTGCGAAGCCTTGTGCCCGCCTTGGCCGCGCTGGTCTGCGCGCAGGTGGCGACGCGCTCGGCATCGAGCGTGCGCCGCACGAAGGTCATCGGATGATCCTTCAGCGACAGGCGAAGCGTCTGGTAATCGATCGCGACTTCCTGCGACGCCGCCATGGCGGGCAGCGCCATATCGGGTTCGTCGGCAAGCTCGCGCGCGCGCGCGGCGGCGAACAGCGGCAGCTCGCCACTGGGGGTGCGGCGCGCCTCCCACAAGGCCTGCCGCCGCCCCAGCCCCAGCGAGCCGAAGGCATCGGCATCGGCGAGCAGGCGAAGCGCGCGCTGCGGCAGATCGGCGCGGCGCGCGAGCGCCTCGACGCTGTCGAAGCGGCCATGCGCGCGGGCGGCGACCAAAGCCTGCGCCCAGGCCTGCCGAAAGCTGTCCATCTGGCGAAAGCCCAGCCGGATCGCGAGCGCGCCCTGCCCCGGCTGCCTGAGGCCGCCCTCCAGATCATTGTCCCAGATGCTGGCGTTGATGTCGATCGGCCGCACCTCGACGCCGTGTTCGCGCGCGTCGCGCACGAGCTGCGCGGGGGCGTAGAAGCCCATCGGCTGCGAATTGAGCAGCGCGCAGGTGAACACCGCGGGCTGATGGCATTTGATCCACGACGAGACATAGACCAGCCGCGCGAACGACAGCGCGTGGCTTTCGGGAAAGCCATAGCTGCCGAACCCCTCGATCTGGCGATAGCAACGCTCGGCAAAGGCGCGTTCGTAGCCGCGCGCGGTCATGCCATCGACGAGCTTGTCCTTCATCTTGTCGATCCCGCCATGGTTGCGGAAGGTGGCCATCGCGCGGCGCAGCTGGTTCGCCTCGCCCGGGGTGAAGCCCGCCGCGACGATCGCCAGCTTCATCGCCTGTTCCTGGAACAGCGGCACGCCGAAGGTCTTGCCGAGCAGGGTGCGAAGCTCGTTGGGGTCGTGCGGCGGCGCGGGCGAGGGATAATCGACCTTCTCGATCCCGCTGCGGCGGCGAAGATAGGGGTGGACCATGTCGCCCTCGATCGGGCCGGGGCGGACGATCGCGACCTGGACGGTGAGGTCGTAGAGCGAGCGCGGCTTGAGGCGCGGGAGCATGTTGATCTGCGCGCGGCTTTCGACCTGGAACACGCCGATGCTGTCGCCCTTGTCGAGCATTTCGTAGACTGCGGGGTCGTCGGCCTTGATGTCGACGGTGAGGTCGTGATCGCCAAGCCCGTGCTCGCGCATCATCGCGAACGCCTTGCGGATGCAGGTGAGCATGCCGAGCGCGAGGACGTCGACCTTCATCAGCCCCAGCGCGTCGATATCGTCCTTGTCCCATTCGATGAAGGTGCGGTCGGCCATCGCGCCATTGTGGATCGGCACGGTCTCGTCGAGCCGGTTCTGGGTGAGGATGAAGCCGCCGACATGCTGCGAGAGATGGCGGGGAAATTCGAGGATCTGGTCGACCAGGCTGCGTAGCCGCGCGACGTGCGGGTTGGCGGGATCGAAGCCCGATTCGGTGAAGCGGCGCTCCTCCATGCGGCTGGCGAAGCTGCCCCACACGGTGCCGACCAGCCGCGCGGTCGCGTCCTCCGAAAAGCCCAGCACCTTGCCGACTTCGCGGACGGCGCTGCGCGGGCGATAATGGATGACGGTCGCGGCGATCCCTGCCCGCTCGCGGCCATAGCGGGCATAGATATACTGCATCACCTCCTCGCGGCGTTCATGCTCGAAATCGACGTCGATATCGGGGGGCTCGTGGCGTTCCTCGGACACGAAGCGCGAGAACAGCAGGTCGTGCTCGGTCGGATCGACCGAGGTGACGCCGAGCAGGAAGCAGACGATCGAATTGGCCGCCGAGCCACGCCCCTGGCACAGGATCGGCGGATCGCGGGTGCGCGCGAAGCGGACCAGATCGTGGACGGTGAGGAAATAATAGGCGTAGTTCTGGCTGGCGATCAGCGTGAATTCCTCGGCCAATCGGCGGCGGACATCGGCGGGCAGATCGGCGCCGTAGCGCTGGTGCGCCGCCTCGACGACCATATGCTCGAGCCATGCCTGTGGCTGCCAGCCCTCGGGCACCGGCTCGTGCGGATATTCGTAGCGCAGATCGTCGAGGGTGAAGACGATGCGGGCGAGCAGGGCCAGGCTTTCGCCCACCGCCTGCGGGCAATCGCGGAACAGCCGCGCCATTTCGGCGGCGGGCTTGAGATAGCGTTCGGCATTGGCGGCGAGGCGGCGCCCGGCGGCGGCGATCGTCGTCTTCTGTTCGATACAGGTGAGGACGTCGTGGAGCTGGCGCTGATCGGGGGTGGCGTAGAGCGCATCGTTGGTGGCGAGCAGCGGCAGCCCGGTGCGCGCGGCGAGGTCGATCAGCGCGGCGAGGCGGCGGCGGTCGCGGCCCGCGCGGTGCATGGTCGCGCCGATCCAGACGCGGCCGGGGGCGGCGGACTGGAGGGCGGCGAGGATGCGTTCCTGGCCCCCCACCCCATCGTCACCCCGGACTAGTTCCGGGGTCCAGCGTGCGCCAACCGCTGGCGTGGGTGGTGGAGAGGTGGACCCCGGAACCAGTCCGGGGTGACGAAGCAGGGTTAGTTTGGGTTCGACGGGTGGCGCGCGAACGGGACCGAGCGTTGGGGTCGCCATCACGATCAGCAGCAGATCCTCGCTATACGCCAGCAGATCCTCGAGCCGCAGCACGCAGCCGCCCTTTTGCGCGCGCAGATTGCCCAAGGTCAGCAGCCGGGTCAGCCGGCCCCAGCCGTGGCGCGTCGCGGGATAGGCGAGGATGTCGGGGGTATCGTCGGCGAACACCAGCCGCGCGCCGACGACCAGGCGGAAGTCGATCTCACCCAGCCCCGCCTCGGCAGCCTTGGCGCGCGCCTGTTTGAGCGCGACGTGCGCGCGCACCACCCCCGCCACGCTGTTGCGGTCGGCAATCCCGATCCCCGCCATGCCGAGCGCGAAGGCCTGCGCAACCATGTCCGACGGTGCCGACGCGCCGCGCAGGAACGAATAGTTGGTCGCCGCCCCGAGTTCGGCGAACCCGGTCATGCGAATAAGCCGTGAACATACCAGCGCGGATCGGCGGCTTCGCGGCCATAGAGGCCGTGGCGGAACACCCAGAAGCGACGGCCGCGCGAATCCTCGATCCGGTAATAATCGCGCGTCAGCCCGCCATTGTCGGCGCGCCGCCACCATTCGGAGGCGATCCGCTCGGGCCCCTCGAAGCGGGTGATGTCGTGCAGCGTGCGCCTCCAGCGAAAGCGATGCGGCGGGCCGTCGGGGACTTCGGCCATCACCTCGATCGGCTGTGGCGGATCGAACAGGTGGAGCGGACGAAGCGGCGGCTCGCCGGGCTCGGGGCTGTCCCAGGCGGCAGGGGTGCCGGTATCGACCGCGGGGAGCGTCAGCACGCCTTGCTCGGGGATATGCGTGTCGCGCGTGGCGAAGCGGCGGATCCGCCCGCGCCCCAGCCGCGCGCTGAGGCGATCGACCAATGCCGCCATCGCCTCTTCGCTGATCGTCCCGCCTTCGAGCTGGAGCTGGGTCGGCGCAAGCGGCTCGATCGCGGGGATCGCCAGGCGGATCATGTCGAAGCCGAAGCCGGGGTCAATCGGATCGGCGAGCGAATCGACGCGCTCGCCGAACAGCCGCACCAGCATCGCGGCATCGCGCAGCGGCTGGCCGCTTTCGACCGCGAGATCGAACACCCGCCCATCGCTGCGGAACAGCCGGACGGCGAAGCGGCGGCCGCCCATGTGGCGCTCCTCGAGCTCGGTCGCGGCCTGTTGCGCCAGATCGCCGATCGCCGCGAGCGCATCCTGCGTCCGCGCGATCGGCTCGGCGAAGCGGCGCTCGAACAGCATCGCTGGCGGCGGGCGGCGCGGCGAGATGCGGCTGTCGGACGAGCCGAGCACCCGCGCGAGCATGTCGGTGGTGTCCTTGCCGAAGCGCGCCGACACCGGACCAGACGGGCGCACCGCCAGATCGCCCAGCGTCTTGAGCCCGGCGCGGCGAAGCGCGGTCTCGGTCTCGTCGTCGAGCCGCAGCGCCTCGACCCCCAGCCGGCGCAGCGCCGCATCCTCGCTCGCCGCAGGCGCGGTCTGGAAGCGCGCGAGCGCCTGCGCGCCTTCGGGGCTGCCGGCGAAGGCATGGCGCAGATGCCCGGTCCAGCGCGCCATCCGCGCCTCGACATCGGCGAGCAATCCGGCCTCGTCGCCGAACAGATGCGCCGCGCCAGTGATGTCGAGCGTCAGCCCGTCGGGCGAATCGAGCGCGACCATCGGGGTGTAGCGCTCGCACCCGTCGGCCAGCCGTTCGAGCCAGCCGATATCGGCGACCGGATCGGCATCGAACACCGCAAGCTCGGGCACGCGCGCGCGGGCATCGGCGAGCGACAGCCCGGCGGCGAGCCCCAGCGCCTGCGCACGCGGATCGACCGCGACAAGGCGGATCGCGCCGCGATCCTTTTCGACCAGCGCGAACGGCGAATCATCAGGCACGTCGCAATCGGGCACCCCCATCCGCACCAGCCGATCGACCGGCAGGAAGGGAAACCACAGCGCCAGATAGCGCCGGCGCGCGGAAGCTTGCTTGTTCACGATCCCACTCCACTCGCCAGACCCCGCCTTGGGCGCGGCCACGCTGGCGCAACAATTCGACTTCGAGCGCGGGATGCCCCGGCGCATCGGCGGCGAGCGGCACCGATGCCGCCGCGCGCACCGCCCAGCGAGTCTGCGCGGCGCTGGGCGAAGGTTCGGCGGCGATCCGAAGGATGATCGCGGTGACCCCCGATTCCTCGGCCGCCAGCGCCAGCCGCCGGCTTGCGGTGAGATCGAGCCGGCGCGGATCGCGCCACAATTCGATCAGCGCGATCCCGACATCGGGGCAGCGCACGACATCGGCAGCCGCGCGCAGCACCGCGAGCGGATCGGGCAGCAGCCCCAGGATCAGCCGGTCGGGGTCGATACCGATCTCGACCAGCCCCGCGGCATGGAGCTGCCCGCCCTGCCGATCGGCGGTTTCCTCGCGCAGCCACACGATCCCGCCGCCCAGCCGCCGCGCCAGCATCGCCGCGAACCCCGCCGCGCAGCTCGCATCGGCGGCATCGAGCGCGAACACCTCGTGCACCCGCCCGCGCGCCAGCCCGCCGCCCAGCGCCAGGTCGATCGCGGCATGACCGGTCGCCACGCACGTCGACGCGATCGAGGGCGGTGGCTCGATCGCGGCGATCCTGCGGCGCAGGTCGCTCAAGGCGGACGACTCGGTCATAATTGTTCACTATATGTTCTTATCGCGCCGATCGCCGAGCCGAGTCAATCGCGCCCTGCCCCCGCGCGGGCGATTGACCCCCGCCGCCGCAACGGGCATATAGTAACAACTGTTACCAGTTTAGGAGCGATGCCGACCATGGATCATATGGACGTGAACCCGATGGGCCTCGACGGCTTCGAATTTTGCGAATTCACCTCGGCCGATCCCGATCGGATGGCGGGCCAGCTCGAAGCGATGGGGTTCGTCGCGGCGTCGGTGCATCCGACGCGCGACGTCGTTCGATACAAGCAGGGGCGGATCAACATCCTGCTCAACCGCGAAGCGACCGGCCATGCCGCCGAGTTCCGCGCGGCGCACGGCCCATCGGCCAGCGGGATGGCGTTCCGCGTGCAGGACGCCAAGGCGGCGTTCGATGCAGCGATCGAGCGCGGCGCGAGCGCGGCCGATGCCGCCGAGGGCGCGCTGGGCGAAGGCTATGCGCTGCAGGGGATCGGCGGATCGATGCTGTACCTGGTCGATCGCCACGGCGCGCGCGGCAGCCTGTATGACGACTGGACCCCGGTCGAGGGGGCGGCGGAGGCCGAGGCGGCGAACAACGTCGGGCTCGACCTGCTCGATCACCTCACCCACAATGTCCGGCGCGGGCAGATGCGGGTATGGTCGCAATTCTATGCCGCGATCTTCGGCTTCGAAGAGCAGAAATATTTCGACATCAAGGGCAAGGCGACCGGGCTGTTCAGCCAGGCGATGATCGCCCCCGACAAGGCGATCCGGATCCCGTTGAACGAAAGCCAGGACGACAAGAGCCAGATCGAGGAATATCTGCGCGAATATAATGGCGAAGGCATCCAGCATTTGGCCTTCACCACCGACGACATCTACGCGACGGTGGAAAAGCTTCGCGCGCGCGGGGTGAAGCTGCAGGACACGATCGAGACGTACTACGAACTGATCGACAAGCGCGTGCCGGGGCATGGCGAGGATGTCGAGCGGCTGAAGCGCAACCGCATCCTGATCGACGGCGACACCGGCGACGAGGGGATTTTGCTGCAGATCTTCACCGAGAATATGTTCGGGCCGATCTTCTTCGAGATCATCCAGCGCAAGGGCAATGAAGGCTTCGGCGCGGGGAATTTCCAGGCGCTGTATGAGTCGATCGAGCTCGACCAGATCCGCCGGGGTGTGGTGACCGTCGACGCCTGATCGACGTGCCAAGCGCAGCTTGGCGCGAGATGCGGCGCGCAGGCGCCGCCGTCGACCGGCCGGCACGGCAGAGCCGGCCCATAGGGCACGGCTTTGCCGGGACCGACGGGCCGGCGGGTGATAGAGAGGCGACCATGACCCATTACCTCCCCGGCTTCGGCAATCACGTCTCGACCGAGGCGATCCCCGGCGCGCTGCCGATCGGGCGCAATTCGCCGCAGCGGCCGGCGTTCGGGCTGTATGCCGAGCAATTGTCGGGCACCGCCTTCACCGCGCCGCGCCACGAGAATCGCCGATCTTGGCTGTATCGGATGCGGCCGACCGCCGAACATCCGCCGTTCGTGCGCTACACCGGCGCGGCCGATTTCGCCCCCGGTACCAGCGATGCGCCGCTCGCGCCCAATCGCCTACGCTGGGACCCGCTGCCGCTGCCGCAAGCCCCGGTCGACCTGATCGACGGCATGACGACGATGATGGCCAGCCGCGACCCCGCCAGCCTCAACGGCGTCGCGCTGCACGTCTATGCCGCCAGCCGCGACATGGACGCGCGCGTCTTCATGAACGCCGACGGCGAGATGCTGTTCGTCCCCGAACATGGCCGGCTGGCGCTGCTGACCGAACTCGGGCGGATCGACGTCGCGCCGGGGCAGATCGCGCTGATCCCGCGCGGGGTGCGGTTTCGCGGGCTGCTGCCCGATGGCGCGGCGCGCGGCTATGTCTGCGAGAATCACGGCAGCTTCTTTCGCTTGCCCGATCTGGGGCCGATCGGTGCCAATGGCCTGGCCAACCCGCGCGATTTCGAGACGCCGGTCGCCTGGTACGAGGATCGCGACGAGCCGTTCGAGGTGGTGCAGAAATTCATGGGATCGCTGTGGACGACGACGATCGACCATTCGCCGCTCGACGTGGTGGCGTGGCACGGCAATCTTGGCCCCTGGCGCTATGACCTGGCGCGGTTCAACGCGATCAACACCGTCAGTTTCGACCATCCCGACCCGTCGATCTTCACCGTGCTGACCTCGCCCAGCGACGTGGCGGGCCGCGCCAATGCCGATTTCGTGATCTTCCCGCCGCGCTGGATGGTGGCCGAGGACAGCTTCCGCCCCCCCTGGTTCCACCGCAACGTGATGTCCGAAGCGATGGGGCTGATCCAGGGGGCGTATGACGCCAAGGCCGAGGGATTCCAGCCGGGGGGCATTTCGCTGCACAATCTGATGTCGGGGCATGGCCCCGATGTCGCGACGTGGAAGGCCGCGAGCGCGGCTGAACTGAAGCCGCACAAGATCGACGGCACGATGGCGTTCATGCTCGAAAGCTGCTGGCCATATCGCCCGACACAAACCGCGCTCGATCGCGCGCAGCTCGATTACGACGCGGTGTGGAACGACTTTCCCAAGGCGAAGCTGCCGCAGTGAGCGCTGCCGATACGCGGGTGTTCGCGACCCCGGCGGGGGTGACTTTGGGCGCGCTCGACCTGATCGCCGATGGCGCGGCGCGCAGCTTCGTCGTGCAGATGCGCGCAGGGCGGTTTCATGGCTTTGCGGTGCGGCGGGGGGGCGAGGTGGTCGGCTATGTCGATCGCTGCCCGCATATGCAGGTGCCGCTGGCGCAGTCGCTGGATGCGTATCTGACCCCCGATGGCGGGTTGATCGCGTGTGCCTGGCATGGGGCGCTGTTTCGGATCGACGATGGCGAATGCGTCGGCGGGCCGTGCGTGGGGGCGCGGCTGGGGGCGTGGCCGTTGGTGGTCGAGGCGGGGATGATCGTGACGGGGGTGGCGGCGACTGGATAGCGCGCTGTTCCCTTCCCCGTTCGCCCTGAGCTTGTCGAAGGGTCGTCCTGCGCTTTCGGCGGTCACGCGCTGGGAGAGTTCGGGCCGGCCCTTCGACAGGCTCAGGGCGAACGGACGGGAAAGGTTATCCTCCCCCTCACAGGCTTACCGCTTCCGCGCGCCGCCCTTGGCGCCATAGCCCTTGGCGAACACCGCATCATACACCGCGAACCGCACATCCTCGTTCGCCAGCTCGATCCGCGGCAACGGTGCCGCTCTTGCCAGCACGCGATCGTCGGCACCGGGGCCGGTGAGGACGCCGCGATCGGCGATCAGCACCGGCGGCACCGCAATCTCGGGTGGCGCGGCGCGCGGAAGTACGCCGTCGACTGCGGTATCGATCACCCGCACCTTGCCGCCCATCCTGGTTAGGTCGAACAACCGCTCGGCAAAGGCGGCGGGGAAGCGGATGCAGCCGTGCGACGCCGGATAGCCGGGCAGATCGCCGGCGTGGAGCGCGATGCCGGTCCAGGTGAGCCGCTGCATGAAGGGCATCGGCGCGTCCGAATAGAGGTTCGAGCGGTGGAACACCTTCTTTTGCAGGATCGTGAAGGCGCCCACTGGGGTATCCTTGCCCGGCTTGCCCGTCGATACCGTCGAGATGCCGACCAATTTGCCGCCGCGATAGACATAGGCGAGCTGGCTGGGCAGGCTGATGACGATCGCGACATCGCCGGTGGTGGCGGCGTCTTCGCGCCAGACATATTCGCCCGCCTGCAAGGCCGCAGCGCGCGATTCGACGTTGGTTTGTGCGCGCACCGTGTCGAGCGGCGCTGCGACCAAGCCGATCGCAATGAACAACGCATTAACCATGCCAAGTCGTTGCGGGCGAGACGAGCCGTGGTGGTTACCCGCCAGACCGCGCAACGAAACCGCGAAACCACCCAAAGGCTTTACCTTCATCTGCTATAGCCTCCGTATGTATGGCGTAAATCAAACCTCGGAAGAGGTAAACAACCTGCTAACCAAATCGGCCTCGCGGCGCACGCTTTTACGCGGCAGCCTGGTGGCAGGCGCAGTGTTGGCGGTACCGAGCTGCGTCCGCGCGCCGGTCGATCGCATGGCGGGGCGCGGGATCGAGCCGCTGGCGTCGAGGCCTCCCGCCCCTGCTCCTTATGTCGCACCGAAGTTCGATCCGCGCCGGATCGCGGGGGTGCGGCGACCGCTGCTCGAACGCGCGCTGGCGGCGCGCGACACGCATCGCCGCAGCATCACCAAGCGCGACCGGATCGCGGTCGTCGATTTCGGCGCGGGGTCGGCGGCGCCGCGGATGCACCTGGTCGATGTCGCCAATGGCCGCGTCACCGATCTGCTGGTCGCGCATGGCAGCGGCTCGGACCCCCGCCACACCGGCTTCCTGCAGCATTTCTCGAACGTCGATGGATCGAACGCATCGTGCGAAGGCGCGTTTGCCACGAGCGACTATTATGTCGGCAAGCATGGCCGATCGCAGCGGTTGCTCGGGCTCGATCCGACCAACGACAATGCGCTGGCGCGCGCGATCGTCGTCCACGGTGCCTGGTATGCCGAGGCCGAGATGCTGGCGATCCACGGCAAGCTGGGGCGCAGCCAGGGCTGCTTCGCGGTGGGCGATGCGCGGTTGCAGCAGGTGTTCAACCATCTGGGCGAAGGCGCGCTGATCTACGCCGCGAAGGCTTGAGAGCACTTCCGTTCGTCCTGAGTAGGGACTGAGCGAAGGCGAAGGCCCGTATCGAAGGACCCTGCCACAAGCGGGCGGATGCTTCGATACGCCGCTTCGACGAGCTCAGCGGCTACTCAACACGAACGGTGTGGTTTGTCTTGGCCTGCGCCACGCCCGCGCCTAAACCCGCAGCATGCGCCACCGTTTCTTCTCGCACCACACCCATGGCTTCGTCCGCGTCGCCGCCGCGACCCCTGCCGCGATGGTCGGCGATCCGATGGCCGCCGCCGCCTCGACGATCGCGCTGGCGCAGGAGGCGAACCGCGAGCGCGTCGATCTGGTGGTCTATCCCGAGCTCAACCTCACCAGCTACGCGATCGACGACCTGCACCTGCAGGACGCGCTACTCGCGGCGAGCGAGGCGGCGGTGGCCGCGGTGGTCGCGGCGAGCGCCGAGCTTCACCCGGTGCTGCTGGTCGGCGCGGCGCTTCGGCGCAACGGGCGAGTCTACAACACCGCGGTCGCCATCGCGCGCGGGCGGATCCTCGGCGTGGTGCCCAAGAGCTTCCTGCCCAATTACCGCGAATATTATGAGAAGCGCTGGTTCGCCTCGGGACTTGGCCTCGGCGGCCTGACGATCGACGTCGCCGGCCAGACCGTGCCGTTCGGCACCGACCTGCTCTTCGCCGCGAGCGACCTGCCCGACTTCATCTTCCACGCCGAGATCTGCGAGGATTTCTGGGCCCCCGCCCCGCCCTCGACCACGGGTGCGCTCGCGGGTGCACTGATCTGCTGCAACCTGTCGGCATCGAACATCGTCATCGGCAAGGGGCGCGAGCGCGACCTGCTGTGCGCGGCCCAAAGCGCGCGCGCGGTGTGCGCCTATGTCTATTCGGCGACCGGTCCGGGAGAGAGCACCACCGACCTTGCCTGGGACGGCCAGGGAATGGTCCACGAACTGGGCGAGCTGCTCGCGACCTCGGGCCGCTTCGACCTCGCGACCGAGCTGGTCGTCGCCGATGTCGATGCCGGGCGGGTGCGGCTCGAGCGGATGCGGATGGGCACCTTCAACGATGCCGCCGCCGCCGCGGGCCATCCCGAAACGCGCTTCCGCCGGATCGCGTTCGAACACGCCCCCGATTTCGCCGATGTTGGGTTGCGCCGCGACATCCGCCGCTTTCCGTTCGTGCCCAATACCCCCGCGACGCTCGACGAGGATTGCTACGAAGCCTTCAACATCCAGGTCGAGGGGCTGCGCAAGCGAGTCGTCGCGAGCGGATCGAAGCGGCTGGTGATCGGCGTGTCGGGCGGACTCGATTCGACCCATGCGCTGCTCGTCGCCGCCAAGGCGTTCGATCGGCTGGGGCGGCCGCGCACCGAGATATTGGGCTTCACGATGCCTGGCTTCGCGACCGGCGAGGCGACCAAGGCGAGCGCCTGGGCGCTGATGCGCGCGCTGGGGATCACCGGCGCCGAGATCGACATTACCCCCGCCGCGCGCCAGATGCTGGGCGATCTCGGCCATCCCTTCGCCGACGGCGAGCCGCATTATGACGTGACTTTCGAGAATGTGCAGGCGGGGCTCCGCACCGATTACCTCTTCCGCCTCGCCAACCAGCGCGAGGGGATCGTCGTCGGCACCGGCGACCTGTCCGAACTCGCGCTCGGCTGGTGCACCTATGGCGTCGGCGACCAGATGAGCCATTATGCGGTCAATGCCGGCGTGCCCAAGACGCTGATCCAGCATCTGATCCGCTGGACCGAGCGCACCGGCCAATATGACGACGCGACCAACCGCGTGCTCAACACCATCCTGGCGACCGAGATTTCGCCCGAGCTGGTGCCCGCCGGCGCCGATGGCGCGATCCAGTCAACGCAGGACCGGATCGGGCCGTACGAGCTGCACGATTTCTTCCTCCACTATGTCGTCCGCCACGGGCTCGCGCCGTCGAAGATCGCGTTCATGGCGCTACATGCCTGGCACGATGCCGATGCCGGCCGCTGGCCCGCGCATTTCCCGGCCGAATCGCGCAATGCGTACGACCTGCCGACAATCGCCAAATGGCTTGAGGCGTTTCTCGACCGCTTCTTTCGCACCAGCCAGTTCAAGCGATCGGCGATCCCCAACGGCCCCAAGGTCGCCGCCGCCGGTGCGCTGTCGCCGCGCGGTGACTGGCGTGCGCCTTCGGACGGTACCGCGACGGTGTGGCTGGACGAATTGCGCGCCGCGCTGCCATGACCCGGCGAACCATCCGCGCAGCCGATCGTTATGAGAACGCCGCATCATGCGGCACGGGAACCCCAAATGTATAAATGGCCCTATGCAGCGTGGACGCAGGCAAGCATCGATGCCTGGACGCTGGGCGCCGAGGCATCGACCGTCATCGGGATGCGGATGGCCAAGATGGCGGTGGGCGGCGCCGCCGCCGACAAGGAAGCGCAGCTGATGGTGAGCGAAAAGATGCAGGCGATGGCCGAGCTGCAGATGCAGATGCTCACCGGCGGCCTTGGCACCACCGCGCTGTCGGGGACGCAGAAGACGCTGAAGCATTACAAGAAGAAGGTGGCGGCGAACCGCAAGCGGCTAGGGTAGGTCGCGCGCCCAGCTCAGTCGGGCGAGCGACCCGCCAGCGACGCCGCCAGCCTGACGTCGTGCTCGACCACCGAGCCGGTCCAATCGCGTATCGTGCGCCCCAGCCAGGTCCAGGGTGTCGATGCCCCCAGCGCGGGCGCTTCGTCGGCGACATAGGTCAGCATCCGGCTCCCCCATGAATCGGCGAAGGCGGCGGCGTGCCCGTGACCGGCGTCGATCGCCAGTCCGTCGACGATCAGCGAGGGAAAGCCGAGCTTTTCGCGCGGCGACACGAACGCATCGCGAGCGGCGCGATCGCCGTCTTCGGGGGCGAGGAACAACGCTCCCACGATCCGGCTGGTATATTGCCGCGGCGAGAGGCGCGCCCACCAAGCAATCGCCGAGCAGGCGACCCCCGCCCCCATCAGCAACACCGATCGATCGGCCTCGCGCACCGCGGCGTCGAGCCGATAGGCGAAGCGGCTGCGCGCCGCCGCCGAGCCCGCGCCCAGCGCGATCTGACAATCGAAACGCGGCAGTCCGCTGAAGCTTCCCAGGCGTTCGGCGAGGCCGCCCAGATCGGGTCCGATACCGATGACAAAGGGTCGGGTCATGTCGGGTACCCACGCGGTGGCCGTCATCGATCGTCTCCTGCAGTATCCGCAGAATATGCTTTTTGGAAACCGATGGGAAGCACCGCCGCCGCATGCGCCTCGAGCTTCCACCCTGTCGCGACCAGACTTGCATCGAGGTTCCGATTTGCCCTTTCTGCTTGTGTCCAGCCGCTCAGCTTTCGGATAGGCAGCGCGCGATCAGGATGGGAAAAGATGATGGGCGACGCGTCGAAAGCTTGGAATGGTGAACTCGTTGGTCGATGGCTGGACAGCCGCCTCAAGGCTGCGCGGCTCGACCAAGCGGCGGCGGACCAGCGCGGATATGCGGCGCAGGACGACTTCGACAAAGCCGCTGCCGAAGAGTGGGTCTGCCGGACCCTGCAGGCCGCCGCGCTTGGCGATGACCAGGCAGCGTTCGCCGGACTGCTAAAGGCGCTGCTGGCTCGCGATGAATATCCGATCACGGGCATCTATGATGACCGGCGCTTCGACCGCAGCGTCCGCGCCAACCTCCGAAAAATTGCCAAGATGACCAAGGCCAATGACGGCTTCGCCAACACGTTGCGCTATCAGGGCTGACGCCGCGCCACGTCACGACTTGCCGGGTCGGGCCGACGCGGATCGCCAGCAGGCGGCGCGATGGGATGGATGCGCGGAGCTTGTCGGTCTAGCGTACCCTGTGCGACGTCGCGGATCGAGCGGCACATTCGCCGATAGCGTCGATAGCAACGAGGAGAGTGAATTTGCTGTTTCACACGATGGTAGGGTCGAACGACATCGAGCGATCCAAACGTTTCTACAACGCGGTGCTCGGAATCCTCGGCCATGGCGAAGCGACGCTGAACATCGCGGGCAGCGGCCATACCCGCCTGTTCTACCGCAATGAGGGTGGGACGAACTTCGTCGTCACCCAACCGATCAACGATGAGCCTGCAACGGTCGCCAACGGCAGCACCGTGGCCTTTGCATGCAGCTCGCCCGAGCAGGTCGAACAATTTCACGCCACCGCGATCGCCAACGGCGGCACCTCGATCGAGGATCTGCCGGGTCCGCGCGAGACCCAGATGGGGACGATCCACCTGGCCTATGTTCGCGATCCCGACGGCAACAAGCTTTGCGGGATCTACATCCCCGCATAAGGCGCCCGGGCCATGTGCTGGCCCGATATGCCTGGCGTCTTTCCGGCCATGGGGCCGGTGATATCCGGCCCCATGCGTCGCTACGGGTTCCGGCCTTGGCGAGGGCCGATCGGCGGTCTTAGCGGGCGACCTTCAGCGTTGGCGCCGCGGCGCCGTCGGTCATGACGATCGGCAGAATGCGGCCGTCGCGGGCATAGCTGACGCGATCGATCGCGACCTGGCGCTCGCCCGAAAAGGGCGGCGGGCCGGCGGGGTTTTCCCAGCGATGGTAGACGATGAGGTCCTCGCCCGCGGGTGTCTTGACGAAGCTGTGGTGGCCCGGCCCCTTGTGCCGCGCATCGCTTCCCAGGATGCGCCCGCGATAACGCCAGGGTCCGGTCGGCGACGACGCGGTCGAATAATGCACCGAATAATCGTCGGCGTTGAAGCGGCCATGGCTGTACGACAGATAATAGGTGCCCCGGCGCTCGTGCATGAACGCGCCTTCGGTAAACATGCGCGGCTGCGCGACCTTCACTTCGCGCTTCAGGCTGATCATGTCGGCGCCCATCTCCCAGACGCGCAAGGTCGCCCCCGAGCTGCCCCCGGCATAGAGGTAGCTGATCCCCGACCGCGCGTCGGTGAAGACATGCGGATCGATCGCTTCGAAGCCCTTGCCGCCCGTCACCAGCGGCCGGCCGCTATCGCGATACGGCCCCTGCGGCTGGTCGGCGACGGCGACGCCGATCCGGCTCGGCGTAGGGTTTTGCGGCCCGACCGAGAAATAGAGATACCATTTGCCGCCCTTGGTCGCGACGCCGGGTGCCCACAGGAAATGCTCGGGGGCGCCGTCGTCGCCGATCCACTTGATCTGGTCGCGGCGGATCAGTTCGCCGCGCGGTTTCCAGGTTTTGAGATCGCGCGACGAAAAGGCGCCGAACCGGTCGGCGGCCCAGCTGCCGCCCGGCCCCCCGGTGGGGAAAATCCAAAGCTCGTCGCCGATCATCACCGCGTGCGGATCGGCACCCTGGAGCTGCGGATTGTCCGCCGATGCCGCAGTGGCAAGCGACAGGCCGCACAGCAGCGCAAGCGGCAGGAAGCGATGTTTCATGACAGGCCTCATCAGAAGCGGAACCGCACGCCGAGCGAGTAGGTTCGCTCGAGATACAGGATCTGGCGCGCGAATTGGTCGGCGCTATCGTTGAACTCGCGATATCGCCGCAACGGATTGCCGAGGACGTTCACGATATCGAACGCGATCGTCATGTTCGGCACCGGGGTAACGGTGGTCGAAAAGTCGAGCTGTCCACGCCCCTTTTCGACTACGCCGCGCGTGCGCGGCGAACCATCTGCGCCGACGTCGAGGGGTTCGATGCTGTAGAACTGCACGAAGTCCGAACGATAATTATACGCCGCGCGCGCCGAGAAGAACGGCCGCTCGTAAAGCGCGACGACGTTGCCCGACCATTCGGATACGCCGTTGAAGCGCACCTGCTGTCCGGCGACATTGGGTGATGCGGCTAGGCCTTGTGCCAAGTCACCCTGCGAATCGACGTAGGTCGCGTTCGCCTGGATGCCGAAGCCCTTGGCCCATTCGGGCAGGCCTTCGATATCGAGAAAGCTGGTGAAGGCCAATTCGGCGCCCTGGAAGCGGGTATTGCCGGTATTTTCGGGCAGATCGAGCCGTGATGGTCCAAAGCCAACATCGACGGGCGCGATCGCCACGCGCGAGACGAAGCCCTGCGCGTCGCGCCGGAACACGGCTGCGGTTAGCGACCCCGAGCGCGAGAAATACCATTCGAGACTGATGTCGTAATTATCCGACGTCAGCGGATTGAGATCGGGGTTGCCGCCGGTGATGTTGCGCAGGTTGCTGTTCGGGTCGTTGGGATTGGGCGGATTGTTCGGATCGATCGTGGGCGGCGGCCCGACCGTCAGCGTCGGATTGAGGTCGAAGAAATTGGGCCGCGTGCGCGTCTGCGTATAGTTCAGCCGCATCTGGAGTTCTTCGGTGAAGCCCAGCCGTGCGCTAACATTGGGCAAATAATCGACATAGTCGTTTTCGGCGGTCGTTGGCGTGAAGGTGAAGGTGCCGGGGGTCGGTTCCTCCTGGACGAAGCCGGTAATCGTCGTCTCGGTCTTGACCGCCCGCAGGCCGATCAACCCGTCAATCGTCATCGTGTCGCTGACGTCGAACCCATATTTCAGCTGCGCATAAGCAGCATAGGACTTCTCGTTCGCGGTGAAGTTCTCGGTGGGGTTGAACGCGGGCTGCCCCTCGGGCGCGCCATAGAACGCGCGCAGTTCGGGTAGGTTTTCGCGGATGCTGCTCGAAGGAATCGCAGCGAAGGTGCGGATCGGGAAGGCATCGTTATAGGCGAAGCCCGCGCGGGTAGACTCGGTGCTTACCGGCAGCGCGGTGATCGGGATGCCGGCGGGTAGGTTGAAGATATACGCGGTGCCGCGATCGCGCGCGGCATCGCGGTCGTTATAGCGCACACCTGCCTGGATGCGCTTCACGAACCCGCCATCGAAGTCATATTGCGCGTCGAAGCGAGTTTGTACGTCCTTGCCGCTGACTCGCAGATTTTCCTGGAAGAACCCGCGGCTTAGAAAGTTTGCCGGATCGGTGACGTCGAAATTCTGAAAGTTCAGGCTGGGACCGCCATCGTTGCCATCGACCTCGAACACCACATCGCGCACCGGCGAACTGGCAAAGGCGTGGTCGACGTTGACCAGATCGAAGCTGTAGGTGCTGTCGGTATAAGCGATGTCGCCCGAAATCTGCAGCCCGCCCCGCTTCCAGATCGCGCCGCCGCCGAGTTGATAGGTATCGGTCCTGCCCTCAGCCGATCCATAATAGCCGTCCGGAGCATTGGCGCCGGTGACGGTGGCGCTCTGCGCGATGTTGGTACCGTCGCGTAGCTGGATGTTGGTCAGCTGGAAATCGGGGCCACCAAAGATCGGGAAGAACAGGAACCGGTTCTCGTCCTTGCCGCGATAGCCCTGGAACAGACCATCGACATAGATTTCGAGTTCGGGGGTCGGCCGCCACTGGAACGCGGCATTGGCCGACGGGCGAAAGCGATCGCCATAACCATAGAACAGGCCCTGCGCGTCGGGATAGCGAACGCCGCCAGTGGTGCCGGGCGCATTGTCCGGATTGGTGGTGCCGATCACCAGCGACTGTTCGCGGGTGGCGTCCATGAAGTTGATGCCGACATAGCTGGCGTTCACCAGCAGGCCCATTTCACCGATGCCGGTTTCCCAGCGATCGCTGATCAGCAGGTTGCCGTTCCACGACAACTCGCCCGATTGCTCCCAATTGACGCCGTTGAGCGATCCCGAGAGTTCGAAGCCGTTGAAGTCGAAGGGCCGCCTGCCGCGCACGTTCACCTGGCCGCCGATGCCGCCCTCGATCAGGTTCGCGGTCCCCGACTTGTAGACCTCGAGCGCAGCGACGGTACCGGCGGGAAAGTCCTGAATCTGAACGAACCGGCCTTCAGCCGTAAATATCTCGCGACCGTTATAGGTGGTGCTGATGTCGGGAAGGCCCCGGATCTGCACGCCAGCGGCCTCGCCGCCGCCGCGGGTCACCTGCACCCCGGTAACCCGTGCAAGCGCTGCCGATGCAAAGGTGTCGGGCAGCTTGCCGATATCCTCGGCTACGATGGCATCGACAATCCCGTCGGAATTGCGCTTCACCTGCTGCGCGGATTCCAGGCTGCGGCGGAGGCCAGTAACGACGATGTCGCCTTCGGTGGTTTCGCTGATTTGCTCTGACAGCGCGGGCGCCGAAGGATTGGCGGTTTGATCCGACGCGGTGACGGGTTTGGGCGTTTCTTGCGCGTTCTGCGGTTCAGGCTCGGACGTCAGCGGTCCGGCATACGCAACTGAGGGCGACATCGTCGCGATCAGCGACACCGACGCCCAAAAATGTGCCTTTCTTCCCATCAACCGTCTCCCCGTTTTACGCTCCGTCGGCCCTCCGCGTGCGCTATTGATCGATCGACTATCCCCGCGATCCGCAACAGGCAATATGCATTTATCATATTATTCCGAAGTGCGACTTGAATGACACGCCCCTCCCTCGCTAGGGTCGGTCGGGACAAGCGGCGAGGCCGCGGCGATCATCACCCGCGGCGGATAGCCGGGGACATGGGAGGAAAGAGGATGCGGATTTCGGCAGTGGCGGCAACGGTCGCGAGTATCGCCCTGGCGAGCCCGGCGCTTGCCGCCGACGCGAAGCGATCGAGCTTCGGCAAGATGCCCGACGGGCGCGACGTTCCAGCGGTCACGTTGTCGAACGGACGCGGCGTATCGACGACGATCATCGCGCTCGGCGCGTCGATTCAGGCGCTGACGATGCCCGACAAGCAGGGCAAGCGCGAAGACGTGCAGATCGGCTACGACACGATCGACGGCTATCTGGCCAAGCCCGAATTCTTCGGCGCGACGGTCGGCCGCGTCGCCAATCGCATCGCCAAGGGGCGCTTCACGCTCGACGGCAAGGCCTATTCGACGCCGGTCAACAACGGCGTCAATTCGCTGCATGGCGGCACCGCCGGCTTCGACAAGGTGTTGTGGGAAGTGACCGAGGTGAAGAGCGGCCCCACCGCGTCGGTGACGCTGCGCTATGTCAGCCCCGATGGCGACATGGGCTATCCCGGCAAGCTCACCACCTACGCCACCTATTCGCTCGACGAGGCCAACAAGCTGACGATCGAATATCGCGCGACCACCGACAAGCCGACCGTCGTCAACCTGTCGAACCATGCCTATTGGAACCTCGCCGGTGTCGGCAATCCGCGCGGCGCGATGGGGCATGTCGTGACCATTCCCGCCGAGCGCTACACTCCGACCGACGCCACTTCGATCCCGTTGGGCAATCACGCCCCGGTCGCCGGCACGGTGTTCGATTTCCGCCAGCCGCGCGTGATCGGCGACCGGGTGCGCGACGCGCGCGATCCGCAGATCGAATATGGCCGCGGCTACGACCATAATTGGGTCATCGGTGCGCGGGTCACCCCCAGCGAGCATCTGATGGCGCGCGTCGTCGATCCGGTATCGGGCCGCGGCTTCGAGCTTTGGTCGAACCAACCGGGGCTGCAATTCTATTCGGGCAATTTCTTCGACGGCACGATCAAGGGCAAGAACGGTCAGATCTATCGCATGGGCGACGCGATCGTCATGGAGCCGCAGCTGTTTCCCGACGCGCCGAACCAGCCCGGCTTCCCGTCGGTACGGCTCGCCCCCGGCCAGACCTATCGGAATGTCATGTCGTACCGTCTGTTCGTCGAACGCTGAAGACCAAATTCAAGGGAAACGATCGATGAAGAAGCTATTTGCGGGGCTGCTGGTCTCGACCCTGCTCGCCGCGGCGCCGGCGGCGGCGCGCGAGCGCTGGACTGAAGCGCAGGCCAATGGCTGGTACAAGCAGCAGCCCTGGCTGGTCGGCGCGAACTACACCCCCGCCAGCGCGATCAACCAGCTCGAGATGTGGCAGGCCGAGACCTGGGATCCCGAACGGATCGATCGCGAGCTCGCGCTGGCGCAAGGCATCGGCATGAATACGATGCGCGTGTTCCTGCACGATCAGCTGTGGGAACAGGATTCCGAAGGCTTCAAGCGCCGTATCGACCAGTTCCTGACGATCGCGGCGCGGCGCGGCATAAAGCCGATGTTCGTGCTGTTCGATAGCTGCTGGGATCCTGATCCCAAGCTCGGACCGCAGCACCCGCCGATCCCCGGGGTGCATAATTCGGGCTGGGTGCAGGGTCCGGGGATGGCGGGGCTGCGCGACAAGCGCCGCCATCCCGGCTACAAGGCCTATGTCCAGGGCGTCGTCTCGGCCTTCGCCCGCGATGAGCGCGTGCTGAGCTGGGACGTCTGGAACGAACCCGACAATGGCGCCGACCAATATAAGGGCCAGGAGGGCAAGGAGCCGCTGGTACGCGCGCTGCTGGCGCAGGTGTTCGAATGGGCGCGCGATGCCGACCCCAGCCAGCCGATCACCTCAGGCGTATGGTGGCACGACGATTGGACCCCGACCGGCGGCAAGCTGACCGCGATGGAAAAGCTCCAGCTCGGCCAGTCCGACGTGATCAGCTTCCACGATTATAGCTGGCCCGAGAACTTCGAGGCGCGCATCCGCCAGTTGCTACCCTACAACCGCCCGATCCTGTGCACCGAATATATGGCGCGCGGCAACGGATCGACCTTCGACGGCTCGCTGCCGATCGCCAAGCGCTACAATGTCGCGATGATGAACTGGGGCTTCGTCGACGGGAAGACACAGACGCGCTTCCCGTGGGACAGCTGGCAGAAACCCTATGTGCTCGCCGAGCCGACCATCTGGTTCCACGAAGTGTTCCGCGCCGACGGCACCCCCTATCGCACCGCCGAAACCGACCTGATCCGCCGTCTGGCCGCGGCGCCCAATGGTGTCGTGCCGGTAGCCGCGGCCGCTGCGCCGCCTCCGGCGCGGCGGCGTCGCTGAACCCGGCCGCCGCCTTGCGCCGCGCATTCCGGCCCACCCGCTCGGCATTGGTGCTGAGCGGGTTGCTGGGCCTGGTCACCGGGGCGTCGGCGCAGCAAGCGCCGCGCCCGCCCGCGCCCGACACAACCCCCGTCCACGACCCGGTGATCATCCGCGCCGGCGATCGCTGGCATATATTCTCGACCGGCTTCGGCGAGGGACCGCACGGGCTGATTGCCGCTAGAAGCTCGCGCGACATGGTCGACTGGCAAAAGGCCAAGGCGCCCTTCGACCGGATCCCCGATTGGGCCGCCAAGGCGATCCCCGGTGCGCGCAACCTGTGGGCGCCCGACATCAGCCTCGTTGATGGCCGCTACCGGCTCTATTATTCGGTCTCCACCTTCGGCTCGAACCGGTCGGCGATCGGGCTGGCGACCAGCGCGTCGCTCGATCCCGCCGCGCCTGGCTATGGCTGGCGCGACGAGGGGTCGGTGGTCGAATCGCGCCCCGGCGACGATTTCAACGCGATCGACCCTGCGTTTATGGCAGATGCCGACGGTGGGCATTGGCTGGCGCTCGGCAGTTTCTGGAGCGGGCTCAAGCTGTTTCGGCTCGATCCGCGAAGCGGCAAGCTGCTCGATCCCACCGCCAAGCCGCTCGCGCTCGCGTCGCGGCCTGCCCCCGCGGGCGCGCCGGCGGCGATCGAAGCGCCCTTCCTGTTCGCGCGCGACGGCTGGTATTGGCTGATCGCGTCCTATGATTATTGCTGCAAGGGCGCGGCGAGCACCTATTACACCGTGATCGGGCGCTCGCGCAGCGTCCAGGGTCCGTATCGCGGCAAGGATGGCAGCTCGATGCTCGAAGGCGGCGGCACTATCCTGCTGCGCGCCGACCTGCCCGAACAGGATCGCTTTCGCGGACCGGGCCATGCCGGGCAGTTCCGCGACGGCGACGGTACCGACTGGCTGGTCTACCACGCCTATGACCGCGAAGCGCGCGGCGCGGCGACGCTTCGCATTGCACGGTTGCGCTGGGGCGCCGATGGCTGGCCGATAGCCGAAGCCCGATAGGAGAATTGAACGATGCTACCCTGGACCCGTCGTCATTTCGTCAGCGGCGCGCTTGCCGCAGCGGTCGCCCTCCCCGCGGCCGCGGCGCAGCGGCGACGCCCCGCCCCGGCGATCACCAATCCGCTGGTGCGCCAGCGCGCCGACGCGCAGATCTTCCGGCACGACGACGGCCAATATTACATGACCGCATCGGTCCCCGAATATGACCGGGTCATCCTGCGTCGCTCGCCGACCCTGGCGGGGCTGGCGACCGCGCGCGAAGTGGTGCTGTGGCGGCATCTGGCGAGCGGGCCGCTGTCGGGCTTCATCTGGGCGCCCGAACTCCACCTCATCGACGGACGCTGGATCGTCTATTTCGCCGCCGGTCCCAGCGGCGGCGGCGAGGACGTGTTCCGCATCCGCACCTATGCGCTAGTGTGCGACGGCGCCGATCCGCTTACGGGCAAGTGGCGCGTGCTCGGCCAGCTCAAGACGCCGTGGGACAGCTTCAACCTCGACGCCACCAGCTTCGTCCATCGCGGCACGCGCTATCTGGCGTGGGCGCAGCGCGAGCCGGGCATCGACACCAACAGCAACCTGTATCTGGCGCCGCTCGCCGATCCGCTGACGCTCGCCGCCAAACCCGCGCGGCTGACGGTGCCGACGCTGCCGTGGGAAATTCAGGGGTTCAAGGTCGCCGAAGCCCCCGCGCTGCTCGCGCGCAATGGGCAATTGTTCATGACCTATTCGGCCAGCGCCACCGACGCGCGCTATTGCCTGGGCATGCTGCGCGCGCGCGACGATGCCGATATCATGGACCCCGCAAGCTGGACCAAGTCGCCGACGCCGGTTTTCGCGACGTCGCGCGCCAATGGCGTGTTCGGCCCCGGCCACAACAGCTTCACCGTCGACGACCGCGGACGCGACGTGCTGGTCTATCACGCGCGCGACTATGAAGCGATCAAGGGCGATCCGCTGTTCGATCCCAATCGGCACACGCGGGCGCAGTATTTCGGGTATGATCCCGCGGGAATCCCGATATTCGGCGAGCCTGCAAGGAACGGCGTCGTCGGGCGCGCGAACGGCTAGCCCGAAGATCGCGGCACAAAAGGTGAAGCGGGTCGCGCCACGGCTCAACTATACGCGATCATCCGCCCCGCGACGACGATCGCCGTCCAAAGCGCCAACGAAACCAGCGCGAGCAGCCGTGTTGCGCCAAGCGCGTGCCCGCGCTGCGCCCGCCAACGGAACATCGCTGCGTTCGCTGCCGCCACCGCAATCAGCGCGAGCTTCACTTGGAAGGTCATCGATCGCGCGAGCGCCGGTCCGTCGGACGCGAACAGCAGCAACCCGCTGGCCAACATCACCGCGAAGCCTCCGACGGCGACCGGCGTAAGCGCGCGCACCAGCGGTTCGGTGGGCAGGCTGCGCCACAGGCCCGCCAGCCGCAGATCGACGACGCCGATCGTTCCAACCAAGGCGATCGCACCGAGGACATGCGCGACGTTCGCCCACGGATAGATGTTCGCAGAACCCCGAACCCAAGGCCCGACCCCGATCGCGTCGAGCCAGAGCGCGGCGGATAGGATCGATGCCTCCATGCGCGCTCTAGCGCAGTTCGACGGTCGTATCGCCCACGGTGATCCGCTCGACCCGCATCTCCGCCGTGCCGTCGCGCCGTGCATAGCCGGTCAGCGTCACCCGCTGCCCCTTGTTGATCGAATTGGCATCCAATCCGCGCGCGATCATTCGGCTGGTCGGTGCGAGCACGACGTCCCACGCCCTTTTTTGATACATCATCTTGGCGGTGCCGTGAGGATTGCCCCAGACGACGGTCTGCAACGGCCCCGAAACGGTGATCGGCTTGGTTTCGTCGTACGAACTCCAACCATGATGCGCGATCGCAGCGACAGGAATCGCGACGAGGGCGGTAGCGGCGGCAATGTATCGGAACATCGGCTATCTCCTGGTGCAATAGTCAGTGGAATACGCGCAAAGGGGAACTTCGCTCCGATCGCAGCTACCCCTGTCCGCCACCTGATCTTATCCCACCCCATCGTTCGAAAGGCCATGGCCCAAGCGCCGAGGGTAGGCATCGCCTGCTGCAGCGAGCGACCACCGAGTAACGACGGCAGCGTACCGCATGACGGCTGGCGTTCGGGCCGAGCCGGCGGTAGCGTCGGATCATGCGCCACATCCTCACCGCCGCCATGCTGCTTTTGCCCAGCGCGATCTGCGCGCAGACCGCCACCGCCCCGATCCAGCCCGAGGCGATCAAGGAGGATGTCCGCGTCCTTTCCTCCGATGCGTTCCAGGGCCGCGGTCCGGGCGAGCGCGGCGAAACGATGACGCTCGCCTATCTGAAGGAGCAGTTCGAAGCCGCGGGGCTCCAGCCGGGGGGCCGCGACGGATCGTGGTTTCAGGAGGTCCCGCTCATTCGTCTCGACAAGGGCGCGGCCGCCTTCGACGTGACCGCCGCGGGAGAGCGGATCGCGACGGCGCGCGCGCGCGACTTTTCGATCGCGCCCTCGCATGAAGGCACCGCGACGGTAACCGACGCCCCGGTGGTATTCGCAGGCTTCGGGATCCATGCACCCGCGCTTGGCTGGGACGATTACGCCGGCGCCGACGTGCGCGGCAAGATCGTGCTGATCCTGCCCAACGACCCCGATTTCGATCAGCCGAGCGGCAGCTTCGGCGGGCGGCAGCGCAGTCGCTACGCCGGCGGGAAGGCAAGCGCCGCGTTCGAACGCGGCGCGGTCGGCGTGATCCAGATCCACCGCCAGGCGCTCACCAGCTGGCCTTGGCAACAATTGTGGAACAGCGACCCCAACCCGACCTTCCGGCTCGCCTCGGCGCCAACCCCCAGCGGTACCCCGCGCGTGACCGGCTATGTCTCGGGCGATCTCGCCGCGGCGATGCTGTCGCGCGCCGGCCTGAACCTCGAAACGCTCATCAAGCAGGCGCAGCAGCCGGGCTTCCGCGCGGTCGGGGTCCCCGGCGTCAGCGTCACCGCGTCGGCGACGGCCACCGCCTCGCCGATGACCACGCGCAACTTCGTCGCCAAGCTCGAAGGCACCACGCGCGCCGGCGAGACGGTCGTGTTCGGCGCGCACTGGGATGGCTATGGCGCAGGGCCCGCCGACTCGACGGGCGACACCATCCGCAACGGCGCGGTCGACAACGCCGTCGGAACCGCGACCATGCTCGATGTGGCACGTGCGTTTGCGCGAGGGCCGCGTCCGCAGCGCACGTTGCTCTTCATCGGTTATACCTCGGAAGAGGACGGGCTGCTCGGCGCCTATCATTATGTCGCCAATCCGATCCGCCCGCTCGAAACCACGGCGGCGGTGTTCAACCTCGATCCGCATCTGGCGCTCCCGGCGACGCGTTCGATCGAATTGATCGGCGCCGGCCGGGTCGATCTGGAGGACGATCTCGCCCGGCTGGCGAAGGCGCAGGGCCGCCGCATCGAACCCGAAGTCGCGCCCGAGGCGGGCTGGTACCAGCGATCGGACCATTATGCCTTCGCGCAGGCCGGGGTGCCCAGCCTCTATTTCCGCGCAGGTCGCGACCTTGCCGGCGGCGGGCGCGCCGACGCGGTGGTCGAGCAGTATAATTCGCAATGCTACCACCAGCGCTGCGACGAGTTCCAGGAAAGCTGGGACATGGCGGCGGCGGCACAAGACGGTGCGCTGGTCCACGGCCTCGCATCGGAAATCGCGAACAGCGCGCGTTGGCCCGCCTGGCGCGCCGACAGCGACTTCGCAGCGGCGCGTGCGAAGAGCGACCCCGATCGGCGTCGCTAACGCCCGAATGGGCGACCCGAGATTTCGCAAAGACCGCCGGGAGGCGACGGCTTTGGACGACGGAACGCGACGAGGCCGAAGCGGCCATATTGCTGATCACGCGTGACCGGATCATCGTGATCGACGAGCGACGGATCGTCGCCGACGCCGCACGGGCTGCGAGGCCGGGATCGGGCGATATCGATCGGCGATTTACCGATCTGGAAGCGAACGCCGGGCTCTAGCGATTTCGCTCATCTTGGTGAACACCATTTGTCGGTAGACCATTTCTATACGGAAGCTGGACTATCTTTCTGGCCACTTGATAATGACACAAATAGGTTTGTATTTACCGCTTAGATGGTTTTCATTCCCGCACTAGCACGAATCCTAGGCGAATATTTACCGGAGGCGGACGTCACATGCGGCGGGACCTTGCCGATATCATTGCTGACCAGGTTGCGGAAACCTTCAGGCATGAAATCGTTGCGGTCGAATTTCGCAAGTCGCCCGCCGGGGTCCCCGACGCTGTCTTGACCCTGGTCAACCCGCTGACGCGCGTCCCGGCCGCGCTAGCCTCGAGCGATGTCGTCGAGAGTGTGGTGCTCAAGTCGCACGAAGTTAAGATTCGTCTGCGCGACCGGTTTCTCGCCGAGCATGCCGCCCGTTTGGCAGAGCCCAATGGATTTGCGGTCGAAGCACAGACCAGCGCGCCGCAGCGTGTTCGCGTCGCGTTCTGCGATCCAAACCTGAACAAGGCGCTGCACGCAGGCCATTTGCGCAACATCGCGCTCGGCACCGCGATCGCCGGGCTGTGGCGCTGGACCGGCGCCGCGGTTTCCACGCAGAGCGTGGCATGCGACATCGGGCGAAACATGGCCGAAGCGCTCGCCGGGCTGAACCGCGCGGGTTGGAGCGACCCCGACGAGGTCGCGGGTCGACTCGACCGCCAACTCGGCGAATTATACGCGCGCTACGTCACCGCCGCGGCGGTGGACGAGACCCGCGGCAATGCGGCCGATCGCATGATCGCCCGCGAACTGGACCTCCACCGGGACGAAGCCGATCGGATACTCGACCGTTGGCGCGCGCAGGACCCTGTCGTTCGCTCGCAATGGACCAAGGTGGTCGATCGTGTCCTGCGCGAGCATGCAACGACGCTGGCGCGGCTGGGCGTCACGATCGATACCGTCGTCCTCGAGTCGATCGCGCTTCCCGGCCAGCCCGCGTTGGTGGAGGCACTGGTTCGCACCGGCCTCGCCCAGGTCGAGCCGTCGGGCGCAGTGGTGCTCGCAACCGGACGTCCGGAATATGCGCATTGCCCGCTGGTACGTGCGGACGGTTTCCCGACCGAACACCTACGCGCGCTTGTCCTCTGGCTCGCGCTTGCCGCGCGTCCGTTCGACGCGACGGTTCATATCATGGGGGACGAATGGCGCATCAGCACCGAAGTGCGGATCGCGGTACTCGATCGGCTGCTCGATACCGACTTTAGCTCGCACTACACGACGGTTAATCACGCGTTGGTTCGGTTCGGATCCTCAACGATGAAATCGAGCAGCGGCAATGTGCTGCTGATCGACGAAGCGTTGGACGCCGTGTTCGCGCGTGCGCGATCGATCGGCGCCGCAGGCGAAGCGGCCGATGATCGCGGCGTGCGCGCGGCGCTGTTGCTGCCGATGCTTGCAGCAGCGCCCGACCAGATCGTCGATGTCACCGAGTGCACATTCTCCCGGCTGGAGGACAATCTCGGATGGCAGCTTGCTGCGGTTGCACGACAAGCGCGAACCGGACCGCTCCCGCTCCCGAATCCCGGATCCCCAGTCGAACGGTTCCTTGTTCTGCAAGTCGAACGCTTCAACGCGATCGTGCGGCGCGCGGCGAATGCGAACGACCCCCGGTCTTTGGTGCGCTTTTGCCGCCACTTGCTCGCGCTGGAGCAACGATCCTCGCTGACGCCAACCGCGCTGCTATGGCGCGCGCGGCTGATCGATCACGGCCTTGCCGCGCTCGGCGCGCTTGATTTCGATCGGCGCGGCTTACGCGAGCGGCTGACCATGGTGGAACGCGCGCCGGGCCGCCGTTTTGATCATGGACGCTTCGAAATCGTCGTCGAGGCGCGATGAGCGGATCCGAACAGGCGCCCGCACCGAACGCGCTGACCGGGCGGGTCGCCGAGCAACTGCCGCTATGTCGAGGGTGCCGCCAGTTCACCCGTCCGGGCGAGCGGGAATGTCCCTTTTGCGGCGGCGATGTCGCTGCCTTGGCGTCGCGCCATGCCCACCATCTTTCGATCGCGCGAGCGGCCGCGCGCGACCTCTCCGCCCGCATCGCTGCGGGCGGGAAACCGGTCGACGATCCTCGGCAGGTGGGGACGTCCGAGGAGTGAACCTCGCTCGGGCGGGCTCGCATCACCGGGGCAGTCCGACCCCCTGCCCGCTCCCGACTTCCCGCCGCGGCATCTCGTCTGGCGAAGGCGCGCGTGCGGCTTAGTCGTGACCGGCGGCCGCTGGGCGCGCGTCGAGGTACGGCACCAGCAAGTGCACGAACACCAGCGCGACGAGATAGGCACTGCCCGCCCAGAGGAATACCGGCCAATAGCTGCCGACGGTCTCGAGCACCTGCCCGACATAGCGTGCCATGATCATCCCGCCGACCGCGCCCGCGGCGCCGCCAATCCCCATTACCGACGCCACCGAGCTGCGCGGGAAGGTGTCGGACACCATCGTATACAGGTTCGACGACCAGCCCTGATGCGCCGCGGCCGCAACGCCGATGATGACGACGGCTGCCGTCAGGCTCGACACCGTGCTGGCAAAGAAGATCGGCGTGACGCAGATCGCGCACGCCAGCAGCGCCAGCTTGCGCCCGGCGTTGACGCCGAAGCCGCGCTTGATCAGCGCCGACGACAACCAGCCGCCGCCGATACTTCCGACATCGGCCATCAGGTACACCGCGATCAGCGGCGGGCCGAAGCTGGTCAGGTCGAGCCCGTGCCGCCGGGCGAAGAAGTCGGGCAGCCAGAACAGGAACAGATACCACACCGGATCGGTCAGGAACTTGGCGACGACGAACGCCCAGGTCGCGCGGTACCGGAACAGCTTGCGCCATGGGATCGGCGGCGCGGAATCGTCGGCAACCGAGTCGACGTTGATGAACGCCAGCTCCTGCGGCGACAGACGGGGGTGCTTCGCGGGCGCGCGGTAGAAAGCGAGCCACGCAGCGAGCCAGATGAACCCCAGCGCGCCGGTGACGATGAACGCCATTCGCCAGCCATATTGAATCGTGATGAAGGGGACCAGGATCGGTGTGACGATCGCACCGACATTGGCGCCGGCGTTGAGGATGCCCGCGGCGAGCGCGCGTTCCTGCTTGGGAAACCATTCGGCGACCGATTTGATCGCGGTCGGGAAGTTCGCTGCCTCACCCAGGCCCAGCGCGAAGCGCGCCATCGCGAACCCGCCGGGGCTGCGTACCAGTGCGTGCGCCATCGCCGCCAGGCTCCAGAGGCTGACCGCCGCGGCATAGCCGAGCTTTGATCCCACCCGGTCGATGATCGGTCCGCAGGCTAGCAGGCCGATCGCATAGGCGGCCTGGAACCAGAAGATGATCATGCCGTAATCGACCTCGGACCAGCCAAGCTCGGCCTGCAGCGTCGGCTTGAGGATACCGATGACCTGCCGGTCGATGTAGTTGATCGTCGTCGCGAAAAACAGCAGCGCGCAGATGATCCAGCGTACGTTGCCGCCGGCCCGGGGCGCAGCTTTCTTGGAATCGTCCACGCTCACACTCCCCGCAGATTGTCGTTGTCGGCCGGACCGCCCCGCGCGTCGCCGCTGGACCGGCAAGGCCGGCACAGCCCGGTCAAAGCGGCACGCCCGCGGCGTACGCGATGCCGCGCTCGAGGCCGCGCAACTCGGCCAAACCGCGCATCCGACCGATCAGCGAATAGCCAGGCAGGGTCCGCTTCGAAAGATCGTCCATCATCTGATGACCATGGTCGGGACGCATCGGGATCGAGCGGCCCTCGCGCTGTTGCAGGCGGTGGATCGCAGCGACCAACGACGCCATGTCGGCGCTCCCTTCCAGATGGGCGGCCTCGTGGAAGATGCCATCGGCCTCGTGCTCGACCGAGCGGAGGTGGAGGAAGCCGATGCGGTCGCCGAGCCGATCGATCATCCCGGGCAGATCGTTGTCCGACCGCGCGCCGAACGACCCGGCGCAAAAGCACAGGCCGTTCGACCGGTTGGGAACGCGCGCGAACAGCGCGGCGACATCCTGCTCGGTGCTGACGATCCTCGGCAGGCCGAACAGCGCGAACGGCGGATCGTCGGGATGGACGACCAGCTGGACGCCAAGGTCGTCCGCCGCGGGGCACACCGCTTCGAGAAAGGCGATGTGGTTGGCGCGCAGCGTGTCGGCATCGACGTCGTCATATTGCGCCAGCACCTCGCGGAAGCGATCGGTGGTGAACGTCTCTTCGCTGCCCGGCAGGCCGGCGATGATCGTGTGTTCGAGCTGCTGTCGCGCCTGTGCCGACATCGCATCAAAGCGGCGGGCGGCGCTCTCGATCATGGCCGGCGCATAGTCGCGCTCGGCACCCGCCCGGCGCAGGATATGCAGATCATAGACCGCGACGGCATCGAGCTCGAACCGCAGCGCGAGCGCGCCGTCGGGCATCGCCCATTTGAGGTCGGTGCGCGTCCAGTCGAGCACCGGCATGAAATTATAGGTGACGGTACGGATCCCGCACGCCGCCAGGTTGGCGAGACTTTCGACGTAACGCTCGATCAGCATCTGCCAATCGGCGCCGCGGGTCTTGATCGCTTCGTGGACCGGCAGGCTTTCGACCACGGTCCAGCCGAGGCCGGCGCTTTCGATGCCCGCCTTGTGCGCGGCAATCGCCTCGCGCGTCCAGGCTTTGCCGTTGGCGACGTCGTGCAGCGCGGTGACGACCTCGCTGGCGCCGGCTTGTCGGATGTCGCGCAACGATACCGGATCGCTCGGACCGAACCAGCGCATCGTCTGAGTCATCAACACCGGTAGCTTACCCTTTATCGAACAGTTTATCGGGCCCTGCGCGTCGATCGTGCGAAGCGATCGACGCGCAGGGCAAGGACTGGTTTAGAACTGGAAATTGACCGCCAATGCGTAGGTACGGCCGAAATACGACGTGTAAAGCGGGTCCTGCCGCGTGGTATCGGTGTACAGCCGGTTGGTTTCATTGGTGATGTTCGACACCTCGGCGATCAGCTTGATATTCTGGCTGAGGTTGTACGATGCCGACGCGTCGACGAAGATCGAGCTGGCGTTGCCATTGGCGTCGCTGTCGGTCGGACCGGGCAGGCTGGTGAGGAAGCCGGCGCGATAGTTGACGGTCGAGCGGATGCTGAAGCGCTCGTCCTCATAATAGAGCGTGCCGCTCGCCGTTTCGGGGGACAGGCCGACGAGCGGTGCGGTGCGGGTCAGCGTCGGTGCGCCGGTGGCGGGGTCGGTCTGCAGGATGTAATCGATGTCCGACCGCACCCGCGTGAAGCTGCCGAGCGCGCCGAGGTTGCTGAGGAACCCTGGCAGGAAGGTGAACGGCAACTGCACGTTCACCTCGAACCCCCGCAAAGGCCCCCCCGGTGTGTTGTTGCTACGCGTGACGTTGAACAGTTCCTCGGGGGTCGCGTTGCTGTTGAGCAGGAGCGTATCCGGCAGGCCCAGCTCTCTGAACGGCACCAGCTGGGTGGTGTTCTGGATATAGGTCTCGATATCCTTGTGGAAATACGCGATCGAAATCAACGAACCCGGCGCGAAATACCATTCGAGCGCCGCATCGAAGGTGTTGGCGCGGATCGGATCGAGGAACGGGTTGCTGAACGACCCGGTGCGGATCGCGACGTTGACGCTGCCGCTGGGGATCAGCTGGCCGTACGACGGACGCGACATCACGCGCGCCGCGGCCAGGCGGGCGATCAGATTCGACGTCAGGTCGAACGCGATGTTGGCCGATGGCAACCAGTCCTCATACGACCGCTCGACCGCCGAGATGACGCCAACCGTCGGAAATCGCGATCCGGCGGGGGCGGCGGTGGGGATCGTCCCCTCGGTTTTGAGGTCGGTGTGAACGTAACGGACACCGGCATCGCCGCGAACCGAGATCGGCAGCATGTTTTCGGTATCGAACTTCACCATCAAGAAGCCCGACGTATAGGTTTCGTCGACCAGGCCATAGCCGCTGCCGCATTCGATGCCGCAATATTCATAATTGGCATCGAAGCCTACCGCGTCGCGGAACTTGTCGGGATCGATCGCCGCGAAGTCCTGCATGACACCGCCGAGGTTGTCGGCGACGCCGGTGGTGGTGAAGGTCAGGTCGCTGAGCGAGACGCCCGCGGGCAGCGCGAGCGGCAGGCGTTGGGTGGGGATCAGATCGAAGGTGCGCTGGGTGTATTTTCCGGTGCGGTACTGAGCCCCGGTGGCCACGACGAAACCCGGCGCTGCTTCCCATTCGGTATTGAGTTCGAACGTCTGGCTGATGATCGAATTGCGGCGGTCGAAGCTTGATATCTGGCCGCGCTGGTCGCCGTTGGGCAGCGGTGGCCCATAGGCAAAGAGCGCGGCGTTGGTAGGATCGATACCATAGCTGAGCGTGGGCACGTTCGGATTGTCGCGGAAATCGATCGAAAAATTGTCGGTGTCGTTGGAGTCCATCGCCACTTGCAGGCGATTGACCTGCAAAATCGAATCCGAAAGGCCCGCCATGCCGTAAACCCGGAACGTATCGCTGAAGCGGTGATCGAAATTGAGGTTCACCTGCCGGAAGGTCGACGAGAACTGCTCGTCCTGCATTTCCGACCGCAGATCGACGCCGTCCCACAAGGCATAGATCAGCGAACCCTGATCATCGACCTCAATGTCGCGAATCGACATCATTGGCTGCCCATTGTTCGACGCCGTACGACCCAGGGAGCGCGCGTCGAGATAGGTGTCCAGGCGGTCAACGTTGAACCGCGCATACAAGCCGTCGATCGAAATGTCCGTACGGTCGGTTGGCTTCCATTGCAGTGTCAACGTGCCGGCGAGACGCTCCTGCTCCTGACTTGACTTGGCTGGCCTCGGCAGGCGCGGCAGGAACACGCCGCCGCCGGGCCGCCCCGATACCCCGGTACGGCTCATGACATAGTCATAGGCGGCTTGCGTGCTGGTGCGGGGATTGCCGGTGCTGCAATTATTCGCATCGGCGCCGACCGAATTGCCGCTGTTGGCGAAGCCGGGCGCAGGGCTGGTCACCGCCACGCCCTGATAGGTGTAACCGACCGGGGTGCAAAAGGGGAAGATGATGTTGGTGGGCGTGGTCTGCCCCGGCTGCGTCACCGGTCGCGACTGGCCGGCGACGTAGGTCGGCAGGATGTCGACCGCGGAATAGGCATATTCCTCGATACGCCGCTTCGTATAGGCGACGCTGCCGAGCACGCCGAACGTGTCGCCGAACTTCTTCGACACCAGCGCGGACACCCGCGGGTCCACCTTCTGGCTGACGTCGTTGTAGATTCCGCGCGCGGTCGCCGAAAACGAAAAGTCCTTGGTCGAGTCGAACGGCTTGGGCGCGCGCAGATCGACCGTCGCGCCGAGCGAGCCTTCCTCCACGTCGGCGGACGTGGTCTTACGCACCGACAGCGCGGAAAAGATCTCGCTCGGGAACGTCACGAAGTCGAACGAGCGGCCCGAGACGACGCCGCCGCGAATGTCAGTGCCACTGACCTGCGACACGCCCTCCATCCCGTTGATGCGTACGCGCGTGAACTGCGCGCCCAGACCACGAACCGAGATATTGCGCCCCTCGCCGCCATCGCCGCGGGACAGCGCGACGCCGGGGATGCGCTGCATCGATTCGGCAAGGTTCGAGTCGGGAAACTTGCCGATATCCTCGGCGACGATGCTGTCGACCGCGGCGGTTTCGTTGCGCTTCTGGTTCAGCGCGCTGCTCAGCGAGGCGCGGAAGCCGGTGACGATGATATCGCTTTCTTGGGTGCCGGTATCGCCCGCGGGCGAGGCGGCAGACGGTTGCTCGGCGGACGGTTGCTCGGCAGTCTGGGCGGTTGTCGGCGAAGGCGCCGCTATGGTCGTCTGCGCGGCGGCGGGGGACGCAATCAATAGTCCCGTGACGCTGGTCGTGAGAAGCAATCGGCGCTTGGTCCCGCTGATCGGTGTCATCATGCCCTCTCCCCTTTATGGCCGGTTGCGCAGAATGCGGTGCCCAGCTCGCTGGCAGACGGCTTGATGCCGCGCCTTGCCGATTTGCTACCCCAGCCCCGACTGCATGACAATAGTGTCTTACAAGATGGTCGTGAGGGTATGACCAAGCGGCAGCTGGAGGCGATTCGATCTGGCTAGGTGGCGCGCGGACCCGTCAGACTGGAATGACAGAGCAGCCTGGCGAACATGCTCGCGTGACGACAGCGATGGGAAGGTTCAGACCGATCGGCGGGCAACCGCGCGCCGACGCTTGTTGGTTTCGGCGCGCGCACGTTCGACCGCCTCGGTCTCGGTGACGTCGAGCAGATGATCGATCAGCCGCGCGAGGTGGTCCCGCATGGCATTGCGCGCATCGATCGGCGACCGGGCCTCCAGCGCTCGCAGGATGCGGCCATGCTCGGCCATCCGGCTTTCGGTGCCCAAGCTGCCGGCCTTCAGCAGCACCTCGCGTGCCAGCGGCGAGCGGAAGCGCATGTCCCAGAAATCCGTGACGGCGGCGATGATGACGGCGTTGCCCGTCGCCTCTGCGATGGCGATGTGAAAGCGCCGATCGGCCTCCTCCGCAGCGGCGTTGTCTTCTTGGCTCATTTGCGCGAGCAAGGCCCGTAGTTCGACCAATTGGGGCTCGTCGATCTCGGTCGCGGCGACCGCCGCTACCTCGCCTTCCAGCAGTCGCCGCGCTTCGGTGATCTCGAACGCGCCGATATCGAGCTCGCGATCTACGCCGCTGGCCGATGAAGCGAGCACGAACATGCCCGATCCCTTGCGCGCCTCGACCATGCCTTGCATTTCCAGCGCGATCATCGCCTCGCGGATCGTTGGACGGCTCACCTTGAACCGCTCGGTCAGGTCGCGCTCGGCGGGCAGTCGCGTGCCGACCGGGAACATTCCGCTCTTGATATCGGCGACGATCGCCTGCACGATCTTGCGATAGAGTTTACCGCCGCGCTCCACTGCTTGCATTCCAGTCCTCGTTCGATCGCCGGCTTGGCATATCGATCCCGACATGTCGTGCCACGGCCCGCTTACTTCGCCCTGCGGCAACCGCAGTCAAGCCTTGAGTCGACAGTTGCAGCCAACTTGTCGGATAAAAACGTCTGACAATGCTATTGCATGTGGTCCGACCAGAACTTAGGGATAGGTTGGGAGAGGCCGTATCGGTGGAAACATGCCGGCGGTGATACAGCGAGAGCACCATGACGTATCCGTCACGTCGATCAGGCGCCCACTCTCCTCGCAAGGATGCAAGAGAGGGAGTCTGAATGGTTCGCAAATTTGCTTTTCTCGCCGCGGTCGCCGCGCCGCTGATGCTGGTGCTGCCGGCACCCGCCCTCACCCAGGCGCAGACCCCCGCCCCATGGCGTGACATCACGCCGCGCCCCGGGCTGGCGGGCTGGCGGACGACGGGCGGCAACGCGACCTATGGTTTCGAGAACGGCGAACTGGTCGGCCGAGCCGCTCCCGGCAAGACCAACAGCTGGCTCGTGTCGGACGCGCAATATGCCGACTATATCATGGAGTTCGAGGCCAAGACCGATCCGGCACTCAATTCGGGCGTGATGGTGCGCGGGCAGAGCCGGCCCGATTATCGCGGCGGCGTGGTCCATGGCTATCAGGCCGAGATCGATCCTTCGAAACGGGGGTGGAGCGGCGGCCTTTACGACGAGCAGCGCCGCCAGTGGCTGTATACGCTCGGTCGCAACGACGCCGCGCGCGCCACGTTCCGTTCGGGGGATTGGAATCATTACCGGATCGAGGCGATCGGCAATCGTCTGCGCACCTGGGTGAACGGCGTGCCGGCGGCCGATGTCGTGGACGATGTCGACGCGCGCGGCTTCATCGCGTTCCAGGTCCACGCCATCCCGGATGCCGAGGCGGCGCGGCGTCCCGAAGCGCGCTTCCGCAACGTTCGGATCATCACCGATTCACCCGCCCGCCACGCCTTGCCCGCGACAGGGCTCGAGCAGCAAGGGTGGCTGACCAATCGGCTGTCGCAAGGCGAGCGAGACGCAGGATGGAAGCTGTTGTGGGACGGCAGCAGCAGCAATGGCTGGCGCAGTGCCAAGGCAGCGAGCTTCCCGAAAAAGGGGTGGTCGGTCGCCGGCGGCTTGCTCACGGTCGAGAGTGCCAGCGGTCTCGAATCCACCAACGGCGGCGACATCGTCACCACGCGCGATTACCGCGATTTCGAACTGTCGATCGATTTCCGGCTGACCCCGGGTGCCAACAGCGGCATCAAATATTTCGTCGATCCGACCCTGTTGAAGGGCGACGGTTCGGCGATCGGGCTCGAATACCAGCTGCTCGACGATGCGCGGCATCCCGATGCCAAGATGGGCCGCGATGGCAACCGCACGGTCGGCTCGCTCTATGACCTGATCACCGCGCGCAACCTGAACGACCCCGATAGTCCCGGGAAGCGCGTCAATCCGCCGGGCGAATGGAACCGGGCCGTCATCGTCGTCCGCGGTAGCCATGTCGAGCATTGGCTGAACGGGTTCAAGGTGGTCGAATATGAACGCGGGTCGCCCGAGTTCCGGGCGCTGGTCGCGCAAAGCAAATATGCGAAATGGCCCGGGTTCGGTGAATGGGAACAGGGCCCGATCCTGTTGCAGGATCACGGCAACCGGGTCGATTTCCGCTCGATCAAACTGCGCGAACTATGAACAAGGGGGCAGGACCTATGGACCGTCGAACGATGATAAAGGGCGCGGGGGCAACGCTGGGCGTGGCGATGAGCGCGCGTAGCTATGCGCAGATCAAGGGTGCGAACGATCGCCTGCGGGTAGCGGTGATCGGCTTGAACGGCCGCGGCCAGGCGCATTTGAGCGCCTTTACCAAGTTGCCGAACGTCGCGGTCACGCATCTGGTCGACGTCGATTCGCTGGTGCTGGCGAAACGCGCCGCCGAGTTCACGGGCAAGGGGAATCCCGCCCCCAAGACCGTTGCCGATTATCGCCGCCTGCTCGACGGCAAGGACGTCGACATCGTGACCGTCGCCACCCCCGACCATTCGCATGCCAAGCTCGGCATCGATGCGATGAACGCCGGGCGCCACGTGTATCTCGAAAAGCCGATCGGTATCGCGCCCGCCGAGGGCGAAGCGCTGATCGCGGCGCAGCGGCGGACCGGACGCCAGCTGCAGGTCGGCAACCAGCAACGCTCGAGCCCCGAAACGCGGCAGCTCGGCCAAATGATCGCGGCAGGCGAGCTTGGCGATATCTTCGAGGCGCAGACATGGTACGCCAACAGCCGCAAGTCGATCGGCAAGGGACAGGAGGTAGCGCCCCCCGCCAACCTCGACTGGGATCTTTGGCAAGCGCCGCGCCCGCGCGGGCCATATCGCTCCAATGTGGTGCACTATAACTGGCACTGGTTCTGGAAATACGGCACCGGCGAAATCTGCAACAATGCGATGCACGAAATCGATGTGGCGCGGTGGCTGATGGGGCTCACATACCCCAAATCGGTGTCGGCGCGCGGGTCGCGGCAATTCTATCGCGACGACGACTGGGAGATGTACGACACGCTCGCGCTCGACCTGGCCTATGACGATGGCCGCACCATCCGCTGGGACGGCAACAGCTGCAACGGCATGGAGCGCTATGGCCGCGGCCGCGGCGTATTGCTGCTCGGGACCAAAGGGTCGGCGGTCGTCGATCGCAACGGCTTCGAGCTGTACGACCTGGGCGGCAAGAAGCTGCGCGAGGTCAAGGCGGCCGCCAGTTCGGAGACTACCGGAACCGTCGGCGAGGGCGCCCTCGACGTCTATCACGCCGGCAATTTCGTCGACGTCATCCGCGGCAAGGCCAGCGCGCTCGCATCACCGATCAGCGAGGGGCACATCAGCACGACCCTCTGTCACCTCGGCAACATCGCCTATCGGACCGACGCGACGCTCACCGTCGATCCCGCGACGGGCAAGCCGGCCGGCGCTGAGGCGATGAAGCTGTGGTCGGTCGACTATGAACCCGGCTGGGAGATCAGGGCCTGACCGTCGCCGCGATCGAGACCCATGTCGAGCGGTTCGTCGCGATGGGCACGCGGATCGAAATCCACGCGTTCGGCGCGGCGGACGACGATGCGTTGTTCGCGGCGCGCCGGGCGATCGAGGCGGTCGACGACGCGCTCACGATCCACCGGCCGTCGCCGACGACGGCGCTGAATGCGGGTTTGATGGCGGGCGAAATCGCGGTCGTCACCGATCGCGTGCTGCTGGACGCGTTGGTCGAGATCGAAACCGCTTATGCGCTGACCCATGGCCTGTTCGATCCCGCCGCCGACGCTTCGAAACGATCGGCGGGGTGGGACGCGATCTCGTTCGACCCCGCCACCGCGCGCGTTTCGGCATCGCGCCCCGTGGCGCTCGATTTCGGCGGGTTCGGCAAGGGGTTCGCGCTCGATCGCGCTGGTGCGGTGTTGCGCGAAGCGGGAATTGTATCTGCCCTGCTATCGGCGGGCGAAAGTTCGATCGCGGTGATCGGCGAGCATCCGCTCGGCGGGGCGTGGCCGATCACGGTACCCCATCCGACGAAACCGGGCGACATGCTCGTCGAGCTGGAACTCACCAACGAGGCGCTTTCGATCTCCTCGACGATCGGCGCTGGCGTCGCGGCACCCGAGCGTGCAGCGATGATCCGTCCCATCGACGGCGCCATTATCACCAACGACCGCACCACGGTTGCAATCGAACCGACCGGCGCGCGTGCCGAGATGATGAGTACTGCCTTGCTCGTCGCCGATGGCGACCATGCCACCCGGCTGCTGACCGACCCGTTCGCGCGCCGCTTCCTATTCGATTTCGCCCATGAAGCGGCGATGCCCGCTTACCCAGCCAGGATGCCTTTCGATGAACGATTATGATTTCGACCAGACGCGGCGATCCTTCATCGATCGCGTGCTCAAGGCCACGGCGTTTGCCGGCGTCGCCAGCGCGGCGCCCTGGGCGGCGGCGGCAGCGGGCACCGAGCAGGTTGCGGTCGGTGATCGCGTGCGCCTGGGCGTCATCGGCACCGGCGATCGCGGCCGCGCGCTGATCCAGAATATCGCCAAGACGCGCAACTGTACCGTCGCGGCGATCTGCGACAATTATGCCCCCAATCTTGCGAAGGGCCGGGCGTTGGTCGGCTCGGGCGTACGCGCCTTTTCCGATTATCGCGCGATGCTCGATGCCCGCGGTCTGGACGCGCTGGTGATCGCGACGCCGCTTCACCTGCATGCGCGCCCCGCCGCCGACGGCTTTGCCGCCGGGCTGCACGTCTGGTGCGAAAAGGCGATGGCCCGCACGATCGAGGATTGCGGCGCGATGGTGAAGCAGGCGCAAGGCAGCGGAAAGATCCTGCAGATCGGCCATCAGCGCATGTTCCATCCAACCTATCTGAACGCGCTGAAGCGGGTGAAGGCGGGAGAGATCGGCACGGTTACCCAGATCCGCGCGAGCTGGCATCGCAACAATAGCTGGCGCCGCGCGGTCCCGGCCGGCGCCAGCGATCGCCAGATCAACTGGCGTCTGTATCGCGACAGTTCGGCTGGACTGATGACCGAGCTCGCCACGCACCAGATACAGGTCGGCAACTGGTTCCTAGATGGCGTACCGACCCGCGTGATCGGATCGGGCAGCATCTGCTTTTGGAAAGATGGCCGCGAGGTTTATGACCATGTCGCGCTCATCTACGAATATGCCGGCGGTCGAAAACTGATCTACACGTCGTTGCTCAACAACGCCCGCTATGGCTGCGAGGAGCAGATCCAGGGCAGCACGGGTACGATCGAGCCCGAACTCGGCCGCATCTTCAGGGAAGTACCGCCCAAGACGTTGGCGCTGCAACGCATGCAGGCCGATGTGAAGCGCGGCCAAAAGCGCGCAATCCCGATCGGCGGCGCCACATGGTTCCCCGAATTGCCGGTAACGACGCCCGGCGAGTCGCTCGGTTGGGGCGAATATAGCGAAACGATGCTGCAATTCGAAGGCTTTGGCGAAGCAGTGCGCTCGGGCAAGCCGCTACCCGGGCTGTTGTCGCAGGCATATCATGCCAGCGTCGCCTCGCTGATCGGCGAACAGGCGATGGATAGCGGCGAAGCGGTGAAGTGGCCGACGTCGCTCGTTGCCGTCTGAGGAGAAAGAACCGTGACCGACACGAACCGCCGCGCGCTTCTGGGCATCGGATTGACTGCGGGGCTTGCGGGTTTCGCCGCCGATGCGCTGGCGCAATCGACCACGCGGGGCGATGTCCCGACCGAAGGCGCAAAGGCACAACCGGCGCCCGAAGCCCGGTATCGCGTGCCCTTCGCGGTGATCGGGCTCGACCATAACCACATCTATGGCATCACCGACGCGGTCATCCGCGGCGGCGGTGTGCTCACTGCGTTCCACGCCACCGATCCCCGGCAAATCGCGATGTTTCAAAAGCGCTTCCCCGGCGTAGCGCTGGCGCGTGCGGAGGACGAGATACTCGCCAACAAGGCGATCAAGCTGGTGTGCAGCGCGGCCATCCCGGTGCTGCGCGCACCGCTCGGCATCCGCGTGATGCGGGCGGGAAAGGACTATCTCAGCGACAAGGCGGCCGTCGTAACGCTGCAACAACTCGCCGATGTGCGCCGCACGATCGAGGAGACCGGCCGCAAATACGCGATCATGTATTCCGAACGGCTCGAAGTGCCGGCGGCGGTGATGGCCGGCCAGCTGGTGCATGACGGTGCGATCGGCAAGGTGATCCAGACCATCAATCTCGCGCCGCACCGCTTGGCCGCGGCATCGCGCCCCGACTGGTTCTGGGACCCGGCGCGCAACGGCGGCATCCTGACCGACGTCGGCAGCCACCAAGCCGACCAGTTCGTGTATCTGACGGGGAGCAAAAAGGCGCAGGTGCTCGCGTCGCAGACCGGCAATTTCGCCAATCCGCAGCACCCGGGGTTCGACGATTTCGGCGATATGATGATCACCGGCGACGGCGGCACCGGCTATGTGCGGGTGGACTGGTTCACACCCGACGGGCTGTCGACGTGGGGTGACGGCCGGCTCTTCATCCTGGGCACCGAAGGCTATATCGAACTGCGCAAATATGTCGATATCGCGGGGCGTCCGGGCGGCAACCACCTGTTCATCGCCGACAGGAAGGGGACGCGCTATATCGACTGCTCGAACGTACCCCTCCCCTTCGGTCCGCAGTTCGTCAACGACCTGGTCGAGCGAACCTCGGTCGCACAGGATCAGGAGGGTGCGCTACTCGCCGCCGAACTGGTGCTGACGGCGACGGCGCACGCGACGCAGGCCCGGCCGCCGGCGCCTTCCCAAGCGATAGAATGACGGCCAGCAAATCTGCGGACGGCTCTCACATGCGGTAGATGTCGCCAGACCGCGATGGACCAGCGTTGATGGATAGGAGATCTCGCGTGACGATATCGAAGCTTGCGCGCCGGATCGCGCCGATCCTCCTCGGCATCACCTGTCTCGGGGGATGTTCCGCCGAGCCAGATACCGAGCGCGGGATTCCCGGTCCCAAGTCGGTGGAAGGCGCTGGCCAGGCTCAGCCCCCGCTCGGCAATCGAGCCGCACCCGCTGCGGTAGCGACCCCCGCGCCCGCCGCCCAAGCGCGCCTCGCGGTGGAGGCCGAGGGTTTACGATGGTTCCTGCAACCCAGCGGTAGCGCGCGCCCCCTCCCCTTCGGGCGTCGGGAAGACGAGGTACTCGCTTCCTTGGAGCGGGTACGCGGCCCCGCCGTCAAAGGCACCAACGCCGATTGCGGCGCCGGCCCGGTACAGGTCGCAAGCTGGCCCGACGGGCTCAGCCTCCTCTTCCAGGATGGCCGCTTCGCCGGATGGAGCCTGGGAACACGCGGCGTTGGCGGCATCGCGACCGCCGCTGGTATCGGCCCCGGCAGCACCCGTGCCGAGCTAGACGCGGCCTATAGCGCGACCGTCAGCCAAACCTCGCTCGGAAGCGAGTTCAGCGCTGGCGAGCTGCACGGCGTTCTCGACGGCAATTCAGCCGGAGCGCGCATAACCGACATGTGGGCAGGGGTAAGCTGCGTCGCGCGTTAGGCGATGCATCTGGTGCCTCATTTGCCGGCGTAACCAAAATGCCTTCGGCGTTTCATCAATAGGTCGTGAACCACCCCTAGTGGCGCCAGCTCACAGTCAGGGGGAAATTGGTGATGGGCGTCTCGGCGATAAAGATTTGCATGCAGCTGGCCGTGTCTGGGTTGGCGCTGAATGCCGCATGGCTGCACGGTGCGCAGGCGCAGACGATGGAGGCGCAGCCCGTAGCGAATGCTCCTGTCGAAGCAGCGCAGACCGCCGAAGAAGAAGACGCGGTCGAATCCGACATCATCGTGACCGGTGCGGCGCGTGCGCAGCGCCGCTTCGACGTCTCCTACGCCGTCAATTCGCTGTCACAGGACGAAATCCAACGGATAGCGCCGAAAAACTTCGCCGAGCTGCTCGGCACCGTGCCGGGTATCCAGGTCGAGGCGACCGGCGGCGAGGTGCAGAACATCACGCGCGTGCGCGGCATCCCCACCGATCGCGGCTACCTCATCTTCCAGCAGGACGGCCTTCCGCTGTACCATGAAATCGACGGTGTCTTCTTCAACTCGGGCGAAGGCATGCATCGGTTCGATCTGATGACCGAACGCGTCGAAGTCGTTCGTGGCGGTCCGGCGCCTATTTACGCCAGCAGCGCGGCCGCGATCGCCAACAACATCACCGTCACCGGCTCCGACGTCCCCCGCGGCAAGGCGCAGGTTACGCTCGGCGATACCGGGCTGTACCGGCTCGACCTGATGCAATCGGGGCCGATCGGCGAGAATACCTATTTCGCGATCGGCGGGTTCCTGCGCCAGCACGACGGCTACCGCGATTCGGGCTTTCCCAGCGACAAGGGCGGCCAGATCCGCGCCAATCTGAAGCACGACCTTGCCAATGGCTCGATCAAGGTTTCGGCCATGTACGTGAACGACCACAACATCTTCTATCTGCCGATTCCCGTCGCCGATCCGCGCGACCCTTCGGCTTCGCTCGATAGCTTCCTCGACTATCATCGCGGGACGTTGAACTCGCCCGCGCTGCGCGACGTGAACATCAAATATCGCGATGGCGCCGGCGTGCTGCAGTCGCAGAGCCGCGATCTTGCCGATGGTCGGCATATGCGCTTCTTCAATGCCGGGCTGGATTGGGACGGCGATTTCGGCGGCTGGCTCGTCGCCGCCAAACTGGGTGTCACCAAGGGCAAGAGCAGCTTCGACGCATTCTATTCGACCACCAATCCGGTCGACGCCAACACCTTTGCCGCACGCTATACCAGCGCCGCGGGTACGGCCTTCGGCACCGCAGCCAATCCCGTCGCCCGGCTCGGCTATGCGATCGCGGGGACGAATGGCGCAACGGCCTATGATCCCTATGCCGATTCGGGTCTGATCCTTTCGGGCCAGTATCGCGCGGTCGAGGCCGACTTCTATTCGAGCCAGGCTGACCTCAGCGTCACCAGGAAGTTCGAAACCGGGTTCGGCACGCATGATGTGCGCGTTGGTGCCTATGGCTCGGCCTATGGCAACACCAGCTTCATCGCCTATCAGGACATGCTCATCGAATTGCGCGGCCAGCCGCGCACGATCGACCTGGTGGCCTATTCGGCAACCGGCACGGTGCTCGGATCGGTCACGCAAAATGGCGTGCTGCGCTACACCACCACGCTCAACCAGGGTGAAGCCGACGGCAAGGTACTGGCGCTGTACGCCAACGACACCTGGGATGTCTTCGACGGCCTGCGCCTCGACGCAGGGATTCGCCAGGAATGGTATGATTATCAGGGCTTTGCGCTGCTGTCGGGCAATGCCAATCTGGCCGATCCGACGACGCTGGCCGATGATGCCACGCGCGCCTTTACCGGCGCGAGCGTCGCATCCGAGCTAAAGCCCAGCGCGACCAACTGGACGGTCGGTATCAATTACGACTTCGGCGCCAATTTCGGCACCTATGGTCGCATTTCGAACCTGGAAGTGCCGCCGCAGCTCGGCGTGGTGTCGAGCATCAATCCGGCGATCCTCAAGACCCGCGCGCGCCAATATGAAGTCGGCTTGAAGGCAAGCTTCGACATGGCTTCGCTCTATGTCACGGGCTTCTACACCAAGTTCGATCCGTTCAACGCCTCGTTCGTCGCCTTCAACCCCGAAACGGGCCGCAACGATCAGGTCGTTCCGTTCATCGGCGAAGCCGTCGCGAAGGGTATCGAGATCGACGGTCGGCTGAAACCCGCGCGCTGGTTCGAGCTGGCAGGCGCGGTGACGGTGGCCGATCCGCAATATCGCAACCTGGCGAACAATTCGGGTGCCGACCCCAGCGCGGTCAACGGCAACCAGATCATCCGCGAGCCGAAATTCTTCGGCAACATCCGCCCCACCTTCCGTGTTCCCGTCGGCACCGGGACGCTCGATATCGCGGGTCGGTTCGATTGGCAGGGACGACGCTATGTCGATCTTTTCAACCTTACCGCGCTGCCCGCGTTCCAAACGCTGGGCGCCAGCGCGTCGCTGACCCTCGATCAATGGCGCTTCCAGGTGGTCGGGGACAATTTGACCAACGCGCGCGGGCTTACCGAGGGCAATCCGCGTACCGATCAGCTGGGTGGCCAAGGGGCAAGCGACGCCATCTACGGGCGCCCCTTGTTCGGTCGCAACTTCCGCCTCGTCGTCAGCCGGGAATGGTAGTGCGCCGCGCGATCATCGCCGCCAGCCTCGGCATCGTTGCGGTCCTCGCCCCGACTTCGGTCGGGGCGCAGGATTTGCCGGGGTATAGCGCGCCCTTCGGCGACACGCTCCCAACCCGCATCTTCCCGCTGTTCGCGATGATGCGGCAGTCGCCCGATTGGGCCGTCGCGCTACGCCGGGACCGGGACCTGCAAAAGCTCGCTGCCGAGCGCGCGGCGCGGGTTGGGGCCTCGGGCTGTGCCCCATCCCCCAAATGCCTTGCCGATGCCTGGACGTGGACCGATGCCGACATCGCCACCGTCGAAGCACGACTGCGCGTCCTGGCGCGTAACGCTGCGCTATCGCGCGCGCTCGTGGCCGATCAGATGCGCGCATCGGGACGCTTCGGGCGGCACGCGGCGTTGCGCGACACCGATCTGCTTGCAGCCGCATGGCGCAATGCCGCCGCCGCGATCAATCGGGTCATCGCGGTCTATGCCCAGGGCGTGGCACCGCGCTATCCGGCGATCGATGCGACGATCTTCGACGTTGCGGCGCCAGAGTTTGCGGCATTGTTGGACGTTCATGGCGTCGCAACCGCCGCATTGGGCGGCAGCGACGATCTGTTTTTCGATCCCTCGCTTCGCTACGCCACCGGGCTGTTGCAGTTGAACGAACGCACCAACGCGGGCGAATATCGTCCGTTGCTCGACGGTCCCAACGCCGCTGCGGCGCAAGCAGTCGCGCGGACCGATTGGGAGAAGACCCCCTATTCGGCATTGCTCGTGTTCGGACATGGCGCAGAAGATGCGCAGTCGCGGACGGGTCCGTTGACGCATGTCCGCCTTCGTATCGCAGCCGACCGGTTCGCGCGCGGCGTTGCGCCGTTCGTCATCGTGTCGGGGGGCAACGTGCATCCCAACCGTACCCCGTTCAACGAAGCCGCCGAGATGAAGCGGCTGCTCGTTACGCAGCACGGCGTGCCCGCCGATCGCATCCTGATAGAGCCGCATGCCCGCCATACCACGACCAATTTGCGGAACGTCGCGCGGCTGATGCTCGCCGCCGGACTGCCCGCCGATCGCGAGGCGCTGATCGTTTCCGATCACCGGACCATCCAATATATCACCGGGCCGCAACTGGCGCAGCGCAATCTCGACGAGATGGGCGTACAGCCGGGGCGTATCGCGCCGGGGCCGGATCGCTTCACCGCACGCTTCACCCCCTCCCCGCTCGCCTTCCATGTTGAGGCGATGGACCCGCTCGATCCATGATCCGCCTCGGCACGTGGCTGGCGGCGTTCGCGGCCGCACTGCTGCTCGCGCTCTCCGACGCCGAGGCGCAGGCGCCGGGGCGTATCGTCGATCCGTTCGTCGGAACGCTTGCCGATTTCGGTCAACTCAGCCCCGCTGCGGTCGCGCCGCACGGCATGGTCCAGCTCGGCCCCGACACGCGCCCCGCCAATTTCGCCGGCTATGATTTCGCCGCGACGCATCTGGTGGGGTTTTCGCACACCCGTGCCGTCGGGGTGGGCTGCAGCGGGGCCGGCGGAGACGTCCGCGTCAGCCTGGATTATAGCGGCGCCCCCGCGCCCGCCGTGATCGACAAGCGGCGCGAGGCGGCGCATGCCGGCTATTATCGTGTCGCGTATGCCAGCGGCATCCTGGCCGAAATGACCGCCACGCGCGGCGCCGGCGTCATCCGCTTTACCCTGCCGCGCGGGGGCGATGTCGATTTGGTGGTCGCTTTCGATCAGGGATATTCGAAGCGCCTTGCCGCGCTATGGCGCGAGAGCGGCGATGCCGATGTCCGCGCCAGCTTTTCCGCGGGTACGGTGTGCGATGCCGGTGCCTATCATCTCCATTCGGCAACGCGGGTGCTGCACGCCGGCAAGCCGGTGCGCGCGCAGTGGCGCGGCGGCGCGGGCGATGCGCGCACGACGCTGCGGGTGCGTGCCGGCGACGTGATCGAACTGCGAACCGGTTTATCGACGATCGACCCGGCCGCCGCGGCGCGGGTGCGCGATCGGGAGCTGAACGGGCGAAAATTCGCCGCGATCGCCAAAGCCGGCTTGGCCGAATGGAACCGGCAATTGTCGCGCCTGACGATCCAGGGCAGTTCCGAGCAGCGGGCGTTGTTCCAGACCGCGCTGTTCCGGGTGATGCAGACGCCCGTCGCCATCACCGACCCCGATGGCCGTTTCCGCGGCAGCGACGGGGTGATCGCGACGGTTCCGCCGGGCGAGCAACATTACACCGGCTGGGCATTATGGGACAATTACAGGACCCAGATGCCGTTGCTGGCGCTGATAGATCCCGCGCGCGCCGCACAGATCGCGCGGTCGCTGGTCCGGCTCTATGCCACCGGTAAGCAGCGCTGGTCGACCAAGCACGAGCCGTTCATCACCGTTCGGACCGAGCATGCCGGGATCGTGCTCCTGGACTTTCGGCGCAAGGGAATCGTCGATTTCGATGCGCATGCCGCGCTGGCGGGCATGATCGCCGAAAGCGCGACGCTGGCACGCGCGACCCCCGACGAACAGATCGAAGCCGCCTATGACGATTGGGCGATCGCCGAGCTTGCCGGCGATTTGGGCGAGACGGCGATCGCCGAGCGGTTCCGCGCCAAGGCATTGGCGTACCGCCCGATGTGGCTGGCGACGTTTCGCGATCTGGGTGCCGATGCCGATATCGTGAAGGCGCGCGGGCTGTATCAGGGAACGCTGGCGCAGTATCGCTGGGCACCGGTATTCGACCTGCCATGGCTGGCCGAGGCGCTGGGGCCGCGCATGCGTCCGGAGCTCGACCGGTTCTTCGCCGAAAACCTGTTCAACATGACCAATCAACCCGACATCCACGTGCCCTATCTTTTCGCCTGGCTGGGCGATCCCGCCGCCACCGCGCGGCTGGTCTCGCGCTATGCCAGCGAGCCGGTGCCGCACCGCTACGTCAACAGCGGGGTTCGTCCCGAACCCTGGATCGGACGCAGCTTCCGGCTGGCTCCCCAGGGCTTTGCCGATGGCATGGACGATGACCAGGGCACGATGTCGGCCTGGTACATTTGGGCGACCATCGGGTTATACCCCTTGATACCAGGCCAGCCCCAATATGTCGCGACCCCGCCGATGGCCTCGGCCATGCTACGCAATCGGGCACCGAACCCAGTTGGGCGCGCGGGGACGACGATCACGCGCGGCGGCAAAGGTGAAATGCGACTCAACGCGCGGCCGCTTCAGGGACGGTTCCTGTCGCATCGAGCCATTGCGCCGTAGAACCGCGACGTGCACGACGGTGCCAGGGCCGACCGCGGGCGCTTCGCGGCGACGCTCCGGATGGGCGCCGCCGGGATCGGCGCCGGCGACGCCGCCACCGTGGTGCTGGACGCGATCCAGAAGCGCGTGAGCCAGCCAGCAGCGCGCAGGCAGTCACCTTCCGCTCAACTCGGGTCAGGGACAAAGGGCCCGATCCTCTGCGACCGCCGCAAATCCACCTTCTGCGGCATCGTGATGTCGCCGAGCCCCGACGGAAGCGGCTGGGCGCGGACATCCATATACCAGTTTCCCGCGGCGGTCGCCGTGCCGACCTGCTTGGCGCCCTGAAAGCGCAACCGCTCGACCAGTATTAGGCAAGAACTAAAGCATGCGCCGTCGGTCAGCACGCGAATGCGATCGCTTATCGGCGCTCGGGGTAATGGCGACTTGTGGCGGTTGAGGCAGCGGGCGGGCAGGGCCATGGCAAATGCTTGCCCGCGGGCGTGCGCGCGCCGCAGCAGTCGCGCTTCCATCACGAGCATTTCGGCGCGCATGTCGCTTGTCTCGGCGAGCTTGTGGGCAAGTACTTCTATGGCGGCGGCGTTGCCGGGCGACGCTCGCCACGCGATCGGACAGTTGGGTTCGGCAACGGCGACCAGCGCCGCGGGGTCGGTCGCCGGAAACAATAGTCGCACCAATCGATCACCGATCGCCGAGTCGCCGCCACGGTTTCCGCGAAGGTCGATCAAGATCTGCCCTGCCCCCGCGAGCCGCTGCACCCGACGTCCGGCGTCGTCCACCACCCTCGCGCCGTCGCCATTTAGGGCCGGCAGCCTGATCACCACCCTATCCCCGTCGTTCGTCAGCGCTGCCCCCCGCGACGAGGTTTCGGGCGACCGCGAAACCGGCGGCCAGCGCCGAAAGCCGATATGCGGGTCGCCGAACCGGGCTACAAATCGTGAAAGTAGCCGTCGATAGGCGGTTTCGTCTACGACGGACGCTGCTTGGGCTAAGCCCTCTTGTCGCGCCGATCGCAATGTATGCCGAAACTCGAGGTCACCCAGCAAAACCACCGCGGCTGGATGGTTGTCGCGGAGAAGACGGTAGGCAGCGTTGAGATCATCCCGGGCGACTTTGGGCCAATCAAACCGTGTTCGATCCGACGCATCCGCATCCGGTGGGAAAGCACAAATAAGAGCCAAGCCCAGGCCGCACGCCGCGCTGAAGCCGCGCTTAACGATGTGGCCGGCCCCGGATTCGCGCAATCGTGAAGATCGTTACCAGCGTCGCCGCGAGCGATAGAAGGCCGATCACCAATAACAACACCGAGTCGCTACCGAGCAGCGATCGCATGCCAAGAAGAAAGAGCAAGTTGATCGCGGGCAGGCCCAATAGCACTAGCCACCCCTCGATGCTGGCCGGCGCGGCGGAGAACCGGCCCGGGATAACGCTATAGATAAACCAGGCCCTGCGGCCCGATCCCGGCGTGTCGGGCGCCGGGTCCTCGCCCGAGCGCTCGATGTTCTCGTCGTTCATTGTCGGGTCACGAATACGACGCGGTGCGGCGCGACCGAGGATCCGTCCAGACCTCGAAAGTTCTGGTACCGCGGGTTGTTGACGGAGAAGCCGTAGCGCCTGCCAGGCGCGACACGCACGCGCAGTTCGAACACCCGTCCGTCGCGCGACAGGCGCGGCGGCGCCGTGACCTCGAGCGGAGTGGTGGCGGAGACGTCGGTGATGGAATAGCTTCCATGCCGCACCGGCCGATCGAACACGACGCGCACGAGCAAATCGCCCGGCCGCACTGCGACGGCGCCGTCGCGAGGCGTCGTTTCGACGACGCGAGGGGGCGTTCCGACGGTCCCCTGCAACGCGGCGAATGGCGGCAAACCGTTCACGACGACCGGCGCCATCCCGAGCGCGACGCAGGCAAGAACGCTCGCCGGCAGTATCATGGCGCGGTGTGGAACCCGACGAGATACGGCACCAGCGGCGTACCGCTGCGATCTTTGAAATTGAAATGGGCGTTGTTGTTCAGCCAGAACGCGTAGATGCGACCGGGTTCCAGCACCAACGACAGGCTAAGTTCGGTGTCTTCGGCGCTCAATTGCGGCAATCCGTCGATCTTCGGAATCGAGTCGCGCCCATATTCGATCACGCTCCAGGACTGATCGGCCATCGGCTCGCTAAACGTGATCCGCAACTCGCACGGCCCCGGGGGGACGTTGCGGGTGCCGGTAGGGATGCTCACGGCGGTCACCACCGGGGGGAGCCTGTTGCTTAGATCATTGTCGCCACGCACAATCCAGTCGCTGACGTACGAGTCTAGGCCCGCCTGAAGAGAGTCAGTCATTTTTCGCCTTCTCCCTAATCTTTACAACTAGCAGTTGACACGACCCCGTGACCGCTGTCAACCTTGCGATCTATTGGTACTGAATTGATTGCGCGGCCTCTCGTATTTACTGGCTCTTATGCGCAGCGATCTTCTAAGTGAACTATTTAATCCAATGTAAGTAGCGTTTTCCTGGAAAGCGAGAGGAATCCCTTCCACTCGTCGCGATGATATTGTCAAATTCATGTCATTTAGGGGAAAGTTATGCGAATGATCGATGCTCCTCGCAAAGTCGCCGCGCAGATTCGCGATCCTCGAGCCGCCTATGCCGGAGGAGACCTGCAGACTGACAACATCAATGCTCTGGAACGGTTCGATGCTTCCTTCCGCTTCGATTGCGATTCGTTGGATCGGGCCCGGCTTCGCTACGAAGCTGACACTGGTCGCGCCTCGGTGCATGTGTCCGAAGCTACCCCGTTCGTGTTCCGCTATCTGCTCGAAGAGGCGTTTGTCGGCAACTTGCAGGGCCGCGAACGCATCCAGTTCCACATCGTCGGTTCGGGCGAATATACCGTCAGCTTCGACAGCGAGGAAGTCGAGGTCGAAGCTGGCTGGACCGGCGAGCCCACCGCGCGGTTAGTAACAAGTCGCGAGACTTTTGGCGGCATGACGTTGTTCAAGGTGATGGCCGCGTCGAGCGCCGCACAGCAGCGACAGCAGACATTAGGAGCCGAAGTCGGGCGCGAATTGTCCGATCACCAACTCGCCAGCGTCGCTGGCGGCAAGGGAAGGTCTGGAGACGGATGTTGGAGCGATACCGGGTGCGGCGGCGATATTCTCGTGGTGGGCTGCCGCAGCAACTATGACGGCTGCGCGGGCGATTATTGCGCCAGCGCAGGTTGCGGCATCGACGGCTGCGCCGGCGCGGCCTGCGGGGCCGATTACGGCGGCGGCGGCGGGTGTGCCGCCGATGGGTGCATTGGCGCGGCTTGCGGTGCCGACGCCTGCGGTACCGCGGGATGTGGCGCGGCAGGGTGCGCCGCGGACGCTTGCTACCAGGATCTATGCGGCGCCGCGGCTTGCGGCGCGGATGCGTGCGGCGCAGCGATCTGTGGCGCGGATGCCTGCGCGGTCGATGCCTGCCTGATCGATTTCATCCCTGGCGTGCCGTTCGTCTGAGGCTGGCCGCCAGGAATACCGGAATGCGCCGCTTCGGCTAATGCACGAGATCGGCAAGGGGGAATTGCGATCATGCGAGCAGCACCATCACGCTACACGCTCACCATTCCGCTCCGCGGCGATCGGATGCTTGCCTATAACAGCGCCTCACAGCATTTCGCGCTCTGGGATGCCGATGACGTCGCCGCCTGGAAAATGATCGATCGCGGCGAATTGGCGGTGACCGACGCGGCGGCCAGCGAGTTCCTCCAGTCCCGCTTCGCGGTGTTCGACGGACAGGACGAACTTGCCGGAATCGAACGCGAATACATGGCCTCGCGTCTGTCGGAACAATCGTTGCAGATTACGGTGTGCACCACACTCTATTGCAATCTTGCATGCTCTTATTGTTTCCAGGGCATGGTGAAGCCATCCACCAAGATGAAGGCGCCGGTACGCGAGGCAATTGTCGAATATGCCCGTCAAACGGTGCTACCCGGTGGCCACTTGTCGGTCGGTTGGTACGGTGGCGAGCCGCTTATGGGCCAGGAGGCGCTGTTCGATTTGGCCGCGCGCTTCGACGATCTCTGCGAGGAAAAGCGCGCCAGCCGCTCGAGCTTCATCATCACCAATGGATATCTGCTGACGAGCAAGCTTGCCCGCAAGCTGACCGAAACCGGGGTGAGCATCGCCCAGGTCACGCTGGATGGCCCGGCGGCGATGCATGACGAACGCCGGCCATTGCTGTCGGGCAGGGGAAGCTACGAACGCATTCTCGACAATCTGTGCGACGTCGCCGATAATTCCACCCTGCCCGTCTCGATCCGCGTCAATGTCGACATGACGAATTGCGACGCGGTGTATGAGATGCTCGCCGACCTGAGTCGACGCGGCCTTGGGCTCGGCAAGCGGTTGTCGGTATATTTCGCGCCGGTCGAGGCTACCACGATCGACTGCGCGAGCTGTCACAGCTCGACGTTGCAAAAGGAGGCGTACGCCGCGTTCGAGATCGACGTCGCGCGCGAAGCGGCCCGCCTGGGCCTGGCGCTCGCGCCGCCGGGCGGCAAATTCATGGGGCTATGCCAGGCGGTGCGGCCACGCAGCATCGTGGTGACACCGACCGGCGACGTCCACAAATGCTGGGAAACCGTCAATCAGCCCGAGCTTAGGCATGGCAACATCTTCGACATGGCAGCCGCAAACAAAAGCGCGGTCGCGACGCGCTGGGCGGCGTGGACACCGTTCGACAATGATGTCTGCCGAGAGTGCCGCATCTTGCCGATGTGCGCGGGGGCTTGCGCGTTCAAGACGGTGCATAGCGATCAGCAGTCGGGTGAATCGTCGCTGCCCTGCCCCAGCTGGAAGTTCAACGTCGCCGAGCGGATGTTCCTCCGCGCCGAGCAGAAAGGCTTGGTCACACGCGGCGACTGGATTGATGGCATCTCGGGCACGAACCGCCCCACCGGCCGCATAACCGGCGAGCGTCAAAGTACCGCATCGGTTGGCAATGCAGCGATGCGGCTCGACGGAATCGCTGCGTTCGAAATGGCCTGACGGGCAGTGGTGCGCTACTGCCATCTATCAGCCGCTCAACGCCCCGACTTCGCGACGCTGACATATCCCAGTTTCGTCGGTCGGCTTTGCAACGGCCGTCGCGATGTCATCGCGATCGGAGCAGTGGATCGCGCCGACGCGCCGATAGGGCTGGCGCTGGGCTACATCGCGGGCAGCGGCGCGCACTTGCTGTCGCTCACAGTCGCAGCGCCCGCGCGGCGTGCGGGGCATGGCAGACGCTTGCTGGATTGCTTCGTGGCAGCCGTGCACGATGCGGGAGCCCAGCGGATCGAGGTGATCGCGCCACTCTCTTCTGAAAATACCCCGATAGGCCTGCTTACCGGCGGAGGGGGGCGCGACTGGACTCGCGCTGGCCTGGCGACGGTGACGATCAAGGCCGAGCCCGAGCGTGTCGCTGCGGCGCTCGCCGCGCGCCGCATCCGGACCGTGCCGCACTGGACGCTCATGCCGTGGTCGTACCGGCCCGACCCCTGGTGGGCGCCGTCCGACCTCGCACCGTCGAAATTCATCCCGCTGGCGACCGATGGCCGCCCGTGTTGCGCGTCAGCGACCGTCGAAATCCGCCATGGCGGCGCACTGGCGGGCTGGATAGTTGCGCACGACATGGGCCAAGGCTGGCTACGGGTCTCCAGCAGCTTCCTCAAACAAGGTGGCGGTGCCCGGCGAGCGGTGTTCGACTTGTGGCGGCGCTATTTCGCGATGGTCGCCGAGCAGGGTTGGGCAACGGTAACGTTCGCGACGACCGAGGATCACGGCCCCTTTTTCGCGTTCCTGAACCGCTGGGCGCCCGAATTTGCGCAATGGTGGGGGTGTTCGGCGCCTTTCTCCCTCACCATGCCGAAATCCGCCCATGCCGGTTGAACCAGGGGGCCAGAGCGGTAACACGGTGGTGGCGCGACGGCGTATCCCCCGGCGCGCGCCCGAAGCGAACGAGGTCGGGCTGTTCCGCGCGGAGGCGCTGCGCCGGCGCCATGAAATAAGCCAACCGCGTCCGTTGGCGATCGCGCCGCCGGCGTGGTCGGCGGTTTCTCTGCTGCTGCTCACCGGCTTCGCGGTGGTGGCGTTGTTCCTGTTTTTCGGCAGTTTTGCGCGAAAAGAGACGGTTGCCGGGGCGCTTCGGCCGGTGGAAGGCGCGGTCTTGTCCACCACCGACCGATCGGGAATCATTGCCAAGATCCACGTGCGCGAAAACCAGCTCGTCCGTGCCGGGGATCCTCTCTACGACGTCCGTACCGAGTCGACCTTGCTGGACGGCCGCACGCTCGCGAATGAATCGATGGCGGTGCTGGAAGCGCAAGACGGCATCGCTCGCCTCGAGGCCGGCGCGCGGGTTGCCCAGACGATGGCCGAATTAGCCAGCGTCCAGCAACGTGCGAAGGCGGGTGAAGCCTCGATTCAGGGGCTGCGGGTGCGCCATGCCTTGGCCGCTCGACGCCGCATCAACGCGGAGAAGCAGGTAGAGGCTGCGCGGCCGTTGGTCGAAAAGGGCTTCCTTAGCCGGCAGGAGCTCTACCGGCGAGAAGACGCGGCGCTGTTCGCGGGGCTGGAAGAGGCGCAACTCGCGAGCGAGCTCGTGCAGACCGAGGAGGCGCGCGCCGGCTATCAGCTCGACGCACAAAGACTGCGTGCCAGAGCGTCGGGCGAGGAGGCGCAGTCGGAGATGGCCGCCACGCAATTGCGTGAACGGCAGTTGTCAGCGGCGCAGGACCGTGGTTTCAGGGTGCGTGCCGCGGTAAGCGGGCGCGTCAGCGGCCTACGCTTGACCGTCGGTATGCGGGCCGATCCGGGCCAACCCGTCCTCACCTTATTGCCCGAGAATGTGCCGCTAGTGGCTGACCTGTACATTCCGTCTAGGGCCGTCGGCTTTGTCCTCGCCGGGCAGCCGGCGCGGTTGATGTACGAGGCGTATCCTTTTCAGAAATTCGGTGTCGGCCAAGGCACGGTGGTCAGCGTTTCCCGAGGTCCCGTCACACCGGCCGATCCGGTGTTCGCGGAATCGGAAAAGGAGCCGGTCTATCTCGTGCGGGTAGCGCTTGCGCAGCAGACGATCGACGCCTTTGGCGAGCGGCACCCGCTACGGCCCGGAATGATGCTGAAGGCGGATCTTATCTTGGAGAAGCGCAGCATTTTCGAATGGATGATCGACCCCGTCCTTTCCAGTTCACGACGGCTGCAATGAAGATCGAGCCGTCGCCGTGGTTGGACTTCGGCCTGTTCAACTCCTTTCGGCTGATTCGGCAGGCGGAGACCTCCGAATGTGGGCTCGCCTGCATCGCCATGATCGCGAACCACCATGGCCTGCGTGTCGAGGTCAGCGAGCTGCGTCGGACCCACGAGATGTCGGTACGAGGGTCTACCGCGCGCGACCTTGCACTTACCGCCGACCGGCTGGGGATGAGCACCCGCACCGTGCGATGCGAGTTGGAGGACCTTGCTAAGCTTCGGTTGCCGGCGATCGTCCACTGGGATCTCGGGCATTTCGTGGTCCTTCACCGGGTCCGCGGACGCAAGCTGTTCATCGCCGATCCGTCGTCGGGTTTACGGTCCTACGATATGCTGGAGGCATCCCCCCATTTTTCGGGCGTGGCGATCGAGATGGCCCCCGCACCGCACTTTCAGCGCCAGCAATCCGAGCCAGCGCTGAGCCTGCGCAAACTGCTGCGGATAAGCCCGACGCTGGCCTTTTCTTTCGCGCAGGCGCTGCTGTTGTCGCTGCTGATGCAGGCGGCGCTCCTCGCGGTTCCGGTCTACATGCAGCTCGTCATCGACGAGGGGCTGCAGCGGGGCGACCGCGATATCTTGGTGCTGCTGCTTCTGGCGGTCATCGCAGTCACTTGCTTCGTCGCAATCGCCTCGTTCATCCGTGGCCTGACGGTGCAGTTCATCACCCAGTTGCTTGCGTTCGACATGAATTCCGCGGTCTTTCACCATCTTGTCCGGTTGCCACTCAGCTATTTTCAGAAGCGGCAGGTGGGCGATCTACAGCAACGATTTCGCTCGCTGCTGCCGATACAACAGGCGTTGGGGTCCGGCGCGGTGACAGGTATAATCGACGGCGTTCTGTCGTTGGCAACAGCGGCGCTGATGATGGTTTACAGCTTGCCCTTGGCGCTATGCGTCCTGATGTTCGTGACGCTACCCGTATTGATCCGGCTATTGTCGCTCAGTGCCAGCCGGAACGCTGCGGGTATGGCGCTCGCCGCAGAGGCGCGCGAGCAGACCCGGTTTTTGGAAACGCTGCGAGCGATCGCCACGATCAAGGTGAACGCCGCCGAAACTCCGCGGGAGGATTTCTGGCGGTCGAGCGCGGCGTCCAACATCAACGCGCAGGTCAAGCGCGGAAACATCCTTCAGGTGACCGGCGCGATCAACCAGCTCATCGCCGGCCTTGGCGATGCGATCATCATCTTCCTGGGCGCGCGTATGGTGCTGGCTGGAGAGCTAACTATCGGCGTCCTCACTGCTTTCATCGCCTATAAGCAACTATTTGCTTCGCGCGTCACCGCGTTCACCGAGCAGGTAATCACCTTCACGCTGCTGGACGTACAGCTCGAGCGCGTCGCGGATATCGTGACTTCGCCGCGCGAAGCGAAAATCGACGAACACGCGCTGGAAGGCGAAGTTATCCGCGGCGACGTCGAGCTGCGCGACGTAAGCTTCCGCTATTCCGGGTTCGACCCGCTGATCCTAGACAATGTTAATCTCAGCGTCGCGGCGGGCGAGTTCGTCGCGATCACCGGGCCATCGGGTGGAGGCAAATCCACCTTGCTGCGCCTGTTGATCGGGCTATCGCAGCCGACATCCGGAATGGTTCTGATCGATGGGAAACCGCTGGCGACCTGGGGTCCGCGACCGATCCGGGCGCAAGTGAGTTTCGTGATGCAGGACGACCAGCTCTTCGCCGGTACGTTGCTCGACAATATCACCTTGTTTGCCAGCGACCCCGATATGGAACGCGTGCGAGCCGCCGTGTGCGCCGCGGCAATCGAGGAAGAGGTCGCCGCGATGCCGATGGGGTTAGGCAGCCTGATCGGCGATATGGGCTCTTTGCTTTCCGGCGGCCAGAAGCAGCGAATATTGATCGCTCGCGCGCTGTATCGACAACCACGCATACTCATCATGGACGAGGGGACCTCGCATCTCGATATTGCGCGCGAAGCCGCCATCAACGCCGCCATCCGCAAGCTCGACGTTACGCGGATCGTCGTTGCTCACAGACCCGAGACTATCCGCGCCGCCGATCGCGTTTTGGAGTTGACCGGACGATGCCTGCGCCTCGCCGCATAAGTGCCCGGGCGCCCGCCCGAGTCGCTCCCGATCTGCACTTCGTCGAGGGGAGGGTGATCGGTGTTCAGAGCCATACCGGCCGCCACAAGATGCTTTTGGCGCCGTACCCGTTGACACTGTCCGGGATCCGGGAGCGCTTCACCTTTTCCGCCCGACGATGCGAACTCTTCGACAATTTGCAGCGCTACATCACTGCCGCGCGCGCGCTTTCGCATCCGCCGCTATTGCAGATCATATCCGGCAGCTTCGTCGACGACACGGAGGAACCCGGCGATATCGATCTCGCCAACATCGTCGATTCCATCGATGAAGAAGCCATGCCTCTGCTGTTCGATCCCGATTTCACGAAAGCGACCTATGAAATCGACGCCATCACCGTGTGTCTATCGGATGACGCGCTCGGCAACGCGCTAGCACTGCTGAGGATCGGTAACTATTTTTCAAGCCGTCGCGATGGCCTGCACCGGGCCTACATCTGGGTGATATAGCCGCCAAGCCACTCTACTGAAGCGCCAATTATTGCCGGTGTGCTTGGGCTTCGTACGAGCGGCATAGATATCGAACCATATGGCTCAGTATGCAAATTCTCGCTTCGCCCTCTCCTTTGCCGCGCTGTCCGATGCGACCCGCCGCGGGATCATCGATGAGCTCGGGCCGGGCTCGTCGTCACGCAAAAGTTCGGACGCGAGCGTATCTGCAAGCTCGGCGATCGCGGCCTCGCTGCGGAGGCGGCATGAATCGAGACGCACGCACCGCAAGCTGTCTGAGGCTCGCTTCGATGCATCGGATGAAATCACCAGCGAAATGAAACAGGAGCAAGGCGATGGACAGCCAAGTTAGCCGTGCAGGCGAGGCGCCGGGCGCCACGTCGATCGAGCGCATAGGAGATCGCGAACTCGTCATAACGCGAACGTTCGATGCGCTACCCGGCATCGTCTACAGAGCATGGAGTCAGCCCGAGCTGTTCCGGCGTTGGTGGATGCCGAAATCGGTTACCGGCGTCGCGCTCACAGCGTGTGATATGGACGTCCGTGCCGGCGGCAAATATCGGCTCGAATTCGGCGCTGGGGGTTCGGACAGCATCGCCTTCTACGGCAAGTATCTCGAGGTGGTGCCGGGGGAGCGCATCGCCTGGACCAACGACGAGGGCGACGAAGGCGCGATCACGACCGTGACCTTCGAGGACCAGGGCGAGAAGACGCTGATGACGTTCCACGAAATCTATCCCTCCCAGCAGGGGCTCGAGGAAGCATTACAGGGCTCGGCGGCAGCATTGCCGGAACAGCTGGAGCAGCTCGACGAATTGCTTTCCAGCATGCGCGAGTGGCGCGGGTAGAGAGGCTCGCCGGGGGCGTCTGCGTTTGGAGAATTAGGCGCGTCTCGCCGACGTCCGCGCATCTCTCGACCCATCAGTTCGCAGCCAGCATCGCGCGCTCCCTTGTAATGGTTGCACGATTTCGTTTTGATACCCCCCGCATAGCGGAGGAATATTCTTGGCATACATCCCTGAGCCACGGTTGGGTCGGTGCCGGTGATCGTCGGTATTGATCTTGGAACTACCAACAGCGCTGCCGCGATCTGGAAGGATGGCGCCGCGGTCCTCGTTCCAAACAGCTTGGGAGACTTTCTCACGCCTTCCGCCGTCGCGTTGGCGGAGGACGGCAGCATTGTCACGGGTCTGGCGGCGCGTGAGCGCCAGGTGAACGAGCCGTCCACCGCGCGAACCCTGTTCAAGCGGGCGATAGGAACGGCGGCGCCACTCAGCCTTGGTTCGATAGAATTCAGAGCCGAAGAGCTATCCGCCATCATCTTGCGTAGCCTGAAGGCAGACGTGGAGAATTTCACGGGCGAGAAGGCCGACAAGGCAGTTATTACCGTTCCTGCATATTTCAACGACAAGCAGCGCAAGGCGACGCGGCGCGCGGGTGAGTTGGCCGGATTCTCGGTGGAACGCCTGATCAACGAGCCGACTGCTGCGGCGTTGGCCTATGGCATACATGAGCTTGGAGTCGAGGAACCCTTCCTAGTCTTTGACCTTGGGGGCGGCACTTTCGACGTATCGCTGGTCGAAATATTCGAGGGGGTGATTGAGGTCCGATCATCGGCTGGAGACAACCGGCTAGGGGGTGAAGATTTCAACGCCGTACTGATGGTCATGGCGGCAGAACGGATTCGCGAGCTCGACTGGGAAGCAAGCGGGAACATGGTGCTTCAGGCTGTGTTGAGGGACGCTGCCGAGCGCGCACGCCGCAAGCTCAGCGAGAGTGACGTCGCGACCATTTCGTTGGTCTGGGAGGGCGCGAGCCACCATGTGAAGATCACAGCTGCCGACTTCGAGCAACGCTGCGAGCCGTTGCTGGCTCGCCTGCGCGAACCGGTCATTCGGTCGCTGCGGGACGGCCGGACCAAGGTGGAGGAACTCAGTGAAATCGTGATGGTGGGCGGTGCGACGCGCATGCCGGTCGTCAGAAAGGCGGCAACGCGCATGTTCGGGCGCTTCCCAGCGAGTCGCGTGCACCCCGACCACGCCGTGGCACTCGGCGCTGCCATCCAAGGTGCCCTCAGGGGCAAGATGGCCGAACTCGAAGAGATCCGCCTCACCGATGTTTGCCCGTTCACGCTCGGCGTAGCTACTTCGGAACGGCTTCCAAACGGGACCCTCAGGTCAGGTATCTTTGCACCCATTATCGAGCGAAACACCGTCGTTCCCGCGAGCCGCGTCGAAACTTTTTCGACCTTGCAGAACGGACAACGTCGTGTCGAACTCGAAATCTATCAGGGCGAGGCTCGCGCCGTGGAGGAGAACATCCTTCTCGGCAAACTGGATGTGCCAGTTCCGCAGCATCGCGCGGGGGAAGTCAGCGTGGAGTGCCGCTTCAGCTACGATGCGAGCGGTCTTTTGGAAGTCGACGTCACGGTTCCCAAGACCGGTGCTACCCGGCAGATCGTTATCCTGGGGGACGACCAGAATGAAGATGAAGAGGCCTTCGCCAAGCGCCGCCAGAGGCTTGCCGCGCTCAAGGTACATCCGCGCGAGAACGGCCAGAATGCGGTTTTGCTGGCGCGTGCGCGACGCTCCTACGAAAGCTTCCTGGGCGAGCAGCGGGCTTATGTAGGTTCATTGCTGCTCCGCTTCGAAGCCGCATTGCACGGCCAGGACGCGCATACCATCGCCACCGTGAGGGAAGACATCGGCCGTGCACTGGACGAGCTCGAGGGTGAGCAGTTCCTGTGAGTGTTGCCGACGATTGGCAATTGCTTGGCATTGCCGCGACCGACGACCGGCGCGAGATCAAGCGAGCCTATGGCCACGTCCTCAAGGGGATCGATGTAGATGCTGACCCTGCGGCATTCATCCGCCTTCGTGAGGCGCTCGACAATGCGCTCGAATGGGGCGTGGAGGTGCCCTGGTGGGAAGATAACGATGATGATGCGACCACGCCGCTGACCGGCGATGGGCGCGAACAGGAGGATGCAGCGGAGCCTACGGATTGGGTTGTGCAGGAGCAGTGGGAAGAGCCATATGACTTTGGGCGCATGCCGCCACCGATCATCGAGGGCTCGCTAGGAACCGCAATGCTGCAGCTTGACCTGCTGCTGTTCGAGGAAGGCGCGGATCCCGCTAAGGTCGCACGGCTGGGATGTGAAATTCTGGGTGCCCGCGAGCTGGAGCACATCGATACGGCGTCGGCGACCGAGCAATGGTTGGCCGACACGATCATTGCTTCGATCCCTGCTTCGGACCCGTTGCTCGCGCCCGCCATCAAGCACTTCGGCTGGGACTGCAAACAAAGCGCAACGCAAAGCTATGCCGTGCAGTCGGTGTTCGATCGGGCCGCGGACCGAGAAAAGTTGGCTGCCATGGGCGACCCATCGCATGCACATCATCGGGCGTTGCGCGAGCTTCGCGGCCCAGCCCGCACGCGCGTTGGTCCGTTTCAACAACAGCTCGTGAAGGACGTCTCCGACCTGCTATCCTTTATCGAGACTTGGCATCCTACCATCGAGAAGGATCTGGAGGGGCCTCATCTGGACTGGTGGCAGAATTACATCTCGTCCCGACTGCTACCCCCGCACTTTTGGAAATTGCTGCTGGTAGGATCCTTGCTGTTCACGACAATTGCCGTCGCCCTGCTGCCCCCTGGCACAAGCGACGCGTTGGGTATCGTGGCCCTGCTCGGCTCGATAGCGCTTAGTTACACTCTCCTCCGGGCCGCTGTGGTGCTTCAGCGGACCGCGCATCGCTTGCACGAACAGGACGCGCCCCTGGGCGTCTATGTGCACCTGCCGCTGCTCAGCGCTGCCATATTCGGTTCTCCGCTGCTATTCGCTGCTGTCGGTCCGGGCAGGGTTCACGCGGTCGCTTCCGTGCTACTCTCGGCCACGCTGGCAATCACAGCCTATCTGCGTTGCGCACCGCCGCAATGGGAGGACGAAGTAAGCCGATGGGACCGAAGGTCTTTTCCAATCGGCGCGGCAATCGTTTCTGCCTGCATCCTCGTCGAGGTGCCCTGGGCCATTGCGCTCCAGCTGACTGCTCCGCTGGTACTATGCTGCTGGTTCGGTAGCCGCGGTTGGCACTCATGGGCGCTCTACCTGGGAGACACCCCCGAGCGGCAGCGCCTGACGCTATACGGGGTGTCTATCGGGTTGATGATCGGCGGCACCACCGCCGCTATCCTGGGCCTATTCGCCGATCCACGACCTGTGCTGCTCGTCAGCGTACCACTCGCGGTTCTTTCCCAACATCTTGTCCTCGCTTCCACCCCAATCTACCTCGCTTGGCTCGAGTGGCCATTGCGTTCGGCAGCAACATTCTTCTTCATCTGCTTGCCGGCGTTTCGCGCTCACGCCGGCGAAGGGCTCGGCAGGCTTACATTGTCGGCGATGTTGTATCTCCTGGCTTTCAGCTTTGTGAAGATCGGCGCGATCTTACTGCGCAGAATACGGCTGACGGGGGTTTGAAAGTCACCGCTGTCCTCAAGCTCGGCCTTCAGTCCGTTGGAAGGCGAGTGGAAAGTTTGGCTATGGGCGTTCCCTACCTTTCCATGTTCCGGTAGAATCGCCGGTGCGACAGCGTTTTCACCATCCTAAATATTGCCACCCGTTCCATCCCGGCGGCCAATTCTCGCGTTCAATTCGAGCGGTTGAACGAGACGAGTCGGATTGAACGACAAGCGCGTTTTTAGTTGAGGAGGGTCGGCTGTCGGCGTGGTAATTTGGGGTGGCACTGATTGGCCCGATTGTCGCGCACATCGGCAGCCTTGTTCCCCATGTGCCCGTCTGACGGGGAATCCTAAGCCCCCTGCCCGCCCCTTATTGCCAGCCGGCGTGTTTGCTCGGGCAGAACCGTCACACGCTGTGTCCATGGCTGCCCAACGCCGCAACCGAACGACTCCAAATCCGCCGAAGCTAGTAGCGGATGCGCAATTCAGCGCGAGAATTTGGCTCGATCAGGATCGACCAGGTCGCGATGCCGTCGATGATTTCGAGCGTCGGATCGTCGCTTTCGATCTTCTGTCCCGCCTGACCAATCGGCACCTCCAGCCTGGCAGGTAGCCTCGACGCATTGCTGGCAGTGATCAGCGTCTCGTGCTGGCTGATCTGGGTCTGGCCAACCAGTATCTGCGTGCTGGTGCCCGCCGAAAGGCGGAAGGTCTCGCCCTCGGCGCGGTCATCGAGCGCGCCAAGGCCCAGCAGCAGGCGCTCGTCGCCGCGGCGGGCATAGGTGGCGGTGCTGCCCGAGGGCAGTGCGAGCCCGAGCCCGGCCTCGGCACGGTTGCGCAGCACTAGCACCGCGACGGTCGGCGACGGCGGCATCGTCTGGCCCGGATAGAGCTGGCGGCGATAGCGGCGCTCGAACGGCACCGCGCTGCGCGCCAGCAGCGCGACCTGCTTCTGGCCGCGCGCGGCGACGGTCACGCGTTCGGGGACGCGATAGAGCTTCAGGTCGCCGAGATCCTCGGGCGGCGGCGGAGGCGGCGGCGCCGGGGGTGGCGGCGGTGGCGGGCCGAAGGCGGGTGCCGCCATCACACGGCCCCCGGTGACGATGATTTCCTCGGCAGGCTCGAACTCGCGCTTGCGCAGATTTGAGGTCGTCGTGCCGAGTGGGTAGCAGGTCAGCGACAGCGCCCCCACCGCGGCGCGCAGCGACGGGGTGTAGATCCGGTTGAGCCGGCCCGCGACCGCGGCGACCTCGGCATTCGGGAATATCCCGGCGTTGCCGTTCGCCAGCGTCAGCCAGGCGAACAGGTCGAGCGAGCGCTGGTCGGCGGCGAGCGTGGCGACATAGCTTGCGCGCCAGTCGAAGCCCGAGGCGAGATAGCTCAGGCGCACGGTGACCGTGCGCGCGACCGGGCTGACCGTGGCGATGCTCAGCACCGGCTTGCTCGACAGCCCGGCGGGCACGCCGCCGTACGACAGCCCCTCGGGCAGTCCCGAGCAGCGCAACGTCTCGATACCCGTCGCGGTGCGCAGCACCACGCCGGGGGTAGGCCCGGCAACGATCGTCGCTTCCTCGCTGGTCTTGCGTCCGGTGGCGCGGTTGGTGCGCGTGAGCGTCACCTGCCGGCCGAGGCTGCCGTCGACGAGCGACGCCGGCGAGAGCAAGCGCGCGTCGCGGTTCTTTTCGACCACCCCGCCGGGCAGACCGTCGACCACCGCGCTGACGGGGACGATCCCTTCGGCGACACCTTCGAAGCGCAGCACCGCCGCCCCGCGCGGCAGCGCGACGCGGCGGGTCTCGGTAACCAACGCGAAGCCGCCGAGGAAGCGCAGGTCGATCGCGCCGTTGCCGCCGGGCGCGCGGTACACCGTCAGCGCGATGCGTTGCGGCGCCGCCGAGGTGACCACCGGCTGCGCGGCGGCTGGGCTGGCAGCAGTCGCCGCCAGCACGAGCGACGCCGCGCGGAACAGGGCGGCAGCGCGCATCAGTAGCGGGTGTCGAAAGTGGCGGTGACCACGCTCTCCCCATTGGCGGGCACCGGCACCTGCCATACCGCGCTGGCGACGTTGCGGCGTTCGCTCTCGCGGCTCTGCGCGATGATCCGCGTGTCGCCCGAGCCGAGCCCCGATTGCACCAGTTCCACCGTCACGGCGCGCGCACGCGCGTTGGTGAGGCGGTAGCGCACTTCGGTGCGCCAGCGGTCGCCGCCCAGCCGCGTCCGCGACAGGGTGGTCGGCTGGACCTTCACGTCGAAGGCGTCGCCGGTGGGCAGCGCGATCGTCGATCCCTGCGGGGTGTGGCCGATCTGGTTTTCGCCGGTGAATTGCGGCTGGCCGCGCGCATCGCGGATATAGACGCGCACCACCCCCGCGGGCAGCGCATCGCCCAGCCCCGCATCGCCCGCATTGGCGAAGCGCAGGATGGTCTGCGCGCTTCGCGGTTCGTCGGCGGTGCCGAGCCAGCCATTCTCGAAGCGATAGCCCGAGCTCGCGGTGACGCCCTTGGCGTCGAGGAAGCTGACCTGCTTGGTCTGCTTGTCGGCGATCGTCGTGCGTTCGGCGAGCGGATAAAGGTAGAAATCGCCGAGCTGTTCGCGGTCGGCGCTTTCGGTGCCGGGTTGCATCTGCACCTGGTACGAGCCGCGCGAGCTCGGGGAATAGTTCTGCCCGCCATCGCTGCCGCCGACATCGCCCGCGACCAGGAGCGTGCGCGCGTTGTTGAAGGTCGTGCCGCTGGTGTTGCGCAGCGTCACCCAGCCCTGGACGTCGACGGTGCCGCTCTTCTCGTCGAACAGCGCGACATAATCGGCGCTCCAGCCGAGCCCGCGGCTGAGATAGGAAAGCCGCGCCGGCCGGGTGCCGCTGCGCGTGCTGGCGAGCGTCACCGACAGCGTCGGGCGCGCGCGCAGCGAATCGGGAACGCGATCGAACACGGCGCGCACCGGCAGCCCGTCGTCGCGCAGCACCTCGATCCGCCCGCCGATATCGAGCACCACCCCGCCATTGACCGCGAGCACCTTGGCGCGCTCGCGCGTCTCGGTGCCGGTCGCGGGATTGGTGCGCACCAAAGTGATCGTCTCGCCCACCGCCTTTTCCATCAGGCTCGACGGGCTGAGCAGGTCATAGTCGAAATTCTGTTCGACAATCGCGGCATCGGGCACCGCGAGCGACACCGTTTCGGGGCGGATCTGCGCGCTGACATCGGGGAAGCTCTGCCGCACCCGCCCGCTCGCCAGCTCGAGCGATCGTACGTCCTGCACCAGCGCGACGTCGTTGTTGTAGATCGTCACCGATACGTCGCCCTGCGTGCTGCCCGCGCCGGGCGAAGCCGCAGAGGGCGGCGGCGCCTGCTGCGCTGTTGCCGCGACCGGCACGGTCAACGCCGCCGCCAAAGCCCAAGTTGCTTGCATGCTGCATCCCCTGTCGTTCTGCTGGCACCATGCGCAGCAACACGGTGCCGCGCAATCGGCGTCGCTTGCGTACGGGGTGGAAAGTATTGAGATTGGCGAAATTAGGCCGACGGTTGCTTACCCCACGTGCCAATCGCGGCGCTGGCGATCGGCTGCCAATTGGCTAGGCTTCGCAGCGCTAGTTTCAGGAGAGTCGCGCATGATCGCATATCCGGTTCTGCTGTTCCTTGTCGCGGCGCAGCAGGCGGCGACCGCTCCCGCCGCGCAGGCCGAGCATGTCGCGATCCAAGCGGCGGACATCGATCGTAGCGCCACCTTTTACCATGAGGCGTTCGGGTTGCGGATGATCCCGACGCCGCTCAAGAACCGCCGCTGGCTCGACCTCGGCAATGGGCTGGCGCTGCACATCCTCGACGGACGCACCGCGCCGAAGCCGTCGAACCGGAACGAGCACCTGGCGCTTCACGTCGCTGATCTCGCCACGGTCACAGCTTGGCTGGACCGGCACCGTCTTGTCTGGACCGACCTCGCCGGCAAACCGCGCACGATGCAAACGCGGTTCGACGGCGTCCGCCAAATCTACGTCCAGGATCCCGACGGTTATTGGCTGGAGATCAGCGATTCACTCGGCACTCCCGCGGGGTGAGGCAAGCCGCCACATCGCCCTGGATGCCAGATCGCCCTGACCGACTCGGGTATCTTCACCGAATTCGGCTTTTACACCGTCCGCAGCGCGCACGATTGCGATGGAATGGTCGATCGAACAGCCAGGTCTCGAGCACGCCGGACGCTGTCGTGCTGGCGCAGAAGCTGCCGGACGCAGCTATCGCAGGTCAGGTCGAGGTGCTCGAATAGAGAGACGCTCGCAACTCCCGCTCCGACGAAGCGGATCCTGCGTTCGCTTCACTGTCGGAGCTTCCGGAAACACGACGTTCGGTCAGTGCTTCGCTTCGGTGGTCAGGAGCAATCCCGCGGTACGCTCGCTACGATCACCTTTCGGATCAGCCGGTCTTCCAATAGCGCACGTGATCGATCGCCAGTTGCATCGGCAACGCCGAGTCGTCGACCCCGTGCTTGCCGCCCCAATCCCCCCCGACCGCCAGGTTGAGAATTAGGTGGTAGGGCCGATCGAAGGGCCACGCGCCGGGGTCACCCGGCGTGTCGTTGGTCACGCGCATATAGGATCGCCCATCGACACCGATGGTGATCGAATCGGGCTTCCAGTCGAGTTGATAGTCGTGAAACGTAGTGCAGGCATTCTCGATGCGCTTCTGTGCGCCGCGTTGCGTGCCTTTCGCGTGATTGAAGCTGCCCGAATGCAGCGTGGCATGAACGACCTTTGCGTCCCAGCCCACCATTTCCATGATGTCGATCTCGCCCATGTCGGGCCAGGTCCCGCCTTCGGGCAGCATCCAGATGGCTGGCCATCCGCCGCGTTCGCAAGGCAGCTTTGCGCGGATCTGATAGAAGCCGTATCCCAGTGGCGCGTTTGTCACCAGCTTGGCCGAACTATAGTGCTGTCCTCCCCAATCCGCGAACATCGCCTTGGACATTGGTTCGCGCCGCGCCTCGATAATCAGCACGCCATTTTCGACGCGCGCATTTTCGCGACGACCCGCGGAATAATATTGCAGCTCGTTATTATGCCACCCCTCGGCGTTGCGATGGGTGTCGTAGCGCCAGACACTCGGGTCGATTGTCGTCACCGCGAACTCATCGGCCAGGGTCGGCGGGGTCTTCGGCGCCGCCATCGGCGCGTCTGCGGCGTAATTGGTAGCGCCGAGCGTTGCCGCCTGCAGCGCAATCGCGAACCAGAACATGATGCTTCTCGCAATGCGGTTACCGTGGTGTGATCATAGTTATAGCAACGCAGATTGCCACCGCCTTGCGAGCCGCGACGTGGTCCAAGCCACACCCTGGCTGTGCGGCGCACTACGCTGATCGGGTTGGCTCCAAGCTCGCTCCCATGAACCGAGGTCCACACCGTCGCGTTCATTGCGTCGACAGGTTGAGCCAGCTACCGGTTCATCATGCTGCACCGACGGACAAGACCCGCATTCTTGGCTTTTCTTCTGCTGCAATCTGGAGCGCTTGCCGCCGCCGGTGTCGATCCCGCACAGATACGAACGGTCGAAATCCCCCCATCACAGCCAGAACCAATTACTCCGGGGCCCGAACCGGCCGCTGCTGTGATCCCCGAGATCGAGCCATCCGATAGGCTGCAGCTGGAGCTGCCAACGATCGAAGAAGCACGCGCGCGCGACGCCGCCCAAGCGCGTCGGCCCGAACCGATCGAGAGCGCTGCCAAAGTGGATGCCGAAGCGGTGGCGGGTGCGATAGCCGCAGCCGAGTCTGCCCGGCTGCGTACCGCCAATGCCGAACAACTTGCCGCCGCTCGGCGCCAGCTCGACCGGATCGCCACCGACAAGCGAGCCGAGCGCGACCGACTAGCTAGATATCGTGAAGCGGAGGCTGCTCATGCAGCCACGATGGCTGACTACAACGCTCAGGTCGAAGCGGCGCGCGTGGCGCGCCAGCGTTGGGAACGCGACGTTGCCGCTTGCGCGGCGGGTAACCGGAACCGTTGCGGGCCGGCTTTCACGCCCGACTGATGTCGCGCGATTTGGCGCCTTGGTGCCGCGCTTGGTCCAAACGCCAACGGCATCAGCCGCCAAGAGATCCGAGCTATCGAGTACTGCAACGCCGGACACGGCTCGACGCAGGCGCGAACTGCCCTTTAAGCCGGAATGTGTCGAAGACGGTCGGCCTTTGCGGACAAGGCATCCTGGCCCTTACCCGCGCCTGATTACCAGCGCCTGCATTTGTTCTGACAGAGCCCGCTGGAGTACTTTCTTAATCCGACGAGCGTATTCGATATCGACGGCGATCGGCAACCGTTCCGGAGTGATAATGACGCCCGCCCGTCTTCCCGTAGCGCTGCTGTTCGCTTCGACCGTGGCGTGCGCGGTGCCGACGACCGCGTTTGCACAAATGACCGACAGCTCGGTTCTTGTCGCCGGACGGGTGGCCACTTTCCTGCAGCCGACGCTGTCCGGCGAGGTGATCGCCGCGATTATCTATTTGCCCGGCGCAGCCGCGTCCGAAAGTCAGGCGCGCGCGATCGAGCGGGCGCTCCGCGGCGGTCTTGTCGTCGGCGCGCTCACGTTGCGGCCGCGGCGGGTACCCAGCACCTCACTTGCGGGGCTCGCCGGAGCGAGGGTTGCCTTCGTCACCACCGGGGTCAACTATCAGGCCGTTGCGCGGGCGACGGCATCGCGATCCATCCTGACCATCAGCTCCGATGCGGGGTGCACCCAAGCCGGGCATTGCGTGGTGACGATCATTTCGAAACCGAAGGTGCGGATCGTCGTCAGCAAGGCGGCCAGTCGGGCGGCGCAGTTGCGATTCAATTCGGGCTTTCTCATGCTCGTTAAGGAAATATGATGTCGGGTTCGGGCGTCTTTCGGCGCAAACCCATTGCCCGCCCCGCAGTGCGGGCGGCGGCGTCCGCAGCGCTCCTGTGCTGGTCGCCCACGGTGTATGCGCAGAGCATCAACTATGGCGAGCTCGAGGAGCTATTCGGCGAGCCGGTCACGACCAGCGTCACGGGCAAGCCGCAGCGCGTCTCGGATGCGCCCGCGGCAATCACCATCATCACGCGCGACGATATCCGCCGGTCGCCGGCGCACGACATCCCGGGCGTGCTCAAGGCCTATGCCGGCATCGATGTCGCACGCTGGACCGCAGGCCAGGCCGACGTCGTGATCCGCGGCGGGGTCCGCCCCTTCGATTCGCGTCTGCTGGTGATGGTCAACGGGCGGCAGGTCTATCTCGACCATTATGGCATGACCAACTGGGCCGGGATCGGCGTCCAGCTCTCCGAAATCCAGCAGATCGAAGTCGTTCCGGGACCGAACAGCGCGCTGTTCGGGATCAACGCCGTATCGGGCGTGATCAACATCATCACCGTCAATCCGCTGCACAGGCAGCAGTTGGCGACGGCAGTCGAAGTCGGCACGCGCGGCTATCTGCGCCTGTCGCAAAGCGCCGCGCTCAAACTGGCCGACTGGGTCGGACTGCGCGTTTCGGGCGGCTACGAACGGTCGAACGAGCTGGCGGGGCTGGCATCCTCGCAGCTGGCATTCCCGGGGGGCGTGGTGTTCGATCCCGATCACCAGGAGGTTTCCGGCGAAGTCTATCTCAATCCCAGCGACCAGAGCCAGGCCAGTCTCAGCGCGACCCATACCGAAAGCCACCATATCGAGATCGCGGAAATGCCCAGCGCGATCGATACGCGCTATCGATTCACCGCGCTCTCGGCGCGCGCCTCGCACGATACCGGCTGGGGCCTCTTGTCGCTTCGCATGTTCCGCAACGATTCGGAAATCGAGGTCGCCACGCCATTCGCAAATCTCAACTTCGACAACCGCGTATTCTCGGGCTCATTCGAGGCGCTGGTACGCGCCGGAAGCGTCGACACCCTGCGCGCCGGACTCGAATATCGGCGCAACGTGCTGCGGCAGACGACGTTCGGCAATTCGGCAACGCGCTATGACCTCTACGCCGGCAGTGGCATGTGGGAGCACCAGTTCGGCGACGCGGCCACCTTCACCGCTGCGATCCGGGTCGATTCGATGCGGCTTTCGCACGAGACATCGGATCCGCCCGGGGGTGCCGGCCCGCCGGGGGGCGGTCCACCGGGGGGCGGTCCGCCGGGAGTCGGTCCGCCTGGGGTCGGTCCACCAGGAGGCCCTGCTCCACCGGGAGGCGCTGGCCCGCCGCCAGGTTTGGGACCACCCGGGGGTGCTGACTACGACGCGTCGATCACCGAATGGGGCGCAAACGCGGCTTTGTTGTTGAAGCTGGGCCCGGCGGACACGCTGCGGATCGCGGCGAGCCGTGGAGTCCAGGCGCCTTCCTTATTCTCCTTCGGCGTCGCGTTCCCCGGCCAGACGGGGGGCGGGATCAGGCCTGCCATCATCCAGAGCGCCGAAGCCGGGCTGACGCACGAGATCGAACCGATCGAAGGAAAGGCGGAGCTGACCGCCTTTTTCAACCGCACTACCGACGTGATCAGCAGCACCAGCAACGTCGGCATCTTCAACGCCTTCGGCGTGACCGCCTCGCTTGCTGGTCGTGCCGCACCGTCCTGGACGTGGATGCTCAATTACAGCTGGACCCGCACCGACGAGAATATTCCCGCCAATAGCGGCGGCGTGTTCGTCCATGCGCTCGCGCTGGAACGGACGACGCCCGCGCACAAGCTCAAGGCCCAGCTGAGCTACGAGGCCGGACCGTGGCTCGCGACCGGCGCCGCGCGCTACACGTCGGCCACCCGCCAGCTGGTTTCCGCCGGCGGGGTCCTGAATGGGGCGCTGTCGCTGGTGCCCATCGACCCTACGCTGGCGCTCGACGCCAAGCTCGCCTTCCGGATCAACCGCCACCTGACGGCGACCGTGGCGGGCGAGAATTTGACCGGGGCCGGCGGTGTCGATCTTTCTCCCGCGGCGGCCGAACGGCGGCTGCGCGCCGGCCTGCAGTTGCAGTTCTGACCATGGCGCGCGCGCTTCCCTTGCGGACGTGGATCGACCGTTTCATGCGCCTCTCCGACTGGCCGCTGATCGCCAAGTTCGGCCTTGCTCCGGTGCTGGCGCTGGTGCTCGTGCTGGCAATGGGGGTGATCGAAGTGGCGGCGCTGAACAGCGTGCGCGACGACACCCAGCGCATCGTCGCGGTCGACATGCGCAATTCGGCGCAGCTGGCGGACATCGCGGCGCGTTTCGAACGCGCGGACGCCAACCTCTACCGGCTGCTCAACATGGAGGCCACCAACCCCGGCGAGAATTCCATCGAAGCCCGAGCCGACGAGATCAGAGCCGCGGTCGCGGGCGTCCGGCGCGATCTCGAGGCCTTCCGCAAGACCGAGGCGGGCGTGGAACATCGCGCCCGCATCGCCACCGCGCTGCGCGAGGTCGATGAATATGCCCAGGCGGTGGATGTCGTCACGTCGATGCTCGGCGTCGACTTCGCCAGCGCCGCCGCGATGCTCGAGCCGTTTCGCGAACATGCCGACAAGGTCACGTCCAACATCAACCTCGTCGCGAGCAGCGTAATCGCGGCTTCGAACCGGCGCGCCGAGGCGGTCGGCGCCCATGTCGCCACGACGACGATGATCTTCTCGGTACTGGCGCTGCTAGTGGTGCCCGCGATCGCTCTCGTTACCTGGATCGTCGGCCGCGCAACGGTGCGCTCGATCCGCCAGATCGCCAACGCAACGACCCGCCTCGCCGCCGCCGATTACGATCTCGATATCGCTGCGCTGGGGCGCAAAGACGAGCTGGGCGCGGTCGTGGTCGCGCTCGAAACCTTCCGCCGGCAGGCAATCGAAACCAAACGCCTCGCGGAAATCGAGGAAAACAGCCGCTGGCTGCAGCTGGCCAAGACCGCGGCGGAAAGCGCCAGCGCGGCGAAGAGCGCTTTTCTCGCCAATATGAGCCACGAGCTGCGCACCCCGCTCAACGCCGTACTGGGCTATGCCCAGCTCCTTCGCCGCGATTCCAGCCTGAACGAGCGGCAGGGCAGCGCCGTCCGTACCATCCATCAGAGCGGCATGCATTTGCTGACGCTGATCACCGATATCCTCGACCTGTCGAAAATCGAGGCGGGCAAGTTCGATCTCGACCCCGTCGCGTTCAATCTCCCGACCGCCTTGCGCGACGTCGGCGACATCATCCGGGTGCGCAGCGAGGAGAAAGCGCTCGCGTTCGTCTCGGAAATCCCCTCGGCCTTGCCGGCTTATGTCCTCGCCGACCAGAAACGGCTGCGCCAGGTGCTGCTCAATCTGATCGGCAATGCGGTCAAGTTCACCGACAGCGGCCAGGTCGGCCTGCACGTCATCGTCGAGGAGCAGACCGAAACCGAGGCCCGGATCCGGTTCGAGGTCCGCGACAGCGGCGTGGGCATTGCCCCCCAGCAGCTGGATGCGATCTTCCACCCATTCGAGCAGGTGGGCGAAATCGAACGCCGCGGCGGCGGAACCGGGCTGGGCCTGAGCATCAGCCGCAAGCTCGTCGAACTGATGGGCGGCACGATCCAGGTGCAAAGCGCGCTCGGCGTCGGCAGTTGCTTCTCGTTCGCCCTGACGATGCCGCTCGCCCGCGGCCAGGCCGCCGAAACCGCGCCGCGGATCGCGGTGAAGGGCTTTCGCGGCCCGCCGCGCAGCGTGCTCGTCGTCGACGATATTCCCGAAAACCGCGCGATGCTGAGCGACGGCTTGCGCGGACTGGGGTTCGAGGTTCGCGAAGCGGCCAACGGACAGGAGGCACTCGATCGGGTCTCCGCCGCGGTTCCCGACCTGGTCCTGATGGATGTGCGCATGCCGGTGATGGACGGCCTGGAAGCGACCAGGCGCCTCCGCGTCATCGCCGGGCTCGCCGCCTTGCCGGTCATCGCGGTATCGGCCGGCGTGTCTGTGGAAGAACGGACGCGCAGCCTCGACGCCGGGGCGAATGCCTTTCTGACCAAACCGGTCGATTTCGACGAGCTCGTCTCGACGATCACGTTGCATCTGCCGATCGACTGGGTGATCGAGGAAAGGGACCAGCCCGGCGATGCCGATGCCGAAGGCGGCGACGGCATGACCCTGGAGGCGATACCGCCCCAGGCGGAGATGGAAGCCCTGCACCGCCTGGCGCTGGCCGGCGACATGCGCGGGCTTCGCGCGCAGGCCGAACGACTGGGCGACGATTACCGCGCCTTTGCCGATCGGCTGCAGACGCTGGCGCGCGCCTATCAGTCGAGTGCCATTCTCAACCTCATCGAACGCAACATGGATAGAAAGCAGGTCGAACTGTCATGAACGCCCTTTCATCGATCGACGTCGTTGCGCAAACGGTCCTCATCGTCGACGACAATCCCGTAAATCTGGGAGTCCTGGTCGAGCATCTCGAAGATCAGGGCTATCGCGTCGCGGTGGCCCAGGGCGGCGAGGAGGCGTTGAAACGCGCCGAATTCGTGCAACCCGATCTGATCCTACTCGATGTGATGATGCCCGGTATCGACGGCTTCGAAGTGTGCCGCCGCCTCAAGGCGAACCCCGCCACCCAGGCGATTCCGGTGATCTTCATGACCGCGCTGGCCGATATCCACGACAAGGTCACGGCGTTTGCTGCGGGTGGCGTCGATTATGTCAGCAAGCCGTTCCAGATCGAGGAACTGGCCGCGCGGGTGGAGACGCACCTGGCGCTGCGTGCCATCCAACGGCGGATCAGCCTGCAGAACGTCGCGCTGCGCGAGGAAGTCGCTGCCCGGCGCCAGGCGGAGACGGCGCTCCAGGCGTCCGAAGCACGCTATCGCCGGCTCTTCGAGACCGCGATCGACGGCACGTTGCTGCTCGATTGGGAGACCGGCGAGGTAACCGACGTCAATCCCGCGCTCATCGATATGTTGAGCTTCCACCGTGCCCAACTGGTCGGGCGCAAGCTATGGGAACTCGAATCGTTCGGCGACGTGCCGGAGTGCCAAACCATCCTGTCCGAGCAGCACCAGCGCGACCGCTTCCACGCCAAGCATTGGGTCCTCAAACGGGGCGACGGTTCGGCGATCGACGTCGAGATCGTCGGCGGCCATTACGAGGCCGAGGGTGCGCATGTGATCCAGTGCAACATCCGCAACATCACCGAGCGCAAACAGGCCGAGGCGCGCATCCGCTACATGGCGCTGCATGACGGGCTGACCGGCCTGCCCAACCGGACGCTGCTCGAGGATCGCCTGGGGCACGACATCGCCAACGCCCGGCGCAACGGCGACCACATGGCGGTGCTGATGCTCGATCTCGACCGCTTCAAGCACGTCAACGATTCGCTCGGCCACTATGTCGGCGACCTGTTGCTCGAGGAAGTGGCGATGCGTCTGCGCGGCTGTCTGCGCGAGGGCGACACCGCGGCGCGCCTGGGCGGCGACGAGTTCGTCCTGGTACTGCCCGGCATTGTCGAGGACGAGACCGCGGAGTCGGCGGCGCGGCGCATACTGCTCACGCTGGGCGAGCCCTTCCTGATCGAGGAGCACCAGATCCGCATCGGGGGCAGCGTCGGCATCGGGCTCTATCCCAAGGACGGCGAAGATGCCGAAGCCTTGCTGCGTGCGGCCGATGCGGCGATGTACGCCGCCAAGCGCAAGGGGCGCGGCACCTGCCACTTCTTCACCCCCGAACTCAACGAGGCGACAAGCCAGCGCCACAATCTCATCCGCGACCTCCAGCAGGCGGGCGCACAACACCAGTTCATCCTGCATTATCAGCCGCAGGTGACGATCGAGAACGGAAAAATCGCTGGCCTCGAGACGCTGCTGCGGTGGTGCCACCCGACCGAGGGTATGATCTCGCCCTCGGTATTCGTCCCGCTGCTGGAGGAACTGGAGCTTATCGAGGAAGTCGGTGCATGGGCGCTGCGCACCGCATGCCTTCAGAACGCCCGGTGGCAGCAAGAAGGGCTGCCGCCGATGCGCATTGCGGTGAATCTTTCGGCGCAACAATTCTACCGAGGCGATATCGTGCGCGCCGTCAGCGAGGCGCTAGAGGAGTCCGGGCTTGCGTCCCGCTGGCTAGAACTCGAGCTGACCGAAAGTCTGATGCTCGACGACAGCGACGAGACCTTGAGCGTCCTGGCCGAGCTCAAGAAGTTGGGCGTCGGCCTGTCGCTCGACGATTTCGGCACCGGCTGGTCATCACTCTCGCATCTACGGCGATTTCCCCTCGATCGGATCAAGATCAACCGATCGTTCGTGCGCGACGTTGCAATCCATCCCGATGCTGCCGCCGTGGTGGAAAGCATCCTCCGACTTGCTCAGAGCCTGGGAATGGATTGCATTGCCGAAGGAGTCGAGAACCTCGCGCAGTTTGAGTATTTGCAGCAACATCTATGCGCAGAGAGCCAGGGGTTTCTATTCAGCAAGCCCATTCCTGCGGATCAGGTTTCCGTTCTCCTGGACCCGTCTCGCCATCTGATAGAGACCGCGGCCGATCGCAAGCCGTCCTTTACCACCCCAAACGAGCAACAGCTCCCGGCAAGATAGCCAGTCCAGTCCGACGAGCTTTCCCATCTGCGATCGAGAACCGGGATTCCGGTTCACCGACAACAGACGGAGATGTCGGTGCTGCCGGTCTGATGCGAGCAGCTTTCGGGCGACGAGTTGAAGTGGCCAAATCGGCTGATCGGCTTGTCCGGGCGGGACATTCTAGCCCCCCACCCGCTCATGGTTACCAGCCGGCGCACTTGGCCTGACAGAGCCCTTCCAAGCGATAGCGACCGACGGCGAGTAAGTATAACCCCCGATGCGCATACCCCCCGGTCCCGCTAGTTGGCGTAATGAGCAGTCGAGCAGGCATAGCCACCATCACGAAGCGCAAAAATCGCAGTCAGCGGTTTCCCCCAATCCTGCAGGGCGGGTTTCGGCCCTTTTTCCTTGGCGGGGCGGTATGGGCGCTTGTCGTAGTCGTCCTCTGGGTCAGCGTGCTCACCAGTGGCGCGAAGCTGGCGACCATGTTCGATCCGCTGGTTTGGCACCGTCACGAGATGTTGTTCGGCTATCTTGGCGCCGTCATCGCGGGGTTCTTGTTGACCGCCATTCCTAACTGGACGGGCCGACCCCCCATCACGGGTTGGCGGCTAGCGATGCTCGTTGGCCTGTGGCTTGTGGCGCGGCTTGCCGTTTTGTTTTCGTTGCTTGTGGGAGCCGGTGTTGCTGCGGTGTTCGACGTCGGCTTCGTGCTGGTGCTCGCTGCGGTCTGCGCCAGAGAGATCATAGCTGCCAAGAACCGCAACTTTCCGATCGTTTTGATCGTCCTCCTGCTCGCCGTCGCTAATGGCCTCGACCATGCCGACGCATTTGGCTTGGTTCAGCTATCCGGGTCCGGCTGGCGAGCAGGCTTTACGCTGATCGTGATGCTGATTGCCGTGATCGGCGGGCGTATCATCCCGACGTTCACACGAAACTGGCTTGTGAAGCACCGACCGACCGCAGCCTCGCCAGCCCCGCCTGATCGGTTCGACAGCGTCTGCCTTGCCATCACTGCTATTTCACTGGCGGGTTGGGTTGCTGCCTTCGATCCGCTCGCGGTCGGAGCTTCTCTTGTTGCTGCCGGCGGATTTCAGGCAGTGCGGCTGAGCCGTTGGTGCGGCAACAAGACGCTACGCGAACCGCTCGTTCTATGTCTTCACATCGCTTATGCATGGCTGCCGATCGGCCTCCTTCTTATGGGAACAAGCATGCTGCACCCTGGCGTGCCGCTAACCTCGGCACTGCATGCGCTCTCTGCGGGCGCGATGGCGTCGATGACGTTAGCAGTGATGATCCGCGCCACGCTGGGCCATACTGGCCGGGCGCTGCGTGCGGACGGCTCGACCGTCGCAATCTTCGTACTGGTTACGGTGGGAGCGGCAGTGCGGGTAGCGGCACCGGTATTGCCGTTCGACTACAATCGCACGGTTGGACTGGCGGGGTTCCTGTGGGGCGGCGCATTCCTCCTCTTCGCGGTCGCTTATGGGCCCAAGCTTTTGGGGAATAGCTTGAAACCTCAGACCTGAAGCGCCCGACCGGTGAACTGCCGGCTGCCCATCGACGCGACTTATTCGGGGTCGGCACTGCGCAATGAACGTGGCTGGCTATCGATGGTTGGTGAAGCGACTGCTGCGCATACGTCCGCCCTTCCCTCGATGTCTCCCGGCTTCTCGTCGTCGATCAATATCCTCAGCGCCGCGCCATCAAGATCATCGAACTGGCCCGACGACGATGCCCAGAAAAACGCCGCCAGCCCCATCAGCCCCAGCAACAGCGCGATCGGGATCAGGATCGCGACGATGTTCATCGCGCCGCCGATCGCAGCCGAAGCGCGTTGCCCACCACCAGGATCGATGACCCCGACATCGCCAACGCCGCGACCAACGGTGTGACCAGCCCGGCCATCGCCAGCGGCACCGCCAGCACATTGTAGCCAATCGCCATCGCGAAATTCTGCTTCACCACCCGCGCGGTCCGCCGCGCCGCCGCGATGGCGATCGGCACCGGCATCAGGCGGTCGCCGAAGAAGACGAGGTCGGCGGCCTGCCGCCCGACGTCGGTTGCCGCCGCCGGGGCCATGCCCACGCTCGCGCGCTTGAGCGCCGGGCCGTCGTTCAGCCCGTCGCCCACCATCAGGACGCGATGGCCCGCCGCCTCGAGCGCGACGACGCGGTCATGCTTCTCCGCCGGCGACATTTGCGCGCGCGCCGGCAGCCCTAGCTGCTGCGCCAGTGCATCGACCACCGCGTGACCGTCGCCCGACACGAACTGCGCGTCGAGGTGCAGCGCGCGCAGCCGATCGACCGCCGCCGCCGCGTCGGGGCGGATCGCATCGGTGAACAGGATCGGATGCACCGCACCGTCGCCGATGCGGAACCAGGTGGTCGTGGTCGATTGGTTGGGGTCGGTCGTCGGCGAAACCCAGGCGGCGCGCCCCAGCCGCGCGGTCACGCCGTCGATCACCCCCTGGACCCCATTGCCGACTTCCTCGCGAAACTGCGTCGCCAGCGCGGGCGCGACGCCGGCGTCTTCCAGGGTCTGGGCAATCGCCTTTGCCAGCGGATGACGGCTGGTCTGCGCCAGCGCCAGCAATATCCGCCGCGCCTGTGGGTCGTCTGGGAGGCCCGACACCGGCTCGAGCCGCCCCAACGTCACCGTGCCGGTCTTGTCGAGCAGCACCGTGTCGATCGTCGCGAGCTTTTCGAGCGCCGCGCCGTCGCGCACCAGCACGCCGCGCCGCATCAGCGCGCCGGCGGCGACCACCTGCGCCACCGGCACTGCGAGGCCGAGCGCGCAGGGACAGGTGATGATCAACACCGCCACCGCGATCAACAGCGATTCATGCCAGCCGGCACCCGCGATCATCCATCCCGCCAGGCTCAGCGCCGCCAGCGTGTGGACCGCGGGCGCGTATAGGCGCGAGGCGCGATCGGCGATGCGGACATAGCGCGACTTGCTTTGCCCCGCCGCCTCCATCAGTCGCGCAATGTCGGCGATGAAGGTGCTGTCGGCCAGCGCGGTCGCGGTCACCACCAATGGCGAGGTCAGGTTCATCGTGCCCGCCAGCACCTGCCCGCGTGGCTCGACGGGTTCGGGGGCGCTTTCGCCGGTTACCAGGCTGCGATCGACGTCGCTAACCCCTTGGTCGACGATGCCGTCGACGCCGATGCGTTCGCCCGCGGCGATGAGGATGCGCGCGCCGATGCCGACATCGGCGATCGGCATCCGTTCGACCGAGCCATCCTGCGCCATCACCATCACCTGGTCGGGCAGACGGCGCAGCAGCGCCGTCACCCCGTCCTGCGCGCGTTCGCGCATCACCGTGTCGAGCAACCGCCCCGCCAGCAGAAACGCCACCAGCATCACCGCGCCGTCGAAATAGGCGTGCGCGCCGCCGACGGCGGTTTCATACAGGCTCATCGCGCAGGTGACGACGACGCCGATCGTGATCGGCACGTCCATATTGGTCCGCCCGACGCGCACCGCGCGCCACGCACTGACGAAGAAAGGCCGCCCGGCATAAGCGATCGCGGGCAGCGCGATCAGCGCCGACAGCCAGTGGAACAGCTCGCGCGCCGCACCATCGGCGCCCGACCAGACCGATACCGACAACAGCATCACGTTCATCGCCGCGAACGCCGCCACCCCCAGCGCCTTGGCCAGGGCGCGGCTTTCGCGCACCTCTGCCGAGCCTGGCTGCTCAACCAGCGGATGCGCCGCATAGCCGATCCGCTTGATCGTTTCGATCAGCGCATCGGCATCGATCGCCGGCGCATGCGCGACCGCCAGCCGCTTGGTGGTGAAGTTGATCCGCGCCGACGACACCGCCTCGATCCCCAGCAACCCGCGCTCGACCTTGGCGATGCAACCGGCGCAGCTCAGGCCCTCGACGACCAAGGTCGTGGTGCGGTGATCGGCGGCACGGATCGCGGTGGCCGCGTTCACAGCATGATTTCCTGCTTGAACCGCGCCTGGGTTTCGCCGCGCTGGACCGCGATGCGCAGGATCCATCGTCCGGGCAGCAGCGCGTGGCGCGCGGCATAGCGCCCGTCGCGCCCCGGCGCCAAGGCAAGCCGGGTGGCGGGAACCCGTCCCAGCGGATGTTCGGCCATCACCACCACCGCCGCACCATCCACCGGCCCGTCCGGCCCGCGCAGATCGACCGCCATCACCCCGCCGGGCTCGCCCGATGCCTCGACGCTCCACCCCAATCGGGCCTGCGCGCGGGCTTCACCCAGCCAGCCGTTGAACCGCTGGCTGGCGACATAGCTGTTTTCGACCACGACGCCGCCGAAGGTATGGCTCGCCTGCGTCGCCATGATGACGTTCACGGTGACGACGACGGCGAAGAACGCGACCATGATCGCGGTCATGTGCCAACCGGTAAATGGCTTGGTCATTGCGTTTCCTCCGGCCGTTCGAAGCGGCTGTCGTCGCTGGCGCTCGCATGGTCGCCGTCGAGCGCGCGGACGGTGAAGCGCAGGTCGCTATGCTGCGGGCCGTCGCCCGGCGCGGCAACGAACAACTGCGTCTTGGTGACCTGGTCGGGGTCGATCGCAAGCTGCACCGCGCGCCCCGCCGTCTCGCGGCTGCCGCGCTCGTCCCATAGCAAGGCGGGCTCGCCGTCGATCGCGATCTCCACACGGCGCGGGCGCGTTTCCATGTTGCGGATTTTCACGGTGTAGGTGTTGCGGATCGACCCGTCGGACAGTTGCACCCATTGCGGGTTGCGCGTCTGGGTCACGCTGATGTCGAGATGCGATCGCGTTTCGAGCGCGAACAGCATCACGGCACCGATCGCGCTCCAGCTGCCGAGATAGATCAGCGTGCGCGGACGCAGCATCCGGCGCAGCGGCGCGACCGAAGGCTTGCCGGCGCGCGCGGCATCGTCATCGGCCTGGGTGGAATAACCGATCAGCTTGGGCTCGCGCCCGACGCGCAGCATCGCATCGTCGCAGGCATCGATGCACAGCCCGCAGGTGATGCAGCCGATCTGCGGCCCGCCGCGAATGTCGATGCCGGTGGGGCAGACGGCGACACAGGCGTTGCAATCGATACAGTCGCCGATCCGCAGCGGATCGGGGCCGTCCGCCGCATCGGCCTGCGCGCGCTTCAGCCCGTGCGAGCGCGGTTCGCCGCGCCATTCCTTGTACGTGACGGTGAGCGATTGTTCGTCCATCATCGCCGCCTGGATCCGCGGCCATGGGCACATGAACTGGCAGACCTGCTCGCGCATCAGCCCGCCCAGCACATAGGTGGTGGCGGTCAGCAGCGCGACGGTGCTGTAGGCCACCATCGGCGCCTCGCCGCTGAACAATGCAGGGGCAAGCGTCGGGGCGTCGGCGAAGTAGAATATCCACGCACCCCCGGTCAGCACGCCGATTGCGATCCACACGCTGTGCTTGGCAACGCGCCGCGCGATCTTGCCGAGCGACCAGGGTGCCCGCTGCAGGCGGATCTGAGCGTTGCGATCGCCGTCGATCCACCGCTCGACATGCTGGAACAGATCGGTCCACACCGTCTGCGGACAGGCATAGCCGCACCAGGCACGCCCCACCGCCGAGGTGACGAAGAACAGCCCGATCGCCGCCATCACCAGCAGCCCGGCGACATAATAGAATTCGTGCGGCCAGATCTCGATCGCGAACATGTAGAAGCGCCGGTTCGCCAGATCGATCAGCACCGCCTGATCGGGCGCATAGGGACCGCGATCCCAGCGCAGCCACGGCGTGATGTAATAAATCGCCAGCGTGACGATCATCACCACCCATTTGAAGCGACGAAACGCCCCATCGACCGCCTTGGGAAAGATCATGCGCCGCGCCTCGAACAGCCCGGGCGGCTTGCTCTTGCCCTGCTTGGTCTTATCCGACCCGGCGCGAGTGCCGGGCGGAGAAAGGGGCGAGGTTTTGGTCACTGCTTCGCGGCAACGCGCTGCGGCGCGGCTGCGACGCGGGTGGGTGCCGGCGATGCCTCACCGCCGCCGAGCGAATGGACATAAGCGGCGAGCATCTTGATCGTCACCGGATCGAGCTGCTTTTCCCAGGCGGGCATGATGCCGCCACGGCCATTGATGAGCGTCGTGGTCAGCGAACCGCGGTCACCGCCGAACAGCCAGATGCTGTCGGTCAGGTTCGGCGCGCCAAGCGTGCGATTGCCGCGCCCTTCCTCGCCATGGCAGGCCGCGCAGTTATTGGTGTAGAGTGCGCCGCCGCGCGCCGCCGCTGCGCTCGGTTGGTCCTGCCCCGACCGGACGCGCACGAACGACACCAAATCGTCGATTTCCGCCGGTTGCAGGATACCGTCGCGACCGAAGGCGGGCATTTGCGAGATGCGGGTCTGGACGTCGCCGGGATGGCGGATGCCGTGGATCAGCGTCTGCTCGATCGCCGCCATGTCGCCGCCCCACAGCCAATCATCGTCGTTCAGATTGGGATAGCCCTTGCTGCCCGCGGCACCCGCACCGTGGCAGGCCGCGCAATGCACCTTGAAGACCGAACGTCCGCCCTCTTCGGCCGCCGCCAGCAATTTGGGGTTGGCCGCCAGCTGATCGAGCGGGGTGGCCGCAAGCGCGGTCATGATCGGCGCGCGACGCTTCTGTTCGCCGGCGATGTCGCGATCGAGCTCGCCTTGGCTCGACCAGCCGAGCACGCCCTTGGTCGCGCTGTTCAGCATCGGTATCGCCGGATAGGCGATGACATAGCCGATCGCGAAGACGATGCTGGCATACAGCGTCCAAAGCCACCAGCGCGGCATCGGCGTGTCGAGTTCCTCGATCCCGTCCCATTCATGGCCGACGGTGGGGGTGCCGGTCTTGTCGTCGATGCGACTGCGCTCAGCCATCGATCGCGTCCTCTGGTTCGAAGATGCTGGTCGCCGCCGTCCGGTGCGCATCGCGGACCGAGGGCAGGAAGGTCCAGCCGGTAAAGGTGACGAACACTGCGGCCATCATCACGAGGCCCCAGCTGTCGGCGAAATGGCGGAAGGCGTCATAGGTGCTCATTTCGCGAGCTCGCGCGGCGCCGCCGCCTTGAAATCGACCTGGACGCCCAGCCCCTGGAGATACGCGATCATCGCATCCATCTCGGTGACTACCGGGTTCCCGTCGAAATCGCGCGCCTGCGCCCCGGGATAGCGCCGCACCAGATCGGTCGAATCGGTGTCGCCGCGCGCCTGTGTCCACACGTCGCTGACGGCGTTGCGGATGTCCTCGTCGGTATAGGGTACGCCTTCAGCGCGCAGCACCTTCAGATGGCTCGCCATGTCCTTGGCATCGACCGCACGGTTGGCCAGGAAGGCATAGGGCGGCATGATCGATTCAGGCACCACCGATCGGGGGTCTTTCATGTGCTGGACATGCCATTCGTCCGAATAGCGGGTGCCCACGCGCGCCAGATCGGGGCCGGTCCGCTGCGATCCCCATTGGAACGGATGATCGTACATGCTCTCAGCAGCCAGGCTGTAATGGCCATAGCGTTCGGTTTCGTCGCGGAACGGGCGGATCATCTGGCTATGGCAGCCATAGCAGCCCTCGCGGATATAGATGTTCCGTCCGACCAGCTCGAGCGGGGTATAGGGTCGAACCCCCTCGACCTTGGTCACCGTCGACTGGATCCAGAACAATGGCGCGATCTCGACGATGCCGCCGATCGCGACGGTGATGAGCGCGAGCGCGGCCAGCAGCGTGACGTTGCGTTCGATCTTCTTGTGACGCTGGACGAAGGTTGCCATGTCGAACTTCCTATCGGGCGGCGGCGACGGCGGTGCCGTCGAGCGTGGCAGGGGGGGCGATGGCGGCAGCCGAGGCCGGGCGATCCTTCGCCGGATCGAACACCGGCGACGACATCGGCGCCTCGTCGCGCAGCTTGCCCCGACACGTCATCCAGACGTTCCAGACCATGAACAGCGCGCCGGCGAAGTAGAGCAGGCCGCCGGCGGTGCGGATCACGTAATAGGGATGCATCGCGGCGACGACTTCGGCGAAGGCGTAGACGAGATAGCCGTCATCCCCATATTCGCGCCACATCAGCCCCTGGGTGATGCCGGCGACCCACATCGCCGAGGCGTAGAGGACGATGCCCAAGGTCGCGCACCAGAAGTGCCAGTTGACCATCCGCAGCGAATAGAGCCGCGTGCGACCCCATAGGCGCGGGACCATGTAATAGATCGCGCCGAAGGTGATCATGCCGTTCCAGCCGAGCGCACCCGAATGGACATGGCCGATCGTCCAGTTGGTGTAGTGCGAGAGCGAATTGACGCTCTTGATCGACATCAGCGGGCCTTCGAAGGTGCTCATGCCGTAGAAGGCGAGCGCGAACACCATCATGCGGATGATCGGATCGGTGCGGATCTTGTCCCATGCGCCGTTGAGCGTCATCAGGCCGTTGATCATGCCGCCCCAGCTCGGCATCCACAGCATGACCGAGAACACCATGCCCAATGTCTGCGCCCAATCGGGCAGCGCGGTGTAGTGAAGGTGGTGCGGGCCGGCCCAGATATAGAGGAAGATCAGCGACCAGAAATGGATGATCGACAGGCGATAGCTATAGACCGGGCGTTCGGCCTGTTTGGGCACGAAATAATACATCATGCCCAGGAAGCCGGCGGTCAGGAAGAAACCGACCGCGTTATGCCCGTACCACCACTGGGTCAGCGCATCCTGGACGCCGGCGAACAGCGAATAGGATTTCGATCCCACCCACGACACCGGCAACGACAGGTTGTTGACCAGATGCAGCATCGCCACGGTGATGATGAAGGCGAGGTAGAACCAGTTGGCGACATAGATATGCGGCTCTGACCGGCGGACGATCGTGCCGATGAAGATCGCCAGATAGCTTACCCAGACGATCGTCAGCCAGATATCGACATACCATTCGGGCTCGGCATATTCGCGGCCTTCGGTCACCCCCATCAGATAGCCCGTCGCCGCTAGGACGATGAACAGCTGGTATCCCCAGAAAACGAACCGCGAGAGCGCGGGGAAGGCCAGTCGCGCGCGGCAGGTGCGCTGGACGACATAGAAGCTGGTGCACAACAAGGCGTTGCCGCCAAAGGCGAAGATCACCGCCGAGGTATGCAGCGGCCGCAACCGCCCGAAGGTCGTATATTCGCTGCTGAGGTTGAGCAGCGGATAGGCGAGCTGCGAGGCGATGACGATGCCGACCAGGAAGCCCACCACCCCCCAGAATACGGTGGCGATCACCCCCCAGCGGATGACATCGTCATAATATTCGGTCGCTTGCGCCGCCTGTGCGGCAACGCTCAGCGCGGGGGTGCCGACCTGGCGGATCGTCATGGCCGCCGCAGCAAAGCCCGCCAGCGCGACGATCATCATGTGGACGCTGAACGCGGTATCGACCGCAACTGCCGCCAGCACGACCGCCGCCATGCCCGCGAACAGCCACAGGGCGGCGCGAAGCAGCACATCGTCGATGTAGGGCGCTTGCGCGGTGGTTACGGTTGGGGTTCTGGAACCGTGCATCATGCGGTCTTTCGAAATGCGGGGCGGCACCAGATCTCGACCAGCACATCGGTCAGCGCATCGGTCAGCGCCCGCAGCATCGCAGCACCGTGCGATGGGCCGGCCGTGAAGATGAACCCCGGCGCATAGCTGCGGATCAGGTTGAGCTTCGAGCCATTGCGCCCGGCGAAGCATCGCGCATCGGGGAACGCCCCCTTGATGCGCGATAAGCCTATGAACACGCGATAACGCCCCTCGGCCTGCAACCGATCGATCGCGCGTTCAAATATCGTTGCGTACATGTGATGAAGCCCCGCCCCTGGTCCGCTGCTGCTAGCGGCGAGCGGGGGATGGCCCCCATTCGCAAATATACGTAGCGGCTACGTACGGTCGCGCGCCTTACTCGGCGGCGCGGCGGCGGCGGGGTGGCGCAGCGATGCCCCCGCCCTCGCCGCGCCCGAAATCTCCAAAGACATCCGGCCTCCTTTACTGCAGCGCCCGGGATCTAAAGCCGCAGGCCGAAGCCAGCACCGACCACTAGCGGACGAGATGCACGCGCAGCGACTGGTCGCCGATCGCAGTCGTGCTGAGCCGCGCGGTGGTGTCGGTCTCGATGTATTTCACGTCGAAATTGAGTGGACGCCTTACTGGTCGACGGCTCGCCAGCGGTAGATCAATCCGCCGTTGAGCCTCACCGCTATCTCCTCGAAGTGCCGGCGCCAGTGCCGGAAGGCGTGCATCCGCCGCGCCCGCGGCCGTCGGATGTGTGAGCAGGTTCCCGGCATTCGGCGACGACACCGGAAAGGGCATCTTCATGAGCACCACCAGCCCGATCACCGCGCGCGACGAGTTGAAGTAGCGGAACGGGCCGGCGGGCTTGCGTGGCTGAGGACATCCTAGCCGCTGCCGGGCCTTCATGAGCAACCCGCCCCAACTCCGTCACCGCTCCATTTGCCGCGTCGGGAACACCGGCCCCCGAACCGTCATTCTGGAGCTGTCATAGGGTCGCTGGAGCTCGACCACCGCGTCGTACGAGCCGCGCAGCCAGGTATCGACGTCTTTGGCTTCGAGGATCGTGATCATCGCCTTAGGATGGATCGGAGCCACGAGCTCGTTAGGATCGCAGGTCACCATGGTGAAGCCTGCGCCCTCTTTGGTCTGCTGCCAAAAGCCCGCCACTGCGAACACCGGCTGGTCGGTCACCTGGAACCACATCTCACCCTTCAGCGGCGGCTTCCCGTCGCCAAGGTCGTGCTTGTCGGGCGTCCATTCGCAGAATTCGGTAAGGGGAACCAGACAGCGGTTCTCAGGCTTCTCTGCCAGCTTGCGCCACTGCGGCAGCTTCAGGTTGCGGACATTCGTCATCGGCCAAGACGCCTGACCGCCCAGCACGTCCCAGAGCATCACGTCCCACGCGCGCTCGCCGTCGTGCTCGCGGATCACATAGGCGCGACCCTTCGGCCGCAACTCTTTTGCATCAAACCGGTTGTCCCGCGGCCTTTCGCCGAACAGCTTGTTGGCAGCGGCGAAAATCGTGTCGGGTTCGCCTGCATATCTTGCTCTGTTGCACATCACCCCATGGTATCATCGCGCAGAGGCGTAGCAATCGCCCGCAGGTAACCGAAAGCACCCTACGCGGTTTGGACGGTGCGAAGGGGGGATTGCGGTCTGTCCGCATGCGGGTCAGGCTGACGTGCGGCTATGTTGCCGCACTTGAGCCAAACGAACCTCGCCCAAGCGAATTGAGCGAACCCGAAGCCAAGTGTTCGAGGATACGCCGCAGCGCCGCAACGTTATTGTCGTCCTCTGCGCTTTCAAGCGCGTCCTGCAGCACCGTGCGGATGTCGTCGGCTTCAACCCGCTCCATCTCCCAATTCGGATACAGGCGCTCGCGCTTTTCTTCACCCCGGTCCAGCGGGACGATGTCGTAATGGCGGGGATCGCTATGCAGGCTCGCGATCAGCTTCTGCACCTCGGCGGGAGGTCCCTCGATCCATTGGAAAAAGACGCCGCTGCCGAAAACCAGCACCCCGGTGATGCCTTTGGCGAGATTGTAGCGTTGCGCTGATTCGATGATGCGATTGACCTCCATATCATCGACGCCTTCGGCGGCACGACTGCAGTATACAAAAGTATAAAGTGTGGGCGCGGCGTAGTCGAAGTCGGGGTCGCCTGGAAAACCGTATTCGTCGAACATGAATTCGCTCGCCCTGTCTATAGTGGGTAGGCCATAGTACCCGATGGGTGATCCCGGTTAGCGCATCTGTCCGGTTTTCGTAAGGAATGATCGAACTGTCGAAACTCAGATGAGCCGAGATAGTAGCTTAGCTGTCAATCGCCGTACCCGGACCAGGGCCCCTAGATCGTTCGGATTTGCTCGTGCGAGAATGTTCGCAATATCACTGGGGCTTAAGCGCGTGATGGCGGGGGTGTTGCAGTCGCTGGTAGCGCTCTGCTGCCGGGCGTAGCGGAGGCCTACGGTCTGCAGAAATCAAACAGAAGCAGCTGGATGACGCGCAAGCCCACGAACGGGGTTCAGCAGCTGCTGCTACCGTGGTCAGGTCGACCCAAACCGCAATCTTCGGGCAACGTCGTTCACAAAGTGGCCGAGCATTATCGCGTCGCGGGCAAATTCGAGCGCTTGTAAGCGCCCTATATTCCCCGTCTGATGTGGGCCTGTATCGCGTTCACGGCCCGCCGAATATGCGCCTTTGCTGGTCGGTTTGGTACTACCAGGCAATCAGGCAAAGCATCCGGCCTGTTCAACAGCCCCGTTCGGTTTTGACACCAGCACCTGTCGAAGGTGGCGAGGTATGTACGTCGGCCCCATATCGGGAAAACCACGCAACGATTGCTTCGGCCACTCGCACGGGTTGTTCCAGGTGAGGAAAGTGGCCAACCTCGGGCCACAGCTCCCGCGCGTATCCTTTGGTGAAGATGGCGTCCTGCCCGTCCGAGAGTTTAGGCAGGAGGCAACCGTCCTTCTCACCGGCAATGAACAGCGTCGGCACCGCAATCGGGTTGGCCGGCACCTCGAAGCCGCCTTCCCGGTACATGGCGACCGGCGCAGGCATGGAGCGGCGGAGCGTCGCCTTGACGCGCGCGAGGTGCGCGGGCGGCGGGGTGAAGGCGGGGGACCACCGCCGCCACAGTCGCTCCACATAGGCAAAATCGTTATGCGCCACCGCGCGATCGGCGACACCGCCGAACTGAAAAAAAATGATGTAGCGGCTCATCCACCATTGCCGTGGCAGGCGCTTCATGCGGCGGTTGATCGCCGCCGGATGCGCGCCCGAGAGCATCACGGCCGCCGCGAAAAGCTCCGGCGCGCGGGTCGTCGCGAGATATCCGATCTGCGCGCCATAATCGTGCCCGACAAAACAGACCGGCCGATTCGGGGACAGCGTACGGGCAAGCGAGAGCAGATCGGCGACCAAAGCATCGAGCGTAAGCGGCCCGGCCAACGGCGATGGCGCATAGCCGCGCAGATATGGCGCGACGGCGCGATAGCCTTTGGCGGCTAGGTCGGGGCCGATTTGGTCGAAGGTCGAGGCATCGTCAGGAAAGCCGTGCAGCAGCAGCGCTATCGGCGCATCGTCCGCTCCGGCGCTGCGGACCCCGAAACTCCCGGTCGGCGTATCGATCATCATCTCGTTCACCGCCTCAGCTCCCGAGCAGTGCAGCAAGCGGCACGGCCGGGGCAAGCAACCCGGCTGCGATCGCAACGCGAGAATTGGGCACCCGCCCCCGATTGGCGACCACGATGCCAAATAGCGCCCAAGCGATGGCCCCGCCATAGATCAGCGCGCCTGTCTTCGCTGCGATTACGCTACCGAGCAGCGCAGCCGCGGCGATTAAAGCGACGCTACGTCCCGTCCCGATCGCCACGCCGCTGAACCTTAATGTGGAGGACAGGTTGACGAACGTCGCCGCAGAAATCCACCCGGAGAAGAGCTGAAACGGCGCCGCTACCAGCCAGAATGTTGCTGCATTGTGCGGTTCTGCGGCTTCGATCCGCCATACGATAGTAAGCAAAACCGCGAGCGCGGCGACGATGATCGCGACGCTGCCCCAGTCAATGTCGCGACGAGGTACGTAATATTCCCAAGCGATGTTCAGCGCGAAAACCCCGGCGGCAAGCCAACCGATCGAGCGGAGTAGCGGGTCGTCGAGCTGCCCGGGCAATAGCTGCCAGATCCCGAATCCGAAGCACTCTAAAAAGATCAATCCCCACACCGCGAACGCCCAGTCGATCGGCACCGCCGGCGTCGACTGACGGGCCGACCTGCTAGCAATCGTCTCCGGCCACTTCCGCCAGTCAGGCCATTGCGACATCACGGCTTGGCCAATCGCGAGCAGCAGAACGGTGATAGCCCGGAAGCCGTCCGAGGAAAGGTAGAGGCTGAGCATCGATGATGCCTATATGTTGGATCGGACGATACAATACACGAGAAGATAGATTGGTTCAACTGATCCATGTCTAGGGCAGTCGGAAGCCGCAACGCCGCTTACGCCCAGCGCCGCGCCGCACTGCTAGGGCGGCTGCGTGCGCGCTTGTCGGAGCGGGGTGCGTCGCTTGCGTCTTGGCGCGAGCTCGCGGCGGCCGCCGGGGTCAGCCTGTCGACGATGAGTCACTATTTCGGGCGCCGCGACGACGTGGTGCGCGCAGTCATGGAGGACGATCTGCGGCAGGGGGCCGAACCCCTTGCCACGTTGGCGCGACCGACAGGGCCTTTCTCGACTTCGATCGCGGACGCCGTTTCACATGTCGCGACGGGCCTGCGCCATGGTGTGGGCACGATGTTTTCGGTCGGGCTGACCGAGGGGCTACGTCATGCAGAGCTTGGGCCGGTATTTCTCGGGTCAGCCTTGGAGCCGACCCTTGCTGCGATAGAGGCCCGTTTGACGGCTCATATCAATGCCGGTGACATGCGCGCCGTCGATCCGCGCGGACCGGCGATCGCGCTAGTATCGCCGCTTCTGATCGCGTTCCTCCACCAGCATGAGTTGGGCGGCAGCGACGTGCGCCCACTCGACCTGGACGCATTATGCCAGGAACACACAGCCGCGTTCGTACGGGCTTGGGGCGTTAGCTCGGCCGACTAAAAGCATCGCTCAGCGGATCGAAAGCATCTCCCAGCGTGCGATTCAAACTTCTTGGTGATCAAGCTTGAGGCGTTTCAAGCTTTTCTAGCGTCAACGACCGCGCCAGACGAGCAATGCTTTCGCCGATCATTGCAAAGTGCTCGCCCAAGACGTTGGACTTGCGCCATGCCAGCGCTATCGAACGGTAAGCATCCCAGCCCGCGACGTCGACCACGGTCAGTCCAGCAAACCCTCCCACCTCTGACGCAAGATAGAGCTGGGGCAGGATTGCCGCCCCCAAGCCGCTTGCCGCCATTTGATGCAGGCTGTCGAGACTCGTACCCTCGTAATCCGGTGCCAGTCGCATCCCGAACTGATCAGCAATGTTCGCTATCTGACGGTGATACTGGTGGCGTTGATCGATGGACAGGACGGGCAAGCCGGCCAACTGATCGGCCGTCACCGCGCGACAACCGGCAAGGAGATGGTCCTTGGCAACGACCAAGTATAGACGCTCGCGGAACAGCGGCTCAACCTGAAATAGATGGTTCGAGATGGGCAGCGGACCTAGATAAAGGTCGATCTGCCCTTTAGCCAGATCGTCGGTCTGGTAGATCGGGATGCCTTCGCGGACATGGATGCGTAGGTCGGGCAGCGACTGATGCAGTTCGGCTATCACCGGCGACAAAAGATATGGTCCGAGCGTAGGCGTCGTTCCAAAGCGGATGGTTCCCGATACTCGGCTTCCCGCACGCCGGGCGACATGGTCGAGTTCTCGCAGGTCACGCAGGATGGCACGCGCTCGGTCGATAACCTCTCGCCCCGCTGGCGTTGGCCAAACACCGTTGGGCGACCGCTCCAACAAAGGTAGGCCGAGATCGTCTTCCAAAGTCCGAATCTGCTGGCTGAGCGTCGGCTGCGACACATTGAGGAGCAAGGCTGCTTTGGCGAACGACTGCGTGTCCGCGATCGCTACCAAATACTCCAGCTGTCTGAGCTTCACACGGCGCTCCCATAGAACAGCTCTATCGATCGCTACGATACCTTTCTATTGGAGCTATCGCAATCGCTCCGGTACGTAATCGACACCAGCTCGGCGACCCCTCTACGGGCTGACACTCGGTGGAGCCCCGCGATGCTTTGCATGCCTTCCCGTACCAAGCCGGCGAGGCAGTCGCGCATCGCCGCGGGGCTTCATTCACCTTTAGCGCATGTTACGCTCGTGCTGCCCGCAGGGCGCGGCTTTTCGATCGCCGCGTGCATGGCGCTGACCGGTGATCCCCCGTCAATGCTGGTGTTTCGTAAGGAACGCGGGTCGCAGTTCGTACGAGATTTGGTCCTTGAAGGGCGGCAGGGGTCACCATCCAAATGGATCGGGCACTGGCTGATCCGCCTGGATGCTTTGCGTGGCGGCATCGGCTGGACGAACGCATTGATCCTCGATGGGGAGCCATGTCAGCGATCCGCGCGACATATCGAAGCATTAGTCTCAGAAGGTGCCCAGGCGCACCGATCGCCCCCGGTCTTTGCTGAAGGAGGACCGCGATGAGCCCTATCCTGAGCGCGTTGGCCCTTTTTGTTGGAGACGGTCACGGACCCACCATCGTCATCGAAAATAGCTCGGCGCGGGCGTTGACGCTCATCGCGGCAGAGATTCCGAGCCATTACGCCCCGCTGCCGCAAACGCCCCTGCTGCCCACCGCGTCGATCCGGACGGCGAGCCGAAGGGGCAAGATATTTGTACCGCACGACCATAGCAAAACGGAGGCGGTTCGGATCCATTACGCCGATGATATTGGCAATGGTTGCGTCTTCCATGTTGCAACTGCCGATCACTCGGCAAGCTGGAAGAAGCTGAAGCCGCGGGCTGAGCGGCGGGGCAATGCGGTTTGCGAAGCCCGGACCGGCAGAACGATTACAGATTTCGTCTATGTCGTCCGATAGGCCCCCTGTCATTGAGGGGCAGCTATTCCCGGCCGCTCTCGTGGCGACGATACGCGACGCTTCCACTCCCGATCGCAAAACCCTTTTGGCAATGGCGCGCCATTTTAGGCGGGATTTGGCCTCGGCCTATCCAACCGGCCTGTCACCCCGGACTGCTGTCCGCCTGGGATACCGGACGCTAATGGGCAATCGTCACTGATGTGCTGACGCACACCAAATTGAGCGCCTATCGATTCCGGTTGGAACGCCGGTAATCCCGCCGAATTCTCGCTCGCCGAGCACGCCGCCGACAACCCGGGAACCACGAGGCGCCAGAAGCGCCCCAGCTAACATTGTTATGCACGACGTGGCTGTTACCAAGCTAGGCCGAGGAAACCGAAGAAGGCGTCTCGTGTGTTTTCCATAGCGACCAGCCCACTCCGAAGGAAAGAATAGCGAAGGTAATGCCCAGTGACGCGGACGGAGGAATTTTTGCTAGCCCAAACGCATCCGCAACAAATATTTTAGAGCCAATGAATATTAGCAATACTGCCAGTGCGTATTTAAGATAATGAAACCGGTCCACCATAGCCGCAAGTGCGAAATATAAAGCACGGAGACCCAGGATTGCGAATATATTCGATGTGTAAACAATGAACGGATCAGTAGTGATCGCGAAGATTGCCGGCACCGAATCAACGGCAAATATGACGTCAACAAACTCGACCATAATCAACGCAAGGAACAGTGGCGTTATGAACCGGGATGACTTACCGGTATTGGGATCGATTTGCATCACCCAGAGGGAGTGACCGTGCAGCTTATCGGCAACGCGGAACCGTCGCCGCACCCATCTCAGTACAGTCGAGTTGGCGATGTCGTATGGCTGATCAGCCATGACCCACATCTTGATGCCAGTGAATACAAGAAAAGCCGCGAATACGTATAGCACCCAGCTAAACTGTTCGACTATCGCAGCACCGAAACCAATTATGATACCCCGTAGCAATATGACGCCAAGGATTCCCCAAAATAGGACACGGTGCTGATAGACGCGGGGAATTCCAAAGTAGCTGAAGATCATTGCGATGACAAACACGTTGTCCATCGCCAGGCTTTTTTCAATTACAAATCCTGTCAGATAGTTCATCCCAGCCGTCTCGCCCATGTACCACCACACCCAAGCGCCAAAGCTGGCTCCCAGTGCAATGTATCCCGCTGACAGAAATAGACTTTCGCGCACTCCGATCTCGCGCTGCTTCCTGTGCAGCACGCCGAGGTCCAGGGCGAGCAGCGTGACGACGATTCCGATGAAGGCCAGCCACATCCAGGCAGGCTTACCGAGAAAATCTAGGGCCAGGACTTCCATGGTTTCACCCGATCAAAACCGCGCTTGCTCGGCGGGAAGGAAATAACCCGTCCGACAAGGGTAAACTCGACCCCATTCGGTTTCGATCTCCACTTCTTACTCGCGCAAGCCTGTTGCCGCGAACTGCTTGAAGGATCTGATTGTTGCCAGCAAGTCGAAGCGTTCCCAGCCTTAGGATCCTGATCCTGCCTGTAAAGTGGGCCCGCGTCTCTCTTCGCATTTCGTCGTCGAGCTTCCAGTGAACCACGGTGATCCTGTAGAAAACGGTATCCATCGCACATATCCAATCGAGGATGTGTCGGTCAGTGCTCCCCAGGTTCAGCTTGTTGATATACCTACGCTAGCCTTCTGCACGATTACTCAGCCGCATTGTGCTCATCACGCACATACGGGGTACCAGGGGAGCTGATGCTCAATATTCTACGTAGGCTTTTCATGTCCGAACGGCCAATCGATTAACGAGCGGCTGCCAATAGAACCGGACTATGGCGATCGTCGCCTCCATCGAGCCGTGCACGGCCTCACGCTCAGCCGCTGCATCGAGCGACGACGGCGTACCGCCCGGCCGCAGGCATGGTAGCGCCCATTCGAAGGTCGGTTGCCGGCCCAGCGCCTCGATCGCGGCATCGACGCCGCGACCCCGGGTTATGCGTCGCGAAGTAGGTGGCTCGCCGACCGGCGGCTTTCGGGCCGCGAACAAGCGATCACTGCTGTGCCGCAAATGATCGGGAAGCGTGATCCAAGCCGTTCAAGCACGGTTCGGCTCCAGTGACATCTGTCACCCATCCGGCCTGACAAGCCGCACTGGCCCAAGACCGGTCTCCCGCCGATGGTGGCGCCGGCAAGGGAGTAAGCAATGGGCACAGACACCATGGCCGTGGTCGCACGGCTCGAGCGTATATCGAAGCACTTCGAAAATCATCTGGTGCTCGACGACATCGCGCTCGAGGTCCGCGCAGGCGAAGTCACCGCGCTGCTGGGGCCAAATGGCGCGGGCAAGACGACGTGCGTGGGCATTCTGACCGGCAGGCTTGCGCCAGCCAGCGGCCGGGTCGAGCTCTTCGGGCTCGACCCCACCCGGCCCGCGGCGCGCGCGCGCATGGGGGTCATGCTCCAGAGCGGCGGCCTGCCCGACGTGTTGACGGTATTCGAGCTCGTCACGCTGCAATCGGGCTATTACCGATATCCGCGCGCGGTGGCGGCAACGATCGCGCTGGCGGGGCTCGAGGGGCTCGAAGCGCGCCCCGCGGGCAAGCTTTCGGGCGGGCAGCAGCGCCGGCTCCATTACGCGCTTGCGATCTGCGGCCGGCCCGACCTGCTCGTGCTCGACGAGCCGACCACCGGCCTCGACCACGAAGCGCGACGGCAGCTTTGGACGACGGTGCGCGAAGAGGCCGATGACGGCGCGGCGGTATTGCTGACCACCCATTATCTCGAAGAGGCCGATGCGCTGGCCGACCGGATCATCGTGATCGACGAGGGACGGATCATCGCCGACGACGCCCCCGCCGCGATCAAGGCGCGGGTCGCGGGTTCGACGATCCGCTGCCGCACCGCGCTGTCCGAGCGCGAGCTTGCGACACTCCCCGGCGTGCGCTCGATCGACCGGAACGGCGCCGCTGCCACACTGATGGTCGCCGACGGCGCGTCGACGGCGCGCGCGCTGCTCGGCACCGATCCCACGATCTGCGACCTTACGATCACCGCGGCTTCGCTCGAGGACGCCCTCAGCCATCTCTCCAGCATGAAAAGGGCAGCGTGATGGACACTGCGATTGCCGATCCGCTCGGCGTCTTCGGCCGCGAAAGCATCGCCGAACTGCGCAAGAGCCTTCGCCTGCCCCAGTTCACCCTGCCGACGATCATCACCCCCGCGGTCTTCTACGGCTTGTTCGCGATCGCGCTAAACAGGGCGGGGCCCGACGCCGCGGCGTATTCACTCGCGACCTTCGGGGTGTTTGCCGCCACCGGCCCTGCCCTGTTCGGCTTCGGCGCAGGTGTCGCGGTCGAACGCGAAAACGGGCTGATCGAATTGAAGCGGGTCTCGCCGCTTCCCGCGGGCGCCTATGTCTTCGCCAAGCTGGTGGCGGCGGGCGCGATGGCGGCGATGGCGCTCGCTCTGATCTATGGACTGGCGTTGCTCGGCGGGGTCAGCCTTCGTCCCGAGCAATGGAGCTTGCTGGTGGCGGTACACATGCTCTCGGTCGTGCCGTTCGCGTTGCTGGGCTTCGCGGTTGGTATGCGGCTCGGCTCGAAGGGGGCGATCGCTGCGGCGAACGCGCTGTATCTTGGGTTTTCGATCCTCGGCGGCCTCTGGATGCCGATCACGATCCTGCCCGGCTGGATGCAACAGATCGCGTGGGCGACGCCGTCGTTCCATCTGGGGCAGCTCGCGCTCGCGTCGATCGGCGTTCCACCGCAGGGTGCGATTTGGCTGCACCTGCTCACCCTGATCGCGATCTCGGCCGCCGCAGCTTGGTTCGCGGTGGGCGGCTGGCGGCGAAGCCCGGCTTGACCGCAGCCCAACCGCCAGCGACCATCGCCCATATGCAACCGAGCGCGACTCCATGGGTTGGCGGCCAGCGCTGGTACCAGCGCCTGGCCGACGTTCGTGGCCCATGGATCTGGCTCGTCTATCTTCCCTTGTTCGGCGTGCCTTGGCTCGGCAATCCGCCGGGCACGCTCGACCTGGTCGTGTCCGCCACCGGGCTGGCGCTGTTTCTAGCTCTCTACATCTACGCCGCACGCGTTTCGGGGCGGCGGATCATCGTTTCGGCGATCCTCATGATGGCGCTGGCGCTCGCGATGATCCCGTTCGGGGGCAATTGGACGGTGCTAGCGGTGTACGCGTGTGCGACGGCGGCGGAGCTGCGGCCCGCGCGCCATGCGGTGCGGCTCGTCGGCGGGCTGATGCTGGTGTCGGTCGTCGCAGTGATCGGCGGGGGCCTGCCTTGGTATGTCGCGGTGATGGTGCCGCTGTTCGAAGCCATGGTCGTATACGGCAAGATGGCGGGGCTGGCGCTTGGTGAAAAGCATGGGGCGCTCCTGCGGGCGCAGGAGGAAGTTCGCCTGCTGGCGCGAGAGGCCGAACGCGAGCGGATCGCGCGCGATCTGCACGACCTGCTGGGACGTACGCTGACGTTGATCGCGCTCAAATCCGATCTGGCGTCGCGCCTCGCCGATACCGATCCCGCCGCGGCCAAGCGCGAGATCGACGAAGTGGCCCAGGCTGCGCGCGCCGGGCTGGCCGAGGTCCGTGCCACGGTCGCCGACATGCACCACACCGGCCTGGCGCGCGAGATCGAGGCATCGCGCGCTGCGCTGCAGACCGCGGGCGTCGCGTGCACCGTCACCGGTGAGGAACTTGCGACCGCCGCCGCCAACAGCGCGGTGCTTGCGATGGCGCTGCGCGAGGCGATCACCAACGTCATCCGCCACGCCGCCGCGACGAGTTGCACGATCGCGCTGCAGGACGACGGAACCGCCGTCGCGCTGATCGTGTCCGACGATGGCCGAGGCGGCCAGTTTCGCGAGGGTTCGGGCCTGCGCGGCATGCGCGCTCGCCTTTCGGCGGCGGGCGGACGGCTACGCGTCGAGGCGCGTGGTAGCGGCACCCAGGTCACCGCCGCGGTGCCGGCGACAGTGGCATGATCCGCATCGTGATCGCCGAGGATCAGGCGATGGTGCTCGGTGCGCTGGCTTCGCTGCTCGCCTTGGAGCCCGACATCGCGGTGGTCGGACGCGCCCCCGACGGGGTGAAGGCGCTCGATATGGTGCGATCGCTCGGGCCGCACGTGCTGCTGTCGGACATCGAGATGCCCGGGCTGACGGGGATCGAGGTGGCGGCGCAGCTAGCGCAGCAACGCTCGGCGACGCGGGTGCTGATCGTGACGACCTTCGGCCGCGCGGGCTATCTGCGCCGCGCGATCGACGCCGGCGTGTCGGGCTATCTGCTCAAGGACAGCCCCGCCGATCGACTGGCCGACGCGATCCGCCGCGTCGCCGCGGGCGGCCGCGTTATCGATCCGGAGCTCGCCGCCACCGCGGCGTTCGCCCCGTCGGACCCGCTTTCCGATCGTGAACGCGCGATATTGCGGCTTGCGCACGACGGCCGCTCGAATAAGGAAATCGGCCGCTCGCTCGCGCTGTCGCCAGGGACGGTACGCAATTACCTGTCGGAGGCGGCGGCCAAGCTGGGGGCATCGAACCGGATCGAAGCCGGTCGAATCGCTCGCGATAGTGGTTGGCTTTGACCGCGCCACCTACGAGCGACGCGAGCTAGACGGATCCCGGCGGTACTGACAAACGAACCAGCATTTGGTTCGTTAGGGCTCCGCTCGGGAGAAGGACGCATATTCGGCGGACCGTGAACGCGATGCAGGCCCACATCAAACGGGGAATATAGAATGCTTACGAGCGCTCGAATTGGCGCTCGAACCAACCTGGATAGGTACGGTGCATTAGCTCTGACAGTACGCGTCAGCATCGTTCGCAGGCGTATCACTCGCGCCAAGCCGCGCCTCAAGCACACCAGCATCAAAGCCGGTCAAGGCAGCGGTGCTGTCAGTCTAAAGCGAACCGCTCGCCACACGATGCGCCTCGGTCTTTGAGCGCGGCCACCTAGCTTGCCAAGAACTGCCACTCCGCCAGTGCGGCGGAGCGTCGTTCGCGATAGGTTTGTCGATCGACGAGGTAACGTTCCAGGCTGAAGTGGTTGTGGATGTTGGCGTGGACCGACGCGAATTTGTGCAACGTCTTCATCTGCCTGAAGCGGAGCATCGCCGGCTCTCGTCGTCGGAATGGCAGGTGCGAATTCTCCGCCCGATTGTTTGCCCAGCGGCCTACCTCCTGGCGATCGCGGCAACCGAGATCGTTCGTCGCCGCACCGTAGCTGCACAGGCCGTCGGTGGTGGTCGCGGCGGGTGAACCGCGGCGCTTGAGCGCCTGCTTCATGAAGGTCAGCGCCGCCCTCTTATCGCGGGTCTTGGTGACGTAGCTCTCGAGCTCCTCGCCCTCCCGATCGACCGCTCGCCAGAGGTAGGGACGCGGCATCCCCCTTACCCGCCCCCGATTACCAACCGGTGCATTTGGTGAGGACACGCTGCGGATACCGAGCGAAATGGCGCGGTGGAGCGTTCCTGAACATGTCCACGCCGCGCCGAAGCAAACGGTGGCAGAACCGTCCGTGGCGCCGATTACTGGCCGGCGGTCTGCTTCTCGAAATCAGCCTTCGTCACGTTCAGCATCAGCTTGCCGTTCTTCATGCCGAACACATCGGCGGGCACCATCGCGCGTATGCTGCCCGACAGAAGCTGGACGCCTTCGGGCTTCACGGCCTCGATCGTACCGAGCATCGCACCGCCGGAATCCAGCACGACCGCGCCGGTCATCAGGTCGGCGGACGTCGCCTCAACAATGCGGTTGCGCTTCACCCTGCTGCGGTCGACGCGGCCCGTCGCGCGCTTTTCAGCACCGACATCTTCGACGATGGTGTCATAGGCATATTGCTGCTGCCGGTCAGAACCGACGTCCACCGTCGGATCGGTCACGCCGGCAATGCTGTCGGGCGCCCCTGCCTGTGCATGGGCGGTGCCGGTCATAATCAGCGGTGCCGCCAGTATCGCGATGATGTGCATTCGTCCCATGACTACCTCTCCAACCCGCCGCGGTTTCGCGTTATCGATGCAATGACATACGCGCACAAGCAGCGACCGAAAAGCCCATCCGGGTGCTGTCGATCGAACGCGAACCGCTTTCGGCACGATGCATTTCGGTCTTTGAGGGCAGCAGCCTAGCTTTCGAGGAGCTGCCACTCCGCCAGTGCGGCGGGGCGTCGTTCGCGGTAGGTCTGTCGATCGATCAGATGGCGCTCCAGGCTGAAGTGGTTGTGGATGTTGGCATGAACCGACGCAAATTTTTGCAACGTCTTCATCTGCCTGAAGCGGAGCATCGCCCGCTCTCGTCGTCGGAATGGAAGGTGGGAATTCTCAACCCGGCTGTTAGCCCAGCGCCCGACCTCCTGACGATCGCGGCAACTCAGTTCGTTCATAGCGGCGCCATAGCTGCGCAGGCCGTCCGTGGTGATCGCTGCTGGTGAACCGTGGCGCTTGAGCGCCTTGTTCATGAAGGTCAGCGCCGCCTTCTTGTCGCGGGTCCTGGTAACGTAGCTCTCGAGAACCTCGCCCTCGTGGTCGACCGCTCGCCATAGGTAGACCACCTCGCCATTGAGCTTCACGTACATCTCGTCGAGGTGCCAGCCCCAGTGGCGAAAACCGCGCATCCGGTTCACCCGCTGACGGCGGACATCGCCGGCGAACATCGGTCCGAACCGGTTCCACCACATCCGCACTGTCTCATGGCAGATGTCGATGCCGCGCTGGAAAAGCAGGTCCTCGACATTCCGCAGCGACAGCGGAAACCGCACGTACATCATCACCACCAAGCGGATCACCTCGGGCGACGAACTGAAACGGCGGAACGGGCTAGGCGGCAAGGCCCGGGATTTGCGGCTCAAGAATGCCGCCTATCACCCGTCTGCCCAGGCTGCCACGTTGGTCTGACAATGCCCTGCAAAGTCGAAGACGCAACGAATAGGCCGCGCCTACCGCCGAGCTCGGCTAGAAAAAGCTATCGATGGTGCTGTCGGAGCTAATTCACCGCCCCTATCCCAGTGGTTCATGGCCTAATTGGTGCGCTCGCAACCACCGTATGTTCTCCATTTGATGTTGACCTGTATCGCGTTCACGGCCCGCCGAATGTGCGTCTTTTTCCGAAGCGAAGCCACAACGAACCAAATGCTGGTTAGTTTGACGGTACCGAGCGGCGCATTAGCTCTGACAGTACTCTCGGCATTCGGCATTATGGTGCTGAGCATGCGCGGTCACGGCGCGGCAGGGTCCACCAGTGTGTCCCGAAGTATCCCACATTGCGGCGGGAAGATGTCGCTTCCTTCGTTGGGGCAATAGCGCAGCACCCGCGCGGTCGTCGCCGGACGCAGCCATAGCGCGGCGGAGGCAACGCCGTCGACGAAGCGCGAAGCGGGCAGCGATAGATGCTCCGACCACAAATCCATCCGCATCTTTTGCGCAAAGCTTCGGGCGGTCGCCGAGGCGGGAACCCGGTCATCGAAGACGAAGGCATTGATCTCGGTATCATGCTCCCAGCCGCGCCGGTTGCAGTTGGCCGATCCGATCACCGCCAGTTCGTCATCGAACACCCAGCATTTGGCATGGACATAGGTATGCCTTCCGAAGGTTGGCACGAAACGCCGCGATCCCGAAGCGCAGGGCGGCGGGGCTGCCGGAATCGGGGGCGTCACCAATTGGAAGATCCGCACCTTGGCCGCCTGATCGGCCGGCAGCCCGCTCGACAGCGCCTCGATGAACTCGCGCCGCAGCGTCCAGATACACGGGGTGTCGCTGTTGATGTCGGTGGCGGCGATCACGATCGTCAGATGCTCGATATTGGGCAACGCCGCGCGCAGCGCCCGCGCCGCTTCCAGGTTGATCAAATATTGCTCCTCCATATAGATGAAGCGGCGCGCATGACGGATACCGGCGAGCAGCATGGCCCGGATGTCGCGCTCGCGGGGCATGCCCGAGCCTCGGCGCGGATTGAAGGTCCGGCCGATGACTACCGAACAACTGCTGGGGGTCGAACTGCTGGTCGGCGTCAACGGTGCGGCTAATCCACTCGGCGCAGCAAGCCCGCGCCCCCGCAACGGCGCGCGCGACTCGATCGCGCGACTTGCCGGGTGATGGTCCCAGCGGGTGATGAAGGTGCCCAGCAAATCCGCGCTTGCCGGTCCCTCGACACGGCAATGCACGTCGTGGAGCGGGTTGCCGCCGCCCCCGCTCAAACTTTCGGCGTCGCTGTCACCGTCGAAGTTGGTTTCGAAGCTTTCACGGGCGCGCCGCGCGACACGGATCGGCCCCGAGGGCTGCGTCGGACACGCGATGGTGGAGGGCAGGATCCGATCGGGATTGACGTCGAGCCCGCCGCAAAAACCCACCAGCCGTTCGCCATCGCCTACGACCAGCAGCTTCTGGTGATGCGAGCCAAGACTCAGCGTCTCGCCGTCGATGATCGCCGCGCCGCCGGGCAGTGCATTGATATGGTCGGCCGATGCCTGCGTCTGCGCACGTTGCGCGCGCATATGGATCGCGGCTTCCCAAAATGCCGCGCGGACTTGTACGCCGTCCTCGGCGGCTTTTGCGAGCAGCCGCTGTAGCTTGCTGTCGGGATCGCAAGTGATCATGTCGAAATCGTCAACGCAAATCCAACCGAGCAGATAGATGAACGCACGACCCCCGCGGACCGAGCGGATCGCATCGACCATGGCGTTGTAGCCGCCGAGCATTGGCACAGCGGGGTTTTCGGCATCGACGAGATGCCGGACCGCGTTGCCCGTCCTGATCGCCGTGCGTGGACTGATGACGCGGGCCAATAGCGGCCCCCACCGCGGCGGGTCTAGCGGCGAGTGAAACGGCGGTGGGCGGTCGCGACCCGGGGAGGGCGGCGGGGGAAAGGCGAACGGCGCGATGACGTCGACGCGGCGACTACGCGCCGGATCGCCCGGCACCGGCTCGCTCTCGCCCCGCGACGACGGCGTGAAAACGAAGCTGAAGCGGCGCCCTGGGCCTTGACGCCGCAGGCTGGCATCGATCGCTTCGGCAACGGCCTCGGCGCGGCGCTGGCCAAGGCCGGTATTGGCGGTATCGTCACCCACCGGGTCGGCGTGCCCGACCAGCGCCAACCCGTCGATCGGTGTCGGCGTGTCGAGGCTGGCGAGCAGGCACGCGGCGATGCCATCGATCTGGGGCTGATGATGCGGCTCGATCTGATGCCGGCCGAAGGCGAAGCGATCGAGCGTCTGGCGGACGGGCAACCCGGTGCAGGTGGCCCCGGACACGGGCACCGCGGTCGGGCCGGTGGCCAGCGCCGCACGGATCGCCGCCATCGTCAGCGGGCCGGCCACACCGTCCTGCGCCAGGTTGTTCCGCGCCTGAAAGGTCCGCACCGCGCTCCGGGTCGCGTTCCCGGCGATGCCATCGACCGCGAGGCCGGCACCGATCAACTGGTTGAGGGTCGATTGAAGCCAGCGCACACTGGCGTCGCCACCGGCGGCCTCGCCGTCCCAGCCGGCCAGGGGCGCGGCCCAATCGACCGCGCTCGCGTCGCCTGGCCAGCCTAACTTGGAATACATCATCGCAGGCGCCCCTCTCGTGTTCGGTCAGGCCAGTTGGAAGTGCATGAAGTCTTTGCTGCTGACCCATCCGCCGCCCCAGCCGAGCCCGGCTGCGATCAGCGCCTCGATCAACGCCGGATCGAGCGTGCAGAATCCGTCGCTGGCATAGCGATCGAGGCGCGCGCGGGTGGCGCGATCGGCCAGCGCGCGCACCACGTCGGGCATCGATTGCGCGCTCGCCCAGGCGGGGGTGAAGTCACGCTGAAACTGGGTGCTGAGTTCGCGCAACCTGGCCGGGGTGCGTTCGCGCCGCAGATCGGTGCCGGTGACTGCCTGGATCACCAGAAAGTCGCGCGGATCGCGCATATGCGGGTTGGTGCGCGGATTTAGATCCATCGCTCGGCCCAGCGCGTGAAGACTCAGCGTCTGGTTGCCGGCGATGCGGCGGATGTTCAATACCCCGAAGCTCGTGACCGGCGGATCGAGCCTCTGGCCTTGCAGTGCAGCTTCGGCTGCGCGCAGGGGTTCGACAAAGCCGCGATGCCCCATCTGCCGGCGGCCAAGGAAGGTCAAACCGGTAATGTTCGCCGCAAGATAGGCCGCCGCGTCGGCAACCCCGCGACGCGCGAACAGTGGAGCGAATTCGAGATAACTGGCGAAGCTTCGACTGAAATAGCCATGAATGCCGGGGTTGGCTTCCCATTGCACCCGCGCGGCGGCCTCGTCGGGTGCGGTGACTTCGCCTAGATGAAGGTCCGATCGCGACCCATCCCTTTGCGAAACGGGCCGCGGACGATGCTGAAGCTCCTGCGGCGCGCGCGGCGGCTCCGCTGGGGTGCCCGGGGTCGGGCGGGACGCGCCGGCGGGGGCCGACAATGTCAGCATCGCGCGCATCAACCCCAGCACGCGATCGCGATAGACCCCTCGGCCATAACCGCCACTGCCGCTGATCTGCCGGCCCATCCGGTAGATCGAACCCGACCGGCCAAGCGCCTGCTCAACGCCGACATCATTGAGCACGTCGGCCTGGCGGCTCATATGGTGATAGCGGCTGACCCCTGCATGGAAGCGCAGCCCGAGCCCCAATGTTTCGGGTACCGCGAAATACTGGTCCCAGTCGGTATTGGCGCTGATCGTGCAAATTTCCTGCTCGCTCGCAGCAGACCAGCGCGCGGCAAGTCCCTGGAGCGCGGGTTCGGGTCCGCGATAGCCGCGGATGAACGCCGCGTGCCGCAAATAGCTGGCGCGGCCGGTCGTCTGGATGATGCCGCGGCCGCGAAACTTGTAGAAGTCGGTCTCGCGGACGAACGCGGTGTCGGGATCGTTCTCGCGGGTCGAGAATATGGCCTGCGGATAATAGTGGCTGTTCCACGCGCCGTCGAAGTCGCTGCCGCGATTGGCCAGCTCCCGTGCGCCCCCCAGCGCGCCATGCGCGCGCACAAAGACGGCGTCGTCGAACAGCGACCCCGCGGTTCGACCCCCGCTCATGTGGTTATAGCTTGCCTTGAAATGGCCGGGGCGCAGCTCGATCCGATCGAAAAAATAGGCCAGCCCGGGGTGCCGGCCTCGCGCATCGGTACGCCCGCCACCGCCACGTCCGCTCGATTCGGTCTTGCCGGCGAAGTCACCATCGGTTTCGTTGAGCACGATGGCGACCAGCGCCGAAAACTCGAGCAACGAGATTCGCGGCCGGTCATAGGTGGTCGCCATCCGGTCCCAGAAGCCGGCAAAGCGTGCGCGAGCGCCCGCGCTGGTCGGCACCCGCAGCGCGCCGCCGCGACCGCGCGTAAACGGACCCTGGCCCGACAGCATCCGGTTGAACCAGTCGGCAAAGCCGCCGGCGCTCGCGAAATAGGCCTCGAGCTCGGCAGCACTGCCGAATTCGCGCGCCGCCAGCGCGTCGACCTCGCTTTGGGACAGGCCAGCGGGCGGTGTCGGCCCCACCTCGGTCGGCACCTCCCACAGTTCGGATTCGGCCCCGCCCCGCCGCACCGGCGCGTTCCCGCCACTGGCTAGCTGCACCGCTGGATCGGCAAGCAGCCGCCAGCCGTAGCGGCGGGGGATCTCGTTGTGCGCGGCCGCCACCGGCTCCACCCGCCACCTGCGGGCTAGCGCCGGGTCGTTCGCGGTGATGCCAGCCAGCGCCTGCTCGACTTGCCGGCTGTGCGCCGCGGTTCCTTCGCCGGCGCGATAGAGCACCCGCAACGCCGCATTCTGGACGCTGGCACCGCCAAGCCTGGCCTGCGCCCAACGGATCAGCGGCGTTGGCGCGCCGTACAAAGCGTCGAAGCAATGGACTTCGTCGGGGTCGGTGTGCGGCAATAACCGCATCAGCGCCGCGCCGCCGCCTGAATGACAGGTAAGGATCAGCCGCCCCGGCTGGACTATTGTCGTATTGGTAGCGGCGGCGAACCTGGCGAGCGCAAGCGCGATCAGCCGTCCCAGCGCACCGGGCGTGGTCAGCGCGGGAAAGTCATAGCCCATTCCCGAACGTCCACCGTAGAAATTGCCACGGGGCAGGATGGCGAGCAACGGCGACGACCGCCCGGCGCTTGCGGGGTTCACGGGGTCGACGAAATCAAGCCCCGAATTGGGCAATTTGTCGCGGTCGATCCGCATTGCCGCACCGCGCCCCGAAAAGCCGTGCAGATGGACCAACACGTCGAGCCGCTCGGGGAGCGAAGCCATCGCGTTCCACCGCAGCACCAGATCGGGTGGCGTGCCGCGGTGCGGCGTCAATAACGCGATGCGCGGCTCGATGATCTCACCTGCCGCAACGCCATTGCTCTCGGTGCTATCGCTGCTCGGGGCCGCCCGGGTCCGCAGCGGCGGCGAAGGCGAAACCGCGGCGCTGGTCGCCTCGAGCAACGCGAGCGCGCGCCATGTCGCCGCACCGACCACGCCATCGGCACGCGGAACGATACCGGCGGGCGCAAGCGATTGTAGTGCCAGCACCGCGGCGCGCACGCGCGGGCCGTAGGAACCGTCTTCCTGCAGCGGCATGTCGCCGAGCCCCATCAGCCCCCGGCGCGTCCGCACGGCATCGAGCGCGTTGAGGCGTCGCTGCAGTTCGACCACCGCAGGCCCGCGCGCGCCCGGACCAAGCGCAGACTCGCCCGCTTCGAGATCGCCGGACTCGGCAGCCTCATTGCCGTCGCCGGCTACCAGGCGTAGCAACATCGTGTCGTTGAGCATCAGATCGGCAGCATTGGCGACGCGCCGTGCGAAGCGATCGTCCTCCCCCCGCCGCACCGGCCATAGTTCGACGACATGCACATAACGGCCCGGCGATGTACGCGGGTCGCTTTCGGGACGGAGCCCGAGTTCGAGGGTGCGAACCCCCGAAGCAAAGCCAGGTGCGGCAACGAAGCCCAACTGAGTCCAGCCATGCCCCGGCACCGTCCGTAGCAGCAGGTCGCCGCGGATAGGACTGGTCCTGCCGATCGGCTCGCCGGGCCGAAGCAGCACGCGCACGCGCCGGCCCAGCAGTGACCGGACATCGCCGCCGCGCGCGACATCATTGAACAACGCGGTGAGCGAAGGCGCCAGGCTCTCGGCGTCGCCGGCTTCGACGCCCATCGCCTCGCTCAAGCCGGTCAGCATTTCGGTCGACGATCGCCATGTGCCGTCGGCACGCCCGACCGCGGCCATCAGTTGTTCGCCGGCGTAGCGGGCGTCGACCTCGGAGAAGTCGGCGGTTGCGTAGGATGCCTCGATCGCTTCGATCGCCGCGGCCTCGGCGATGGTTGCTTCGTCTTCGGCAGCATCGCCGTCGCATTCGGCGCAGCAGCCCGAATCGGCTTGCTCGAGTTCGCCGCTTTCGGCCGCGAGTTCGGTCGCCACGACGACAGGGTCGGCCGGCAGATCGAGCGCTGTCGTGATCGCCGGCTCCTCGGGTCGTGTCGCGGCCATCGGCACCGGTATCGCCGGCACCGCTGGTGCGGGGGGCGCGGGCGCGGGTGCAGGCGACGAAAGCGGGATGCTCAGCGCGAAGGGGCTCGAACGCCCGCCCAGCGGCACTGCCAGCCCCAGCCCGCCGCTACCGCCGATCGGAATCTGAAACTGGAACGGCAATCCACCGCCGCCGCCGCGCCGTGGACGCCGCCCATGGCGCATAGGCCGCGCGCCTTGTGCCTCATCGTCGCCATCCCCGCTCACCTCATCGCTGTCGTCGCGGTAGCCGTCGCCGTCGTCGGCGGCGCCGTCTTCGAAATCCCACTTGCCACCCTCTGCCGTGTCCCCATCACCTTCCATGACCGGACCAATCGCGTCGTCGGCTTCGGACGGCGTCATTTGGGCGATCGCCTCGATCGCGGCTGCCTCGCTCTCGTCGTCGGCGTTGCAGGCCAAGTCCTCGTCCTCGGAGCTGTCGAAATCCTCTTCCATCTTAACCTCCTGAGGGGGGGCGCCAGAAATCAGCGTCGGGGTGTCGATCGCGCGGGCCGCCTTCACCGCGGCCACCGCGTCACAATAGCCGGCGCCGAGCCGGGTCCGTTCGGTGGCGGGCACCGGTTCAAGCGTACCGAACAGCGCCGCGCGCGTTTCGTCGATCTGCAAGCGCCGCGGCGCTGCTGCGAACATCAGCGCGATCACGCCTGCTACATAGGGCGCCGCCATGCTGGTGCCCGACATCCGGCTCGAGGGCGGGGCTTCGCGGCCATCGCGCGGCATCGAGCGCACGCTGAGCACCTGCACGCCGGGCGCCGAACAGCCGGGGCGGGCCGTGCGGCCATCTCGGGTCGGTCCGGCGCTCGAGAAGCGCCCCGGCGCGCGGTCGGTGCGATGGGCGTCATAGGCGGCGACCGCGATGGTGCGGTAACCGTTGCAGATCGTCCCCAGCGTCGTCGCGGTGTCGACCGCATGGTCGGCAAGGCGCAGGCGACCCGCGCCTGCCGGATCGCGCTCGATCCAGACGTGCAACCGGCCGTCGCCGATTGCCCGCCCATGACCGACGAGCTGCCATCGCCCCGCCGGGGCGCCGGCATAGAGAAACAGCGATCCTTGGGAGTCACCGTTATTGGGGTCGTTCAGGCGATTGTGGAGCCGACCGACGACCCGGCCTTGCCAGATCACATCGGCCCGGCCGTCACCCGCGACCGGGGCAATGGCTATGCCTCCCGGCCCGGTCAGCGACAGGTCGATCGCATCGCCTTTTTTGTACCATAGATCGACCTCGGCGGGCCGCGAACCCACTGCCAGGTCGAGGTCGAAGGCGTGAGCTTCACCCGGGTCGAGCGTGATCGAGGCGTGCGCGGCTTTGGCGAAATAGTTGCCGCAGCTCATTGCCATCGCGCGACCCGGCTGCTCGAGAAGCATCGCGTCGAGCGCCTGTTCGGTCAGCGTCTGACCGTCGTGCTGACCCGCTTGTCGGCCCAAGCTGGCATTGAGCACGACCGGTCGATCGCCAGCGACACGCAGGACCAAATCGCAGCCCTCGATCAGATCGGTCGAATCCCCCAGCGGCTGGGGTCCTTGCGGAGTGCGGGTTGTGAGGTCGACGAAGATGAGATCGGCGTCCGATGCCAGGCCGGCGAGCCCGCCCGGATATTCCGCACCGGACGAGATGCCCATTGTATGCGATCCGTGGCTCCCCGACCCGCGATCCGATGTCCACCAGCGATAGCCCAACGCTGCGCGCGGATCGGGGGCGGTGAGCGCGTGGTCGATCTCTTCGCGCGTGAATATTCGGCCAAAGCCATAATGGTTCGGCCGCGCGGCGTCGTATCGCGCGCCTTGGTCCCACAAGGCCAGCAGCCGCGTCCGCCCATCGGGGCGACGGAACGCCGGATGTGCAAAATCCAACCCCCAATCCAGATGCGCGACGACGACGCCGGCTCCGGTTGGCAATTCCCCGTTCCGCCGTACATCGGCGGCCCGGAACGTTACATCGCTACTGGCCTCGACGCTCCACTCCTCATCGTCGGCGGCGTTGTTTTCGGCAGCGGTGTCAGGGGTTGGGGTGTCGGGGGTCGGCGTGTAATATTGCGGCCGCTTCATGCTGGCGACCTGTGTTCGAACCGCGGCAATATCGCCGCGGCGGAGCCGGCACGTAGCGATCAACCCGAAGCGCGCGATGACCCGGATCGGTGCCGGCACTCCGCCGCCCTCGCGCAGACGGACGATGACCGAGACCAGTTCATCCGGGCCACCTTCTTCCGCAAGTTCGAGCAGGGCGCTTTCCACGCTGTTCTCCTGTCGGCGACGCGCGCCGGGTGCGCGGACGTCGCGCTGGATCGCTTTGCAGCGCGGCGGTCAGGCCTTGGTCTGCCCCTTGTTACCTGCGGCCAGCAGTTCAAGTGCGCGATCGAGTCTCTGCTCCATCGCGCTCAACCGCTTGTCGATCACAGCCGTCACACCATCGAGGCCGGCCTTGAGTTCGGCTTCGGTCACCTGTTCCTCGTCTGCGACGGCAGCCGCCACCGGCGATTTGGCGACGTTGAGTTCGACCACCGCGCCCTCTGGCACCAGCTCGGTGGATGTACCCGAGGGGGATTGGCGCAGCACCCGGCCGAGCAAGGCATCGTCGGTCGCGCGGTTGTAGCTGACTCGCCACTTCAGCTTCGCGCCCTCGAGCGTCTTGACCGCTTCATCCTCGAGCTTGTTGACAACATCGGGCACCTTCACCAGCGCCGGCCCGATTTCGCCCGACGCCGCTGAGGCCCTGGACGCAACGCGCCGATTTTCGACCGCGACGATGGCGGGTGCCAACGCTAACGGTCCGTCGATGACGAGCGCGGCAGCGGTCATCGCGATGCTGTCCTCGGGGGAAAGGCCGCCCTCGCGGCACACCACGCTTGCCGCAAGCGGCATGAGAAAATCCATGTAAGCCTCCTCTTGCTAGCTGCGATCAGGTCGTGCTTCCGAAGGCGTTGCTCGCGTACAGCAGTGCGCCGATCGCCACGAGGTTGTTGTTGCTACCCAAAATGCTGGAGCCGCCACCGCCGCCCGCTCCGCCGCCACCCATCAGGTCGGACCCGACCAGGTGGAGAAGGGGTGCCACCTGACCAATGCTCGATCCTGGCTTGGCGATCAGCGGAATCAGCGCCGACAGCGTCTGCGTGGTCTTGAGATCGCCGCGCAGCTTATCGACCTGCTTGCGCGTCGCAGCCTGGAAACGGTCTTGGTCGGCGATCGCGGTGCGTACGCGGCCATCGAGCGTCTTGATGCCGGTGGCGTTGGCGCGCACTTCGACCCGGACCCGCGCCAGCGCGGCTTCGAGCTGGGCCTGTGTCACTGGTCCGGCCGCGCCGCCACCGCCGGGCCGCGGACGGAAGGTGTTTCCACCGCGCGCGGTGGGCACCGGGCGGGCGGGGGGGCGCCGGCGCCGGCGCGATTCGAGGCTTTCGCCTTCGTCCTCACCGTCGCTCCAATCGAACACACTGTCGGGCCAGCTTTCGCCCTCGATGTTTTCGAAGACGCTGGTGTCATAATCGTAGCTCATCATGAGGCTCCCATCGTGGAGGTGGTTGGCATCGTCGGCGCGGCGGGTCGCGGCCATGTTTTGCGGCGCGCCGCGCGCCGCAGCGCACCCCGCACGCGCTCGACCGCGGGCATCACATAGCGTGCGAACTCGGCGGCCTCTGGCGCGCGTGCGCCGGGCCGTCCCGCGCCGTGGCAGGTTTCGCACAGCAGGTTGTCGCCGAAACAGGCGGAGCAGGCACCCAATGCAGCCGCCAGGTCCTCCAGGCGCTCGGCGCAAACCGCCTGCGCATCGAAAAGCCTTTGGGCAGTTGCCGCGAGTTCGGCGACCGCTTCGGCCTGTTCCTCCCGCACCTCTGCCATCAATTCCTCGCGGAGCGCCGTATTGGCGTCCTCGCCTTGGTCGTCGATCAGCTTCATGATCATGTCGATCTGCGGACCGCCGGCGCCACCCGCCAGCGCAGCCAACATCGCCTTGCGCGGGTCGCCCGCCCCCCCCCGGATCGCGTCGAGCAGCGCCATCGTTGGTGCCCCCGTCTCGGCGGTGCTATTGTCGGCGACCGTATCCAAGGGTTCGAGGAGGTCGGCCTCACCAGCCATGACGCGTCTCCGATTCCAGCGCGAATTCGATCGCTGCAGCATCGGCCAAGTCGAGTGCGTCGTAATATTCGCCGTCCGCGTCGTAAAATTCGCCATCACCGTCTTGGCTATCGCCGTCGCTCGGCCACGACTGATGTTCCAACGTGTCGATCAGCCGCTCGGCCTGCGCATCGTTCATCAAGTCCCACAACCGGGCGGCGCGATCCTCGGCGCTGGCCGGATCGCCGTAAAACGCCCCTTCCGCATCGGCCATGAAAGCCATGGCTTCGCCCTCGCTTTCGCCTTCCCGAGCCGCCGCACCGCCGGCCTGTTGCGCAAGGTGCGTCAGCAGCTGGGCGAAGGCGCTGGTAGGAACGGGCACCTGTTGCGGGCCCATCGGGATGCTCGGGCGGCCCATCGCCCCCAGTTGCAATGCAGCCAGCGCCTGCTGGGTTTCGGGTCGCCGCAACGCGCTTGCCAGCTGGCCGGGGCCACTCGCGCCGCCGAAGAGTTGCCCGAGCGCACCGGCAGCCTGGGGCGACCGCAACAGGCCGGCGACCTGCGACATCGCGTTACCCCCCATCGCTGCACCACGCCCCATCGCTGCACCACGCCCCATCGCCCCGCCGCCCATCGCGCTGCCGAGGGCGCCGGCGGCAATTTGGCCGACCTGGCCGGCGATCTGTCCGAAATCGGCGCCGCCGCGGCCGCGCGCAAGCCCTCCCAGACCGCTGACAACCGATCCGACGGCACCACCCGCGCGTCCCATCGGGGAGAATTGGCCGACCATCTGGGTCACGCCGGTCATCGCTTGGCCAACCTGACGCGCCGCCCCCGACCCGTAGCGGCTTAGTCCGGCACCGGCGCCGCCGACAGCGGCGCCCGCAATAATGCCCGGGATGCCCGCGGCGGACCCCGACATCGCACCTTGGATCACGCCGCCGCCGACATGCGCGACTGCCGGGGCGGCGCGCTGCGCGAAGCGGCCGACGTCGCGGGCTGCAGAGGAAAATGCTCGGCCGATTCCGTCGAACACGCCTTCGAGGTCGGCATCGATCGCCTCGGCGAAACCTTCGCCGAACGCCGAATCGACGTGCTCGCGCAACGCATATGTCGGCAGTGCCGCCAGCGATGGGTCGACGACTTCGCGCAAGTAGCGCAGGTCATGTTCCTGGTCGCCTTGGACGGTCATCGCGCTGCTCCCAGAAGGCCGAGCCTAGTTGTGCGTGCCGCCGGGGTGCGTCGCATCAGCGACGTCGCAATCTGCCAGCGCTTGCTCGAGCAGCGCCTGCAACCCGGCCATCGACCGAAAGGCGCCGATCGCGGGACCGCCCAGCCGCGTGAGCGTTCCGCGCATCGGCCCTGTCTCGCTGCCGCTAGGCTCAAACCAGATGCGAACGACGAATATCCGCGTGCGCTGCGGAACCGGCCTGTTGCTATCATTTTCGTGCCATTCATTGCCACGTTCCATGCGCTGTTCCGGCTCGGGATCTCCGAGTCGCATGCATCTTGGCATGCGCCGGTCACCGCATCGTCACCCGCGCATCACGGCACCGTCTCTACGGCACCGGCTCCGGCTTCGAAGCGCGGATCGCGGCGTCGATAGACCCGATCGCTTCGACCAGTGTGGCGCGGGTAGCCACCAGTGCCGTCAACGCTGAACCAACTTGCCTGATCGGCGGCGGCGCAGGGGGGCGCGCATCTGCCAATGCCCGCGCCAGCGCAGTTGTCTCGGGCATTGGATCCACCGCGAGTTCACGTCCGAGAACTTCGATGCACCGCCGATATTGCTGCAGCGCGAGCGCTCGATTGCCCGTTGCGGCATAAGCCTTCATCAAAAGGCGGTGCCCGTCCTCCCGCAACGGCTCGATCGCGCAAAGCAAGCGCGCCGCCCCCACCGCTGCCTCCCAATTGCCATCCTCGGCTTCGATCGTCGCGAGGTCGTAGAGTGCGTCGAGCCGCAGGCACGCCAATCGCTCGCGCTCGAGCAACGCCCATTCGGCGAAACTCTCGCCGAGAAAGTGGCCGCGATACAGGCGCAGCCCCGCCCGCAGCAATTTCGCGCGCCCGGGTCGAGTCACCGAATTGCGCTGATCGCGTGCGCGCATCACGCGCAACGCGAATGCCTCCGAGTCGATCCACGCATTTGGTGGCAAGCGCAGCGTATCACCTTCGGTCACCACCGGCGCGGCCCGATGCCGGGAAGCCTGCTTAAAGCGCCAGAGCGTGGTAGCCAAACAGTGACGCGCGCCGTTCTCATCTTTGTCGGGCCACAGTGCAGCGGCGAGCTGCGCGCGATTCGCACGATGCCCGGGACGACACAGAAGCAGCCCTATCAGCGACCAGCCCGATGCGGGCAGCTCGCACCTGCCCGAGCCGCTAAAATGTAGCGAGGAGTCTCCCAATACCGAAATCGACCAGTTGGGCAATGCGACGACTCCTCGGCAGCCGGCGTAACATTTTCAAACAAAATATTGAACGAATAAGCCGGATGTTAAAATCGAATCCGGTTCGCATTCGTTTACAGTTTAATTCTACAGCCAATAGATTTACTTTCCCACCACATACTTCGTCCCGGTGCACAATGGAAGGCGTTAGCCTATGCTCATGACTGATGTTACATCGGAGATAGCGCGTTTGCCTGACAGTCTGCCTAGGAGAATTATATGATCTCCGCCGTATCGCGCTTAAGATTACCGCTATGCTAACGTTTGTGCGCACGTAAATGCGATCGCGGTGCATTGACTTCCGGATCGCGTCAGAGCCCGCCTCGAACCTCGAGTACAACGAGCAATGCGGCTTAAGGATCACGGAGGCTGCAGCGTAGGTGCGATCGCCAAAAAGGCATTGCTGGGGTTCAGGCGACAGACCCGCGACGCTCCGCCGCACTGGCGGAGCGGCAGATCCTCTCGAGCTAGGCGGCCGCGAATTACCCGCGTACCTGCGCCATAGAAGGCAGTCTCACGCTTTCGGGTGGCCCCCTGAAGACTAGGTGGCGGAGAATGACAATCTCGAACTTGCGGTACTTGAGTACAGCATTACCGCTTGGTACCACTCGGTAATACGCCGGAGAATACGGCGGCAAAATCGGGTATCTTCGGTTTGCAGCTGGCTCTCTGCACTACCAAGTCTGCCGGAACCGTCGCGAATACGCGCCCGTTCTGGGGAAATCTCGTTTGATTTCAGATAGCTGGGACTAGTTGGCGGTGCTGTCAGTCTAACGCGAACCGCTCTCCACACGATGGACTCCGATCTTTGAGCGCGGCCGCCTAGCTGGCCAGGAGCTACCACTCCGCCAGTGCGGCGGAGCGTCGTTCGCGATAGGTTTGTCGATCGACGAGGTGACGTTCCAGGCTGAAGTGGTTGTGGACGTTGGCGTGAACCGAGGCGAATTTTTGCAGGGTCTTCATCTGCCTGAAGCGGAGCATCGCCCGCTCTCGTCGTCGGAATGGCAGATGCGAATTCTCCACCCGGTTGTTGGCCCAGCGTCCCACTTCCTGGCGATCGCGGCAGCCGAGCTCGTTCATTGCCGCGCCATAACTGCGCAGGCCGTCGGTGGTGATCGCTGCTGGTGAACCGTGGCGCTTGAGCGCCTTCTGCATGAAGCGCAGCGCTGCGTCCTTGTCTCGGGTCTTGGTGACGTAGCTTTCGAGAACCTCGCCCTCGTGGTCGACCGCTCGCCAGAGGTAGACCATCTCGCCGTTGAGCTTCACTTACATCTCGTCCAGGTGCCAGCGCCAGTGTCGAAAGCCCCGCATTTGGCTGACCCGCTGACGCCGGATGTCACCGGCGAACATTGGGCCGAACCGGTTCCACCACATCCGCACTGTCTCATGGCAGATCTCGATGCCGCGCTCGAAAAGCAGGTCCTCGACGTTCCGCAACGACAGCGGAAACCGCACGTACATCATCACCACCAAGCGGACCACCTCGGGCGACGAATTGAAACGGCGGAACGGGCTAGGCGGCAAGGCGCGGGATTTGCGGCTCATGAATGCCGCCTATCACCCTTCTACCAACGCTGCCACGTTGGTCTGACAATGCCCTCGCAGGCGATCCGACTGCTAGCCCAGCGCGCGCGGCTCGAATCCGAACAGCTGGGCACCATGCGCATCGATACGCCGCGTGCGTTCACCGCGCTGTCGCCAGAGGACCGCGCCGATGCAACCTTGGCGATGCGCTTGCAGAGGACTGAACTGGCAGCACGCACCGCCGTGCTCGCGGCGCAGCGCGGGGCGCTGGGGCAGCGGGTGGCACAGTCGGGTGAGCAGGGACGCGGATATCGCGACCAAGCGACTTCTGCCGCCGAACAGCTGCGGTTGATCGACGAACAGATTACCGCTTTGAAGCCCGTCGCCGATCGCGGCTTCGTGTCAAAGACCCGGATGCGTGAACTCGAACGCGCGCGCGCCGAGATTCAGGGACAGCGCGGCCAGTACAGCGCCAGCGTAGCGCAGAGCCGGGGGGCCGCGCGCGAGAACGAGATACAGGTGCTCGAGGCCGAGCAAAGCTTTCGCGAGCGCACCGCCGCCGAATTGCGTGATGTCGAGACCAGTCTTGGCGACGTCATGCCCAAATGGATCGCCGCGCGCGACCAGCTAGAGCGCACCGCGATCCGTTCCCCCGCGACCGGCGAGGTGGTCGGACTGACGGTGTTTACCCCCGGCGGCGTCATCGCGCCGGGGGTAAAGCTGATGGACATAGTCCCGGAACACACGCCATTACGCATCCAAGCGCGGATCGCACCTAGCGATGCCGATGACCTGCGCCTCGGGCAGCAAACGCTCGTAAAGTTCTCCGGCCTGCACGAACGGACGCTACCCAATCTTCAGGGCCGACTCACCCGCCTATCGGCTGACAGCTTTACCGACGAGAAGACCGGGCAAAGCTATTACACTGGCGAGGTTACCGTGCCTCGCGACCAGCTACGCCTGATCAGCAACCTGCGCGGCGAGGATTTCCCGCTGCGCGCCGGCATGCCAGTCGAAGTGCTGGTGCCGCTACGCAAACGCACCGCGGTCGATTACGCGCTCGAACCGCTGGTCGGCAGCTTCTGGTCGTCGTTCCGCGAACAGTAAGAACAACAAGTTTGATTTGCCAACAGAGGCCATGCCGGTGTCACAACCGAACGGTTGTGACACCACGTACCGGCGGCTTTGACCGTTCCAATCCTGAAAGCTGACCGGCATGAAAGCCCCCAATCTCAGACCATCATGGCGGTGACGTGGGGTCATCATCGGACGGCAGGATTTAGGCTTGCTGCCTCGTGGCGCGAATGACTGGGTTGGGGCGCAAAGCCGAATGGCAGCTACTCGGCATCATGACCCAGATGCGGACATTTGGACGCCTTTCCGCGCTCTCGGATTTATGCCATTCGTTCATGCGATACGGTTGGTGCTCGATACATGGCACATCGGTGCTGCCACCGCCGCATTGCTGGGTCTCGGGCGCATAAAGCGGTGCGATCAAATGATGAGCAATCAGGCTCCATCGTCTTCAATGTGCTCGCGGTTTGTAAAATTCAGCCGAACGATGCTGATTGGTCCGCCAGGGTCATCGTCGTCCTCCGCGAATTTAGAAGGAGGGCCGCCACGGCGGGCGCCTGCGGCGGAAAGCGACGGCATCTGCCCGTAGCTTGCCTGCGCAACCAGCATCCCCAAAGAGTGGGAATGGCCCCGCCGCACCGCCGACGCGACCCGAAGTTCGGTTTCCATCCGAATCGCCCGGATTGTCGTCGACGTGCGACCCTCGGCGGCTTCAGCGATGAGCCCCAAGTCTTTCGCGAGCGCAGTCTCCAGATCGCTCTGCTCATGCGGACGGAGCGCATCGGGCGCGGTACGGCTGGCAAGCAATGCCTGGCTTGTAAATGTCGAACAACCACTCACCCGGCGAGTGTGCAGGGTTCAGTACGGTGAGAAGGTCAGACGGTTCGATTTTCCTGATATGGTTCAAGCATGGAACGCTGCGCTGGAAAGACCATTCGACATTCGGATTACAGCCGATATGGTTGTTTTCAGCGCGGCGGAAACAGCGCCAGCGATTCCCTTCCCTTTCGAAAGATCAAAATGACCGACGAAGTACAATCGAATGCAGTCGACCTCGCAACCGAACTGACGATCGCATGGCTCGGTAACCAGAATAACCGCGCGGCTGCAGATGACGTTCCGGCCTTCCTGCGGACGATGCACGCGACGGTCACCGAGCTCGCAAATGGCGTCTCTGCTCAGAGCGATGAGAACACTGCCGAGGCCGCGGCGCCTGAATATGTTCCGGCAGTTACCGCGCGTAAGTCGTTGGCATCGAAGGATCACATTCTGTCGATGATCGACGGCAAGCCGTACAAGACGCTGCGCCGGCATCTCAACACGCATGGCATGACGCCGGAGGAATATCGCGCACGCTATAACCTCAAGGCCGACTATCCGATGGTCGCCGAGAGCTATTCGGAAGCGCGTCGCGCGATGGCCAAGAAGATCGGGCTCGGTAGCAAGGGTCGCCAGGCCCGCGCCGCAGCGGCCACCCCTGCCGAAGCGGCAAAGCCCGCAGCGCGCACACGCCTCAAGGTCGCGACTGCATGAATGCGAGCGGCGCGCGACCCTTGGGTCGCGCGCCGCCAGCCGTTCTCCAGCCGATTACTGCCGGCGCATGACTGCGTCGGCGGCGCCGACTGCCGTAATTCGGATCAGCCGTTCAGCTTGTCCTTCACCGCCTTGGCCGGTGTGAAGGCAAGCTTCTTCGAAGCAGCAATCTGGATCGCTGCACCGGTACCGGGATTGCGACCTTCGCGCGCCGCGCTTTCCCTCACCTTAAACTTTCCAAAACCGTTCAGCGACACTTCGTCGCCAGCGGCGGCGGCTTCGGTGATCGCGGCAAAGACGGCGTCGACCAGCTTGCGCGCATCGGCCTTCGAAAGTTCGTGCGCCTCGGAAACGCGGTCGGCGAGATCGGAATTGTTCATGGCATTATGCTCCGTTTGCTTGGGGCGCGCCCTCTAGATTCGGTAGCGATCGGCGTCCAGCGCTGCTTGCCCCTTAGGCCGTTGCGCTGTGCTCCAGCGCCGTGATGCGACTGGTCGCAACTCACCCTCGCTTACACCACCGATGCGCGACCTGGTTCAGCTGCTCGACCCGGACTCGCCCTATGCCTCAGGCTTCGGGAAATGGGCGAGCGAGGCCAGATAATTCGGGCCGAAACTAGGTCGATGATTGCCTGGGGGGAATTGTCGAGCCGCTTCTATGCAGAAGCCGCGGGCGGAGCGTTTGGCAGCTTCTGGCGTCGCTCAGAGCGTCGCTCGACGGCAGGAATTGGGGCGCAATGCCGACGGGCAGCTACGTGACATCACGACCCACAAGCGGACGTTCAGCCTATTCTCGGCCCGGCCCGCAAGCGGACGTTAGTTCATCTCGTTTGGACGACGGATTTGGTTCATAAGAGGAAACGCGCAAAGCCCAATCGCCGTTGAAAGCCGTAGATGCCCAAATCCCCTTCCTTGCGTTCGCCTTGGGCTTCCACGACCAAACCTGCGGGGGAGGAAGATCTGGTGCTGGATGCCGACTGCGGGGGTGTGGACGATCCGACCCTCGATCTGTCCGCCGCCGCTCGGCACGGGAACACCTTGTTCCTTGGTAGTGACGAGGGTGTCTGTCTGGAGCGGTTAAGCCGCGGCGCGGCCGCGTGGGCAGACCACCAGCGCTTCCCGCTTGATGCTATCCTCGATCTCGATGCCTCAGAGGAGGCCGATATCGAAGGGCTTGCGGAGGACGGTGGCTGGCTCTGGGTGCTGGGGTCGCACGCCCGAACGCGCCCCAAGGTGGGGAAAGCAGACAATGACCACATCGACTTGTCCGCATTCGCGACCTTGAAAGATACCCGCCCCCGCTGTCTCCTCGCGCGCGTGCCGCTGGCCGTAGACCCGAACATTCCGGCCACGATGCGGCCGGTGCGGCTCGATGGAGAGCGCCGTGCAGGCATGGTGCGCCAGACCAAACACGGCAATCGCCTGGCGCATATGATGAAGGATAGCGCGCTTCTGAAGCCGTTCACCCGGATCGCGGCCAAGGAAGGCGGCGTCGATCTGGAGGGGATTGCCGTTGCGGGCGGTAGGGTGGCGATCGGCATGCGCGGGCCGGTCATCCAGACCTACGCCGTGCTGCTGGAGGTGGAGATCGTTCCGAAGCCTTCGGGGCGCCTGACGATCGCCGGCCAACTTCACATGCGCCTTCTCGAGCTGGACGGCTTGGGTATCCGCGACCTGAAGCGTGATGGCGCGGATCTCCTGATCCTTGCGGGACCGACGACCGGGCTCGACGGGCCATGCGCCATTTACCGTTGGGCAGACTGGCTCGGCGATCCGCCGCGGGATTATACAGTGGTGCGACGGCACAGGCCGGAACGGATCATCGACCTCCCCTTTGGTCGCGGCGACGATCACCCGGAGGGGTTGGTGTTACTCGACGGGATCAACGGCGAACGCGACGTGCTCGTGATCTGCGACAGTCCTGCCGCGAGCCGCCTCGATCCCGCGACGCGCAGCGTGCGGTGCGATCGATTCCGCATGCCTATCAAACAGCGAGGGTTGCAAAAAGCGGGCGACCCGAGCTCGGATCGGCTCCGGTAGTGACGACCCACAACCGGACGCTCAGCAGGCATCATTCATTCTCCGAAAACAGCCGTTTGTTCATCGGGGTATCGAAGCCTGTCCTGGCGAACGGAGCTACACATCTAGAACTCGATCAGCCTTGGCGACTTGTTCGGCTTTCCGCTTCAGGTCGTTGAGCACCCGGGACAAATTGATCCGGATTGCAAGCCGGGCCAACGGCTCCCAGTACAGCCCCGGATCGATGCGAAGGACATGGCGGGCGTCGATGACAAGCCGGGTGCCCCCACCCCGAAGCGGCAGGAGCGTGAAGCGGGTCGTGCCGGTGTCGAAATAGCCCTGGACGTGCGGTGAGTGGACGCGGCGATACGGGCTCATCTCCTCCATGGCGGGCGGCTGGGTCAGCACGGCGAAGGCAAGCTGCCGACCGGGCACCCATTCCGTCACCCGCTCGCGCGCGATACCAGTCGAAAACGCGCCCAGTCGCACTGCGCCGACGCCTTGCCCCAGCAACCGCCCGCGCACGGGATAGGCGAGGCCCGCCGCACCGGTTAGTCCCGGGCCGCCCGCGATCGTTCCGTTGCCTATCAGCGCCGCCCAGACCGCCGCGCGTGGGGCCGCCACGTCGACCGACTGTCGGCTGGCGATCGGCACTTCGGGCGGCATCGCGGCCTCCAGCATGAACAGCGCGGGCAACAGCGCCACGCTCGCCAGCGGCCGGCTGTTGCCGAGCGCCGCTCGTGCCACCGCACGCCCGGCGGCACCGCCGACCACCGCAACGATCGCACCGAGCGGAGCGGCCAGCAGGATGCAGACGAGGCCCTCAAGCGCCAACGCGACCAGCGCAACCGTCCCCAGCGCCGCCGAGATCAGCACGAGCCGCGCGGTGCTGCGCCCCGTAAGCAGCAACCGCCGGTTCGCCAGATAGCCGGTGGTCACGCCCACCAGGAAGGGCGTCGCCACGAACAGGCTCCAGCCATAGCTGCCGAGCGTCAGCGCGGAGATCAGCACCGCCGCGACGATCAGCCCGACACCCGCCAGCACGCCTTGGATCACATGCGCGACATCCGCCCCCGGCACGCGCTCCGGTGCGGCCTCCGTCCGTCGAGCAAAGCGTGGTAGCAACGCCAGCACCAGCACGACGGCGAACTGCAGCGCGGGCACGACCGCCACCGCCGCGAGCGCATGCCCCCCGCCCGACCAGTTTGCGCGCCGGAACGACACCAGCGCCAGGACGCCGGCCGAGGTCAGCGAGATGGCAAAGGCCAACGCGGCCTGGCTAGCCGGCAGATCGGGGCGCATCGCGAACCGCCGGAGCGGCAACAGCCAGAAGCCTGCATCGGGGACGAGCGAGCCGCCGCTCCCGACAAGCATCAGGAACACGGCAAGGTGCGGCACCAGTAGCAGCACCGGCGCGAGGATCGCGTAATCGGCCGGGCGCGTCGTGCCGGCGAAGGAAGGCAAACGAGGCATCGGCTCAACCCCTTCCCACGACAGCGACCGCAGCCGGCGGGCTCGGATGCCCATGTTCAGGCGCAACCCGGGTCAACGCACCCTCTCGCGCCAGATGTTGCGGCAGCGCGATATCCCAGACAAGCTCGGCCTTCTCCAGAAGCAGCAGGAACGCGTACCCCCAGTCACTCTGGCCGGGGTAGAGACCGATCCGCGCTGATCCCGGAAACGCGTGGTGATTGTTGTGCCAGGCCTCGCCCATCGTCGCGATTGCCGCCCAGGGGACGTCGTGCGCCTGCACGCCCGCCTCAGTCACCAACCAGCTTTGCGGCCCCGTCCGGTGTGCCATGTGTCCGACGAACCAGTGCCCCGTCACCGACAGCGTGACACGTACGCAGATGCCCCAGACCAACCAGCTCCAGCCCCCGGCAGCGAACAGCAACGCCGCGATCGGCAGCTGCTGCGCCATCCACGTCGCCTCCAGGAAACGGTAGAACGGGTCCCGCCCCGCCCGGCCCAGATCGAACGCGGGCGGATGCGCCAGCTCCAGCCGGCAATGCAGCTGCCACCATGCATCGTGAAGCGGCGGGCGGCGGTGCGCCAGATAGTCGTGGCAATCGCTCCGCCGCTGCGCCCAGTCGCGCAGGTCGTGGGTGCGGATCATCCGCAACGGCCCGCTCATGCCGACTAGCGTGCCGATCCAGACAAGCAGCCGCTCCAGCCACAACGGGCATTCGAAGCTGCGGTGAATCAGCCGGCGATGAAAACCCACGCTATGGCCCAGCAATAGCGTCGCGCCAGTGAGCAGCAAGCACACCGCCAGCGCCCCCCAGCTGAACAGCAATGGCGCCACCACCAACGAAGCGGCCATCATGGTGCCGGTCCACAGAGAATGCACTGAATCCCACCGTACGACGCCCGCAACCGGACTGCTTCCGGGCAGCTCAACCAGCGTGTTCACGTGGCAGCGATCGGGATAGAGTGTCATGCCAGCCTCCAGGTGTTTAACTCAGGGCTTAATTACCCACGAGACGGCGCCCCTTGTCAAGTGGTTAGCTCATCCCTTAATTAATCGGCATGCAGAAAGTTTTCGAGGCACTCGCCTCCATCCCCCGCCGCAAGATCCTAGCCTATCTGGCGCATGCCGAACTGAGCGCGGGCGAGATCGCGTCGCGCTTCGAAATGTCCAAACCCGCGGTATCCCAGCATCTGTCCGTGCTGGAGAACGCTGGACTGGTGGCGAGCGAGAAGCGCGGCCAGTTCGTGTTCTACCGACTGGTCGCGGACAATCTCGCCAATACCCTCAACGCTTACGTCCAGGAAGTCTGCCCCGTGTCGCGCCCCCTGAAGGCGGAAAGCGCCAACCAAGCGCGCAAACAGGCGGCTTCCGGCGACAAGTAGCGAGTTCGAGCCAAACCCGGCCACTCCCGGCGGCTAATCGCCTTCCCAATTTCCGACGTCCATTCATCAGTTCTCGATCACCCCGCAGCGCCGTTAGAACGGCGAAAAATGGAGCATAGCGGTCACCACGAATGACCGCGCTAGCAAAAACCGGACGCGCGTTCCGTCAAAAGCCTCAAACGCGCGATCAACCCGATCCGCTTGGTAGGCCGCTGAGATAAGGGTCAAATAGGCGGCAGATTGCTCTGATTAACCACCCAGCGTTTCGGGGATGACGGCTGTTGGTTCCGACGGGGTAATTCGCTAGAAGTTCTAGTCGCTGAAAGTTATGCCAGCCCTCCCGCCGATGGATCCGCTATCATGTATGTCAGACGCCTCCAGATCGCGAACATCCGGTCGATCGACAGCTTGGACCTGCGTTTCGCGTCGACACAGACCGCAGGCTGGCATGTTATTCTTGGCTCTAACGGCGCAGGAAAATCGAGCGTGGTGCGTTCGCTTGCGCTAGCGCTCTCCGGCCCTAAAGAAGCCGCCGCGCTCAGACAGAACTGGAGTAACTGGCAACGTTACGGATCGGAGGATGCCTCGATCAAACTTCAGGTCGAAGTCGATCCGAAAGACATTTTCACGAAGACTGGCCGGCGCACGGATACCATCGACGTGGAGCTGCTCTTCAAAGCGGTTGAATCCTCGATCGGCGGACCCCGGGTGGACGTCACACCTGGGACCGGTCAGCAGGTTGGCGCTCGCTCAATCTGGGGCACAAATGCGGGCTGGTTCTCGGCATCCTTCGGCCCTTTTCGGCGGTTCACGGGCGGCGACCAACAGTATGACCGACTGTTCTTCTCCAATCCCCGTCTGGCTCCCCACCTCTCCGCGTTTGGCGAGGATGTCGCGCTTACCGAAGGGTTGCGCTGGCTTCGCGAATTGCGCGTACGCCAGCTCGAAAGCAGTTCGGAGGACGGCCATCTGCTCGAGCATCTGATCAAGTTTTTGAATAGCTCGGAGCTGCTCCCGCATGGGGCGAAAATTTCCGAGGTCCGAAGCGAAGAGATCGTGATCACCGATGCGAACGGAGCGCGAGTAATCGTAGAGCAATTGAGCGACGGCTATCGCTCCGTCCTCTCGATGATTTTCGAGATCCTCCGGCAGATGACCCGGTCGTACGGGGTCGATGCCGTTGTGAACGCCCTCGACATCGCGGGGAGCTCCGTCAACCTACCCGGCGTCGTCGCCATCGACGAAGTCGATGCCCATCTGCACCCGTCTTGGCAGCGGGACATAGGGCCCTGGTTCACCCGCTGCTTCCCGAAGGTTCAATTTCTCGTCACGACCCACAGTCCGATCATCTGCCGGAACGCGACGACTGTCTGGCGGCTGGCGAGTCCGGGGAGCGGAGAGCAATCCGGCTTGATCGAGGGCGTGGCGTTGAACCGCCTCATACATGGGTCGATCCTAGACGCTTTTGGAACCGAATTCTTCGGTCGCGACATTGCGCGCTCCGAGGACTCGAAGCAGCTTATGAACGAATTGGCGCAGTTGAACCGCAAGGCGCTGAAAGGCCAACTCGCCGCGGGCGACGAAGATCGTATGGAAGATCTACGATCGATGCTGCCGACGACGGCGGCAACGGTCGCAGCCTAATGCTTAAGATTGCTGTGCGTGATCTGCCTGAATCGGCTCTCAAGACGTTAAATGCGATCCAGGCGATCGTCGATAAACCAGCGGACTATCCCGCACGCGTGGCCAAGGCCAAGAGTGAGTGGGATGCAAAGATCAGTTCTAATGCGAAGAAGGATGCTTTCAAGACGATACGTGAGACCCTCGCCAAAATGTGCGTCGGCTCGGCACGTTGCAGCTACTGCGAAGATTCCCTTGCTGACGAAATCGAGCACATTCAACCAAAAAACCTGTTCCCCGAGCACGCCTTTGTTTGGGGTAACTACCTGTTCGCTTGTGGTCCCTGTAACGGTCCGAAAAGCAACCGCTACGGCGTGCTGAACGGAACGATCGTCGACGAGTTCATGCGCGGGCGCAATGACGCAGTCGTACCGCCTGCAGCGGGCGTACCGGGCTTCATCGATCCGCGCACAGAGGACCCGTTCTCGTTCCTCGAGATTGACCTTGGAGGTGTGACGCCCGGGGGAACGCGCATTCAAGGCACTTTTGACATTCTGCCGCTGGACGGGCTCGGCGAGGCCGATCTTGCCCGCGCAACCTTCACGATCGATGTTCTTGGCCTCAACCGCGAAGCAATCCGCGAAGCGCGCAAAAACGCGTTCGGCGGGTTCTCGGCACGAATGCATCAATATGTTGCTTCGAAGGAAAACGAGGCCGACGCGCACGAACTGGCGCATTTGGAGACCGATCTCCTCAAGACGCCGCATTTGAGTGTGTTCGAGGATATACGTCGGCAACGAAGTCTCTTACCAGACCTGCTCGACTTGTTCGCTCGCGCGCCAGAAATGTTAGACTGGAAGGTCGTACCTGACGCTGCAACGTAGCTGATGCCAAGAAGGTTTTGGAAGGTACTGTCAGAGCTGATGCACCGCCCCTATCCAGGTTGGTTCAAACTGTGATTGGAGCGCTCGCAACCACCGTATGTTCACTATTTGATTTTGGCTTGTATCGCGTTCGCCTCCCGCCGAAAATGCGTCTTTTTCCGAAGCGGAGGCACAACGAACCAGATGCTGGTTAGTTTGACAGTACCGCTGGCTTTTATCCGCGCGCCAATCGACCAAATCACGGAGGCGGTCCGCGCGGTCGCACCGGACCGGGAGCTAGCTGCCCGGTTAGAGAATCTCGACATTGAGACACAAGCAATTCTGCACTGGGGGTCACCGTGCTTCTTCGAATAGTATCAAGCATGCGGCAGTGAGGTAGCGGCAAAGCCCCGGTAACTGCCGATGGTAACCCATTGACGATCACTGCGCTCCCAGCAGTTCGACCCTCGTCATGACGCCGGCGACCGGCTGGTGCACCCAGAATTCTCTGCACAGGCGCCCGGTCACCTCCTCGAGCGCCCTAGAATACAGTGCGACTTGGCCGGCGAAGGAACGCAATCTGCTTTCGTCTAAAGCCATAGACCCAGGAAAGCTCTTGTGGTCGATCACGACGAAGCCGTTTCCGTCATCAATAAGGAGATCAATGCGGCCACCGATTGTCTGCATACCCACCGCCGCATGGACCGGCCATTCCCGCAGCCTGGCAGAATCTCCGAAGCGCCCGCTGAGGAAGGAATGAAAACGGTCCGAGACGGCGACGAGATAATTCGGATTGACCTGCAGAGCACCCCACCGGGACAACATGTCAGTAGCCACCTCGCGTCGCGTCTGCGGGTCGATGCTTGGGTCGTCACAGGCAAGAAATCGATGGAAGGCCTCTCCGAGCGCTTGAAGGTCGGGATCGCCAACAAGCGCGATCCTTGGTCCCACGCTGATGGTCTCCACTACCGCGACGATACCGTCGGCCGCAGTCGCACTGGGCCGGAGCCGCAGCGGCGGGTGCGCAGTGCGCTCAAACAATGGTCGGACGAACTCACCGGCCGCGGGGGGCGTTGAATCGCAAGCTGGAGACGGCGTGCGCACCTCAAACCGTCTTCCGCCCACACTGACGACGCCGCTGCTGGCAGCGACGAGGGGCGCACCGTCGTCACCCGTTAGTTCGTCCAGCCATTCCGCCGGCTGCCCCGTGAGCGCGAAAACCAAGTGGTCGCGCGGTCGCGTCATGCCGACATATAGCAACCGTGTGCGTTCAAGCCGTTCAGCGGCAAGCGCTTCGATGCCCTGAGGGCTTGCTGGCGCCGAGACGTCCAGGCCTACACCTACCTGCTGCTCGCCATAGGGCCATGGCCAGTAACGTAGGACACGCGCTGCAAGCGGCGCACGCCAGTCCGGCGGACTTTCGTCTTCGGCGACGATGCCGAACGGCGAACCCTTCGCCTTGGATTCTAGTTCAACCAACACCGTGATCGGCCACTCCAGGCCCTTCGCTTGATGGTAGGTGAGCACCTGCACAGCGTCCGGGTGTCGGCTCTGCGGCTGCGCTCCGACTGCTTGCGAGGCTAGCCAGCGGCGAGATGAGTGAAGCACAGTTCGCCGAGTTTTTGCGCAGCGTGTTCGCTAATGCCGCGGCAGTGAGCATCGACGGCGCTATTCATTTTCAGTGCATGGACTGGGGGCACGTAGAGGAAATGCAGAGGGCCGGCCGGCAGGTGTATTCAGGTCTTCAGAACCTGTGCGTCTGGGTCAAGGACAATGGCGGCATGGGAAGCTTCTACCGAAGCCAGCACGAAATGGTATTCGTTTGGAAGGTGGGTAAGGCGCCACACCTCAACACGGTCGAGCTCGGCAGGAACGGGCGCTATCGGACCAACGTCTGGCACTATCGCGGTGCAACCAGGACGGGACGGGACCCCGAGCTTGCGCTGCATCCGACTGTGAAGCCGGTAACGATGATCATGGATGCTATAAAGGACACTTCGAAGCGCGGCGAGATCGTGCTCGACCCATTCGGTGGCTCGGGCTCCACTCTTATTGCCGCTCACAAGACGGGCCGCCATGGCCGACTGATCGAGTATGAGCCCAACTATTGCGCGGTTACGATCCGCCGTTGGGAGAAGCTTGCAAAGCGCGACGCGGTGCTCGTGGCTACCGGAGAAACGTTCGCCGAGGTGTACGCACGCCGCAACGCAGAGATGGACCGCGTCGCGACCCTTGCCTTGGAGGACGCGGCATGAGTGGCAGCGTCGCGCGCGGCGGCAATGGCCGGTTTGCCAAGGGGCAGTCTGGCAACCCCGAGGGGGCGCGTACCCGTCGGCGGGGGGAGCTAATGAACTTGGAAGAAATCAATCGCACGATCCTCCGTGTTTTTACCAGCCGGACGCAGATGATGATCGCTGGAAAGCCGCAGGACGTTACCCTCTTGGAGGCGAATGTATGGGGCCTGGCGTCCGGCAAGCCGTCTAATCGCCTTGCGTCGAAGGACGTCATCGAGCTGACGAAGGACGCAGCGTCCTTTCTGGAGGAGCTCGAACGCCGAGAAAAGCGGCGGGAGCGGGGGTATTGAACGGACGGGACGCTGGCGGGCGCTTTGCTCCTGGCTTCTCGCCGGACCGGGGGCGCGGCCGGGCAGCAGCCGCTCCTGCCATCGCAGCGCATGAAGCATGGCGGGCTTCGGTGCTGCTGGTCGCGAACGCGCCGACCGCAGTCCGCACTTCCAACGGTCGCCGACGTACCGTTCCGCTGTTCGAAGCACTGCTGTTGCGCTTGGCTACGGGTCAGACCAGTCGCCGCACTTCGCCGACCGCGTTCCTGCGGTTGGTCATCGAGTGCGCCGCCGTGGAACCCGAACCGGATCAGCCAGCACCAACCCCTAACCCAGCGCTTATTTGCGCGAGACAGCAACTCGACGCTGCCATCATGTCCAACACCAATGCGGCGATTGACGACGCCATCGTCGCTTACATGGCAGCGCTGCCCACCGCCCGCTGATCCAATTGTCTGATTGCTGTTGGGTGCAAAGTAAACGGCTTGATCAGCCAGATTTCCCGCCGACGTGACTTGCAAAACGCCGTTGACCCAGTCTGGTAAACGCGGCCTGCCAGATTGCGTTCGGCCTCCTGCCAAAGCCGTCTAACCTGCCAAATAGCCCCTGCAACCTACCTGCAATTTATTGCGAGCTTCACCCTCTGCCCGGCGAATAGTTTCAATACAGATCAACCACTTGGTCTAGTCCCAGCCCCCATCCATCGGTGGATCCCGGCCGTTGGAAATTTGGTTCTGGTGGGACGGGGCCCAGGCGCGGAACCGTACTGCCCGGTGAGATGCCGAAAACCCGCGAAGGAACGGCACATTCAGGCTATCGTCGTCCGCGTACATCGCACGGATGAGGTACTGCCGTGACCCCTTGCAGAGAATCGGACGGGAAACCGCGCTACCTTTGGCCGCCGATGCGTCTCTGCAGTACCTCACCTAGCCAAAACGGCCCGGGAACGCGCCAGTTACCAGGCGCATTCTTCGGACCCGAGGAATTCGAAGACTGTTTGGCGGAGAGGGTGGGATTCGAACCCACGGTACCCGCAAGGGCACGCCGCATTTCGAGTGCGGTACATTCGACCACTCTGCCACCTCTCCGCGAGGTCATTTGGTGCCGGCGGACAGCGTGTCCGAGACCGGCTCCGGTCGACGAAGGCGGGCGTCTAATCGACAATCGACAGCCGTGCAAGGGGCTGCTTGTGCACTGCGCAACAACCATTAGATTGGGGGCATGTCGCAAAACCAGTTTCCCCATGATCACCCGCTCGACCCCGGCGTGCCGCTGCCGCCGATCGCGCATGCGCGCTTCAACGTGGGCGAAGTCGTCCGCCACCGCTTGTTCGACTTTCGCGGCGTGATCTTCGACGTCGACCCGGTCTTCGCCAATACCGAGGAATGGTATGACGCGATCCCCGAGAGCGTTCGTCCGCGCAAGGACCAGCCCTTCTACCACCTGCTCGCTGAAAATGCCGATTCGAGCTATGTCGCCTATGTCAGCCAGCAGAACCTGGTGACCGACGACAGCGACGAGCCGATCGACCATCCGGCGATCGGCGGGCTGTTCGACAAGCTCGATAACGGTCGATATCGGCTGAAACAGAGCCATCGGCACTGACATCCAGGGGCGCAGGCGGTTGACAGCCGCCGCCCCTTGGCATAACCGCACCTTTCCTTCTCGCGGGGCTTTGGCTTTTCGCGGGGATTACGCATTGAAGAAGAGTCGAAAGCCCATGTTCGCAGTCGTGCGCACGGGCGGCAAGCAGTATCGCGTTGCCGCCGGAGACAAGATCGTCGTCGAGAAGATCGACGGTGAAGCTGGTGATTCGGTCACGCTGGGCGATGTCCTGATGACCGGTGAAGGCAGCGATTTGAAGGCTGGCAGCGGGCTTACCGTCGCCGCCGAGATCATTGCGCAGGCGAAGGGCGACAAGGTCATCGTCTTCAAGAAGCGTCGCCGCCACAATTATCGCCGCAAGAACGGCCATCGCCAGAATCACACGATCCTCAAGATCGTGGCGATCGGCGGCGAGCGGGCCAAGGGCGAGCAGGCCAAGGCCGGCGCCAGCGAAGACGCTACGGCCTGATCCGAGCACGAGGAGCATAGACAATGGCACATAAGAAAGCAGGCGGCTCGTCGCGCAACGGTCGCGACTCCGAGAGCAAGCGCCTTGGCGTGAAGAAGTTCGGCGGCCAGCTGGTCGTGCCGGGCAACATCCTGGTGCGCCAGCGCGGCACCAAATTCTATCCCGGCCCGAACGTCGGCATCGGCAAGGACCACACGCTGTTCGCGTTGGTCGACGGCCATGTCGCGTTCAACAAGGGCAAGCTCGGCCGCACCTTCTGTGCGGTCCAGCCGATGGCGCAAGCCGCAGAATAACGGGCAACCGGCCGGGTTGCCCACCAGGGCGACCCGGTGTTCCGTCAAGGAACCAGCGAACAAGGGAGACGGGTCACCCCGGTCTCCCTTTTTTCATGCTCCCTCCCCTGCCCCGCCGCTCGCCGGCGACGGCGTTTGCGAGGAGCGCGAGCATGTTCATACGAACGGCAAGACTGACATTGCGGCCCGGCTGGCCCGAGGACGCCCCCGCTCTGTGCGCGGCGATCGCCGATCGCGGCATCGTCAAGATGCTCGCACGGGCGCCCTGGCCCTATGGCCCCGTCGACGCGGCGGCATTCCTGGCGCAGCCTGCGCGCGCGGGTGAACCCAATTTCCTGATCTTCGAGCATGTCGATCGCGCGGTCCGGCTGATCGGCAGCATCGGCGTGCACCGCGACGACGCCGGCGCGCTCGAGCTCGGCTATTGGCTAAGGCGCGATGCCTGGGGGCGCGGCTATGCGACCGAGGCGGGCGCGGCGGTGCTCGATACGCTGCGCGCCAGCCTGCGGATCGAACGAATCGGGTCGGGGCGTTTCATCGACAATCCGGCGTCGGGCCGGGTGCTCGCAAAGCTCGGGTTTGTGCCGACCGGGGCGGTCGAGCCGCGCTGGTCGCGCGCCCGCGGTGTCGCGGTGCCGTGCGTGCTGTATGAAAGCAGAACGCCTTCTCCCCTCCCGCTTGCGGGAGGGGTCGGGGGAGGGCTTGTCGAAGCGGCGGCGTGACAGGCCCTCCCCTAACCCCTCCCGCAAGCGGGAGGGGGACTTACGCCACCGCCGGCATCCTCGCCGCGGCATAATTGCTGTCGACCTTGCCGATCAGCGCGCGATCGTCGTGGTTCCAGGGGTGGAAGCCGGGCAGGAAGAAGCTTGCCCAGGCGCCCATGATCTTGCGCGCCATGCCGGGGCGGCCGAAGGCGTAGCGGAACAGCCGCCACTGCACCGCTGGCCCGCGCAGCCCGTCCTGGTCGAGCAGGTCAAGGATCCCGGTGGTCCGCCCGTGGAAGAACTTGGCGGTCACGATCACCATCACGAGCGATTTTACATACCAGCGCTTCAGCCGGGTCCAGTCGCGCGTCGCGTGCATCCAGGTGTCGTATGCGACCCCCTTATGCTCGATCTCCTCGATCGCGTGCCAGCGCCACATCGCCACCGCCTCCGCATCGCCGCCTGCCAGATGCGCCGGCGTCGCGACCAGCTCGTGCGCCAGGATCGCGGTGAAATGTTCGAGGCACATTGTCGCGGCCAGATTGGCGATCGGCGGCCGCCCCTTGGTGATCGCGAGTTCGTCATCGACGCGCCGCTCGAGCCGCGACACGTCATAGCCCTGGTCGGTGACGTGGCGGTTGAACGCGACATGTTCGCGCGTGTGGAGCACTTCCTGCTTCACGAACGCGTTTATTTCGGCGGCAAGCCGCGGCGGCGCATCGTCGCGGAACTTGCGCACCGAATCGACGAAGAACCCCTCCCCCTTGGGGAAGGTGACCGACAGCGCGTTGTAGAAGGCGGTCGCGATCGGATCGTCGTTCAGCCACCAGCGGCGATACCGATCGCCGCCGCGACCGAAGCGACGATCGCGCGGGGTGATCGTCAGGTCGGCGGGAGTCTTTGCTTTCGACACCGAAATCCTCCACGGTTTGCGACAGATGGCCCGAGATAATCGCTACTTACATTCATGTCAATAGAACGCAAAAGGCTTAGCCCGGAGCAGTCGCGAGTCGCTGCGCTGCAGGCCGCGCGCGAGCTGCTGATCGAAGCCGGCCCGCAGGCGGTGACGCTCAAGGCGGTCGCGGCGCGGATCGGGCGCACCCACGCCAATCTGCTCCACCATTTCGGATCGGCAGCGGGGCTGCAAAAGGCGCTGGCCGAGAGCATGGCCGATACGATCACCGCGAAGATCGGTGCCGCGGCCTTGCGCGCGCGCGCCGAGCAGGACCCGCGCGAGGTGGTCGAGCTGACGTTCGATGCGTTCGACAAGGAAGGCGCCGGCGCGCTGGCGAGCTGGATGATCCTGTCGGGCAACAACGACGCGCTCGACCCGATCCTCGAGGCGATCCACCGGCTGGTCGACGATCTTTCGGCGGCGGGCCATGGCGACCGGCCGATCCATGACGACACGCTGCAGCTGGTGCTGATGGCGCTGGGCGATGCGCTGATGGGTGGGCCGATGGCCAAGGCGCTCGGCCTGCCGCGCGATACCGCCAGGCGACTGGCGTTGCAGGCGCTGGTGCGATCGCACGGGGTGAACGCCTAGATCCTCCCCCGCCAGCGGGAGGGGGACCAGCGAAGCGGTGGAGGGGGCGGGCACGAGCGGCCGTTGGTACTCCGCCCCCTCCGTCAGCCCTTCGGGCTGCCACCTCCCCATTGCGGGGGAGGACTCCGTAGGCTTCGACATTTCCCCGTAACTGCGCTATCGGCACCCCATGCATTTTCTTGACCAGGCAAAGATCTTCGTCCGATCGGGCGCGGGCGGCGGCGGAGCGGTTGGCTTCCGGCGTGAGAAATATATCGAATATGGCGGCCCCGACGGCGGCGACGGCGGCAAGGGTGGCGACATCATCTTCGAGGCCGTCCCCGGCCTCAACACGCTGATCGACTTTCGCTACACCCAGCATTTCCGCGCGCCGCGCGGCAATGGCGGCGCCGGCAGCAACCGCACCGGCGGCGGCGGCGAGGATCTGGTGATCAAGGTGCCCGTCGGCACCCAGATCATCAGCGAGGACAAGGAACATGTGCTCGCCGACTTCACCAAGCCGGGCCAGCGCCAGGTGTTCATGCGCGGTGGCGATGGCGGGCGCGGCAACGCCAGTTACAAGACCTCGACCAACCGCACCCCGCGCCAGCATGGCAGCGGGTGGCCGGGGGACGAGGCGTGGGTGTGGCTGCGGCTGAAGCTGCTTGCCGATGCCGGGCTGTTGGGGCTGCCCAATGCGGGCAAATCGACCTTCATCAACGCGGTGACCAACACCAAGGCCAAGGTCGGCGACTATCCGTTCACCACCACGCGCCCGCAATTGGGCGTGGTCAGCCACAAGTCGCGCGAATTCGTGCTCGCCGACATTCCGGGGCTGATCGAGGGTGCCGCCGATGGCGCGGGGATCGGCGACCGGTTCCTGGGCCATGTCGAGCGCTGCCGCGTGCTGCTCCATCTGGTCGACGCCAATGGCGATGACGTGATGGAAGCGTATCGCATCGTTCGCGAAGAGATCGCCGCCTATGGCGCCGACCTCGACGACAAACCCGAGGTGATCGCGCTCAACAAATGCGACCTGCTCGATGCCGAACTGGTCGAAGCGATGACCGCCGAATTGCGCGAGGCATCGGGCGGTGCCGAGATCTTCGCGATTTCGGGCGCGACCGGCGCGGGTATCGAACCGCTGCTCGACCGGATGATCGAGACGATCGGCCCGGTCGAGCGGACGCATTACGAGCTCGACCATGATGATGACGAGGACGACGAGGGTGCTGGAGAAGTGAAGGCATGGTCGCCGATCTGATCGCGCACTCGCAGGCCCAAGCGTGACCTTTTCGCCTGCCGCCTGTCCGCGGCTGGTCGTCAAGGTCGGGTCTTCGCTGCTGGTCGATCCGGCGGGGGAGATTCGCCGCGACTGGCTGGCGAGCCTGGTCGCCGACATCGCCGAGCGGACGCGTGCGGGCCAGCAAATCGCGGTGGTGTCGTCGGGCGCGATCGCGCTGGGGGCGCGGCGGTTGAAGCTCGCCAAGGGCGGCCGCGCGAGCCTCGAGGATGCGCAAGCGGCGGCGGCGACCGGGCAGATCGCGCTGGCGGGCACCTGGGCGGGGCTACTCCACGAACAAGGGCTAACCGCCGCGCAGATGCTGTTGACGCTCGACGATCTCGAAGATCGCCGCCGCTACCTCAACGCCGCCGCGACGCTCGACCGGCTGCTGCGGCTGAACGTCGTGCCGATCATCAACGAGAATGATTCGGTCGCGACCGAGGAAATTCGCTTCGGCGACAATGACCGGCTGGCGGCGCGGGTCGCCGGCGCGGCGATGGCGCAGGGGGTGATCCTGCTGTCCGACGTCGACGGGCTCTACACCGCCAACCCCGCGACCGACCCGGCGGCGACGCTGATCCCGCGCGTCGAGACGATCGCCGCGATCGAGGGGATGGCCGATGGGTCGTCGCGATCGGGAATGGGATCGGGCGGCATGCTCGCCAAGGTCGAGGCGGCGCGGATCGCGACGGCGGCTGGCGCGCATCTGGCGATCGCAGGAGGGCATGGGCTGAATCCGTTGCAACGCTTCGCCGACAGCGGCCATGGTACCGTCTTCGTCGCCCCCGCGAGCGCGCCTGCGCGCAAGGCGTGGCTGCGCGGCGGGCTTACCGCGCGCGGTGCGATCCATATCGATGCCGGCGCGGTCGAGGCGTTGCGCGCGGGCAAGAGCCTGCTTCCTGCGGGCGCACAGCGGATCGACGGGCGATTCGCGCGCGGCGACCTGGTGCTGCTGGTCGCACCCGATGGCAGCCATGTCGCGCGGGGGTTAACCGAATATGGCGATGCCGATGCCGCGCTGGTGATCGGGCGGCGGAGCGACGAACTGGGTGACCTGCTCGGTTACGCGCCGCGCTCGGCGTTGGTGCATCGCAACCACATGGCGTTGCTGTGAGCGTATTGGCGATCACCGGCGGGACCGGCTTCGTCGGGTCGCGGCTGATCACGCGGGCGCTCGCCGATGGCCACCCGGTGCGCGCCCTCACCCGCCGCGCGCAGCCGCCGCGTGAGGGGGTGACCTGGATCGAAGGCGCGCTCGATCGCATCGGCGCGCTTTGCGAGGGCGCCGATGCGGTGATCCACGTCGCTGGCGTGGTGAACGCCCCCGACCGCGCGGGGTTCGTCGCGGGCAATATCGACGGCACGCGCGGGGTGCTCGACGCAGCCAAGGCGGCGGGGGTCGCACGCTTCGTCCATGTCTCGTCGCTCGCGGCGCGCGAGCCCGATCTTTCGACCTATGGCTGGTCGAAGGCGCAGGGTGACGCGCTGGTGACCGCGAGCGACCGCGATTGGGACATCGTCCGCCCGCCCGCGATCTATGGCCCCGGCGACATGGAGCTGCGCGATATGTTCTGGCTGGCGACGCGCGGGGTGATGCCGCTGCCGCCGCCGGGCAAGCTTTCGATCCTGCACGTCGATGATCTGGTGCGGCTGCTGCTCGCGCTCGCGGGCAGCAAAGGCGCGCGCGAGATCTACGAAGTCGACGACCAGACCCCCGGCGCCTGGACGCACGACAGCTTCGCGCGCGCGCTCGGTCGTGCGGTCGGCCAGCGGGTGATGCCGCTGTCGCTGCCCCGCCCGTTGCTGGCGATCGCGGCGCGGGTCGCGCGCGCGGTACAGGGGGACAAGGCCAAGCTGACCCCCGATCGCGTCGCCTATTTCTGCCATCCCGACTGGACCGCCGACCCCGATCGCCGCCCGCCCGCTGCGCTGTGGCAACCGCGGATCACCGCTGCAGAGGGGCTACCTGCCACCGCCCAGTGGTATCGCGCCAACGGCCTGCTATAGCAGCGCCGGAAAGCCGCCGCATTTTGCTGGCAGGCCGATACGCAACTTAGCCAGAAAGCACCGAATGTCCGACCGTCAGGCGATCTTCGACACCGTCACCGCCCAGATCGAACCCTTCAACAAGAAGGGCATCGCGCTGGAGGAAGGCACCACCTTCGCCGGCGATCTCGAATGGGACAGCCTGACGGTGATGGATTTCGTCGCCGCGGTCGAGGACGAGTTCGACGTGCTGATCACGATGAACATGCAGGCCGAGATCGAAACCGTCGGCCAGTTGGTCGATGCGGTGCAGAAGCTGAAGCAGTAACCACCGTTCGTCCTGCGTAGCCATTGAGCCCGTCGAAATGGCGTATCGAAGGACCGGGTCGTCTTGGGCATGTTCCTTCGATACGGGTCTTCGACAAGCTCAGCCCTTACGCAGGACGAACGGGCCAGGATGGATTTGAGATGACCGAAGCCGCAACCGCGCCCCATGCCCTGCCCGTCGAACCCGCGACCGCGCCGCCCGCGCGCGACCTGTTCAGCAAGTTCGACCCGCTGATCGCCGAGCGCGAGGCGCTGCTGGCCACGGGCGTGCGCGATCCGTTCGCGATCGTGATGGAGCGCGTGAAATCACCGACCGAGGCGGTGATCCGCGGCAAGGACACGATCCTGCTCGGCACCTATAATTATATGGGCATGACCTTCGACCCCGACGTGATCGCCGCGGGCAAGGCGGCGCTCGACCAGTTCGGATCGGGCACCAATGGCAGCCGGATGCTCAACGGCACCTTCCGCGACCATGTCGATGCCGAGGAAGCGCTCAAAGAATTCTACGGGGCCGACCACGCGATGGTGTTTTCGACCGGCTACCAGGCGAATCTCGGCATCCTGTCGACGATCGCCACCAAGGGTGAGTACATCATCCTCGACGCCGACAGCCATGCGTCGATCTATGACGGCTGCGCGCTGGGCAATGCCGAGATCGTGCGCTTTCGCCACAATTCGGTCGAGGATCTCGACAAGCGCCTCGGCCGGCTGCCCGCCGAAGCCGGCAAACTGGTAGTGCTCGAAGGCGTGTATTCGATGCTCGGCGACATCGCCCCGCTTCGTCAAATGGTCGAGGTCGCGCGCAAGCATGGTGCGATGGTGTTGGTCGACGAAGCGCATTCGATGGGCTTTTTCGGCGAGCATGGCCGCGGCGTGTACGAGGAAGTCGGGCTCGAACTCGGCACCGATGTCGATTTCGTGATCGGCACCTTCTCGAAATCGGTGGGCACCGTCGGCGGTTTCTGCGTGTCGAACCATCCCAAGTTCGAAGTGATGCGGCTGTCGTGCCGGCCCTATATCTTCACCGCCTCGCTGCCCCCCTCGGTGGTCGCGACTGCGGCGACCTCGATCCGCAAGCTGATGACCGCCGACAAGAAGCGCGCGCAATTATGGGACAATGCGCGCACGCTGCATCGCGGGCTGACCGACATGGGGTTTAAGCTCGGCACCGCGCAGCCCGATTCGGCGATCATTGCGATCATCCTGGACGACCAGCAGCAGGCGGTGGTGATGTGGCAGGCGCTGCTCGAAGGCGGCCTGTACGTCAACATGGCGCGCCCGCCGGCGACGCCTGCAGGCACCTTCCTGCTGCGCTGTTCGCTATGCGCCGAACACACCCCCGAACAGATCGAGCGGGTGCTGGCGATGTTCGGCGCGGCGGGGCGTGCGGTGGGGGTGATTTCGTAAATCTTGGGGTTCGTTCCATCCTCCCCCGCCAGGGGGAGGTGGCAGCCGAAGTCTGATGGAGGGGGCGGACACGAAGCGCCCGCGACCTGCACGCGCTGGTTAGCCAAAATGCACAACCACCGACCGCACCCCATCCGCCCCCTCCGACCGACGCCGAAGCGTCCGCCACCTCCCCCTGGCGGGGGAGGAATAAGGGGTTACGGCATCCGGCCGCGTCTTGGGCGCTCGGCGCTAGCCCCCTCGCCCAGGGCCGGGGTGACGTACCGATGGCGAATTCGATGCTGACGCCTTGGTCTCTGCCGGGTATAGCCGGGCGTTCACCCCGTAGCGAAAGCACGCTTTTCCCGACATGAAGTCGATCGACCGCTACATGGCACGCCTGATCGCGGTGCCGCTGTTTTCGACGCTGGTGATCGCGGCGATGCTGCTGGTGCTCGACCGGATGCTCCGATTGTTCGACTTCGTCGCGACCGAGGGCGGGCCGGTAAGCGTCGTCTGGAAGATGCTCGCCAATCTGCTGCCCGAATATTTGGGCTTGGGCATTCCGATCGGGCTGCTGCTCGGCATCCTGCTGGCGTTCCGCAAGCTGGCCGCCTCGTCCGAGCTCGACGTGCTCCAGGGCGTCGGCATGAGCTATTGGCGGCTGCTGCGCGTGCCGTATTTCTACACCATCGTGCTGGCGGCGCTGAACCTGGCGATTGTCGGCTATGTCCAGCCGACCGCGCGCTATGCCTACGAAGAACTCCGCTTCGAGCTGCGATCGGGCGCGCTCGGCGCGTCGATCAAGGTCGGCGAATTCACCAGCTTCGGCGCTGACATGACGATGCGGATCGAGGACAGCCGCGACAGCGGCCGCGACCTCTCGGGCATCTTCGTCAATTTTCGCGACAAGGAGGGCGGCTGGTACGCCGCCTCCGCCGAGAAGGGCCAGTTCCTCGCGACCGACGATCCGAACACGATCCTGTTTCGCCTGACGCGCGGCACGCTGGTGCATAATTCACCCGGCTTCGTGCGCCCGCGCGTGCTGACCTTCACCAGCCATGATTTGCCGATCCCGCTGCCCGAATTCGGGCGCTTCCGCGCGCGCGGCGACCGCAATCTCGAGCGCACCCTGCCCGAGCTGGTGCGGCTGGGCGGTGACGACGATGCCAGCCCCGAGCTTCGCAACACCAGCCGCGCGGCGTTCCACTTCCGCGTGGTCGAGGTGGCGACGATGTTCCTGCTGCCGCTGCTCGCGCTCGCGCTCGGCGTTCCCGCCAAAAGGTCGGGATCCGCGCTGGGCGTCTTCCTGTCGATCGTGATGATCGTCACCTATCACAAGGTGAACGAATATGGCGAAGCGGTGGGCGGGCTCGGCCGCGTCGATCCGATCATTGCGCTTTGGGTACCCTTTGCCCTGTTCGCCGCCTTGGTCGGCTGGATGTATTATCAGATCGCCTATGTCCCCGGCGGCCAGCCGATCGGCGGACTCGAACGCGTGGCGGGCAAGCTGGTGAAGGCAGTGACCAGCCGCCTGCCCGGCCGGCGCCGGACCGCTTGATGCCCGATCGCTTCCTTAAGGCGCTATCGCAATGAACGTGTCGTTTTTCCCGTCGCGGACGGTGTCGCTCTACATGGGCAAGATGTTCCTGATCCGCACCTTCGCCATCCTGGCGGCGCTCGTAATGGTGCTCCAGGCGCTCGACCTTTTGAGCGAGAGCGGACGCATCCTTGCCTATGAGGGCAATGGCCAGGCCGAGGTGTGGCGCTATGCGTCGCTGCGCACGCCACAGATCATCGCGCGCTTCCTGCCCTTTGCGGTGCTGCTCGGCACGATTATCACGCTATCGACGCTCAACCAGAATAGCGAGATCATCTCGCTCAAGGCCGCGGGGCTTTCGGCGCACCAGGTGCTGGCGCCGCTGATCGTCACTGCGTTGGGCGTCGCGGTGCTGTCGTTCGCGTTCAACGACCGCGTCGTCAGCCGCGCGACCGCGACGCTGAGCGCCTGGGAGCGGGTCGATTTCGGGCCGATGCCCGTCGATCGCGGCGATCGCGCGAATATCTGGGTACGCGAAGGCGACGACCTGGTGCAGGTGCGCGAAGTGCGTGGGCGCGGCGATGCGGCGCAACTACGCGGCATCAGCCAGTATAAGCGCCAGGGCGGATCGATCGTGTCGGTGATCATGGGCGAGCGCGGGGTGCGCGAGGGAGATGGCTGGCGGCTGACCAACGCGACGCGGTTCGACGTTCGCCGCGGCGAGGTGCAGCGCCTGCCCTCGATCGTGATCGGGCGCGGGATCAGCCCCGATCAGTTCACCTTGTCGTCGGTCGAGGCCGATGCGCTGTCGTTCGGCGAGCTCAAGACCGCGGTAGGCGAGCTGGAGCAGGCGGGTCGCCCGACGAAGGCGCTGGAGGGCGCGCTGTGGCATAAATTGTCGGGGCCACTGTCGTCGATCCTGATGCCGCTGCTGGGCGCGGTCGCGGCGTTCGGCATCGCCCGATCGGGCAAGCTCTTCATCCGCGCGGTGATCGGGATGGGTCTGGGCTTCGCCTATTTCGTCGCCGACAATTTCGCGCTCGCGATGGGCAATCTTGGGGCCTATCCGCCGTTCCTGGCGGCGTGGGCACCGTTCCTGCTGTTCTTCCTGATCGGCGAAGCGGTGCTGGTGCGGACCGAGGAATGATCCGCAGCGTCTAGCGGCTGCGCAGCGTTCCGCGCACCAGCCGGTTCAGCAGCCCCGGCAACCCGTCGTAGCTCGCCTTGTGATAGGGCGAATGCCCGTCGAACGCGGTCGACAATCGGCGATGCGCCTCGCCCAGCGAATGATAGGGCAGCCCCGGCAGCAGATGATGCAGCGCGTGATAGCGCAGCCCCACCGGCGCCCACAGCACAGGCAGCGTGGCGGGCGGCGGCACGTTGACCGAATCAAGATATTGCGCGGTCAGCGACATTTCCTCGCCCTCATTCTCCCACAGATGCGCGACCAAGGTGCGCACCTGGTTGATCGCCATCATCCCCGAGATCGTCGCGAGCAAAATGACGAACGCCTTGAGCGGCAGCACCCCGGTCGCAGTCGCGGCGATCAGGCCGATCGCCCAGATGCTGGTCGCGATCTCGAGCTGCCACCAGCGGCGCATCGCCTCGCCCTCGGTCGGGCGGCGGCGGAATTCGGGGTTGATGCACAGCGCCGAGAAGCGCGCCTCGACCGGGCGACGAAGCCACGGCACCAGGATCGTCAGGGGTGTCAGGAGCGCATAGCGCACCAGGAAGCCGATCGGCGCCAGCGCCGAAACCAGCACGAACAGCGGCACGCTCCACGGCTTCATATGCGCCAGCGGCAGATATTCGGGGTCCTCGGCGGTGCCGTAGCGAGTCTTGGCGTGGTGCAGGTTGTGCACGCCTTCATAGGTGAACGACGGCGCCATCAGCGGCACGCCGATCAGCGCGTTCCACCCCAACCGGAAGCCGGGCACCGCGGCATGCTTCATATGGCTGACTTCGTGGATGAAGCTGGCGGCGCGATAGAGCGCGAGCACCGAGACGAGCCAAGACACGATCGCCCAGTCGAGCGGTTCGAACAGGATCGCGCCAGCGAGCGCAGCATAGCCCACCGCGGTCGATAGCAGCAGGTCGGTCCAATAGAGCGCCGGCCGCGGCGCGAGCAGGTCACGCGTCATTTCGGCGGCGGTACGCAACATCGCCTTGTCGTCTGCCACCTGGCCGAGTGGCAGCGACAGCCGCGCCGAGGCGATACCGGTGGCGTCGAGCCCGTCGAGAGAGAAAGAATTCATGGTACTCGTCATTAACGCCAGATAGTGGCAGTATATGGGCATTCAATAAGTTGACATCCGCCGGGCGACGCGGGACGACGCTGCCATGATCGCCATCCGCCCCGTCGCCACACGCGCCGATCGCAGCAAATTCATCGACTTGGCCTATCGGCTCAACGCCCGCGATCCCAACTGGATCGCCCCGCTTCGCAGCGAAGTGGCCGAGACGATCGACCCCGGCAAGAATGGCTGGTTCAGCCACGCCGAGGGGCAGTTGTTCCTGGCCGAACGCGACGGACAGGTCGTCGGGCGCATCTCGGCGCATGTCGATACGCTGGCGCTGACGATGCCCGCCGACCGCGGCTTCGGCCCCGGCGCGGGGCAATGGGGGCTGTTCGAAGCCGAGGACGAGGAAGTCGCGCACGCGCTGATCGCCACCGCCGAGACATGGCTGCGCAATCGCGGGCTCACCCGTGCGCTGGGGCCGATCAGCCTGTCGATCTGGGAACAGCCGGGGTTGCTGGTCGAGGGCTTCGATCATCCACCGACGGTGATGATGGGGCATAACCTGCCCGAGCAGCGCGGCTGGATCGAGCGCGCGGGCTACACCCCCGCCAAGGAACTCGTCACCTACGACCTCGACATCACCCCCGATTTCCCGCCGATCGTCCAGCGGATCATCGCCGCGGGCGAGAAGAACCAGCGGATCGTCATCCGCCGGGTCGACAAGTCGCGCTTCGACGAAGAGGCTGGGATCATCCTCGCCATCCTCAACGATGCCTGGCGCGACAATTGGGGGTTCGTGCCGCTGACCCCGCCCGAGATCGCCGATGTCGGGCGCAAGCTGAAGCCGATCGTGTTCGAGGACCTGATCCGCATTGCCGAAGTCGATGGCGAGCCCGTCGCGTTCCTGATCACCCTGCCCGACCTCAACGAAGCGATCGCGCCGCTGAACGGCAATCTCTTCCCCTTCGGCTGGGCCAAGTTGCTGTGGTGGCTGCGCACGCCGCCGCAATGCCGGACGGTGCGCGTGCCACTGATGGGGGTGGTCAAAAGGCTGCAGGCCTCGCGGATGGCGAGCCAATTGGCCTTCATGATGATCGAATATGTCCGTCGCGACACGCTCGCCAAGTTCGGCGCGACTCGCGGCGAGATCGGCTGGATCCTCGACGACAATCAGGGGATGATCGCGATCGCCGATGCGATCCACGCCAAGATCAACAAGCGCTACACGATCTACGAACGCACGCTGTAGCGGCGGATACCGGGCCGCGATCGTCGCGGCCCGGCATCGTGAAGCGTCACCGTACGGATACCTTGATCCCCTGCTTGGCCCATTCGGCGCGGGTGTTGCATTCGGTGCGCGGGATGCGCGAACCGGTGATCGTGTCGCGGAAGCAGATCCGCTGATTGGGGTTGGGCGCCGCCTTTTGCGATTCGGCGGCGGTGGCGCGCGTCGCCGGCTTGGGGTCTTCGGCGAGCGCCGGTGCGGCGATTGCAAGCGCGCAGGCGGCGGCGAAAATCGGCGTGAAACGGGTCATCGGCTTGTCCTCCGTAACCGCCTTACGCGGCGGCACGTGTAGCAGTGCACTAAGCATGCCAGACACTCGATCAAAGCAATATCAACAACTTAGCGAGATTCTCGCTCGGCGTTTACACTAGTAGTCAGTGAATCGCGCCATAACATGGCGCCGCGCGCCAATCAGCGTAGCTGGACCCAGGTGGGCGCGTGATCGCTCGCCTTTTCACGCCCGCGATAGGCCTTGTCGACCCCGGCATCGACCAGGCGATCGGCGGCCATCGGGCTGAGCAGCAGATGATCGATGCGAAACCCGGCGTCGCGCTGCCAGGCGCCGGCCTGATAGTCCCAGAAGGTCCATACCCCGCCGCCGGGGAAGCGGGTCCGCAGCGAATCGGTCCAGCCCTGCGACAGCAGCCGGCGATAGGCCTCGCGCGATTCGGGCTGCATCAGCGCGTCGCTGGCCATCGCGCGCACCGAATAGGTGTCGTCGTCATTGGCGATGACGTTGTAGTCGCCGGCGAGCACCACCGCGCGTTCCTCGCCCAGCAGCGCCCGTGCGCGCGCCGACAGCCGCTCGAACCAGCGCAGCTTATAGTCGAATTTGGGGCCGGGCTGCGGGTTGCCGTTGGGCAGATAGATCGATGCGATCACCACGCCGTCGACCTCGGCCTCGAGATAGCGGCTATGTTCGTCCTCGGGCTCGCCCTCTAGCCCGCGCAGCCGCTCGACTGGGTCCGCGCCGCGCGCCAGGATGGCGACGCCGTTGAAGCCCTTCTGCCCATGCCAGATCGCGCCATAACCCGCGTCGCGGATATCGCGTTCGGGAAAGGTCTCGTCGCTCGACTTCAGTTCCTGCAGGCACACGACATCGGGCTTCACCTCATCGAGATACTCGATGAGCCGTGGCAGCCGCGCCTTGATGCCGTTGACGTTGTAACTCGTGATTCGCACAGGGTCAGATCGCGAAGCTGGAGCCGCATCCGCAACCCGCGGCAGCCTGCGGGTTGGTCACCTTGAACGCGGCGCCGCCCAGGCTCTCGACGAAATCGACCTGCGCGCCGCGCACCAGATCGAGGCTCATCGAATCGACGATCAATCGCACGCCATCGGTTTCGGCGATCGTGTCGTCGGCATCAGGGCCATCGGCCAGTCCGAAGCGATACTGGAAGCCCGAACAGCCCCCGCCCTCGACCGAGAGCCGCAGGATCGCGGGCTTCGCCTGCTTGGCGGCGATCGCGGCAACGCGTGCCGCCGCCGAGGGCGTCAACGCGATCGCGGATGGTTCGATACTGGCCATGGATCAGAGATAGGGGAAGCAGGCGCCACCGGCAATGGATGGCGCCCTGCCCGACCGATCGGCTTACTTCGACAGCGGACCGCCGACGTTCGCGCGCTGGCGCAGCGCCTTGTCCTGCGAGGCGAGCAGCATGTCGGCGCTCTGCATATACGGCATCGGATTGACCGGACGACCGTCGATGCGGACCTCATAGTGAAGATGGCTGCCGGTCGAACGCCCGGTCGAGCCCATCAGCCCGACCAGCTGGCCGCGCTTCACGCGGGTGTTGTCCGACACGATGACGCGCGAGAGGTGACCGTAGCGCGTCTGGATGCCCTTGCCGTGGTTGATCTCGACGAGGTTGCCATAGGCGCCGGCGCGCTGCGCGCGGCTGACGACGCCGTCGGCGGTGGCATAGACCGGGGTGCCGATCGGGCCGGGAATGTCGAGGCCGGCATGCATCGCCGCAGTGCCGCGGAACGGATCCGAACGGACGCCGAAGCTCGAGGTCAAGGTGAGGTTCTCGACCGGCTGGAGCGACGGGATCGCGATCACCGCCTGTTCGAGCGTGTCGAGCTTCTTCCAGCTCTGGAACAGCGAGCGGAACTGCGCATCGGCATTGGGCTCGGCGGCGGCTTCCGCCTCGGCTTCGCGGTCGAGCGGCTCGAACGGACCGCCCATGGCCAGGCCGGCCTTCGAAAGAACGCGGTCGGGGCGGACGCCCAGGCGGCGGAGATGCTTTTCGGTGGCGGCGATCCGCTGCTCGGTGGCGGCGCGGGCCTGGATGGCGAAGGCGACCTGCTGGTTCTCGATCCGGCGGAGGGGGGCGATGATCGAGGCGGCAGCGGGGTTGGCGGGGATTTCGGCGAGTGCGGCGAGTTCCTGGGGGTCACCCTTCCCGCTGAGGACCGAGGCGATCAGTGCCTGGCGCTGCTCGACGCGGGCGGCATGGGCCTCGGCGGTCTGTTTCACCGACGCGACGTCGGCGCGCATCCGGACGACTTCGGCTTCCATCTGCGCCAGTTCGGCATCGGCGGCGGCGAAACCGTTGGTCTCTAGCGCGCCATCGACGGTCTGAGCGACGCCGAGCGCCGAGAAGGTCAGCGTGATCGCGGCGACCCCGGCCATCATCGCCTGGGTACGGCCGGTCACCGAAAGGCGGCGGAGCTTGTGGCCGTCATGGAAGATGAAATCGCGGGTGCTGAAAAAGCTTCGGAACCTGTTGGACAGGCTTTCGTTCTTGCTGCTGGAAAGATTGTTCATTTTTCCCCGGCGACCATGTTGCGCGGCCCCCAGAATGGCGGCTGCGAGAGGTTTGTCACGATCGCAGCCCCTCCGCGCTCTGACGATTGGGTTGTGCGGAAACTACGCATCGACAGCAATAGCAGTATGATTTGTGCGCGTTAGACCGGGTTGGCGGCACGGCGAGTCGTTGAACGGCGGCTTAATCAGCCGAATTCCAGCCCAACGTCCGGCCCGAATCCCGTTAGCGCTACCCCCGCGGCAGCGCGTTGGCGGCCGCGAGCACCTCGTCGACATGGCCCGGCACCTTCACCTTGCGCCAGGCGCGCACCAGCCGGCCATCGGCGCCGAACAGGAAGGTCGACCGGTCGATCCCCATATATTGCTTGCCGTACATGCTCTTTTCGACCCAGGCGCCGAACGCTTCGCAGACCCTGTCGTCGACGTCGCTGGCGAGCGGTACAGCGAGCGCATATTTGGCGGCGAACTTCTGGTGCTTGGCGGGCGGATCCTTCGAGATGCCGAGGATATCGACACCCGCCGCCTCGAAAGCGGGCATCGCCTCCGAAAAGCCCTGCGCCTCGCGGGTGCAGCCCGGCGTATCGTCCTTGGGGTAGAAATACACCACCAGCGGGCGGCCGGTAGCGTCGGCCAGGCGCCGCACGCTGCCGTCGGGCAGCGTCACCGCGACGTCGGGGATCGGGGCACCGGGTTCGAGCGTCATTCTTCGTCTCCACCAATCGCCGCCCAGGCGGCGCGCACTTCCTGGCGCGTCGCCTCGAGCGATGCAACCACCGCGCCCCAGTCGGGCAGTGCCAGCGCGCGCGCGATCAGCGCCTGCGTCGGCACCGCGGGGGGCTGCGCGTCGGGAGCGACCAGCCGCAGCGTCACCAGCAGCCGCGTCAGCAGATCATGCGCCGGGCCGATCGCCGCCGGCAGATGCCCCGCGGCGACCAGCGACGCGATCGCGGTGGGCAGATCGGGCGAAAAGCCGGAGCGATGCACCAGCTGCCGAACATGGACGGCGAATTCGAGATCGACCAGCCCGCCATCGAGCAGCTTGGCATCGAGCGGGCCTTGCGCGGGCTTGTGCGCGCGAATGTCGCGCCGCATCGCGCGCGCTTCGGCGACGATGTCGCGTTCGGGGCGTTCGCCCGCCAGCACCGTATCGATCGCGGCTTGCGTCGCGGCGCGCGCGGCGGGCGAGCCGAAGACCGCCCGCGCGCGGGTGAGGGCCATATGCTCCCAGGTCCACGCGCTCTCGCGCTGGTAGCGCGCGAAGCCCTCTAGCGAGACCACCAGCGGCCCCTGCGTTCCCGAAGGGCGCAGCCTGGTATCGACCGGATAGAGCGGCCCCGACGCGGTCGCGACCGATAGCGCGGCGGTGAGCCGCTGCGCCAATCGGTTGTAGTAGAGCACCGCGGCTAAGGGCTTTGCGCCGTCCGACTCGCCGCCGTGATCGCCGGTGAAGAGATAGATCAGGTCGAGGTCCGACGCATGGGTGAGCGCCGCCCCGCCGAGCCGGCCGAGCGCGAGCACCACCAGTTCGCTGCCGGGCACCACGCCATGCCGCCGCGCGAATTCGGCGACGGTCGCATCGCCCAGCGCGACGATCGCGGCTTCGGCGACGCGCGCATAGCCCGCCGCGACGTCGAGCGGATCGGCGGTGCCCGCGACGATCTGTACCCCAAGCGCAAAGCGCTTTTCGTTGACGATCCGGCGGACATGATCGAGCTGGCGCTCATAGCCGTCGCCGTCGAACGAGCGCAGCCGCATCTCGCCCGCCAGTTCGGCGACCGACCCCACCGGATCGAGCGCGCTGGCGTCGATCAGCCCGTCGAGCAATTCGATCCGCCGCCCGAGCGTGTCGGCGAGCGTCGGGGCATAGCTCAGCGTCGTCGCGAGCAGGCGCATCAGCGACGGCTGCGCTTCGAGCAGGCGGAAGAAGTTGATCGCGCTGGGCAGCCGCGCGAGCATCGTATCGAGCCGGGCGACCGCCGCCGCGGGATCGGGCGCGTCGCCGAACGCCTCGCACAATTGCGGCAGCACCGCTTCGAGCGCGGCGCGCGCGGGCGGGCTGCGCAAGGCAGGGTAGTTGCCCGTCCGCCACTGCTCGATCCGCCGCACCACTGCGTCGGTTTCGCCGAACCCGAGCACGCGAAGCCGCTCGCCCAGCCCATCGTCGCCGCCCGGAAGCCGCGTCTCGCCCTGCGGTTCGATAGCGTCGTAGATCCGCCCCACCCGCTCGACATGCGGGCGCAGCAGGTCGAGCAGCGCCGCGCCATCCTGCAGGCCATGCAGCCGCGCCACGCGATCGAGCGCCTCGCCGCTCGGCAGCGCGTGGGTCTGGCGATCGTCGATCATCTGGACGCGATGCTCGATCGTGCGCAGCAGGCGATAGGCCTCGGCAAGGTGGACCGCGTCGCCGGCGTCGATCCAGCCCGCCGCCGCCAAGGCCGCGAGCGCATCGAGCGTGGCGGGCGCGCGCAGCACCGGGTCGCGGCCACCGTGGATCAGTTGGTGGACCTGCGCATAAAATTCGATCTCGCGGATGCCGCCGCGGCCGCGCTTGAGGTCGTATCCCGCGCCGAACGCCTGCCCCTGGACATGATGGTCGCGGATGCGGACGGTAATCTGGCGGATCTCGGCGATCGTCCCGAAATCGAGCGCGCGGCGCCACACGAACGGCCGGATCGCGGCCAGGAACCGCTCACCCAGCGCGATATCGCCCGCCGCCGAACGCGCGCGAATGAACGCCGCGCGCTCCCACGCCAGCGCCTGTGATTCATAATAGCCGATCGCGGCATCGACCGGCAGCGCGATCGGGGTGATCTCGGGCGAAGGCCGCAGCCGGAGGTCGACGCGCAGCACATAGCCATCGGCGTCGCGCGCCTGCAGCAATTCGACCACGCGCTTGCCGATGCGTACCGCGGCATCCTCGACATCCTCGCGCGGGCGGCACGGCAAGGTAGCAGGATCGTACAGCAGGATCGGATCGATATCCGACGAGTAATTGAGCTCGTGGCTCCCCTGCTTGCCCAAGGCGATCGCGACGAACCCGGTGGGCGCCGCCCCCGGCGTGCGCTCCTCGATCGCGGTGCGGATCGCGGTGTCGAGCGCGTGGTCGGCAAAGCTCGTCAGCGTTCCGACCACCTGCTTGAAGCGATAAACCCCTGCCAAGTCACCGAGCGCCACGAGCAGCGCCAGCCGCCGGCGCTCGATCCGCAAGCGTTGCGCGACCGGTCGCTCGTCGATGTCCCCCGCCGCGATGCGCAGCGGATCGGCCAGGGCGGCCGCAGCATCAGCAGCAAGGTCGGGCTCGCGGTCGATCAACCAGGCGAGAAAAGGCGCGAATTGGCGCGCGCGATCGAGCGCTTCGGACAGCGCGCGGGCGTCAGCAATTGGGTTCATCATGTGCCCCGCAGAAGAATTCGCTGAAGCTGCAACATTGCGGCAACAAATCGGCCAATGGCTCGTTGTCGCCTGTATGAAAATGCTTTCGCCGCATCATGGAACCAATGACGATGCCATGCACGTCGTCATCGCGATGCCGCAAGCCGGCGACACCATCGGCGGGGTGCTGCGCCGGGTGTATGGTCGCGAACGCGCGCTGCCGGGCGACATGCTCGAGCTTCTTGCACGGATCGACGCTTCGCCCGCCCTCGACGCCTAGGCCATGCTCAGCGATCGCGGCTGAGTTCCTCGACTTCGCCCATGATCGTATCGAGCGCACTGCGCCCGCCGGCATCATGTTCGCGGCGTGACGGCAAGGCGCCGTCGGTCAGCAGATTCTCCAGCGCTACGCGGCCACGCGCCACCCGGCTCTTGATCGTGCCGACCGCGACTTCGCAGATTTCCGCCGCCTCTTCATAAGCGAAACCGCCCGCCCCCACCAGAATCAGCGCCTCACGCTGCGGGCGCGGCAGATGCAGTAGGGCACGCTGCATATCGGTGAGCTCGACATGACGGTCCTGGCTAGCGGGAGCCGCCAGCAGCCGGTCGGCCACGAGATCGTCCCACTCCCCCTTGAACCGCGCCCGCCGCATCTGCGACAGATACAGGTTGCGCAGGATGATGAAGGTCCAGGCACGCATGTTGGTACCCGCCTGGAAGCGCTGGCGCGCCGCCCATGCCTTCAGCAAGGTTTCCTGCACCAGATCGTCGGCCAGGTCACGGCTGCCCGACAAAGACCGCCCGAAGGCGCGAAGATGCGGGATTACCTGGGTCAACTGAACCTTGAACTCGCTATCCGAAAGCGAGACATGTTCGACTACTACCTCGACTTCGGGCGCTTCGTCATGCTCGTCGTGCTGCGACATTCGTATCCGTTCAACAGGGTGCGGTCGATCCACACCGGAACCGCGAAGATAGGGGGTAGCGGGGGGGTTGGCCACCCCCCTCCCCGGCCTTGCGCCGGGGTTGCCGCGTTCAGCTCAGCAGCAATACGGCGAAAATAATCACCACCAGCACCAGCGAGATCGGCAGGATATACCGCGTCATATGCGGGGTGGCGCCGGCGCGGGCGCGGTCGGTATCGATATGTGGTTCGTTCTGGTCGGCCATGTAAGCGCCCCCTTGAATAGACTGAAATCTGGCTTCGGTGCGATCAGCCGGCGGGTACCGATGACTGATCGAAGAACAATGCTTGGCTGATCGCCGCCTTCACCGTCGATCGCTGGAACGGCTTGGTGATCAGGAAGGTCGGCTCGGGGCGTTCCCCCGTCAGCAACCGTTCGGGGAAGGCGGTGATGAAGATCACGGGGACGTTGAACTGCGCAAGGATGTCCTTGACCGCATCGATGCCCGAGCTGTCATCGGCCAACTGGATGTCCGCCAAGACGAGGCCGGGACGATCTTCCATCGCCAATGCGACTGCTTCGTCGCGCGTCACCGCAACGCCGGTGACCTCATGACCGAGATCGCGGACGATCGTTTCGATGTCCATCGCGATGATCGGCTCATCCTCGATCACCAGCACCCGCGCGCGGGTCTGCTGCTCGATTTCGGACAGCGCATCGGACACCAGGGTGTCGATCTCGTCGTCGGACACGTCGATCAGATACGCCGCATCCTCGACGGTGAAGCCTTCCATCGCGGTCAGCAGCAATGCCTGGCGCGACAGCGGCGCGATGCGCGAGAGCCGGGCGCGTGCGATTGCTTCGGGATCGCTGGACGCTTCGCCGGGAAAGCGGTCATCGTCGATGTGCGCCGACGACCAGATCGCCTGGAACGTGCGGTACAGCCCGAGCCGCGGATCGACGTCCTTGGGAAACTCCTCGGGCGCCGAGACGATGGCTTCGAGCGTGGCGCGCACATAGCGGTCGCCTTCGGTCTGGCTCCCCGTCAGCGCGCGGCCGTAGCGGCGCAGGAAAGGAAGATGGGGAGCAAGCTGTTGGCCAAGCGACATGATCGGGGTGGTCTCCATCCAGTTGAGCGCGATATATGACAACGCTCAAAGGCGTTTTTTGATGCGAGCGCAATGGCGGGGGACGCATCCCCCGTTTTTGCTTCGCGTCTGGAACCAACGAGATTGTTTTTGGTTTCACCCCGGAAGCGCACTTGCTAGCGCGGTACAAAATGCTGCGGTCGGATGGTGTGCAACCCGAAAAAGTCATAGTCGCTGGCCAACTTGCTGCAGAAGTTGCACAGAAGGTCGATCATATCATCGTGCCGCGCGTTGCGGGATGAAGGGGGAAATTGGTGCGTCCTGGGAATAAACCCACAAACGAAGCGGTGACGGCGAAAAGTGCGTCGGAATCGCGCCACAGCGAAAAGTCCGTGGGGGACGCGTTGCGTGCAGTGTACCGCCAGGCAATCGACGAAAGCATTCCCGACGAGTTGCTGGACCTCCTCAAAAAGCTAGATTAGCCGACAGCATGAGCATTACCGATCAGGACACCCCGGAGCCGACCCGCGCCGGGGACAGACTGGCGCGCATTCCGACCGGCGCCAAGGTATTCCTGATCCTCAGTTGTGCGCTGTTGCCGCTGGCGCTGATCGCCTTTTTCGCTTCGCTGCAAACCAACCGAGCATCGGACATGGAGGCGCGCGCGCAGCTACGCGTCGCCGCCGAACAGGGCGCACGCGCGCTGACGATCGAATTGGTCGGCGATATGACCGCGCTACGCGATGCCGCCAACGCGCTGGAACGCGATCCCGCCAACAGCCCGGCGTGCGCGCGCGCGCGCGGCGTGTTCGGGCAACAGTTTTCGACCGGTACAAGGTTCGCGATCACCGATGCCAGCGGTCGTCTGCTGTGCGGCGAGCCGATCAAGGCGACGCAGCGCGTCGGCGGCGATGGCCGAATCGGGGTGACGATGGCCGATGACGGCCTGATCCTGGCGATCGGCGCGCGCGGCGGTACCGTCGCAGCCACCGCCTATTTCCCGACCGAGTTCCTCGCAGTGGTGGCGCGTCCTACCGGGCTCGCTCCGGGCTACGGCAGCAGGCTGACGCGCAATGGCGACGCGCTGCCGCTTACCGAACTTGCCAACCAGTCTACCCTCAGCCGGCGCGATACGCACATTGCGCCGATCGGCATCCCCGAACTCGCGGTGGCGATGACGGTCAGCGCCCTGCCGATCACTTCGCCCTTGCTGATCGCGATGATCCTGCCGCTGCTGATGTGGGCGGCGGCTGCGGGGATCGGCTGGTTCGTCGTCGACCGGTTGCTGATCCGCCCGCTTCGCCGGCTGCGTGCCAATGTCGGCACCTACCAGCCGGGCGAAGTGCTCCAGCCGATCGAATATGGCGCAATGCCGGCGCAGGAAATCCGCGAACTGGGCGATACGTTCGAAGGGATCACGCGCACGGTACGGCTGCACGAAGCCGATCTGGCCGAAGGGCTGGTCCGCCAGACCAAATTGACCCGCGAAGTCCATCACCGCGTGAAGAATAATCTGCAGGTGATCGCCAGCCTGATCAACTTTCACGCGCGCGGCGCACCCTCGCCCGACGCCGCCGCCGCTTATGCCTCGATCCAGCGGCGCGTCGACGCACTCGCGGTGGTCCATCGCTATCACTTCGCCGAGATGGAGGATAATCGCGGGCTCGAGCTGCGATCGGTGATCGGTGAGCTCGCGTCGAACATCCGCGCGACCGCGCCCGACCCCGGGTCGCGGCTGGGAATCGCGCTCGAGATCGAACCATTGCAGGCGTCGCAGGACGTCGCGGTGGCGGTGGCATTTCTGCTAACCGAGCTGATCGAGCTGGCGATGAACGTCCAGCCGCAAACGCAAATACGCCTGACGATGCGCGCTGGCGAGCATGACGGCACCGCCACGCTGCGCGTGAGTTCGCCGTCGCTGGTTGGCGGACCGACGCTCGATCACCTGCTGGCGACCCGCTATGGCCGCGTCATCACCGGCCTGGCGCGCCAGCTGCGCGCACCGTTGCACCATGACCCGCTGGTCGGCGCGTATGAGATATCGATCGCGGTGATGCGCGCCTAAAATAATCTTGCAATCGGCTGGAACCCCTGTCCGACCGCGCCGTTTTACTCTTCGGATAGCGACTATTTGCCCCCCCGCTCTCGCTATCCACGACATGGGCCCGGAAGCGCCACCCTCCCCCCCCCGGAGGCGCTTCCGGGCCTAATTCATTCCAGCCCTGGCTCGTCCTAGCCCGCCGATTGCGCCGAAGCAGTTGGTTCGTGATGCGGAACGAAATCGCTTGGCGATCATTCAATTGCCGGAGTTTGTATCCGCCAAGGAGAATGAAGATGCGCAAGTTTTTCGGTCTGGCCATCGTCGCCAGCGCATTGTTGGTAAGCGCATGCAACACGGTCCAGGGCGTTGGGCGCGACGTTCAGTCGGCAGGTGCGGCGGTCGAAGACGCGGTCGACTGACCGGATCCTTTCGAGCGTATCGATCGGGGGCTGCGGGAAACCGCGGCCCCTTTTCTATTCGGCGGGCTTTTCCACCGCGTCGGTCGCGGTCGCGTCGGCGTTCTTGGCTCGCTTGCGCTCGGTGAACCAGATGCCGATCAGCGCCAGCTCGTACAAAAGGATCAGCGGAACCGCGAGCAGGAACTGCGACCCGATATCGGGCGGGGTCAGCACCGCGGCGATGCCGAACGCCGCGACGATCGCGTAGCGGCGCGCGCTCACCAACTGCTTGCGGGTGACGATGCCGGCGCGCTCGAGCAGCATCAGCAGCACCGGCAGCAGGAACGAGATGCCGAACGCGAACAGGAACTGCATCACGAACGACAGATAATTGCCGACCGAAGGTAAGGCCTCCTGCTCGATCCCGCCGAAATTGCCCTGGAAGCTCAGCAGGAAGGTCAGCGCCACCGGAATGGTGACGAAATAGGCGAGCGACGCGCCCGCGGTGAACAGCACCGGCGTCGCCAGCAGGAACGGGAACAGCGCGCGCTTCTCGGCGCGATACAGGCCGGGTGCGACGAACTGCCAGAGCTGGTTGGACAGCACCGGGAACGAGATCATCAGCGCCGCGAACAACGCGACCTTCACCCGGACGAAGAAGGCTTCGAACAATTGGGTGAAGATGACGCGCTTTTGTCCGGCAGCGACCAGCGGCTGGACCAGGAACGCGAAGATTTCCTCGGCAAAGGCGTAGCAGACCGCGAACGCGATCACGACGGTGAGCACGCAATACAGCGCGCGCTTACGCAGTTCGATCAGGTGATCGAGCAGCGGCGCCTGGCTCTGGTCGATATCGTCCCTCACGATGGCGCCTTGCCGTCGGCAGCCGGGAGATCGGGCGAATCGGCGGGCGCGAGGTGCGGTGTGTCGACCGACCCGATCTCGGGCCGGATATCGGGCTTGGCGACGGTCACCGGCGGCTGGTCGCCGTCATAGGCGTGCGCCACGTCGCCTTCGGGTGCCGGCAGCATCGCCTGCGCGGGCTCGGGCGACTGCGCAGGCTCGGGCGGATGCTCGCGCATGATCCGCGCGTTTTCATCGGCCCATTTCTTTTCCATCTCGGCCAGCTCGGCTTCGCGCACCATCGCATCGAAGCCGCTGCGGAACTGGCGCGCGACGCCACGCGCCTTGCCGACCCATTGGCCGACGAAGCGCATCGCTTTTGGCAGGTCCTTGGGACCGATGACCAGAAGCGCGACGACCGCGACCACGATCATCTCGCTCAGATTGAAGTCGAGCATCGTGCTCCGCCGTTAGCGGCGCGCCACCCGGGCGCGCCGAAAGTCAAAAAGGCGTCGCCTCAGCGATCGTCGCGCGTGCGATCGGCGTCGGTCTTGAACGCGGGCTCGGCGGCGCGCTGGGCTTCGATCCGGCTCGGCTCGACCTTGTCGTCGTCGTCCTCGATCATGCCCTTCTTGAAGTTCTTGATGCCCTTGGCAACGTCACCCATCAGGTTCGAGAAGCGACCACCACCCAGCAACAGGATCGCGATCACGCCGAACACCAGCCAATGCATCAGGCTGAAACCACCCATGACAATTCTCCTCGTGTCGGGCCCTATCTAGTCCGAGTCGTCGGCAGATACCACCTCGATCGACAGATCGACCGGATCGAGCAGCCCCGCGGCGCGCAGATCGTCGATGCCGGGCAGGTCGCGCCGGCTCGCCAGCCCGAAATGGTCGAGAAACCCCGCCGTCGTGGCGTACGTTAGCGGCCGGCCGGGGACTTCGCGGCGCCCGGCGGGACGCACCCAGCCCGCCGCCATCAGCACGTCGATCGTCCCCTTGGCGACCTGCACGCCGCGAATCGCCTCGATCTCGGCGCGGGTGACGGGCTCGTGATAGGCGATGATCGCCAAGGTCTCGATCCCGGCGCGGCTGAGCTTGCGGCTGTCCTCGCGGTCGCGGCGCAGCAAATGCGCCAGGTCGCCCGCGGTCTCGAAATGCCAATGCTCGCCGCGCCGGACCAGCGCGATGCCGCGCCCGGCATAGTGGTCCGCCAGCGTACCCAGCGCGCGGCGAACGTCGGCGCCCTCGCCCAGATGCTCGGCGATCTGCGAAGGCGTGAGCGGCGTCGGCGAGGCGAACAACACCGCCTCGACCGCGCGGACCAGATCGTCGGGGGGCGTCATGCGAGTTCGCGCACGTACAGCGGCGCGAAGGGCGATGCCTGGCGCAATTCGAGCCTGCCCTGCCGCGCGAGTTCGAGCGCGGCGACGAAGCTCGATGCCAGCGCCGAGCGGCGATACGCTTCGTCGGGGGTGAGCGGCAGGAAGCTTGCCAACACTGCCCAGTCGATCGCCTCGCCCACCATCCGCGACACCCGCGCGATCGCTTCGTCGAGCGTCATCACCGCGCGGCGCGCGACGACGTGCATCACCGGGCGCGAGCGCGCGCTGATCTGGCCATAAGCCGCGATCAGGTCGTAGATCTCGGCCTCCCAGCGCGTCCGCCGATCGGTGCGCAGCCCTTCGGGCGCGCCGCGCGGAAACACGTCGCGGCCCATCCGGTCGCGCGCCATCAGCCGCGCGCCTGCCTCGCGCATCGCGTTCAGCCGTTCGAGCCGGAGCGTGAGGCGAAGCGCGAGTTCCTCGGGGCTCGGCGTCTCCTGCGGGTCGCGCGGCAGCAGCAGTGCCGATTTGAGATAGGCGAGCCACGCCGCCATCACGAGATAATCGGCGGCGACTTCGAGCTGGAGCGCGCGCGCGCCTTCGATGAAGGCGAGATATTGCTCGACCAGGTCGAGGATCGAGATCGCCTTGAGATCGACCTTCTGCGCGCGCGCGAGGCCGAGCAGCAGGTCGAGCGGCCCCTCCCACCCGTCGAGCGCGACGGTGAGCGTCGGTTCGGGGTCAGCCATCGCGGCGAGGCGCGAGAGGGCAAAGGCCGGTGGGAGCACGACGCATCGCCGCAGGATATGCCAGACAATGCCGCCGCACCAAGGCTTTCGGCATCACACCAGGGCGAGCAGCGAATCGCGCTTGGCGGTGAGTTCGGCGATGTCACCCTCGATTACCCCTGCGGTCCGCGACGCCATCGCGCGGTCGAGCCGTTCACGTGCCCGCGGGGTGATCTCCCCCACCCTGCCCGCGATATCGACCATCTCGTCCATCCGCCCCCAGCAATCGAGCACGACGTCGCACCCCGCCGCCAGCACGCCGGCGGCCTTGTCGCCCGCGCTGCCCGACAACGCCTTCATGTCGATATCGTCGCTCATCAACAGCCCGTCGAAGCCGATCCGCCCGCGGATCACTTCCTCGATCACGATCGGCGACAGCGTTGCCGGGCGCTCGGCATCCCAGGCCTCGAACACGCAATGGCAGGTCATGCCCATCGGTGCATCGGCGAGCGAGGCGAAGGGTTCGAGGTCGATCGCCAGCTCGGCGTCCGATGCGGTCACGCGCGGCAGTTCGAGATGGCTGTCGACTCCGGCGCGGCCATGGCCGGGCATGTGCTTGACCACCCCCACCACCCCGCCGCGCGCGAGCCCGTCGAGCACCGCGCGACCGATCGCGGCGACCTGCATCGGTTCGTCGCCATAAGCGCGGCTGGTGATGACAGTGGCGGCGCCGGCGACCGGGACGTCGAGCAGCGGCATGCAATCGACGGTGATGCCGACCTCGGCGAGCGTCAGCGCGATCGCGTGCGCGTTGCAGCGCGCCGCCTCGATCGCCGAGATCGGTGCGACCTGCCACAGTGCGGCGAAGGCGGGGCCGGCGGGAAAGGCGGACCATTCGGGGGCGCGCATCCGCGCGACCGGGCCACCTTCCTGGTCGATCAGGATCGGCAATTCGTCGCGGCCAGAGAGCGCGCGAAGCTCGTCGGTCAGCGCGCGGAGCTGCGCGCGATCGCGCACGTTGCGGCCGAAGAGGATGTAGCCGAGCGGATCGGCATCGGCGAAGAAGGCACGCTCGTCGGCGGTCAGCGTCAGGCCGGAGAGGCCATAGATCACGGGTTGCATCGGCGGGGGGTAGCGAACCGCGCGGATATTATGAACCCCCGTTCGCCCTAAGCCTGTCGAAGGGGCGGCCCGTCCTCTCAGCGCGCGTGGCGGTGGACGGTGCAGGCCGACGCTTCGACCAGCTCAGCGCGAACGGGGAAGGCTCAAGACACCACGAAGCACGCCTCGCCCGCGATCTTCAGCTTGCCGCAGATCTCGCGCGCCTGCGCGTTGCTGCCGGCGTTGACGCGCAGCCGGTGGACGGTGCGGCCATTGACCTCGGCGGCCTGGATCGACTGGCCGAGCCCGGCGAGATAGCCGAAGCGGCTCGAGAGCTGCTTCCACGACGCTTGCGCGACCGCGTCGCTGGGGAACGATCCGAGCTGGACCACCGCACCGCCGCCGCCGGTCGCCGCAGGCGGCGGGGTGGCGGTGGCGGGCGCAGCCGCGCTCAGCCGACCCGAGGGGGGTGGCACATCGGCCTCGACGCGGCGACCGCTGGGCGGGGCGACGGGCACCGCCTGCGGCTGCGCACGGCCGGCGACGGGCGCTTCGGGCACCGCCGAAAGGTCGACGCGCGCCTTGGTCGCGCTGCCTTCGCTGGTCTTGAACACCGCATCGCCCTCGCCCGCGACGCGCATGCCGCCGGGCTGGTCGGGCTTGACCTTATAATCCCCCTCGGGCGCGGCGATAAGCTCGCCCGATCCGCCGGTTACGCGGCGATCCTGATACCAATAGAGACCCGCGACCGCGGCGGCGATCACCGCCAGCCCGACGCCGATCAGCAGGACCAGCCGCAGCATCGACGGCCGGTCATCATAGCCGTCGTCGACGGTTTCGAGCCAGGGCAGCCGATCCTCGTCGCGTTCGATCGAGTCGCCGGTCATTTCGAGAGTCGTCATCAGTGCATCTCCTCGACCGCCACGACGCCCATGACGCCGAGACCGCTGCGGATGATCTGCCCGATCGCGCCCGCCAGATAAAGCCGTGCCTGCGTAAGCCCGGCATCGTCGGCGATCAGGTAGCGGCGGTCGGCGCGTTCGTTGCCGACATTCCACGCGGCGTGAAATTCGGCAGCCAAGTCGTAGAGATAAAACGCGATTCGGTGCGGCTCGCGCGCCAGCGCGGCGCTTTCGGCGATGCGCGGGAACTGCGCCGCCAGCTTCACCAGCGCCAGCTCCTCCGTATCAAGGCGGGACAGGTCGGGCGTAGCGGTCGGTTCGATTCCCGCTTCGAGCGCACGGCGGTGGAGCGATGCGATCCGCGCATGGGCATATTGGACGTAGAAGACCGGATTGTCCTTCGACGCCTCGACGACCTTGGCGAAATCGAAATCCATCTGCGCATCGGCCTTGCGCGTCAGCATCGTGAAGCGGACGACGTCCTTGCCGACCTCCTCGACCACATCGGCGAGCGTGACGAAATTGCCCGAGCGCTTCGACATCTTCACCGGCTCGCCCGCGCGCAGCAGCCGCACCATCTGCACCAGCTTGACGTCGAACCGCGTCTTGCCCTCGGTCAGCGCGTTGACCGCGGCGACGATGCGCTTGACCGTGCCGGCATGGTCGGCGCCCCAGATGTCGATCAGCTGGTCGGCGCTCTCGGCCTTCTGGAAATGATAGGCGAGGTCGGCGCCGAAATAGGTCCAAGCCCCGTTCGACTTCTTGATCGGGCGATCCTGATCGTCGCCGAACTTCGTCGAGCGGAACAGCGGCAGCTCGACCGGTTCCCAATCATCGGCGACTTCGCCCTTGGGAGCTTCCAGCACGCCGTCATAGACCAGGTCGCGCGCGCGCAGCCACGCTTCCGCCGCCTCGGGCTTGCCCGCCGCCTGGAGCTCGGCCTCGGAGGCGAATTTGTCGTGGTGGATGCCGAGCAAGGCAAGATCGGCGCGGACCATCACCAGCATCGCCGCCACCGCCTCGCGCCGGAACAGCGCGAGCCATTCGGCTTCGGGGGCGTCGACGAACGCCACGCCATGTTCGGCGGCCAGCTTCTCGCCGATCGGCTTCAGGTATTCGCCGGGGTAGAGCCCCTCGGGGATCGCGATCGTCTCGCCGAGCGCCTCGCGATAGCGAAGATGCGCCGAGCGCGCGAGCGTATCGACCTGGCCGCCCGCGTCGTTGACATAATATTCGCGGATCACGTCGTGGCCGACGAATTCGAGCAGGGCGGCGAGCGCGTCGCCCACCACCGCGCCGCGGCAATGCCCCATATGCATCGGGCCGGTGGGGTTGGCCGAGACATATTCGATGTTGACCGTGGTGCCCTTGCCCATCTCCGACCGGCCGTAGCGGTCGCCCTCGGCATGGATCGTCGCCAGCTCGTCGCGCCAGGTGGCGTCGGTAAGCGTCAGGTTGATGAAGCCGGGGCCGGCGACCGACACCGCCGAAACCTCGTCGATCTTCCCGAGCTCGGCGACGATCTTTTCGGCGAGCGCGCGCGGGTTGGTGCCCGCGGGCTTGGCGAGCACCATCGCGGCGTTGGTCGCCAGGTCGCCATGGCTGGAATCGCGCGGCGGCTCGACGGTGACCGCGCGGCGTTCGAGCCCGGCGGGCAGGTCGCCAGCGGCGACCAGCGCGTCGAGGGCTGCGTTGAGATGGGCGGCAAAGCGGGTGTAAAGCGTCATGCCCGCGCTCTAAGCGGCAATCTGCCGATCGGCAACAATGTCAGCCGGCCGGGACCGGGCGGCGCTTGGGCAGGAAGCCGCTGCCGACGTACAGCGCCAGCCCCGTCCAGATGCAGACGAAGCAGATGATGTGCGCGGTGGTGAGCGGTTCGCCCAGCCACAGCACCGCCAGCGCGAACTGGAGCGTCGGCGCGATGTACTGCAGCAACCCCACCATCGCATAAGGCAACCGCCGCGCCGAAGCAGCGAACAGCAGCAGCGGCACCGCGGTGACGATGCCGGTGAGCACCAGCAGGATGCTAACATCGGTGCGGTCGCCGAAGGCGAGCGAATGGGTGCTCGCCATCCAGGCGAGATAGGCGAGCGCGAAAGGGGTGAGGATCGCGGTTTCGAGCGCCAGCCCCTCGATCGATTCGACGCGCACCATCTTGCGCACCAGGCCGTAGAGCGCGAACGACATCGCCAGCGTCAGGCTGATCCACAGCCCCTCGCCCGCCCCCGCCGCGAGCACCGCGACGCCGACCGCGGCGATTCCCACCGCCAGCCCTTGCAGCCGCGTCAGCCGCTCGCGCAGCACGACGACGCCGAGCAGCACGTTGATGAGCGGATTGAGGAAATAGCCGAGGCTGCCCGCAAGCACCTGCTGATGCTGGACCGCCCAGATATAGACCAGCCAGTTGACCGAGATCAGCGCGGCGCTGGCGGTGAGCGCGAGCATCACCCGCCGGTCGCGCAGCGCGGTCAGCAGCTTGTCGCCGCGGCGCATCGCGAGGACGACGATGGTCAACAGCACCAACGACCAGATGACCCGGCTGGCGACGACTTCGCTCGATCCGACGCCCTCGAGCAGCAGAAAATAGAGCGGCAGCACCCCCCAGATCGAATAGGCGGCGACGCCCTGGATCAGCCCGGTGCGATCGATCGTTGGCTTGGATACGGGTGCGTGCATGGCCCCAAGCTATGCGCTCATGCTGCAGTGCGCAAAGCAGCCGAGCGATTGCGGGGGAAACAAAAGCTTCGTGGGGGCCGCCCCCGCCCGTCACCCCGGCCTGGTGCCGGGGCGCACCGTGCCGCGACCGCATCGGCTAGAGGCTCGGGCGGCGTCGTAAGCGGCATAGTGGACCCCGGCACAAGGCCGGTGACGACGGTGGGGGTTCGGGCCCGCCGGTCAGTGCCCGCATCAGGCCGGGGTGACGAAGGGTTAGCGCCCCGGCGGCCCGCCGCGCACCGGATCGCGCGTGAGCGCCTCGGGGACCGCATCCTCGCGGCCACCGCGCTCGAACACCTTCTGGCCGCCGACCCAGGTCTCGAGCACCACCGTCTGGCGAAGCTCGGCGGGCGACACCGCGCTCGGGTCGCGATCGACGATTACGAAATCGGCGCGCATGCCGGGCGCGAGCCGCCCGAACTTCGATTCGGCGAACCCCGCATAGGCGGCGTCGATCGTGAACGCCTTCCATGTTTCCTCGCGCGTCAGCGCTTCCTCGGCGCGCCAGCCGCCAAAGGGCTGGCCATCGGGACCCTGGCGGGTAAAGCCCGCCGCCCAGCCGACGAACGGATTGGGGTTCTCGACCGGATAGTCCGATCCGAACGCAATCCGCGCGTTGTTTCGGAGCATCGAGCGCCACGCATAGGCGCCGCCGAGCCGCTCGGCGCCGAGGCGTGTCTCGGCCATCGTGCGGTCGCTGGTCTGGTGAACCGGCTGCATCGAGGCGATGATGCCGTTGCGCCCGAAGCGCGGCAGATCGGCAGCATCGACGATCTGCGAATGCTCGATCCGCCAGCGCCGGTCGCCCTTGTAGCTCGTCTGCATCTCGTCGATCGCGTCGAGCACCTGACCGTTCGCACGGTCGCCGATCGCGTGGATCGCGAGCTGGAAGCCGTCCATCGCGCCGCGGCTCATCTGGTTGAGCAATTGGGTATCGGTTTGGAAGGGCAGCCCGGTCTGGCCCGCGGCATCGGCATAGGGCGCCTTGAGCCAGGCGCCGCGCGAGCCGAGCGCGCCGTCGAGATACAGCTTGATCCCGCCCATCCGCAATTTGTCGGCATAGAGCCACGGGGTTGGCCCGCTGCCGCCGACGCGCACCGCGGTATCGACCGAATCGGCATAGGTCATCAGCCGGACGCGCAGGAAATTGAGATCGGCCATCCGGCGATAGGTCATCCAGTCGTCGAGGCTGGTGCCCATGTCGGCGGTGGCGGTGATGCCGTTGCGCAGCAGGATCTTCTGCGCTTCGAGGAAGGCGGCGTTGCGGTCGCGCGGCGACGGGGCTGGCACCGCCTTGCCCACCAGCGCCATCGCGGCATCGACGAAGACCCCGCTCGGCTGGCCATTGGCGCCCTTTTCGATCCGGCCGCCGCTCGGCGATTCGCTCTTGGCGGTGATGCCCGCAGCCTTCATCGCCGCGCTGTTGGCCCAGGCGGCATGGCCATCGACGCGTTCGAGCCATACCGGCTTGCCCGGCACCAGCGCGTCGAGCTCGGCGGCGTTGGGATAGCGCCCCAACCCCCAGCGTTCCTGGTTCCAGCCGCCGCCGGTGATCCAGGGGCGATCGGGATTGGCCGCGGCATAGGCGACGATCTTGGCCTTGGCCTCGTCGAAGCTCTGCGTTTCGGACAAATCGAGCGCGAGCGCCTGGAAGCCCAGCCCCATGACATGGCCGTGCGCGTCGATCATGCCGGGGATCAGGATCCGCCCCTTCATGTCGATCCGCCAGTCGAGCTTTTCGGGCCGCTTGTCGCGGCGCTGGAGCAGCTTGGACACCTTGCCGTCGCGATCGACCAGCACGCCGGTGAAGCGCACGACGCGGCCGTTCTCGTCGAGCGTCATGCCGTCGACATTCTCGACCAGCGCGTCAGCAAAGGCTGGGCTGGCGGCGAGCAGGGCAAGGGCGGCCAAGGCTCCCTTCCCCTTCAGGGAGGAGAGAATGTTGTTCATCACTTCGGCAATCTCCGCACCAACGCGCTCGTGTCCTGCCGAGCGCCGCCCATCTTCTGTACCTCGGCGTAAAATTGATCGACCAGCGCCGCGACCGGCAGCGATGCGCCGTTGTGCTTGGCCTCGTCGAGCGCCAGCCCGAGATCCTTGCGCATCCAATCGACCGCGAAGCCGAAATCGAACCGATCCTCGCCCATCGTTTGCCAGCGATTGACCATCTGCCAACTCTGCGCCGCGCCGCCCGAAATCGCTTCGAACACCTTCTCGAGATCGAGATCGGCGGCCTGCGCGAAGCGCAGCGCTTCGCTCACGCCCTGGAGCACCCCGGCGATCGCGATCTGGTTGACCATCTTGGTCGTCTGGCCGGCACCGGCATCGCCGACATGGACGATCCGCGCGGCGTAGGCCTGCATCAAGGGCTCGGCGACCGCGAGCGCCGCCGCCGAGCCGCCGCACATGATCGAAAGCTTGCCGTTTTCGGCACCCGCCTGCCCGCCCGACACCGGCGCATCGACCACCAGCGCGCGCGCACCCGCCAGCCGCCGCGCGATCGATGCAGAGACCGTGGTGTGATCGATGAAGACCGCATTGTCGCGCATCGCCGCGAATGCGCCGTCCGGTCCCAGCGTGACCCCCGCCAGATCGTCGTCATTGCCGACGCAGGTGATCACCGCGTCCTTGCCAGCCGCCGCCTCCGCCGGGGTCGCGGCGACCGCGCCGCCATGCGCCGCTGCCCAGGCTTCGGCTTTGGCGCGGGTGCGGTTGTAGACGGTGACCTTGTGCCCGACCTTGACGAGGTGCCCCGCCATGGGCGCGCCCATGACGCCGGTTCCGATGAATGCGATTGCTGCCATGCGCACTGCCTTAGGCGCGAGCCGCGCGCCCCGCAACGGCGGCGCAATCGTCGGCGCGTACCGTATAGCTGGTGCGAACCCCACGCGTCGCATAGCCCGCGGCCACCTCGCGTCCGGTGCGACAGGTGAGCTTCACCGCGGCATCCTGGCGCGGCCGCGTCGCCCAATAGCCGCTGGCGAATTCGCGCAGCGGCCGCCGCTCGCCCGCGCCGCTCACCAGCGCCCCCGACGCGAGCACATGATCGGGATCGCTCACCACCACGAAGCCATTGACGAACAGGTCGACCGAAGCGACCGCGATTCCTGCGAGCACCACCAGCACGGCGACGCGCAGCGAAAAGAAATAGCGATGCATGGCGGCTAGTTTCGAGGCTCGGCGGCGAAATCGCAACCCGGTTTCCCCGGCGCGCGCGATCGGCTAGGCGCTGTCGCATGGCTACCCTTCCCGTCGCACCGCCCGCCTCCGCGCTCGTGACCCTCGACGATGTGCGCGCCGCGCATATCCGGATCGCCGATGCGGTGGTGCGCACGCCGACCTTGATCAGCCGGACGCTGTCGCAGCTGACCGGGGCGACGGTGTATCTGAAGTTCGAGAACCTCCAGTTCACCGCCGCCTACAAGGAGCGCGGCGCGCTCAACACGCTCCTCCAGCTCGACGCGGCGGCACGTGCCAAGGGGGTGATCGCGGCGTCGGCGGGCAATCACGCGCAGGGGCTGGCCTATCATGGCAACCGGCTGGGCATCCCGGTGACGATCGTGATGCCGCAGAACACGCCGACGGTGAAGGTGACGCAGACCGAAGGCCATGGCGCGACGGTGATCCTGGAGGGCGAAACCTTCGACGCCGCGCACGCGCATGCGCGCAAGCTGGAGGCGACCAACGGCTATACCTTCGTCCATCCGTTCGACGATGCGCGGATCATCGCGGGCCAGGGGACGATCGCGATCGAGATGCTCGAGGACGTACCCGAAATCGACACCTTCCTGGTGCCGATCGGCGGCGGCGGGCTGATCTCGGGCGTCGCGACGGTCGCCAAGGCGAGCGACCGGCCGATCGAGGTGATCGGGGTCGAGGCCGAGCTGTTCCCGTCGATGTACAACCGGATCAACGGCACCGACCTGCCGTGCGGCGGCGATACGCTGGCCGAGGGGATCGCGGTGAAGGAGCCCGGCGGGCTGACCGCGCAGATCGTTCGCGAGCTGGTCGACGATATCGTGCTGGTCAACGAGCGCAGCCTGGAGGAATCGGTCAGCCTGTTGCTGCAGATCGAAAAGACCGTGGTCGAGGGCGCCGGCGCCGCCGGCCTCGCCGCGCTGCTCGCGCACCCCGAGAAATTTCGCGGGAAGACCGTCGGCACGATCCTGTGCGGCGGCAATATCGACACGCGGCTGCTCGCCAACGTGCTGCTGCGCGACCTGGCGCGCTCGGGCCGGCTCGCGCGGCTGCGGGTGCGGCTGCAGGACCGCCCCGGCGCGCTGTTCAACGTGGCGCGGATCTTCCACGAACAGGGCGTCAACATCATCGAGGTGTATCACCAGCGGGTGTTCACCACGCTGCCCGCCAAGGGCCTCATCACCGACATCGAATGCGAGACGCGCGACAAGGCGCATCTCGACCGGCTGATGGCGGCGCTGACCGCGGCGCATTACGAAGTGAGCCCCGTCGAGCTCGCCTGACGCCCGCACCGGGGCCGGTCGCGGTTCGGCGAAACTCTTTCGCGCGTTAACGCTCTTTCCTTGGTTAACAAGCTTTTCATCATTGCCGCGCGGCCACATAGTGGGCCCACGGTCGCAGTTCGCGGCCTGGTTCGAAGGGCTTTTCCGCAGCGTGACCGCGCCGTTTCGTTTTCCCCGGTTCTTCGTGACCACCCCGACCCCCTGCCCCTATCTGCCCGGGCGGCAGGAGCGGAAGGTGTTCACCGAACTCAACGGCCAGCATGCCGGCGAGCTCAACGACGCGCTCGGGCGGATCGGCTTTCGCCGCAGCCAGGGCGTCGCCTATCGCCCTAGCTGCCCCAGTTGCAGCGCGTGCCAATCGGTCCGCGTCGTCGCCGAACGCTTCGAGACCAATGCGACGCAGCGCAAATTGCTCCGCCGCAACGGTGATCTCGAAGTCAGCGCCTGCCGCCCCTGGGCGACCGAGGAGCAGTTCGAGCTGCTGACGCAATATCTGGAAAACCGGCATCCCGGCGGTGGCATGGCGGCGATGGACGAGGGCGACTATGCCGACATGGTCGAGCACAGCCCGGTGCGCAGCTATGTCGTCGAATATCGCGAGCCCTCGGCAGGCGGCCGCCCGGGCAAGCTGGTGGGGGCGTGCATCAGCGACCAGCAGGCCGACGGGCTGTCGATGATCTACAGCTTCTTCGACGCCGCACCCGACGCGCGCCAGGGGCTGGGCAACTACATCATCCTCGACCACATCATGCGCGCGCGCGCCGCCAAGCTGCCCTATGTCTATCTCGGCTATTGGGTGAAGGGGTCGGCGCGGATGGAATATAAGACGCGCTATCGCCCGATGGAGGTGCTCGACCGCAACGGCTGGGGGCCGCTCGAGGTGGATGCGGTGGCGGTGCCGGCGTGCGCTCGGGTGGCGGCGATGGTTTGAGGCGACCGCGACCGACTACCCCACCCCGTTCGTGCTGAGTAGCTGCTGAGCCCTTCGACAAGCTCAGGACAGGCTTGTCGAAGCCTGTCCGGAGCGCCTGCCTTGGCAGGCAGTCGAAGGGAGGCGTATCGAAGCACCGGCCCGCTTGGGGCAATGTCCTTCGATAAGGGTCTTCGCCTTCGCTCAGCCCCTACTCAGGACGAACGGGGTGGGTAGAGGCGGTGCTCAAGCATTCCCGCCGACCACCGCCACCCGAAGCGCGACGTCGAGCTCTTCCTCGCCCGGTCCGAGCCGCGATCCCGCGACCGGGGTCGCGTCGCCGGCATCGAGCCCCACCGCGACGCGCACGTAGCGCTCATCGATCCGGGCACCTACCGACGGATCGATCCCCATCCACCCCAGATCCGGCAGATGCGCCTCGACCCAGCCGTGGGGTGAGCAGCGTTCGCTTTGCGCCTGGCGATAGCCGCTAACATAGCGCGCGGGCACCCGCGCGCTACGCAGTCCCGCCACCAGCATCTGTGCGAGTTCGCGGCCGGTCGCGCGGTCGTCTGAGAACGCTGCTTCGGCATCGCGCAGCGGGTCATGGCTGTCCTCGGCCATCGTGAAGCGGTCGTGCATCGCGCGAACCGCGGCGTCGATCCCCGCAGTTCCGCCTTCCCCGACTGCTGCCAGGACAAACGCGGACAGTGCTTCGCCCGCTCGCGTGCGCTCGGTCTCGCGCAGATAGAAAGCAGGTGGCAGCGGCTCGGCGGTGCCGTGGACGAAGCCGTCGGCGCCCGCGGTCAGCACCTCGCCCTGAACGCTGATCTCGATGCTTTCGAGCGGACCGTCGGCGTAGAGCATCGTCAGCTTGTTGCCCAAGCCGTCGCGCGCCTCGCGCAGCCGCGCGTCGCAATCGACGTCGATCCGCCAGCTGACGATCGTCTGGTCGTTGGTGTCGTCGGGCGACAGCCGCAGCGCCTGGACCAGCCGCAATTGCGGCTCGCTAAAGGCATAACGGGTGCGATGATCGATCGTGATGCGCATCAGATGAACCGGAATTGGCGGGCGATCGCGGCATCGAGCGCCGCATTCTCCGCGATGAATTCGTCGAGATATTCGTGCAGCCCGCGCACGATCACCTCGTGGGTGCGGGTGCGGTGAAGCTTGGCCATGCGGTTGCGCGCCAACCGATCGGCCTCGCCCTGCAGCCCGGTGCGCTTGCCGACCAGGCTGAGCACCTCGACCGTCTCCTCGACGCAGGCGGCGAGCGAGCGCGGCAGTTCGGGGCGGGTGAGCAGCAGATCGATCACCAGATTGGGCTTGAGCCCCTCGGCATAGAGCCAGCGATAGGCGGTCACCGCCGACACCGTCTGCAGGATCGTGGTCCACTGGTCGCGATCGACGATGCCGCCGACCGGCTCGCCCTCGGGCAGCAGCAGATGATATTTGACGTCGACCAGCCGCGCGGTGTTGTCGGCGCGCTCGATCGCGGCACCCAGCCGGATCAGCCACACCGCTTCGTTGCGCATCATCCGCAGCACCGCGCCCTCGAACCCGCGCGTTTCGGCCTTCACAGCCTCGACCAGGTTTAGCGTCGCCATCGCGTTGCCCGGGCGCAGCTGGCTGTTGAACAACAGCCAGGCGCGGTTGATCGCGGTCCAGGCCTCGCGCGTGAGCGCGGTGCGCACCGCACGCGCATTGTTGCGCGCCATGTCGAGGCAGCGGACGAGCGAGCCGGCATTTTCCGAATCGATCGTCAGGAAGCGCGCGACATTCGCCTGGTCGATCGGCGCGCCGGTATCGGCATAGAGCGCATCGCTATCGGTGACGCGCAGCGCGCTTTCCCACGCCGCCTCGCCCGCCGGGGTGGGCGACAGCGCGTCGAGCCGGACGGTGGCCTCGACCAGCCGCGCGACGAAATCGGCGCGCTCGACATAGCGGCCGAGCCAGTAGAGCGACGACGCGGTGCGCGAGAGCATCACCATGCTGAAATTCCTCCCCGGCACGGGGAGGGGGACCGCCGAAGGCAGTGGAGGGGGGTAGCCACCGAGGAAGCGCTCGGGGAAAGCCCCCTCCACCGCTTCGCGGTCCCCCTCCCCGTTCGGGGGAGGATCTGGATGCCGCTCATGATCCCAATTCCTGACGCTGCAACATGCCTCCCATCGCCTGCATCTGGCGGCGTTCCTCGGGCATCAGCACGAAGCTGTCCTTGGTCCCGCCGCCCTGCGACGAATTGACCACCAGCGAACCTTCGCGCAGCGCCACGCGGGTAAGCCCGCCGGGCACCACCTGCACCCCGTCACGCCCGGTCAGCACGAAGGGGCGAAAATCGACATGGCGCGGCGCAAGCCCCGCCTCGGTCATCGTCGGCACGGTCGACAGCGCCAGCGTCGGCTGCGCGATATAGCGGTGCGGCTCGGCGATCAGTGCGGCGCGGAAGGCCTCGATCTCGGCCTTGGTCGCGGTCGGGCCGACAAGCATGCCATAGCCGCCCGAGCCGTCGACCAGCTTCACCACCAATTCGGGCAGGCGTTCGAGGACATATTTCAGCGCCTGTGGCTCGCGGCAGCGATAGGTTTCGACATTGGGCAGCTTCGCCTCGCCGCCCGAATAGAAGCGCACGATCTCGGGCATGTAGCTGTAGATCGCCTTGTCATCGGCGATGCCGTTGCCCGGCGCGTTGATCAGCGTGACGTTGCCCGCCCGATACGCCGCCATCAGCCCAGGCACGCCGAGCATCGAATCGGGGCGGAACACCAAAGGATCGAGATAGTCATCGTCGATCCGGCGATAGATCACATCGACCTTCACTCGCCCGGCGATGGTCTGCATCCAGACGACATCGTCATCGACCACCAGATCGGCGGGCTCGACCAGCTCGATCCCCATGCTGTCGGCAAGGAAGCTGTGTTCGTAATAGGCGCTGTTGAAGTGACCTGGGGTCAGCACGACGCACACCGGGCGCAGACCGCTGCCCTCGGGCGCAACCGATCGCATCGTTTCGTGCAGCCGGTCGGGATAGCTGTCGACCGCGGCGACGCGGAACGAGCGGAACAGCTCGGGGCACAGCCGGATCATGGCCTCGCGGTTTTCGAGCATGTACGACACGCCCGAAGGGGTGCGGGCATTGTCCTCAAGCACGTAGAATTCGTCGGGGCCGGTGCGGACGAGATCGATCCCGCAGATATGCGCGAAGACGCCGTGCGGCGGGCGGATGCCGACGACTTCGTGGCGGAACTGCGCGTTGCCCAGCACCAGCTCGGCGGGGAGCACGCCCTCGGCGAGGATGCGGCGCTCGCCGTAAATGTCGTCGAGAAAGGCGTTGATCGCCTCGACGCGCTGGATCAGCCCCTGGCTGAGCCGCGCCCATTCGTCGGCGAGGAAGACGCGCGGCACGATGTCGAAGGGGATGATGCGTTCGCTGGCGTCGCGATCGCCATAGACCGCGAAGGTGATGCCGAGCTGGCGGAAGGTGTTCTCCGCGGCTTCGGTGCGGCGCTGAAGCTCTTCGCGCGGGGTTTCGTTGATCCAGGCGGCCAGGGCCGCGAATTCGGGCCGCGGCGCCTGCGGCCCGCCCTTCCCCCAGATTTCGTCGAACGCGCGGTTATCTTCCATTCGACCTCAAAAGCATCGTGCCGACGATTGGTTGCATGCTGCCCGCGAACGCTGCGCCGCACAAGGCCGTTGGGCCTCCATAATCCTCCCCCTTCAGGGGGAGGGGGACCGCGAAGCGGTGGAGGGGGCCGCCAAGAACGGTGTCGCCCGGGGTTGGCCCCCCTCCACCATGCTTCGCACGGTCCCCCTCCCCGTACCGGGGAGGAATTAGGCCGGGTTTACCGGCAACTCGGTCAACATCGCCGGGGTCAGCAGCTGCGGCAGCACGACCGGCGAAGCGGCGCCCGGCGCGTACCAGAGGTACAGCGGCACCCCCGCGCGGTTATGCCGTTCGATGAAGCGCCCCAGCGCCGGATCGCCATCGGTCCAGTCGCCCACCAGCACGCTGACCTTGCCGTCGCCGAACGCCTTGGCGACACCCGCGGTCTCGATCGCCGCCTTTTCGTTGACCTTGCACGTCACGCACCAGTCGGCGGTGAAATAGGCGAAGACCGGCCGCCCCTCGGCTCGCAGCCGGTCGAGCGTCGCTTCGCTGAAGGGTTCGGCCCCCAGCGCGGCGACCCGCGGCGTTTGGGCGGCGCTGCGTTCAACGCTGGCGACCGCGACCAGCCCGATCGCGAGCGCGACCCCGGCGGGTGCCCATTGCAGCGCCTTGCCGCCAAGCTGCCGCCGCCCGGTCCACCACAATGCCAGCGCCAGCACCAGCGCCGCCGCGAGGCCGAGCGTCATGCCATCGACCCCGGCTTGCCGCCCCAGCACCCAGGCGAGCGCGAGCGCGGTAAGGAACATCGGCACCGACAGGATGTGGCGGAAGGTCGCCATCCACGCGCCGGGCTTGGGCAGACGCCGGCGAAGCGCGGGGACGAAGCCCAGCAGCAAGAAGGGCAGCGCTAGGCCAAGTCCCAGCCCGGCGAACACCAGCATTCCCATCCACCACGGCAGCACCAGCGCAGCTCCCAGCGCCGCGCCCATGAACGGCCCGGTACACGGCGTCGCGACGAAGGCGGCGAGCGCGCCGGTGAGGAAGGCGCTGCCCGTCCCCTTCGCGCTCATCCGGTTGGCGATGCCGGGCGCGCCGACCTCGAACAGCCCCGCCAGGTTCAGCGCAATCGCGGTGACCAGCAGCAACAGGAACAGAATGACGCGCGGATCCTGCAACTGGAACGCCCAGCCGACGCTAGCCCCCGCCGCGCGCAGGCCGAGGAGGATGCCGCCGAGCGCCAGACACACCAGCACTACGCCGGCGGTATAGGCGAGCGCCTCGCCACGCGCGCTGCGCTCATCGCCGCCGGCGCGCGCGAGGCTGAGTGCCTTGAGGCTGAGGATCGGGAAGACGCAGGGCATGATGTTGAGGATCAGCCCGCCGAGCAGTGCCCCCGCGAACGCCAGCAGCGCGGTGGCGACATCGAGCGTCGCCGCCGCCTGCCCCGCCGCGACTGCACCCGGCACCCCAGAAACCGCGAAGCCCTTGCCCTCGCCGATCGACAACACCCCCTCGACCGCCTGCGGACCCGCGCCCGGCGCTGTGGTTTCGATGATCAGGAGGTCGCCGTCGCGGCGCACCGTCTGCGGCGCGGCGTAGTTGAGCGCATTGGCGGTCAGCGGGAAGAAATAGGGGTCGGTCGCGGCGGCTTCGGCGGGGAACGGCACCGCGAGGCGGAACATGCCGTCGGCCACCGCGAAGGTCGCCTGCGACCCGAGTGGCTTGGGCAGGCCCGCGCGCCATTCGTCGAACCGCGCGCGCATCTCGGGGGCGATCGCGCCATCGCCGACGGTGAGCGTGGTTTCGAGCGTCTGGCTTTCGGGCACGCAAATCTCGTTGGTGCAGACCAGATAATCGGCCTTGACCCGCACCGGCATCGCCGTGCCCGGCGCGGCATCGGCGGGGAGCTTCAGCGTGACGAACTGGGTGAAGCGGCCTTCATAGACATAGTTCATCAGCCCCGCGATCAGCAGCCGCTGCGGCACCGGATATTGCAGCGGCCCCGCGGTGACGCCGGCGGGCAGCGTCCAATCAAGCTTGGTCTCGATGCCGGCATCGCCCGGGTTGCGCCAATAGCCGTGCCAGCCGGGCTCGGGGGTCGAGACGAACGCCAGCGTCACCTCGCCGCCGGGCGCAGGGGTGGCGGTTTCGGGCACCAATTCGATCGCGATGTGCGGCGCAGTGCCCGGAATTTGCGCGAACGCCGGCATCGCGAGCGCGAGCATCAACAGGGCGGCAAGGATACGCAACAGGGGCATCGGCGGCTTTCGGGGTGGACGTGTGCGAACACCATAGCGCGCCGATGTGCGATTCACATACCTCCCTCCGTTCGGGCTGAGCCTGTCGAAGTCCGGCCCACGCTTCCGACCGCGCACCGCCCGGCAGGCGGGTGCGCCCTTCGACAAGCTCAGGGCGAACGGAATCGAGAGGTCACTGCTTGGGTGGGACCGCCAACCCCAGCATCTTGATGATCCCCGAAAAATCGGTCGCCGCGCCGCCTTCGTCGACGAAGCGCTGGTACATCTCCGCCGCGCGCGCGCCCATCGGGGTGTCGGCCGAGACGCTCGCCGCGGCCTGCATCGCCAACCGGAGGTCCTTGAGCTGAAGCGCTGCGGCGAACCCGCCCTGCCAGTCGCGATCGGCAGGGGTTTCGGGGCCTACACCGGGAACCGGGCAATAGCTCGTCATCGACCAGCTCTGCCCCGACGACACGCTGGCGATGTCGTAGAAGGTCTGGAGGTCGAGCCCGAGTCTCTGCGCCAGCACGAACGCCTCGCCGGTCGCGACCATCGTCGCGCCGAGCAGCATGTTGTTGCAGATCTTCGCCGCCTGTCCGGCACCCACCGGCCCGGCATGGATCACCGTCTTGCCCATATCCGCCAGGAACGGTTCGGCGCGGCGGAACGCTTCCTCGCTGCCGCCCGCCATGAAGGTGAGCGTGCCCGCATTGGCGGCGGCGATCCCGCCCGACACCGGCGCATCGACCATCGTCAGCCCCTTCACCGCCGCCGCCTCGGCAACGCGGCGCGCGGTTTCGACGTCGATCGTCGAACAGTCGATCAGGATCGCGCTGGGCGGTGCGGCGGCGAATACGTCGGTGGTATAGACCGCCTCGACATGGCTGCCCGCGGGCAGCATCGTGATCACCGCCTCGGCCTCGGCACAGGCGATCGCGGCGGAGTCGGCGGGCAGGCAGCCGGCGTCCTTGGCGCGCGCGAGTGCGTCGGCCGACAGGTCGAACGCGCGGACGTCGTGGCCGGCCTTGGCCAGGTTCGCGGCCATGCCGCCGCCCATGTTGCCCAGGCCGATGAATGCGATGCGTGCCATGTTGCTCTCCTACTCTATCTCCCCTCTCCCCTGGACAGGGGAGAGGATACCGCAGCTTGCCAGCTTGCTGGCTAGCGCAGGTTGGTGAGGGGTCGGGCGAGCCGTTGGCTCGCGCGCTTGCGAAGGCAAGCGCCCACCCCTCACCCAGCTTCGACTAGGTCCGCGTGAAGGACGCGAACCAAGTCTGCGCAACCCTCTCCCCTGCAAGCAGGGGCGAGGGAGGCTGCGTCACTTCCCAGTCCATACCCCGGCGCGCTTCTCGACGAACGCTGCCATGCCTTCCTTCTGATCCTGCGTCCCGAACAGCCCGTGGAACAGCCGCCGTTCGAACTGCACCCCTTGGCTCAGCCCCATGTCGAACGCGGCGTTCACCATTTCCTTGTTCGCCTTTACCGCCAGCGGCGCCATGCCCGCGATCGTCGCGGCGGTCTTTATCGCTTCCTCGACCAGATCGGCGGCGGGGACGATCCGGCTGACCAGCCCGGCGCGCTCGGCCTCCTCGGCATCGATCATTCGCCCGGTCAGGCACATTTCCATCGCCTTGGCCTTGCCCACCGCGCGCGCGAGCCGCTGCGATCCACCCATGCCGGGGGAGACCGCCAGCTTGATCTCGGGCTGGCCGAACCTGGCGGTGTCGGCGGCGAGGATGAAGTCGCACATCATCGCCACCTCGCAGCCGCCGCCCAGCGCATAACCCGCGACCGCGGCGATCACCGGCTTGCGCGTGCGGGTGAAGGCATCCCAGCCGGCGAAGAAGTCATGGCCGTACATGTCGGCAAAGCCCTGCGCCTGCATCTCCTTGATGTCGGCCCCCGCGGCGAACGCCTTTTCGCTGCCGGTGAGCACCGCGCAGCCCTGCGAGGGATCGGCATCGAACGCGGCCATCGCGTGGAGCAATTCGCTCAGCACCCGGCCGTTGAGCGCGTTGAGCGCCTTGGGCCGGTTGAGCGTGACCAGCGTCACCGCGCCGCGCTGTTCGACCAGGATGGTTTCGTAGTTCATCGCACTCTTCTCCTTCGTCATCCCGGACTTGATCCGGGGTCCATGCGGGACCTCGGCGTCGGGGGTGCGGCTGATGGGTCGCATGGATGCCGGATCGAGTCCGGCATGACGATATTCAGGCCGGATTCCATTCGTCATCGGCGGGCAGCGGCGCAAAAATCTGGTCGATTAGGTGACCGGTGACCTCCTCGGGCGTGGCGGGTTGCCAGCGCGGGGCGTTGTCCTTGTCGATGATCACCGCGCGCACGCCTTCGATGAAGTCGTGGCGCTGGACGACATGGCTCGCCACCGCGAATTCCTGCCGCATTTCGTCCTCGAAGGTCGGCATCGTGCGGCCATCGAGCAGCAGCTTGAGGCTGACCTTCATCGTCTGCGGCGATTTGGTATCGAGCGTGGCGAGCGTCTGCATCGCCCATTCGCCGCCATCCTCGCGCAGCGCGGCATAGATGTCCTCGAGCCGATCGCTGGCGAACAGCCGGTCGATCGCGTCGCGCTGTTCCAAGATACGCGCTTCGGGCGCGGGGGTCGATGCCTCGTCCAGGATCGCCTCGATCGCCTGCGGGTCCTGCGCGATCCGCTGCTTAACGCCTTCGAGCGCCTCTGCCGCCACGAAATGCGTCACCAGCCCCAGCGCGAGGCATTCGCCGCCGTCGATCCGCGCGCCGGTGAGCGCCAGATACTGGCCGATCCGCCCCGGCAGCCGCGACAGATACCAGCCGCCGCCGACATCGGGGAACAGCCCGATCCCGGTCTCGGGCATCGCCAGCTTGGTGTTCTGCGTCGCGACGCGGAACTTCGCAGGCTGCGACAGGCCGACGCCGCCGCCCATCGTGACCCCGTCCATGAACGCGACGATCGGCTTGGCGTAGGTGAACAGCCGGTGGTTCATGGTATATTCGGCGCGGAAGAAGGCGCGCGCGTCGACGCCGTCCTTGGCGCCGCTGTCGGCGATCATGCGGATGTCGCCGCCGGCGCAAAAGCCGCGGCCCTCGGCGTGGTCGATCAGGATCGCTTCGACCGCGGGCTCCTCGACCCAGGCGTCGAGCGCGGCGATGATCGCATCGCACATCGGGTGCGTCAGCGCGTGGATCGCCTTGGGCCGGTTGAGCCGGATGCGACCGATTCGGCCTTCGGTGGTGATGAGAACGTCTTCCACGCCTGCTCCTTAATTTCCCTCTCCCCTGGATAGGGGAGAGGATACCGCAGCTTGCCAGCTTGCTGGCTAGCGCAGGTTGGTGAGGGGTCGAGCGGCGCACTTGCGCCGCGCGGTCGCAAGCGCGACCGCACCACCCTCACCCAGCTTCGACTAGGCCGTGCTGAAGTAGCACGACCAGGTCTTCGCAACCCTCTCCCGCCTGCGGGAGAGGGAATTTAGCCCTGCCGCACCAGATCGCGGCCGACGATCATCCGCATCACCTGGTTGGTCCCCTCGAGGATCGAATGCACGCGCAGGTCACGCCAGAAGCGCTCGATCGGGTAGTCCTGCAGATAGCCATAGCCGCCATGCAGTTGCAGCGCATCGTTGACGATCTTCGATCCATTGTCGGTGGCGAGCCGTTTCGCCATCGCGGCGAAGCGTGTCTTGTCGGGGGCATTGGCGGTCACCTTGGCCGCCGCGACGTACAACAGCGCCCTTGCCGCTTCGAGATCGGTCGCCATGTCGGCGAGCATGAACTGGGTGTTCTGGAACTCGGCGATCGGCTGGCCGAATTGCTGGCGATCCTTGGTATAGGCGATGCTCTCGTCGAGGCATCGCTGCGCTCCGCCGAGCGAGCACGCGCCGATGTTCAGCCGCCCGCCGTCGAGCCCCATCATCGCGATGCGGAAGCCCTCGCCCTCGCCGCCGACCAGATTGGCCAACGGCACGCGCACATCCTCGAGGATCAGCTGCCGCGTCGGCTGCGAATGCCAGCCGAGCTTCTTCTCGTTCGCACCGAAGCTGACGCCGGCCATGTCCTTTTCGATCGCCAGGCAGGAAATGCCCTTCGGCCCATCTTCGCCGGTGCGGACCATCACCAGATACAGCTCGTTCTCGCCCGCGCCCGAGATGAACTGCTTGCTGCCGTTGACGACGTAGTGGTCGCCATCCTTCACCGCCCGCGTCTTCAGCGCCGCAGCGTCGGAGCCCGAAGACGGTTCGGTCAGCGCATAAGACGCGATCCAGTCCATCGTCGTCAGCTTCGAGAGGTAGCGATCCTTGAGATCCTGGCTACCGAAGCGATCGAGCATCCAGGCGGCCATGTTGTGGATGCTGATGAACGCGCTGGTCGAGGGGCAGCCATAGGCCATCGCCTCCATGATCAACGCCGCCTCGAGCCGCCCGAGCCCGATGCCGCCGCCTTCCTCGCTGACGTAGATCGCCGCGAAGCCCAATTCGGCTGCGGCCTTGATCGTCTCGCGCGGGAAGATGTGTTTTTCGTCCCATTCGGCGGCGAACGGCGTGATCCGGTCGGCGGTGAATTTCCGCGCGAGCTCCTGGATCTCGCGCTGGTCGTCGGTAAGGTCGAACTGGTTCATTACGATTCCTTTGCCGCGACCGGGTGAATGGTCGCTTCGGTCTTCATCATGTATTCGTCATGCCGGACTTGATCCGACACCCAGGGCCACGCAGGATATCGCCCGAGGCTCTGGATCCCGGATCAGGTCCGGGATGACGATGGGGGATCGGAGATGGCGAAAATCCCCGCGGTCTACATCGTCGCCAGCCAGCGCAACGGCACGATCTACACCGGCGTCACGTCGAACCTGCTCGGGCGCATCCATCAGCAGATCCCGGATCAAGTCCGGGATGACGACGGTAAACGGCAGCGAATCGGCCACTCCACCGTCATCCTGAGGAAAGTCAGGACCCAGGGCCGCAGGCGACGCCGCCCGGGACCCTGGATCCCGGATCAGGTCCGGGATGACGGACTTAAGCACCGCCATTGCTCACCCCATCGTCGGGATGACGAACGCATTGGCCGCATCGCCCACCCCGCCATCGGGCCAGCGCTGGGTGATCGTCTTCACCTTGGTCCAGAAGCGGACGCCTTCCATGCCGTGCTGGTTGGTGTCGCCGAACGCGCTGCGTTTCCAGCCGCCGAAGCTGTGATAGGCCACCGGCACCGGGATCGGCACGTTGATGCCGACCATCCCGACATTCACCCGCGCGGCGAATTCGCGTGCGGCGTGACCGTTGCGGGTGAAGATCGCGACACCGTTGCCGTATTGATGCTCGCTCGGCAGCCGAAGCGCGGTCTCGAAATCGGGGGCGCGGACGATCTGGAGCACCGGGCCGAAGATTTCCTCCTTATACGCCTGCATGTCGGGGGTGACATGGTCGAACAGGCTGGGGCCGATGAAGAAGCCCTGTTCATGCCCCTGCAATTTGAAGCCGCGCCCGTCGACGACTAGTTCGGCGCCTTCGTCGACGCCGGTCTGGATCCAGTTTTCGACGCGCTGCTGGTGCGCTGCGTTCACGACCGGACCGTAATGCGCGTCGTTGTCGGTCGAGACACCGATGCGCAACGCGGCGATCGCGGGCAGCAGCTTTTCGCGCAAGGCATCGGCGGTCTTCTCGCCCACCGGCACCACCACCGGCAGCGCCATGCAGCGCTCGCCCGCCGAGCCGAAGGCCGCGCCCGACAAGTCGTTCACCACCTGGTCGAGATCGGCATCGGGCATGACGATGCCGTGGTTCTTGGCGCCGCCCATCGCCTGGACCCGCTTGCCCGCATCGACGCCGCGCCGATAGACATAATGCGCGATGTCGGATGAGCCCACGAAGCTCACCGCGCTGATCGCCGGGTGGTCGAGGATCGCGTCGACCATCTCCTTGTCGCCATGCACCACCTGCAGGATGCCCTCGGGCAGGCCGGCCTCGAGCATCAGTTCGGCCAGCCGCACCGGCACCGATGGATCGCGCTCGCTGGGCTTGAGCAGGAACGCATTGCCGCACGCGATCGCGACGCCGCTCATCCACAGCGGGATCATCGCGGGAAAGTTGAACGGGGTGATGCCCGCGCCGATGCCCAATGGCTGGCGCATCGAATAGACGTCGATCCCCGGCCCCGCGCCTTGGGTATATTCGCCCTTGAGCACGTGCGGGATGCCGCAGGCGAATTCGATCACCTCGAGCCCGCGCTGGATGTCGCCCTTCGAATCGGCGATCACCTTGCCGTGTTCGGACGACAGCAGGTGCGCCAGCTCGTCGATATGCGCCTCGACCAGCGCCTTGAACTGGAACATCACGCGCGCGCGGCGCTGGGGGTTGGTTGCCGCCCAGCCGGGTTGCGCCGCTTGTGCCGCCGCGATCGCCGCGTCGAGCGTCGCCTGGGTGCCGAGGTTCACCCGCGCCTGCACCTGGCCGGTATTGGGGTCGAACACGTCGCCGGTACGCGCCGAGGTGCCGCCGGCACCGCCCGCGATCACATGATCAATGATCCGCATCTCATCTCCTGACGTCTGTCTGTCGCGATCGCGCGCTCGGTTCAGGAGCGAAGCGATCGTTCTGCCTGCGTGGGTTCCGCAGGTCGTGTGCGCACCCCCTAACGCACCCGGCGCGACAAGAAAATGGCCGCCCGACCGACTTTCGCGGGTCGAGCGGCCATAGGGCGCCGCGCTGCAAGGGGGGAGGCCGCGCGGCGGCGATCGGGTCAGCTTGCAGCGCTGCTCCGGATCGTGCCGTTGACGCCCGCGGGGAAGAACCCGCCCGCGGTTACCGCCATGCGGTTGAGGTAGACGATGTTGAGCACCTGCCCTGCCGAGCGGCTATAGGCCAGGCCGCTGGCGTCGGTGGGGACGATGTTCGATCGCGTGACGCCGTTGCTGGTGGTCGCGCGGACGCCCTGATCGAGATCGGTCGCCCCGTCGAGGCTGTCGCGCGCGGTCGAGATCGATTCGGTCGCCTCGATCAACGCCGGGGTGGCGATGCCCTTGCGATAGAGCACGGTGCGAACGAGACCGGCATGATAGGCCTCGGCCGCGAGCAACCCTGCCGCTGCCTCGAGGAAGGTCTTGTTGGTCAGCAAGGGCGATGCGCCCTTGTACGCGGTGACCCCGACATCCTCGAAGATATAGGCGGCGAGCAGGAAGTTCTCGTCGTTCGCATAAGGGTCGAACGCGACCCCCGCACCCACCAACCCGGCAGCGCGCGCGGCGTTGGAAAACGCGCCGTTCGCAGCCGATCCGATGTCGATAGCGGGCTGCGCCACCCGCGCCGCGCCGAGCGCGCTGCGCAGGAACAGCACATGCTGACGCTCGTCATTGGCGATTTCGCGCGCATAGGCCGCCACCAGCGGGTCGGTGAAATTCACCTGACGCCCACCGGTAACCGCGCCTTGCGTTCCCGCACCCGTCAACGCGTCGTTGGGGAGCCCAGCGCCAGTCGCCGCGAACAGGTAAAATTGCGCTTCGAGATATTCGAGGTTCAGCGCGAAGTTGAGCACATCGCCGTCGGTGATCGCGGCGGGTGTCGGGGTCGGGGTAGGCGTCGGCGCGGGGGCCGGCGGCGGATTGCCCGGAAAGTCGCCGCTGTCGTCGCAGGCCGCGAGCATCGATGCCCCGGCAACCGCGAGCCCGGCGGTGCCCGCCATCTTGAGCATCGCCCGACGGCTCTCGCGCCGGGCTTCGCCCGCCGCCAATACGTCGAGGAGCAGGTTCTGATCGTTCATGTCGTATCCTCCCTTCTTCTCAGTTCGCGGCGCTGGTGCGGATGGTGCCGTTCATGCCTGCGGGATAGAACCCGCCGCGGTCGGTCATCATGTTGTTGAGGTACACGATGTTGAGCACCTGGCCCGCGCTGCGGCTGTAGGCGAGGCCGTTTTCGTCGAGCGGGACGATGTTCGAAGCGTTGCCGATATTGGCGACGCCCTGGTCAAGATCGGTGGTTCCATCGAGGCTGTCGCGCGCGCCCGAAATCGCTTCGGTCGCCTGGATCAGCATCGCGCTCGGGGTCTCGATCCCCTTGGCGTACAGCACGGTGCGCACCAATGCGGCATGATACGCCTCGACCGCAAGCAGCCCGGCCGCAGCTTCGAGGAACACCTTGCTGGTGATCAGCGGCGATGCGCCCTTGTACGCGGTGACGCCGACATCCTCGAAGATGAACGCGCCGAGCAGGAAATTCTCGTCGTTGGCATAGGGATCGAAGCTGGTAGCGCCGGGGCCGATCAGGCCAGCCGCACGCGCCGCGGTCGAAAACGCGCCGGTCGGCGTCGATCCGATGTCGATCGCCGGCTGGGCGACGGTAGAACTGCCCAGCGCAGTCCGCAGGAACCGGACATGCTCGACTTCATCGGCGGCGATTTCCTGCGCGTAGGCAGCCACCACCGGATCGGTGAAGATGACTTGCCGGCCACCGCTGACCGCGCCCTGCGTGCCGGTGCCGGTCAACAGATCATTGGGCAGACCCGAACCGGTCGCGGCATAGAGATAGAATTGCGCCTCGAGATATTCGAGGTTGAGCGCGAAGTTCAGAATATCGGCATCGGTGATCGCCGGCGCGGTTTGCGCGATCAACGGCGACGATTTCGTCGCGATCATCGCGCCGCCCGCCACCGCCGCGGCAACGCCAAAGCTACGGAAGAAATCACGACGATCCTCCCGCCGCAGCGCCCGCTTGTCGAACATTTCGACCATTTCGCTACTGTCAGTCACCGGCAACCTCCCATTGTTATCTGTATCGGGTTTGACGTCGCAGCTACGCCGCCGTTCCGCCGATCGGATGCACGCGTACGGTGGCGTACGCTGGCGCGACAAATATCTGCGTCGTGCATCTTTTTGGTCGCAACCAACGAACCTCCGGAACAAAATCGTCCGATGGAAGGTACGTGTTCTGCAATTTTCACAATCCGAACGTATCGGATACGGTCCCGCAGCCGCCATGCCGATCATGCAGAACAAGCTGTTAGCAGGGTTGCAGCGTGAAGACGCCGCCGCAATTATCGCTTTAGGTGACAACGTCACTGTGCGCGCAGGCGACCCGATCGCATCGCGCGATGGTGCCGCCATGCTGTGGCTACCCGCAACAGCGGTACTATCGTTCGGCGAGACCCTGACCGAACGCAACATCGAGTGCGGCATCGTGGGGATGGAAGGTGCAATCGGCTGGGAGCCGCTGATCGGCCTTCCGCGATCGGGCCAGCGGCTGGCCGCGCTGATCGGCGGCACCATCGTTGCGATTAGCTGCGACAGGCTGGCGCAGATCGGCGAACGGCGGCCTGCAATCGTCGCGCATCTGCTGCGCTATCGCGAGACGCTGTTGATCCAGATGCGCTGGACGATCGCCGCGCGGCTGCAGAACGGCCCCGACCGCCGGCTGGCGCGCTGGCTGTGCATGCTGCACGACCGCGTCGAGGGCGACACGCTCGACATCACCCATCTGCGCCTCGCGGCGTTCCTCAACGCGCGGCGCGCTAGCATCACCGATTCGCTCCACGTGCTCGAGGGCGAACGGATCGTCCGCTGCACCCGCGGCAAGATCTTCGTTCGCGATCGCAGCGCGCTCGAAGCCGCGGCGGGACCGGCCTATGGCCCGGCCGAGGCTGCCTATGCTGCGCTGTTCGAGCGGTAAGCGTCCGCCGACCGACCGCCGCACGAACGGGAAAAGGATGCCCCTTTGCCCCTACAGCAGCGTAATCCGCGCGGTACCCAGGATATCGCCGGTCGGCGCGGCATGCGGCGCGCCATCGGCGGGTTCGAGCGTGAGTGCCAACGTCGCGCCATCGGCGAGCAGCCGCCCGGTATCGGCCGCAAGCCGCACTTCGCTCTCGCCGTCGCGCGCGATCAGGCCGAGCGACGTCGGCGCGCCGCCTTCAGGAATGACCCACAATTCGGGCTCGCCGGCCCCCGCCGGGATCGCGGTCGCGCGGACACGCAGCACGCCACCCTGCGGATCGAGGCGCATCGCCAGCATCGACGCGCCTTCGCCGTCGTTAAGTTGCGCGACCAGCGTCTCGGTCGGCAAAGGTTCGGGCGGCAGCGGTTCGGGTGCTTCGGCGACGACCACCGGCGGCGGCGCGATCGGCTCGGGCTGGGTGACCAGCATCAGCGCCAGCGTCGCAGCGATCGCGGCAAAACCGGCGGTCGCCCATTTCCAGCCGCCTGCCCCACCGGTCAGCGCCGGGCCGGGATCGTTCGCGGCGATCGGCGGCAAGCGCTGCTCGACCGCGCTCCACACACGCTGCGTCGGCGCGATCGGCGTGATCTCGGCATAGAGGCCGGCAAAGCGCTGGTCCCAGGCATCGACTTCGGCGGCGAACACCGGATCCTCGGCGCGTAGCTGCTCGGCCGCCAGCCGCTCGGCGCCGCTCAGCAGCCCCAGCGACAATTCGCCCGCCAGCAACGCGCGTTCCTCGGGGGTCATCGGCTCAGCCATGATCGATGCACCGTTTGAGCCGTTCGAGGCCGCGCCGGACCCAGCTCTTCATCGTGCCCAACGGCACCGAAGCGCGCTCGGCGAGCTCGGCATAGGTGTAGCCATCGAAGAAGGCCGCGCGGATCGAGTGATGCTGATGCTCCTCGAGCGTGTCGAGGCATTGTGCCAGCAGCATCCGCCCTTCGTGATCGACCATGTTCTCATCGGTGGAAGCTACGTCGGCGAACGCGGTCTGGATGAGTTCGTCGGGATCTTCGAGCCGGCGCTCGCTGGTGCGCCGCCAATCGATCGCGCTGTTGCGCGCGATCGCGCACAGCCATGTGATCGGGCTCGCCCGCTCGCGATCGAAGCGCGCGGCGCGGTGCCAGACCTTCAGATACACTTCCTGCAGCACGTCCTCGGCCGATTCGCGGTCCTTCACGATACGGAAGCACACGCCGAACAGCTTGGCCGAGGTGCGGTCGTATACCGCCTTCAGTGCGGCGCGATCGCCTGCGGCGACGCGCGCGAGGTCGTCGCACAGCAGGGCACGTGCACTATCGGCGTCGGTCATGCGGCAACGATGTCCGACTGCGGATACATGCCCATGCTTCTATGGCCGCGATCGTGGCGGCACAAGGGTACAGAACCGGCCATATCTTTCATTTCGCTCAAGCTGAATATTCGCGTTCGCGATAGTCGAACCAGGCGATATCGGCGGGCATCGCGGTGCCCGCCATGTCCTGCGCCGCCACCCCGACGAACGCGCCGGTGAAGTTGGCCATCCCCGGCGCACTTGCTTCGTCCGACAGGATGCTCGCGTCGAACAATTGCGGTAGCCACGTCCAATCGGCGTCGCCCTCGCAGCGATAGCGAAAGCGCAGCCGTTCGAAATCGACCTCGACGCCGAGCTCGATCGCGCCATCGGGGATCGCGATCGGCACGGTGAAGGCATCGGCCTGCGGGCTGTCGGGCAGCGCCGACATCACCGCCAAATGCCGCCCGATCGCGTCGTCGTGGCTGACGTACAGGTAATGGAACTTGGTGCTGTTATAATAGCAGACCAGCCCCGCCATCTGCTGGAAGTGCGCAGGGACGACCTCGATCCGCGCCTGCGCGGTATAGCAGAAGGCCTGTTGCCGCCGCGCGACCAGCGCTTGTTCGAAGACGCTGCCGATCGTCTCGCGGCCATAGAGCCGCAGATGCCCCGAACGCGCGGTGAGCGAGAAGATGCGATCGGGTTCGGGGGTGCGCAGCCACTGGAAATCGATCGGCAGCTCGGGCGTGTCGAAGCGGGTGCGCTCCTGCCGCGGTTCGGGCGGTGCGGCATCATGCTCGACCTCGAGCACCGGCATCGCATCGCCCGCGAGCGTGTAGAGCCAGCCATCGTCGCCCCAGCGCATCGGCTGGATCGCGGTCTCGCGCCCCATCACGCAGCGCCCGCGATTGGGGAGCGGACGGCCGCACAGATAGGCCAGCCACGGCGTTCCGTCGGGCGCTTCGACCAGATCGGCATGGCCCGCGCGCTGGAGCGGCGCGTCGGGGCGGTTGCGCGCGGTAAGGATGTAGCGATCGGGGTGGAGCTCGTACGGCCCGGTAAGCGTGCGCGACCGCGCCATCGTCACCGCGTGGTTCCACCCCGTCCCGCCCTCGGCGGTCAGCAGATAATACCAGCCGTCGCGCCGGTAGATATGCGGCGCTTCGGTGAGCCCCAGTTCGGTGCCTTTGAAGATAAGGTGGCGCTCGCCCACCAGCGCCCGCGCTGCGGCATCATATTCCTGCAGCACGATGCCGGCGAAACGGTTGCGGCCGGGGCGGTGGTCCCACAGCATGTTCGCAACATATTGGCGTCCGTCATCATCGGTGAACAGCGACGGATCGAAGCCGCTGCTGTTGAGATACACGCGATCGGACCAAGGCCCGTCGATCGACGGCGCGGTCACGAGATAATTGTGGAAGTCGCGAAGCGACGCCCCCGATGCGCCGCCGGTGGTGGTGCGGCCATAGCGTTTGACGTCGGTATAGACGAGGTGGAACAGCCCGTTGGCATAGGTCAGGCACGGTGCCCACACGCCGCAGCTGTCGGGATCGCCCCGCATGTCGAGCAAATCGGCACGCGCGAGCGGGCGCGCGACCAGCGTCCAGTTCGCCAGGTCGGTCGAATGGTGGATCTGCACCCCCGGAAACCATTCGAAGGTCGAGGTCGCGATGTAATAATCGTCGCCGACGCGGACGATCGACGGGTCGGGGTTGAACCCCGGCAGGATCGGGTTGCGGATCATGCGGCGACATCCTGTCCTTGGGGTTCGGGGGCGACCGCGGGCGGCTTGACCACCGTCCACAGCACCACGGCGGCAAGCAGGTCGAGCATCGACAGCGCGACGAAGAAGGGCTCGTAGCCGATCGTCGTCACCAATGTGCCGATCGCGACCGAGAACAGCAGCACCCCCAGATTGGCAAAGGTGCCGCCGATCCCGGCGACGGTGCCGATCTCGTTCTGCGGGAACAGATCGGTGGCGAGCGTGATGCAGGTCACCGACAGCATCTGGTGCGCGAAGCCGCCCAGGCTCAGCAGCGCGATGGCGGCATAGGGACTCTCCACGCTGCCGACGAAGATCATGCACGTCATCAGCAGCGCGCCGATCGTGAATGCCCCGCGCCGCGCGTTGATCAGCCCGACGCCGCGCCGCCGCAGCCAGGCCGCCATCGCGGGGCCGGCCATGCAACCGAAATCGGCGGCGACGAAGGGCAGCCACGCGAACATCGCGATCTGCGCCAGGTCGAACCCGCGCGCGGTGACCAGGTAGAGCGGCAGCCAGAAGGTGAGCGTCCCCCAGGTCGGATCGGCCAGGAAGCGCGGCAGCACGATGCCCCACAGATTGCGCTGGCGCAGCAAGGTGGGGATCGACCGCCGCGGGCCGACCGCCAGATGCGCCTCGCGCCCGGTCGCGATCAGCGCGCGCTCTTCCTCGCTCAGCCGCTGGTGCGTTTCGACCGATCGATAGGTGAACAGCCACAGCACCACCCATAGCCCTGCCAGGATCCCGACCACCACGAACGCTGCGCGCCAGTTCCACCACAGGATCGCGCCCGCGACCAAGGGTGGCGCGAGCATCGACCCGAACGACGCGCCGACATTGTAGATACCGCTGGCAAAGCCGCGTTCGCGCGCGGGAAACCATTCGGCGACCACCTTGAGCCCGCCGGGATGCGCGGTGCCCTCGGCAAAGCCCAACGCGGCGCGAAGGCCCATCAGCGACATCCAGCCGGTCGCCAGGCCATGCGCCATCGTGATGACCGCCCAGGCGCTGGCGAAGATCGCAAGCCCCATCCGCAGCCCGATCGTGTCGAGCAGATAGCCCGCGACCGGCTGGAGCATGATGCCCAGCTGGAAGGCGCCGGTGATCCAGCCATATTCGCGCTCGCCGATTCCCAGATCGGCGAGCACCGTCGGCGCGGCGACGCCGAGCGTGCTGCGCGTCAGATAGTTGAGGCTGGTGCCGATCATCACCACGCCGATCAGCCACCAGCGCAGATTCTTGATCGGGCGGCGGCCGGCCTTCACCCCGCCCGCCTTCACGATGCCACCCGCAGCTGTTCGATCACCACGCCGGGATCGATCATCCAGATGCGGATGCGGTGCCTCCCCGCGCTACCCACGCGATGCGTCGAACTTGTCGTGCGCGCGCCATTTGCCACGGCCTGCTCCCATTCCTTTTCGCCGGTGCCCTTCCACAGGTCGATCACCTGCGGCGCTGCGTCGTCGATCGCGATCGCATAGCGGCGTCCGGTTCCCACGACGTCTAGCGAAGGGGCGGCGAGCACGTCGATACGGACATCGCCCGCACGCGGCAGCGTCACCGCATATTCGAGCATCGGCCCCTGCCCCGGCGTCTGGATCGGCGCGGTCTGCGGCCAGGGCGTTACCGCAGCACCGGTGATGCCGAGCCCGGGTACCGTCAGCCAGCGGGTCGCATCCTTGCCCGCAGTGACGGCAGCGAAAGCGGTGGCATCGATCTCGATCGGCCGCGCGGTCGCGGCGGGCCTTGCCGCGGCGGTCGCACGGCTGCCTGCCGGCACGCGCCGCACTTCGGGCATGATGTCCTGATCGGGCTGCTGCCAGCTGGTGTAACCGATATGCGTCTGCGCCATCATGTGCTTCCACTTGCCGCCGCCCAGCGTCTCATAGCGGTCACGGATCACGCGGTCCTGCGCGAACAATCGCTCGGCCTCGGCGGCCAGCGCATTGGCGCGCGGGTCATTGGCTGCGGCAGCGGCGCGGTTGCGCGCGACGGTGACGTACAGCCGCGCGAGATTGCCCGCCGCCTGCACCGGATGTTCGACCAGTTGGTAGAAGGCATCGCTCGCCCCCGGCGCGACCTTGGGGCGCACCGCCGCGACGTCGCGATCGAGCGCCGCCCATTCGGCGAGCACGCGATCGGCGGTGCCGTCGGTCAGGCTCCAGCTATCGGGCGACCAGAGTTCGGGCTTCTGCCGCGCGAGATAGCGCGTGGTCCGATCGAGGATCGACGCGATCGCCGCCGCCGGCGCGGCACCGAACTGTTCGGTCGCCCAGGCCTGGTGATAGCCGGCCATCTTGTCGACCGTCATCGCCGCGGGGTCCCACGCCATGTCGAGGAAGAAGCTGGTCGGCAACTCCATCGGCTTGAGGTCGCCGACATTGACGATCCACATCCGATCGACGCCATGCGCCGCCGCCAGCGACATCTGCTCCCAGGTGCGCGAAATCTGGTTGGTGTTGAGCCACTTGTAGTTGCGCGGCCCGCCGACATAATCGAAGTGATAATAGACGCCATAGCCGCCGGGGCGGGCAACGCCGGGCTTGGGCAGGCGGCGGATATTGCCCCAATTGTCGTCGGCGAACAGCAGGGTCACGTCGTCGGGAACGCGCATTCCCTGGTCGTAATAATCCTGCACTTCCTTGTAGAGCGCCCAGACCTGCGGCGTCTGCTCGGCGGGCTTGCCGGTGACGTCGGCGAGGATCTTGCGCTGGTCGGCGACGATCGTCTCGAGCAATTTGGTCGCGGTGCCGCTGGTCATCGGCTCGTCGCCGTCGCCGCGCATCCCGACGGTGATCACCGTCTCGCGCCCCTCGTTGCGCTTGATCCCATCGGCCCAGAAACGCTGCAGCTCGGCAGGGTTGGCGGCATAGTCCCAGGCGCCACCCTTGCCGCGCTCCCATTCGATATGCGCGCGCTGCATCGGTTCGTGATGCGACGTGCCAAGCACGATTCCCATCCGCTGCGCCAGCGCCGCGCTATTGGGATCGTCCTGCCACAGCGACTTGCCCCACATCGCGGGCCACAGATAATTGCCCTTCAGCCGCAGCGTCAGCTCGAACACGCGCTCGTAGAATTTGGCGTTGATCCCGCCGAAGCTGGTCCGCGCCCATTCGCCGAGCGCCGGCTCCTCGTCATTGAGGAAGATGCCGCGATAGCGCACCGCCGGCGCGTCGATCCGCCGCCCAGCGGTGACGAACAGGCTCGCCTTGGTCGCGACCGGCACGTCGGCCCACCAGTTCCACGGCGACACCCCGGCGCGGCGCGACAGGTCATAGGTGCCAAAGATCGCCCCGCGCCGATCGCTCCCCGCGATCACCAGCGCGCGCGTGACGCCGGGCATCGGCGCTTCGACCACCTGCTGGACAAAGCCCTCCCAACGTCCGGCGAGCGTCGACACATCGAGCTTGCCCTCGGCGATCAGCCGGTCGACCAGTGGGCTTGCCCCCACCACGCCGATCAGCACCGCGCGATCAGGCGCAACATCGGCGCGCCCCGCGACCGCCGCCAGATCGCGCGTCAGGTCCTGCGCCGCGTCACGCACCCCGGCATCGGTACCGCCCTCGACCACCACCCGCGCCGCAACGCCGCGCTCGATCAGCGACAGCGCGCCGGTGGTATTGCGGTCGCACATGCTCACCGCATCGGTGCAGGCAAAAGCGGGGGTAGCGGCAAGCGACACGATCGCGGTGGCGATCAGGTAGGCGGTGCGCATGGTCTGGTTCCTGTTCATTTGCCGGTCGCCGTCACGACGACACGGGTCGGTGCCAGCCCATCGGCTTCGGCGACCAGGGTGATCGGCCCCTTGCCGCCGGGGCGGGCGCGCACGATCGCGAGCGCCTTGCCGTTGAAGGCGGCGCGGGTGGCGGAGGGGAAGGCCGTCAGGTCGGTCGGGTCGCCATTGTCGGTGGCGACCAGTTCGCCCGGCCCCTCGATGCGGAAGCGGATCGGCAGCTTGGCGCGCGGCGCGATCCGGCGCTGCGAATCGACGACATCGACGGTGACGAAGGCAAGGTCGCGGCCATCGCCCGCAATCCGCGACCGATCGGCGGTGGCGGCCAAAGCGCTCGCCTCCCCCACCGTCTCGACACTGGCGTCGGCCCAGGGCTTGCCGTCCTTCCACGTCACCACCTTCAGCGCGCCGGGCTGATAGGTCACGAAGTCCCAGCGGAAGCGATAGGCGAAGGGCGCGCGCTTGATCCGCCCCTGCGAGACGCCATTGACGAACAATTCGGCTTCGTCGGCCGAGCTGAACACATGCACCGGCGTGACCTCGCCCTCGCGCCCCGGCCAGGTCCAGTGCGGCAGGATATGCGCGAATTTGAGGTCGGGCCGCCAGCGCGCCTGGTAGAGATAGAAGCGATCCTTGCGGAACCCCGCAAGGTCGACGATCCCCGAATAGGAGCTGCGCGAGGTATAATAAGGCGTCGGCTCGCCGAGATAGTCGAAGCCGGTCCAGACGAACTCGCCCGCGACATCGGGGTTCTGGTCGATCGCCGAAAATTCGCGATCGGCCGACGATCCGAAATCGGATGCGTGGAGCTCATAGGCAGTGACGTGATGCGTCACCGGATCGCCCCCCGATCCTGGGCGCACCGGCCCGCTGACGCTGCCCGACACCGGGAACAGATATTCGCCGCGGCTGCTCAGCGCCGACGCGCTTTCGCTTTCGAAGATCACCTTGTCGGGGAATTTCGCGCGGAACGCCGGATATTGGCCGGGTAAGGTGCGGATGCCCGAGCCCTGATAGTTGATGTTGATGACGTCCATTTCGGCGGGCATCGGCATGTCGGGCTTGGCATAGTTCATCGCGCTGGTGGCAGGCCGGGTATCCTCCTCGCGGACGATGCCGACCAGCTTGCGCGCGATCGCCGCGCCTTCTTTGGCGGTATATTGCTCGCCCACCTCGTTGCCGACGCTCCACAACATGATCGAGGGGTGGTTGCGGTCGCGCCGCAGCATCGATCGCAGATCAGCCTCGTGCCAATCGGGGAAGATCAGGTGGAAATCGAGCGGGGTCTTCTTGCGCTCCCACGAATCAAATACCTCGTCGATCACCAGGAACCCCATGCGGTCGGTGAGATCGAGCAGTTCGGGTGCGGGCGGGTTATGGCTCATGCGGATCGCATTGACCCCCATTTCGCGCAGGATTTCGAGCTGGCGTTCGGCGGCGCGGACGTTGAACGCCGCTCCCAGCGCGCCGAGATCGTGATGATTGTTCACCCCGTTGAGCCGCACCGGCTCGCCATTGACGATTACCCCGCGCGGCCCGGCGAATTCGATGTCGCGCACCCCGAACGGCGTTTCATAGCTGTCGACCACACGCCCGCCGACGCGAACGCTCGACACCGCGACGTAGCGATTGGGCTGCTGCGTCGGCGGCGGTCCCCAAAGCCGCGGATTGGCGATCACCGTCGCGCCATCGAACCGCGCCGAGCCCTTGGCGGCTACCTGCTGCCGCACCGCCGCGATGCGCGCGACCGGGCGTCCGGTGCGGCCGCCCTCGGCACCCAGCACATAGAGGTCGCTGGCGACCTCGACCGTTGCCGCCGCATCCGAATCATTGTCGACCGTCAGCGCCAGCGTGACCTCCGCGGCTGCCTTGCTTACCTTGGGGGTGCGCACGATGCTGCCCCAATGGCCGACATGCACCGGCGCGGCCTTCACCAGCCACACGTCGCGATACAGCCCCCCGCCGGGATACCAGCGCGCCGATTCGGGCGGATTGTCGAGCCGGATCGCCAGCTGGTTGCGCCCGCCGGGCACGACATGCGGCGTCAGGTCGAGCCGCCAGCCATTATAGCCATAGGGCCAGCCGCCGACGAGCCGACCGTTGAGCCACACCGTCGCATAGGACATCGCCCCATCGACATCGAGGAAGATCGAGCGTCCGGCATCGCGCGCCGGAATATCGAGCGTCTTTCGATACCAGCCGATCCCCCAGCTCTTGAGCCGTCCCATCCCGCCATAAGGGCCATCCTTGATGAACGGGCCGGCGATCGCCCAGTCGTGCGGCAGCGTTACGTTGGTCCAGGCGCTGTCGTCGAACCCCGGCTGGACATAGGCGACGTCGCTGCCGGGATCGCCCGCGGGGCGGACATGGCGCTTGGCCGGATCGGCGATGAAGGCGTTGGCGGTGGGCAGTATCCACGGCTTGAGCACGCGGCTGTCGCCGGCGCGCACCGCAACCGCATCCTCGGGCTCGGCATCCGCGACGCGGCCATCGGCGCTGCGTTCGACGACGGGGCGAACGTCGTAGCGTAGATCGGTGGTCATGCCGGCGGGATCGCCGCGGGTGAAGCGCCAATTGTCCTCGATGCGAATGCGCTCACGGTCGATCGGAGTTTGCGCCATCGCCGCGGTTGCGAGCAGCGCCCAAAGCACGGCTAGCACCAATGCGACAGACAGCCCTCCCCGCGCGCTAATGGTCCGATCGAGTCGCATCGTCTCTCCCCCCGCGACCGCTGTCCGCGGCCTGTTTTAGGTTAGCGTTACCATCACGATGGCTGCCCGTCGGGTCAACCCGCCGCGCCGTCTTTAATACCGGTCGCCACCAATTGACACCGTTGTCCTGACAGCGGTATCAGCGCAACAGCCGATCCGTTTGGAGCGGTCCTTTGCGACCCCGAAGCTCGGGGCGTCGACACGGGAGAGGGAAAGAAATGGACACCATTGGAATGTCGCGTCGCGTCGCGACGATGTCGGCGATGCTGCTGACCACCGCCGCCTGGCCGGCCTTTGCGCAGACCACCGAAACCACCCCGCCCGCGCCGACCGCATCGTCGAGCAGCAGCGCCAACGAAGCGCCCAGCATCGCTGCGCAGGATGGCGCCGGCCAGACCCAGCCGACCGCGATCGATTCGACCGACCAGCAAGGCGCCGATCCTTCGGCGACGGGCAATAACGATATCGTCGTGACCGGCTATCGCGCTTCGCTCGAAAGCCAGACCAACGCCAAGCGCAACTCTATCGGCTTCACCGACACGATCTTCGCCGAGGATATCGGTAAGTTCCCCGACACCAACATCGCCGAATCGGTCAACCGCATCCCCGGCGTGACGATCAGCCGCGAAGTGACCGGTGAAGGCTCGAACGTCGCGATCCGCGGCCTCGGCACCAACTTCACCCGCGTGCTGCTCAACGGCGCGCCGATCGCGATCGCCTCGGTTCGTTTCGATGCGCAGAGCACCAACCGCGAAGTCGATCTCGACCTGATCCCGACCGAGCTGTTCACCCAGCTGACCGTCAGCAAGTCGCCCGTCGCCAGCCAGCTCGAAGGCGGCGCCGCGGGCACCGTGAACCTGCGTTCGGCCCGCCCGTTCGACAACCCCAAGCCCTATTTCAGCTATGGCCTGCAAGGTTCGCAAGTCAGCACGACCGACAAATGGGGCTATCGCGGCTATGCGCTGGCCAGCGCCACCTTCGGCGATTTCGGTATCCTGGTCGGCGGCGCGGCGGTGAAGAACCGCTTCCAGGTCGATGGCTATGAAACGATCGGCTTCACCAACCCCAACTTGACCGCCACCCAGAATACCAGCTCGACGCGCAACAACACCGGCGGCGGCAACTTCACGATCCCGGGCACGGTGCCGCTGAACGCAGGCAACGGCCTCACCCCCGGCACGACGATCGATCAGGCGTTCCTGCTGGCCAACAACCCTGGCGCGACGATCCAGCAGATCGACAACGGCCTCCTGCCGCGCCTGGGCCGCCCGCGGACCGAGATCGGCGAGCGCACGCGCTACAACGGCCTGGTGTCGCTCGAATGGCGCCCCAGCGACGCGCTGCATTTCTATGTCGACGGCATGTATGCGCAGCGGGAAACCGACATGACGCGGACGTCGATGAACTGGGTGGTTCGCAACGGTGCGGCCATTCCGCTCAACACCACCTACGACAACAGCGATTGCAGCGTCGGCTGCACCGTGACCGGCGGCACCTACGCGAATTCGCAATTCTTCCTGGAATATCGTCCGTACAAGGACACGCAGGACTATTGGGGCGTCAACCCCGGCATCGATTTCATCATCAACGATTACATCAAGGGTGATCTGCAGGCCAATTACACGCGGAGCGACTTCCGCCGCGAGAGCCCGACGGTGCTGGTCATCACCCCGCCGAGCAGCGGCCTGACGGTGAACTACACCAACAATGGCGGCATCCCCGATATCCAGAGCAATATCGACCTCAACAACCCGAACAGCTTCGGCTGGAACGGTGGCGGTCGCGTCAATCTGAACGGCGAAGAGCGCGAGACCGAGACCAAGGGTATCCGCGGTAGCCTGTTGTTCGGCGACGAACAGCGCTTCAGCGTCCGCGTCGGCGCGGCGTATGACGACATCAGCCGCCGGATCACGCCGTTCGACAACACCAATCCGTGGCAGGCGGCGATTTGCGGCAACAACCCCAGCGTCGTGCTGCCGGGGCCAAACCGTCAGCCGCCGTGCGACGGCGCCAATCAGCCCGGCACCACCGCGCCGGCAGGCTATCCGACCTATCCGGGCTACGGCACCGGCGCCACCGCGGGCGGCGCGCCACTCAATTACGGCGGGTCGCTCATCCCCACCGCGGGGGTCCCCAGCTATCTGCTGCCGGGCAGCAACGGGTTCATCACCGTCGACTGGGACAAGTTCAAGCAGGATACCGGCTATGATGAACTGCTGGCCGGCGCGACCGAGACCGGCTCGGGCAGCAGCGGCGCGAATGGCGGCCTGATCCGTGAAAAGGTGACGGGCACCTTCATCGAGATGAACGGCATCTTCGATGTCGGGACCGAGAATACGCTCCGGCTGAACGGTGGCATGCGCTACGTACGCACCGAACAGCTGGTCGGCGGTCGCACGACCTTGCCGAACCCGCTCAACGTGCGTAGTGGCGTCACTTGCCCTGGGGTCAGCCCGACCTTCGCGCTCGACGGTTCGTGCTATCCGACGATCGTCAACTTCGCGCAGACCGACCGGCTGTATTCGAACTTCCTGCCGTCGGCGAGCGTGGCGTTCAACTTCGGCCGCCAGGCGGTCGCTCGCGGCTCGATCTCGCGCACGATGACGCGGCCCGACCCCAACCAGCTGCTGCCCGGCGCTTCGTTCGTCCAGCCTTCGGCCGACGTCGGCACGCTCGGCAACAACGCGCTCAACCCCTACATCTCGGACAATATCGACCTCGGGTTCGAATATTATACCGGCGGTGAAGGCGTCATCGCGTTCGCAGCGTTCCGCAAGTCGATCACTGGTTTCACGGTCAACGGCATCAACACCGTGCCGTTCTCGACGTTGGCACCGTTCGGTATCACCTTTGCTTCGCTGACGCAGGCGCAGCAGCAAGCGCTGCTCGATCGCGCACGCCCATCGGGCATCGCGCCCGAGCAGGTGCCGATCCAGCTCCAGCAGCAGGTCAACGCCGACGGCAAGCTCAAGGTCAACGGGCTCGAGTTCCAGCTCACCCAGCCGCTCGACTTCCTGACGCAGTATATCGGCGTCCGCGGCTTCGGCTTCCAGGGCAACCTGACGCTGATCGACCAGCGCGGCGAAGGCCAGGTGCCCGCAGTGGCGCTCGGCGTCGCCCCGACCACCTATACCGCGACCGGCTATTACGAGGGCAACGGCCTCTCGACGCGGCTGACCTACACCTACAATGAAGGGTCGGTGAACTCGGGTCTGAACCAGAACGGCCTCCCTGCCGCCGCGATCATCGGTCGCGACTATGGGCAGCTCGATTTCTCGGGCAATGTCGATCTCGGCAAGATCCTGGGTAACGACTATCTGCCGACGCTGGTCGTCAACGTGATCAACATCACGAAGCAGGCGCAGGGTTCGTACTTCCAGTACGAGAATGCGACCTTCAACGAATATAACCCGGGCCGCACCGTGCTCGTGGGTATTCGCGGCCGCTTCTAAGCGCCTCGACCCGATTTGTTTCCTCCCCCTTGGTGGTCGTCACGTTCGTGGCGGCCACTTTTTTTGTGCGTTTGGGACGGAGGGGGCGAGCAAGAACCGAATCCCTTCCCCGTTCGTGCCGGACCTGTCGAAGCACCGCACTTCGCACCGCAGGCGAAACGCTTGCGGGAGAAAGAACGGCGCTTCGACAAGTTCAGCATGTCGGGTCGGGTAGAAGTGGCAAGCGCCGCGTATCGCGCGCGTCATGCGGAGCGGCGGCACCTGCCCCCGCCCCGCTCCGTTTCAGCGGGCGGCGTCTTCGAACACCGCCAGCGGCACCGCCGCCGCCATCGCGCGATAGCCGGCGTTTGACGGATGCAGCCCGTCCCCCGAATCCAAAGCCTTGCGCAGATGCGTCGGCTTGGCGGGGTCGCGCATCGCCGCGTCCATATCGATTACCGCGTCGAAATTGCCAGGCGCGCGAATGAAGGCGTTGAGCGCCTGGCGATCGGCTTCGTTCAGCCGGTCGGGGTGGTAATATTCCGAGCCGCCATAGGGCATGATCGTCGCGCCGATCACCCGCACCCCCGCCGCCCGCGCGCGCGTCGCGATCTGGCGATAGCCCGCGATCATCCGCGCGACCAACTGGCGGTGCTCGGCTTCCGACACCGGCTGTTCGCGCGTCAGCGTGCCGAGGTCGTTGACCCCGATCATCACCACCACTTGCTCCACCCCCGGCAGCAGCAGCACGTCGCGGTCGAGCCGCGCCATCGCATTGGGGCCAAGCCCGTCGAGCAGCAGCCGATTGCCGCCGATCCCGAAATTGGCGATTGCCAGGTCGCGCGTCGCCGGATCCGCCGCGAGCCGCTGCGCAAGATAATCGGTCCAGCGCCCGTCGCTGTCGGGCACCACGCCATAGCCGTCGGTGATCGAATCGCCGAGCAGCGCGATCGCCGAGGAGCCGGGGGAATCGACGTCGATTCCCGACAGATGATACCAGCGCACGACCTTCACGGCATCGGCAGCTTTGCCGATATGCGTCGTCGTGCGCGCACCGGGATGCCCGGTCGCCAGTTCGGGCCGTTCGGCGAGGTCGATCGCAACCGCTACATGCGCCAGCGGCTTGACCGCTAGCGCGACCGGGTCGGACCAATAGTCGGCCCCCGCGGGAACGGTGAAAGCGCGCTCGCCCGCGAAGGTCGCGACCCGCTCGGTGCCCGGGGTACCGCTCGCCGCCCCCGCCGCGCTGGCCAGCGCCACGCGGACGCCGTCGACGCGCAGCGGCTGGCGGCCATGCCGGTTCGATACCCGCAGCCTGATCCGCGTGCCGCCGACCGACAGCCGCATCGTCTGGCGGATCGTCACCGGCCCCGCCTCGCCCGGCGGCAGCGCATTGTCGCCTTCCATCGGCATCACCGCGGTCGCCCAGCTCGACACCCAGTCGCGGTCGCCCGCCTGCGCTTGCGGCACCGCGAAGACCAGGCACAGCGCGATCAGCCAACCGCGCATCATGCCGCGCGCTCCGGCGCAGCGGGGCGCATCGGCGCGTTGCGGAGCGATCGTGCGATCGCCGCGCGCAGCGGCTTGGGCTCGAACGCGACATCATAGGGCAGGCCGCGCGTGATCTCCTTGTCGGGGCGCGGCTCGAAGCTGCGCAGCCAGCTATATTTGTCGCTCATTCCCCAGGCGAGAATGTCGGTGAGCTGCGGATAGGACAGCATCAGGTCGAGATAGGCGCCCGCGAAATCAGCAACCGCGCGGTCGCGCGTCGCGATGTCGGCAGGCAGCCCGCGGTCGCGCACGTCGAACTCGGTGATGCTCAGCCGATAGCCCATGCCGGTGACCTCGTTCAGGAACGTGCGCCACGCCGGGGTCAGCTGCCCCACCAGCGCCGCGATCGACGACGTCGGCTTGGAAATGCCGATATGCGACTGCACCCCCAGCGTATCGACCGGGGTGCCGCGCTTGCGCAGCCCTTCGAGCATCCGCAGCACGCCGCTGCGGTGCTTCTCGTTGCCCGCCTCCCAGCTCATATAGTCGTTATACACCAGCTCGGCGTGCGGCGCCGCGGCGCGCGCGGTGCGGAAGGCATGGTCAAGCACATGGTCTGCTCCGCCCATCGCCTTCGACAGCGATGTCTCGCGCATACCGCCGGTATCGGGATCGACCGCTTCGTTGACCACGTCATAGCTGTAGATCGCGGTGCCGTAGCGCGCGGCGACGGTATCGATGTGCGCCGCCAGCAGCCGCTCCGCCTCCGCGGCGGGCTTGCTGCCGAAGTCATAGTCGTTGAGCCATTTCGGGAACCAGCGGCTGTAATGCCACAACAGCGTATGCCCGCGCACCGGCATGCCCGCCGCCTTGGCATAGGCGATCATCGGATCGAGCCGGTCAAAGTCGAACGCGGTGGCGGAGGGGCGCGTGCGCTGCCACTTCAGCTCGTTTTCGGGCACCAGCACGCCGCAATCGCGCTGCAGCAGCGCGGCAAAAGCGGGGTTGGCGAACGATCCGGCGTCGGCACCCGGCCGGCTCCACGCAAAGGCCGAACCGAAGCGAAGGTTCCGCGCCTTGGCGATCGCGTGCAGCCCCTCGCCCTCGGCCTGCGCGAACGCGACGGGGGGCAGCAAGGCGGTACCCGCGGCGGCGAGGCCGCCCCCAAGCAAGGTGCGGCGGTCGATCGGTACGTTGGTTTTCATGGGGTCCTCGCTCTGGCAGGGCGTAAAGGTCGGTGGCGGGATCGCGCGGGATCGGTCTGGATGCTGCGATCCTTATGCTGCGCTCGCACCGGCGGGTGGGAAGGCCGATTTCCGCCGGGTTGATAGCGATATCATGCCCCGCCTGCGCCCATTGTCAATCAAGGAGCCACGGGGCGCCCAGGCAACTTTGTTGCGCAGCATGATACGGCGCGAGCCGGCGCAACGGTCCGCAATCCCGAACGGCAGCCGTCGATTTTTCCTTTTCCCCCTAGCGCCGCCCCCCTTCGACACGGTAGCGCTATCAACGGCCACCAAGAGCCGACAGGGAGAGACTGATGCGATCGATTGCCCCCATGTTCGCGGCAATGCTGCTGGCCACCACCGCACCCGGCGTTGCGCAGCAGGCGCCCGGCACCGCCAGCTTCGACTGGTTCGACTATCGCGGCAGCGATCCGATCGACAGCGTCGTCCGCCCCGGTCCCGGCGACTATCGCAACCCGATCCTGCAGGGCTTCTACCCCGATCCCAGCATCACCCGCGTCGGCGAAGATTATTATCTGGTCACCTCGACCTTCAGCTATTTCCCCGGGATTCCGATCTGGCACAGCCGCGATCTGGTCAACTGGACGCAAATCGGCAACGCGATCGACCGCCCCGATCAGCTCGATTTCAAGCAGCTCGGCCTGTCGCGCGGCGTCTTCGCCCCCGCGATCGAGCATCGCGACGGGATTTTCTACATCCTGAACACCTGCGTCGATTGCGGCGGCAACTTCCTGGTGACCGCGACCGACCCCAAGGGGCCGTGGAGCGATCCGGTCTGGCTGCCCGACCTCGAAGGCGCGATCGATCCGTCGTTGTTCTTCGAGGACGACGGCACCGCGTGGATCCTCAACAACGGCCCGCCGATCGGCGAACCCCGCTATCAGGGGCATCGCGCGATCTGGATCCAGCGCTTCGATGCCAAGACCAACAAGACCTTCGGCCCGCGCAAGATGCTGGTCGATGGCGGCGTCGACCCGTCGAAGAACCCGATCTGGATCGAAGGGCCGCATCTGATCCAGAAGGACGGCTGGTATTACCTCACCTGCGCCGAGGGCGGCACCGCGGAGGCGCATAGCCAGGTCGTGCTGCGCAGCCGCAGCCCCGATGGCCCCTTCACCCCCAACCCCGCCAACCCGTTCCTGACTCAGCGCGGGCTTCCCGCCGATCGCGCCAACCCGATCACCTCGGCGGGCCATGCCGATCTGGTCCAGCTGCCCAACGGCGACTGGTGGGCGACCTTTCTGGCGGTGCGTCCCTATGAGGGCGATTTCTACAATACCGGGCGCGAAACCTTCCTGATGCCGGTGACCTGGGAAAACGGCTGGCCGAGCATCACCAAGCCCGGCGAAGTCCTGCCCTACACCCACGCCCGCCCCGCGCTGCCGCCGCAGCCCAAGCCAGCATTGCCGACCAACGGCGCGTTCGGCGTGCTCGAACAGTTCGATGCCGCCAAGCTCGGGCCGCAATGGATGATGATGCGCAACCCGCGCGAACAATGGCACCGGCTGGAAGGCGGCGCGCTTCACCTGCGCGCGCGGCCCGAGACGCTGGGCGACAACGCCAACCCCTCGTTCCTGGCGCGGCGCCAGCAGCATCGCGACGCCACCGCGACCACCGTCGTCCGCTTCGCGCCGACGCGTGACGGCGAAGCGGCCGGGCTCGTCGCGCTGCAGAGCGATGATTATTGGTACGCGCTGGTGGTCGCGCGCGAGGGGGGCAAGCAGGTGCTGCGGCTCGACCAGCGCGCGGGCGACGCCGATCCCAAAGCGGGCAAGACGATCGCCAGCGTTCCCTTCACCGGCACCCCCGGCCACCCGGTCGAACTCAAGATCACCGCGCGCGGCGACCGCTACGACTTCGCCTACGCCGCCAAGCCCGGCGAATGGCAGATTCTCGCCGAGGGCCGCGACGGTAAGATGCTGAGCACCAAGACCGCGGGCGGCTTCGTCGGCGCGGTGTTCGGCCCCTATGCCACCACCGGAGCCAAGCGGTGAAGGCCGCCCTGCTGCTGCTCGCAGCGCAGGGCGAGCTCGCGATCGACGTCAACCAGGTCGGCTTCGCCCCCGACGCGCCCAAGCTGGCGATCGCGCGGACGCCCGATGCGGCGCCGCGCGACTGGCGGATCGAGGACGCCGCGGGCAAGACCATGTTGTCGGGCAAGACCACGCCCTTGCCCGCCGACCCGCGCGCCGGCGGGCACCAGCAGGCGATCGACCTGTCGGCGCTGACCGATCCCGGCAAGGGCTACCGCATCCGCATCGGTGAGGCCGCCAGCGCGGCTTTCTCGGTCGCGCCGCAGCCCTATCGCGTACTCGCCAGCGATGCGCTCGCCTTCTTCTACCACCAGCGTGCGGGCACGCCGATCCTCGCGCGCCATGCCGGCGGCGCGCAATGGGCACGCCCCGCCGCGCATGTCGGCGAGCGGGTCACCTGCTTCGCGGGCAAGGACCAGCGCGGGAATGTCTGGCCCGGCTGCGAACACACGCTCGACGTCACCGGCGGCTGGTATGACGCGGGCGATCACGGAAAATATGTCGTCAATGGCGGCATCGCGACCTGGACGCTGCTCAACCTGCACGAATGGACCGGCGGCGCCGCCTTCCCCGATGGCGCGCAGTCGATGCCCGAAGCGGGCAACCGCGTTTCCGACCTGCTCGACGAAGCGCGCTACGAAGTCGGGTTCCTGCTGGCGATGCAGGTGCCGCGGGGCAAGACGATGCAATTGCCCGTCGGCCAGAACGACCCTGCAAAGCCGCTGACCTTTACCGCGGTCGATGCCGGCGGGATGGCGCATCACAAGGTCGCCGACGAGCGCTGGACCAGCATCCCGATGCGCCCCGATCGCGATCCCGTAACCCGCCGCCTCTACCCGCCGAGCACCGCAGCGACGCTCAACCTTGCCGCGGTCGCGGCGCAGGCGGCGCGGATCTGGCGAACGATCGACCCGGCGTTCGCCAAAAAATGCCTCGACGCCGCGACCGCCGCCTGGGCGGCCGCGCAGCGTAATCCACAGCTGTTCGCGGTCGGCGATTTCACCGGTTCGGGCGGCTATGGCGATCGCGACGTGTCCGACGAATCCTTTTGGGCCGCCGCCGAACTCTACGCGACCACCGGCGATCCGCGCTTCGCCGCCGCGGTCGATGCATCGCCGCACGCCGGCCGGCTCGGCGGCGAGCCGAGCTGGGCGTCGGTCGCGGCACTCGGCCATGCGACCCTCGCGATCGGCAGCGATTGGCAGCGGCGCGACCGTTCGCGCGCGCTGATCGTCGAGGCCGCCGACCGGTTCGAACGCGAACGCCGCGACGTCGCCTATCGCATCCCCTTCGCCAGCGAACGCTATGTCTGGGGATCGACCAGCAATTTGCTCAGCCGCGCGATGCTGCTGCGGATGGCGCAGCGCTGGGCCGGCGAGGCGCGCTTCGGCGCGGCGGCGGGCGATGCGCTCGATTACATCCTCGGGCGCAACCCGATGGGGACGTCCTATGTCAGCGGCCATGGCGAGCGCGCGCTCCAGAACCCGCACCACCGCTTCTGGGCGCGCCAGGCCGACCCCGCCTATCCCGGCCCGCCGCCGGGCGCGCTGTCGGGTGGCCCCAACAACAGCAATATGGGCGATCCGGTTGCCGAAAAGCTCAAGGGCAAATGCGCGCCGCAGCGCTGCTGGGTCGACGATATCGGCGCGTTCACGATGAACGAAGTCGCGATCAACTGGAACGCGCCGTTGGTGTGGGTCGCGACTACCGCACCGTAAGCTTCGCGCTCTTCAGATCGACCGAGTTCGGCCCCGCCGAGATCGTGAAGGTCCCCGGCTCTACTTCGCGCTCCATCTGCTGGTTCCAGATTGCGAGGTCGGCGGGCTTTAGCTCGAACCGCACCGTCCTCCGCTCTCCGGCTTTCAACGTTACCCGCTGAAAGCCCTTGAGCTCCTGCACCGGCCGGGTAACGCTCGCCTCGTCGTCGCGGACATAGAGCTGGACGACCTCGTCGCCGGTCCGGCGCCCGGTATTCTGCACCTCGACCTCGACCCGCGCGGTGTCGCCGGCGCCGATCCGCGGCGTCACGATCCTGGGCGCGCCGACGGTGAAGCTGGTATAGCTGAGGCCATAGCCGAACGGGTATAGCGGCTTGGTGGTGTCCAACAGATAGCCGCGCCGCGCCGATGGCTTGTAGTTGTAGAAATTGGGCAGCTGGCCGACATTGCGCGCTATCGACACCGGCAGCTTGCCGCCCGGATTGACCCGCCCGAAGATCACGTCGGCGGCGGCGGCACCGGTCTGCTCGCCCATATACCAGCCCTCGATCAGCGCGGGCGCGGCCTCGGACAGATAGTTGGTCGACAGCGGCCGCCCGTTGAGCAGCAACACCACCACCGGCTTGCCGAGCGCGAAGATCCGCCGCGCGAGCTCGTTCTGCGGCCCGATCAGGTCGAGCGAGGTCCGGTCGCCGAGATGGGCGTCGGCCCAGGCCTCGCGGCTCAATTGCTCGTTGTCGCCGAGCACCATGACGATCACGTCGGCATTGCGCGCGGTCGCGACCGCCTCGTCGGCGAGCTTGGCGTTCACTTCGGGCTCGACCAGATCGACCGCATCGGCCGACCAGGAGCGGCTCTTGGTCAGCCGAACCCCCTCGGCATAATCGACCGCGAACTTGCCCTGCCCTTCGGCGCGCATCCCGTCGAGGACGCTCACCACCTTGGCCGGCACCTCCGAATAGCCGCCCAGCGGCGTGTCGTTGGCATGGGTGCCGATCACCGCCATCCGCTTGATCTTGGTCGCGTCGAGCGGCAGCACGCCCTTGTCGTTCTTCAGCAGCACCATCGCGCGCTGCGCCGCCTCGCGCGCCAGCGCCACCGCGTCGGGGGTGTTGACCTTCGCCGCCGCCGCATTGGCGTCGACATAGGGATTCTCGAACAGCCCCGCCTGGAACTTCATCGTCAGGATACGGCGGACCGCGGTGTCGATCTGCTCCTGCGTGACCTTGCCCGCCTTGAGCAATTCGGGAAGCTTGGTGAAGCCTTCGCCATCGGGGGTTTCGATATCGACCCCGGCATCGAGCGCGCGTGCCGCGGCATCGCCGATGTCGCTGAACATCTTGTGCCGGGTCACCATCTCGCGGATCGCGAAATAGTCGCTGACCACCAGCCCCTGGAACCCCCATTCCTTGCGCAGCACGTCGCCCAGCAGCCATTTGTTGCCGTGGCTGGGGATGCCGTCGATCTCGTTATACGACGCCATCACCGACATCACCGGCAATTCCTTCACCGCGCGCTCGAACGGCGGGAAGAAATTCTCGCGCAGCGTGCGCTCGGAAATATTGGCAGGCGCGATGTTGGTGCCGCCCTCGGGCTGGCCGTGCCCGGTCATGTGCTTGAGCGTCACGAACACCTTGCTGGGCGCCAGCGGCAGCGTCGTCCCCTGGAATCCGCGGATCGCCGCGAGCCCCATCTCGCTCACCAGATGCGGGTCCTCGCCATAGGTTTCCTCGATCCGCCCCCAGCGCGGATCGCGCGCGACATCGACCACGGGTGCCAGCGCCAGCTGCGCGCCGACCGCGCGCATCTCGCGCGCCGCGACGCCGAAGATGCGCTCGACCAAGGCGGGGTCGAAGCTGCTGGCTAGCCCGATCGACTGCGGGAAGCTGGTGGCGCCCGGCGCGACATAGCCATGCAACGCCTCTTCGTGGAAGATCATCGGGATTCCCAGCCGGGTCTGTTCGACCGCCCAACGCTGCGCAGCATTCACATAGGCCGCGGTTTCGGCGGGGCTGCGGTTGCTGGCCCCCGCGGCGGCACCGGCGGCACCCGCGCCGCCCTGCGCCGCGACCTTCACGCCGCGCCGGTCATAGGGACGCGCGATCTGGCCGATGCCGTTGGGGAAGGACTTCGCCGCGATCTCGGGCGAAAACACCCCGGTCGCGGTCTGGATCTTGGCCTTGCCCTCCCAGATCGTCACCATCTGCGCGACCTTTTCCTCGAGCGTCATCCGCTTGAGCAGGTCCTCGACCCGCGCAGGGATCGGCTGGCGCGCGTCCTTGTACAGCGGCGCATCGGCGGGGGCCCGCGTTTGCGCGGCGAGCTGCGGTGCCTGGATCGCGGCGGTGGCGGTGCCCAGCACCAGCGTGGCGATCGCCAGCCGGCGACCCGCGCGCTTCGTCGCTCGATTATCCATGACGCAACTCTCCCATTTACACCGCCGATCGCGTAGAAGGCGATCCTGTCGTTTGTGATAGCGCTATCACGGATAGGCGAAGCGCAAGTTTGGCGTCAATGCCGGCGGCGATTTGCCAAGTCGCGAAAGGCGCAATAACCCTGCGACTGGGGAGAGACGATGCGATCGACACGGCGGGGGCAAGGCGGAATCACGGTTCAGGACGTGGCGCGGGAGGCCGGGGTTTCGGCGATGACGGTCTCGCGCGTCGTCAATGGCGGCACCAATGTCCGCGAGAGCACGCGCGTCGCGGTGCTCGAGACGATCGACAAGCTGCAATATAGACCTAACGCCGCGGCGCGGACGCTGGCGGCGGGCGATGCGACGCAGATCGGGCTGCTTTATTCGAACCCTTCGGCGGCCTATCTCAGCCAGTTCCTGATCGGTGCATTGGCGGGCGCGCGCCGCGCGGGCTGCCATCTGGTGCTCGAACCGTGCGAGGGCGACAGCGCCGAGGAACAGGCCGAAGCGACCCGCATCTTCGCCAGTACCCAGGTGCAGGGCGTGATCCTGCCGCCGCCGCTGTCCGAATCGGCGGCGGTCCGTGCCGAGCTCGAGGCCGCGGGCATTCCCGCGGTCTCGGTCGCGATGGGACGCCCCAGTTCGGGCAGCTTGAGTGTTCGGATCAACGATTTCGACGGCGCGGTCGCGGTGACGCAGCATCTGCTCGACCTTGGCCACACCGACATCGCCTTCATCCGCGGCCATCCCAACCAGGTCGCCAGCGCCGAGCGCTATCGCGGCTTCGCCTGGGCGCTCGAACGCGCGGGCCTCGATCCCGCGGCGATGCAGGTCGAACAGGGCTTCTTCACCTTCCGATCGGGGATGACCGCCGCCGAATCGATCCTGGCGCGCCAGCCACGCCCGACCGCGATCTTCGCAAGCAACGACGACATGGCCGCCGCCGCGGTGGGCGTCGCGCACCGCTTGGGGCTGCAGGTGCCGCGCGACCTCAGCATCGCCGGATTCGACGATACCGCGCTCGCCACCAACATCTGGCCCGAGCTGACCACCGTCCGCCAGCCGATCGCGCGGATGGCCGAAATGGCGGTGACGATGCTGCTGAACCGCTTGCGCACCCGCGGCGGGGTAGCGGGCGACGACACGCTCGAACACATCCTGCCGCACGAGCTGGTCCTGCGCGAATCGACCGCGCCGCCGCCGGCCAAGCGCTGAACGCCCGCCCCGCGGGGTCGCTTGCGGAAAGGCTTGGCGCGGGGAATTGGCGCGGCTAACAGTCGCTTGCAATCGGCGGGCATTTGCGCTCTTTGGTTACCGCTAACACACGAGGCGCAGCGAGCGCACGATTTCAGGAGCAGGCATGGACGGGGCAGCAGGCAATCGCGCGAATATAGGGTTCATCGGCGCCATCGTTGCGGTGGCGACGATCGGTGGCTTCATGTTCGGCTATGACAGCGGCGTCATCAACGGCACGCAGGACGGGCTCGAGGCAGCGTTCGACCTGTCGGCGCTCGGTACCGGGTTCAACGTCGGCGCGATCCTGATCGGCTGCGCCGCGGGTGCCTTCGGCGCCGGCCGGCTGGCCGACGTCATGGGTCGCCGCAAGGTCATGATGATCTCGGCGGTGCTGTTCCTCGTCAGCGCGCTGCTCGCGGGCGCCGCGGGTTCGTCGGGCTGGTTCATCCTGGCGCGCATCATCGGCGGCCTCGGCGTCGGCGCGGCATCGGTGCTGTCGCCTGCCTATATCTCCGAAGTCACCCCCGCCGCGATCCGCGGCCGGCTGGCCTCGATCCAGCAGATCATGATCATCACCGGCCTCACCGGCGCGTTCGTCGCCAACTGGGCGCTGGCGTCGGTCGCCGGCGGATCGACCGCCGAATTCTGGTATGGCTATGAAGCATGGCGCTGGATGTTCTGGCTGCAGGCGATCCCCGCGCTGGTATATTTCCTCGCGCTGCTGACGATCCCCGAAAGCCCGCGCTACCTGATGGCCAAGGGCCGCGAGGCCGAGGCCGAAGCGGTGCTGGTCAAGCTGCTCGGCCGCGACGAAGGGTCGCGCAAGGTCGTCGAGATTCGCGATTCGCTGAGCTCGGACCAGCATCGTCCGCGCCTGTCGGACCTGATCAGCAAGACCACCGGCAAGGTGCGTCCGATCGTCTATGTCGGCATCGGCCTCGCGATCTTCCAGCAGCTCGTCGGCATCAACGTCGTGTTCTATTATGGCGCGGTCCTGTGGCAGTCGGTCGGCTTCTCGGAAAGCGACGCGCTGCTGATCAACATCGTGTCGGGAACGCTCTCGATCCTCGCCTGCCTCGTCACCGTGCTGGTGATCGACAAGGTGGGGCGCAAGCCGCTGCTGTTGATCGGTTCGGCGGGCATGACCGTTACGCTCGGCACCGTCGCCTTCGCCTTCTCGAACTCGGTGACCGCCGCTGACGGCAGCGTCGGCCTGCCGGGCAATTGGGGCATCATCGCGCTCATCGCCGCCAATCTGTACGTCATCTTCTTCAACGTCAGCTGGGGCCCGGTGATGTGGGTGATGCTGGGCGAGATGTTCCCGAACCAGATCCGCGGTTCGGCGCTGGCCTTCGCCGGGCTTGCGCAGTGGCTCGCCAACTTCGCGATCTCGGTCAGCTTCCCCTGGGCAGCCGCCAATATCGGCCTGGTCGTCACCTACAGCTTCTTCGCGATCAGCGCGGCGATCTCGTACTTCTTCGTGATGCGTGCGGTGCACGAAACGCGCGGCGTCGAGCTCGAGAATATGGAAGGCTGATGCGCACTCCGGTCCGTCCTTTCCGATCGCGCGAATGGTTTGCCGCCCCCGGGCGCAGCGACATGGCGGCGCTCTATCTCGAGCGCTTCATGAACTACGGCATCACGCCGCAGGAGCTGCGCTCGGGCCGGCCGATCATCGGCATCGCGCAATCGGGGTCGGACCTCGCGCCGTGCAACCGGATCCATGTCGAGCTCGCCAAGCGCGTGCGCGACGGGATCCGCGATGCCGGCGGGATCGCGATGGAGTTTCCGCTCCATCCGATCTTCGAAAACTGCCGCCGCCCCACCGCGGCGCTCGATCGCAACCTGGCCTATCTCGGGCTGGTCGAGATTCTCAACGGCTATCCGATCGACGCGGTGGTGCTCACCACCGGGTGCGACAAGACGACGCCGGCGCAGGTGATGGCGGCCTCGACGGTCGACATTCCCGCGATCGTGCTGTCGGGCGGGCCGATGCTCGATGGGTGGCATGACGGCGAGCTGGTGGGTTCGGGTACGGTCATCTGGCGCAGCCGCCGCAAGCTGGGCGCGGGCGAGATCACCGAGGACGAATTCCTCGATGCCGCCACCGCATCGGCCCCGTCGGCTGGGCATTGCAACACGATGGGCACCGCATCGACGATGAACGCGATCGCCGAAGGGCTGGGGCTGTCGCTCCCCGGCTGCGCGGCGATTCCCGCCCCCTATCGCGAGCGCGGGCAGATCGCCTATGAAACCGGCGTCCGCGCGGTCGAGATGGCGTATGAAGACATCCGCCCCTCGTCGATCCTCACCCGCCAGGCGTTCCTCAACGCGATCGCGCTGACCACCGCGATCGGTGGATCGTCGAACGCGCAGCCGCACATCATGGCGATGGCGCGCCATGCCGGCGTCGACATCACGCCCGAGGACTGGATGGTCGGCTACGACCTGCCGCTGCTGGTGAACATGCAGCCGGCGGGCAAATATCTGGGCGAACGCTTCCATCGCGCGGGCGGCGTGCCCGCGGTGCTGTGCGAGCTGCTCGCCAAGGGCAAGATCGACGGCGGCGTGCCGACGGTCACCGGCCGCACGCTGGCCGAGAATGTCGCCGGGCGCGAGACGCGCGACCGCGACGTCATCTGGCCCTATGACGCGCCGCTCAAGAAACGCGCGGGCTTCCTGGTGCTCAAGGGCAATTTGTTCGACTTCGCGATCATGAAGACCAGCGTGATCTCCGACGCCTTCCGCGCGCGCTATCTGTCGCGTCCGGGCGAGGAGAATATCTTCGAGGGCCGCGCGATCGTGTTCGACGGATCGGACGATTATCATCACCGGATCAACGATCCCGCGCTGAACATCGACGAAGACTGCATCCTGGTGATCCGCGGTGCGGGCGTGCTCGGCTGGCCGGGCTCGGCCGAAGTCGTCAACATGCAGCCGCCCGACGCGCTGCTGGCACGCGGTGTGCAGAGCTTGCCGACGCTGGGCGATGGCCGCCAGTCGGGAACGTCGGACAGCCCCTCGATCCTCAACGCCTCGCCCGAGAGCGCCGGTGGTGGTGGGCTCGCCTGGCTGCGCACCGGCGACCGCGTGCGCGTCGATCTCAACCGCGGCGAGTGCAACGCGCTGGTCGAACCGGGTGAGATCGAACGCCGCAAGGCCGAACCCGCACCGCCGGTGCCCGCCAGCAACACGCCCTGGGAAGAGCTGTACCGCGAAAAGACCGGCCAGCTCGCCGAGGGCGGGGTGATGGAAATGGCGCTGAAATATCGCGGCACCTCGGAAAAGCCGCCGCGGCATAACCACTAGGGTGCGGCTTCTTCGTCATTCCCGCGAAGGCAGGAATGACGTTTGGGCTTCAGCGCTTGGCTTCGCGCTTCGCGGCGTGGCGCTCGGCATGCGCGAGCAGCGCTTCCAGATCCTCCGACGCGATATCGAAGCTCTCGTGCATGTCCTCGAGCGCAGCCTCGATATCGGCATGCTGCAGCCGCGACACCGGTACCGCTGCCGGGACATGCGGATAATTGCCCGCGGTCGCGCGGTGGAACAGCAAGGCCACCGCCACCAGCGCGATCGAATTGATCGCCACGGGCGCGAACGCGAAGCCGAAGCCCGCCGCATGAATCCCCTCGCTGCCGATGACTGCGGTCAGCGCCGCGGCGCCGCCGGGCGGATGCAGGCAGCGCAGCAGCGACATGATCAGGATCGCCGCCCCCACCGCGACGCCAGCGGCCATCGTCGAATCGGGGATCAGCCGATACACCGCGACCCCCACCAAAGACGAGATGACGTTGCCCCCCACCACCGGCCATGGCTGCGCCAGCGGGCTCGACGGCACCCCGAACACCAGCACCGCCGACGCGCCGAGCGGCGCGACGATCAGCGGGAAATCGATGCTGGTCAGCGGCAAGCCCCCGGTGACGACGATCGTCAGCGCGATGCCGATCGTCGCGCCCAGGCAACCGATCAGGCGATTGGTGAAGTTGGCGCCGGCCAGCAGCGGTTTGAAGAAGTTCATGCTCGTCCTGCGTGGATCATCGTCCGGCGCTTAGAACGCCGCCTCGACTCCCGCCACCCCCGGCACGTCGACGGTGAAGCTGAAAAGATCGCCCGCCAGCGGTTCACGTTCGCGCCCCGCGGCATCGAGGTGCTTGGCGGCGGTGGTCGCGAACACCGTGCGCAGATCGGGCCCGCCAAAGGCGAGCTTGGTGATCGCGCTCACCGGAAAGCGAACGGTTTCGAGGAGTTCGCCGGCGGGCGAATAACGCCGTGCGCCCCAGCCATTGTACAGCCCGATCCAGACGCAGCCTTCGGCGTCGCATACCGGGCCATCGGGATAGCCGTCCGCGCGGTCGATCTGCGCGAACAATCGGGTGTCGGTCAGCGTGCCGTCGGCGGCGAGCGCGCAGGCATGGATCGTGCCGCCCAGCGTATCGACATGGTACAGCGTGCGCCCGTCAGGGCTGATCGCCGGCCCGTTGGTGATCGACACCGGCGCGGTCGAGGCGACGCAATCCTTGCCGTCGTAGCGATAGATCCGCCCGGTCGCCGCCGCCTCGGCATCGTCCATCGTCCCGAACCACAGCCGGCCCGCGGCATCGACCGTCGCGTCGTTCAACCGATTGCCCGGCATGTCGGGCTCGGGATCGATCAACGGCGCGAACGATCCGTCGGCGGGATCGAAGCGCGCCAGCCCGGTCTGCAGCCCGGCGACGAAGCCACCGCTGCGCATCGGCAGCACGAAGCCGACCTGCGCGGGCGCGTCCCAGCTCTGCCGGCCACCGCTCGCGGGATCGTAGCGATGGACGAACCGGCCCTTGATGTCGACGAACCACAAGGCGTTGTCGCGCGCGACCCAGACGGGTCCCTCGAGCAACGGCGCGCCGAGCGACCAGACGCTGCGCGGTTCGTTTGTCGCCACGCCACTCACCGCCAGCCCGCGTCCACGAAATAGTTATGCCCGGTCACCAGCGCGGCATCGTCGCTCGCCAGGAACAGCACCATCGCCGCGATGTCGTGCGGGAGCAGCCGGCCCTTGAGGCACTGCGCATCGACAATCTCGGCCTCGCCCTCGGGCGTGTACCATTTGAGCTGCCGCTCGGTGCGGACATTGCCCGGGATCACGCAGGTGGCGCGGATGCCGTCGGGGCCGAGTTCGCGCGCCAGGCTGCGGGTCATGCCCTCGATCGCCGCCTTGCAGGTCTGGTACAAGGTCAGGTCGGCCAGCGCCAAATGCCACGAGATCGAGCCGAGGTTGATGATCACCCCGCCGCCGCGTTCGCGCATCGCGGGGATCACCGCCTGCGCGCTGAAGAACATGTGCTTCAGGTTTACCGACAGGCGGTTGTCCCAATAGGCTTCGTCGACCTGGTCGATCGAATGGCGGTCGTCATTGGCAGCGTTGTTCACCAGAATGTCGAACGCGCCCTCCTCGGCGATCAGCCGCGCGATCGTGTCGCGAAGCAGATCGATCTTGGTCAGGTCGACATGCTCGAAGCGCACCTTGGCCGGGGCCAGCGTTTCGACCAGCGCGCGCGAATCGGCCTCGGCGATGTCGAAGAAAGTGACGTCGGCGCCCTGCGCGACGAAGCCTTCGACCAGGCCGGCGCCGATCCCCGATCCACCCCCTGTGACCAGCACGCGCTTGCCGCGCAGGCTGGGGTAGATTGCGCGGTTGCTCTGCGCGGCCGTCTGTTGTTTCGAGATACTGATGTCGGCTTCGGCCATGGTGGTTCCGCTGTCTAGAATGTCGTTCATGCCGCCGCGCGGCGGCGATCGGCGAGGTTGCGCATCAGGTCGCGGATGCCGAACGCCCACGGGGCGGCGGCCTTCGACGTGGTGACGCGGTTGACCAATGTGCCCAGCCGCGCGGCGCGGATCGATACGACATCGCCCTGCTTGTGGGTGAAGCCGCGGCCCGGCTCGTCGCGATCCTGCACCGGCGCGAACAACGTGCCCAGGAACAGCACGAAGCCGTCGGGATATTGATGCTCGCTCATCGCCTGGCGCATCAGATCCTCGGGATCGCGGCTGATCTCGCGCATCGAGCTGTGCCCGGTCAGCGTATAGCCCTCGGTCCCCTCGATCGTCAGGTCGAGCTCGGCGCTGCGGACATCGTCCATCGTGAAGCCGCCATCGAACAGCCGAACGAACGGCCCGATCGCGCACGATGCGTTATTGTCCTTCGCCTTGCCGAGCAGCAGCGCGCTGCGCCCCTCGAAATCGCGAAGATTGACGTCGTTGCCCAACGTCGCGCCGATGGTACGACCGCGGCTGTCCGACACCAGCACGATTTCAGGCTCGGGATTGTTCCAGGTCGAATCCGACCGGACGCCGACTTCGCCGCCCCAGCCGATCGACGACAGCACAGGGGTCTTGGTGAAGACCTCGGCATCGGGGCCGATCGCGACCTCGAGATATTGCGACCACATGCCCGCGTCGATCAACGCGGTCTTGAGCCGTGCGGCATCGTCGCTGCCCGGCACCACCGAGCGGATACCGCCGCCGACCTTTTCCTCGAGCTCGGCGCGGATCGCCGATGCTGCAGCCGAATCGCCGCGCGCACGCTCCTCGATCACCCGCTCGATCGCCGACACCGCGAAGGTGACGCCCGCCGCCTTGACGCATTGCAGGTCGATCGGCGCCAGCAGCTGGAAGCGCGCGTCCGAACCGGCGGCGCCGAGATCCTCGACCGCGCAGAGCGCCTCGCCCGACACCGCGGTGGGATCGGCCATGTCGAACAGGTCCGACGTCGTCTCGGCATGCGCGATCACCGATTCCACCGTGCCGCCGCGGACGATCACCGGCACCGGCCCCTGCGGGGTCAGCACCCGGCCCGCGAGCACCGCATCGGCGTGATCGACAGGCAATGCCTGCGAACTCCAGTTTACCTGCATGTACCTCTCCCAATCCGGCTTATGCTGATAGCGCTATCAGCGTTGACGCCGGTCCGCAACATGGACCGATCGTGCATATTGCTCAGCCCGGCAGCGTGTTCTTCAGGAAGGTTCGCAGCCGATCGTCGCGTGCCGGGGTCGCCGGCCCGAGCACCCCGCGCGCATGTTCGGGCAGGTGATCGACCGCGGCGGGGGCGGCATCGCCGAAGATATAATGGTCGAACCACCCGCGCCACGCCGCGCGCTCGCCCGGCGGCAGGTCGCGGATCGCGAGCAGCGCGTGCGCGAGCACCCCCAGCGGCGATGCGCGCGGGTCGCTGTCCCACCAATAATTGACCAGCACGTTGAGCGGGCCGAACGCGCGGATATTGTGCCACCACAAAGCGGGCATGAAGATCGCGTCGCCGGGCCGCAGCACTGCGACGCGGGCATGGCGCATCGCCTCGGCGAAGCGCGGGAAGCGATCGAGATCAGGGGCATAGGGATCGACCATGCTCGACGGCTGCCCCGCCATCGTGACGTCGATCGGGCCGATATAGAGGTTGGCGATCTGGTCGGGCGGGAACAGCAGGAAGCGCCGCTCGCCCGCGACGACGCAGGCAAGGTTCGGCGAGATGTCGAAATGCGTCGATACATGGGTGGCGTTGCCGATCCAGACGCGCGGGGTGGCGCCAGCGAGCGGCAGGCCGATCGCATTGGCCTCGATCCAGCCGGGAAGATGCTGCCCCGCCGCCGCCGCACCCGCATAGAGAGCGGGCGCCGCCGGGTCGGCCGCCAGCCGCACGAGTTCGCGCAGCAGCGTGGTGACGCTGGCGGGCTCGCGCTTGAAATTGAAGCCGCGCATGTCGTCGCGGTAGAAGAAGCGCCCCTCGATCGTCGGGGCGCCGACCATCACCTCGACGGGGCGTCCGGTATCGAAGCCGGCGATATAGCGCGCGATCGCTTCGTGCCCCTCGCGCGCCGCCGCAACCGCGGGCCATTGCGCGGCCTGGCCGCGCAGCACGATCGGCTCATAGTGATCGAAGATGTCGGTGGTGAAACGGTCGGCGGCGACCGGTTCGCGTTCGGCAAGCGGCCGGGGTTCAGGCAGGCTATTCACGCAACTCTCCGACGACGTTCCGGGGCTTTGCAAGGTCGTTGCAACCGCCGGCTATCGTTCGCAGCCGATCGGGAAGCCCCTCCCCCACTTGCCATCGCATGACGATGTCGCCTTGGCGACCGCGAGGCAAGTGGGGGCGGGTTCAGCCGATCAGAGCTTCCAGGCGCCGTCGACGCGGGTCAGCACGCCGGCCTGCGCGCCTTCGCGCAGCGCTTCGGGCAGCAGCGCCTCGGGCAGGTCCTGATAGCTGACCGGGCGCAGGAAGCGATCGATCGCCAGCGTGCCGACCGAGGTCGAACGCCCATCCGACGTCGCCGGATACGGGCCGCCATGGACCATCGCGTGCGTCACTTCGACGCCGGTCGGCCAGCCATTGGCCAGGATGCGGCCGACGGTGCGCTCGAGCACCGGCAGGACGCGCTTGGCATCGGCATAGTCGCCCTCGTCGATCTGCAGCGTCGCGGTGAGCTGGCCTTCGAGCTCGGACAACACGCTCAGCAGTTCGTCGAGGTTGGCGCAGCGCACCACCACCGACGACGCACCGAACACCTCGTGCAGATGGACCGGATCGGCCAGGAAGTCCTTGCCCGCGACGCTGAACAGCGCGGCGCGGCCCTGCGTCGGCCCGGCAGCCTCGGCACCCTCGGCGACCTTGGTGACGAAGGGGCTGCCCTCGAGCTTGGCCTTGCCGTCCTCGAACGCCTGGTAGATGCCCGAGGTGAGCATCACCTGCGCCGCCTGGCCGGTCAGCACTTCGCCCGCACGCGCGACGAAGGCGTCGAGCTCGGGACCGTCGATCGCCATGACCAGGCCGGGATTGGTGCAGAACTGGCCCGCACCCATGCCGAGGCTGGCGACATAGGCTTCGGCAAGCGCTGCGCCGCGTGCCTTCAACGCCTCGGGCATCAGCACGACGGGGTTGATCGCCGACATTTCGGCATAGACCGGGATCGGCCGCAGACGCTCGGCGGCGATCTTCATCAGCGCCTCGCCGCCGGTGCGCGATCCGGTGAAGCCGACCGCCATGATCCGCGGATCGGCGACCAGCGCCTGGCCGACCTTGCGCGACATGCCGTTGACCAGGCTGAACACGCCCTTGGGCATGCCGGTCTTTTCGACCGCGCGCTCGATCGCGGTGGCGATCAGCTCGGCGGTGCCGGGGTGCGCGCTGTGGCCCTTCATCACCACCGGGCAACCGGCGGCAAGCGCGGCGGCGGTGTCGCCACCCGCGGTCGAGAAGGCGAGCGGGAAGTTCGACGCGCCGAACACCGCGACGGGGCCGAGCGCGATCATCCGCAGGCGAAGGTCGGGCTTGGGCGGGGTGCGCTGCTTGTCGGCATGGTCGATCCGCAGCTTCTGCCACTGGCCGTCGCGGATTTCCTTGGCGAACAGCCGCATCTGGCCAGCGGTGCGGCCGCGCTCGCCGGTAATGCGCGCAGGCGGCAGCCCGCTCTCGCGGCAGACGCGCTCGACCAGCGTGTCGCCCAGCGCTTCGATCTCATCGGCGATCGCGTCGAGGAACGCGGCGCGGTCGGCGATCGGTGCGCTCGAATAGGGCAGGAATGCCGCTTCGGCAGCGGCGCACGCGTCGGCGACGTCCTGCTCGGTCGCGCCGAAGAACGACGCATCGTCGATCTCGGTGCCCTTCGAGGGATCATAAGCACGGAAGCTTTCGGTCGACTGGCGGCGTTCGCCACCGATGAAGAGATCGCCGGTAAGTTTCATAGATGCTTCTCCGTTACAGTCTTAATGATGGCCAGGGGCATAGGAATGCTCGATGGCCTTGTAATATTCGAGATCATGCGCTGGGGGCTGGACGCCCGTTGGCAACGCCCGGCCTGAAACGCTCGCGAAATAGGCGATACTGGCGTCACGCCACCATATGGCCTCGCGCTGCTGGATCGCAAGGAAGCGGGTAACCTCTTCGAAGCGCGGGGCATCGACGAAGGGCTTGAGCGTCGCCCAGCGTGCCTGCATGTCCCCCACCCCGGCAACGCCGCGATCATAGCGGTGCAGCAATTCGGCCCAGAGCGTCCGCCCCGACTTCATCTTTTCGTCCCAGCCGACATGGTGGAACCACAAGAGATCCTTGTCGTCGACGCTGCGGCGGCTCGCGAAGCCGCGCGCCACCTGCGGCATATATTGCGCGACCGCGTTCGATCCGCTCGCGGTGCGATCGAAGCCGATGCCGTCCTTGTCGGCGCGGTGATAATAGACCGGGTTCCATTCGGGGCGCGCCAGATCGGACACCCACGGCCCCGGACCATAATGGTGGCCGGTGGCCATCAGGTGCGCGAGCCCCATCGGGGTCATGTAATCGACGACGGTTTCGCGCGACCCCATCATCATCGCGGTGACCGGCTGGACGAACGCCGGATCGGGGGTGAAGGTCTGCTTCGCCCATTCGCGCGCGATCGCGTCCGACGACAATTGGTGATCCCAGGCGAGCCGGCCAAAGGCGTACCAATTGGCCTGGTCGAAGATCGAGCCCGACCAGTTGCGGTCGCTGCCGATATTGGCGACCCCCGCCATGCCGTTGAGCTTGTGCCCTTCGAGCGACCCGTCGATCACCTCGGCGACGGTCGATCCCTTGCCCTTGGCGAAGGTGTCGGCGTCGAGCACCTCCTCGTACATCGGCGCGAGATAGGCGAGATGCGTCGCGAAGCCGAGATATTCCTTGGTGATCTGGAACTCCATCATCAGCGGAGTCTTGGGCATCGTCCCGAACATCGGGTGGAAGGGTTCGCGCGGCTGGAAGTCGATCGCGCCGTTCTTGACCTGGACGATGACGTTGTCGGCGAACTTGCCGTCGAGCGGCTTGAAGTCGGCATAGGCCTGCTTTGCGCGGTCATCGGGATCGGCTTCCGAATAGACGAAGGCGCGCCACATCACGATGCCGCCATGCGGCTTGACCGCCGCGGCGAGCATGTTGGCACCCTCGGCATGGGTGCGCTTGTAATCCTGCGGCCCCGGCTGCCCTTCCGAATTGGCCTTCACCAGGAACCCGCCGAAATCGGGGATCGCGGCATAGATTTCGTCGGCCTTGGCCTTCCACCACGCCGCCACCGCGGGATCGAGCGGATCGGCGGTGGTGGTCTGCTTGAGCTCGACCGGGGTCGACCAGCGCGCCGACAGATAGACCTTGATGCCATAGGGACGCAGCACGTCGGCGACCGCGGCTGCCTTGGCGATCCACGGCGCGGTCATGCTGTCGGGCTTGGCGTTGACGTTGTTGAGCACCGCGCCGTTGATGCCGATCGATGCGTTGGCGCGCGCATAGTCGGTATAGCGCGGGTCGTTGACGTCGGGCAGCTTCCACCAGTCCCAGATCGACTGGCCGGAATAGCCGCGCTCGACGGTGCGATCGAGATTGTCCCAGTGGTTGAGCAAGCGAAGATCGACCTTGGGCTGTTCGGTAACGTCGAGCGCATCGATCGCGGTGCCGGTCTGCAGCTCGCGCAGCAGCGCGAACGCACCGTACAACACGCCGACCGGCCGATTGGCGGCGACGACGATCAGCTTACGCCCGTCGCGCTCGATGCTGCGGATCACGAAGCCTTCATCCCCCGCCTTGGCGAGCGGCAGCCCGAGCGCGGCGATCGCGGGATCGTCGCGCGTGCCGATCATCACGCCATGGCTGGGTGCGGCGGCAGCGGCCGAGGCGGTGCAATCGCGCGGCGCGGCTTTGTCGGTCATCGCGTCGATCGCGGATTCGATCTCACGCGCGGCGATCGCGATCGTTACCTGGGTCGCGCGCTGCGCGGCGGCGACGCAGCCGGCATAGGGATCGACCGCCAGCCGCTGCGCGGTAGGAAGTGGCGCGTGCCGCAGCCACAGATCATAGCCGTCTTCGGCCTGCGCGGGGGCGGTGGCGCTCAGCGTTGCTGCAAGGGCCAGTCCGAATTTCGTCAACGATCGCTGCATAATTTATCCGCTCCGATTCGCCGGCTCGTGCATGGCCGGCATTGACAGACAGGGGCTATACCATGGTAGCGCTATCAATAAAGGGGCGATCATCGATCGCCAAAATCCGGGGGAAACGCTAAGCGTCGCCCCGAAAAACGAGAGGATGCCGAATGCCGCGTATCACCGCCGCCCGGGTGATCATCACCTGCCCCGGCCGCAACTTCGTCACACTCAAGATCGAGTGCGACGATGGCACCACCGGCGTCGGCGACGCAACGCTCAACGGCCGCGAGCTGGCGGTGGCGAGCTATCTGACCGAGCATGTCATCCCCTGCCTGATGGGTCGCGACGCGCACCGGATCGAGGATGTCTGGCAGTATCTGTACAAGGGCGCCTATTGGCGGCGCGGCCCGGTGACGATGTCGGCGATCGCCGCGGTCGATACCGCGTTGTGGGACATCAAGGGCAAGCTGGCGGGGCTGCCGGTGTACCAGCTGCTCGGCGGGGCGAGCCGCGAGAGCGTGATGGTCTATGGCCACGCCAATGGCAAATCGATCGACGACACGATCGAGGCCGCGCTCGAATATCAGCAGCAGGGGTATAAGGCGATCCGGCTGCAATGCGGCGTTCCCGGCATGGCATCGACCTATGGCGTGTCGAAGGACCGTTATTTCTACGAGCCCGCCGATGCCGATCTGCCGAGCGAGAATGTCTGGTCGACCAGCAAATATCTCCGCGTCGTGCCCGAATTGTTCAAGGCAGCGCGCGAGGCGCTGGGCTGGGACGTCCACCTGCTCCACGACATCCATCACCGGCTGACCCCGATCGAGGCCGGGCGCCTCGGCAAGGATCTCGAGCCGTATCGCCCCTTCTGGCTCGAGGACGCGACCCCCGCCGAGAACCAGGACGCGTTCCGGCTGATCCGCCAGCACACCACCAGCCCGCTGGCGGTGGGCGAGATCTTCAATTCGATCTGGGACTGCAAGGCGCTGATCGAGAACCAGCTGATCGACTATATCCGCGCCACCGTGGTCCATGCCGGCGGCATCACCCATCTGCGCCGGATCGCCGCGCTCGCCGACCTCTACCAGATCAAGACCGGCTGCCACGGCGCGACCGACCTGTCGCCGGTCTGCATGGCCGCCGCGCTGCATTTCGACCTGTCGGTGCCCAATTTCGGCGTCCAGGAATATATGCGCCACACCCCCGAGACCGACGCGGTCTTCCCGCACGCCTACAGCTTCGCCGACGGCGCGATGCACCCCGGCGATGCGCCGGGCCTCGGCGTCGACATCGATGAAGAACTCGCGGCAGGCTATGAGTATAGCCGCGCCTATCTGCCGGTGAACCGTCTCGAAGACGGCACGATGCACGACTGGTGAGCAACACCGCCGAAACCGCCGCGGCGATGCCGAAGCCATCGGGCAATGTCCGCTGGATCGTCTGCGCGCTGCTCTTCTTCGCGGTCGTGCTGAGCTATGTCGATCGGCTGGTGCTGCCGACGCTCAAGCCCGACCTGCAGGGGCGCTATGGCTGGAGCGAGACGGGCTATGCCGACCTAGCGATCTGGTTCCAGGCGGCGTACGGTATCTCGTACGTCGTATTCGGGCGGCTGATCGACAAGGTCGGCGCGCGGATCGGCTATGCGATGGCGGTGGCGATCTGGACGATCGGCCATGTCGCGCACATCTTCTTCACCTCGACCGGGGGCATGATCCTCGCGCGGATACCGCTGGCGATCGGCGAGGCGGGCACCTTCCCCGCCGCGATCGCCGCGACCAACGAATGGTTTCCCAAGCGCGAGCGCGCGCTGGCGATCGGCATCTTCAACGCCGGCAGCAATATCGGCGCGATCCTGACGCCGCTGATCGTGCCGATCATCGCGGTGACGATGGGCTGGCGGATGGCGTTCATCCTGACTGGCCTGCTGACCGTCATCTGGCTGGTCGTCTGGCTGGGCTTCTACCGCCGCCCGCAGGAGCACAAGCGCGTCTCGGCCGAGGAACTGGCGTTCATCGAGAGCGATCCGGTCGAGCCGATGCGGGCCGTCGCGTGGAGCAAATTGCTGCGCCAGCGTCAGACCTGGGCGTATATGGCGGGCCGCTTCCTGATCGATCCGGTGTGGTGGACCTTCCTGTTCTGGCTGCCCGACTTCTTCAACCGCCAATATGGCGTCACCATGCTCGCCTTCGGGCCGCCGCTGATCGCGATCTATCTGCTCGCCGATGTCGGATCGGTGGCGGGCGGCTGGTTCTCGTCGCGGCTGATCGGTCGCGGCGCGAGCATCAATCGCGGCCGCAAGACCGCGATGTTCGCCTGCGCGCTGTGCGCGGTGCCGATCGCCTTCGCGACCGAGGTGCCGTCGATGTGGTGGGCGGTGCTGCTGATCGGGCTGGCCTGCGCGGGGCACCAGGGCTTCTCGGCCAACCTCTACGCGCTGCCCGGCGATCTGTTGCCGCGCTGGGCGGCGGGATCGGTCGTCGGCCTGGGCGGACTGTCGGGCGCGATCGGCGGCATGTTGATGGCGCGCTTCGCCGGCAACATCCTAGAAACGCTTGGCAGCTACCAGCCGATCTTCATCGTCGCGTCTTGCGCATATCTTTTGGCGCTGCTGGTGATTCACCTGATCGTGCCGCGCTATACCCCCGCCGATCCCGCGCGATTGACCTAAGCCCGGCGATGCTAGCGGCGGCCACGACTGTGGCCGCCGCGCAACATCAGTTCGCCTGCTATACCCTTGTTGTACTTTCTCAATTGACACAAATTGCCGCAGTGGTAGCGTTATCAGGACGGCCAGAAGAGTCGGCAACGCGAGCGGCGACCGCCGCACAGGGAGGGGATTACGATGCGTTCAACACGCACGCGCGCACTCGCGCACACCACATCGACAATTGCATTGCTGACGTGGCTCGCGCTGCCGGGAACGGCTAGCGCCCAGGTCGCTGCCGAGTCGCCGACCAATGCGCAGCCGGCGGAGACCGCACCGGTCGCCAGCCAGGATCAGGATACCGCCGGGCAGGAGGACATCGTCGTCACCGGCGTTCGCGCCAGCCTTCAGCGCGCGATCGACATCAAGCGCAATTCGTCGGGCGTCGTCGATGCGATCTCGGCCGAAGACATCGGTAAGTTCCCCGACACCAACCTCGCCGAATCGCTCCAGCGTATCACCGGCGTGTCGATCAACCGCGTCAACGGCGAAGGTTCGCAGGTCGCGGTCCGTGGTTTCTCGGGCGGCTATAACCTGGTGACCGTCAACGGCCGCCAGTTGCCGGCGTCGAACATCGACACCAGCGGCGCCAACGCCTTCGCACGCGGCGCAGGCCGCTCATTCGATTTCCAGAATGTCGCGTCGGAAGGCGTCAGCGGGCTTGAAGTGTACAAGACCGGTCGCGCCGCGATCCCGTCGGGCGGCATCGGCGCCGCGATCAACATCGTCACGCGCAAGCCGCTCGATGCGCGCGAAAGCGGCCTCACCGGGTCGATCGGTGCCAAGGCCCTGTACGACACCTCGGTCGAGAAGGCCGAGGGCGACAAGAACCGCATCACCCCAGAGCTTTCGGGGCTCCTAAGCTATGCCAACGAAGATAACACCTTCGGCGCGGCGGTGTTCGGCAGCTATCAGCTGCGCCATTCGGCATCGGTGAACTCGAATCCGAACTATTGGAACGTGGTTCCGACCTCGACTTTCTTCACCCCGGGTACCTTCATCAACGCGCTGACCGTGGTCGATAGCCGTCCGACGGCGCCCTATGTGCTGATCCCCAACGACAGCCGCTATGCGTTCTCCGAAAACCGCCGCGAACGTATCAACTTCCAGGGCGTTTTGCAGTTTCGGCCGACTGACCGGCTCGAGATCAGCATCGACAGCCTGTACGCGCAGAATCGTCTGAGCGAGGAACGCAGCGAGCAGACCAACTGGTTCAACCGCCCGTTCAGCCGCGTCACCTTCGACGACAATCCCAACATGGCGACCGCCACGTTCCTGTCGGACTATCTGCCCAGCGGGCCGAAGGACGAGGGTTTCGAGCAACAGCGTTTCGCGACCAAGACCGAATTGGTGTCGGTCGGTCTCAATGCAAAGTGGGAATTCGCCGACAACTTCACGCTGAAGCTCGACGGACATCATTCGAAGTCGACCTCGTCGCCGGACAACCCTAATGGGACGTCGGCAACGTTGTTCTCGATGGGCGCGCCGGTCATCGCAGGCCATACGCTCGACTTCACCAGCGGCTTCCCGCAGCAGACGCAGACGCTCAACGATTGCGTGAAGGGCAATTGCAACAACCAGCTCGACGTCGGTGACCTGGGTACGCAGATCGGGCGCACCGTGACTGCCAACCAGACGCAGACGATCACGCAGGCGCGTGCCGAGCTTGGCTGGGATCTGGGCGGCGGCAGCCGCTTCGACGCCGGCTTCAACTATACCGATTCGAAGATGCGCTCGACACAGGCGCAAACCCAACAGACGCTGGGTAACTGGGGAATTGAGGACACCGGAATCGTCAACCGGCTGGCGGGCGATTTGGTCGACACGATTTGCATCACCTGCAAGTTCGACGATTTCGATCCAGGCGCGACCGGGTCGTCGCTGATCGCCTTTCGCGGCAATGCGGTCGATCTGCTCAACGTATTCAGCCCCTATTATGCAGGTCTCGGCAATCCCGACATCGCGTCGGCGCCTGCCGACGACACGGTGCAAGAGCGCATCTGGGCGGTCTATGGTCAGTTCACCTGGAACGGCGAAGTCGCGCAGGTTCCCGCCAACCTCGTGATCGGCGCGCGGTACGAGCAGACGCGCGTCAGGTCCGATGCGGTCCAGACCTACAACAACATCACCTGGATTTCGGACAATGATTTCCGCGGCGATGCCAGCGGGGTGTTCACGACGATCACTCAGCGCGGCAACTACAACAACCTGCTACCCGCGGTCGATTTCAGCGTCGAGCCGATCCAGAACGTCAAGGCACGCGTTTCGTTTAGCCGCACGCTTGGTCGCCCCGATTACGGCAGCCTCTTCGCCACGTCGTCTGCCGGTGCACCAGGTCGGCCGACCTTGCTGGGGGGCATCCCCACCGGCAGCTCGGGCAACGCCAACCTGCTACCATTGCTGTCGGACAATTTCGACGTGTCGGTCGAATGGTATTATAAGCCGTCGAGCTTCGTTTCGCTTGGCTTCTTCGACAAGCGCGTGTCGAACTTCCTCGGCAACGGCGTGATCAATCAAGAACTGTTCGGGTTGCGCGACCCGACATCGGGCGCACCGGGTTCGCGCTCGGGAATTGCCGCCGCCTATCTTCGCGCCAACGCGCGCGATTTGAGCGACGTCAACCTGTTCACATACACTGCGTTGCTGATCCGCAACAACGGTAACCAGGCCGCAGCAACCGCGCAGTTCGAGGCGAATTATTCGAACGGCGCACTGAACCAGGGGTTTGTCGATACGGTCCTCAACCAAGTCGACATTGTTGCCGACGCCAATGATCCGCTGTTCAATTTCTCGGTATCGCAGCCGATCAACAACCGCGAAGGCAAGATCAACGGTTTCGAATTTGCCCTGACCCACTTCTTTGGTGATACCGGCTTCGGTTTTGCTGGGTCGTATACCAAGGTCAGCGGCGACGTGAACGTCGACCCCTATGCCGACCCGTTGGTCAACATCTTCGCACTGACCGGCTTGGGCGACAGCGCCAACGCCACCGCGATCTATGACAAGAGCGGTTTGTCTGCGCGCGTCGCCTACAACTGGCGCGCATCCTACCTGACGGCCACCAACCAGGGCGGCAACCGCAACCCGCTGTTCGTCGCGCCGTTCGGGACGCTCGACGCCAACATCAGCTACGACGTCAACGACAACATCGCGCTCACGCTCGAGGGCATCAACCTGCTCAGCGAAAGCGTGCGGACCTACGGCCGGACCGAGCGCAACCTGGTATTCGCGCAGGAGCTCAAGCCACGCATCCTTTTCGGTGCCCGCTATCGCTTCTGATCGGCACCTGCCGGTACCGTACAAATCAGGAAGGGCCGTCCGTCATGGGCGGCCCTTTCCGTTTGGACCGGCGCCGGACGATTGCTACCCTGTTGCATCCTTGAAGGGCGTCACGACCGAATGAACCGCGTTTTGCTCAACAACGTCGATCATCACGCCATGAAGGTGGCGATCCGCAGCGGCGCCGCGTTCGGCGACTGCGCCAACCAGCTGCCGGTATTCCCTTCCGAGTTTCAGGAGCTCCAGCGCGAGTTCGCGATCGTCTTCCGCCGCAACGACGACGCGATCGACGCCTATGTCCTGCTCGGGCTCGATCGCGACGAGAACCTGTTCCTCGGCCAGCATGGCTGGACCAGCCGCTATGTCCCCGCGGTCCAGCGCCGCGGCCCCTTCTCGATTGCACTGGCACGGCCCGAACCTGGCGGCGCGCCCGCGAACACCGACTTGATGATCCATGTCGACCTCGACGATCCGCGCGTCGGCGATCCCGACGGATTGCCGCTGTTCCTCGATCATGGCGGCAACGCGCCGTACCTCGACGAGGCCGGCGCGGTGCTGAACGTCATCTTCGAAGGAATGCAGACCGCGCCCGCGATCAACGCCGAGCTCGAAGCCGCCGGGCTGTTGAAGCCGGTGACGATGCAGATCGATCTCGACGACGAGACCCAATATGAAGTGCCCGACCTGCTGACGGTCGATCCACAGGCGCTCGCCGGGCTGTCGGGCGAGGCGCTCGAACGGCTGCACCGCAACGGGTTGCTCCACGCCGCGACGATGGCCGCCTGCTCGCTCGGCAACATCGCCGAGTTGATCGCGCGCAAGAACCGAAAGCGTGCGGCGACGTGACCCAGCCGATCACCGACCGGCACGCGATCGAGATTTCGGCCGGCGACCCCGCCGCGGCTGATCTCGAAGCCTTGGTCGCGGCGGGCCAGCCGGTAGTGATCCGCGGGCTGGTTGCCGACTGGCCGGTAGTGGCGGCGGGACGCAGCGGCGCCAAGGCGGCCGCCGACTATGTGCTGCAATTCTACAATGGCCGCCCCGGTACCGGCTACACCGCGCGACCCGAATTGCGCGGGCGCTATTATTACGACGAGACGCTCACCAGCCTCGATTTCGATCGCGAACGCGTCCAGCTCGACGACTATCTTGCGCGCATCCTCGGCTCGCTCGGCGACCCCGCCGCCCCCGGCTTCTACGTCGGATCGACCGACCTCGACCAATATTTCCCCGGCTTCAGCGACGCCAATCCGCTCGCGCTGCCGGGGCCTGCCTTCGATCGCGTGCTGCGCAGCATCTGGATCGGCAACCGGACCACCGCAACGACGCATTACGACATGTCGAACAACATCGCGTGCGTCGCCGCGGGCCGCCGTCGCTTCACGCTGTTCCCCCCCGATCAGGTCGCCAACCTCTACCCCGGCCCGCTCGAACCCACCCCCGGCGGGCAAGTCGTGTCGCTGGTGAACCTCGCCGATCCCGATCTCACCGCCTTTCCCAATTTCGCGCACGCGGCGCAGGCGGCGCAGATCGCCGAGCTCGGGCCGGGCGACGCGGTCGTGTATCCGGCTTTGTGGTGGCACCAAGTCGAGGCGCTTGATGATTTCAACATCCTGGTGAATTATTGGTGGAACGCCGCGCCGGCGTTTGCCGATACCCCGATGAACACGCTGCTCCACGCGATGCTCAGCCTGCGCGATCGGCCGCAGGCCGAGAAGGATGCGTGGGCGGCGATGTTCGACTATTATGTCTTCGGCCCCGCCACCCGCCCGGTGGCGCATCTGCCAAGGGCCGCGCAGGGTCCGCTCGCCCCGCTCGACGACATGGGCGCGCGGCGGCTGCGCGCCGAACTCTTGCGGAGGCTGAACCGATGAAGCCCGTGAAACGCGTCGTGATTGCCGGCGGCGGTACCGCCGGCTGGCTCGCCGCCGCTTTGCTGACACGCCAGATCGGCAAGCTGGTCGAGGTGACGCTGATCGAATCCGACGAGATCGGCACCGTCGGGGTCGGCGAATCGACCATCCCCACCGTGCGGGCCTTCCACACGCTGCTCGGGATCGACGAGCAGGATTTCGTTCGCGAAACCGGCGCGACCTTCAAGCTCGGCATCTCCTTCGAAGGCTGGTCGCAGCCCGATTCGCGCTACATCCATTCGTTCGGCACGCTCGGCACCTCGACCTGGATGGCCGATTTCCACCATTTCTGGCTCGAAGCACGCGCGCAGGGCAGCAATGCCGAACTCGGCGCCTATTGCGTCGAGCATGAAGCCGCGCGCGCCGAGCGCTTTGCCGGACGGCCCGAGACGAAACTCAACTACGCCTATCATTTCGATGCCGCTCGCTACGCCCGCTTCCTGCGCGAACGCTGCGAAGCCGATGGGCTGACGCGGATCGAGGGCCGGATCACCCGCGCCGAACGCGATCCCGAAACCGGCGACATCGCCGCAGTGGTGATGGCCGACGGGTCGCGGATCGAGAGCGATCTGTTCATCGATTGCACCGGCTTCCGCGCGCTGCTGATCGGCGACGCGCTGGGCGTGCCCTATGAGGATTGGAGCCACTGGCTGCCCACCAACCGCGCGCTGGCGGTGCAGACCGCCGCGGTCGGGCCCGCGGTGCCCTATACCCGCGCCACCGCGCACGATGCCGGCTGGCAGTGGCGAATCCCGCTCCAGCACCGCGTCGGCAACGGCATCGTCTATTGCAGCGACCATCTGTCAGACGATGCCGCGCACCAGCGGTTGCTCGGCGCGGTGCAGGGCAAGGTGCTGACCGATCCGCGGCTGATCCGCTTCCAGACCGGGCGCCGCGCCAAGGCGTGGGAGCATAATTGCGTCGCACTGAGCCTGGCGGGCGGGTTCGTCGAGCCGCTCGAATCGACCAGCATCCACCTGATCATGATCGCGCTCACCCGGCTGCTCCAGCTGTTCCCCTTCGACGGCGTCAATGCCCCCGCCGCGGCGCGCTTCAACGACATGTCGCGGCGCGAGATCGAGGGGGTGCGCGACTTCATCGTCCTGCATTACCACCTCAACCAGCGCAACGAGCCCTTCTGGCGCGCGCATCGCGAGGCGTCGCTGCCCGACAGCCTCGCCCAGCGGATCGCTTTGTTCGCCGAGAGCGCACAGGCGTTCCAGGCGAGCGACGAACTATTCACCGTCACCTCCTGGGTGCAGGTGATGCTGGGGCAGGAACTGCATCCCGCGGGGCACAACCGCGTCGCGCGGCTGATGCCGCCGGGGCGGCTCAAGGAAGTGCTCGGCAATCTGTCGGGACAGGTGGGCGCGACGGTCGCCAAGCTGCCGCCGCACCAGGCGTTCGTCGATCGGATGGTCGCGCCCGATCCGGTGCCGCTGCGCGCACGCGCCTGATCTATCGCTTGGCCAGCGTCCGCTCGAGAAACGCCACGCTGTCGTCGAGCACCGGCCCCTTGCCGCGAAACGGCTTGGCGAGCGCCATCACGACTTCCTCATGCGCCAGCCCGGGGTAATTGCGCAGTTCGACCGGCGCGCCCGCTGCCTTCAGCCGCGCGGCGAGGTTGATCGCGTTGCGCGGGCGCACCACGGTATCGTCGCTGCTCGTCACCAGCAGCATCGGCGGCGCATCCCGGCGCGCGAAATTGACCGGCTGGGTCGCCGCCGGATCGGCCACCCCCGCCATCGCGTCGATCGAGCGCCGCGTGTCGAAGGGATAGAAGTCATAGGGCCCGCTCAGGCCGATCCCGGCCTTTACGGTGCCCGCAGGCACCCCCTCAGCCGCGAGAAAACGCGGGTCGAGCGCCAGCATCGCGACGGTATAGGCGCCCGCCGAATGGCCCGCGAGCGCGATCCGCTCGGGATCGCCGCCAAAGGACGCGATCGTGTCGCGCGTCCAGCGTACCGCCTGCGCGCCATCCTCGACAAAGGCGGGGAAGCGCACCGCGGGCACCTTGCGGTAATCGGGCACCACCACGACGAAGCCGCGGGCCGCCAGCGCGCGCCCGGCAAAGCCATATTCCTCGCGCCGGCCCGACACCCAGCCGCCGCCATACCAGAAGATCACCACAGGGTGCGTGCCGCCACCGCGCGGACGCCACACGTCGAGCGTCTGGCCGTGGCTGCCGAACGCCATCCCCTGGCCCGCGCGCTCGACCCCGGCCCCGCCGCCCGCGACCGAATCGAGGCGGTTGAGCAGGGCGGGCGGCGAACAGGCCGACAGTGCCGCCGCGATCAGTGCCGGCACCGCCAGCCGGATCACGCCTCGTACCGCGCGGTGGTCTTGGCGGCGACCTCGTCGGCGGTGACGCCGGGCGCGGTCTCGACCAGCCGGAACGCGCTGTCATGGTCGGGGCGCTGGAACACCGCCAGATCGGTGACGATCATGTCGACGACGTTCTTGCCGGTGAGCGGCAGCGTGCACGCCGGGATGAACTTCGGATCGCCGTTCTTCGAGGTGTGCTCCATCACCACGATGATCTTCTTGACCCCCGCGACCAGGTCCATCGCGCCGCCCATCCCCTTGATCATCTTGCCGGGGATCATCCAGTTGGCGATGTCGCCATTTTCGGCGACTTCCATCGCGCCGAGCACGGTCAGATCGATATGCCCGCCGCGGATCATCGCGAAGCTGTCGGCGCTCGAGAAATAGACCGATTGCGGCAGCTCGCTGATCGTCTGCTTGCCCGCGTTGATCAGGTCGGGGTCTTCCTCGCCCGCAAAGGGAAACGGGCCGATGCCGAGCATCCCGTTCTCCGATTGCAGCGTCACCTCGACCCCCGCGGGGATGTGGTTGGCGACCAGCGTCGGGATGCCGATGCCCAAATTCACATAGAAGCCGTCCTGCAGTTCCTTGGCGGCGCGCGCCGCCATCTCGTCACGAGTCCAGGGCATGTCAGTTCGCTCCTTTGGGGGTCCAGCGCTTGTCCGCCGGAAACAGGTCGTCATAGCCGCCCGCGACGCCGGGGCCGTACATCGGGTTGGGAAGCAGGAACCAGCCCTTGCCCCATTTGCCCGCGATACCCGGCGTCACCGCGAGCGCGCGGCGCTGCTGTACGCCGAGCGCCTTGTCGTTGAAGGCGTCGGAGAAATCGCCGAGCTGGTCGCCCGCCATCGCCAGCACGCAATAGCGCTCGGCGATCGCGGTGCGGCGTGGGTCCTTGCCCGATCCGGGGGCGACATCGCCGCGCAGGAACAGCGTCTCGCCCGGCTTGGCATCGCCCAGCCCCGCTGCGCGGAGCGCTTCTGTGGCCTGGCGCGCGAAGCGGTTCTCGCGGTTAGAATTGAACACGACCGCGACGCCCGCCGCGCGCAGCTTCGCCAGCGCATCGACCGCACCAGGGGCGGGCTCGACCAGCGTCGCACCATCCTGCTCCCAGCGCTCCCAGCGCGCCGGATCGAACGGCGGATCGCCGCGCAGCGCGGTGTCGTAATTCGCACCGGTGTTCAAAATCGCGGTCTCGTCCATATCGAGCACCACCGCCGGCGGCTTGGCACCACAGCTAGCCCAGCTAGGCGCGGTCGGTGTCGCGCCGGGGGCAAAGATTGCGGAATCAACCGCGCGACCGGCCTTGCGCGCGTCGAGCGCCGCAGCGACATGATCGACCATCCCGTCATAGGCCTGGCGCGACAGCACCGCCGCCTCGCCCGACCCCAGCAGCCACTGATATTGCTTGGGCGGCGGCGGCGGCGCGCTCGCCACCTGCGCCGGCGCAGTCGCGCACGCCGAGAGTGCGAGAAGGCCAGCCGTCATCACTCCCCTCCCTGAAAGGGAGGGGTTGGGGGTGGGTCTGGTCCGGGCGATACGGTCGCCGTCCACACTATCGGGTGGCCGTACCGCGAACACGCGACCCACCCCCGGCCCCTCCCTTCCAGCGAGGGGAGAGAACCCCTCGCTCACGCCGCGCGCTCGCGGACGGTGCGGAACTCGATCTTCTTGTCATAGGGCGCGCCGACGATCATCCGCTTCACGTAGATGCCGGGCAGATGCACCGCGTCGGCATCGAGCGAGCCGACCGGCACGATCTCCTCGACCTCGGCGACGCAGATTCGCCCCGCGGTCGCCATCGGCTGGTTGAAGTTGCGCGCGGTCTTGCGGAAGATCAGATTGCCCGCCTCGTCGGCCTTCCACCCCTTGATGATCGAAAGGTCGGCACGGATGCCGCGTTCGAGGATATATTCTTCAGGCCCGTTTGGGCCATCAAAGACCTTGGTCTCCTTGCCCTCGGCCACCAAGGTGCCGACCCCGGTCTTGGTATAGAAGCCCGGAATCCCCGCCCCACCCGCGCGGCAGCGTTCGGCGAGCGTGCCCTGCGGACAGAATTCGACCTCGAGCTCGCCCGAGAGATATTGCCGCTCGAATTCCTTGTTCTCGCCGACATAGGACGAGATCATCTTCCTTACCTGCCGCGTGCGCAGCAGCTTGCCGAGGCCCTCATTGTCAATGCCGGCATTGTTGCTGGCGATCGTCAGGTCCTTGACCCCCGATGCCTGGATCGCATCGATCAGCCGTTCGGGAATACCGCACAGGCCGAACCCGCCCGCGCAGATCGTCATGCCATCATGGAGCAGCCTGTCGAGCGCGGCTGCGGCATCGGGATAGAGTTTCTGCATGCGCGGCCTCGTGGAACGATGGAGAGATGCCGCCGTGCTTATAAACCATGTGCCATCTAGGCAACGGCGAAGCGTTGCGGCACCTTGGCTTCGATGCAGCAGCGAAACGTCCTCGACAATGTCGGCGCAGCGATCGGATTGGCGCGGGCGCGCGATCTGGACGGCGCGCGCGCGATGTTGGGGCGACTCGGGGCGAGCGCCGATCGCGCCACGGCACTTGCCTTTGTCGAACGCCAGGCGGGCAATCTTGCCGCCGAGCGCGCGGCGCTGATCGAAGCGTTGCGCCACGAACCGCGCCACCTGTCGGCATTGTTGGCGCGCGGCGATTGCGAACGGCGCGCGGGCGAACCGCGCGTGGCGGTACGGTTCCTGCGCACCGCGCTGGCGGTAGCCGCCGCGACACCGCCGCCGCCGGCGCTTCACCCGGCGCTCCGCGAGGCGCAGGCGTTCCTTGCCGAGCAAACGCAGCATTTCACCGACACGATGGTCGCCGCGGTCGAAGCCGCGGGGCTGACGCGCGCCGACACCCCGCCGCGCGTCGCCGAGGCGATCGACCTGCTGCTGGGTCGCCGCCAGCTGTACCTCGAGCAGCCCTCGATGTTCTATTTCCCCGGCCTAGCGCAGCGCGCGTTCTTCGACCGCTCCGAATTCGCCTGGGCCTCGCAAGTCGAAGCCGCGACCGATGCGATTCGCGACGAATTGACCGCGCTCCAGGATGTCTTCACCCCCTATGTCCGCGCCGACCCGCGCGCGCCGGCCCCCGCCAACCACCTGCTCGAACATCCCGGCTGGGGCGCCATCCACTTGATCGAACAGGGGCGCCCGCACCCCGTGCATGCCGCGCGCTGCCCCGCGACGATGGCGGCGCTGGCGTTTGCGCCGCAGCCCGCGATCGGCACCCGCTCGCCGATGGCGTTGTTCTCGCGGCTCAAGCCCGGCACCCACATCGCGCCGCACCACGGCGTCTTCAACACCCGGCTGATCTGCCATTTGCCGCTGGTGGTGCCCGATGGCTGCGGCATCCGCGTCGGCAGCCATACCCGCCAATGGCGCGAAGGCGAGCTGCTGATCCTCGACGACAGCTTCGAGCATGAGGCGTGGAATCGCGGCAGCTCGGACCGGGTGGTGCTGTTGTTCGAAATCTGGCGACCCGATATCGGCGAGGAAGAACGCGCCGCGATCACCGTGCTGCTGGCCGCGGTCGAGGAACAGGGCTTTGCGGCCGACGATGATTGACGGTCCGATCGAGCGGGCGTTGCAGGAGAGTATCGCATGACCAAGCGCACCGGCGGCCGGATCCTCGTCGACAATCTGGTAGCGCAAGGGTGCGATCGGCTGTTCCAGGTGCCCGGCGAGAGCTTCCTCGCGGTGCTCGACGCGCTGGTCGACGTGCCCGAAATCGACGTCGTGACCTGCCGGCAGGAGGGGGGTGCGGCCTTCATGGCCTGCGCCGACGCGGCGATGACGCAGCGGCCCGGCGTGTGCTTCGTCACCCGCGGGCCGGGCGCGACCAATGCCAGCATCGGGGTCCATGTCGCGATGCAGGATTCGCAGCCGATGCTGTTGTTCATCGGCGACGTCGACCGCGGCATGCGCGACCGCGAAGGGTTTCAGGAAGTCGATTTTCCCGCGATGTTCGCGCCGCTCGCCAAATGGGCGACGCGGATCGAGGACGCCGCGCGAATCCCCGAATATGTCGCGCGCGCGTGGAACACCGCGATCAGCGGCCGCCCCGGCCCGGTGGTGATCGCGCTGCCCGAGGACATGCTGTGCGATGTGGTCGAGGCGGTCGATCGGCCGCGGATCGAGCGCGTCTGGCAGGCCGCCAATCCCGACGACGCCGACGCGGCGCTCGACCTGCTGCGCGCCGCAGAGCGCCCCGTAGCGATCGTCGGCGGCGCGGGCTGGGACAAAGCGACCACCGGCGCCTTCGATTGCTTCGCGCGCAACTGGGGCATCCCCGTCGCAGGCGCGTTCCGCCGGCAGGACGCGATCCCCAACGCGTCGAAGGCGTGGGCGGGCAATCTGGGCTATGGCCCCAACCCCAAGCTGGTCGCGCGGATCAAGGCTGCCGATGTCGTGCTCGTCCTCGGCGCCCGGCTCGGCGAGGCGACCACCGACGGCTATACGCTGATCACCCCCGACCATCCGGGCCAGAAGCTGATCCACGTCCACCCCGATCCCGCCGAACTCAACCGCGTCTATCGCGCCGACGTCGCGGTCTGTTCGGACACCTTCTCGTTCGCCGATGCGCTGGTGCGCGCCGACTATCCGCCGACCCCGCACGCCGGCGGAACCGAGGCGCACGCCGAATGGCGCGAATGGTCGACCCCCAAGCCGCGCGAAGGCGTGACGCTCGACTTGGGCTTATGCGTCGCGGCGATGCGCGAAGCGCTGCCGGCGGATACGATCATCTGCAACGGCGCGGGCAATTTCGCCGGCTGGTGGCACCGCTATTGGCATTATGGCGTCCAGCCCTCGCAACTCGCGCCGACCTGCGGTGCGATGGGCTATGGCGTACCCGCCGCCGTCGCCGCCGCGCTTCGCGCGCCCGACCGCATGGTCGTGGCCTTGGCGGGCGACGGCGACTTCCTGATGAACGGCCAGGAGCTCGCGACCGCGGTCCAGCATGGCGCCGATATGCTCGTGCTGGTGATCGACAATGGCGGATACGGCACGATCCGCATGCACCAGGAGCGCGAATTCCCCGGCCGGGTGAGCGCCACGCGGCTCGCCAACCCCGATTTCGCCGCCCTGGCGCGCGCCTATGGCTGCTGGTCCGAAACCGTCGAGCGTACCGAGGATTTCGCCCCGGCGCTCGCCCGCGCGCAGGAACAGTCCGGTGTGCGGCTGCTCCATCTGCGTACCAACATTGAAGTGATCAATCCGGCCACGACGATCAGCGCGATCCGCGCGCGCTGATCTTCCAAGGATGAACCCCACGAAAAAGGCCGCCCCGGTTTCCCGGAGCGGCCCAATCGTTTCGCGTTACCTGAAGTAACGCTGCAGGTCAGATGTCGTCGCCGAGGGCGCCCTTGACCTTGCCTGCAGTCTGCTGAAGCTTGCCCTTGGCTTCCTGCGCTTCGCCTTCGGCGCGCGTCTCAGGATTGCTCGACTGCTGCTTGACTTCGCCAATGGCTTCGTTGGTGTTGCCTTTGACCTTGTCTACGAATTCACCCATGGGGTTTCTCCTCAAATCATGTGCGGCGACGATGTTTGCCATCATTGCTTGCGCTTGTGGTAAGAACGGCCCGGGGTGAACTTGGTTCCGAGTTAGATAAGCCCGGCCAGCGGGCTCGATGGATCGGCATAGCGCCGCTGCCCCATCCGTCCCGCGCGATAGGCGAGCCGCCCCGATTCGACCGCGGCCTTCATCGCCGCCGCCATCATCACCGGGTTCTTGGCTTCGGCGATCGCGGTGTTCATCAGCACGCCGTCACAGCCGAGCTCCATCGCCACGGCGGCATCGGAGGCGGTGCCGACCCCCGCATCGACCAATACCGGCACCTTGGCCCCCTCGACGATCAGCCGGATCGTGATCCGGTTCTGGATCCCCAGCCCCGATCCAATCGGCGCGCCCAGCGGCATGATCGCGACCGCGCCGGCATCCTCGAGACGCTTCGCCGCGATGGGGTCGTCGACGCAATAGACCATCGGCAGAAAGCCTTCCTTGGCCAGCACCTCGGTCGCGCGCAGCGTCTCGACCATGTCGGGATACAGCGTACGAGCCTCGCCGAGCACTTCGAGCTTCACCAGATCCCAGCCCCCGGCCTCCCGCGCCAGCCGCAGCGTGCGGATCGCCTCGTCGCCGGTGAAGCAGCCCGCGGTGTTGGGCAGATACGTCACGCGCTTGGGATCGATGAAGTCGGTGAGCATCGGCGCCTTGGGGTCGCTGACGTTCACCCGGCGCACCGCGACGGTAACGATCTCGGCCCCCGCGGCTTCGACCGCGGCGGCGTTCTGCGCGAAGTCCTTGTACTTGCCCGTGCCGACGATCAGCCGCGAGCGGAAGGTGCGCCCGGCGACGCTCCAGCTGTCGGTGTCGACCGCGGGCTCATGGTCGCCGCCGCCGACGAAATGGACGATCTCGAGCTCATCGCCATCCTCGACCATGACATCGCCCAGCGTCGAACGCGGCACGACCTCGAGATTGCGCTCGACCGCGACCTTTTCGGGCACGAGGCCGAGTTCGCTCGCCAGTCCGGCAATGCTGAGGCCCGCGCGAACACGCTTGTGCTCGCCATTGACCATGATCGATACGGTACCGTCGGTGTGCATGTCTGCCCCAAGCCGTTCGTTTCGAGCAAAGCCCGCAAACGAGTTTCGTTGCGCCCGCGACATGTCTCGACTTCGCTCGACACGAACGGGTAAGGAATGCGCGATCTAGGGGTGCGAGAGCGTGCCCGCAAGCAAGAGGGGCATGATGGCCGAAACGAATCCAGCCGCGATCCCGGCGACCATCTATGTCCTCAACGGCCCCAACCTCAACCTGCTCGGCATGCGCGAGCCCGATGTCTATGGCGCCGACACGCTCGACGACATTGCTGGGATGCTCGAGGATCGCGCGCGCGAGCTCGGCGTCGAGGTCGAGGTCCGCCAGTCGAACCATGAAGGCCATCTGGTCGATTGGCTGCACGAGGCGCAGGCCGAGGGCGCGCGCGCGGTGCTGCTCAACGCCGCGGCCTTCACCCACACCTCGGTCGCGCTGTACGACGCGATCCGCGCGATCCGCACCCCGGTGATCGAGGTGCATCTGTCGAACCCGCATGCGCGCGAGGCTTTCCGCCACAAAAGCTATGTCGCGATGGCGGCGCATGGCAGCATCAGCGGCTTTGGCGCGCAATCCTATGTGCTCGCGCTTGAAGCCGCCGCTCGCCTGCCGTAAGGCCCCGCGCTTAACAGAGAAATAGGTCGCAATGAGCAACGAACACGACGAACCGGGCAATATGCGAATCGATGTCGATCTCGTGCGCCAGCTCGCCGCGGTCCTCGACGAGACGAAACTGACCGAAATCGAGGTCGAGGACGGCGAACGCCGCGTCCGCGTCGCGCGCGAAGTGATGATCGCGCCGCAGATGATGCAGGCCGCGCCGATGGCGAACATGGCCCCCGCGCTGACCAACGCTGCCCCAGCGCCTGCCGAGGTCGGCGCGCCCGCGCCCAATCCGGCGGCGAACGCGGTCCGCTCGCCGATGGTCGGCACCGTGTATCTGTCGGCCGAGCCCGGCAGCAAGGCGTTCGTTTCGCCGGGCCAGAAGGTCCAGGCGGGCGACACGCTGCTGATCGTCGAGGCGATGAAGGTGATGAACCCGATCCTCGCACCGTCGGCGGGCACCGTCGGTGCGATCATGGTCGAAAACGGCCAGCCGGTGGAGTTCGATCAGCCGCTCGTCGTGGTCGAATAATGGCGCAGATCAAGAAGCTGCTGATCGCCAATCGCGGCGAGATCGCGCTGCGGATCCATCGCGCCTGCCATGAAATGGGCATCCAGACCGTCGCGGTGCATTCGACCGCCGACGCCGATGCGATGCACGTCCGGCTGGCCGACCAGGCGATCTGCATCGGCCCGCCACCCGCGGGCGAGAGCTATCTCAACATCCCCAACATCATCTCGGCCGCCGAAGTCTCGGGTGCCGACGCGATCCACCCGGGCTATGGCTTCCTCAGCGAAAACGCCAAATTCGCCGAGATCGTCGAGCTGCATAATCTGATGTTCGTCGGGCCGAAGCCCGAACATATCCGCACGATGGGCGACAAGGTCGAGGCCAAGCGCACAGCCGGCGCGCTCGGGCTGCCTTTGGTCCCCGGCTCGGACGGCGCGGTGAGCGACCTCGCCGAAGCCAAGGCGATCGCGGCGCGCGTCGGGTATCCGGTGATCATCAAGGCGGCCTCGGGCGGCGGCGGTCGCGGCATGAAGGTGTGCGAGTCCGAAGACCAGCTCGAAACGCTCATGGCCCAAGCAGGCAGCGAGGCGAAGGCGGCGTTCGGCGACGCCACCGTCTATATCGAGAAATATCTCGGCAACCCGCGCCACATCGAATTCCAGGTGTTCGGCGACGGCAACGGCAATGCGATCCATCTGGGCGAGCGCGACTGCTCGCTCCAGCGCCGCCACCAGAAGGTGCTCGAAGAGGCGCCTTCGCCCGCACTCGGCGCCGAGGACCGCGCGCGGATGGGGGCGATCTGCGCCAAGGCGATGGCCGATATGGGCTATCGCGGCGCGGGCACGATCGAATTCCTGTGGGAAGACGGCGAGTTCTACTTCATCGAGATGAACACCCGGCTGCAGGTCGAGCATCCGGTGACCGAGATGATCACCGGGGTCGATCTGGTGCGCGAACAGATCCGCATCGCCGAGGGGCATCCGCTGTCGGTGCGGCAGGAGGACCTGGTCTTCCACGGCCACGCGATCGAATGCCGGATCAATGCCGAGGACGCGCGCACCTTCGCGCCATCGCCGGGCAAGGTGACCTATTACCACGCCCCCGGCGGCATGCATGTCCGCGTCGATAGCGGGCTGTACGCCGGCTATCGCATCCCGCCTTATTATGATTCGATGATCGCCAAGCTGATCGTCTACGGGCGCACGCGCGAAGGCTGCCTGATGCGGCTCCGCCGCGCGCTCGAGGAATTCGTGATCGACGGGGTGAAGACGACGATCCCGCTGCATCAGGCGCTGCTCAACGACCCCGATTTCCAGCGCGGCGACTATACGATCAAGTGGCTGGAAGAGTGGCTGGCGCGCGAGGACGCCGCCTGATGCGATGGTGGCAATGGCTGATCGGTGCGTTCGTCGCGCTGATCGTCGTCACCATCTTAGCGTTGTTTATCTTCCGCACGCCCGACACCGACGCCGCCGCCATGCGGGATAAATATGGCGGTACCGATTCAAGATTCGTCGATCTTGGTGACGGCCTGACGTTGCATGTACGCGACACCGGGCCGCGCAATGCACCGGCGTTGCTGCTGGTCCATGGATCGAACGCGTCGCTGCACACCTGGGAGCCCTGGGCCGAGCGGCTCGACCAGCGATACCGCATCGTCCGCCTCGACCTGCCGGGGCACGGGCTGACCGGCGAAGACCCGGCGCGCGATTATTCGACCGCGCGGCAGGTCGAGATCGTCGATCGGCTGGTGCGGGTGCTCGGGATCGACCGGTTCGCGATCGGCGGCAATTCGATGGGCGGCGGGGTCGCCTGGTCCTATGCGCTGGCGCATCCCGCGCGGGTGAACGCGCTGGTGCTCGTCGATTCGACCGGCCAGCCCGACCCGCAATATGCCGAGCCGCCGCTGGTGATGCGCATCGCCCGCCTGCCGGTGCTGCGCGACCTGGCGACGATGGTCACGCCGCGCAGCTGGATCGAACAGGCGCTGCCTTCGGCCTATGGCGACCCCGCCAAGGTCGATGCCGCGGCGATCGACCTCTATTGGGAATTGCTCCGCTACCCCGGCAATCGCCTCGCGACGATCGACCGTTTCGCGACCCCGAACACCCCCGCCACCCCCGAGGCGCTCGGCCGGATCGCGGCGCCGACGCTGATCCTGTGGGGCATCGACGATCGGATGATCCCGGCGTCGTCGGGCGACTGGCTGGCGAGCCACATCCCCGGTGCCGAGCTGGTGACCTATCCCGGCATCGGCCACCTGCCGATGGAGGAAGCGCCCGACGCGACGGCGGCAGCGGTCGATCGGTTCCTTTCGGGGCGAAAGAACTAGTCCCTCCCCGTGTCGGAGGGCATTCACGCTCTAGCCCCCCGCCCCGCCCCCGGCTAAGGGCAAGCCATGACCCAGATCACGCCCGAAATCGTCGCCGAGCACGGCCTGTCGCCCGAGGAATATGACCGCGTCCTCCACGCGATGGGGCGCGAGCCGAACCTGACCGAGCTCGGCATCTTCTCGGTCATGTGGTCCGAGCATTGCAGCTACAAATCGAGCCGCATCCACCTGAAGAAGCTGCCGACCGAGGCCCCCTGGGTGATCTGCGGCCCCGGCGAGAATGCCGGCGTGATCGACATCGGCCCAGGACCCAACGGGAAGCCCCAGGCGGCGATCTTCAAGATGGAGAGCCACAACCACCCGTCGTACATCGAACCCTATCAGGGCGCGGCGACCGGGGTCGGCGGCATTCTGCGCGACGTGTTCACGATGGGCGCACGCCCGGTCGCCAACATGAACGCGCTTCGCTTTGGCCGCCCCGATCATCCCAAGATGCGCCACCTGATCTCGGGCGTCGTCCACGGCATCGGCGGCTATGGCAATTGCGTCGGCGTGCCGACGGTCGGCGGCGAGGTGAACTTCCACCCCGCCTATGACGGCAACATCCTGGTCAACGCGATGACCGTCGGCATCGCCGATCAGGACAAGATCTTCTATTCGGCGGCGTCGGGCATCGGCAATTCGATCGTCTATGTGGGGTCGAAGACCGGGCGCGACGGCATCCACGGCGCGACGATGGCCTCGGCCGATTTCGGCGACGATGCCGACGCCAAGCGCCCGACGGTTCAGGTCGGCGACCCCTTCACCGAAAAGCTGCTGATCGAGGCGTGCCTAGAGCTGATGGCGACCGACATGATCGTCGCGATCCAGGACATGGGCGCGGCTGGCCTCACCTCTTCCTCGGTCGAAATGGCGAGCAAGGGCGGGGTCGGCATCGAGCTCGTCATGGACGACGTGCCGCAGCGCGAAACCCGCATGACCCCGTACGAGATGATGCTGTCCGAATCGCAAGAACGCATGCTGATGGTGCTCAAGCCCGGCCGCGAGGCCGAGGCCGAGGCGATCTTCCGCAAATGGGAGCTCGATTTCGCGGTGATCGGCCGCGTCACCGATACCGGGCGGATGGTGCTGAAATGGAAGGGCGAGACCGTCGCCGACATTCCGCTCGCGCCGCTCGCCGACGAAGCCCCGCTCTACGACCGTCCGCACGTCCCCACCCCGCCGCGCGATGCGCTGACCGACGTTCCCGAAAGCGACGACGTGGCCCGTGACCTGCTCGCGCTGATCGGCACGCCCGACATCGCCAGCCGCCGCTGGATCTGGGAGCAGTACGACCACATGGTCGGCGCCGACACCGTCCAGCGCCCCGGCGGCGACGCCGCGGTGGTGCGAGTCCACGGCACGCAAAAGGGCCTGGCGATCACCACCGATTGCACCCCGCGCTATTGCTTCGCCGACCCGGTCGAGGGCGGCAAGCAGGCGGTGGCCGAAGCCTGGCGCAACCTCACCGCGGTCGGCGCGACCCCGCTCGCGATCACCAATTGCCTCAACTTCGCCAACCCGCAGCGGCCCGAGATCATGGGCCAGATCGTCGGCTGTCTCGAAGGGATGGCCGATGCCTGCCGCGCGCTCGACTTCCCGATCGTTAGCGGCAACGTCTCGCTCTACAACGAAAGCAAGGCGACCGGCGGCGGATCGGCAATCCTGCCCACCCCCGCGATCGGCGGCGTCGGGCTGCTCGCTGACTGGTCGAAATCGGCAACGATCGGCTTCAAGGGGTTCGGTGACGTCATCCTGGTGATCGGCGAGCGCGCCGGCCATCTCGGCCAGTCGCTGTACCTGCGCGAACTCCATGGCCGCGAGGAAGGCCCGCCCCCCGAGGTCGACCTCAAGGCCGAACGCCGCACCGGCGACTTTGTCCGCAGCCAGATCGCGTGCGGCGCGATCACCGCGTGCCACGACGTCTCCGATGGCGGGCTTGCGGTAACGGTCGCCGAGATGGCGCTGGCATCGAACATCGGCGCGCTGATCGATTCGGTACAGCCCTTCGGCATGGCCGAAAGCTTCTTCGGCGAAGACCAGGGCGTGTACGTCGTGACGGTCTGCGACACCTGCCTGGCCGATTTCATGGCATCCGCACACCGTGCCGACGTCGCGGTCGACGGGCTTGGCCGCACGATCCGCGACAAGATCGTGTTCGAGATGGACGCCGGCGACTGGACTGTTGCGCTCGACGACCTGCGCACGGCGCATGAAGGCTTCCTGCCCAGACTGATGCAGGGCGAAGTCGCGGCGTGATTCCCCAAGGCTCGGGAAGGGACACCCGCTTCCCGAGCCTCGATATCGTTCGCGGGGTGGCGGTGCTCGGCATCCTGACGATGAACATCGTCGCCTTCGCCAACGTCCCCGCCGCCTATCTGAACCCGACCGCGACCGGCCCGGCGAGCGCGCTCGACACGTTGCTCTACCTTGCGCAGTTCGTGCTGTTCGACGGCAAGATGCGCGGGCTGTTCTCGGTGCTGTTCGGCGCATCGATGCTGCTGGTGATCGAGCGCGCGCAGGCCGATGGCCGAAGCCCGGCGCAGGTGCATTTCGCGCGGATGGGCTGGCTGCTCGCCTTCGGGCTGGCGCATCTGTACCTGATCTGGTGGGGCGACATCCTCGCGCAATATGCGCTGGTGGGGATGATCGCCTATGCGTTCCGGCGTCAGGCGACGCACCAGCTGATCGTCACCGGCATCGTGCTGGTCGGGATCCAGACGATCACGATGGCGGGGCTGCCCGTCGCGGTCGCGGCGGCGCAGGAAGGCGCGCCCAACCCCGCCGCAGCGGCGCGCACATTGATCGAGCTCGAGCGCGCCTTCGGGCGCCCCGATCCCGCGCATATCGCGCAGCAGCTCGCTGTCTATCGCGGCAGCTATGCCGATGCCGTCGCGTTTCGTTGGCGCGTCTATGCCGGCACTCCGTGGAACGCGCTGCTGCAGAACGGGTTCGAAACGCTGGCCTATATACTGTTCGGCATGGCGGCGTTCCGCTCGGGGCTGCTCACCGGCGGCTGGGAGCGACGCCGGTTGCTATGGCTCGCGACATTGGGCTTCGGCATCTCGCTGCCGATCTACCTGCTGCTCGCCTTCTACGTCGCGGCGCACAGCTTCGACCTCCATTCGATCGTCCTGGCGGTGCTCACTTTGCCCGTTCCGGTGCGCCCGGTAATGATCTTCGGCTGGATCGCGCTGATCCTGCTCGCCGTCCCTGCAGGAAGCGCGATCGCCCGCCGGCTGGCGGCAACCGGGCGGATGGCGTTCAGCAACTATATCGCGACGAGCCTGGTGTGCACCGCGATCTTCTACAGCCACGGCCTCGCGCTGTTCGGGCAGCTCCACCGCGCCGAACTGGTGCCGATTATGCTGTTCGTCTGGGCGCTGATCCTCGCCTGGTCACAGCCCTGGCTGCAGCGTTTCTCGAACGGTCCGCTCGAATGGCTCTGGCGCTCATTGGCGCGCGGCCGGATCGAACCGCTGCGAAAAGTTGCGAGAGCGACGCAATAACGCTTGCGAGCGTTTCGCATTAGCCGTAGCATGCATCCAACAAAGCGAGGGTGCTCATGGTCGTCTGCGTCTGCAATGCCATCCGCGAACGCGAAGTACGCGCCGCTGCACGCAACGGTGCGATGAGCGCCTGCCAGGCGTATCGCACACTCGGCTGCCAGGCCAAATGCGGCCAGTGCGTCCCGTTCGCGCGAGCCATTATCGACGCCGAACGCGCTGCTGCGTAGCGTTCGCAGCGGCTGAAACCCGCGGAAAACCGCCGATTTTTCCCTGTTCGTTTGGCGCTCGCCGCGCTATGACCGTGCCTTAATTCCAAAAAGGCTGCGACCATGAAGGGCGACCCCCAAGTCATCGAATATCTGAACACGGCGCTCAAGAACGAGCTGACCGCGATCAACCAATATTGGCTGCATTATCGCCTGCTCGACCATTGGGGCGTCCACAAGCTCGCCAAGTTCGAGCGCCAGGAATCGATCGAAGAGATGGAGCATGCCGATTGGCTTGCCGAACGCATCCTCTTCCTCGACGGCCTGCCCAATTTCCAGCTGCTCGGCCGCCTGCGCATCGGTGAAACCGTCGAGGAAGTCCTCAAGGGCGATCTCGCGCTCGAGGAAGAAGCGATCCCGCTGCTGCGCGACGCGATCGAGCATTGCGAGAAGGTCCGCGACTATGTCAGCCGCGACCTGTTCCGCCGCATCCTCGACAGCGAGGAGAGCCATCTCGACACGCTCGAACGCCAGTTCGACATGATCGAGCGGATGGGGCTGCAAAACTATGTCCAGCTGAACTCGCAGGCCGAGGCCGACGCCGACAAGAAGGACTGATCGTCGCGATCCGCCGTTCGCGCGGCCTGCGCGAATGGCGGACGGCGCCCCCGGCTAGACCGCGCGGCGCCCGAAGACCGCCGACTTGCGCGCCACCAGCGGATTTGCCTCCGTTTCGAGCAGCGCCAGCGTCGCCTCGAAGAGGGGCCGCAACCGCACCACATGCGCCAGCGCCTCATCGGGTGAATCATGCGTCTCCACGCAATCGCGCGCGATCATCTCGATCGCTTCGGCAAGCTCGGCGAGCTGATCGGCACCGAACTGCGCGGCTTCGCCCTTGAGCGTGTGCGCCGGGATCACCATCGCCGCCGCGATCCCGCCGCGCATCGCGGCTTCGATGCGGTCGAGCGACTTGATCCCGTCCTCGCGAAAATACCCTAGGATGCGCACGAAATTCGCGCCCAATTCGGCGCGCGCCTGCGACAGGGTCGCCATATTCACCAGCGAACCAGTATCGGCGCCAAGGATCATGCAATGCCTCCCATCCGCCAGATCGCAGACGGCTGAGGTCTAGCGCGCCGGGGTAAATGACCGGTTACACCGCCCGCGTCTCGATACGAAAAACTTGTGATTCCAAACGCGTGAACGCCGCCCCACACGCCGAAGCCAGTGCCGCCAGTTCGCGCTCGGCGGCGGGGTCGTCGGCACTGATCTCGACGATCGCCGCGCCTCCGCGCAGCGCGCGGCCCAGCCGGATCGCGGGCCAGGGGCATTTTAGCCCGCGTGCGTCGATCCGCAGCGGCGCATCGCTCACTTGTCGTGGTCGAACGGGTTCGACGAGGCGCGCAGCATCAGCCGCACCGGCACCGCGCCCATGTCGAATTCCTTGCGCATGCTGTTGACCAGATAGCGGCGATAGCTCTCGGGCAACAGATCGACGCGGGTGCCGAACAGCACGAACGTCGGCGGGCGCGTCTTGTTCTGGGTGATGTAGCGCGGCTTGATCCGCTTGCCGCCGGGGGCGGGCGGCGGATTGGCCTCGATAGCCTTTTCGAACCAGCGGTTGAGCGCGCCGGTCGAGGTGCGCCGGCTCCACGCCGCACGGGTTTCGAACGCCACGCGCAACAGCACGTCGAGCCCCTTGCCCGTGGCGCCCGACACCGTCAGCAGCGGCACGCCCTTGACCTGCGCCAGCCCCTCGTCGAGCGCGCCCTTCACCCCGTTGAACAGGCTCGACGCATTCTCGGCGACGTCCCATTTGTTCAGCGCGATCACCAGCGCGCGGCCTTCCTGCAGCACCTTGTCGGCGATCTTGAGGTCCTGCACCTCGAGCCCTTTGGTGGCATCGAGCAGCAGCACGACGACCTCGGCGAAATCGACCGCGCGCAGCGCGTCGGCAACCGACAGCTTCTCGAGCTTCTCTTGCACCTTGGCGCGCTTGCGCATGCCCGCGGTGTCGATCAGCCGGACTCGGCGGTCCTTGTTCTCGGCATCGGTCCACACCCAGTCGATCGCGATCGAATCGCGGGTGATGCCCGCCTCGGGGCCGGTGATCAGCCGTTCCTGGTTGAGGATGCGGTTGATCAGCGTCGACTTGCCCGCATTGGGGCGGCCGACGACGGCCAGCTTCAGGATCGCGTCGGGATCCTCGGGATCCTCTTCCTCGATCTCCTGTTCGAGCCGTTCGATATAGGGGCGAAGCGCGTCGAACAGGTCGGCGATGCCTTCACCATGTTCGGCCGACAGCGCGATCGGGTCGTCGAAGCCGAGCGACATCGCCTCGTAGATGCTGCTCTGCGCCAGTCGCCCCTCGGCCTTGTTCGCGGCCAGGATCACCGGCACGTCGGCGACGCGCAGCCAGCGCGCGATTTCCTCGTCGATCGGCGTCAGCCCGTCGCGCGCATCGACCAGGAACAGCGCGACATCGGCCTCGTCGAGCGCCGCCTGCGTCTGCGCGCGCATCCGCCCGGGCAGCGTTGCGATATCCTCGTTCTCGAAACCAGCAGTGTCGATGATGCGGAAATCGAGACCGAGCAAATGCGCATCGGCCTCGCGCCGGTCACGCGTGACGCCGGGCTGGTCGTCGACCAACGCCAGCTTCTTGCCGACCAGGCGGTTGAAGAGCGTCGATTTGCCGACATTGGGGCGGCCGATAATGGCGACGGTAGGCAGGGGCATGGATATTACCTGGTGGGAGGCGATTTTCTTCCCCCCTCCCGCTTGCGGGAGGGGTCGGGGGTGGGGTTATCGAACGCCACCGCACCCGGACATGCCCTCCCCTAGCCCCTCCCGCAAGCGGGAGGGGGATTTAACTTACCGATACGCGCTCAGCTCGCCCGCATCGTCGAGCAGGTACATCGTGTTCCCCGCCACCACCGGGGGCAGCGTGTAGCCGGTCTTGCCCTCGGCGATCGTCGTCAGCGTTCCGTCGGCGGGCGATGCCGAAGCCACCACGCCGCGCGAGCTCGCCACCAGCAGGCGATCGCCCGCCAGCACCGGCCCGACCCAGCGGATCGCACCCGACTTCTTCTTCTCGTTGCGCCAGCGCGGCAGCTGCGAGATCCAGCGGATCCGGCCATTGCCGCGTGAGATCGCCATCAGTCGCGCTTCGTCGGTCACGACGAAGATCCATTCGCCCACGACCCAGGGAGTCGAGATGCCCGCGATATTCTGTTCCCAAAGCCGCTGGCCGCTGAGGATTTCGAGCGCAACCATCCGCCCGCCCTGCCCGACGGCGTAGACCCGCCCATTGTCGATCACCGGGAAGGCATCGATATCGGCCAGGCTCGACACCGAGGTCGTCATGCTGGTGCGCGACAGGCTGTCGGCCCAGACCGAGCGGCCATTCTCGTAGCGATAGGCGTTGAGTTCGCCCGACGAGAAGCCCGCGACCACGGTGCCCTGCGCCGAGGCGGGCGCGGCGACGCCGAACACCCCCTGCGCCTCGAGCGAGCCCGATTGCGTCCAGATCGTCTTGCCGTCGGCGGTGTTGAGCGCGAACAGCTGGTTGTCCTGGGTGAGGATGTACAGCGCGCCGTTGGCGATCGTCGGCGCACCGCGCAGCGGGCCGCCGGGCTTCACCCGCCAGATCTCGCTGCCATCGGCGATGTTCATCGCCACCACGTCGCCGACGCCGTTGCTGGCATAGAGCCGGTCGCCCTCGACGCTCACGCCGCCGCCGAAGCGCGCATTCTGGTTCTCGTCACCGCGCGCGGTTTCGGCGCGCCACACGGTCGCGCCGGTCGCGGTGTCGATCGCGTGCACCGCGCCGTTGACGTCGGAGACGTATAGCCGCGCGCCATCGATCACCGGGGTGGCGGCAAGCCGAACGCGCGTGTCGCCGCCGGGAATCGATACCGACCAGGCGCGCGTCGGCTGCGCCGCCAGTGCCAGATGCCCCATCGCCTTCGATTCATTGCCGCCGGGCTGGGTCCAGCCGGTGTTCGCCACCGCGGGCGGCAGCAGCACTTCCTGCCCCGCCAGCGTCAGATCGACCTCGGTATCGCTTTCGGACACCAGGATCGGCACGCGATTGCCCAGCACCGGGGTCTTCTTGTCGCCGCCCTTGAAGATCCCGCACGCGCTCAGCGCGGTCATCGCGAGCAACGCGATGGGAAATTTGACCCGATTGATCATGATGCCGCTTTCTTTTCCTGGTCGGTGTCGACCGCGTCGACCCCGAGTACGCCGGCGAGCTGAACCGCGCGTTGACGGATGGTTTCGGGGACGGTTTCGGCCTGCGCGATTTCGCCGAACAGCCGCCCCGCCTCGGCGTTGCGGCCCAACCGCATGTAAGCGATGCCGACCATCTCGCCCGCGCTGCCGAACCACGGGCTGTCCTTGGTCGCGAGGCCGCGCAGCCGGTCGATCACAGCCGCCGGCTTCAGCGTGTCATATTCGGCGCTGGTCTGACGCACCAATGCCAGGTCGCGATAGGGCTGCGGCAGCGAGCCATCGGCGGCGACCGCGGCGAACTTGGCGGCGGCGCCCTTCAGATCATCGGCCTGCAGCAGGATATCGGCCTGGGTGAACTGCGCCATCGCGCGATAGCCCGCGGCATCCGAGGCCGCGAGCTCGGCCAAGGGCGCCTTGGCCGCATCGGCCTTTTGCGCGCCCAGGCTTTCGAGCGCCTTGGAGAATTGCTCGCCCTGCACCCCCGCCTGCGTCACCTGATGCTGCTGCCACCACAGCCAGCCCGCCAGCGCGGCGAGCGCCAGCACGATCCCCGCGATCAGCGCGATTCCCCAACGCTGCCAGAAGCTGCGCAATTCTTCCCGGCGCAGTTCCTCGTCGACTTCGCGAGCGAACTGGTCGTTATTCTGGGGGGTTAACGCCAAGGGGAACTCCATGCGGTATTGCGGCGGCGGACATTAGCCGCAGCGCGGGCGAAACGAAATGGTCTATCGGATCGGTCAGGGCTTGGGTTGATATAGCTGGTCCGGCCCCGGAAAGCTGCGCCCGCGTACGTCGGCCGCATAGTGCGCAACCGCGGCGGAAATGCGGCCAGCCATGTCGTCGAACTTCTTCACGAAGCGCGGGGTGCGCTCGAACATGCCCAGCATATCCTCGGTCACCAGCACCTGCCCGTCGCATTTGGCCGAAGCGCCGATGCCGATCACCGGGCACGACACGCCTTCAGTGATCGCCACCGCCAGCGGCTCGACCACGCCCTCGACCACCAGCGCGAACGCGCCGGCATCGGCAACCGCGCGCGCATCGCCAAGGATCTTGGCATGCTCGGCATCCGAACGCCCGCGCGCGCCATAGCCGCCCAGCACGTTCACCGCCTGCGGAGTCAGCCCGATATGCGCCATCACCGGGATCCCGCGCTGCGCCAGGAACGCGATCGTCGGCGCCATCGCCGCGCCGCCCTCGAGCTTCACCGCCGCCGCGCCGGTCTCGGCCATGATCCGCGCCGCCGAGGCGAACGCCTGCTGCGGGCTCGCCTCATAGCTGCCGAAGGGCATGTCGATCACCACCACCGAATGATAGCTGCCGCGCACCACCGCCGCGCCATGCGCGCACATCATGTCGAGCGTCACCGACAGCGTCGAGGGCAGGCCATAGATCACCTGCCCCAAGCTGTCGCCGACCAGCAGCATGTCGCAATGCGGATCGAGCAGCTGCGCCGTCCGCGCGGTATAGGCGGTGAGCATCACGATCGGCTCGCCCCCCTTGCGCGCCGCGATTGCGGGCACGGTCAGCCGGCGCATCGGTGCCGGCGTGGGGTTGGCGCGGCTGGTGCCGGTGTCGAGGGTGAAGGTCGTGGACATTGCGCCGCGCTCTAGAGCCTCGGCGCCCAAACGCCAAGCGCGGCGGCAAGCCTCACCGCAGCCAGCCGCGCGCCGCCGCGGTTCGCGCGAGCCACAGCTGGACCACGCCGACCGCCGCGATCAGCAGCGGGAACGGCACCGTCGCCGCCGCGCCCTTGGCCGCGACGATATCGGTCGCCAGAAACACATAGCCGAACTGGACGACGATCGCCGCGAGCGAAACCCCGAACAACGCGATCGCCAGCCGCCGCTTGGCGAGCAAGGCGATGCCGCCGAGCAGCCCGCCCCAGGTGGCGATGCCATAGACCCAGACGAACCAGCCCGGTCGCGCCTGATAAAAAGCGCGATCCCATGCGGGCAGCGCCGCCAGCGCCGCATCGGACATCGTCGCATCGGTATAGAAGGCGAACACCCCCATCGCGCCCCACAGCACGATCAACGCCGCTGCGATCCAATACCAGCCGGGCAAAGGCCGTTTAAACATGGCGGATGTCCTCTCATGCCCGCGCCCGAAGCGGCGCCCGAGCCCAATCGTAACGCAGATACAACGACGATGCCAGCGCCGCCGACCGCGCTCAGCCCAGCGCCGCGGCGAAGCCTTCGGGCGAATAGCCGACGAGCAATCCGCCGGGATATTCGACCACCGGCCGCTTGATGAGCGACGGGTTGGCGACCATCAGCGCGATCGCCGCATCGGCATCGGCAACCGCCTTGTCGGCATCGGGCAGCTTGCGAAAGGTGGTGCCCGCGCGATTGACCAGCCGCTCCCAGCCGACCTGCTCGCTCCACTTGGCAAGCCGCGCGGCATCGACGCCCTGCTTCTTATAGTCGTGGAAGTGATAGGCGACGCCATGCTCGGCGAGCCACGCCCGCGCCTTCTTGACGGTGTCGCAATTGGGGATGCCGTACAGCGTTGTCGTCATGCTTGCTCCTTTGGTGAGTGGCATACCGCGGGGAGCGAGCGCGTATCAACCGAAGGTGGCCGTTCGAGCGCTAGCTCGACATTCCCATTGCTCCATCTTCAACGGCTCATTTTGGGAAAGCGGTCATATTGGTTGCAGCGAGGTAAGCGATCCCGGCCCTGCCTTCCCGATCGACGTTTGTTTTTGGGAAAACCTCAGGACGAGAGGAAGGCTGCGAGCGAGGATGTATCGGTGGCACAATGCCCACCATAGAGAGGGTGCCATTCGGTTTTGACACCGCGCTCGCGCGCCATGTCGGCAAGCCGCTGCGTGCCATCGAAATTGCCGTAGACGTCATAGAGACCGTTAGAGAGATAGAGCGCCGGATAGGCCGGACCAGCCCGCTGAATCAGGGCGAGTGGCGATACCCGCTGCCACTCGGCATCGTTCGCTGCATATTTCCGCGCCATCATCCAAACCCCGAAGATGATCTTGGGGTTCGCCCCGGCGCGCTGCATCGTCGCACGGATCGTGGACAGCGATGCGAACGGCGAGATCGAATATACACCGGGGCATAGCGCCGCGACCTTGGCGAACCGGGACGGGTGGGACAGGCCGGCGATCAGGACATTGAGGCCGCCCATCGACTCTCCCATCAGGAGGCGCCGACGCGGACGTCCGACCTTGGCCTCGATCGCCGGCAGACGGGTCATCAGATCGTCCAGTAGCCCGCTGTCGGGCTTCTCGCCTTTCGGGGTCAGCAGCCAAGTCGAACCATAGGAAACGGTCACGACAGTGGGCGGCAGCTTGTCGCTGCGCTGCCATTCCGACTGGATCAGTGCGGTCAGATAGGTGTCGTCGTTCCAGATGCGCTCGTCGAGGTTGCGACCGTGAAGATGGTAGACGATGTCGCCGTTCGTCCCCCGCCGATCACGATAGACGCAGTAGCGAAGCGACCCGGACGTATCGCACGCTTCCTCCGCCGGGCGGAACGACACCTTTTGAGCACCCCGTGTTCGCGTGATCTCGCCCCATGCGTAGTAGGCCAGGGCGGTCAATAGTGCCGCGATGAGCCAGTATCGATAGGGGCGCGTCAGCATCGACCTCACCCCCCGACCAAGCCTGCTGCCAGCAGCGGACGCAGACACGCGCTCAGGCCAGTGCGACGAGCAGATGGTGGTCGGACGGCGATCGATCCGTTGTGCCGACCGTTCCGAAACCAACTCCGGTGGAGGCTCCTGCCAGCTTCGGCAGCGCCAGGAGGCTCAAAGCATAGCCGATGATGGCGCTGCCGCCATAACCGACAATCGGTGTCGGATAGTTGCCAAGCGCAGCGGCCATGATCGCGGCGAACCATACGGCGCCGAAAACAGCATAGGTCGCGCGATTGTCGGCGTCGCGGCTCCAACCAACGATCGCCGGGACCAAGAGCAGCGCCGAACCGCCCAACACAGCCAGACCGGCACCGGCGTGAACATTGAAAGACGAATAGAGGATCTGGTCGACATAGGGGACCGCCGGCAGTGTATCGGCATGCGCCAGCGTTGCCGCGAAGCTGGCGACGCTGGCGGTGAGCGCCACGACGACATGCCTGTCACGGCGTATGACCGCGAGCGTGGCGAGGCATAGTGCAAGCATTCCGGCCATAGCCCGGTCGGGCTGAAGCGCGATAGCAGCAGCGGCAGCGACGATGCCCGCGGTCGCCGGCAAGCTACGGGTTCGGCAGAAGGCGACGAGCATCACCGGCAACAGGATCAGGCTCGGTTGGATCGCCAGTCCGCCCAGCTTCACCCAGCGCGCTGCGCCCTCGACCTCGGAGCCGAGAAAAGCGGTCGCGAGCAGCATGCCCGCTATCGCGATGATCGCAACCCCCGTCCATCGTTGACCCGCCGCTACTGGGCGGCCGAGCAGCGCCAGCATCGTCAGCCCGATCACCAATGCGCCGGCGTTGATCCCGAGATAGCGCATCGGCGCACCGGCGATCGCCATATAGACGATGCCGAGCACCACGGCGCCAATCGCGGAGGCGATGCCGAGGGCGCGCGGGCGACGCATCGTGGCGTGGAAGATGTTCATGATGCTCGATCCTTCGGAGAGAGGCGCGCCGTCGCCGATAAGCGAAGCGAAGGGGTAAAGAAGATGCGAAGCGACCGCACGCGGCATGAGTCCGCACAGGCTGTCGAGCGTGAACAGGAGCGCTTTGGTATCGTCCGGGATGCTGGCCGCCTCGCAGCGGACCGCCCATCCCCACGACTGCAACGAGGGTGGCAGTATCGCTTGCAAAGCACGGCAGGCCAGATCGGTAACCCGTCGGCGAAGGCCAGCGCTCATATGATTGCCTCCCAGCGTCGCACGGTCGGTGCCGCCGTCGGTCCCGGGGGGTTAGCGCGAGCGAGCTGCACGCCGCTTGCCGTCAACCGATAGGCGTGTCGCGGCGGCCGCCCCCCTTCGGCCGGCTGCTGCCATTCCGCTTCGAGATAGCCTTGCGCCTCCAGACGGATCAGCAGCGGATAGATGGTGCCCGATTTCACATCGGCAAGCTGAGCCAATTCATAGCCGTGTGACCATTGGACACCGGCATCGAGCAGGACGGCGAGGACCGTACGGGCATGGGGTGAGAGCGCGCGCATTCGAGACATGCACTATAAATCTACCTAGATAGATTTAACGTCAAGCGTTGATTTTCAAAAGCCCTTGGCGCGAGGCCGGCGTCGCCTTTTCAAAATGCCGAGGTTCGAGAAGCCGTTTACGTTCCAACTTTCTGACCCCTTTGAGAACGTCCGCAAATGGTCAATCTCGGCTATCGCCGTCTGCCTTCCCGAAATCGGCCAGCCGCCTTCCACCCCTTCCCGCCACCCCCGTCTACCGAACAGGCTCGTCCCCCACGCCGCCAACCAAACCCGCTGTCCTACAAGCCCCCGCTTTGGTACGCATGCCGCATGACCACGCTCCCCGCATACTCCACCCGCATCGCGCGTTGTTGGGCGGAATAGGCGAATCCGGGGGGTACGTAGTGTAGCTTTTGTAGCTTTCCGAACACCGCGAGCCACCCGCTCGGCCACCACGACTCCGAAAATGGGCCGCCACGGGTCCCGCTAGCCGGGAACACAATCGGCTCCGGCCGCCGTCCCCGCCGCCCGCATCCCACCAATGTATCGATATTGTCACATCGGTCTGGAAAGGGGACCGCCAAGGAGATTTCGATGACCCTCGCCCTGCGCCGCTGCCTCGTTCCGCTCATCTGCATCGCCGCCCTGCCCGCCGCCCTGCCCGCCGCCGCGCAGGAGGCCGATACCGCCGCCTATCGCGCGCAGGGACGCGCCGAGCTTGCGCGATTGAAGGCGGCGGTGCCGATCGATCGGCCGGCGCGCAACGTCATCGTCTTCATCGGCGACGGCATGGGGGTATCGACGCTCACCGCGGCACGGATTCATCAGGGGCAGATCGCTGGCAAGGACGGCGAATCCTTCGTCACCGCGATGGACACTTTGCCCCATTCGGCGCTGGTGAAGACCTATTCGCACGACACCCAGGTCGCCGATTCGGCGCCGACCGCCACAGCGATCCTCAGCGGGGTGAAGACGCGCAACGGATCGATCGGGGTCGGCCCCGAAGCGCTCGTCACCGATTGCGCGGGCGCGCTTCGCCATGTCGTGCCGTCTTTCATCGCGCTGGCGCAGCAGCAGGGCCGCGCGACCGGGGTGATCTCGACCGCGCGGATCACCCACGCCACCCCGGCGGCGGCCTATGCGCACACCCCCGAGCGCGACTGGGAGGCCAAGCTGCCCGCCGAAGCCAAGGCGGGGGGATGCAAGGACATCGCCGCGCAGCTGGTCGAGGACAAGGTCGGATCGAAGCTCGACGTGGTGCTCGGCGGCGGCCGGCGCTATTTCCTGCCCGCGACCGCCGTCGACCCCGAATATCCCGAGGTGAAGGGCGCGCGCGACGATGGCCGCGACCTGATCGCCGAATGGCAGCGGCGCAATCGCGGCGCGCGCTACATCACCGACACCGCCGGCTTTGCCGCGCTGGACCCCGCGCGCGACCGCAAGGTGCTCGGCCTCTTCCAGCCCGACCACATGCAATATGAAGCCGATCGCAACTGTGACAAGGCGGGCGAGCCCTCGCTAGCCGACATGACGCGGACGTCGATCGCGATGCTGTCGCGCGAGCGCCGCGGCTTTGTGCTGCTGGTCGAAGGCGGTCGGATCGATCACGCGCATCACGCCGGCAACGCGCGCCGCGCGCTCGAGGATGCGGTGGCGCTCGACCAGGCGGTCGCCGCCGCGCTTGAGGCGACCAAGGGCACCGACACGCTGATCGTCACCACCGCCGATCACAGCCACGCCTTCGCGATGGCGGGCTATCCGGCGCGCGGCAATCCGATCCTGGGAGTCGTTGCGGGCGACGACAAGCAGCCTTCGCGCGCGCGCGACGGCAAGGGGTACACGACGCTCGGCTATGCCAACGGCCCCGGCGCGGTCGAGGGCGAACGCGCCGATCCCGTCGCGACCGACACCACTGTGCTCGACTATAAGCAACAGGCCTTGGTGCCGCTCGGCGGCGAAACCCATGCCGGCGAGGACGTCGCGGTACGCGCGGCGGGCCCCAAGGCGCATCTGTTCAAGGGCACGATCGAACAGCACAGCATCTACTATGTGATCACCGATGCGCTTGGGGTCAGCGAAAAGTAACGCCCACCCGTTAAGCTTCCCCCGCCTGGGCGAGCAGCTTGCGCGCCTGCACCAGATGCGGGCGGTCGATCATCCGCCCGTCGAGCTGCAACGCCCCGGCATCGGGGGCCCCGGCAAACGCGGCGACGATCGCCCGAGCGCGCGCCACTTCGTCGGCGCTCGGGGTAAACCCTTCGTTGATAACCGCCACCTGCGCAGGATGGATCGCCATCATGCCGGTAAAGCCATCGCGCCGCGCCCGCGCGACATAAGCCGCCAGCCCCGCGCCATCGCCGATCGCGGGAAACACCGTCTCGATCGCCGCCACCCCCGCGGCATGCGCGCCGAACAGCGTGAGCGATCGCACCATTTCATAGGGCGCGGTGTAGCCACCATCGGCATTGCGCGACGAGGTGGCACCGATCGCGGCGGGCAGATCCTCAGCCCCCCAGGTCAGCCCGATCAGCCGATCGGCGACCGCGGCATATTCACCCAGCGCAAAGATAGCGCGCGGCGTCTCGGTCGCGATCGGCAGCACCGGCACCGCGCCCGCCCCCATCATCGCCACCAGCGCCTCGACCGATGCCGCCCCCTCGGCCTTGGGCAACATGATCGCATCGGGCCGCGCCGCGAGCACCGCCGCCAGGTCTTGCTCGGCCAGACCGCCATCGATCGGGTTGATCCGCACGATCGCAGGCACCGTCCGCTCAGCCGCCAGCCAGTCAGCCACCGCTGCGCGCGCGGTGTCCTTGCGCGCCGGCGTCACCGAATCCTCGAGGTCGAGGATGATCGCGTCGGCCCCGCTAGCCGCGGCCTTGGCGAAGCGTTCGGGCCGGTCGCCGGGCACGAACAGCAGCGAGCGCAGCCTCATGCCGGTGCCCGCAGCAGCAGCGCGGTCCGCAGGCATTCGCACACCACCTGGTCGCGCTGGTTCAGCATCCGGTGGCCGAAGGTCACGATCCCCGCCTCGGGCCGCGAGCGGCTGTCCTTCAGCGCGACGATCTCGGTCTCGGCACGCAAGGTGTCGCCCAGGAACACCGGCGAGGGCATCACCAATTTGTCATAGCCAAGGTTCGCGACGAGCGTCCCCAGCGTCGTGTCGCCCACCGACAACCCGACCATCAGCGCGAAGGTGAAGGTGCCGTTGACCAGGATCTGCCCGAACTCCGAAGCGCGCGCCGCCTCGGCATCGAGGTGCAAGGGCTGCGGGTTGTGCGTCATGACGGTGAACAGCAGATTGTCGGTCTCGGTCACCGTCCGGCGGATGTCGTGGACGATCCGGTCGCCGACATACCACTGGTCGAAATAGCGCCCCGCCATCACCCCGCCTCCGCTTCGGTAACCCGCGCGAGCACCGCGCCTTCGCTCACCTGCCCACCCTCGACCGCATTCAGTTCGGCGACCACCCCGTCATAGGGCGCGACCAGGCTATGCTCCATCTTCATCGCCTCGAGCGTCAGCAGCTTCTGGCCTTTGACGACCTGCTCGCCCTGCAAGACCGCAACCGCGATGATCCGCCCTGGCATCGGCGAGATGATCGACCCGTCACCCGCCGCCGCCGCACCCTTCCCGTCGACCCGCCAGGGAGTGAGCTGCCAGGTCTGGCCGGCTTCAGAGATGAGAACACGGTCCCCGGTCAGGGTGGTGCCCTCTCCCCGTTCGCCCTGAGCTTGTCGAAGGGCGCCCCCAAGGCTTGTCTCGACCACCGCCCCATCGAGCAAAAACCGCCCCGTCCCCCGCCGCGCCGCATTCAGCCGAAACCCGCCGAGCACGTCCCCCGCCACCAGCGCCCCCGCAGCCGCCGCAAACCCGGCCTCCGAAGGCATCGCCGCCGGCATCAACGCCTCGCCCTCGCGCGCGATCAGCCCGGTATCAACCTCGCCCGCAACGAACGCCGGATGGTCGAGCGCCTTGACCAGAAACCCAGCATTCGTTCGCAGCGGCGAAATCACGCTCGTCGCCAACGCCGCCGAAAGCCGCCCCCGCGCCGCCTCGCGCGTCGGTCCGTGGGTGATCACCTTCGCGATCATCGGGTCGTAGAAGGGCGAAATCGTCGCGCCTTCCTCTACCCCGGTATCGACCCGGCACCCCTCACCCAACCGGAACCGGTCGAGCCGCCCGATCGACGGCAGGAAACCCTTGGCGGGGTCTTCGGCATAGAGCCGCACTTCCATCGCATGGCCGGTGATCGTCAGTTGATCCTGGGTGAGCGGCAGCGGTTCGCCCGATGCGACGCGCAATTGCCATTCGACCAGATCGACCCCGGTAATCGCTTCGGTCACCGGATGTTCGACCTGCAGCCGCGTGTTCATTTCCATGAACCAGGTCCGGTCGGCCGACAGCGGCCCCGACCCATCGGCGATGAACTCGATCGTCCCCGCCCCGACATAGTCGACCGCGCGCGCAGCGCGCACCGCCGCATCGCAGATCGCGGCGCGGGTGGCGGGGTCCATGCCCGGTGCAGGCGCTTCCTCGATCACCTTCTGGTGGCGGCGCTGCAGCGAGCAATCGCGCTCGAACAGGTGGACGACATTGCCATGGGCATCGCCGAACACCTGCACCTCGATATGGCGCGGATTGGTGATCCATTTTTCGAGCAGCACATGATCGTTGCCGAAGCTCGCGCTCGCCTCGCGCCGGCACGAAACCAATGCTTCGGCAAAGTCGGCAGGATCATCGACCCGCCGCATCCCCTTGCCACCGCCGCCCGCCACAGCCTTGATCAGCATCGGATAGCCGATCGCATCGGCCTCGCGCGCCAGTCGCTCGGGCGACTGATCCTCACCCAGATAGCCCGGCGTCGTGGGAACCCCGGCATCCTGCATCAGCCGCTTGGCCGCATCCTTAAGCCCCATCGCGGTGATCGAGGCGGGGCGCGGCCCAACCCACACGAGGCCAGCATCGATCACGCTCTGCGCGAACGCGGCGTTTTCCGACAGGAAGCCATAGCCCGGATGGACCGCCTCGGCCCCCGTCGCGCGTGCAGCGGCAATAATACGCTCGCCCACCAGATAGCTTTCGCGCGCCGGAGACGGCCCGACATGCACCGCCTCATCGGCAAGGCGAACATGCAACGCCCCGGCATCGGCATCCGAATAGACGGCAACGGTGCGGATCCCCATCGCCCGCGCGGTGCGGATGATGCGGCAGGCGATTTCACCGCGATTGGCGATAAGCAGCGATTGGATCATGATATCTACCTAAATCCCATCACATCCGGAACACGCCGAAGCTTGCGCGCTGCGGCACCGGGGCGTTCAAACATGCCGCGAACGCCAGCCCCAGCACGTCGCGGGTCTGCGCCGGATCGATGATCCCGTCGTCCCACAGCCGCGCGGTCGCGTAATAGGGGCTGCCCTCGGCCTCATAGGTCGCGCGCACCGGGGCCTTGAAGGCTTCGGCCTCTTCGTCGGACCAGGTCGCGGCGTCGCGGTGAACCGTCGCCAGTACGCTCGCCGCCTGCTCGCCGCCCATCACGCTGATCCGGCTGTTGGGCCAGGAAAACAGGAAGCGCGGGCTGTAGGCGCGGCCGCACATGCCGTAATTGCCCGCGCCGAAGCTGCCGCCGATCAGCACCGTCACCTTGGGCACGCTGGCTGTCGCGACCGCGGTCACGAGCTTGGCACCATGCTTGGCGATCCCTTCGGCCTCATATTTGCCGCCGACCATGAAGCCGCTGATGTTCTGGAGGAACAGCAACGGCACCCGTCGCTGGCACGCCAGTTCGATGAAGTGCGCGCCCTTGACCGCGCTTTCGCTGAACAGCACGCCGTTATTGGCCAGGATCGCGACCGGCATCCCGTGGATATGCGCGAAACCGCACACCAGCGTGGTGCCGTACAGCGCCTTGAACTCATGAAATTCCGACGCATCGACCAGCCGCGCGATCACCTCGCGCACGTCATAGGGCGCCCGCACATCGTCGGGAACGATGCCATACAGCTCGGCGGGGTCGTATTTCGGCGGCACCGGCATGCGCAAATTCACGTCGGGCACTGCATCGGGCGCGAGCGTCGACACGATGTCGCGCACGATCGTTAGCGCATGCGCGTCATCCTCGGCGACATGGTCGACCACGCCCGATCGCCGCCCGTGGAGGTCGCCGCCACCCAGATCCTCGGCGCTGATGACCTCGCCGGTCGCTGCCTGCACCAGCGGCGGGCCGGCGAGGAAGATCGTGCCCTGCCCGCGCACGATGACGCTTTCGTCGGACATCGCGGGCACATAGGCGCCGCCCGCGGTGCAGCTTCCCATCACGCACGCGACCTGCGCGATCCCCGCCGCGCTCATATTCGCCTGGTTGAAGAAGATGCGCCCGAAATGGTCGCGATCGGGAAACACCTCGGCCTGGTTGGGCAGGTTCGCGCCGCCCGAATCAACCAGGTAGATGCACGGCAGCCGGTTCGCCTCGGCGATCTCCTGCGCGCGCAGATGCTTCTTCACCGTCATCGGGAAGTACGTTCCGCCCTTCACCGTGGTGTCGTTGCACACGATCATCGCCTGCCGCCCCGATACCCGGCCGATCCCCGCGATCACGCCGGCGCCGGGCACTTCGTCGCCATACAGCCCGTTCGCCGCCAACTGCCCGATCTCAAGGAAAGGACTGCCCGCGTCGAGCAGATGCTCGACCCGATCACGCGGCAGCAGCTTGCCGCGCGCGGTGTGCTTGTCGCGCGCGCGTTCCGGCCCGCCCTGCGCCGCCTCGGCGACACGCGTCCGAAGGTCATCGGCAAGCGCGCGGTTATGCGCGGCACGGGCGACGAACTCCGGCGTGTCGGTCGCGATCGCCGAGGTAAGAACAGGCGCGCTCATCGGCATTCCTCCCCCGCAGGGGGAGGGGGACCGCCAGCGAAGCTGGTGGTGGAGGGGGCTGGCAACGAGCGGTTTCGCCGATGGCGACCCCCCTCCACCATGCTACGCATGGTCCCCCTCCCCCTGCGGGGGAGGATCTTCACGCCCCCGCTCCGATCAGCTCGCGGCCGATCAGCATCCGCCGAATCTCGTTGGTCCCGGCGCCGATATCGAGCAGCTTGGCATCGCGCAGGAAGCGCTCGACCGGCCAGTCCTTGGTATAGCCAGCCCCGCCCAGCGCCTGCACCGCCTCGCCCGCGACCCGAAACGCGTTCTCGCTCGCCAGGAGGATCGCGCCCGCCGCATCGAAGCGCGTCGTCCGCCCCGCATCACATGACTTGGCGACCGCATAGACATAAGCGCGCGCCGAATTGAGCGCGACATACATGTCGGCGATCTTGGCCTGCACCAACTGGAACGAGCCGATCGCCGCGCCGAACTGCCGCCGCTCGCGGACATAGGGCAGCACGACGTCGAGGCAGGCCTGCATGATCCCGAGCTGGATCCCCGCGAGCACGGTGCGTTCGTAATCAAGCCCTGACATCAGCACCCCGACGCCGCCATTTTCGGGGCCCATCACATTTTGCTCGGGGACCATGCAATCGGTGAAGACCAGTTCGGCGGTGGGGCTGCCGCGCATCCCCATCTTGTCGATCTTCTGGCCGATCGCGAAGCCCGCCATGTCCTTTTCGATCAGGAAGGTGGTGATCCCGCGCGATCCCTCGCCGGTCTTGGCATAGACCACCAACGTGTCGGCATAGGGCGCGTTGGTGATCCAGAACTTCGTGCCGTTGAGCACATAGCCGCCCGCCACGCGCTCGGCCTTCAGCTTCATCGACACCACGTCCGATCCGGCCCCCGCCTCGGACATCGCCAGCGATCCGACATGCTCGCCCGAAATCAGCTTGGGGAGATATTTCGCCTTCTGCTCGGCATTGCCCCAGCGCGCGATCTGATTGATGCACAGGTTCGAATGCGCGCCGTAGCTCAGGCCCACCGACGCCGATGCGCGGCTGACCTCCTCGCACGCGATCACATGTTCGAGATAGCCGAGCCCCAGCCCGCCATCCGCCTCGGCAACGGTAATCCCGTGCAGCCCGAGCGCACCCATTTCGGGCCACAGCTCGCGCGGGAACCAGTCATAGGCGTCGACGCGCGCGGCGATCGGCATGATCCGGTCGGTCGCGAACCGCTGGGTGCTGTCGCGGATCATGTCGGCATTTTCGCCGAGCGCGAAATCGAAACTGGCCATGGCTCTCTCCTATTTACACCGCTTCTAGCCGATTTCGAGCTGCGACAGAAATTGAAGCTTCGCGCCCCATGCTATAGATGACGTCTATGATCGACCGCTATCAGCTTCGCTATTTCCTCGCAGTGGTCGATCACGGCAATTTCTCGCGCGCCGCCACCAATTGCCATGTGTCGCAGCCGACCTTGTCCGCCGGCATCGCGAAGCTCGAACGCTTCCTTGGCACCCCCCTGTTCCTGCGATCGAGCCAGCGGGTCGAACTGACCAGCGCGGGCACGCGCTTCCTCGATCATGCGCGGCGAATCGAAAGCGAGTTCAACCTGGCGCTGCAGGCCGCCACCGCCGCGACCGATCGCGCGGTGCTGCGCGTCGGGATGCTGCGCAGCGTCCCCGGAGCGCTGGTCGCGGGCGCGATCGCGGGCATGCTCGCGATCGACCCCGACGCGCGGGTCGAGCTCGTCGGTGGCAGCGAGCGCGAACTGATCGGCCATGTCGCGCGCGGGCGGGTCGATTGCGCGGTCACCTTGGTGGGGCGCGGCGGCGACCGGTTCCTCGATGAGCCGCTGATCGACGAAGGCTATGCGCTCGCGCTCCCCGCCACGCACCCGCTGGCGGGCGAAGCGGTGATCGAGGCCGAGGCGCTCGCCGCCGAGGTGATGATCGTCCGCCGCCATTGCGAGGCACTCTCCGAAACCAGCCGCCACTTTACCGAACGCGGGGTGCGCCCGCATTTCGCCTATCGATCGACCAATGACGAGCGCGTGCTCGCGATGATCGCCGGGGGGCTGGGACTGACGGTGATGCCCGACGCCTATGTCGCGGCCGGCGTCGCCCGGCCCAAGCTCGCCGGGTTCAAGCTGCGCCGATCGATCGGGCTGATCTACGCCGCCAATGCCGAGGGGCTCGCCACCACCCCGCCCGCCTTCGTCGCCGCGCTGCGAAAGCATCTGGGCTGACGATTTCGTGCGCTTCCCCCTGCACGTTGCGCACCGCGGCCCCATATCGGTGGGGATGCCAGCCCCCACCCCGCTCCGCTTGGCCGATATCGGCTCGGGTCCCGCCGCGCTGCTGCGGCGGCAGATGATCGGTCAGGTGCGCGCCGTCTTTAACGACCAGGCCAAGGGCGAGCGCCCGGTGATGCGATCGGACAACGCGCTGTTCGACCCGGGCACGCCGATCTGGCGCGTGCATGGCGACGTCACCAGCATGATGGTCGGCGGAGTCGCCGCGCTGTTGCTCCAGATGCTCCACCCCGCCGCGCTTGCCGGGGTGTGGGACCATTCGAATTTCCGCGACGACATGCTCGGCCGCCTGCGCCGCACCGCGCGCTTCATCGCGGTGACCACTTATGGCGACCGTGTCGACGCCGAGGCCGCGATGGCGCGGGTACGTCGAATCCACGATCATGTCGGCGGCACGCTGGCCGATGGCACCCCCTATCGCGCGGGTGATCCGCATCTGCTGGCATGGGTGCATGTCGCCGAAGCGATCGGCTTCCTCGATGCGTGGCAGAAATTCGGATCGAAGCCGCTCACCCGCCCCGAACAGGACCGCTATTTCGCGCAGTTCGCACAGATTGCGCGCGCGCTGGGTGCTGATCCGGTGCCCGAAACCCGCGCCGCCGCCGATGCGCTGTTGCTGTCCTATCGAAGCGAGTTGCGCGTCGATGCGCGGACGCGCGAGGTTTCGCGGCTGATCCTGTCGCAGCCGCCGCGCTCGGCGGTCGCGGGACCCGTGCAGGCGATGCTGCTGCAGGCGGCGGTCGACCTGCTGCCGCCCTGGGCGGCGGCGATGCACGGCCTGCCGACCTCGCGGATGCGCCGACCGCTGGTGTCGGGGACGACTACCGGGGTCGCACGGGCGCTACGCTGGGCCTTCGCGACCGCCTGACCCGTGCGATCAGGCCGCCGCCGGCAGCGTCGTCCAGCCCAGCGCGGGGATCGTCATCGAACGCTTGCCCGACAGATCGACCCGCGTGACCAATATCTGACGCTCCTCGATATAGCCTATCACCCGCCGCGCGCGCCCAAGCGAGGTGGTGCCATATACCCGCGCAAGTTCCTCGTCGCTCGGGCACGGCGCCCCGTCGCGCGCGGCGCGCGCGATCGCCAGATACGGCCCTAGCATGTCGTCGGGCAGGTCACGCGCGGCGCGGATCGCGGGTGCCCATTCCTCGCCCTCGCAATCATACACCCCCGCGCGCGCCGCCGCGACCCGGCGGGCGAAGGCCGAAGCATCGAGCGGCGAGCGATGCACCCCCTGCATCCGGCAGCGGACCTGGAAATCCTGGAACAACATCGTTGCCGATCGCGCGGCGGCATCGGGCTCGGCAACGATCGCGCGCAGCACATCGGCAACCACCGCGGCGACATCGACGGGGGGCGAATCATCCTCGACCGGCGGCGGCAGATCGACCTGCCCCAGCGTTTCGAGCACGCTCTCGGCGGGGGCTGGCGGCGGCGGGGGTGGCGGCACCAGGAACAGGCTGGCCTGCTCGGGTTCTTCGAGCAATGTCTGCTTCATGTCCGCCGAAGGCGTCGGCAACGGCGTCAGCTTGGGTGCCACCGCACGCGCGCCGGTTTCGACCGAGCCGATGCGGATCGACACCGGCCGCCGCGAGATCGCCGGCCCCAGCGCCAGGAAACTGCCGCGCGCCAGATCGCGGATCGCATCGGCCTGCTTGCGCTCCATCCCCAGCAAATCGGCGGCGCGCAGCATGTCGATGTCGAGAAAGGTGCGCCCCATCAGGAAGTTCGACGCTTCGGCGGCGACGTTCTTGGCCAGCTTGGCCAGCCGCTGAGTCGCGATGATCCCGGCCAGCCCGCGCTTGCGCCCGCGGCACATCAGGTTGGTCATCGCCCCCAGCGACGCGCGGCGCACCTCCTCGGCGACTTCGCCGCCGCCCGCCGGCGCGAACACCTGCGCCTCGTCGACCACGACCAAGGCCGGATACCAATGCTCGCGTGGCGCATCGAACAGCCCGCCCAGGAACGCAGCGGCGGTGCGCATCTGGCCCTCGGCCTCGAGCCCTTCCAGGCTCAGCACCACCGACGCGCGATGCTCGCGGCAGCGCCCGGCGAAGCGCAGGATCTCCGCCGCCGAATACTCCCCCGCCTCGACCACGACATGGCCATAGCGTTCGGACAAGGTGACGAAATCGCCCTCGGGATCGATGATGACCTGCTGCACGTGCGGTGCGCTGCGCTCGAGCAGCCGGCGCAGCAGATGCGATTTGCCCGACCCCGAATTCCCCTGCACCAGCAGGCGGGTCGCCAATAGTTCTTCCAGATCGATCGACGCGGGACGTCCCGCATCGTCGACCCCCATGTCCACCGATATCGCCATCGGGTGCGTGTGGCCGATGGGGGGGGCCACGGGCAAGCCCGTTGTGCGAGAAAAGGGCGGATGACCCCGCGGCAGGTGCCGGCCCAAACCAATCCTCCCCCGCCAGGGGGAGGTGGCGCCGAAGGCGACGGAGGGGGAGGACTCCCGAACCCAGCGGCTCGCGGCCTCCCCCTCCGTCAGGCTTCACCTGCCACCTCCCCCTTGCGGGGGAGGATTTGAAGGGGCGGGTCTCGGGTTAGTCGTTCAGGCTCCGCTTGAACGTCTCGGGCAGCCAGATCAGTCCGACGACCACGGTCAGCGAGGCGACCACGATCGGGTACCACAGGCCATAGGTGATATCCCCCGTCGCCGCGACCATCGCGAAGGCTACCGTCGGCAGGAACCCGCCGAACCAGCCATTGCCGATATGATAGGGCAGCGACATCGAGGTGTAGCGGATCCGCGTCGGGAACAATTCGACCAGCAGCGCCGCGATCGGGCCGTAGACCATGGTCACCAGGAAGACGAGCGCGAACAGGATCGCGACCACCTTCACCCGGTCGATCTGCGCCGGATCTGCCTTGGCGGGATAGCCAGCAGTCGCCAGCCCGGCCTTCACCTCGTTCTGGAACGCGGTGATCGCGGCTGCCCGTTCGGGGCCGCTCACCGTCGCCGGATCGGGCGAGGTGAACACCGTCTCGCCGATGCGGATCTGCGCCACGGTGCCCGCTGGCCCCTCGACATTGTTATAGTCGAGGCCGTTCTTGGCGAGATACGCCTTGGCGATGTCGCAGCTGGTGCTGTCGAACTTGTTCTTGCCCACCGGATCGAACTGGAACGAGCATTCATTCTCGTGCGCCAGCACGGTGATCGGTGCAGCGGCAGTGGCGCGCGCCAGCGCCGGGTTGGCCGCGTCGGTCAGCGCACCGAACAGCGGGAAGTACAGGATCGCCGCCAATGCGCAGCCGCTGAGGATGATCGGCTTGCGACCGATCTTGTCCGACAGCCAGCCGAAGAACACGAAGAACGGCGTCGCCAGCGCCAGCGCGATCGCGATCATGATGTTCGCGCTCGCGCCATCGACCTTCATCGTGCGTTCGAGGAAGAACAGCGCATAGAATTGCCCGGTGTACCAGACCACGCCCTGCCCCGCGACCGCACCGAACAGCGCGATCAGCACCCATTTGCCGTTGCTCCACGTGCCGAACGCTTCGGTCAGCGGTGCCTTCGACGTCGCGCCTTCGTCCTTCATCTTCTGGAAGACCGGGCTTTCGGCGAGCTGCAAGCGGATCCACAGCGATACCGCCAGCAGGAAGATCGAGATCAGGAACGGCACGCGCCAGCCCCAGGCGGCGAAGGCTTCCTCGCCCATCGCGGTGCGCAGCCCGATGACGACCAGCAAGGCCGCGAACAGCCCCATCGTCGCGGTCGTCTGGATCCAGCTGGTGAACAGCCCGCGCTTGCCCGGCGGGGCATGCTCGGCGACATAGGTCGCCGCGCCGCCATATTCGCCGCCAAGCGCCAGGCCCTGCACCAGCCGCAGCGCCACCAGGATGACCGGCGCGGCAACGCCGATCGAGGCATAGCTCGGCAACAGCCCGACCGCGAAGGTCGACAGGCCCATGAGGCCCATCGTCACCAGGAAGGTGTTCTTGCGCCCGACCAGATCGCCGATCCGCCCGAACACCAGTGCGCCGAACGGCCGCACCGCGAACCCCGCAGCAAACGCCGCAAGCGCCAGGATGAAGCCCGTTGTCTCGTTCACGCCCGAGAAGAATTGCGCGGTGATATAGGCCGCGAGAAGGCCGTAGAGGTAAAAGTCGTACCATTCGAAAACGGTGCCTAGCGACGACGCCGCGATCACCAGTTTCTCGTTCTGCTTCACCGACTTCTTGCCCGGTGGCACCTCGTCATATGTCGTCGCCATGCACCCTCTCCCTGTGGTGAATTAGAAGCCGTATTTGATCGCGAATTCGATGCGATCGAGCGCACCGGTGTCGCCATTGAGCAATTCGCGGACGCCGTGGCGATATTCGACGCCGACGTCGAAACCCTTGGCGGGCGTCCAGAACAAATTGGCCGCGCCACTATAGGCCTTGGCATTGGCCAGGCCGGTGACGATCAGCCCGTCGGGATACTGCGCCGATTGGTAGCTGCCGGTAAAGGTGGATCGGATCGTCGGCGTCCAGCCGAGCTTCACCGCCGCGAAGCCCGCGAAATTGTCGATCACCTCGAGCTGGCCGCCGGGCCCGGCATAGAGCGCGTCGGGGACATAGCCGAGGCCCAGATAGCGGCCGATGCCCTGGCCATAGGTCGCCATGAAACGGATATCGCTGCCATTGGCGCCGATCGGTACCTTGCCCGATCCCGAGACGCCCCAGCCAAATGCGCTGTCGCCAACGCCCAGGGCATCGACGCGCAGTTCGCGCGCGATCGCGGCGATCGCGAAGTCGCCGAACGCGGGTTTCAGGTTGAGCCGAGCGACCAGATCGGGGGCGCGATCGTCATCGGTGTCGACCAACGCCGCGTTGCCCGGCAGCGCAGTCTCGCTCTGCGGGTTCTCGATCGCCAGTTGCAGGTTCGCGGTCTTCGACAGCGGCACGGTGTAGCGGATCAGCGCCTGGCGGTTGAACACCGTGCCCTCGAGCGGGCCGACGAAATCGGTGGTCTCGGGCAGCACGCCGATATTCTGGAAAGTCGACCATTCCTGCCCGACCAGCAGATGGCCATATTCGATGAAGCCGCGGCGGAAGGTGGGCACATAGGGGTTGGTCGCGCGCTGCGCTCCAACCGGTGCCGTCGCGAGGGCAAAGTCGAACTCGATCAGCGTCTTGATGTCGACACCGCCCACCGGGGTCGACGAGCTCAGCACGATCCGCGACTGGCGCGCCGACAGCAACAGATCCTCGCTCGCAAAGCCTCCGCCGACCGGAATCTGCTGCGGCAGGTAGAATTCCTTGCCGAGCCCGCCGACCGCGACCTCGCCATCGCTGTAGCGGCTAGCGATGGTGTTCAGCCGGACGAAGCCGTTGAGTTTGACCGTGGTGTTGCCGACGCGGAACCCGTCGGGGGGCGGTGCCGATGCGACCGCGACATCGCCTTGCGACGATCCGGCGGCGCGGGTGACCTGGACGTTGGTGCCGGGCGGCGGCGTGGTCGAGGCGACGTTCGCCTGCGGAGTCGCAGCGGCAACGCCCGTTGCCGGTGCCGCGCGCGCCGATTGCAGCTCGCTGCGCAGCGTCGCCACCGCCTCCTCGAGCTGGCGCAGCCGCTCCTCCAGCTGCGCCTCGCGCGCGGTCTGCGTCTGCGCGTTGGCCTGCCCTGCGGTCACCGCGATCAACGCCGCGCCTGCGAGCAATACGCATTTAGGGTGTCGCATCCGAACTCTCCCGCTCCGACGGCATGCGCTCGTGGCACACGCTCTTCCAAGAGCTCGAAGGATCGCTCCGCAGGCCACCGCGTGATAGTTAGACCTTCGTCGATGCACCGCCCGCCCCTCCAGCCCCGCCCCCCTGCGACCTATGTCTGGGGTGCGCCCGAGCCGCGCAGGGAGTATGTGCGGGCGAAACAATCAGAGAGGAGCCGCATATGAGCCAGGCCATCCACCGCGTTCCCGCCGAATGGGCGACCAGCGCGAAGATCGACGCCGCAGGCTATGCCGAGCGCTACGAACGCTCGATCAGCGATCCCGACGGCTTCTGGGCCGAAGAGGCCAAGCGGCTCGACTGGATCGAGCCCTTCGCGCGCGTCAAGGAGACGTCGTTCGCCGAAGCCGATTTCGGTATCAAATGGTTCGCCGACGGCAAGCTCAACGTCTCCGCCAACTGCCTCGATCGCCATCTCGCCGAACGCGGCGACACCGTCGCGATCCTGTGGGAGCCCGACACCCCAGGCGAGGCGCGGCGCATCACCTATCGCGACCTGCACGCCGAAGTCTGCCGCTTGGCCAACATCCTCAAGGACAATGGTGTAAGCCGGGGCGACCGCGTGACGCTGTACATGCCGATGATCCCCGAAGCTGCGATGGCGATGCTCGCCTGCACGCGGATCGGCGCGATCCATTCGATCGTGTTCGGCGGCTTTTCGGCCGATGCGCTCGCCGGGCGTATCCAGGATTGCGACAGCACGCTGGTGATCACCGCCGACGAGGGGCTGCGCAGCGGCAAGGCGATCCCGCTCAAGGGCAATCTCGACGAAGCGCTCAAGCGCTGCCCCTCGGTCCAGAAGGTCGTCGTCGTCCGCCGCACCGGCGGCGCGGTGACGATGCAGGAAGGGCGCGACCTTTGGTATCACGAAGCGCTCGAAACCGCCTCGGCCGATTGCGCGCCCGAAGCGATGGGCGCCGAAGACCCGTTGTTCATCCTCTACACCAGCGGATCGACCGGCCAGCCCAAGGGCGTGCTGCACACCACCGGCGGCTATCTGGTGTGGGCGTCGATGACCCACGACTACGTCTTCGATTATCGCCCCGGCGATATCTACTGGTGCGCCGCCGATGTCGGCTGGGTCACCGGCCACACCTATGTCGTCTATGGCCCGCTCGCCAACGGCGCGACGACGGTGATGTTCGAAGGCGTGCCCAATTGGCCCGATCCGAGCCGGTTCTGGGAACTGGTGGATAAGTTCGGCGTCAACATCTTCTACGCAGCGCCCACTGCGCTGCGCGCGCTGATGCGCGAGGGCGACGACTATGTGACCCGCACCGATCGCTCGTCGCTCCGGCTACTCGGCAGCGTCGGCGAGCCGATCAACCCTGAGGCGTGGGACTGGTACCACCGCGTCGTCGGCGACGGCCGATGCCCGATCGTCGACACCTGGTGGCAGACCGAGACCGGCGGCGCGATGATCTCGCCGCTCCCCGGCGCCACCGACCTGAAGCCGGGTTCGGCAACCAAGCCGCTGTTCGGCGTCCAGCCGCAACTCGTCGATACCGAGGGCAAGGTCCTTGACGGCGCGACCGAGGGTTGCCTGGTCATCACCGACAGCTGGCCGGGACAGATGCGCACCGTGTGGGGCGATCACGACCGCTTCTTCCAGACCTATTTCACCACCTTCCCCGGCAAATATTTCACCGGCGACGGCGCCCGCCGCGATGCCGATGGCGATTACTGGATCACCGGGCGGATCGACGACGTCATCAACGTCAGCGGCCATCGGATGGGCACCGCCGAGGTCGAAAGCGCGCTGGTGGCGCATGCCAAGGTCGCCGAAGCCGCGGTGGTGGGGATGCCGCACCCGGTGAAGGGCCAGGGCATCTATGCCTATGTCACGCTCAACGCCAACGTCCCCGACAGCGAGGAACTGCGCAAGGAATTGTCGCAATGGGTGCGCCGCGAGATCGGCCCGATCGCGACCCCCGACGTCATCCAGTTCGCGCCGGGGCTGCCCAAGACGCGGTCGGGCAAGATCATGCGCCGCATCCTGCGCAAGATCGCCGAGGGCGATATCGGATCGCTCGGCGACACCTCGACGCTCGCCGACCCCGCGGTGGTCGACAATCTGATCGAGAACCGTCCGATGATGCCTGCATGACCCAAACGATCCTCGTCGCCGACGACCATCCGCTGTTCCGCCAGGCGCTGATCGTGGCGATCGAGCGGGCGGCTCCCGAGGCGAGGATCGTCGAGGCGGGCACGCTCGCGCGCGCCGCCGAACTCGCGGCGGCGGCCGAGGATCTGGCGCTGGTGCTGCTCGATTTGAAAATGCCCGGGGCCGAGGGGTTTTCGGGTGTCGCGCTGCTCCACGCCGAACGCCCCGGCGTGCCGATCCTGGTGGTGTCGAGCGCCGGCGGGCTTGCGGTGGCGCACGAGGCGTGCCGCTTCGGCGCGGTCGGCTTCATCGGCAAGGACCGCCCGCTCGAGGACATCGAAGCCGCGATCGCCGACGCGCTGGCGGGCAAGGCGATCACCGGCCCCGCCGACCCCGAGATCGACGCGGTCGCCGAAAAGGTAGCCGGGCTCACGCCGATGCAGTTGAAGGTGCTGCTGGGCGTGCTGCACGGCCGGCTGAACAAGCAGATCGCCTATGACCTGTCGATCAGCGAGGCGACGGTGAAGGCGCACATGACCGCGGTGCTGCGAAAGCTCGACGTCCAGAACCGCACGCAAGCGGTGCTGGCGGCGCGCGCGCTGGGACTAGGGATTACGCACTGAGGTCGCTCGGACGGGGTGTGGTGGCCAGGGTCCCCGTCCCCTCACTCCGCCGCCCGCGCGCCTTCACCTTCCGCGATCCACCCCGCCAGCGTCGCCGCCGCCAGCGGCTTCGCCAGCACCGTCACGCCGACGCCATGCGCCTTGGCCGACGTCACCGCCGAGGCATCGGCGGTCACCAGCGCCGCGCGCAGCCCGGGCCGCAGCCGCCGGAGCGCGGCGATCGTCGCCAGCCCGTCGGGGCCGTCGCCCAGGTGAAAGTCGACCAGCGCCAGGCTCGCCTCGCTGAGCGCCACCGCCGCGCTCGTGGCATCGCGCGCGGTCGCCACGCGGTGGCCATCGGCTTCGAGCAACGCGCGCATCGCATCGAGAATGTCGGGATCGTCATCGACCACCAGGATCGCATGCCGCCGTTCGCCGATCGCCGCGGGCAAGCGCGGTGTCGCCGCGACCGGCTGCGCCTGCGAGCGCGGCAGCACCACCCCGAACGCGCTCCCACGCCCGACCTGCGAGCGCAGCGTCACCTCGGCGCCGAGCAGTCGCGCAGTACGCTCGACGATCGCCAGGCCGAGGCCGATCCCGCCCTCGCCGCCGGTCCCGAGCCGCTCGAACTCGCGGAAGATCGCCGCGCGCTTGTCGTCGGGAATCCCGTGGCCGGTGTCGATCACCTCGATCGCGATTCCGCCCCCGCGCCGCCTTGCCCCCACCAGCAACCCGCCGGAATCGGTGTAGCGGATCGCGTTCGACACGAAATTCTGCAGGATCGATCGCAGCAGCACCGGATCGGTCGCGACCGTCCCCGTTCCCGCCCCGAGCGCGATCCGCAGCCCCTTTTCGGCGGCAAGCGGGCGAAACCCCTCGACCACGTCGCTCAGCAGCGGGCGAACGTCGATCGCCTCGGGCACAGGCTCGATCCCGCCGGCGTCGAGCTTGGAGATGTCGAGCAGCGCGCGCAGCAATTGCTCGGCGGCGGCGATCGACTTGTCGACCCGCTCGACCAACCGGTGCGCGCCGGTCTCGCGCCCGAGCGCCGCGCTGAACAGCCGTGCGGCGTGGAGCGGCTGCAGCAGATCGTGGCTTGCCGCCGCCAGGAAGCGCGTCTTGTCGCGCGTCGCCAGCGCCAATTGTTCGTTGAGCCGGGTCAGCTCGGCGGTGCGCTCGGTCACCCGCGCCTCGAGCTCGGCGCGCGCGCGTGCTTCGGTGGTGGTGTCGGTAAAGCACATCACATAGCCGCCGCCGGGCATCGGACCTCCCACGGTCTTGAGCACGCGACCATCGGGGCGGGTGCGCTCGAAGCTGTGCACGTCGCCGCGCTGCAGATGCCCCAGCCGCCGCGCGACATGCGCCTCGACCTCGCCCGGCCCGCAATCGCCGCGGATCGCGTTCCAGCGGATCAGGTCGGCGACCGGCGCGCCGACATGCACCAGACCCTCGGGATAGCCGAACAGCTCGAGATAGCGCGTATTCCACGCCACCAGCCGCTGTTCGCCATCGACCACGCTGACGCCGGGGTAGATATGCTCGAGCGTCGCCGCCAGCAGCCCCTTCGAAAATTGCAGGCTCTGCCCGCTTTCGTCGAGCATCCGCGCGACATCCTCATGCCCCAGCCGCTCGCCCGCCAGCGCCGACGCCATCAGCGCACGCGCCGAGGGCGCGCCGACCACGCCCGCGACCAGCCGCTCGGCCCGCCTGGCATCCTCGCGCGCGATCGGCCGCGCCTGCGGCGGCCCCAGCGTCTCGGCGGCGCGCCCTTCGCCGACGAAGCGCGCGACGAAGGCCGAGAGCGCCGCCATGTCCTCGACCTGGCCTACCGCAGCGCGCGCGAACAGGCGCGGGCGCTTGGGCGCCTTGCGCGCGGCGACCAGCGCGAGCAGCAACAGGTTCGCGCCCAGGCTCCACGCGACGCCGTGCACCAGCGGTCCGGCATCGCCGATCCCCAGCAGGTGGCGCGGATCGAACGGCGTGTCCGCCAGCGCGCTCAGCCAGGCGCGCGGCAGCACCGGCGGCAGCGCCAGCGTCCACAGCCACAGCACCAGCCCCGCCGCGAGCCCCGCCTTGGCCGCCAGCGCATCGCGCATCCGCCCGTCGACCGCGAGCAGCAGCAGCGGCGCGATCTGCGCCATCGCGGCGAAGGCGATGTGGCCGATCGCCGCCAGCCGCTGCTCGCCCGAAATCGAACGCGCCCACAGCAAGGCCAGGGCGATCACCAGCACGATCGACAGCCGCCGGACGTACAGCAGCAGCCGCCCCAGATTGGCCTCGCCCGACAGCCGCGGCGAGCGCAGCAGGATCGGCGCGATCAGGTCGTTCGACACCATCGTCGACAGCGCGATCGTCTCGACCACCACCATAGCGGTCGCCGCCGAAAACCCGCCGAGGAACGCGACCAACGCGAGCGCCTGCGAGTCGATCGCCAGTGGCAGTTGCAGCACGAACAGATCGGGCGACGCGCCGGGGGGCAACAGCGCCAGCCCCGCCCAGGTGATCGGCATCACCATCGCGGTCATCACCAGCAGATAGCCGACGAAAGGCCAGCGCGCGCGAACGATGTCGTCGGGCGAATGCGCCTCGATCACGCTGACATAGAATTGGCGCGGCAGGCACAGGATCGCCGCCATGGACAGCAGGGTGATGAGGACGACCTCGACCCCGGCCCCCGCGGGCGAGAAGTTGCGCGCGATCGCCGCCGCGCCCGCCGCGGTAACCTCGCGCGGCGCCGAGAGTAGCAGCACCGTCGCGGTGACCGCGACCGCGGCGAGCGCTGCCAGCTTCACCAAGGATTCGAGCGCGGTCGCGAAAACGACGCCTTCGTTGCGGCCCGATGCTTCGTAACGGCGCGTACCGAACAGCATCGCGAACATCGCGAGCACTACGGCGGTGACGCCCATCACTACCGCGACCGAGCCGCCGCTCAGCGTCGAAAACGCGATCCCCACCGATCGCAGCTGGAGCGCGATATAGGGCATCACCCCCAGCGCCGCGGTCACCGTCACCAGCGCCGCGACCCCGCGGCTCTTGCCGAAGCGCGAGCCGATAAAGTCCGAGATCGTCGTCGCCCCCTCGGCCTGCACCGCCGCCACCAGCCGGCGCAGGAAACGCGGCGCGAGCGCGAAGACCAGGATCGGCCCGAGATAGATCGGCAGATACGACCAGCCCTCGGCAGCCGCACTGCCCACCGCGCCGAAGAACGTCCAACTGGTGCAATAGACCGCGAGCGACATCGCATAAGCGACATGCCGGAAGCGGTGCTGCGCCAGCGCCTCGCGCCGCCCTTCGACCCACGCCGCCACCGCGAACAGCAGCACGGCAAAGCCGAACGCGACAAGGGTGAGGACGATCGGGTTCACGCCGCTATCCTACGCCGCTCGCGGCGCGATTGTCACAGCTCGCGGCCGACCGGATACAGCAGATACCGCGCGTCGTAATAGGGCGTGCGTTCGTAGAACCACGCCAGCCGCGCATTTGCATCCGCAGCGAACTTGGGATCGGCGGCCAGCTTCGCCTCGAACGCGCGTTTGAGCGCGGGGTCGCGCGCCAGCATCGCATCGGCCATCGGCGCGACCGCATAGCCTTCGATATATTCGGTCCGCGTCAGGATAGCGGCGAAGTAATTCCACGCCAGCAGCGAATCAGCGCTCTCGGCCTCGAGCATCGCCGCGGCGAGCAGCCCCAGCGGCTGATCCGATCGCACCCGTACCGATCCGGCGGGCATCGCCTCGCTCCGCGTCTCGTGCGCGAACCCCGCGGTCAGCGGCACATGGCCTTCGATCGCGGTACCGAGCTTGGGATCCTTCAGTCGCACCATGTCGAGCCGCAGCTTGCGCGGCGTATCGATCGTCTCGAACGCGATCCCCTGCGCGCGCAGCCGCTCGATCACCTGCGGCGCGCTGGCAGGCACCCACCAGGCCTTGGGCAGCTTGTTGGTGATCGCCGGCACCTGGCCGATGACGGGCATCGTCAGCGTCACCGGCCGCCCCAACCAGCGCAGTTCGTCGCGCCCCGAAGCGACCGAGCGATAACGATCGTGCGCGACGCCCTTGAACTGCGTCGTAAAGATCGGTGCGGACGCCTGCTTCCACCCCAGCACTGCCTCGCGCGGGCGGGCGGCACGATCGGCGGCGATCGCACGTTGCAGCGTCTGGCGTTCGGCGCTGACCGTCCGCAGCGCGGTTTCGATGAAGACATAGGTGCCCAGCACCCGCTGGCGATAGGGCTTGAGCGAATGCGTCTCGAGCAGCACCGTCGGCACGCGCGCCAGATCGCCCCAGCCGGTCGAAAAGCGCGCTGCATCGGCATTGTGCGCGATGCCCTTGGCGGGGTCGCGATTGTCGATCGCATCGACATAGATTCCCGGCACATGGCCGTTCGCGGTCAGCGCGGCATCGAACGCCGGGCGCAGCCGCTCGTCGAGCCAGCGCCCGATCGCGACGCTGTTGGCGTAGCGCCCGTACAGGCCGTTGAAATCAAAAGTGATGTCATACTGGTAATCGGTGCCGTCGGTGACGTGCAGGTCGAGGTACAGCGCGGGATCGATCCGCCGGATCAGCGCGAGCATCGCGCGCATCTCGGGGGTGTCGGCCTTGAGATAGTCGCGGTTGAGGTTCAGGTTCTGCGCGTTGGTGCGCCAACCCTGTTCGCGCGGGCCGCGCTGGTTGGGGCGGCTCCAGGGCGACGAGCGCTCATGCCCATCGGCGTTGAAGATCGGCACGAAGACGAGATCGACCTGGTCGAGCAGCGCATCCTTGCCGCCGAACGCGATGTCGCGCAGCAGCATCATGCCGGCATCCTTGCCGTCGATCTCGCCGGCATGGATCCCCGCCTGCGCCAGCACCACCGGCTTGCCCGGCCCCTTGCTCGCGCGGACATAATAGAGGTCGCGCCCCTCGGGGGTCGTGCCGAAACTTTCGATCGTCAGCAGCGGCGAAGCGGCGACCAGCCGCTCGATCCACGCGCGCGTCGCGGCGTAATCGGGGGTGGTCTCGAATCTGGCGACCTCCGCCGGGGTGATCCAACGCGCGCCGGGCCCGGCCACCAGCGCCTCACTCGCCCCCGACCAGGGCAGCACCGGCGGCAGCGGCGCGGGCTCGGTCTGGGCATGGACGGGAGCGGCTGCAAGCAGCGCGAGCGAAGTGGCAACGCGAAGGATCATGCCACCGGTCCTATCGCGCGGCGAAACCAGCGGCAATCATCCCCGACTGACCCCAAAACCCCAACCGTTCGTGCTGAGCTTGTCGAAGCACTGCCCTTCTTGCCACATGCGCACCGCCTGGGGGGCAAAAGAACGGTGCTTCGACAAGCTCAGCACGAACGGACGCTAGGGGGTGCAGACCCTCAAACGAAGTCGAGGATCGCCGCGTCGACCGCCATGCTCTCGCCCGGCGCGAAGTGGATCTTGCCCACCACCCCCGGCCGCTCGGCGCGCAGAATATTCTCCATCTTCATCGCCTCGACCGTCGCCAGCGGCTGCCCGGCCTCGACCGCATCACCCTCGGCGACATGGAGCGCGCTCAGCATCCCGGGCATCGGGCACAGGAGGAACTTCGACAGGTCGGGCGGCACCTTCTCGATCATGTGCGCCGCCAGATCGGCCGCGCGCACCGTCATCACGCGCACCACATGCGTGCGCCCATGCGCGTTGAGCCGCCAGCCGGTGCGGGTGCGCTTTACCCCGACGGTGATCGCTGCGTCGTCGATCGTCGCGACGAACTGGCGCTGGCCGGGCTTCCACCCGGTCACCACGTCGAGCGGGCTTTCCTGCGGATCGAGATTGACCAGCAGCCCGCGATCATAGCCGTCGATCGACACGTCGTAGCGCCGCTCGCCGATCAGCACCGCACGATCCTCGCGCGGGATGAAGCGATCGTCGAGCTTGTCCGAGATGCTGGCGTTGCGCCACGCGGTCTCCATGTCGAGCACCGCCGCCACCGCCGCCAGCTTGCGGATCATCGCTTCGGATGCATCGGCGCCGGTGAAGCCGTCGGGGAATTCCTCGGCGATGAACCCCGTCGTCAGCGCGCCGCTGCGAAAGCGCGGATGCTGCATCAGTGCCGACAGGAAATCGATGTTGTTGCCGACGCCCTCGAGCTCGAACCGGTCGAGCGCCGCGACCGCCAGGTCGGCGGCGCCGTCGCGCGTGGGTGCCCAGGTGACCAGCTTGGCGATCATCGGGTCGTAGAACATGCTAACCTCGCCGCCCTCGGCGACGCCGTCGTCGATGCGGATATAGGGTTGCGCCTCGCCATCATCCGTCACCCCAGCGAAAGCTGGGGTCTCGCCCGTTCGAAGCGCATCGAATGCGGCGAGAGACCCCAGCGTTCGCTGGGGTGACGAGCCTGGGGCCGGCCCCGCCTCGGGCGCGCGATAGCGCACCAGCCGCCCGGTGCTCGGCAGAAACCCGCGATACGGATCCTCGGCATAGACGCGGTTCTCGATCGCCCAGCCGTTGAGCTGCACTTCGTCCTGCCCGAATGCCAGCCGCTCGCCCGCCGCGACGCGGATCATCTGCTCGACTAGGTCGAGCCCGGTAACCGCCTCGGTCACCGGATGCTCGACCTGCAGCCGGGTGTTCATCTCGAGAAAGTAGAAACCCTCGCCCGTCGTGTCGGCGCCCGACACGATCAGCTCGACCGTGCCCGCCGAATAATAGCCCACCGCGCGCGCCAGCGCGACCGCCTGCTCGCCCATCCGCTTGCGCATCTCGGGCGTCACGAAGGGCGACGGCGCTTCCTCGACCACCTTCTGGTGCCGCCGCTGGATCGAGCATTCGCGCTCGCCGAGATAGACGATGCTGCCGTGCTGGTCGCCGAGCAGCTGGATTTCGATATGCCGCGGCTGTTCGATGAATTTCTCGATGAACACGCGGTCGTCGCCGAAGCTCGCCAGCCCCTCGCGCTTGGTCGCCTCGAACCCGTCGCGGACGTCCTGTTCGCCCCAAGCCAGCCGCATCCCCTTGCCGCCGCCGCCCGCGCTCGCCTTCATCATCACCGGATAGCCGATCTCACCCGCGATCCGCACCGCATGGTCGGTATCGGCGATCTCGCCCAGAAAGCCGGGAACGACGTTGACGCCCGCGGCCTTGGCCAGCTTCTTCGATTCGATCTTGTCGCCCATCGCCGCGATCGCCTCCGGCGGCGGGCCGACGAACGCGATCCCCGCATCGGCGCAGGCGCGCGCGAAGCTCTCGCGCTCGGACAGGAAGCCATAGCCCGGATGGATGCAGTCCGCCCCGGTCTCCTTGGCCGCCAGCAGGATCAGCTCGGCCTTGAGATAGCTCTCCCCAGCGGGTGCCGGCCCCAGCCGGACGCTCTCGTCGGCCATCAGCACGTGCGGGCTGCGCGCATCGGCGTCCGAATAGACCGCGACGGTGGCGATCCCCATCTTCTTCGCCGTCCGCATGACGCGGCAAGCGATCTCGCCGCGATTGGCAACCAGGATTTTCTTGAACATCAGTTGCACCAATCTTGAACGTCACCCCGAACCTGTTCCGGGGTCCACCGTGCGCCCAGCGAAGCCGCCGCAGGTGGAAGCGTGGACCCCGGAACAAGTCCGGGGTGACGAGGGTGGGTCATCGCGACGATTACCAGCGGCACAGCGAGCATCACGCCCCTGCCGCCTCAAGCTGCGCAGGCGCGGCGGCCTCCATCGGTTGCAGCCCCAGCTTGGCGAACAGCGCGCTGTCGGCGTCGTCGCCGGCATTGCCCGTCGTCAGCAACCGGTCGCCGGTGAAGATCGAGTTCGCCCCGGCCAGGAAGCACAAGGCCTGCGTCGCCTCGCTCATGCTCTCGCGACCAGCACTCAGCCGCACCATGCTTTCGGGCATCGTGATCCGCGCGACCGCCACCGTCCGCACGAATTCGATATCGTCGATCTTCGCCATCGGCGTGTCGGCGAGCATGTCGCCCAGCGGCGTGCCCTTCACCGGCACCAGTGCGTTCACCGGCACGCTTTCGGGATGCCGGGGCAACGTCGCCAGCGCATGGACGAAGCCGACGCGATCGGCGCGCGTCTCGCCCAAGCCGACGATCCCGCCCGAACACACGTTGATCCCCGCAGCGCGCACTTGCTCCAGCGTATCGAGCCGATCGGCGAAGGTCCGCGTGGTGATGACCTTCTCGTAATGCTCCGGCGAAGTGTCGATATTGTGGTTGTAATAATCGAGCCCGGCCTCGCCGAGCATCTGCGCCTGCGCTGGGGTGAGCATGCCCAAAGTCATGCAGGTTTCCATCCCCATCTGGCGAACGCCGCGCACCATCTCGACGATCGCGGGCATGTCGCGATCCTTGGGGTTGCGCCAGGCCGCACCCATGCAGAAGCGAGTCGAGCCATTATCCTTTGCCTGCGCCGCCGATTGCAGCACCGCGCGGACATCCATCAGCTTCGATGCCTTCAGCCCGGTATCGGCGCCCGCGGCCTGGTTGCAATAGCCACAATCCTCGGGGCAGCCGCCGGTCTTGATCGAGAGCAAGGTCGATCGCTGCACCCGGTCGGGGGCGTGGTTGGCGCGATGCACCTCGGCAGCGCGAAACACCAGTTCGGTGAAGGGCAGGTCGAACAGCGCCGCAATCTCCTCGCGCGTCCAATCGTTGCGGGTGCCTGCATCGGCAATAAGGGTCATCACTCGATCGTCTCCACAAGCTCGTCGCGTCGCGCGGCGGCATAGCCCGCCAGCGCTTCGGCGTAAAAGGGCGCGGCGCGCCGCGCATGCTCGCCGCTGCCGGTCTGCGCCACCGCATCGGCGACGCGGTGCACCACGCCGTCGCTTAACGCGTGCAGCGGCGCGACGTGGATGCCGATGGTGAACAGCACTGCGCCGGTTTCGGGCAGCCGGCGCAGCGTCTGGCGCTCGCAGCGCACGAACAGCGTATCGCCGGCATTGGCGGTGGTGACATGCGCAAAACGCTGCGCAGGATCGTCCTGGGGCAGATAGCGCCACGCCGCGGTCGGCACGACGAACCAATTCGCGCGGCCATAGATCGCCCCTGCGGGCAGCGTCGCGACGAAGTGATCGACCCCCTTCGACAATTGCTCGGCATAGCCATGGATCGGCGCGTGCACCTGCGCCAGCGACTGGCCGAGCTTCTGGTGCAATCGCCAATCGGTGGGGAACGCCACCGCGCCGCCGGTCAGCCGATAGCCGCGATCGGCGTCGCTTGTGACGAGGCATAGATCCTCCCACACCGCGCGCGCCGCCTCGCCCAGCCCGCCCGCGACCCCGAGCAGCGCCGCGGTCTCGCGCGCCGCAGCCTCGGCTTCGGGCAACACCGCCACGCAATCGTCGCTGTCGAACGCCGCGGCGCGCGCGGCGAGGTCGGGCGCGGGTTGCAGCCAACGATCATCGGCGATCGGCACCAGCCCCATCCGCAGCGCGCCGCCACCGCGCGCGCGCGGCATCAACGTCTCGACTGAAAAGCCAAGGCTCACGCGGCGTCCTCGGCGGGGGCCATGTTGTGCCCCAGCAGCCGCAGCACTTCGCCCGCCGCCTCGATCAAATTGGTGCCGGGACCGAAGATCGCCTGGACGCCCGCCTGGCGCAGGAAGTCATAGTCTTGCGCAGGGATGACGCCGCCCGCGATCACCTTGATGTCGCCATGCCCGGCGTCGCGCAGATGGCCGATGAGTTCGGGCACCAAGGTCTTGTGTCCCGCCGCCAGGCTCGATGCGCCGACGACATCGACGCCCTGCTCGATCGCCAGCCTGGCGACCTCCTCGGGGGTCTGGAACAGCGCACCGGGGACGATCTCGAACCCCAGATCGCCGAACATGCTCGACACCAGATTGGCCCCGCGATCATGGCCGTCCTGCCCCATCTTCGCGACCAGCATCCGCGGCTTGCGCCCCAGCCGCCGCTCGGTCGCGGCGACGCCGTCGGTCAGCCGCGACCAGCGCACATCGTCGCCATAGGCCCCGCCATAGATGCCGCTCACCGGCGTCGGCGTGGTGCCATAGCGGCCGAACACATCCTCGAGCGCCTGGCTGATCTCGCCCAAAGTCGCACGGGCGCGGGCGCATTCGACCGCGAGCGCGAGCAAGTTGGCGTCGCCCCCCGCGCCCTCGCGCAGCGCATCCAATGCCGCGCGGCACGCAGCTTCGTCGCGCGTCGCCTTGATCCGTTCGATCCGCGCCACCTGACCCGCACGCACCGCATGATTGTCGATGTCGAGGATTTCGACCGGATCTTCGTCCTTCAGCCGGTATTTGTTCACCCCGACGATCACGTCCTCGCCGCGATCGACCCGCGCCTGTCGCGCCGCGCTCGCTTCCTCGATCATCGCCTTGGGCCAGCCGGCATCGACCGCCTTGGCCATCCCGCCCTCGCACTCGACCCGCTCAACGATTTCCCAGGCGCGATCGGCGATTTCCTGCGTCAGCGCCTCGACATAATAGCTGCCGCCCAGCGGATCGACGACCTTGGTGATGCCGGTTTCTTCCTGCAGCACGATCTGGGTGTTGCGTGCGATCCGCGCCGAAAAGTCGGTCGGCAGCGCGATCGCTTCGTCGAGCGCGTTGGTGTGCAGGCTTTGCGTTCCGCCGAACGCCGCCGCCATCGCCTCGACGGTGGTCCGGATCACGTTGTTATACGGGTCCTGTTCCTGCAACGACACGCCCGATGTCTGGCAATGCGTGCGCAGCATCTTCGATCGCTCGTCCTTGGCACCCAGCTCGGTCATCACCCGGTGCCATAGCAGCCGCGCGGCGCGCAGTTTGGCGACTTCCATGAAGAAGTTCATGCCGATCGCGAAGAAGAAGCTCAGCCGCCCGGCGAACTTGTCGATGTCGAGCCCCGCCGCCATCGCCGCGCGCGCATATTCGCGGCCGTCGGCGATGGTGAAGGCAAGCTCCTGCACCTGCGTCGCCCCCGCCTCCTGCATGTGATAGCCCGAAATGCTGATGCTGTTGAACTTGGGCATGTGCGCCGAGGTATAGCCGATGATGTCGGCGATGATCCGCATGCTGGGCTCGGGCGGGTAGATATAGGTGTTGCGGACCATGAACTCCTTGAGGATGTCGTTCTGGATCGTCCCGTCGAGCTGTTCGCGCGGCACCCCCTGTTCCTCGCCCGCGACGATGAAAAACGCCAGGATCGGGATTACCGCGCCGTTCATCGTCATGCTGACCGACATCTTGTCGAGCGGGATGCCGTCGAACAGGATCTTCATATCCTCGACGCTGTCGATCGCCACGCCCGCCTTGCCGACATCGCCCGTCACGCGCGGATGATCGCTGTCATAGCCGCGATGGGTGGCGAGATCGAACGCGACGCTCAGCCCCTTTTGCCCCGCCGCCAGGTTGCGGCGGTAGAAGGCGTTCGATTCCTCGGCGGTGGAAAAGCCCGCATATTGCCGTACCGTCCAGGGCCGCCCGGCATACATCGACGCGCGCACCCCGCGGGTGAACGGCGCGAAGCCCGGCAGGCCGGGGTCGAGATCGGCGACGTCCTCCTGCGTGTACAAGGGCTTGACCGCGATGCCCTCGGGCGTGTGCCAGCGCAGGTCGCGGTCCTTCGATTCCTTGGCGGCGAGGTTCTGCCAGTCGGCGAGGGTCGGTTTGTCGGTCATTCTACAATCTCCCCCCTCCCGCTTGCGGGAGGGGTCGGGGGAGGGCCTGTCTAAGGCGGAAAGCGCAAGGGGTGGGACAAGCCCTCCCCTAACCCCCTCGCCAAGCGGGAAGGGGATTAATTGCCTTTAAACACCGGCTTGCGCTTCTGCAAAAAAGCCATCCCCCCCTCGATCGCATCCTGCGTCCCGCGCGCCGCGCGCTGGTTCTCGGCCTCGCGGACCATCGCGCCGGCATAATCGCTCTCGAGCGCCGCCTGCATCCCCCGCCGCATCAGCCCCAGTGCGCGCGTCGGCCCCGCCGCCAGCCGCTCGGCGAGCGCAAACGCCTCGGCATCGAGCGCGTCGTCGGCCACGACGCGGTGGATCATTCCCCAATCGTGCGCCTTGGCCGCCGCCACCCGCTCGCCCAACAGCATCATCTCGGTCGCGCGCGCGCGCCCGATCAGCCGAGGCAGCATCCACGACGCGCCGCCATCGGGCACCAGCCCGATATTGACGAATGCCTGGAGGAAATAGGCGGTCTCGCTCGCGACACAGAAATCAGCGGCCAGCGCCAGGCTGCACCCGATCCCCGCCGCCGGCCCGCGCACCGCGCTCACCACCGGCACATCGAGCGCGGCGATCGCCAGCAATGCTGGATTATAATGCTCGGTCAGTGCTTCGAAGGTCGCCGCGCCGGGGTCCGCCGCGCCCAGTGCGCCGCCGCCGACATCGGCCCCCGAACAGAACCCCCGCCCCGCGCCCGCGATCAACACTGCGCGCGCGCCGTCCAGATCGCCCAGCGCGGCGCGCAGTTCGTCGAACATAGCGGGCGGGGCTGCGTTCAGCCGGTCGGGTCGGTTGAGCCTGACGACTAGCACGTCGCCGCGCCGCTCGGTGAGGATGTGTTCGTAGTGGGGCAAGCTCGATCCCTTCTCCCCTCTCCCGCTGGCGGGAGAGGGTTGCGAAGACTTGGGTCGCATTCTTCATGCGGCCCTAGTCGGAGCTGGGTGAGGGTGGAGCGGTCGCACTTGCGACCGCGCGGCGCCAAGCGCCGCACCACCCTCATCCAACCTGCGCTAGCCAGCAAGCTGGCAAGCTTCGGTATCCTTCTCCCGCAAGCGGGAGAAGGTTCAGTGCTGCGGCGCTTCCATCAATTCGGTCAGCACCCCGCCGGTATCCTTGGGATGCAGGAACAGGACCAGCGTCCCGTGCGCGCCTATCCGCGGCTCGCCGAGCACCCGCACCCCGCGCCCCTCGAACCACGTCTTGGCGATCAGGATATCCTCGACCTCATAACACAGATGATGCTGTCCGCCGCCCGGATGCTTGGCGAGGAAGCCGTGGATCGGCGAGCCTTCGCCCAGCGGCTCGATCAACTCGATCTGGGTATTGGGCGTATCGACGAAGCACACCTTCACCCCTTGCGCGGGCAGATCGAACGGCTCGCCGATCGCGGTCGCACTCATGGTGTCGCGGTAGAAGGCGATGCTGTCGGTGATCAAAGGTGTCGCGACGCCAACGTGGTTGAGACGGCCGAGCTTCACTTCTCCCATCCCGCTTGCAGGAGGGGTCGGGGGAGGGACTGTCCGCAACAGCGGGAAACAGCTTCGAGTAACACGCCCTCCCCTAACCCCTCCCGCAAGCGGGAGGGGGATTCACAACGGAATATTGTCATGCTTCTTCCAAGGGTTCTCGAGCTGCTTGCCGCGCAGCTTGCGTAGCCCCAGCGCCACCCTACGCCGCGTCGAATGCGGCTGGATCACCTCGTCGATAAAGCCCTTGCTCGCCGCCACGAAGGGGTTGGCGAAGCGCGCCTCATATTCCGCCGTCCGCTCGGCGATCTCCTCGGGCGTTTTGCCCCGGAAGATGATCTCGACCGCGCCCTTGGCCCCCATCACCGCGATTTCGGCGGTCGGCCAAGCATAGTTCAGATCGCCGCGCAGATGCTTCGACGCCATCACGTCATAGGCACCGCCATAGGCCTTGCGCGTGATCACCGTGATCTTGGGCACCGTCGCCTCGGCATAGGCGAACAGCAATTTCGCGCCGTGCTTGATGATCCCCGAATGCTCCTGCCCCACGCCCGGCAGGAAGCCGGGGACGTCGACGAAGGTCACGATCGGAATGTCGAACGCATCGCAGAAGCGCACGAACCGCGCCGCCTTCTTCGATGAATTGATGTCGAGGCAGCCCGCCAGCACCATCGGCTGGTTGGCGACGATCCCCACCGTGCGCCCCTCGATCCGGCCGAAGCCGATCAGGATGTTGCCCGCATGGCTCGGCTGCAATTCGAAGAACTCGCCCTCGTCGACCGTCTTGGCGATCAACTCGTGCATGTCATAGGGCATGTTGGCGCTGGGCGGGATCAGCGTGTCGAGGCTGGGCTCGATCCGGTCCCATGGGTCGTCGCTCGAACGCTCGGGCACCGCGGCGCGGTTCGAGGCGGGAAGGAAATCCACGAAGTCGCGGGCTGCGAGCAGCGCCTCGATGTCATTTTCGAAGGCGACATCTGCGACCCCCGACTTCGTGGTATGCGTCACCGCTCCACCCAGTTCCTCCTGCGTGACGATCTCGTTTGTAACGGTCTTCACTACATCTGGGCCGGTGACGAACATATACGACGAATCCTTCACCATGAAGATGAAGTCCGTCATAGCTGGAGAATAAACCGCGCCGCCTGCACACGGCCCCATGATGAGGCTGAGCTGCGGGACGACGCCGGAAGCCAATACGTTGCGCTGGAAGACTTCGGCATAGCCGCCGAGCGATGCGACACCCTCCTGGATGCGCGCGCCGCCCGAATCGTTGAGCCCGATCACCGGCGCGCCGACCTTGAGGGCCATGTCCATGATCTTGCAGATCTTCTGCGCGTGGCGTTCGGACAGTGATCCGCCGAAAACGGTAAAGTCCTGGCTGAACACGAAGACCAGACGGCCGTTGATCGTGCCCGATCCGGTGACGACGCCGTCGCCGGGGATGATCTGCTCCTCCATCCCGAAATCGACGCAGTTATGCTCGACATACATGTCGAGTTCTTCGAACGATCCGTGGTCGAGCAATACATCGAGCCGCTCGCGCGCGGTCAGCTTCCCCTTGGCGTGCTGCGCGTCGATCCGCTTCTGACCGACGCCTGCCCGCGCGGCTTCGCGCCGCTTTTCCAGTTCGAGCATCGTCGACGACATGCAGGCGATCACTCCGTTGCGTTGGCCATCCCCTTCTCAGCCAAGCGAAAGAAAGGCAAATGCGATGTTGCGAAGTTGCGGCGAAACACTTTGCAAACTACCAATCACCGCATGACCCACACGTCCCGCGCTCGAGGGAGGCAGTGACCGCCCCCCGCCGCCGCCTGTTCGCCGGATCGAACGTTCGCACGCTTCGCCAACGCCTCGCGCTGTCGCAGGCCGAAACCGCTGCCCGCCTCGGCATCTCGACCAGCTATCTCTCGCAGATCGAGAACGGCGATCGCCCGCTCACCGAATTGACGCTCGCGGCATTGGGGCGCGCTTTCCCCAATGACTGGGCCGAAGTGGGCGAAGATGCCGGCCTGCTCACCGCCGCCATCGCCGCGGCGCGCGACCCCAGCGTTTCGGGAGCTCCGGTCGAAGAGGCCGCCGTCCACCGCGCGCTTCGCCAACAACCGCAACTCGCCCGCCGGCTCGTCGCGCTGCACGACGCCTATCTGCGGGTGCAGCAACAGGTTCGCGCACTCGACGACCGATTCGACAGCGGCGGCGAAACCTCCGGCCGCCAGCCCTGGGAAGAGGTCCGCGACTGGTTCCACCATGCCAATAATTACATCGATCCGATCGACCGCGCCGCCGAGGCGCTCGCTGCCGCGCTGCCCGCGGGGGCGGACCCCGTCCGCGCGATGATCGACCGGCTGCAGCTGCGCCACCGCGTGACGATCGAACCCGGCACCGGCGAGCAGACCGCGCCGCTGCGCGCCTTCGACCCCGTCCGCCGTACGCTGCGGATCGATCGCAACCTGCCCCCCGAAAGCACCCATTTCCAGCTCGCGCACCAGCTCGTTCGGCTCGAGTTCGCCAACGAAATCGACGTCACCGTGGCGCGATCGGGGCTGGTCGACGCCGCCAGCGCCTTGCTTTCGGTGGGGCTCGCCAATTACGCCGCGGGCGCGCTGCTGATGCCCTACACCGCCTATCGCGACGCCGCGCGCGAGCTTCGCCACGATGTCGACGGCCTGCGCCAGCGCTTCGGGGTCAGCTTCGAACAGGCTTGCCACCGCCTCTCGACGCTCCAGCGCCCCGGCGCGGCAGGAATCCCGGTCTTTTTCTGCCGCGTCGACATGGCGGGCAACATCACTAAGCGACATTCGGCCACCCCGCTGCAATTCGCGCAATATGGCGGCGCCTGCCCGCTTTGGCTGGTCCATGAAGCCGTCGCGATCCCCGATCGTATCCTCGTCCAGCTCGCCGAAACCCCCGATGGCGTTCGCTATGTCACCATGGCCAAGGGGTTGGTGAAGGCATCGGGCAGCTTCACCCGCACCCCGCGCCGCTATGCGGTGACCTTGGGATGCGAGGCGCAGCACGCCGCCGAGTTCGTCTATGCCGATGAATTGCGCGCCGACGGCCCCGCCACGCCGATCGGCAGCTCGTGCCGCATCTGCCCGCGCATCGCCTGCGACCAGCGCGCCTTCCCCCCCGCGGCCTCGATCATCGAGATCGACCCCAATGTCCGCCAGGTCGTCCCCTATCGCTTTCGCTGACCATCGATGGCATACCCGTAACCCGAAACAGCCCCCGGGAGGATGCCATGGCGACCGCCGCGATCCAGACGCCGACAGCGCAGACGACGAAGATGAGCGAAGCCGAATGGGAGGCGCGCCAGCAGCTCGCCGCCTGCTACCGCGTGTTCGACATGCTCGGCTGGTCCGAGATGATCTACAACCACATCACGCTGAAGGTGCCCGGCGAAGAAGGCGCGTTCCTGATCAACCCCTTCGGCCTGCATTTCAGCGAAGTGAAGGCGTCGAACCTCGTCAAGATCGACCTCGACGGCAACAAGCTCGACGGATCGCCCTACCCCGTCAACCTGGCGGGCTTCACCCAGCATGCGGTGTTCCACCGCAACCTGCCCGACGCACATTGCATCATGCACACCCACACCACCGCGGGCATGGCGGTCAGTTCGGTCGAGGGCGGACTACGCCCCGCCAACTTCTACGCCTGCAATTTCGTCGGGCAGATCGCATACCATGATTTCGAAGGCGTCACGGTGCGCAGCGAAGAGGGCGCGCGGCTGGTCGCCAATCTGGGCGACAAGCGGGTGATGTTCCTCAAGAACCACGGCATCCTGGTGATGGGTCGCACGCTGCCCGAAGCCTTCATCAAACATTGGTCGCTCCAGCGCGCTTGCGAAATCCAGATCGCGACCGCCAGCATGGGCACCGCGCTCGAAGTATCGCCCGAAGTCGTCGCGACGCACCAGCGCGACCTGTTCAAGGTGCAGCCCCCCGGCGGTCCGGGCGCCGCCGACTTCGCCGCAATGGTGCGGCTGGTCGATCGACACGACAAAAGCTGGCGCGAATAGCCGTTAGCGGGTTGCAGCCGGCTGCCAGGAGCAGAGGAGGGCCAGCGTCAGTCGCCGCTGACCCGCCCTTCTTCGTCCTTGATCCCCGCCTTGGTCCGGCGATTTCTCACCGACTGGATGATGTCCTCGATCTCGAAGATCAGCTTGATGCCCTCGCTCGTCTTGCCATTGTCCTCGGCAGGATCGTCGAGAAACAGCGCCTTGGCACGCGCCGCAAGGTCGAGCGCCGCCGCGTGCCCCTCGTCGCCAAGCTTGCCGCGAACGATATCCAGCGCTCTGCGCAGTATTTCAAACTCGGTGTCGATGTTTCGCTCGGGAAACATCGGATCGACAAACGTCGGTGCGCCGCCCGCCAGCGAGGCCAGCATATCGTAGATCTCGCTCAACGACGCCGGAATATAACAATAGGGGTCGGGGTTAGTATAGGAGCTTCTGAAAATCTCGCTCATCTTTTCGCCTCCGGTCGGGTAATAATGTAGCTATTGTCCGGCCCAAGCTGCCTTGGGCGTACGATGATGACCTGCGTCGGCTGGAAGTCGGTAGCGAAGAAGCCGCGGACTTGACCTGTTTGGATTGTTTTGCGCGTCAGCGTCACGTCATAGGCCACCGCCCCTACTCGGGCGTCCGGTCGCCTGAAGGTTGCGTCAGATCCCGAGCTGTCGTTTTCACGCCTGTTCACTCTAATCGGCCCTGCCCCACCCGAATCGATACCGGCTTGCGCATATCGCCTACGAAGGTCCTTTCGGACTTCACGATCGATATAGTTGCCGAGCGCCTCCTGCGATGACAATCGGATCGGTAGCAACCTGGCATTCAATAGTTTAACACCGCGAGCATAGGCCAGATCAGCGCGTTGTTGCATGAAGCGCAGCGTCTCCACCTGCATCGGGCGAAGCTCTCCCTTCGTGCGAACGAAAGCCGCCGCGCGATCGAAACGCAGCCCATCGACTTGATTGACCTGCCCTTGCAGCGTTTGGGGGACACCCAGCGACTGGAAGCGGTAGTTCGGGTCGATCGCCCCGATCTGCTCGATCAACACGCGGGTGCGGGCCTGGGTCAGTGCGGCGGTTGTGGCCCGGGCAGGACCGGTAAGGTCGAAGATATGATCCGCGACCGAGAGCATTGCCCCGCCGGGCGCATTGCGCAACCCTGGGAACGTTTGCTCTAACAACATCGGATCCTCGAACGCTCGACTATTGCTGCCGCGTCCCGCGCGAGGAGGCCGCGACGATATTTGCTGGAGGTCAGGATCGGTGTCGCCCGGTCGATACACCGCGTCGGAAACGACGATTGGTTGTAGGCTAGTCGTCTGCGGCTTGCGCGGTGGGTCAATTGGCAATTCGGGCGACCGCGCCGCACCTGCATTGTCCGCTGCAAACGCTCGCGATCGACGATGCGAGATGATGACGCGGCTCAACGAGCGCGGCCCCCCAGGAGCAAAGGTGAACTGCCCGTTACGCGGGTCGTGATAGGGATTGAACTTCAGTTCGATCCCATCAGTCGGAAAGGCTGGTAGCCGACCGGTTCGGAGCCATACCGAAATTGTTCGCCGCTGGTCTGGACCATTGATATCGATCATGTCGCCTCGCTCCCGCTGGGCGAGAACATTTGAGCAACATTCTCCAACTAGTCAAGGCCACATCACGCGTTAGAGGAGCCGTGCAACGAAGGCTTTTCGGCAACGATCAGCTACCGCAGGCTGAAACATTTCTGGTGCACCCGACTGGATTCGAACCAGTGGCCTGTCGCTTAGGAGGCGACCGCTCTATCCTGCTGAGCTACGGGTGCGTCGCACGGCGTTTAGTCGCACCGTCGGCGACCGACAATCCCGAACCCCTCCACGCCCCGCGACCAGCCGCGCGATTCAATTCTGCGCGCTGGGGGGTACCACGGGGAACGGCAGCGGGGCGATCGCGACGCCTTCGTCGACCAAAGCGCGCGCCTCGGCGAGCGTTGCCTGGCCGTGGATCGGCGCGACCTTCTCTTCGCCCAGATGCATCGCGCGCGCGCGATCGGGAAAGGACCGGCCGACCCAGGCCGATTGCTCGAGCATTTTTGCCTGCGCCGCAGCGACCGTAGCGATTGCCGCCTTGATCGCTTCCGGGGTCGGCGCATCGCCGGCGGGTTTGGGCGGCGGCGCCACGGCGCGATTACCCTTGGCGCCGATATTGGGCGCCATCAGCGCCTTCTGGATGTCGGTATCGCCGCAGATCGGGCAGGCGATCAACCCCCGCTCGCGCTGGTCGGCATAGGCGGCCGAGCTGCCGAACCATGCCTCGAACACATGGGCCGCCGGGCAGCGAAGGTCAAAGACGATCATGGCGCCAGCGTCACCTTCGGGATCGGCCGGCGATGGCGCAGCGCTGCGACCTCGGCGCGGACGACGGCGACCCGTGCCGGATCGATCTCGGCAAACCCCAGCCCCGGCGCGTCGCCCATGTCGAGCAGCACTTCGCCCCAGGGGTCGATCACCAGCGAATGGCCATAGGTCGCGCGGCCATCGGCATGCTCGCCGCATTGCGCTGCCGCGACGACGAACGCCCCCGCCTCGATCGCGCGCGCGCGCAGCAACACGTGCCAATGCGCCGCGCCGGTCGGCCGCGTGAAAGCTGCGGGCACCGAGAACAAGGTCGCGCCGGCGTCGCTGAGCGCGCGATAGAGATCGGGGAAGCGCAGGTCGTAGCAGATCGTGGGGCCCAGCCGCCCCGCAGGGGTGTCGACCAGCACCGCCGCCTCGCCCGCGGCGTAGGCCGCCGATTCGCGCCAGCGCTCGCCGCTCGGCAGATCAACGTCGAACAAATGCAGCTTGTCGTAGCGCGCGCGGATGACCCCCTCGGGATCGATCACGAAGCCGCGATTGGCGTAGCGTCCGTCGTCGCGCAGGATCGCGAGCGATCCCAGATGCACCCATATCGCGTTCGCGCGCGCTGCCTCGCGCACCGCCACCAGCACGCCATCCTCGCGCTCGGCGACGATGCTCGCCTTCGCGCGCTCGCGGTCGCGATCGAGCAGCCCCGACATTTCGGGGGTGAAGAGCATCGCCGCACCCGCACCGGCGGCGTCGCGCACCGCCGCCACCAGCGTCGCTGCATTAGCCGCAGGATCGGTCCCCGCGGTCATCTGGAGCAGCGCGACCTTCACGCCCGCGCGCTCACTTGGCGAGCAGCGAATCCAGGCCGCCCTCGCGGTCGAGCGCCGCCAGATCGTCCGACCCGCCGATATGCTGCCCTTCGATGAACACCTGCGGCACCGTGGTACGCCCCTGCGCCCGCTCGATCATCTCGGCGCGGCGTGGGCCGCCCATGGTGATGTCGTGTTCGGTGTAGCTCGCGTCCTTGCCGTCGAGCAACCGCTTGGCGCGCGTGCAATAGGGGCAGAACGCCTTGGTATAGATTTCGATCGTTGCCATGGCGCTTCAGGTGTGGGGCGCGACTGCGGTTGTCAATCGTCGGCGTCGTGGAGGACCCGCGCCCAGCACAGGATGGTGACGCTCGCCGCACCCGCGCGCAGGAGCTGCGCGGTGCAGGCATCGGTGGTGGCGCCGCTGGTATAGACGTCGTCGATCAGCACCACGTGCCGTCGGGCGATCGTCTCGCGGCGTTCGGGGGGCACTGCAAACGCCCCCGCCACCGCCTTGGCGCGGGCACGGCGGTTCAGGCCCTTGAGCACCGGGGTCGGCCTTCGCCGCACCAGCGCATCGAGCACCACCGCGACGCCGCGATCACGTCCCAGCGCAACCGCGATCAGCCCCGCCTGGTTGAACCCCCGCGACCATAGCCGCCGCCGATGCAGCGGCACCGGCACCAACAGTTCGGCGTCGTCGGGCAACAGCCGCAGCATCAGCCGCGCGACGGTGTCGGCGCAGCCGATCCGCCCGCCATATTTGAGCTTGAGCACCGTACGCCGCGCGACCTCGCCATAAGCGACCGCGGCGCGCACCCCGCTGTGGCGCGGCGGATCGGCGAGGCACACGCCGCACATCGCCCCCTCGCCGCGATCATGCTCGAACGGCAGCGCGCAGCCCGCGCACCAGGGCGGACCCAGGAAGCGCAGCGTATCCCAGCAATCGACGCAGAAGCGGTGATCGTCGGCGGTCACCGCGCCGCAGGCAGGACATCGCGGCGGCAGCGCGAGCGACGCGGCACCACGCAACACCTGCAAGGCGATGGTCGAGGCGGGGCGAAGCAGCATCGCACCCTTGTCGACTGCGCCCCACGGGGGCACAAGCGCGGCGATGGCGACCACCGAACTTTTCGATCGCGCGTTGCGCCGCCGCCGCCGCGACCGCGCGCAGCCGGGCTATGCCGCGCATGATTTCCTGCGCGCGGCGATGCTCGACGGGATCGCCGAGCGCCTCGACAGTGTGACGCGGCCAATGGTCGACATCCTCGACCTCGGCTGTTTCGACGGCGCGTTCGTGCCGCCGCCGGGGTCGCGGGTGATCCGCGCCGATGCAGGGTTCGGCTTCGCGGCGGCAGCGCGCGGGGTGCAATGCGACGAGGACCGCCTGCCCTTCGCCGATGCGAGCTTCGATTGCGTGGTGAGTGCTGGCGTGCTCGATCAGGTGAACGACGTGCCGGGCGCGCTGGCGCTGGCACGAAGAGTGCTCAAACCCGACGGGTTGTTCCTCGGCGCTTTCCTGGGCGCAGGATCGCTCGCCACGCTCAAGCCGGCGTTGCTCGCCGCCGAGCCCGATCGCGCGATCGCGCGGGTGCATCCGCAGATCGACGTGCGGTCGGCGGGCGACCTGATGATGCGCGCGGGCTTCGCGCTGCCGGTCGCCGATATCGAGACGCTGACGGTGCGCTATTCGGGGCTGGGGCGGCTGCTCGACGATCTGCGCGGCATGGCGGCGACCAACCTGCTGCGGGGTACCCCGCCGCTGACCCGCGCGGCGCTGGCGGCGGCGGCGCAGGGCTTCGCCGCGCGCGCCGATCCCGACGGGCGGACCCCCGAGCGCTTCCAGATCGTGTTCCTGACCGGCTGGGCACCCGATCCGTCGCAGCCCAAGCCCGCGAAGCGCGGCAGTGCGACGGCGTCGCTCGCAGCGGCGTTGAAGGAGGGTGGCTCCGCTTCCTGACGCGCGAGGGGAGACCTCAGACCAGGGCTTCGAGCAACCCGATCAGCGGCTTGTCCGCCGGCGGCATTTCCATGCGGTGCAACTCGAGCGGACGCACCCAGCGCAGCCCACTGGCGTGCCGCGCTTCGAGCACGCCCCCCCATTTGCGGCAGGCGTAAAGCAGCAGCAGCAGATGCCGATCGCCCAGCGGTTCGCTCGCGAACACTGCCGGCGCCAGACACGCCTGTTCGACGTCGATCCCCAGTTCTTCGTGCAATTCGCGAATCAGTGCTGCCTCGGGGGTCTCGCCGGCTTCGATCTTGCCGCCGGGAAATTCCCACAGCCCCGCCATCGACCCGCCCGGTGGCCGCTGCTGCACCAGTACGCGGCCTTCGAGATCGATCAAGGCGGCGGCGACCACGAGCAAAGGCGACGTCGGAGGAGAAGAAATCGGTGCGAGCAATATTTTTACCTCTGCTGGCGTAAACGGGACGCCACGGATCGAGAGCGGAGCATATGCGGCGAATTCTTCATGTGGCCAAGCGCCTCTTCGACGACCGGCGCGGCGCTACCGCGGTGGAATACGGGCTGATTCTCGCGCTGGTGTTCCTGGCGATCGTCGGTGCGATCGCGGGCGTGGCCGATGCAACGATCACCATGTGGGACGGGGTGAGCACCGATGTCGAAGATGCGACGAGCGGCCAGGCCGAATAGTCGGAACCGCGGAGCTCGTCTTAAACCATTTCTCAACCGTAGCGGCGCTATCCCCGCCAGGCTGGCCGGGGCTCCCCGAACAGCCGGGTATTTTGAAGCTCTTACAAGATGGAGACCGGCATGAAGACGATTCGCAAGATTTTCACGAACAACAAGGGCGCCACCGCCATCGAATACGGCCTGATCGCCGCCCTGATCGCCGTCGCGGCGATCGCAGCGATGCAGGGTCTGGGCACCAGCCTGAACAAGACCTTCAACGAAGTGTCGACCAAGATGACGCCGCCGGCTGCTCCCTAAACCTAACTTGGGCATATGAGAAAAGGGCGGTGGAACTTCGGATCCGCCGCTCTTTTTTTATCCCCGACCCATCTTCAAAAACTTCTCGCGCCTCGCCTTGCGCAGCGCATCGGGCGTCTTGCCCTCGAGTTGACCCAGCTCCTTCTCGATCGCGTCGCCCAGCGACACGATCGCCGCGCCGGGATCGCGGTGCGCGCCGCCCAGCGGCTCGGGGATCACCCGGTCGATCACCCCCAGCGCCATCAGATCCTGCGCGGTGACCTTCATCGCCTCCGCCGCATCGGCCGCGCGGTCGGCGGTACGCCACAGGATCGAGGCACAGCCCTCGGGCGAGATCACCGAATAGACCGCGTGCTCGAACATCAGCACGCTATTGCCCGTCGCAAGCGCCACCGCGCCGCCCGATCCGCCCTCGCCGACGATCGCCGACACTACCGGCACGCCCAGGTTCAGCAGCTGCTCGGTCGAGCGCGCGATCGCCTCGGCCTGGCCGCGCTCCTCGGCCTGCACCCCGGGGAACGCGCCCGAGGTATCGACCAGCGTCACCACCGGCAGCCCGAATCGGTCGGCCAGCTGCATCAGCCGGATCGCCTTGCGATAGCCCTCGGGCTTGCCCATGCCGAAATTGTGGCGCAGCCGGCTGGCGGTGTCGTCACCCTTTTCATGGCCGAGCACCATCACCCGCTGCCCGCGAAACTTGCCGAAGCCGCCGATGATCGCCTGATCGTCGGCAAAGGCGCGGTCGCCCCCCAGCGGCATGAAATCGTCGATCAGCGCGGCGACATAATGCTTGAAATGGGGCCGCTCGGGGTGGCGCGCGACCTGCGTCTTCTGCCACGGGGTCAGGCGCGCATAGGTCTCGCGCAGCATCCGGTCGGACTTGACCTGGATGCGCTTGACCTCGGCATCGATGTCGAGCTCGCCGCCCGCCGCGGTTTCGCGCAATTCGTCGATCCTGCCCTGCAGTTCGGCGATCGGTTTTTCGAAGTCTAGGAAGCTTGCCATGTGGCCGCTGCGGTTACGTGCGCCGCGCCGCCGCGTCAACGAGCGGATGGCGTTCGTTGACTAGCGCGACCAGGCGGCTGGCGTCGACATGGGTGTAGATTTCGGTGGTCGCGATGTCGGCATGCCCCAGCATCGCCTGCAGCGCGCGCAGGTCGGCGCCGCCCGACAGCAGATGCGTCGCGAAGGCGTGGCGCAGCACGTGCGGGCTGACCCGATCGGGCGGGATGCCCGCCTCGGCGGCCAGCGCCTTGAGCAATTGGTACAAACGGATCCGCGTCAGATGCCCGGTACGCGAGGGGAACAAAAACGCGCGGTCGGCGGGCACCTGCGCACGCCAGACCGCGACCGCGGCGCGCGCGCGATCCGAGATCGGCACCATCCGTTCGCGCCCGCCCTTGCCCTTGAGGATGCACCAGGGCCGATCGGGCGAGATCGCACCGCGCGTGAGCGACACGAGCTCGGTCGCGCGCAGTCCCGACCCATAGAGCAGCTCGACCAGCGCCGACAGCCGCAGGTCGTTGGGGTCGGCGGGTACCCGCGCGATCCGGTCGGCGATCGCGGCGAACAGCCGGTCGACATCGGCGATCGACAGCGTTTTGGGCAAGGATCGCGCGGCGCCGGGCCGCGGCAACGCATCCGACGGATCATCGGTGCGGAAGCCCTCGTCGGCCAGGAAGCCGAAGAACCGCCGCAGCGCCGCCGCCTTGCGCGCGACGCTGCTGCGCGCGAGCGGCATCCATTGCTCGGCCACCGATTGCAGCGCCGCCGCGTCGGCCAGCGCGAGCCCGCCGCGCAGATGCTCCGACGCCAGCCGCAAATCGGTTTCATACGCCGCCAGCGTATTGCGCGCCGCGCCGGCTTCGGCCGACATCATCTCGAGGAACCGCTCGATCAGCGCACGATCCTCGCTCGGCGCGCGATCGGCGGCCTCGGTCAAGCGCGCGCGATCGCCTCGGCGGCGATCATCCGCGCTTCGCCCTCGAGCCCGACGGCGGTCAGCGCGGCGGTGATGTGGAACAGCGCGGCGGGCGACACCGCCGACCACTGCGTCGTCTGCATCCCCAACCCCGCCAGCACCAGCACCGTCGCCGGCTGGCGGTTGCGCGCCGCCTGCGCGATCGCGCGCGTCCAGGCATTCTGGTCGCCGATCCGCACTTCGAACGACTGCGCCAGACCTTCGACGACGTCGTCGGCGACGCGCCCGGTGCCCGCCATGCCGGCGAAGAACAGCTGCGCCTTTCGGGGGCTGGCACTGCCGCGATAGGCCAATATGTTGCTTGCCGTCAGCGGCTGGCGGGCATCGGGATCCGAAAGCAGGATCATCGCCCACGCGTCCGATCCCGCCGGCGCCACCTCGCCCCAGCGCGCCGCGGGCCGGTCGAGCCCCGCGCTCAGCATCGAGGCGACCAGCGAATCGGCGGCGTCGACCTGCTCGGCCGCAGGAACGATCAGCGTCGCCGCGCGTGCGGTGAGGATGTGCCGCGCATGGCGGACCCGCGCATCGCCGGGCTCGCTCCACAGCCGGCGCATCACCTCGATCCGCTCGCTGGCGGTGCCCGCGGTGTAGGCCGAGCGCAGGTCGCGCGCGATCGCGGTGTCGGCGCTCGATGCCTCGTCCGACGCTTCGGCAGCGCCCCACAGATCGACCAACGCGGCGTTCGACAAAACCCCCCAGCTCGCCCCCAGCTCGGCGGCGCGCAGCCGCGTCTGCGGTGCCAGCGCGGGCGACAATGCCTGCCACGACCGGACATGTGGCCCCACCGTCTGGATCAGCTCGTCGGGTATCGCGACCCCGGTCGCCATCGCCAGCCCGTAATGCCAGGCGGTGAGCTGCTGGACGTCGTCCCACTCGATCGTCACCGCGCGGCGGCCTTGCGCGCCTGCCCCCACCACCTTTTCGGCGAGCAGCAAATTGGTGCCGTTGGCGACGCGCGCGCGGCGTGCGGCGTCGATGATCTGGCCCGCGCGGCGCGGTTCGCCCGCAAGCCCCGCGCACATTGCCTCGACCAGCTCCCAGCCCGCTTCGTTGGTGGTCGGCCGAGCAAAGGGTTCGAGCGGACACAAGCCCCCCGGATCGCCCGCCGCGAGCGCCGCCTGCATCGCGACCTGGTATAATTTGGGGGTGTAGTTCTGGGTATCGACGCCCTGGACGACGCTGCGCGCGGCCATCGCCTCGCCCATCCGGATCAGCAGCCACGCGCGCTCGGCGGCGAAATCGGCACCATTCACCCGCGCCGGCGTGTCGAGCTGCGACAATAGCATCCGCCGCAGCGCGATCGACAGCCAGCGCGACGCGATCGGCGCCTCGATCCGCCGCATCAGGCCTTCGAGATACACGCCATCGGCATCGCCGAACGCATCGGGCGCAAGCCCGCCATTCTCCATCCCGATCCGCCCCACCCGCGCGGTCGAGCGCCGTGCATATACCGGCAGCTCATATTCGAGCAGCTCGGCGGCGGTCAGCGGCGTCGGGGTCGGCGTGGGGGTCGGCGATGGCGTCGGCGTCGGGCTTGGCATCGGCCCCGGCAGCGGCTGGACCATCGGCGACGGCACCGTGCCCGTCGGACGCGGTCCGGGCGCGGGCGCCGGGGCAGGCGCTACCGGATCGCCGAACCCCGGCGGCAGCAGCGATTCGGGCGCGTCACGATCCTGCGCGGAGAGCACTCCCCCCGCGAGCAGCACCGCCAGCGCGCCAGCGGCGACGCTAGTTCGAGAGATTTTCAAGCGGCACCACCTTTTCGACCGTGACCGGCGCCTTAGTGGCGTCGCGACCCGACAGGTAGAACAGCCCGCCGACCAGCAGGACGATGACGACGACGAGAATCACAAGCGAACGGGACATGCGGGGGTTCGAAACCTTCGTTGGGCGACTGCATTGGCAGATAGCAAGCGCGTCTTGGCAAATAGGACGCGCCGCCTTTTGCCCGACACGCCCCCTGGCTGTATAGCCCCGGCGACCATGCTGCAAACCCATCCCCCCGCATCCGCGACGAATGACCGCGCCATCGTCCTTGTCGGGCTGATGGGGGCGGGCAAATCGACCGTCGGCCGCCGGCTCGCCGCGCGGCTGCATTTGCCCTTCGTCGATGCCGATACCGAGATCGAGGTTGCCGCGGGCATGTCGGTGAGCGATATTTTCGAGCGTTTCGGCGAGGATCATTTCCGCGACGGCGAACGCCGCGTGATCGCGCGGCTGATCGACGGCACGCGCAAGGTGATCGCCACCGGCGGCGGCGCCTTCGTCAATCCCGAGACGCGCGCGCTGATCCTCGACCAGGCGCTGGCGATCTGGCTCGACGCCGAGCCGCAGGTGCTCGCCGAACGCGTTCGCCGCCGCGACACCCGCCCGTTGCTGCGCGGGCGCGATCCGTACGTGGTGCTCGCCGAGCTGGCGGCGGTGCGGAACCCGTTTTACGCGCTCGCGCCGCTGCGCGTGACCAGCTACGACGCGCCGCACGAAACCACGGTGAATGCGATATTGGAGGCCATCGGGCGATGACGACGATCAAGGTGGCGCTGGCCGAACGCGGCTATGATGTGCGGATCGCGGCGGGGCTGCTCGCGCGTGCTGGCGAAGCGCTCGCGCCGCTGGCGCGCGGCCGCGCGATGGCGATCGTCACCGACGAGAATCTCGCCCCGCATCTGGCCACCTTGCGCGCCAGCCTCGACGCCGCCGGGATTGCCAGCCACCCGATCATCCTGCCGCCGGGCGAGGGCACCAAGAGCTGGGCGATGCTCGCCGAGCTGACCGACCGGTTGCTCGCGCTCGGCATCGAGCGATCGGATCATGTCATCGCGCTTGGCGGCGGGGTGATCGGCGATCTGGTGGGCTTTGCCTGTGCGATCCTGAAGCGCGGCTGCCAGTTCGTGCAGATCCCCACCTCGCTGCTCGCGCAGGTCGATTCGTCGGTCGGCGGCAAGACCGCGATCAACACGTCGGCGGGCAAGAACCTGGTCGGCGCGTTCCACCAGCCCGCCCTGGTGCTGATCGACCCCACCGTGCTCGACACGCTGCCGCCGCGCCAGGTGCGCGCCGGCTATGCCGAGATCGTCAAATACGGCCTGATCGACGACGCCGATTTCTTCGCCTGGTGCGAGGCCAACGGGGCGGCGCTGATCGCCGGCGACCCCGCCGCGCGGCTCCACGCGATCGCCCATGCGGTCGCCGCCAAGGCGCGGATCGTCGCCGAGGACGAGCGCGAGACCACCGGCAAGCGCGCGCTGCTCAACCTCGGCCACACCTTCGGCCATGCGCTCGAGGCCGAAACCGGCTTTTCCGACCGGCTGCTCCACGGCGAAGGCGTCGCGGCGGGCATGGCGCTAGCCTTCGGCTTTTCCGCCGCGCACGGCATCGCGCCGCAAGCCGATGCCGACCGGGTGGCCGCGCATCTGCGCACGGTAGGCCTGCCCGATGGCCTTGGCAGCGCGCAGGTCGATGCCGACGGCGCGCGGCTGGTCGACCATATGGCGCACGACAAGAAGATGGCGGGCGGCACCCTCCCCTTCCTGCTCGCGCGCGGGATCGGCCGGACCTATCTCGACCGGAATGTGGACCTGACCGACGTCGCCGCGTTCCTGAACGCCCAGCGCGTCCCCGCCTGATGCCCCGCGGCGTCGCCAAGCGCGACCTGCCGACCAAGACGTGCCCGGTCTGCCAACGCCCCTTCGCCTGGCGCAAGAAGTGGGAGCGCGACTGGGAGCAGGTGGTATATTGTTCGGACAAGTGCCGGGGGGTGGGGAAGAAGCAGGTATCGACGGCGAAGCCAGACCGCGGCGATGCGTAAGATGGCCGCCAAGCCCCTCGTGATCGCGCGCAGGGGCTCGACCGGTCTGGCCATCGGCTTCGCGCTGCTCCTGCTGGCCGGATGCGACCGCAATCGCGGGCAGCCACCGCGCGCCAATGACGCCATCGTCATCGAACCACAGCCCTCGATCCTCGCCGTCCCGGTCGAGGCCGAACTCGGCAATCTCGCGCGGCTGATCGAAGGCGAGGTGCCGGCCCAGCTTTGGCGGATCGACAAGCCCGGCCAGACCTGCATCGCCAGCAAGCGCGTCGACCTGGGCATCGCCACCGTCAAGACCCCCGCGATCAAATGCCGCATCGTCGGATCGGTCACGCGCGGAAGGGTCTCGCTCGCCGGCAAGGGCGAGGATATCGAGATCACGATACCCTTGCGTGCAGTAGTGAGCGCCGAGGATATCGGCGGGGTGCTCAAGCGCGAGCCCGCTACCGCCGACGCCGTCGTCACCGCGCGCGTGCAGATAACCTTCGCGCACGATTGGACGCCGCGCACCACCATGCGCATCGCCTATGACTGGACCGACACGCCGCATATCGAGTTTCTGGGCCAGCGCATCGATTTCACCGCGCAGGCAGAGCGCCAGCTCGCGCCGATCCTGGCGCGGCTCGAACGCAACCTGCCCGCCGAGTTGGGCAAGCTGGGGTTGCGCGACGCGATTGCCGGCGCCTGGACCGCCGCCTTCACCACCATCTCGCTCAACCGCGAAAATCCGGCGGCGTGGATGCGGATCGCGCCGCGCGAATTACGCTATGGCGGCTATACGATCGCCAACGGCCGATTGCGGTTGAACCTGGGCCTGCGCGCGATCACCGAGACGCATATCGGCAACCGCCCGCCGCCCCCCGAACCAACGCCGCTGCCGCCGATGCAGCCGGTTGCCACGCCGGTCGGTCGGCTTGCCTTCTTCATTCCGGTAATTGCCGACTATCGCGTGCTCGAACCCGTGCTCATGAAAGCGCTGCGTCGGCGATCCGCCCGGCCGTTCGACATTCCAGGGCTGGACCCGGTGCGCGCGCGGTTCGAAAAGGTGGAGATATACGGGACGACCAATGGACGAATCGCGGTCGGCTTGACCTTCACCGCGCTCGAAGCGGGCGACACCAAGCCCACCCACGGCACCGTCTGGATGACCGGAAAGCCCGTCACCCGTCCCGATTCGCGCGCGATCGGCTTCGAAGACTTCGCGGTCAGCGGCACCACCGACATGACGGGCGGCGATCTGATACTCGACCTGATCAACGCGCCGGGGGTCGCGCCGATGATCGCGGGCCTGCTGGCGCAGAATTCCGAGCGCGATTACGCCAAATTGATCGGCAAGGTCGATCGCGCGATCGCCAACCAGCGACAGGACCGGGTGATCGTCCGCGCCGATCTCGAACGGACGCGTACCGGTCAACTGCGGGCGGCCGGCCAGGGCCTGTACCTGCCGGTCTGGGCCGAGGGCACCGCCTCGATCACCGTGACGCCCTAGGCTTGGGCGGGCGCCCTACCCCCGCACCCCGCTCCACCCCAGCCACAACCACCCGACGATCAGCAACGTCCCCCCGATCGGCGTCACCGCACCCAGCCAGCGCGGGGCACCCAGCGCCATCGCGTAGAGCGTGCCCGCGAACACCAGCCCGCCGGCCAGGAACAGCCACGCCGGCACCCGCGCGCCGAGCTGTAGCACCGCCACCGCCGCCACCGAATGGACCAGCTGGTACATGCCGCCGGTGCGCAGCCATTCGGCGGCCTGCGCCTGCGCGCCGTGCGCGCCGAACGCGCCTGCCGCCACCGCCATCGCGCCCGAAAGCCCCGCCAGCACCACGATGATGTTCATTCCGCTTCCTCCGCCTGGCGCTGCTGGCGCGCCTGCGAGAACATCTCGTCGCGGCCGGCATAGATGCTGCCGCTGTCGGCCTGCAGCTTCAGCCGCGCTTCGTCGAGCCGCCGATATTCGTCCTCGGTCCGCTCGACCTCGCCCTCGTCGACCCCGACGCACGCCATCGCCAGCCGCGCCATCGCGATCGCCGATTCATAGACTTCGCGGACCGTCGCCTCGACCGGCGCGCCCGCCAGCCGCATCACCGCGCGGCGATCGACCACGCGCAGGAATTGCGAGGGCTGCGGGAAGGCCTGCTTGATCGCGGTCAGCGCCTCGGTATCGAGCTGGTCGCCGTCGAGGCAGAACATCAGCAGCTCGGCATCGGCGGCGCCGGCCAGCCGCAACAGGTCGATCCGGGTGCCGTCGCCATAATAGACCTTCATGCCGAAATCGCCCGCGATCTCGATCGTCTCGGGGTCGGTGTCGATGATCGTTACCGACAGCCCCTGGCCGATCAGCATCTGCGCCACCGTCTGGCCGAAGCGGCCATAGCCGACCACCACCGCGCTGGCGCCGTCGTGGCGCGGCGGATCGAGCGCCGATCCGTCGCCCGTGGCGGGCTCGGCACGGAAGCGCTTGGTGAACATCATCAGGAACGGCGTGGTCGCCATCGATAGCGTGATGATCGCGCCGAACACGCTCGCCGCCTCGGGTTCGATCAGGAACGCCGCCTGCGCCTGCGCGAACAGCACGAAGCCGAATTCGCCGCCCTGGCTCAGCAACATGCCGAGCGCCAGCGCGGGTCGCCACGCCATCCGGAACAACAGCCCCAACCCGAAGATCACCGCACCCTTGGTTACGATCAGCGCCAGCGCCATGCCGAACACGAACAGCGGCCGCTCGGCGATCGCGCCGAGGTCGAGGAGCATGCCGACCGCGAGGAAGAACAACCCCAGCAGGATCGAGCGGAACGGTTCGACATCGGCCTCGAGCTCGTGGCGATACGGGCTGTCGGCGAGCATCACCCCCGCGACGAACGCGCCGAGCGCCATCGACAGCCCCAGCGCCTGCATGATCGCCGCCGATGCGATGACGGTGAACAGCCCGGCGAACACGAACATCTCGCGCTCGCCCAGATTGCCGATCAGCGTGAACAATGGCCGCAGGATGAAGCGGCCGGCCAGGATCAGGCCGATGACCGCGAGCACAGTGTTGACCGCGAGCAGCCAGCCCGGCGGGCCGGCGGCATCGGCGGGGTTGCGCGACATCGCCGCGACGATGGTGATCAGCGGAACGATCGACAGGTCCTGGAGCAGCAGGATCGAAAAGGCGCGCTCGCCGAATGGTGTCTTCAACCGCCCCGCCGATTGCAGCATCGGCAACACCTGCGCGGTCGACGACAAGGCGAGCGGCAGCCCGAGCGCGAAGGCGGCGGCGAGCGAGAACCCCGCCCCGCCCCAGATCACCGCGCTCACCGCCAGCCCGCACAGCACGACCTGCAGCAGCCCGAGCCCGAAAATATCGTGCCGAAGCCGCCACAGCCGCTGCGGACTGAGCTCGAGCCCGACGAGGAACAGCAGCAATGTGATCCCGAGCTCGGCGAACCCCAGCTTGCTCTCGGCATCGCCGACCAGCCCGAGCACTTGCGGCCCGACCACGGCGCCCGCGACCAGATAGCCGAGCGTCGCACCCAGCCCCAGCTTGCGGAACAGCAGCACGAAGATCAGCGCCGCGCCGAGCAGCGGCGCGAATTCGCGAACGAAGCTCAGTTCGCCATGCGCTTCCATCAGCCGGCGAATTCGCGCCGGTGGGTCGCCGCTTGCGCCGCGGCTTCTGCCGCCGCCTCGAACGCCAGCCGGATCGAGGCGTGGCGCGCGCTGTGCGGCAGCGCGGGGGTGAACAATTCGAGCCGCGGCCAGTCGGGCGGCGTGTCGCCGCCGGCCAGCCATGCCGCGAGCGCATCGCTCGCAGCAGCGATCTCCTTGGGCGTCCGACCGACGACGTGCTCGGCGAGCAGCGCGCTCGATGCCTGGCCGAGCGCGCAGGCGCGCACGAGCATGCCGAGCTCGCCGACGCGGCCCTCCTCGTCGAGGTTGACGTCGATCGTCACCCGGCTGCCGCAGATCGGCGAGCGTTTCTCGACGCTCGCCATCGGCGAATCGAGCCGCTGCTGGAACGGCACGGTCGCGGCGAGCCGCAGGATGTCGGTGTTGTAGAGCGTAGTCACCGTATCGATGTAGGCGACGGCAAGGCTTTGCGCGAGAGGGCGTCTACTTCTTGCGCGGGGCATCGTCGAGGAAGGGGAACACCGGCTGGCCGCGGCGGCGACGGTCGACGAACTCGGCGATGCTCGCGCTGGTGGCGTTGAGCAGCGGATAGGTGCGCGCGCTTTTGATCCAGTCGGGCCGTCGCGCCGGGCCGCCATTGACGGTATCGAGCACCAGCACGACCAGGATGAACGCCAGGCTGACCAGGATCACCGCCTTGAGCATCCCGAACCCGAACCCAAGCGCGCGATCGACCGGCCCGAGCACCGACGTGCGCGTCCGCTTGCCCACCGCGTTGGCGATCAGCTTGCCTCCCAGATAGGTCACCCCGAACAGGATCGACAGCGCCAGCACCGCCGCCCCCGAGCTGGTGCCGACCCAGTCGACCATCATCGCCGACAAGGGAGTGTGGAACAGCCGCACGACGAACGCGACCAGCAGCCAGGTGAGCAGCGACAGCACCTCGGTGACGAAGCCGCGCATCGCGCCGAGCACCGCTGCGCTACCGACGGCGAGCAGGACGACGATATCGAGGGCGGTCAGGTCCATGGCGTGCGTTCCAGATTGCTTGCCGCGCCGCTAGCCGCGCGCCAGCATATGGTCAACGAAGGCGCCCAAGTTCTTGAACCCGGCCAGCTTCATCGTGCCGGGCTCGGTGGCCTGCGCGCTGGGCAGCAGCGCGCTGGCGAAGCCCAATTTGGCGGCTTCCTTCAGCCGCAGATTGGCGTGGGCGACGGGGCGGATCTCGCCCGACAGCGCGATTTCGCCGAACCCGACCGAATCGACGGGCACTGCGCGTTCGGACAGCGCCGACACCAACGCCGCGGCCACCGCGAGATCAGCCGCCGGGTCCTGCACGCGATAGCCGCCGGCGATGTTGAGATACACTTCGCAGGTCGAAAAGCTGAGCCCACAGCGCGCTTCGAGCACCGCTAGGATCATCGCCAGCCGTCCCGAATCCCAGCCGACCACCGCGCGACGCGGGGTCGCTCCGCTGGCCAGCCGGACGATCAACGCCTGGACTTCGACCAGCACCGGGCGGGTGCCCTCTAGCGCGGGAAACACCACGGTGCCGGTGACGCTTTCGTCGCGCGAGGTGAGGAACAGCGACGATGGGTTGGCGATCTCGCTCAGCCCCTGCGTCTCCATCGAGAACACCCCGATCTCGTCGGTGCCGCCGAAGCGGTTCTTGATCGCACGCAGGATGCGATATTGGTGGCTGCGCTCGCCCTCGAACGCCAGCACGGTATCGACCATATGCTCCATCACCCGCGGCCCGGCGAGGCTGCCGTCCTTGGTAACGTGGCCGACCAGCACGACGGCGGTGCCGCGCTCCTTGGCGAAGCGGATCAGCTCGCCCGCCGATGCGCGCACCTGGCTGACGGTGCCCGCCGCGCCCTCGATCAGGTCCGAATGCATCGTCTGGATCGAATCGATCACCAGCAGATCGGGCGCCGCGGCGCCGCCAAAGCTCGTGAGGATGTCGCGCACCGAGGTCGCCGCCGCGAGCTGCACCGGCGCATTGCCGAGCCCCAACCGCCGCGCGCGCAGCCGCACCTGGTCGGCAGCCTCCTCGCCCGAGACATAGGCAACCGACTTGCCCGCCAGCGCCAGCTTGGCCGCCGCCTGGAGCAGCAAGGTCGACTTGCCGATCCCCGGATCGCCGCCGATCAGCGTCGCCGAGGATTCGACGAATCCGCCCCCCAGCGCGCGATCGAGCTCGGCGATGCCCGTCGCCATGCGCTCGGGGAGCGCGATTTCGCTGTCGAGCCCCGACAGCAGGATCGGCCGCCCGCCGCCCTGCAGATTATGCCGCGCAGAAAACGCGGTGACGACCGCACCGGCATCCTCGACCAGCGTATTCCACTCGCCGCAATCGGCGCATTGGCCCGCCCATTTCGACGTCGCCGATCCGCACGCCTGGCAGACATATTTCTTCTGGGGCTTGGCCATGGAGCAGAGGTAGCGCGGGAGGAACGAAAAGGGAATACCGCCCCAGGACATCCGTCACCCCAACAGCCGTCACCCCAGCGAAAGCTACCGTCACCCCAGCGAAAGCTGGGGTCTTCCCGTGTCGGTCGGCGCGCTCTCCAACCGCGAGACCCCAGCGTTCGCTGGGGTGACGGTAGGAGGCGAAGGGTCACCCCCCGCTCAATTCGCTCCCGCGTTTGAGTACCTGGTCGCCATCCTCCTGCGCGATCAGATACGCCGGATTGTCGGTCGTGCCGTTCTTGACCACCTTCGATCCCTTGAGCGTCCGCTGCACCCGGCGATCGAAGCGTTCCTCGACCTTGCCGTGCGCCGCACCGCTGCCCCAATTCCACTTCACCTTCTGGCCCTTGCGAAATGCATTCGACATCGACGGCTCCCGATCTGGATGACGAAGCAAAACCCGCGATCGGCGATGATCGTTCCGGTGGCAAACCGCGCTCGGTACGGCTAGATGCCCGGCGATGCATGCTTCCAATCTCCGCGTGGCGCTGTTCAGCGGCAACTATAATTATGTCCGCGACGGCGCGAACCAGGCGCTCAACCTGCTGGCGGGGCATTTGCTGCGCGCCGGGGTGACGCTGCGCGTCTATTCGCCGACGGTAGCAGAGCCAGCGTTCGAGCCGACCGGCGACCTGATCGGCGTCCCCGCGCTCGCCTTTCCCGGACGCAGCGAATATCGGCTGGGGTTGGGATTGCCCAAGGCGATCCGGCGCGATCTGGAAGCCTTCGCCCCCGACATCGTCCATGTCTCGGTGCCCGATATCACCGGGCATCGCGTGGTCCGCTGGGCGCACGAGAACGATATCCCCTCGCTTGGATCGGTGCACACGCGGTTCGAGACCTATCCGCGCTATTACAAGGCTGCGTTTCTCGAGCCGCTCGCGGTGAATCTGTCGAAGCGCTTCTACAATCGAGTCGATCATGTCGTGGTGCCCGGCGAGGGCATGCGCGACCTGCTGCGCGAATGGGGGGTGACGACGCCGATCGACATCTGGTCGCGCGGGGTGAACCATGCGCGCTTCAATCCGGCGATGCGCAGCCTCGAATGGCGCCGCGGGCTCGGCATCGCCGACGATGAGGTCGCGGTGAGCTTCCTCGGCCGGCTGGTGCTCGAAAAGGGGCTCGACATCTTCGCCGACGTGGTGCGCGAGCTCGAGCGGCGCGGGGTGCGCCACCGCGTGCTGGTGATCGGCGAAGGTCCCGCGCGCGAATGGTTCGCCAAGCATGTGCCAAGCGCGGTGTTCGCGGGCTTCCAGTCGGGCGACGATTTGGGCCGCGCGGTCGCGTCGATGGACGTGTTCTTCAACCCTTCGGTCACCGAAACCTTCGGCAATGTGACGCTCGAGGCGATGGCGGCGGGGGTGCCGGTGGTCGCGGCGCGCGCGACCGGCGCGGTCGGCTTGGTCGATCCGGGGGTCACCGGCGCATTGGTCGAACCGCGCGATGTCGGCGCCTATGCCGACGCGATCGAGCGATATTGCCGTGACGATGCCGCGCGGCGGACCGCGGGGGCTGCGGGCCATGCCAAGGCGCAGGGCTATCAATGGGACCGGATCAACCAGGTCGTGCTCGACGCGTATCTCGAAACGATCGCACGGCGGGCGCGCTAGTCCCCCTCCCGCTTGCGGGAGGGGCTAGGGGTGGGGCCATCCTCGAACGAAACGCTTGGTAAGACATCGAGCCCACCCCCGACCTCTCCCGCAAGCGCGAGGGGGGAAGAAGCCTCGCGCAAGCCGGCGATCGCGCCTATCTGGCGGTCATGGCCGATCTTTTCGGGGACTCCGCTCCCCCGCCCCCTGCCCGACCCGCCCCCGACGCACCGCTCGCCGACCGGCTGCGCCCCGCCAATCTGGGCGAAGTCGTCGGCCAGGACCACCTGACCGGCCCCGAAGGCGCGATCGGGCGGATGGTCGCGGCGGGCAAGCTGTCGTCGATCATCCTGTGGGGCCCACCGGGCACCGGCAAGACCACGATCGCGCGGTTGCTCGCCGACGCGGTCGGGCTTCGCTATGCGCAGATCTCGGCGGTGTTTTCGGGCGTTGCCGATCTGAAAAAGGTCTTCGCCGAAGCGCACGAACATGCCCGAATCGGAAAGCGCACCTTGTTGTTCGTCGACGAGATCCATCGCTTCAATCGCGCGCAGCAGGACGGCTTCCTGCCCTATGTCGAGGACGGCACCGTCACGCTGGTGGGCGCGACGACCGAGAACCCGTCGTTCGAACTCAACGCCGCCTTGCTCAGCCGCGCGCAGGTGCTGATCCTCCACCGCCTCGACGCCGCCGCGCTCGACACGTTACTGGCGCGTGCCGAAGCGATCGAAGACCGCAGCCTGCCGCTCGATCCCGACGCCCGCGCGGCCTTGGTCGCCAGCGCCGATGGCGATGGCCGCTTCCTGCTCAACCAGGCCGAGACCCTGTTCTCGATCCAGCTTGAGACCCCGCTCGACCCCGCCGGGCTGTCGGCACTGCTCCAGCGCCGCGTCGCGGTGTACGACAAGGATCGCGAGGGGCATTACAACCTCATTTCGGCGCTGCACAAATCGCTGCGCGGATCGGACCCGCAGGCATCGCTCTATTATCTCGCGCGGATGATCACCGCGGGCGAGGAGCCACTCTACGTGCTGCGCCGGCTGGTCCGCTTCGCCAGCGAAGACATCGGCCTCGCCGATCCGCAGGCGCTGGTGCAATGCCTCGCCGCCAAGGACGCCTATGACTTCCTGGGCAGTCCCGAGGGCGAACTCGCGATCGCGCAGGCGTGCCTCTATTGCGCGACCGCGCCAAAATCGAACGCCGCGTACAAGGCGCAAAAGGCCGCGTGGCGCAGCGCCAGGGAAACCGGGTCGCTGATGCCGCCGCAGAACATCCTCAACGCGCCAACGAAGCTGATGAAGGACATCGGCTATGGCAAGGGCTATGCCTATGACCATGATGCCGAAGGGGGCTTTTCGGGAGCCAATTACTGGCCCGCCGAACTGCCCCCACAACGCTTCTACGCGCCCACCGATCGCGGGTTCGAAAAGCGCGTGGCCGAGCGGATGGCGTGGTGGGAGGAAGCAAGGAATGCGCGTGAAGGTTAGGACTATTGCCCCATCCCCGTTCGTGCTGAGCTTGTCGAAGCACGCCCCGCAGCCGCAACCCGCGCACCAGCGGAAGGTTCGGGCCGCCCTTCGACAAGCTCAGGGCGAACGGTGGTTGGGAGCGCTAGTACTAATGCTGGTCGCCACCCCCGCCGCCGCCCAGCAAACCACCCCCGCCGCCCCCGCACCCTATGACCGCGCGATCGCCGCCGGTTACAAGGCCGCGATGCTGTGCAGCGGCATCTTCAACGCCGGCCGCAGCGAAGCGCAGATCGAGGCCGACGAACTAGCGGGCATCTACCCGCAATATCAGCCGCTGCTGCCCGAGCTTCCCGCCGCCATCGATCGCACCACCGGCGTCGTCAGCGTCACGTTCGACCCGCAACTCCCACCGCGCCGCGCGGTGTTCGCAAAGGGCCGCGGCTGTGTCGGCCAGCCGATCGGCGCGGTGCCGTCGCCGGTCGCCACCAGCTACGCCACCCCGCCCGGTCCCGCCCCGGCCAACCCCGCGCGCTGGCCGCAAGGCGACGCGGGCATCGCCCCGCGCCCCTCGCGCGCCTTGGCGGCGGCGGTCGATCGCGCCTTCACCGGCGGCTTCGGCGAAGGCGCCAAGACCGCCGGCGTGGTGATCGTCCGCGACGGCGCGATCGTCGCCGAACGCTATGCCGATGGCTTCGGCCCGTTCGTGTCGAACCGCACCTGGTCGGTCGCAAAGAGCATCGCCGGCACGCTGGCAGGAATCGCGGTCAAGAACGGCGCAGCCAAGGTCGATCAGCCCGCGCGGATCGCCGCATGGCGCGACGAGCCGAGCCCCAACGCACGCCGCCAGATCACCCTCGACAACCTGCTCCGCATGGCGAGCGGGCTGCACAGCGCGACCGCGGGCAACCGTACCGACGCGATCTATTTCGGCGGCACCGCGGTGACCGAGGAGACCACCGGCTGGCCGGTAGAAGCCAAACCCGGCACCCGCTTCCGCTACGCCAATAACGACATCCTGTTGGCGGTCCTGTCGCTGCGCGAGGGCATGGGCGACGCGCGCTATGCGACCTTGCCCGACACCGCGCTGTTCGCGCCGCTGGGCATGGCGCACACCGTCGCCGAACAGGATTGGCGCGGCAATTTCATCCTGTCGAGCCAGGTCTGGTCGACCGCGCGCGACCTGGCGCGGCTCGGTGAGTTCTGGCGCGCCGACGGAGTCTGGCAGGGCAAGCGCCTGCTGCCCGAGGGCTGGATGCGCTACATGACCGCCCCGACCGGCCCGCAGCCCGCCACCGGCCCCGGCTATGGCGCGACGATGTGGCTGTTCGGCCCCGAACAGGGCCTTCCCGCCGGCAGCTACGCCGCGCAGGGCAATCGCGGCCAATATGTCATGGTGATCCCCTCGAAGCGGCTGGTGGTCGTCCGACGGGGCGAGGACCCCGGCAGCGCGCGCTTCGACATCGCCGGCTTCGCCAAGGCGGTGGCCGAGGTGATCGACTGACCCCGCAGCGCTTCACCCGCTTCGCCGCGATCGACTGGTCGGGCGCCAAGGGCAATCGCCACCGCGGCATCGCGGTGGGCTTGTGCGAAGCCGGCAGCGCCGCGCCGGTGCTGGTGCGCCCGCCCGGCGGCATCTGGTCGCGCGCCGGCGTGCTAGACTGGGTGCGCGACCAGGCCGCAAGCGACACGCTGATCGGCTTCGATTTCAGCTTCGCCCCGCCCTGGATCGAACGCGGCGCCTATCTCCCCGGCCTCCCCGCCCCCGACAGCGCCCGCGCGTTCTGGCGCTGGATCGACGCCACGTGCGACGATGCCGATCTCGGCGCGGCAAGCTTCCTCGAACGCCATCGCGGCAGCCATTTCTATCTGGGCGCCGCCGACGGTGCCAAGGCGGACTTCCTGCATTTCCGCCGCTGCGAGGCGCGCTACAACGCCAATGGCGGCGGCAAGCCCTCGACGGTGTACGACGCGATCGGCGCCGCGCAGGTGGCCAAGGCGAGCTTCGCGGGCATGCGGCTGCTGCGCCATCTGGGCGAGCAAATGCCGGTATGGCCGTTCGACCCCGCGCCGCGCTCCGGCGGCTGCGTCGTCGAAATCTACACCACGATCGCCGCGCGCGCCGCGGGACTGCGCAAGGGGCTGAGCAAGCTCCGCGACCGCGACGCGCTCGACACCGCGCTCGCGGTATTCGGATCGCACCCGCACGACCCCGCGACCTTCACGCAGGGGCGCGCCTCACCGATCCCAATCTACGACGACCACGCCACCGACGCGCTGCTGACCGCCGCCTGGCTCCGCGCCAACGCCCACCGCGCCGAACTTTGGTCACCCGCACCGCTGACCCCGCATATCGCGCAAACCGAAGGCTGGACCTTCGGCGTCACCTGATACATTAGCTGCCATGTGCCGGTTTAGCTCAGTTGGTAGAGCGCCAGTTTTGTAAACTGGATGTCGCGGGTTCGATTCCTGCAACCGGCACCATTGCCCTGCCGAAACTCTCCGAAAAATGCCGAAGCGGTCTGCCGAGGCTGGTCCGCGGGCCGGGCTTCCGATCTGCCCGCGCCTGGCGCTGCGCTGCATTTCGGCTTCGGAAAACGCCTTATCGCCAGCAGAAAGTTTCCGTCCCGAACGAACCAATTCGATTTGCAGGAGTTGGGTCGGTGTCGCTCTTTTGATATTAACTAAAGTTATTGTCGAAAATTGTTGTATGTTGCGAACATACAGGACGAGATGGGGTATTAAGGCCTCACCGTTGGCATGCTTCACCAGGCGTCAGCGGCAGAGAGCGAGTGCGTGCTCCCGCCTGTATAGAAGGCATCTCCATGCCCATGAACGACAATGATCCCGCGATCGAGGCGATGCTCCCGGCAGCCCGTTCTGCTCACGGTCAGGCGGCCTTGCTGCTCGCCGAAAGCCTGATTCACGGGCTTTGCGAGAAGGCGATGCTCAGCAGCGGCGACGCGGTGGCAATCATCGAAAGAGCCGCCGACGTACAATTCGACCATGCCGAAGCCGCCGACGACGCGGGCGCACCGATGTGGCGGTCGCATGCGCTGCTATCCGCCATCGCAGCGTCGTTGAAAAGCGACGTGCAACACCAATCCACCCCGCCGCGGCCGGGGTCGTAACGATGTGCCATGCGCTGATAATCGAAGATGAATGGCTGATCGCCGAATATCTGGCCAGTCTCGCCGAACGCGCGGGCGCCACGTCGATCGCGATGGCATATACCGAAGACGAGGCGGTCGACGCCGCGCACGAGCGGCGACCCGACATCATCCTTTCCGACGTGATCTTGCTGGCGGGCACCGGTCCCTGCGCGGTGCAGGCGATAACCTCGCATTATGGTGAAATACCGGTCATCTTCATCACCGGGACGCCCGAATGCTGTCTGCCGCGCGAGCCGTCGAGCGTCGTCCTGCACAAGCCGATCGATCCGACCTGCGTGATGGACACGTTTCGCCGGCTGGCCCATTTGTAGACGGTGGTTCTGCCGGGTGGGTCGTCGGGGTAACCGCCACCCCGTCCCGCGGTCGCTGAAAACCTCGTCGCTGCTACGCGGCTGCGCGAATTGCTTCGATCGCTTCGCGGACGCGGTCCAGCCGATCCTCACCCGTCCAACTGCCGATCCCGTCCTCCAGGTCGCGCGCCCGGTCGCCAAGATCGGGCTCGCGGAACATGCCGGCGGTGCCGGCCAGCTTGTGGAGCAACCCCGAGGCTTCGGTAAGCTCGGCATCGGAGAACAGGCCGCGCCGCAGCAGCGCGTCGAGCATCGCGAGCGTCTCCTGCTTTCGAGCAGCGTATCGTTCCTGGATGGTCGCGCCCGGCGTCAGGACCGACTCTCCGGGGGGGCCCTTATACGACACCGCCTGCTGACGATCCCATTCCCGAATGGCCTTGTCCAGGCTGGCAAGCGTCACCGGCTTTGCAATATGCGCCTGCATTCCCGCGGCCAGGCACGCTGCGATATCATCGGCATAGGCGTTGGCGCTCAGTGCCAAAATCGGCAGATCGCTGGCGGCGACACCTTGCGCGCGCAATCGTCGCGTCGCCTCATATCCGTCCATGATCGGCATCTGGATATCCATAAGCGCGATCCGGTACGGCGCACCTGCGGCAAGCGCGGCGTCGATTTTGGCGATCGCGTCGGCGCCGTCGACCGCGATATCGACGTCCCAGCCCAGCTGGCGCAGCATGGCGGTGATCAGCAGTTGATTGACGTCGTGATCTTCGGCCACGAGTACGCGCCCGCGATCCTGCGGAACGAGCAACGGCGCGCCGCGCGCTGTCGAAGCCGGCTCGCTGGTCGCCTCTGCCCCCACATCCGGTGCGCCGCTGTCGTTATCGGGGCTGGCGCGCAGGGGTAGGGTCAACACGAAGCGCGAACCGCCGCCGATCTCGCCGTCGAGCACCAGTTGCCCTCCCATCAGTTCGGCAAGCTGCTTGCTGATCGGCAAGCCCAACCCCGTACCCCCGAAGCGACTCGCGGTCGTCGCCTCGGCCTGGACGAAGGTTTCGAAGATCGCTGCCTGGCGATGCGGCGCGATTCCGATACCGGTGTCCTCGACCTCGATCGAGACCATTGCCTCTGCATCCGGATCGGCGTCGGCGGCGGGCGGTTGCGACCGGACGCGCAGCGTGATCGATCCGCACGGGGTGAACTTCGCCGCATTACCGAGCAGGTTGAGGACGATCTGCCGCAGGCGGAGGCCGTCGCCGACCACCATCCCCGGCAATTCGTCGGCAATATCGAGGTTCAGCACCAAGCCCTTCTGCTGGACCGCCGGCATCACCAGCTTCACGCAAGCGCGCAGGGCATGGCGTAGGTCAAAGGCATCGCTGGCGATCTTCATTTGTCCGGCCTCGACCTTCGAAATGTCGAGAATGTCGTTCAGCAGCCGCATCATCGCTCGACCCGAATCGGCGATCAGTTCGGCCTGCCGTCGCTGCTGGGGAGCAAGGTCGGCCGCGAGCAACAAATCGGTGAAGCCGATCACGCCGTTCATCGGCGTGCGTATCTCGTGGCTCATATTGGCCAGGAAGCTCGATTTTGCGTGCGCGGCCGATTCCGCGTGGAGGCGCGCCGCCTCGAGCTCGAGCTGGAGCAGCTTGCGCGTACTCACGTCGCGCACCGAAGCAATGATCTCGGCTGGCCGACCCTCCGCATCGCGCACCAGCCCGGCATTCGACTCCACCCAGCGCCAAGCCCGGGGGCCGCCGCGCTGGATCGTGCGATAGGTCAGCGAGGTACGATCGCGCTTGCCGCTGCGGAGCGTTTCGAGCCCTTTTGCGAGCTCGGATTGGTCCTCGGGATGAACCCCGAGCGCGATGTCGCCGCCGATCACCGCCGATGGGTCGATCCCGAAGACCTGCTTCGTGGAGGGCGACGCATATAGAAAAGTGCCGTCAAGACTGATCCGGAATACCGCATCGGTGGCGTTGGTCGCCAGCAACTGCAGCTGCGCCTCGACGAGCTCCCGCTTCTGGACATCAGCCGCCAACTCCTCGTTCGCCGCGCGCAGCGCCCGCAGTCGCAGCACCCGATCGCGCCAGACGATGGCTGCCAGCAGCAGGATCAGTGCGATGCACGACCCGAGCACGCCGCGGGCGAGGTTCTCCAGGCGCGACGAACGCTGCTGGCGCTGCAGCAGGAGGCGCGCTTCCTCGTCATTGATGCGCTCTACCAGCGCCGTGATCCGGGCATCCGCGTGCCGAGCCGCGGGATCGCCGAATTTCCGTCGGACTTCGTCTCCCCGGCCTTCGTCGATGCGCGCGAAGGTGCGTTCCATTTCCTGGAAATATCGCTGCGTGGCGCGGTCGAGCATCGCCATGTTGGCTTGCTGGGCGGGATTGCCCGCGCTCATCGCCGATAGCGGGGCCAGTTCCTTGCGCAGCGAATTGCGCGCGGCGTGCGCGGCGGCGCGATCCTGCGGATCGCCGGTCAACACGAACCCGCGGCGGGCCACCTCGGCCCGCAGCCGCATGATACGCAGCTGGGCCATACGCTTTTGCATCTCCACCGTATGGCTCACCCACCGGTCCGACCGGTTTTGCTGCCACTGGAATCCCGCTGCCGCCAGGCCACAACTCAGCAGCAGCGCGAAGCTGAGCAGGACTAAGTAGGACGATCGCGTACGGACGGAGACGGACATGATGGCTTTCTGTGGCTGGCCCCTTCCTAAGCGCCAGTCCTTAAGAGAACCTCTGCCCGATCGTCCCGAGCCGCCTGGATCGCTCGCAGGATCGGTGTATTGCTGCGCGCGGCGGCCCCCGCCTGCGTATCCGGAAGAGGTTGGAGCAAACCATTGTCCAAGAAGAGCCCTGCAAAGCTAAAGGTCCGCGTCGCCGTCCCGGGGGACGTTCGCGGCATCCTGGCGCTGATCAGCGCGGCCTATCCCGACACCGAAAACTACACCGCCGGTGAAATCCGCGGGCAGATCAACAATTTCCCCGACGGCCAGTTCGTGGCGGTCCTCGAAAAGAAGATCGTCGGCTATTGCGCCTCGTCGCGGATCGACGAGGCGATTGCGCTGGCGCCGCACGATTGGCCGACGATATCGGGCAATGGCTTCGGCAGCCGCCACGATCCGACCGGCGACTGGCTGTACGGCATCGAGATGGCGGTCGACGAAAGCCGGCGCGGGCTTCGCATCGGCAAGCGCCTGTATGACGCGCGCCGGGTGTTGGCCGAGCGGCTGGAGCTGCGCGGAATCGTCTTCGGCGGGCGGATGCCCGGCTATGCGCGGCAGAAAGCAAAGGCGGGCAAGCCCGAGGACTATCTGATCGGCGTCCGCGAGGGGAAGTTCCGCGATCCGGTGATCGGCTTCCATTTGGCCAACGGCTTCACGCCGATCGGCATCCTTCCCAAATATCTGCCCGGCGACAAGGAATCGGCGGGGTTCGCGACGCACATGGTGTGGCGCAACCCCTATGTCGACCCGAACGAGCCCCCCGAATTCCGCGTGCCGCGCCATGTCGAGAGCGTACGCCTGGCGACCGTCCAGCTCCAGGCGCGCGCGGTCAAGGACTTTGCCGAGTTCGTCAAGAACGTCGAATATTTCGTCGATGTCGCGGCGGATTACCGGTCCGATTTCGTGGTCTTCCCCGAGCTGTTCACGCTGTCGCTGCTCTCGTTCGAAAGCGAGACGCTATCGCCGATGGAGGCGATCGACCGGTTGACCGAGCATCGCGCGCCGATCGTCGCCGAGCTTTCGCGCATGGCGATGCGCTACAACATCAACATCGTCGGCGGCTCGCATCCCACCCGCACCGAAGACGGCACGATCAAGAACATCGCCTATACCTGCCTTCGCGACGGATCGGTGCATTCGCAGGAAAAGATCCACCCCACCCCCAACGAAGCCTATTGGTGGAAGATCAAGGGCGGCAGTTCGGTAAACGTCATCCAGACCGATATCGGTCCGGTCGGGGTGCTGATCTGCTACGACAGCGAGTTTCCCGAGCTGGCGCGCCGGCTGGTCGACGAAGGCGCGCGGATCATCTTCGTGCCCTTCTGCACCGACAATCGGCAGGGCTATATGCGTGTGCGCTATTGTTCGCAGGCGCGGGCGATCGAGAACCAGTGTTTCGTCGTGCTCTCGGGCAATGTCGGCAATTTGCCCGGGGTCGACAATATGGACATCCAATATGCCCAGTCGTGCATCCTGACGCCGTGCGACTTCCCCTTCGCGCGCGACGGGATCGCGGCCGAGGCCAGCGAGAATATCGAGGCGCTGACGATCGCCGACGTGAACCTTGCCGACCTGACCTGGGCACGCGCCGAGGGCACGGTTCGCAACCTCGCCGATCGGCGCTTCGATCTGTATCGGATCGACTGGCGCCGAAGCAAATCGTCCGAGAGCGCGCCGGTCGACGCGGCGCCGCGCGGGCCCAAGGTGCCGGGGGGCGGATAGCCCGGGACGGCGGCCTCGGCGCGACCGCTTATCGGCGGTCCCGTCGGCGGTGAGAGAGCGAAGCGTCGGTTGATTGCCGCTACCGCTCCCGCCGATCGCGCCGCTATCCCCCCACCCAGTCGCGGCGCAGCGGGCGCACCGCCAGCAGCATCAGTACCGCCGCGATCAGGTAGAAGCCGAGCGCCGCGACAGTCGAATAGCGCAGCGACTCCTCGCCGAAGCGCGCGGTCATCGCGTCGGACATCGCCCCCATCACCCACGAGCCGAGCCCCAGCCCGATCAGATTGTTGATCAGCAGGAAGCTCGCGCTCGCAGTCGCGCGCATATGCGCCGGCACCAGCCCCTGCACCGCGGTGTTGACCGGGCCGAGCCACAGGATGTTGAGCCCGTTGGGGATCAGGAACAGGAACCACGCCACCACCGGCGAGGGCGCGAGCAGCGCCGCCGCGAAGAACGGGACGGTGACCAGCCACGCCACCGCGGGCAGCTTGGCATAGGCGCCGCGGTCGCGCGTGCCGAAGCGGTCGGCAAGGCTGCCCCCCGCCAACACCCCGGTCGATCCGCCGATCAGCAGCACGGTGCCGATGAACAGCGCCGCGTCGAACAAGGCGAAGTCGAAGCTACGCACCAGCACCGAGGGGATCCAGAAGGCCAGGCCATAGCCGCACATCGAGCTGAACCCCGCGGCGAAGCCCATCAGCCAGAAGCTTGGCTTGCGCGCGAGGATCGCGAACACCTCGCCCAGCGGCGCGCGGACGATCGGCCCCGCCGCCGCGCCGTCGGCACCGCCGCGCACCGGCTCGCGAACGATCAGCCGGAAGATCGGCGCGATGACGATCCCCGCCACCCCGACGACGATGAACGCGGTCCGCCAGTCGACCGTCGCGGCGATATAGCCGCCCAGGATCGCGCCCCCCGCCAGCCCCAGCGGCACCCCGAGCGAATAGATCGCCAGCGCCCGCGCGCGGCGCTCGGGCGGGAAATAATCGGCGATCATCGCATAGGACGGCGCCACCCCGCCCGCCTCGCCCACACCGACGCCCAGCCGATAGGCGAACAGCTGCCAGAAGCTCGTTGCGGTGCCGCACAAGGCGGTAAAGGCGCTCCACACCACCAGCGATCCGGTGATCACCCAACTGCGGCTGGTACGATCGGCGATCAGCGCCAGCGGGATCGCCAACGTCGAATAGAGCATCGCAAACGCGATCCCGCCCAGCGCCCCCAATTGCGTGTCGCTCAGCCCCAGATCGGCCTTGATCGGCTGGACGAGGATGCCGAGGATCTGCCGGTCGAGGAAGTTGAAGATATAGACCAGTAGCAGCATCGCGAGCACGAGCCCGCGATAGGCTGGGGTCACCGGGCGCGTGGGCGAATCGGTCATGCCGCTATCTGTCGCATGCCGATCCCCTGGCCGCCATCCTGTGTCCTTCGCACCATGGCGCCGCGCCGACGGGGGTCAGAACTTCACCCCGAAGGTCGCGAACACCTGGCGCGGGTTGCCGTAGAACGCGGTCACCACCCCCTCGCGCCCAAGCGCCGGGGTGATCCCGCCGCTCGCGGTGACCACCGGCAGCTGGTTCACCGGATTGCCGAGCGCAAAGATATAGCCCGAAGTGATGTAGCGTTCGTCGGTCAGGTTCTTGCCGTGCAACCCGATCGAATAGGCGCGATCGGGGCCGAAGCTGTAGTTGATGCTGGCATCGAACAGCGCATAGCCCGGCTGGTCCAGGAAGGGGTTGGGGATTTCGAACTGGGTGGTGTCGCTGCGATACGAAACCGTCGTCGATGCGTTGACCTCGCCCGGCCCGACCTGCGCGATCGCCCCCAGCGTTCCGCTCGCGGTCCATTCGGGGGTGTTCTGGATGCGGCGGAACTCTGCGACGTCGCGCCCGGTCGGGCCGACGAAGCTGTCATATTTCGCATCGATATAGCCCATCGTTCCCGACACCGTCACCTGCGATCCCGGGCCCGCAAAGCCGCGGGCGAGCCGCGCGAACAGTTCGGCCTCGACCCCCTTGAAGGTTGCAGCGGCGGCATTGGTGGTGACGCCAGCAAAGCCTTCGAACACCCCGTCATTGTTGGCATCGACGCCGACCGATCCGGGCACCTGGACATTCTGGTAATCGGCATAGAAGCCGGTCAGCTGATAGGTGAAGCCGCGGTCGAACAGCGATCCCTTGAGCCCGACCTCGTAGCTGTCGACCTCTTCGGGATCGAACAGGAAGAAGTCATAGATGTCCTGATACTGGATCCCCGGCACGCCGTTGCTGTTGGGGGTGATGTTGGCGCTGCCGCGCGGATCGAAACTGCCGCCCTTGAAGCCCTTGGCGTACGAGGCATAGGCCAGCATGTCCTCGGTCGGCTTGATCGACACCGACGCGCGCGGGGTCCATTTCTTGAAGGTCGCCTCGCCGGTGAAATCGGTGATCGGCGCACCCAGGTTCACGCCGTTGCCGCCGAACGACGGATCGGCGCCGCCCAGCCGGTTGGCCTTGAAGATGTCCGACCGCCGCGAATCGCTGGTGTAGCGAAGGCCGCCCGCGATGCTCAGCCAGTCGGTGACGTCGAAGGTCAGGTCGCCGAACACCGACCACGTGTCGGTCCGCACGTCGCCCGCGGTCTGCTGGCCGAACCCCGCTGCCACCGGCAGCCCCAGCGCGGGCCCGGTGGTGGCCAGGATCACGTCGAACTTGGTCGAAGCCTCGGCATCGAGATAATAGAAGCCGACCAGGCCGTTCAGCCGGTCGCTTTCGTATAACAGCTGGAATTCCTGGCTGATCTGCTCGTTGCGATAGACTGCCGGCACGTCGACATCGACCGTGGGCAGCGCGTCGAAATCGATCGGGGTGAAGCTGCGGTCCTGCCGCCACGCGCTGATGCTGCGCAGCGTGAAGGCGTCGCTCAGCTGCGCGCTGACGTTCATCGTCAGCCCGCCCGCCTCGATATCGTTGGCCGGGTTGGCAAGGCCCGCGCGGGTGTCGAATTCGTCGTCGAGCACCGGCGCACCCGATTGCAGCCCGGGGATCAGTCGATGGCCGTTGCGCGCATTCGACTTGTCATGCGTGTAATCGCCCGCGATCCGCACGAACAGGCGGCTGTCGGGGGTCTCGAATTCGATCGTGCCGCGGCCCGCCCAGATATCCTTGTTGTAGTTCTCGATCCCCAGATTGACGTTGTCGCCAAAGCCGCCGCGGCTAAGCCGCGCGCCGGCCAGCCCGATGCGGATGCCCTGGGTGATCGGCGCCGAGACGCTGACGACGCCATCGGCCTGGTCATAGCTGCCATAGGTGCCGCGCAGCCGCACCGAGAGTTCGTCGGGCAGCCGCCGGGTGACATATTTGATCGCGCCGCCGATCGTGTTGCGCCCGTACAGCGTCCCCTGCGGCCCGCGCAGGACTTCGATCCGCTCGACATCGTAGATATCGAGCAGCGCCGCCTGCGGGCGGTTGAGATACACGTCGTCGAGATACAGCCCGACCCCGGCTTCGAAGCCCGGCACCGGATCCTGCTGGCCGACGCCGCGGATGAAGGCGGTCAGCGTCGAATTGGTGCCGCGCGACGGCTCGAGCGTCACGTTGGGGGTGGTCGTGCCGATATCCGACAGGTCGATCGCGCCGCGCGCTTCGAGCGCTTCGCCCGAATAGGCGGTGATCGCGATCGGCACGTCGAGCAGGCTTTCGGCGCGGCGGCGTGCGGTGACGACGATGTCCTGGTCGCCGAGCGCACCCTGGTCCTGCTGCGCATCCTGCGCTGCCTGGGTATCGGCGGCGTCCTGCGCCAAGGCGGGAACCGCCGACAGCGCGAGCGCGGCGGCCGAGAGTTTCAGCGCGATACGGATGTTCGAATGCAGGCGTGCCATGCGGTATCCCCTCCTTGAAATGGGCGCCCGTCACTGCGGGTTGTGCCTCGTTGCACGACGCTATACTGAAACATGAACCAGGCTTCAACTTAGGAATGAAGAGGGGATCCAGATTGGTCGAAGGCGGGGCAGACGAGGGCGTTCTGGGCGAAGGCGCTGCGAGCGAGGCCAAGGTCGAAGGCGCCAGCGCGGGCAAGGAGCCGCGTACCGCGCGCGGTCGCCGGACGCTGCGCGCGATCCTCGATGCCGCGGCAATCGAATTCGGCGAGAGCGGGTTCCACGACGCATCGATCAGCGGGATCACGCGGCGCGCGGGCGTCGCGCTCGGCAGCTTTTACACCTATTTCGATTCGAAGGACGCGGTGTTCCGCGCGCTGGTGCGCGACATGTCGGCGCAGGTGCGCGATCGGGTCGCCCCCGCGATCCGCGCCGCGCCCGACGGCATCGCCGCCGAGCGCGCGGGGTTGCAGGAATTCATCGGCTTCGTGCGCCAGCACAAGGAAATCTATCGCATCATCGACGAGGCCGAATTCGTCGATCCCGACAGCTTCCGCCTCCATTATGCAACCACCGCCGAGCGGATCACCTCGCGGCTGCGCGCGGCCGCAGCGCGCGGCGATATCCGCGCCGATGTCGGCGAAGTCCATGCCTGGGCGGTGATGGGGATGAACGTGTTCCTGGGACTGCGCTACGGCGTCTGGAACGAGGACCGGCCGCACGAGGCCATCGCCGAGGAAGCCGCCGATTTCCTGCGCCATGGGCTCGCCCCCAGGCCAGGCTGAACCGCGCTCGCCAGCCGCCGCGCGGCTATCGCCTAGGCGCGCTTTGGTGGCGACGCCTTCTGCTTGCGCGTCAGCAGTTCCTCGACCCGAAAGACGAACTCGTCGGGATCGAACGGCTTCTTCATATAATCGTCGGCGCCGGCGAACCGCGCGAGTTCCTCGTCCTGCGCCCCGCGCCGTCCGGTCAGCATCATGATCGGCAGATCGCAAAAGGCGGGCATGTTGCGCAGTTCGCGCAGCACCGTCACCCCCGACATGCCCGGCAGGTTGCAATCGAGCACCAACAGGTCGGGTCGCCGTGTCTTGACGATCTGCAGCGCCTCGGCGCCATCCTGCACCAGCCCCGCAGCGTGGCCATAGGCCACCAGCACATCGCACGCGATCTGGCCAACAATCTCGTCGTCTTCCGCAACTATGACACGCGCCACGCTTCGTTCCTTGCTTGCATACTCGTAAATCCTGGCGCTGCCATTCGACACCTTCATGCCGCCGCACGCAACCGTACATCCGCCGCGGCGAAGCCTTGGGTCCGTTCGGGGACCGGCCGCCGCCTGTATCCGCTGCACCGCGCTAGCGTCGCGGGACGATCCGCGCCGTATCAGCCTCGCTGCGTACGGCCGATCCGGTAGGGTCCGCGCCTTGATGCCAGCGCCTCGCCCTTCCAGCTGAGCCGCACCGCCCCCTCGGCGACCAGCCGATCCACCGCGGCGTGGACCGCGGGCATCGCCCCGCGCCAATCCGCCGCGTCGCCGGTTGCGGCGGCCAGGGCCCTGGCCACCTCGCTCGGGCATATCGTAGCACCGGGTGCGCGCCGGGCGAGCAACGCCAGCGTCGCGGCGCGGGAGGCGCTGGTATCGATCGTCATCGGTCCGGCCTCGGTCCAAACCCATATTTGGTCCATCATGACCGACGTGCGCGAAGCCGCGGTGTAGGCGCGGGCCGACCTGCTCGAAGCGCCCGAATCGGCGCCTAGCTGACCGCCTCGATCACTGCGGCGCGCAGTTCGGGAATCCCCATCCCGCCTTCGCTCGACGTCACCAGGATGTCGGGGTGCGCCGCGGGGCGCTTGCGCACTTCCTCGATCGTCCGTTCGGTCACCTCGGCCAGCTCGCTCGCCTTCACCTTGTCGGCCTTGGTCAGCACGATGCGATAGCTGACTGCCGCCGCGTCGAGCATCTTAAGGATGTCGCGATCGACGTCCTTGATGCCGTGGCGCGAATCGATCAGCAACAGGCTGCGCTTGAGCGCCTGCCGCCCGCGCAGGAAATCATTCACCAGGAAGCGCCATTTGCGCACCACGTCCTTGGGCGCCTTGGCAAAGCCATAGCCCGGCATGTCGACCAGCCGGAACGCCAGCGGCTCGCCAACGTCGAAGAAGTTCAGCTCCTGCGTCCGCCCCGGCGTGTTCGAGGTGCGCGCAAGCCCGTTGCGGTTGGTCAGCGCGTTGAGCAGCGACGACTTGCCGACGTTCGACCGCCCGGCAAACGCCACCTCGGGCACCACCGGCTCGGGCATGTGCTCGAGCGCGGGCGCCGAGCGCAGGAACGCGATCGGCCCCGAAAAGATCTTCCGCGCCGCCTCGATCGCGTCGTCGTCGAAGGGCGACGTCACTTGGCGGGGGCCGTCTTGAGCGCCGGATGCTGGCGATACAGCCACCATTGTTGCGCCATCGTCAGCACGTTCGAGGTGATCCAGTACACCTGCAGCCCCACCGCGAACGGCGCCATCACGAACATCAGCATCCACGGCATGATCGCGAAGACCTGCTTTTGCACTTCGTCCATCGGCGCGGGGTTCAGCTTGAACTGGAAGTACATCGAAATGCCCAGCAGGATCGGCACGACGCCGATCGCGATGAAGCTCGGCGGGGTGAACGCCAGCAGCCCGAACAGGTTGAGCGGGGTCAGCGGATCGGGTGCCGACAAATCCTTGATCCACGCCACGAACGGCTGATGCCGCATTTCGATCGTCAGGATCAGCACCTTGTACAGCGCGAACATGATCGGGATCTGCAACAGCATCGGCAGGCAGCCCGCCAGCGGGTTCACCTTCTCGGTCTTGTACAGCGCCATCATCTCCTGCTGGAGCTTGGGCTTGTCCTCCTTGTGCTTCTCCTGCAGCGCCTTCAGCTTGGGCTGGATCGCACGCATGCTCGCCATCGACGCGAATTGCTTCTGCGCGATCGGGAACAGCAGCAACCGGATCGTCAACGTCAGCAGGATGATCGCGACGCCGAAATTGCCGACCAGCCGGAACAGCCAGTCGAGATAATAGAAGATCGGCTTTTCGATGATCCGGAACCAGCCCCAATCGATCGCCTTGTCGAACTGGACGATCCCCAGTTGCCCTTCGTAACGATCGATCAACCGCACTTCCTTGGCGCCCGCAAAGAAGCGCGCGGTCTGGGTCGCGGTGGTGCCGGGGGCGATCGTGACCGCATCGCGCTGCGCATAATCGGCCTGGAACTGGCCATTGGCGCCCGAACGCAGCTGCAGTTCGACCGGCGTCTGCTGGTCGGGCACCAGCGCGGTCAGCCAATATTGGTCGGTAAAGCCCGCCCAGCCGCCGGTGGTGGGGTAGCGCGTCGCCTCCTCGGCCACCTCGTCATAGTCGCGATACACCGCGCTGCCGTCGCGCACCGCGATCGGGCCGACATGCGCGACCCATTGGTCGACATCGGTCGAGGCGCCGCGCCGGCTGAGATACCCATAAGGGGTCACCGCGATCGGCGCCTGGCCGCCATTGGCGACGGTCTGGCGCGCGGTGAACATGTAATCCTCGTCGATCGACAGCTCGATCCGGAAGCGCTGGCCCTGCCCGTTATCGGCGTCGAGCGTGATCGGGCGGCCCGGCGACAGCACGTCGCCGGTGGCGCGCCAGACGGTATCGGCATCGGGCGCGGCAACGCTGCTCGATCGCCAGCCGAAGCCCGCGAAATAGGCGTTGGCGCTGCCCGCCGGCGACAGCAGCCGGATCGGCGGCGAGTTCTTGGCGATCGTCTCATCATATTGCTTGAGCACCAGATCATCGATCCGCGCGCCCTTCAGGTTGATCGAGCCCGACAGCGTCGGCGTGTCGATCCGCACCCGCGGCGATTCGGCGATCACTTCGCTGCGATTGCGCACCGCGGCGCCGGTATCGGCGGCGGGGTCGGCCTGCGGCTTGGGCAGGACGGTGGTCTTGCCGCCTTCGATCTTGGTCACCGGCGGATTGGCGGTCGGAAAGAAATATCCCGACACCAGCGGAAACCCGAACAGGATGAACGCCGCGAGCACCGCGAAGATCACGAAATTCTTCTGCTCTTCCTTCACGAAACTTCCCCGTTCGGAGCGTCAGGGAACCGGATCATATCCGTGCCCGCCCCATGGATGACAGCGCGCGATGCGCCGTGCGGCCAACCAGCCGCCTTTGATTGCGCCATAGCGGCCAAGCGCCTCGATTGCATAGGCCGAACAGCTGGGCGCGTAGCGACACGTCGGCGGCAGGATACGCGAAGGCCCGATCTGCCACCCACGCGCGATCAGGATGAGGACGCGCGCGATCACGCTACGCGCGCCGTCGCCGCCAGACGATCGTCACCCGAGCGAAACCAATCGTCACCCCAGCGAAAGCTGGGGTCTCTCGCGATCGAAACGACGCGCTTGGGGCAAGAGACCCCAGCTTTCGCTGGGGTGACGGGTATAGCGAGCCTCACCGCCGCACCTTGGCGCAAGCCTTGGCCAACTCACGCACCAGATCGGCATAGGGCCGCTCGATCCCCGAATGCCGCCCGATCAACACATGATCGGCGCCCGCCACCCCATGCTCGGGCAGCACGTCGCGCGCAAGCATACGAAAACGCCGTTTCATCCGGTTGCGGATGACGGCGTTTCCTACCTTCTTCGATACGGTAATACCGATCCGTTTCGCCGGATCGGCATCGCCACGCGCGCGCACCAGCAGCACGAAGCCCGGCATCGGCGCGCGTTTCCCCTGATTCGCCGCGAGATACTCGCGGCGCAGGGTCATGCGTGTCAGGCCGTCAGCTTCTTGCGGCCGCGCGCCCGGCGCGAGCGGACGATCTTGCGGCCCGCTGCCGTTGCCATCCGTGCAAAGAAGCCGTGCCGGCGCGTCCGCACCAGGTTGCTCGGCTGAAAGGTCCGCTTCATCGGTCATTCCCTTGGCATCTGTAAGCTAGACCGCGTACCGATATGGCCGCGTCTAAAACGTAAAATGGCCGCCACGCGGACGGCCTTGTGAGGCGCGCCATACGCCGGTGACGGTTTCAAGTCAACGTCGGCCATGTGCGCAGCGCCCGGTTCCATCGCTTCCGAAACCCGCTATGCCTTATGGTTAAGGGGGATGGCACGCATGGTCGCGATCGTATCGACGGTGGCCTATCTGGGGCTCGAAGCGCGCGCTGTCGAGGTGCAGTGCAACCTCGTCGCCGGACTCCCCGCCTTCATCGTCGTCGGCCTCGCCGACAAGGCGGTGGGCGAAAGCCGCGAGCGCGTGCGCGGCGCGATCGCCGCGATCGGGCTGGCGCTGCCGCCCAAGCGAATCACCGTGAACCTCTCGCCCGCCGATCTGCCCAAGGAAGGATCGCATTACGACCTGCCCGTCGCGCTCGCGCTGCTCGGCGCGATGGGGGTGATCGATGCCGAGACGCTCGCCGATTATGTCGTCGTCGGCGAGCTCGGCCTTGACGGGCGTATCGCCCCCTCCCCCGGCGTCATGCTCGCGGCGCTGCACGCCTCCGAAACCGGCAAGGGGCTGGTGTGCCCCGCCGCCCAAGGGTCCGAAGCCGCCTGGGCCGGATCGATCGAGGTGGTCGCCGCCACCGACCTGATCGGCCTGCTCAATCACTTCAAGGGCAACCAGTTGCTCCCCGCCCCGCGCCCCGGCGAGATCGACGATCCGGTCATCGGCCCCGACCTCGCGCAGGTAAAGGGCCAGGAAACCGCCAAGCGCGCGCTCGAGATTACTGCCGCGGGTGGCCACAACCTGCTGATGATCGGCCCGCCCGGCGCGGGCAAGTCGCTGATGGCGGCGTGCCTGCCCGGCATCCTACCGCCGCTCGACGCCGCCGAAGCGCTCGAAGTCTCGATGGTCCAATCGGTCGCGGGCACGCTCACCAACGGCAAGCTCACCCGCAACCGCCCCTTCCGCAGCCCGCACCATTCGGCGTCGATGGCGGCGCTCACCGGCGGCGGCTTGAAGGTGAAGCCCGGCGAGGTCAGCCTCGCGCATTTGGGCATCCTGTTCCTCGACGAACTCCCCGAATTCCAACGCGCGGTGCTCGATTCGCTGCGCCAGCCGTTAGAGACCGGCACCGTCAGCGTGGCGCGCGCCAACGCCCATGTCACCTTCCCCGCGCGCGTCCAGCTCGTCGCGGCAATGAACCCCTGCCGCTGCGGCCATCTCGGCGACCCGGCGCTCGCCTGCGCGCGCGCGCCCAAATGCGCCGCCGATTACCAGGCCAAGGTATCGGGCCCGCTGCTCGACCGGATCGATTTGCACGTCGAAGTCTCCGCGGTCACCGCCGCCGACCTGATCCTGCCGCCCCCCGCCGAAGGATCGGCGCAAGTCGCCGCCCGCGTCGTCGCCGCCCGTGCGGTACAGGCGGCGCGCTACGCCGGCACCCCGACGCGCACCAATGCCGAAGTCGAGGGCCGCGCACTCGAAGCCGTCGCTACCCCCGACGAAGCCGGCCGCAAGCTGCTCGCCCAAGCCGCCGAATCGATGCGGATGTCGGCCCGCGGCTACACTCGCGTCCTGCGCGTCGCGCGCACCATCGCCGATCTGGCAGGGGTCGAGACGGTGGGCCGCCTGCACATCGCCGAGGCGCTGAGCTATCGACGGCGGGGGCCGCTGAACTGAGGGGGAAGAATCGGATGGCGGGTATCGCCGATTGCAGACGTTGGCACGTCTGCTACGTTGCCGAGACCTACCCTGCGGCGGGAGACGACCGATGCGGCTTCTATTAGCAATGGCTATGCTGTGGGCGACACCAGCTGCATCACCCGCGCAAGAGGCACCCGGATTGGCAGGGAGCTGGACGGTCGATTTGGCGACTGATCCGGCGAAGCCGTACACCAAGCCAATGGTTCTGACACTTGGCGCCGATGGCAGCGTGAGCGGCAACTTCTACGATAGCGTAATCCAAGGCGGGCGATGGAAGACTGATCGTGGAAGGACGTGTGTTAGCTTTCGGACGACCGACGGAGCCGGACCTTACCATACGAGCGCCTGTCTGCGCGGCGAGAACGTCGAAGGCCAGACATGGGCGGAGCATCGTTCTTTCCTCTTCAACTGGGTGGCCGTCCGCGATCGTTGAAGCGCTCGCATTCCCCTCACGTCGGCTGGCCATCAAGAGCGGACGGCCAAACCAAACCCCGCTGTCCTACAAGCCCCCGCTTTGATACGCATGCCGCATGATCACGTACCTCTCTTCTCCCTCCGCATCGCGTATCGTTTGGTGGGACAGGCGTATCCGAGGGGTACGTAGCGTAGCTGTTGTAGCCTTCCGAGCCTTCGGCCAGCGCGACTAGCCCCCACCCTTCCCCAAACCACCCCGCCCCGCCACGGCATCTTGCCCCCGCCCGCCGCATCGGTTAGCGACGGCGCGCTGCCCCTGTGGTGAAATGGTAGACGCGCTCGACTCAAAATCGAGTGCCGCAAGGCGTGCTGGTTCGAGTCCGGCCAGGGGCACCATCTTTCGAGCACCGCCGCACGAGCGGCATAATCGCGGCGCGAGGTCGATTGACGGTACCCATCGCGGCTTGCGGTCGGTAACGCGTTCAGGCTGCCGAAAGAATTCGCCTGATGCTCCTGCTTGCCCTGACTGCATTGCCGTTCGTTGCCGCGATCCTGCTCGCGCTCCTCGCCCGCGCCAGCCGCGGCGTGCACATGGGCGTAGCGATCGGGGCGAGCGCGGTCGGGTTCGTGCTGCTGCTGTCGGCGGCGCCCGCGGTGCTGGCGGGGGAGCCGCTCACCGCGCGGATCGGCTGGATCCCGGCGCTCGGACTCGATCTCAGCCTGTGGCTCGATCCGCTGGGGTTGCTCTTCGCCGGACTGATCCTCGGCATCGGGCTGCTCGTCGCGATCTATGCCCAGGGCTATCTCGCCCGGGACGAGCCGACGGGGCGCTTCCTGGCGTTCCTGATGCTCTTCCAGGGCGCGATGGTGGGGATCGCGCTGTCGAACAATATGCTGCTGATGCTGGTGTTCTGGGAGCTGACCAGCCTGTCGTCTTTCCTGCTGATCGGCTTCTGGCGCGACCGCGCCGATGCGCGGCAGGGCGCGCGGATGGCGCTTACGGCGACCGGCGGTGGCGGGCTCGCGCTGATCGCCGGGCTGCTGCTGCTGGGGCAGGCTGCGGGTTCGTACGAGCTCGCGACGATCCTGGCGCGTGCCGATGCGGTACAGGCCTCGCCGCTCTACCCCGCGATCCTGGTCCTGGTGCTGCTCGGCGCCTTCACCAAATCGGCGCAATTCCCGTTCCATTTCTGGCTGCCGCACGCGATGGCCGCGCCGACGCCGGTCAGCGCCTACCTCCATTCGGCGACGATGGTGAAGGCGGGGGTGTTCCTGCTTGCGCGGCTTTGGCCGGTGCTGGCGGGGACCGACTGGTGGTTCTACCTGGTCGCCACGACCGGGCTGGCGACGATGTTGTTCGGCGCTGGCGTCGCGCTGTTCCGCAACGATCTCAAGGCGATCCTTGCCTATTCGACGATCAGCCAATTGGGGCTGATGGTGATGCTGCTCGGCTTCGGAACGCCCGCAGCAGCCGCGGCGGCGGTGTTCCACATCCTCAACCACGCCGCGTTCAAGGCGGCGTTGTTCATGAACGCCGGCATCGTCGATCACGAGACCGGCACGCGCGACATCACCCGGCTGGGCGGGCTCGCCGCGCTGATGCCGCTCACCGCGACATTAGGCACGCTTGCCGCCGCCGCGATGGCAGGCATCCCCCCGCTCGGCGGGTTCATCTCGAAGGAGATGATGCTCGAGGAAAGCGTGCATACCGCTTTCGCCGGCCGATCGGTGCTGGTGCCGCTGCTCGCGACGATCGCGGCGACCTTGTCGGTCGCCTATTCGCTTCGCTATGCGCACGGCCTGTTCTTCGGCGCGCGCCGCACCGGCGAGGTCGCGGCGCCGCATGATCCGGGCGCGGCGATGATCGGTCCGTCGGTGGCGCTGGTGCTGCTCGCGATCGCCTTCGGGCTGTTGCCGATGACGATCGCCGGGCCGCTGGTGATCGCCGCAACCGGCGCAGTGATCGGCGCCGCCCCGCCCGCGCTCGATCTCGCGCTGTGGCACGGCGTCAACACCGCGCTTGCGCTGAGTATCGCCGCGGTCGTGATCGGCGCGCTGCTGCTGTGGCGGCGCGAACCGGTCGCGGCATGGGCATCACGCAGCCGCGCCCCCGATGCCAAAGCGATGTTCGACGCCGCGATCGAGGCGGTGGTCGACACCACCCGCAGCGCCTCGCTCGCGATCCATGCCGCCTCGCTGCAGCGTTATCTGTTCGCGCTGTTCGCCGTCGCGGTCGGCTTCGGGATCGACGCGCTGCTCACCCCCGGCGGCATCGGCGCGGGCAGCCGCGCAACCCAGCCCGCCTCGGTGATCGCGATCGTCGCCTGGTTCGCGCTGGTCGCCGCCACCGTCGCGGTTGTCGTCGCGCAGCGCCAGCGCTACCTCGCGCTCGTCTTCATCAGCGTCATCGGCCTCGTCATGGCGCTGGCGTTCGTCCGGCTCTCGGCGCCCGACCTCGCGCTCACCCAGATTTCGGTCGAGGTGGTGACGATCCTGCTGCTGCTGCTCGCGCTCCATCTGATGCCCAAGATACCGCCGCGGCTGTCGAGCGGCGTGCGGCGGGCGCGCGATGCCGCGCTCGGGATCGTTGCCGGCGCGGGCGCTGGCTGGGCGGCCTGGGCGCTGATGACCCGCGACATCCGCGATTCGGTATCGTCCTTCCATTGGGCGAACAGCTATTCGGGCGGCGGCGGCACCAATGTCGTCAACGTCACGCTCGTCGATTTCCGCGCGTTCGACACGCTGGGCGAGATCATCGTGCTCGGGATCGCGGGCCTGGCGATCTACGCGCTGCTCGAACCCGCCGCGCGCGGCGTCGCCGGGCGGCGGCTGCGGTCGTGGCGGCAGGACATGCAATATTCGCCCGAGCGGCATCCGATGATGTTCGTGATGGCGACGCGGCTGCTGCTACCGCTGGCGATGCTCGTGGGCATCTACATCTTCCTGCGCGGGCACAACCAGCCCGGCGGCGGGTTCATCGCCGCATTGGTCGTCTCGATCGCGATCCTGCTGCAATATCTGGCGTCGGGCTTCGACTGGACCGACGACCGGCGCAAGATCGGCGAGCATCCGCTGATCGCGTTCGGCGTGCTGATCGCTATTGCCACCGGGCTCGGCTCGCTGGTGTTCGGCGCACCGTTCCTCACCAGCAGCTTCGGCTATTTCACGCTGCCGCTGATCGGCGAGTTCGAGCTCGCCACCGCGTCGCTGTTCGACCTAGGCGTGCTCGCGGTCGTGGTCGGCGCGGTGATGATGGCGCTGGCGCAGCTCAGCCATGTCGCGCAGCGCGCCGCGCGCCACGAAGACATGGCCGGAGACGAGGCGGCATGATGAGCCTCGAATTCCTGGTCGCCAGCGCGATCGCGGTGCTGGTCGCGGGCGGCATCTACCTGGCGCTGCGCGGCCGCACCTTTCAGGTCGTGCTCGGGCTGACCTTGCTGTCCTACGCGGTGAACCTGTTCCTGTTCGCGGTCGGGCGGTTGGTGGTCGATCGCCCGCCGCTCTACGCCAAGGGGGTCACCGAGCATGCCGATTCGCTGCCGCAGGCATTGGTGCTGACCGCGATCGTCATCACCTTCGGGATGACCGCGCTGGTCGTCATCCTGTCGCTGCGCAGCTTCCTCGAAAGCGGATCGGACCAGGTCGACGGCGTCGCCGATCGCCCGGCCGACGAGATGCGCCCATGAACCTGCTCGACCATCTGGTGATCGCGCCGGTCGTCATCCCCGCGATCGTCGCGCCGCTGACTTTGCTCGCGATGCGACGGCGGCGGCGGATCGGCGTCGCGCTGTCGCTCGCGGGCTGCATCGCGATGCTGGTCGCGGCGCTCGCATTATTCGGGATCGTCCAAGACGACGCGATCCGCGCCTATCCGCTGGGGGACTGGCCCGCGCCGTTCGGGATCGTGCTGGTGCTCGATCGGCTGGCGGCGACGATGCTGGTGCTCGCTGCCGCGCTGGCGCTGATCGTGATGATCCACGCGATCGTCACCGCGGTCGATCGGAAGGGGTGGCATTTCCACCCGATGTTCCATTTCCAGCTGCTCGGGCTCAACGGCGCGTTCCTCACCGGCGACCTGTTCAACCTGTTCGTATTCTTCGAAGTGCTGCTGATCGCCTCCTACGGGCTGATGCTCCACGGCATGGGCGCCGCGCGGCTGAAGGCGGGCGTCGCCTATGTGGTCGTCAACATCGTCGGATCGGCGCTGTTCCTGATCGCGCTCGGGCTGCTCTATGGCCTGACGGGCACGCTCAACATGGCCGATCTCGCGCGCAGCGTCGCCGCGCTCGGGCCCGAGGATCAGGGGCTGCTGCGGATGGCGGGGCTGCTGCTGGTCGCGGTGTTCGCGCTGAAAGCCGCGATCGCGCCGCTCCATCTGTGGCTGCCGCGCACCTATGCCGCGACGACTCCCGTCGTCGCGGCGCTGTTCGCGATCATGACCAAGGTCGGGGTCTATGCGATGATCCGAGTCGTCCCGCTGATCTTCGGCGACGACGCCGGCGCCGCCGCCTGGGTGCCCGCGCCCTGGCTGCTGCCCGCCGCGGTCCTCACCGCGATCGTCGGCTTCGCCGGGGTGCTGGCGGCCCGCGCGATGCGCGAACAGGCGGCGTTCGCGATCCTGGGGTCGACCGGGACGCTGCTGCTGGCGCTGTCGTGCTGGACCCAGGCGACCACCGCCGCCGCGGTCTATTACCTCGTCCATGCGGTGCTGGCGGGCGCGGCGTTGTTCCTGGTCGCCGACGTGACGCTTCGCCGGCGCGGCCAATATGGCGATGCCACCGTCGCCAGCCCGCGCTTCGCCGGCCAGCAGGCGGCGGGGCTGTTGTTTCTGGCTGCCACCATCGCCGCGGTCGGCCTGCCGCCGCTGTCGGGCTTCGTCGCCAAGCTCTTCATCCTGCAGACGACCTTCGATACCGCGCCGTGGCAGCTGATCTGGGCAACGGTGCTCGGCACCACCTTGATCGGCGTGATCGGCTTCGCACGCAGCGGCAGCGCGATCTTCTGGAAGGCCGCACCCGATGGCGATCCGATCGCCTGCCCCCCGCGCGCGCGCGCCGAGTTCGTCGCGCCCGCCATGCTGGTGGCATTGCTCGCGCTGCTCACGATCGGCGCCGGCTGGGCCACCGCGCAATCGCAGGCGATCGCCGCGCAGGTGTTCGCGCCCGATCGCTATATCGCCGCGGTGCTGGCAGGGGGGCCACGATGATGAAACGCATCCTGCCGCACCCCGCGCTGTCGGCGATGCTGCTGGTCGTCTGGCTGCTGATGGCCAACAGGGTCAGCGTCGGCGGTATCGTGCTGGGGGCATTGTTGGCGCTGGTGCTGCCTAAATTCACCGAGCCCTTCTGGCCCGATCGTCCGCGCGTTCGCTTCGGCCGCGCGCTGCTGGGGTATCTGGTGATCGTGCTCTACGACATTGTCGTCGCCAATTTCCACGTCGCGCGGCTGATCCTGTTCCGCCGCAACCGCGATCTTCGGTCACGATGGCTGGTCATTCCGGTCGACCTCACCACCCCCGAGGCGATCACCGTGCTCGCGGCGACGATCAGCCTCACCCCCGGCACCGTCAGCGCCGACGTGTCCGCCGATGGCGGCTATCTGCTGGTCCATGCGCTCGACGCACCCGATCCCGAGGCCGAGATCGCGCGGATCAAGACGCGCTACGAAGCCCCACTGCGAAGGATTTTCGCATGATCGCCATCGCGCTCCAGGTCGCCGCGGGCGCGGTCGCGCTGTCGTTGCTCTTCAACGGCTATCGGCTGCTGAAGGGACCCGCGCTCGGCGACCGGATCGTCGCGCTCGACACGATGGTGATCAACGTCATTGCGGTGATCGTACTGATCGGCATGATGGGCGACACCGCGACCTATTTCGAGGCGGCGCTGCTGCTGGCGATGGTCGGGTTCGTCAGCACCATCGCCTATTGCAAGTTCCTTCTCCGCGGGGACATCATCGAATGAACGGCGTGATGGACATCGCGATCGCGGCGCTGATCCTGCTCGGCGGCGGCTTCGTGCTGATCGGCAGTTGGGGGCTGGTGCGCCTCCCCTCGACGATGGAGCGGCTGCACGGGCCGACCAAGGCGACGACGCTCGGGCTCGGCGCGCTGCTGCTGGCGTCGATGCTCTATTTCCAGGCGAAGCTCGGCATATGGTCGGTGCACGAAGTGCTGATCTCGCTGTTCCTGTTCATCACCGCGCCGATCTCGGCGAACATGATCGCCAAGGTCCATCTCCACCGGTTGCGGATCGGCGCGATCACCGAGCCCGACAGCATCGCCGGCCCGCCGCCGCGCCCGGGCGAGGACGGCGCCTGGGCGACGTACGAGGCACCCGAGCAAAAGACCCAGGCCTCGACCGCCAACACCTGACGCCATCCTGCGATCAGGCGGGCTGGCCGCCGCCGCCGGTCGATCCGAACACCTGGCCGGTCGAATAGCTGAGCGACGGATCCGCTGCCGCCACGAACAGCGCCGCGATTTCGGCGGGCTGGCCGGGACGTCCCATCGGGCTGGTCGATCCGAACGCCTGCAGCTTTTCCTGCGTCGCGCCGCCGCTCACCTGCAGCGGGGTCCAGAACGGCCCCGGCGCCACCGCGTTGACGCGGATGCCCTTCGACACCAATTGCTTGGCCATCGACTTGGTGAAGTTCAGCACCGCCGCGCGGGTAAGCGCATAATCGACCAGATCCTCCGACGGGTCCGACGCCTGTTCGGAAGAAGTGTTGACGATCACCGCGCCTGCGGTCATCCGCGCCACCGCCGCCTTGGTGAGCCAGAACGGCGCATAGACGTTGGTCTTCATCGTCGCGTCGAAATCGGCGCTGCTGATGTCGGCGATCGCGGGCTTGGTCTGCTGCCGCGCGGCGTTGTTGACCAGGATGTCGAGCCCGCCAAGCTCGCGCGCCGCCTGCTCGACCAGCTTGCGGCAAAAGCCTTCGTCGCGAAGGTCGCCGGGGATCGCCACCGCGCGGCGGCCCTCGGCGCGGATCAGCGCGATCACTTCGCGTGCATCGGGCTCTTCGGCGGGCAGATAGTTGATCGCGACGTCGGCGCCTTCACGCGCATAGGCGATCGCCGCCGCACGACCGATGCCGCTGTCACCACCGGTGATCAGCGCGCGCTTGCCGGTGAGCTTGCCCGATCCCTTGTAGCTCGTCTCGCCATGATCGGGGCGCGGCGTCATCTTCGACGCGAGCCCGGGCCAGGGCTGGCGCTGCGGCGGGAAAGGCGGCTTGGGATAGGCGGCCGCGGCGGGCGTCGTCGGCGCGCCGACAGCGTTCGCGGCTTCCTGTGCAAGCGCTGGCGAAGCGCCGGCAGCAGCCGTGGCGAGTCCTGCGCCGACCACGAAGGTGCGGCGCGAAGTGTCGATGTCTGACATGATAACCTTTGCGATCGAGGATGCCAACTCAACCGCCCGGGACAATGCGAGTTCCTACCTAATGCACTGATCCCGGTTAAGCTTTGCCTCAAACCTTCAGCGCGCTGCCGTCCGATCCTACCGGTGCCTGCGCATCCTGGCCGGGGTTCGCCCGGTTCCAGCGCACCGAGCGCCACAGCGCGGTGACGATCAGCACCGCGCCGATCAGCCCGGTGATCGTCTCGGGGATATGATAGCGCGCCGACAGCAGCATGATCGCCGCCAGCGCGAGGATCGCCCAGAACGCGCCGTGCTCGAGATAGCGATATTGCGCCAGCGTGCCCTTTTCGACGAGCATGATCGTCATCGATCGCACGAACATCGCACCGATGCCCAGGCCGAGCGCGATGATGAAGATGTTGTTGGTCAGCGCGAACGCACCGATCACGCCGTCGAACGAGAAGGACGAATCGAGCAATTCGAGGTACAGGAAGCTCGCAAAGCCCGAGCGCGCCACCACCCCGGTGACATTCCCTGCGGAGTCGACCGCTTCGGGGGCTTCGAGCAACGAGTTGACCGCTTCGACCGCGATATAGGCGAGCAACCCGAAGATGCCGGCGACGATGAACGAAAACCCATCGGCGGGCTCGAGCAGCGTCGAGATGCCGTACAGCGCCATCAGGAGGATCGCGATCGCCACCGCGTCGATCGATGCCAGCTTGATAAGTTGGCGCTCAATCACCTCGATCCAGTGGACTTCCTTGTTGCTGTCGAAGAAGAAGTTCAGCCCGACCATGCCCAGGAAAGCGCCGCCGAAGCCGGCGATGCCGATATGCGCATCGGTGATGATCCGCTGATATTGATCGGGATCGCTCGCCGCCAGCCGAATCGCCTCGATCGGCCCGAGCGACGCCGCGATCGCGACGATCGCGACCGGGAAGACGATCCGCATGCCGAACACCGCGATGAGGATGCCCCAGGTCAGGAAGCGCCGCCGCCAGATCTCGTCCATGTCCTTGAGGACCGAGGCGTTGACGACCGCATTGTCGAACGACAGCGACACTTCGAGCACGCCGAGCACCACGACGATCCAGAGCACGCCAAGCGTGCCGACGACGGTGCCGGTCATGCCCCAGCCGAGCCACGCCCCCAGCGCGACGCAAATCGCGGTAAACAGCAGCGAACCTTTGAAGTAGTGGAACATCGGTGGTGTCTAATCCTTGCATCCGGCGGTCGAGTGCAGCCGCACCCCCAAGGGGTTGCCGGGTGTCGGCGCGGTGATGCAACGTTCCGCTAGGTCAAAAGACGCCTTCGTGGATGTCGATGAAGATCGCAAGCCGCTTGATGGGCTGGATTGGGGCGCGATCGCCGTGGATCGACTCCGCGCTTTCGTCCCCTCCCCCTGGCAGGGGATGACCTTCTGTTGCGTTAACCGTTAAGCGTGTCGTGTTGGGACGGGGTAGTTTCGGGGCGCGAAGGCCGATCCATTTTCGGCTATGCCGACTGCATGCTTTGGTCGATTCACTCCCGCCGGATGCGCAAGGCGATTGCTGCCGGTACGCTGGTGCTCGCGCTGGCGGGGTTTACCGCGCATGCGGCGATCGCCAGCATCGAGCAGATCGAGGCGGCGGCGCTGCCGCCGGCGCCGGGACTTGAAGATGACGCGGGCGAGCATTTTCCGGGGGCCGCGCTGCTGACCGCGCTCGACGACGATGCCGCGCCCGCCGCCGGCACCACGGGCACGATCGCGCTGCCTGACCGGCCGGTGCCCGCCAACGCAACTACCACCGCTGGCGCGACGATCCCCGCCGCCCCGCCCTTCCGACTGCGCGGATCGGGCGCCGACCAGTCGCGTGCGCTGCAATGCCTGACGACCGCGATCTATTATGAAGCCGCCAGCGAGCCCGATGCCGGGCAGCGCGCCGTCGCGCAGGTGGTGCTCAACCGCGTGCGCCATCCCGTCTTCCCTTCGACAGTGTGCGGCGTGGTGTTCCAGGGGTCGGACAAGCGCGTCTGTCAGTTCAGCTTCGCGTGCGACGGGGCGATGGCGCGGGTGCCGGCGCGCGTCGCATGGGACCGTGCGCAGCGTGTCGCAGCGTCGGCGCTCAACGGATCGGTGTTCGCGCCGGTGGGGATGGCGACGCATTACCACACCTATGCGGTGACGCCGTCGTGGAACCGCAGCCTGGTAATGACCGGGGTCGAGGGCGCGCATTTCTTCCATCGCTGGAAGGGCTATTGGGGGACGCCGGCGGCGTTTCGCGACCGGTATTTCGGCGGCGAGCCGACGCCGGGACCGCTGCGCAAGCTTGCCGCGGCGGCGCCGGTGATGGCGCAGGTGGCCCCGGTGGTTGCGCCGGTGGCGATCAAGGCCGCGGCGGCCGCGACAGCAACGCAGATCCAGCCGACCTATGCCGAGAGTGGCACCGTGGTCGCCGCCGCCGACTCGCAGATCCTCGACCGGTGGAAGGATTCGGGCCAGCCGATCCGCTGACCCGATCCCCCTCCCGAATCGGGGAGGGGGCCGGAGCCACGATCAGCGGCGACCCTGGCGGTCGTTCTTCTGGGTGCGAACCCGCTGCGACAGGGCGTCGAAGCGGCGATCGAGGTCGCGACGCTCGGCCTGGGTTAGCCCACCGCCCGAACGACGATATTGCTGCTCGAGTCCATTCAGGTTGCGGAACTGGGTGCGCAGCCGCGTGGCTTCGGGGCGGGTGAGCGCGCCGTTGCGGATGCCGGTGTTGAGCCGCTGTTCGATATTCGCCTGGCGCGAATTGATGTTCTGCCACTGCTGGGCGCTTGCGGTGGCGGGCAGCGCGGAAACGGCGATGCCGAGGCCGGCGATCATGAGGGCAATTTTCTTCATCACGCTTCACTCCTTGGGTGGCGCCCCTTGCGGGGTCGAACCAACATATGGTCGCCCTTTGTCGCGCCCGATTGGCACGAAAGGCGGTTTTGTGTCGCGAATTGTGGCAAGAGCGAGCGGATGGTTCAGGGAATGCGATGAGGCGCGAAGAACTCGAGGCGGAATGGCTGACGCTGACGCGCGAGACGCTGCCACAGGCGGCGGCGGCGCGCGGCTGGCCGATCGCGCGCGACCATTGCTTCCAGCGCGTGCTGCTCGATGCCGCGACGGGGGGATGCTGGTATGATGCGATCCCCGGTCGCCCCGCCTATCGCCACGCCGCGCCCGAAATGCTCGCCGGCGCAATCGGCTTGGGGCGGGCGGTGCTAGCCGGTAGCGAGGATGTGGCCGCGCTGAACCTCCAGTCGCTTCGCTGGCGCGGCAAGCGGTGACCGCTCGCGCGAAACCGCCCGGCGGCGACCCGTTCGTCGGGGATGCCAAGACCGCCATGTCCGGGGGCAACGATGCCGATGCTTTCGTGACCGACCGACCGCAATTCCACCAGCCGCTGGGCGCGCCGCGCCGGACGCTCGGCAATTTCGACGTGCTGGCGCTGACCGTCGGGATCGTCATCGGCGCAGGTATCTTCCGCACGCCTGCGCTGGTCGCCGGGGTCGCGGGCAGCGCCGAGATGCTGATCGCGGTGTGGGTGGCGGGCGGGCTGCTCTCGATCGTCGGCGCGCTTTGCTATGCCGAATTGGCGGCGGCGTTTCCCAATGTCGGGGGCGATTATCATTTCCTCGGGCGGGCCTATGGCGAGCGGCTGGCGTTTCTGTACGCCTGGGCGCGGCTGTCGGTGATCCAGACCGGGTCGCTCGCGCTGCTCGCCTATGTCTGCGGTGATTATCTGCAGGCGATCGTGCCGCTGGGGGCACTAGGCTCGACGATCTGGGCGGCGCTCGCGGTGATCCTGATCAGCGCGCTCAACCGCGCGGGGGTGCGCGAAGGCGCGGCGGCGCAGCGCTGGCTGACGATCGCTGAGGTCGCGGGGCTGGCGCTGCTGATCGTCGCGGGCTTCCTGGTGTCGCCCGCCGAGGCCCGCCCCGCGCCGGTGACCGACGACAGCGCATTGGGGCTGATGCTGGTGTTCGTGCTGCTAACCTATGGCGGGTGGAGCGAGGCGGTGTACGTCTCGGCCGAGATGAAGGACGCGCCGCGGCGGATGGCGCCGATCATGGCGGCGGGGCTGGCGCTGGTGACATTGCTGTATGTATTGGCGAACCTGTCGTTCCTGAATGCGCTGGGGCTGGCGGGGATGGCCGAGAGCGATGCGGTGGCGGCTGAGGTCGCGCGGCTGGCGCTGGGCGATGGCGGCGCGGCGGTGATCGCGCTGGCGGTGGCGATCGCCGCGCTCACCTCGGCGAATGCGACCGCGATCACCGGCGCGCGGACGACCTGCGCGATCGGGCGGCGCTTCCCCGCGCTGTCGTGGCTGGGGCGCTGGGACGAGCGGCGCGACACGCCGGGCAATGCGATGATCGCGCAGGCGGCGGTGGCGCTGGTGCTGGTGCTCGCGGGCGCCTTCGCGCGCGACGGGTTCCGGCTGATCGTCGAATATACCGCGCCGGTATTCTGGTTCTTCCTGCTGCTCACCGGCGTGGCGCTATTCGTGCTGCGGCGCCGCATGCCCGATCTCGCGCGGCCCTATCGCGTGCCCTTCTACCCGCTGCTGCCTGCGGTCTTCTGCGCGACCACCGCGTACCTGCTCTATTCGAGCGTCGCCTATACCGGCTGGGGCGCGCTCGCTGGCATCGGCGTGCTCGCGGTGGGCGGCGTGTTTCTGCTCTTCCTCACCCCCGTCCCCGATGAAGCTATGGAGGCATTGCCATGAAGATTTGGCCCATGAAAAACCGATGGATGCTGACCGCCGCGTGCGCGCTCGCCGCGCTCGCCCCCGCCTCCCCCGCCCTCGCCCAGACCGCGCCGGTCGAGCGGCTGCCCGACGTGATCTATGTCCCGACCCCGCCCGAAGTGGTCGCGGCGATGCTCGACATGGTCGAATTGAAGGACGGCGACGTGCTGTACGACCTCGGATCGGGCGACGGGCGGATTCCGATCGCCGCGGTCAAGCGCGCCAAGGTGAAGGCGACCGGCATCGACATCGACCCCGAACGGATCGCCGAGGCGCGCGCGAACGCCAAGGCGCAGGGTGTCGAGGGCAAGGTGACCTTCAAGCGCGACGATATCTTCACCACCGACTTTTCGGACGCGAGCGTGGTGACGCTGTACCTGCTGAATTCGCTCAACGAGAAATTGATGCCGCGGCTGCTGCAGCTCAAGCCGGGGACGCGGATCGTGAGCCACGCCTTCACGATGGGCGATTGGAAGCCCCAGAAAACCGCGGATATCGATGGGCGGCAGGTTTTCTTCTGGACGGTGCCTGCGCGGTGATTTTCTGAAGCCCTCTCCCGCTTGCGGGAGAGGAGTGTTGGGTCGGTAATGCTCCCAGCATGACCTGAATAGCACGGGGTGCTATTCACCCAACGCTGGTGAGGGTCTTCTTCTTCTGCCTTCGCTTCCCAAAAAGAAGGCCCTCACCGCTGCGACTAGGGGCCGCAAGTACGGCCCCAAGTCTCGCCCCCTCGCCCGCTTGCGGGAGAGGGTTGTTTCGTCAGGCCGTTTCCAGCAGGCGCTCGGCTTGGGCGCGGGCTTCGGGCGTGACCTCGGCGCCTGACAGCATCCTTGCGATTTCCTCGCGGCGCTCGTTTGCGTCGAGCGGGGTGACGCCGGTGCGGGTGACGATGCCGTCGTGGCGCTTGGCTATCTGGTAATGCCTTCGCCCGCGCGCGGCGACCTGCGGGCTGTGCGTCACCACCAGCACCTGGGTGTGCGCCGCGAGCCGCGCCAGCCGCTCGCCTATCGCGCTGGCCACCGCGCCGCCGACTCCGCGGTCGATCTCGTCGAACACCAAGGTGTTGGCCCCGCCCTCCTGCGCCAGCGCGACCTTCATCGCGAGGACGAAGCGCGAGAGCTCGCCGCCGCTGGCGATCTTCATCAGCGGGGCAAAGGGCGCGCCGGGGTTGGTCGATACCTCGAACTCGACGCGATCGCGGCCCTCGGGCGCCCAGCCTTCGGCCGATGCTACCAGCGTTCGGAAGCGCGCGGCGTCGAGCTTCAATGGCGCGAGTTCGCCCGCCACCGCGCGGTCGAGCCGCTCGGCGGCGGCCCGGCGCGCCTGGGTCAGCGCATCGGCGGCGGCTTCGTAGCGCTTGGCGGCCTTGGCCACCGCGCGCTCGAGCCCCGCCATCCCCGCCTCGCCGCTTTCGAGCAGCGCCAGCCGTCCCGCGAGTTCCTCGGCGAGCGCGGCCAGATCGTCGGGTTGGACGCGGTGCTTGCGCGCCATCGCGCGCAGCTCGAACAGCCGCGTCTCGTCGGCGTCGAGCGCATTAGGGTCGAACGCCAGCGCGGCGGCGGCGGCATCGACCTGTTCCTGCGCCTCGGCGCCCTCGACGATCGCGCGGTCGACCGAGGCCAGCGCCTCGGCGAGCTGTTCGTGATCTTCAGACACGCGTTCGAGGATGCGCGCCGCCTGGCGCAGCCGCGCGAGCGCGCCGTCCGAGCCTTCGAGCAGGTCGGCGAGCCCCGACAGGTCGGCGGCGATCCGCTCGCCGCGCTGCATCGTCGCGCGGCGGTCGGCGAGGATCGCTTCCTCGCCAGGTTCGGCGGCGAGCGCGGCGAGTTCGCCCGCGGCGTGTTCGAGCCATTCGCGGTCGCGCGCGGCGGTTTCCTGCAGCTCGCGCGCCTGCGCCAGCGCGGTGTTGGCGGCGCGCCATTCGCGGTGCGCGGCGGCGGCTTCGCCGGTGTCGATCCGCCCGAAGGCGTCGAGCAGCGCGCGGTGGCCTTTTGGATTCAGCAGACCGCGATCGTCGTGCTGGCCATGGATTTCGACGAGGTGCTGGGCGAGTTCGCGGAGCAGTCCCGCCGATGCCGGCTGGTCGTTGACAAAGGCGCGGCTGCCGCCATCGGCCTTGACGATCCGGCGGATGAGCAACGGTTCGCCGGGTTCGAGATCGAGGCCGTTTTCGGCGAACAGCGCCGCCACCGGGCCGTCGGCGTGCGGCGTCTCGAAAGTCGCGGTGACCACCGACTGCGTAGCGCCGTGGCGCACCAGCCCGCTATCGCCGCGCGCGCCAAGCGCCAGCCCGAGCGCGTCGAGCAGGATCGACTTGCCTGCGCCGGTTTCGCCGGTGAGCACCCCGAGTCCTGCGGTGAAATCAAGATCGAGCGCTTCGATCAGCACGACGTCGCGAATGGCAAGCGCGGTCAGCATCGGATCACCACGCCAACCCTCGTGTTCATGCGCGCGCCGTCGTTGCGACGCCGGGCGTTAGCTGGTCGGCGCAGCGGCGGTCTCGACCGGCGCAGCGGCGGCAGCGGGCGGTACCGGAACCGGGCCGTTCTCGTTCGCCAGCTTGTACGCGCGCTCATACCATTCGGTGCCGGGATAGTTGGCGCCGAGCACCGCCGCGGCCTTCTTGGCTTCGTCGCGCAGGCCGAGGTTGAGATAGCTCTCGGTCAGCCGCATCAGCGCCTCGGGGGTGTGCGTCGTCATCTGATATTGGTCGACCACGCTGCGATAGCGCATCGACGCCGCCAGCCATTGGCCTCGCCGGCCATAGAAGCGACCGATCTCCATTTCCTTGCCCGCCAGGTGATCGCGCACCAGGTCCATCTTCAGCCGCGCATCGGCGGCGTAGCGGGTGTTGGGATAGCGGCGCGACAATTCGCCGAGCGAATCGAGCGCCTGCTGGGTGATCTTCTGATCGCGCGTGACGTCGGTGATCTGCTCGTAATAGCTCAGCGCGATCAGATAATAGGCATAAGGCGCGTCGCGGTTGCCCGGATGGACCTGGAGGAAGCGCTGCGCCGACTGGATCGACTCGGTGTAATCCTTGTTCAGATAATAAGCGAAGGCGCCCATCAGCTGCGCGCGGCGTGCCCAAATCGAATAGGGATGCTGGCGCTCGACCTCGTCGAACAACGCCGCCGACTGCTTGTACTGGCCGCGATCGAGCCGCGTCTTGGCCGCGCTGTAGAGCGTGCCGACATCGCGCGCGATATAGGCGGTGTCGACATTGGCCTTGTTACCGCCCGCGCAACCGGCGGTGGCGAGGGCAGCGGCGGTGAGGGCAACCGCGGCGATCGGACGGAACTTGGGTGTACGCATGGCGTCTCCATACCCGAGGGGAAGCCACCCTAACAATAGCTTTCGCTCAACGCCCGCAAAGCCTAGCGCGATGCCCCTGTTGCCGGCAAAACCGGTATGCGATCCGTGCCCGATTCAGGAGACTTCCATGCCCGCCACGCTCCTTGCCACCCACCGCGTCGAAAAGCCCTGGGGCCGCCACACGCTGTGGCCGGGCTTTGCCGATCCTGCTCCTGATGGTGAGCCTGTGGGTGAAGTGTGGTTCCAGCAGCCGGGCGACACCAGCCCCGACCTGCTGATCAAATATCTGTTCACCAGCGAGAAATTGTCGGTGCAGGTCCATCCCAATGACGAGCAGGCGCAGGCGCGCGGACTGCCGCGCGGCAAGGACGAATGCTGGCTGATCCTGGCCGCCGAACCCGATTCGACGATCGCGCTGGGGACGCTCGAGCCGATGAGCCGCGAGCAGCTGCGCAGCGCATCGCTCGACGGGTCGATCGAGCATCTGCTCGACTGGAAGAAGGTGAAGGCGGGCGACTTCTTCTATTCGGGATCGAACACGATCCACGCGATCGGCGCGGGGATCACCTTGATCGAGGTGCAGCAGAATTCGGAGACGACCTATCGGCTGTACGATTATGGCCGCCCGCGCGAACTCCATCTGGAAGACGGCGTCGCGGTGAGCGACCCGGTGCCGTACGAGGCCTATGCCTCGCCCGGTGAGGTCGAACCCGGCCGCGAAGTGCTGGTCGAGGGGCCCAAATTCGTGATGGAGCGCTGGACCGGCGGCGACCGGTCGGTGACCGTCCCTGGCGGCGAGACCGGCTGGCTGGTGCCGATCCGCGGCGAAGGATCGGTCGACGGCGTCGCGTGGAAGGCGGGCGACTGCGTGTCGATCGAGGGCAGCGGGCAATTATCGGCCTCGGCCGATGCCGATCTGTTGTTTGCCTATCCCGGCACGCGGCGCGCGTGACATAGCCGGGCGATGAACGCGGTGTAGTTTCGCGTTCACGCAACCTGCCCTGTGCTGCGCCGTTCTATCGGCACGACACAGGGTAAGGATGCAATCATGCGTACACCGATTCTAGCAGCACTGATCGCGGCGATCGCCATTCCGGCGATGCCCGCGATCGCGCAGACACCGCAGCAGGCGAACCGCGAATATAACCGCGACATCCGCGACGCCCAGCGCGACCGCAATCAGGACCTGCGCCGCGCCGACGATCGCCGCGACGTGAACCAGGCGAACCGCGAATATCGCCGCGACGTTCGCGAAGCGCGGCAGGAGCGCCGCCGCGACGTCCAGGATTGGCGCCAGTATCGCAACTACGACTATAATCGCCTGCCCCGCGGCCAGCAGCGTTATTATGCCGATCGCTATTATCGCGAGGGCAATTACCAGCAGCGCCGGCTGGGTCGCAACGACCGGGTGTATGTCGGGCAGGACAACCGCTATTATTGCCGGCGCAACGACGGCACCACCGGCCTGATCGTCGGCGGTCTGGCGGGTGGCGTGCTCGGCAACGTGATCGCGCCGGGTAATTCGGGACTGCTGGGCACCGTCTTGGGTGCCGTCGGCGGCGGCGTACTCGGTCGCTCGGTCGACCGCGGACAGGTTACCTGCCGCTAAGCCTAGCGTCTTGCGATGAAAAGAAAGGCCCGGCGGGGAACCGCCGGGCCTTTTGCTTTGAGATCAAAAGATGCCGCCGCCCAGGAACAGGCGGAAGCCGGCTACCAGCATCAGCACGAGGTTGAAGTTGCGCCCGCCGTTGCTCGACGACATCGCACCGACGATCGTGCCGAGCACCAGGAACAGCAGCACGATCCACAGCGACCAGCCGAGGAACGGGATCGCCCCGATGAGGATGAAGGGGATGGTCGACAGACCGATGAGGATCGAGATGAAGTTCAGCATAGCCCCTCCGTTATAGGTGGATAATACACCTGGTTCAACCGGCGTCGATCGGGATCAGCACTTCATTGTGGCGAAGCGGGCCAGGCACGAAGGGTGCGTCGTAGAAGGCGTGCTCGACCATCCCGGCGCCCTTGTGGCCATTCTCGTCGATCCACACGCGCAGTTCGGATTCGCGTGCGGCGAGCGCTGCGTCGTTGGGCGACCCATTGAAGCGGATCGCGGCGACGCGGCGCGAGGGCAAGGTTTCGATTGCGACGTCGTTCGCAGGCGTCGGCAGGCTGTCGCGGTCATAGCGCGACGGCATCACGAAGCGCGTGCGCCAGCCATCGGCATCGCCATTGTCGGCGAGCACCGGCGCGGTCATCGCGATCTTGTTGCCGGGCCGCGACTTGGCGAAGATATAGTCGGCGAGCGTCCTGAAGCCCTGCTTGAGCGCGGTCTCGCGCAGCCCCGACTGGACGGTGGTCGCGACCAGCAGCGCGGGATAGTCGCGCACCTCGATCGCGCCGTCGCGCTGGACGAGCGTATATTCGGGGGTTTCGGGGCGCTTGCGCAGCAACGCCACGCCGCCGATCGCTGCGGCGGCGACGGCCGCGCCGCCGATCCATTTGGTCCGCTGTTCCATCATCTTCTCCTCATATGAATGCTTGCCACGCGAACGTCGGCGGCGATGCCGAGTTCCTGGCGCCGCGTGGTGAACGCTTTATTCGCCGTATCGCGGCACATGGTAGCCGCACCTTAACCGTTGTGCGCGATGGGTGGCGCCGATGGGAGCTTGCGGGATGCGCGGCAGGGTTTTGGGGGCAATGTCGGTCGCTTGCACGCTGCTCGCCGGATGCGGCGACGCGCCCGCCACGCTCGATGCACAGGTCGCGGCGCGCGACGACGATATCGACCCGGTGGTGATGGAGGCGCTCAACGATCCGATCATGATCAATCCGATGCTGACCGCGCAGGCCGACAGCGATTCGGTGCGCCCGCCGCCGCGCCCCTATTCGGGGGCGCTGCCGCCCGATGGGATCGCCAGCGGCAGCAGCCTCCCCGCCGGCGAGAAGCTGCTGTCGACCCCTGCCCCGACCGATCGGCGCAATTCCGCGGCACGCGAATCGATCACGCTGGGGGCGCTCGCCGCGCGCCGGTTCGGCCCGGGCTGCGCCGCGAGGCTTCGCTATTCGGCCACCTGGGCGAACCGCCTGCCCGCCGCGCTGCCGCTCCATCCCGATGCGCGGGTGATCGAGGCGGCAGGCGTGCAGGGCGAGGGCTGCTCGCTGCGCGCGGTGGGCTTCTATGCCGCGCAGCCGATCCAGGCGATGCTCGACTGGCATTATACCCGCGCGCGGCGGGCGGGCTATTCGGCCACGCACGAAGTCGACGAGGGCGTCCATATGCTGGCCGGCGCGCGCGGATCGGCGGGCTATGCGCTGTATCTCACCGATCGCGGCGATGGCGGGACCGATGTCGAGATGATCGTCGGCGACGGAGCCGCCTGAGCGGCTGCCATTTCCTTAAGCGTCGATCCGCGCTACCGGACCTGCATGTCTTATCTTCTCGTCATGGCGGGCGGCGCGATCGGCGCCGCCGCGCGGCATCTGGTCGGCCGTGCCACGCTCGCCTGGTTCGGTCCGAATTATCCCTTTGGTACGCTGGCGGTGAACCTGCTCGGCGGGCTCGCGATGGGGCTGTTGTTCGGCCTGCTCGCGCGGATCGGCGAGGGTAGCGAACAGGTGCGGCTGTTCGTCGGCGTCGGGGTGCTCGGCGGGTTCACGACCTTTTCGGCATTCTCGCTCGATACGATGCTGATGCTCGAGCGCGGCGAGCTGGTGCCCGCGCTCGGCTATGTCATGCTGTCGGTCGCGGGAGCGATCGCGGCGCTGGCGCTGGGCCTCTCGATCGCGAGGGCGACGGCATGAACGATACCCCCCAAATGCTCCCCGAGCAGAGCCCCGAATCGGCCAATGTCCGCCAGTTCATCGTCCATGCCGAGGACGACGGCATCCGCCTCGATCGCTGGTTCAAGCGGCATCTGCCCGACACCAGCTTCAACCTCGTCTCGCGCTGGGCGCGTACCGGGCAGCTGCGCGTCGATGGCGCGCGCGCGACGCCGGGCGACCGGGTGCTGTCGGGCCAGGCGATCCGCGTGCCGCCGGCCGATCCCGCGCGACCGGTAGCGCCGCGCGCGACGCCGCAGCGGGTCGCGCTGACGCCAGAGGAGGCGGCCTTCGCGCAGAGCCTGGTGATCCACATGGACGAACAGGCGCTGGTGCTCAACAAGCCGCCGGGGCTGGCGACGCAAGGCGGCACCAAGACCCATGACCATGTCGATCGGCTGCTCGACGGGCTGTGGTACGAACATGAAGGCCGGCCCAAATTGGTCCACCGGCTCGACAAGGATACCTCGGGCGCGCTGTTGATCGCACGAACGGCACGCGCCGCGACATTGTTCGCCAAGAATTTCTCGAACCGCAGCGCCAAGAAGATCTACTGGGCGCTGGTGGTGGGGGTGCCCGAAATCCATGACGGCGTGATCGAACTGCCGCTGGCCAAGCAGCCGGGATCGGGCGGCGAGAAGATGCATGTCGACGAGGAAGAGGGCGCCCCCGCCAAGACGCGCTACCGCGTGATCGAGCGCGCGGGCAATCGCGCCGCCTGGGTGGAGCTGCAGCCCTATACCGGGCGGACGCACCAGCTGCGTGTCCATCTGGCGGCGATCGGCCATCCGATCGTCGGCGACGGCAAATATGGCGGGCAGGAAGCGTTCCTGACCGGCGGCATCTCGCGCAAGATGCACCTCCACGCGCGGCGAATCCGGATCGACCATCCCGAGGGCGGCAAGCTCGACGTCACCGCCCCGCTGCCGACGCATATCGCCGAGAGCATCGACATGCTGGGCTTCGACATTTCGAAGGGCGACGTGCTGATCGACACCGGCCCGCCGCCCGCGACGCGCGAGGAAAAGAAGCAGAAGGCGCGCACCCACGCCAAGAATCTGCGCAAGGAACGCCGCGGCGAGCGGCGGGGCCGCGGGGCCGAGACCAAGTGAACCGGCTGGCGCTGTTCGACTGCGACGGGACGCTGGTCGACAGCCAGGCGAATATCTGTCTGGCGATGGAGCATTGCTTCGATGTCCATGCGCTGGCGCCGCCCGATCGCCACGCGATCCGGCGGATCGTGGGGCTGAGCCTGGTCGAGGCGATCGGCATCCTGCTGCCGCAGGGCGAAGAGGCGCTCCACCGCGCGATGGCCGATGATTATAAATTGTGCTTCCAGAAGCTGCGCAGCACCGGCGGGCTGCTGCCCGAGCCGTTGTTCGAGGGGATCGTCGAGGCGATCGATACGCTGAGCGCGGCGGGCTGGGTGCTGGGCGTCGCGACGGGCAAGTCGGATCGCGGGCTGAACCTGTTGCTGGCGCATCATGGGCTGAGCGAGCGCTTCGTGACGCTGCAGACAGCCGATCGCCACCCGTCGAAGCCGCACCCGGCAATGGCCGCCGCGGCGATCGCCGAGGCAGGCGCTGTCCCTGAGACGACGGTGATGATCGGCGATACAAGCTTCGACATGGAGATGGCGGTCGCCGCGGCGGCACACCCTTTGGGGGTGAGCTGGGGCTATCACACCCCCGAGGAACTCGCCGACGCCGGTGCGGCGCATGTTGCAGGCCATGCGCGCGATCTGGCCCCGTATCTCGCGAACCGCTACTAGGGCGTCATGACCAATCAAGACGATTCTGGCCACGATCCGGCGATGACCCGCTATTTCCTGATGGTCGCGGCGCGGATCGTGCCGGTGGCGGGGGCGCTGTTCGGGCTGGTGCTGCTAGGCCGCGCGGTCACGCTGCCCGATCGTATTCTGGGCATGGCGATCGTGCTCGCTGCGATTTTCGTGATGGCCACGCTGCCGCGCGCACTGGCGCGGCGCTGGCGGACGCCCCCTGCACCATGAAAAGATTCTGGCGGGACGTCGCGGTTCAGGAACAAGCGGGTGGTTGGGGGATCAGCCTGGACGAACGCCCGGTGCGCACCCCCGGGCGCGTGCCCCTGCTGGTGCCCACCCCCGGGCTGATCGAGGCGATCGCCGCCGAATGGCGCGCGGTCGAAACCGATGTCGATCCACGCGCGATGCCGCTGACCGGGCTCGCCAACGCGGCGGTCGACCGGATCGCCCCCGACCCCGCCGCCTTCGCGCGCGCGCTGGCCGCCTATGGCGCAAGCGACCTGATCTGCTACCGCGCCGACGCTCCCGCCCCGCTCGCCGATCGCCAGCGCGCGGCGTGGGATTCGGTGCTCGATTGGGCGCGCGGGCGCTACGACGTGCATTTCGCGCTCGCGATCGGGGTGATGCCCGTCACCCAGCCCGCCGCCACGCTCGATCGGCTGGGCGACGCGATTGCAGCACGTTCGCCCTTCGAACTCGCGCCGCTGTCGGTCGTCGTGACGATCACCGGATCGCTGGTGCTGGCGCTCGCGCTGATCGAAGGCGCGGCCGATGCGGGCGCCGTCTGGACCGCGGCCAATATCGACGAGGATTGGCAGGCCGAAATGTGGGGCGAGGACAGCCTGGCGACGCAATCGCGCGCGGTCCGCAGCGCCGAATATGCCGCCGCCAACGTGTTCCTGGCGCTGCTGAAAGCCTGACTTTACCGAAACGCTCGCAAAATCGGTCGCGAGCGTCTATATCGGTTGCATCGCACCACCCAGCCCAAGCGCAGGTGCGACCGAGAGACGTGCGCTCCCGCTTGATGAGGAGCCGCCATGCCCTTTTCCGACGAAGCCCGATATTTCGGCCGCCGCGCGATCGCATCGCGGCTGGCCAGCGCCGCCGCCACCGACAGCGGCGCGCGGATCGCGCATTCGAAGCTCGCGCGCCGATATCAATCCTTGAGCGACCGCCACGGCACCCCCGACGCGGCCGCTATTCCGACCAACGAAGAAGGCAATATCTGATGGATCCCACACGCACCCAATATCAAAGCAAGGACCTCCCCACCTCGCGCGCGCTACACGTCAGCGTCACCAGCGCCGAAGTGACCGCAATGTGCGCCAAGCACAAATGCACGATCAGCGCGATCGAGGCCCTGGCATCGGGCGGCACCCGCGTCGTGATGATGAACGGCGACGACGCCGCAGTGATCCGCAAGGCCTATGGCAAGAAAGTGCTGTCGGGCCCGGTCACGCGCACGCGCTGGCTGCAGACCTGATCTGAGACCTTACCCGTTCGGCGCCGAGGCGCCGGACGGTCAGGCGGTCTTGAGCATATGGCGGATGAAGCCGATCAGGCCGGTCTGGCGCGATCGCTTCAGCCGCTCGGCCGCCAGGATCGTGCGGACGCTTTCGAAGCATTTTTCGACATCGTCGTTGACCAGTACATAGTCATAGCCGTCCCAATGGCTGACCTCGCCCGCGGCGCGCGCCATGCGCGCGTCGATCACCTCGATCGGATCGGTCGCGCGGTTGAGCAGCCGCTGGTGCAGCTCCTCCATCGAGGGCGGCAGGATGAACACGCGCACCACATCGCCGCCGGCGATCTGGAAGAGCTGCTGCGCGCCCTGCCAATCGATGTCGAACAACACATCGCGGCCCGACGCGAGGATTTCCTCGACCTGCGCGCGCGGCGTGCCGTAGCGGTGATTGAAGACATGCGCCCATTCGAGGAACGCATGGTCGGCGACCATCTCGCGGAAGCGCTCGAGATCGACGAACTGATAGTCGCGCCCTTCGACCTCGCCCGGGCGAATCTGCCGGGTGGTGGCCGATACCGACATCCGAAGATCGGGGTCGGCAGCGAGCAATTTGCGGGCGATGGTCGACTTGCCGGCGCCCGAGGGCGAGGACAGGACGAACAATACGCCGCGCCGTTTGAAGCCATGCGGGTCGGATTCGATCGTGTGCGCCATGCCCGCCTTTGGGACGGGCATGGCGCCGGCGTCAAGTCGGGCGGGCGTTAGAGCGGCCGCGTCGGACCCTTGCGACGATCATAGGCCTTCTTGGCGACATAGGCGCCGCCCAGGACCATGCCGAGCGGCCCCATGCGGCGAAGCGCGCTGGCGGCGACCATGCCGATCGCTGCGCCCTTCATGCCGCCCGAGCCGTCACGCCGATCGATTTCACGCCCGACCAATGCGCCGATGATGCTGCGAATCATGCTTTTTCCTCCGAACCAGTGATGGCGTCGAACGCCTGGCCGATACCGTAGAGCACCGCCCAGCCGATCGCATAGGTTGCAACGATGGGGATCGCGACCTTGAGGACATTGGCACCAATCGCGCCGATGACCGCGCCGTCACCGACACCGTCGTCGCCGCTCATCCCGTCGATAGCCGCGCCGACCAGCGCGCCGATGGTGGTTGCACCCATGGTGATAATCCCCCGCGTTTCGTGGGGGAAGAACCCCGATCGGGGCGCGGGGTTCCATCGTCATGTTCCTCCCCCTTCAGGGGGAGGTGGCAGCCCGAAGGGCTGACGGAGGGGGCGTGCCGCGAGCGACTCCCTTGCCGCACGCCCCCTCCACCACTCGCTTCGCGAGCGGTCCCCCTCCCCCTGGCGGGGGAGGATTTATTTTCCCGTCATATCCTCTGGCCGTACCAGCCGGTCGAAGGTCATTTCGTCGACCAGCCCCAGCGCCAGCCCCGCCGCCTTCAGCGTCAGCCCCTCCTCGTGCGCGTGCTTGGCGATCTTCGCCGATGCGTCGTATCCGATCTCGGGCGCGAGCGCGGTCACCAGCATCAGCGAGCGGTCGACCAGTTCGGCGATCCGGCCCTCATTCGCCTCGAGCCCCTCGACGCAGCGCTGCGAGAAGCTCGCCATGCCGACGCTCAGCAGGTCGATCGAGCGCAGCACCGCCGCGCCGATCAGCGGCTTGAACACGTTGAGCTCGAGATGCCCCTGCAGCCCGCCGACGGTGACCGCCATGTGATTGCCGATCACCTGGCCTGCGACCATCGTCAGCATCTCGCACTGGGTGGGGTTGACCTTGCCGGGCATGATCGAGCTGCCGGGTTCGTTGGCGGGCAGATCGAGCTCGCCCAGCCCCGAGCGCGGGCCGCTGCCGAGCAGGCGGATGTCGTTGGCGATCTTGGTCAGCGCGACCGCGAGCGTGTTGAGCGCGCCCGAGAGGTGGACCAGCGCGTCGTTCGACGCCAGCGCCTCGAACTTGTTGGGCGCCGGGACGAAGGGCAGCCCGGTGAGCGCCGCCAGTTCGTTCGCCATCGACTGGTCGAACTTCTTGGGCGCGTTGAGCCCGGTGCCGACCGCGGTGCCGCCCTGCGCGAGCTTCATCACGCCATGCGCGACGGCTTCCTCGATCCGGTTGCGGCAGGCGTTGAGTTGCGCGGCATAGCCCGAAAATTCCTGTCCCAACGTGAGCGGGGTCGCATCCTGCAAATGGGTGCGGCCGATCTTGACGATGCCGTCCCACGCCGCCGCCTTGGCGGTAATCGACGCCGTCAGCCGATCGAGCCCGGGGAAGAGATGGTCATAGGCGGCGCGCGCGGCGGCGACGTGGAGCGCGGTAGGGAAGCTGTCGTTCGACGACTGGCCGCGATTGACGTCGTCATTGGGATGCACCGGCGCCTTGCCGCCGCGATTGCCGGTGAGGATCTCGTTCGCGCGCCCGGCGATCACTTCGTTGACGTTCATGTTGGTCTGGGTGCCGCTGCCGGTCTGCCAGATGACCAGCGGGAACTGGTCGTCATGCGTGCCCGCGACGATCTCGGTCGCAGCCTGTTCGATTGCTTCAACTTTTTGCCGGTCGAGCCCGTGGTGGCGGTTCACCCGCGCAGCGGCGTGCTTCACCATCGCCATCGCATGGACGATGCCGAGCGGCATCCGTTCCTGCGCGCCGAAGGGGAAATTCTCGATCGAGCGCTGCGTCTGCGCGCCCCAATAGGCGTCGGCGGGAACAGCGATCGCGCCGATCGAATCGGTTTCTTGGCGGGTCTGGGTCATGCGCGGACAACCGCTCGCGCGCGATCGGGTTGCGCTTCAGCCAAGTCGCTTGCGCAGAAAGATGCGCGATTCGCCGGGGGGATAGTCGTCGATCCGCGCGAAGGGTGCATAGCCCAGCCGTTCGTAGAAGCCCTGCGCCTGGAAGCTGAAGGTATCGAGCCAGACGCCGACGCAGCCGCTGCCGAGCGCTTCGTCCTCAGCTGCGCGCATCAGCCGGCTGCCGACCCCCTGCCCGCGCATCATCGGCGGCAATGCGAGATATTGGACGAAGAGCCAGCGATAGGCGATGCGGCCCCACAGCCCGCCGACGATCGCGCCTGCATCGTCGCGCACGGTCACCGCGACCAGCCGCTGCTCGATCGGTGGACCGGCCTGGTCGTTATAGGCATTGAGCACGGCGAGAATTGCCGCGCGCTCACCATCGCTCGGCGCGTCCGAAACCTCGATCGACGCCAGCGTCACTTCTTGCGCTTGAAATCCACTGCGACGACGTTCGAGCCGTCTTCGATCGGCTTGGCGTCGGCGGGGTCGTTTTCGGCGGGCTCGTGCGGCTCGGGACCCTCTGGCTCTTCGGCGGCCTGGAAGCGCAACTCGAAATTGACCGCGGGATCGTGGAAGCCGGTGATCGCCGAATAGGGAATGACGAGCATCGAGGGCACCTGCCCGAAGCTGAGGCCGACCGAGAAGCGGTTGTCGTCGACCGTCAGGTCCCAATAGCGATGCTGGATGACGATCGTCATCTCGTCGGGAAAACGCTCGATCAGCCGCTGCGGGATGTCGACGCCGGGCGCGGTGGTCTTGAAGGTGATGTAGAAATGATGGTCGCCGGGCAACCCGCCCGACGAGGCGACCGATCCGAGCACGCGGCCGACCACGGCGCGGAGCGCTTCCTGCACGATTTCGTCATAGGGAATCATGCTGTCTGGTAGGGTGCCGGTCATAGGCTCTTAGCTAGAGCGAAATGGCGGGGGGTCAAGCGGGCGCGACACCGGGGCAGTGATTGCATGGGGCGCACGACGCGCTATGTGCCCATCCATGCGCACCGCCCATATTTCAAGAAACACTTCCGAAACCGCGATCGACGTCGCGGTGAACCTCGACGGCACCGGGGTGTACGACATCTCGACCGGCGTCGGCTTCTTCGATCACATGCTCGAGCAGCTCTCGCGCCACTCACTGATCGACATCGAACTCCACGCCAAGGGCGACCTGCATATCGACCAGCACCACACGGTCGAGGATTCGGCGCTGGCGCTGGGCGAGGCGGTGGCCAAGGCGCTGGGCGACAAGCGCGGCATTCGCCGCTATGCCGATGCGCTGTCGCCGATGGACGAGGCGCTGGTGCGCGTCGCGATCGATATTTCGGGCCGGCCCTGGCTGGTGTGGAAGACTGCGTTCACCCAGACGCGGCTGGGCGAGATGGATACCGAGCTGTTCCAGCACTGGTTCCACAGCTTCGCGCAGACCGCTGGGCTGACGCTGCACGTCGAGACGCTGTACGGCGAGAACAACCACCACATCATCGAGGCGGCGTATAAGGGGCTGGCGCGTGCGCTGCGCGAGGCGGTCGAGATCGACCCGCGCAAGGCCGATACGATCCCCTCGACCAAGGGTACGCTGTGAGCGACGCGATGATCCGCCCCGCCGCGCCGATGTGCCTGGTGCTGCTGACCTATGTGCGCCCGATCGAGGAGGTCGATGCGCAGATGGCGGCGCATGTGGCGTTTCTTTCCGATGCGTTCGAGCAGGGCGTGCTGGTGATCGCGGGGCGGCGCGTGCCCCGCACCGGCGGCGTGCTGCTGTTTCGCGGCGAGCCCGATGCGGTCGAGGCGGTGGCGGCGACCGATCCGTTCGTCACCTCGGGCGTGGCGACGTTCGAGGTGGTGGCGTTCACCGCGAGCATGGCGGCGGCGGGGATGGCGGGAGTGTTCGCGTGAGCGGCATAGTCCCCCCTCCCGCGAGCGGGAGGGGGAATTGAGCGTCGCCCTCATCGATTACGGCGCGGGCAATCTGCATTCGGTGCATAACGCACTGAAAGCCGCGGGCGCGCGCGACATCGCGGTTACCGCCGATCCCGATATCGTCCGGCGCGCCGAGCGGATCGTGCTGCCCGGTGTTGGCGCGTTCGCCGCCTGCGCCGATGGGTTGCGCGCGCTGCCGGGGATGGTCGAGGCGATCGAGGAGCGCGCGCTGCGCGGCGGGGTGCCGTTCCTGGGGATTTGCGTCGGCATGCAATTGATGGCGACCACCGGCGAGGAAATGGGCGTCCATGCCGGGCTTGGCTGGATCGAGGGGAGCGTGCGGCTGCTGCCCGATTCGCCCGAGGTGCGCGTGCCGCATATGGGCTGGAACGACGTGGTGCCGACGCACGCGCACCCGCTGATCGAACCCGGCGAGGCCTATTTCCTGCACAGCTATGCCTTTGAGGGTGCCGACGTCCTCGCCACCACGCAGCATGGCGGGCCGGTGACCGCGGCGATCGGACGCGACAATCTGATCGGTATCCAGTTCCACCCAGAAAAGAGCCAGCGCTACGGCATCGCGCTGCTCGAGAGGTTTCTTGCATGGCGTCCCTGACGATTTTCCCCGCGATCGACCTCAAGGCTGGCCAGGTCGTCCGGCTGGCCGAGGGCGATATGGACCGTGCGACGGTGTATGGCGACGATCCGGCGGCGCAGGCACGCGCCTTTGCCGATGCGGGGGCGGATCATCTGCATGTCGTCGATCTCGATGGCGCATTCGCCGGGGGTTCGGTGAATGGCGATGCGGTACGCGGCGTGGTCACTGCGTTTCCGGGGCGGGTGCAATTGGGCGGCGGCATCCGCGACATCGCGGCGGTCGAGGGCTGGCTGAAGCTTGGCGTTGCGCGGGTGGTGATCGGGACTGCGGCGCTGAAGGACCCCGAGTTCGTGCGAGCCGCGGCGGCGGCGCATCCGGGGCAGATTGTCGTCGCGGTCGATGCGCGCGACGGCATGGTCGCGACCGCGGGCTGGGCCGATGTATCCGACGTCACCGTCGTCGATCTGGCCCGGCGATTCGAAGATGCGGGGGTGGCGGCATTGCTGTTCACCGATGTCGGGCGCGACGGGATGCTGAAAGGCTGCAACGTCGAGGCGACGGTTGCACTGGCGCGCGCGGTGGCGATTCCGGTGATCGCCAGCGGCGGGGTCGCGGGGATCGAGGATATTGCGGCGCTGGTGGGGCATGTCAGCGACGGGGTCGAAGGGGTGATTACCGGACGGGCGCTGTATGATGGCAGGCTCGATCTGAGCGCGGCGATTGCAATGGCCAGCCAGCCTCCCTCTCCCCCCCGGGGAGAGGGCCGGGGAGAGGGGCAGTGAGCCAACGCATGCGGTTTCGCACAGCCCCTCTCCCAACCCTCTCCCCGGAGGGGAGAGGGCTTTTGTCATGACCGTTCGCGCGCGCGTCATTCCCTGTCTCGACGTCGCCAATGGCCGGGTCGTCAAGGGCGTCAATTTCGTCGATCTGCGCGATGCCGGCGACCCGGTCGAGCAGGCGCGTGCCTATGATGCCGCCGGCGCCGACGAACTCTGCTTCCTCGACATTACCGCCAGCCATGAGGCACGCGGCACGATCCTCGACGTGGTGCGGCGCACCGCCGAGGTGTGCTTCATGCCGCTCACCGTCGGCGGCGGGGTGCGATCGGCCGAGGATGCGCGCGCGCTGCTGCTCGCCGGCGCCGACAAGGTCGCGGTCAATTCGGCGGCGGTGTCGCGGCCCGAAGTCGTGTCCGACATCGCGGCGCGCTTCGGCAGCCAATGCGTCGTCGCTTCGGTCGATGCGCGGCGCAGCGGCGATGGGTGGGAGGTGTTCACGCATGGCGGGCGCAAGGCGACGGGGATCGACGCGATCGAGCATGCGGTTCGCCTCGCCGAGCTGGGCGCTGGCGAGTTGCTCGTCACCTCGATGGACCGCGACGGCACGCGCGGCGGCTATGACCTCGCGCTGATCCGCGCGATCGCGCAGCGGGTTCGGGTGCCGGTGGTCGCGAGCGGCGGGGTCGGCGGGCTCGACGATCTGGTCGCCGGCATCCGTGACGGCGGGGCCAGCGCGGTGCTGGCCGCCTCGATCTTCCATTTCGGCGAGGCGAGCATCGCCGACGCGCATGCGGCGCTGGCCTCCGCCGGCATTCCGGTGCGGCGGCCGGTTAACGCTTTGGTGTGAACCTGGGTGGTAGGGCGCGGCATGGACCTGCTGCGCCTTGCCATCCTCATCTTGTTCGCCGCCCCCGGCTTTGCCGCGCATACCGGGGTGACACGGCGCAACGGCTTTTCGCTGTCGGACGCGGCGATCTTCGGAATCGTCGTCATCGGGCTGTGGCTGGCGCAGCGCGCGATGCGGCGACGCCATCGCAAGGCCGACGACGTGCGCGAGGATTGACACCCTGCGTGGTGCGCGCGAAGCCGTCGGCCATGGCCTTTACCGACCCCCTCGACGCGCTCGAAGCCGTCATCCGCAGCCGCCGCGGCACCGATCCGGGCGCGAGCTACACCGCATCCCTGTTCGCCAAGGGCCGCCCCAAGATCGCGCAGAAGCTGGGCGAGGAAGCGGTCGAGGCGGTGATCGCGGCGGTGCGCGGCGACCGCGCCGAGCTGGTAGGCGAGGCCGCCGATGTGCTGTTCCATTTGCTGGTGGTGCTGGTCGACGCCGGGCTGACGCTCGACGATGTGCGCGCCGAGCTTTCCAAGCGCGAGGGGGTGTCGGGGCTGGTCGAGAAGGCTGCGCGGCCGAAGGTTGCGGCGGAGGCGGAACCGGTGACTGCGTCAGTCGCCAAGCCGGTCGTGGAACCGCCCGTGGCTGACCCCGCACCGGCGTCGTCGCCGCTTCCGCTGTCGGGGGGAAGCAGCACGGGGACCATTCGCGACATCAACAAGTCCGGCGATCGGGAACAGGCCCTCCCCCGGCCCCTCCCGCAAGCGGGAGGGGGGTTCTGATGCCGATCGACGCGACGCAGCCCTATGACGACGGCAACATCTTCGCGCGGATCCTGCGCGGCGAGATCCCTGCCAAGAAGGTGTATGAGGACGAACACGCCTTCGCCTTTCACGACATCAACCCGCAGGCGCCGCATCATGTGCTGGTGATCCCCAAGGGGCGCTATGTCTCGTGGGACGATTTCAGCGCGACCGCCGACGACGCGGCGATTGCGGGCTTTGTCCGCGCGGTGGGGCTGGTTGCGCGCGAGGCGGGGCTGGTGGCGCCGGGATATCGGCTGCTCGCCAATGTCGGGCAGGATGCGCACCAGGAAGTGCCGCATCTGCATGTGCATATCTTCGCCGGGCGGAAATTGGGGCCGATGCTGGCGGGGTGAGCTTCTTCCGCGCGTTCGCGGCACGTGGCTTACAGACCCTCACCCTTCCGCCGCTATGCGGCTCCCTCCCTCTCCCGCAGGCGGGAGAGGGAAGAGGCGCAGAGGCGCCGATAAGGTGAGGGGCTGTCCTGGCGGACGATACCCCCGACACGCCCTCACCCTTCCGCCGCTGCGCGGCTCCCTCCCTCTCCAGGAGCGAGAGAGGGACATTGTGGCGACAAGAGGGATTGCACGGGGCGTATTAGCCACTAGGCTCGCGCCTTTCTTGGATCGGGCGATACGGCAAGGGCCGGTCGTCACCCTTGGGGGAAATAGCTTCATGAAGTTTGGGCGCGTAAAGCCACTCGACGCCATCCTGGCGACGGCGAAAGCCAAATCGCTCGAGCCCACACTGGGCTGGTTCCAGCTGACGCTGTTCGGCATCGGCTGCGTCATCGGCACGGGCATTTTCGTGCTCACCTCGGCGGGCGCGCAAAAGGCGGGGCCGGGCTTGATGCTCGCCTTCGCGATCGCTGGGCTGATCTGCATCGTCGCGGCGCTTTGCTATGCCGAGATCGCGGCGATGATCCCGGTCGCGGGATCGGCCTATACCTATACCTATTCGGTGATGGGCGAATTGCTCGCCTGGACGGTCGGCTGGGCGCTGGTGCTCGAATATGCCGTCGCCGCCAGCGCGGTCGCGGTTGGGTGGTCGGGATATTTCTCGGGCACCATCCTCAACCAGTTCTTCGGGATAGAATTGCCGGCATGGCTGGCGGGCGGCCCGCTGGCACTGGGCGGCGTCCCCGGCGGGTTCATCAACCTGCCCGCGGTGGTGATCGCGGGCCTGGTGACCTGGCTGCTGATGATCGGCACCAATGAATCAGCCAAGGTCAACGCGGTACTGGTGGCGATCAAGGTCACCGCGCTCACCGTCTTCATCGTGCTGACGCTTCCGCAGTCCGAAATGGCCAATTTCAACCCGTTCCTGCCTGCAGGCGTGTTCGGCGGCTTCGGTTCGGGCGTCGGCGCGGTCGGCGCCGCGGCGACGATCTTCTTCGCCTATGTCGGCTTCGACGCGGTGTCGACCGCGGCCGAAGAGACCAAGGACCCGCAGCGCAACGTGCCGATCGGCCTGATCGGGTCGCTGGGCTTCTGCACCGTCTTCTACATCCTGGTCGCCGCCGGCGCGATCGGCACGATCGGCGGCCAGCCGATCATGGGTCCGGGCGGGGTGCCCTTCCCCGCCGGATCGGAAGCGCTCGCGCAGCAATGCGCGCTGCCGCAATATGCCGACATGCTGGTCTGCTCGAACGAAGCACTGGCGCATGTGCTGCGGATGATCGGCTTCTCGACCGTGGGTAACCTGCTGGGGATCGCGGCGTTCGTCGCGCTGCCGTCGGTGATCCTGATCCTGCTGTTCGGCCAGACGCGCATCTTCTTCGTGATGTCGCGCGACGGCCTGCTGCCCGAGAGCCTGTCGAAGATCCACCCGAAGTGGAAGACGCCGTACATCGTGACGGCGATCACCGGCGCGGTCGTGGCGTTCGCCGCGGCTTTCCTGCCGGTGGGGCAGCTCGCCGATATCGCCAATGCGGGGACGCTCTATGCCTTCGCGATGGTCGCGGTGGCGGTGATGATGCTGCGCAAGTCGGAGCCTACGCGCGAGCGCAAGTTCCGCGTGCCCGCGCTGTGGCTGGTGGGGCCGGCGACGATCGCGGGCTGTATCTTCCTGTTCCTGAACCTGCCGTTCGAGGCGATGATCGTCTTGCCGGCATGGGGCGGCATCGGGCTCGTGATCTATTATCTGTATGGCTATAAGTCGAGCCATCTGGGCAAGGGGATCGTGACCGTCGTCGATCTCGACAACGACCCGGCGCATATCCCGCATCCTTGAGGGCGCGGGGCTTACGACACGAAAAAGGCCGGGGAGCGATCCCCGGCCTTATTTGTATTTGGTGGGCGGCGCCGGAACTGGCCGGAACCGTTCGTCCTGAGTAGCCGCTGAGCTTGTCGAAGCGGCGTATCGAAGCAGCCGTCAGCTTCGGGCAATGTCCTTCGATACGAGCCTTCGCCTTCGCTCAGTCCCTACTCAGGCCGAACGGAATTTATCGCTCACCCCAGCTTGGCTTCGATCATCGCCTGCAGATCGACCTCGGGGCGGGCACCGTAATGCGAGATGATTTCGGCGGCGCACAGCGCGCCCATCCGCAGCGACGTCTGGACGTCGCGGCCCTGCGCCTGGCCGCGCAGGAAGCCTGCGGCGAACAGGTCGCCGGCGCCGGTGGTGTCGACCACGCGCGCGATCGGCTCGGCGGCGACCGCGAAGCGCTCGCCGTCCTTCACCGCGATCGCGCCATGCTCGCTGCGCGTCACCACCAGCAGCGACACCTGCGCCGCCGCCTTGGCGACCGCGGCTTCGAAATCCTCGGTCTCGCACAAGGCGAGCAGCTCGTTCTCGTTGGCGAACAGGATGTCGATCAGCCCGTCGGCCATCAGCTGGCGGAAATCGCCGCCGTGGCGCGAGATGCAGAAGGTGTCGGACAGCGTGAAGGCGACACGGCGGCCCGCCGCGCGTGCGATGTCGATGCCGGCGAGCATCGCCTGGCGGGGTTCTTCGGGATCCCAAAGATAGCCTTCCAGATACAGGATCGCGCCGGCTTCGATCAGCGATCGGTCGAGCGCGGCTTCGGGGAGGAACTGCGACGCACCCAGGAAGGTGTTCATCGTCCGCTGGCCATCGGGGGTGACGAAGATCAGGCAGCGCGCGGTGGTCGGCTCGCCCGCGCGGACGCTGGTGTCGAAGCGGATGCCCGCGGCGCGGATGTCGTGCGCGAAGACTTCGCCCAACTGGTCGTCGGCGACCTGGCCGATGAAGCCGCATTTACCGCCCAGCGCCGCGATCCCCGCGACGGTGTTCGCCGCCGAACCACCCGAGACTTCGCGGCCCGGACCCATCTTGGCATACAGCGCATCGGCTTCGGCGGGCGAGAACATCAGCTGCATCGAGCCCTTGGTCATCCCCTGTTCGGCGATGAAGGCGTCGTCGGCCTGGCTGAGAATGTCGACGATGGCGTTGCCGATGGCGACGACGTCTAGCGTGGGTTCGGTCACATGGGTCTCCGGGAAAAGCGTTGTCCTGCGCGTATCGCCCGAGCGCCTGATTGACCACCCCCGATACGGCGCTTCGCAAGCGCCGCGCGATACGGCTATGGAGGGCGGATGATCCGCGCCCTCACCCTGTCGATCGCGCAACTGACCGACCCGCCGGTGCTGCGCGTGCTTGCGAAGTCGTTCGCGGTAACGCTGATCGTGTTCGTCGCGCTGGCGGCGGGGTTCTGGGCGGCGGCGCGCGGTGGCGCGGACTGGCTGGGCGCGGGGACCGGGTGGCAGCAATTGGCGGGCTTCGTCGCGGTGCTGTTGGCGATCGGCGGGGCGTGGCTGTTGTTCCGCGCGGTGGCGATCGCGGCGGTGGGCGTGTTCGCCGACGAAGTGGTCGAGGCGGTCGAGCGGCGGCATTACCCGCAGGCGTTGGCGACCGCCACGCCGGTGCCGTTCGCGCGCGGGCTGGCGATGGGATTGGGATCGGCAGCGCGGACGGTGCTGGTCAATCTCGTGCTGCTCCCCGTCTATCTCGCGCTGCTGGTGACCGGGGTCGGCCCGGCGATCCTGTTCTTCCTCGTCAATGGCTGGCTGCTCGGGCGCGACCTTGGCGACATGGTCGCGGCGCGGCACATGCCCAAAGCGGCGATGCGCGATTGGCGTGCGACCACCGGCGTCCGCCGCTTCGTGCTGGGGCTGGTCGGCACCGGGCTGCTTGTCGTACCGGTCGCCAACATCCTGGCGCCGGTCGTGGCGGCGGCGATGGCGACGCACTGGTATCACCAAAGGAAACGCGCATGAGGGCAGTATCGGCGATCGTCGCGGGCGGGTTGCTCGCCAGCGGCTGCGCCACCATCCCCACCCCGGTCGCAGGCACCGCACCGCCGCCGGCGATCGCGACATATTCGGCGGTCGGGCTCGAGCGCGTGCTCGGCCAGAACGAGAATGCGCTGGTCGGGCTGATGGGCCAGCCCAACGCCGAGGTGACCGAAGGCACCGGGCGCAAGCTGCAATTCGCGAGCAGCATCTGCGTGCTCGATGCGTATCTCTACCCCGCCAAGGGCGGCGGGGTGCCGGTGGTCGCGCATGTCGATGCGCGCCAGCGCGACGGCCGCGCGATCGACCGCGCGAGCTGTGTCGCCGCGCTCACCCGGCGCGCGGGCGGGCGATAGAAGTGATTAATTGATTTTTCAGTGTTTTGCGCCATCGCTGACGCGGAAGGAAAATAGATGGCAACGCGTGCGACGAGATATCGGCAAGTCGATCCCGCACTGTTCGAAGGGCGCAGCGCCCCACGACACCGCGTCGTCGTCACCCGCGCGACGGTACGCCGCCACGGCGAGGAAGCCGTCGATGCCGAGCTCAAGGACCTGTCGATCTATGGCTGCCGCATCCTGGTCGAGGACGCGCAGACGCCGGGTGACCGGCTGTGGTTGCGCTTCACCGGGGCGATGCCGGTCGCGGCGACGGTGGTGTGGTGCGAGGCGGGGGTGATGGGCTGCCGCTTCGACGAACCGCTTGCGAGCAGTACCGCGCGCGCGCTGACGCTGGGGTGAATTGCTCCCCTCCCTGGAAGGGAGGGGTTGGGGGTGGGTCGGGTCCTGGGGTACGGTACCCGACGGCGCCTTGGGCGGTCGTATCGTGAACACTCGACCCACCCCCGGCCCCTCCCTTTCAGGGAGGGGAGAAGGTTAGTTGATCGTGCGCCCAGCCTGCCGCTTCGGCGACCACCGGGTCTGGGTCGTCGCGCAACACCCCCACCGCCGGCAGCAACGCCCCATTACCGCTATTCCCCGCGGCGATCAGGCAGTTTCGTATCATCCGATTGCGGCCGATCCGCTTGATCGGCGAGCCCGCGAACACCTGGCGGAAGCCCGCATCGTCGAGCGCCAGCAGGTCGGATAGCATCGGGGCGGTCAGTTCGGCGCGCGGGGCGAAGGCGAGGTTGCGCGCGGCGGTCGCGGCGAACTTGTTCCAGGGGCACACCGCCAGGCAATCGTCGCAGCCATAGATGCGGTTGCCGATGCCCTTGCGGAATTCGTGCGGGATCGGCCCGGCATGTTCAATCGTGAGATACGAGATGCAGCGCCGCGCATCGAGCCGATAGGGCTGCGGGAAGGCGTCGGTGGGACAGGCGCGCTGGCAGGCGTCGCACGATCCGCAAGCGTCGCTACCGGGGGTGTCGGGCGCGAGATCGAGCGTGGTGTAGATCGCGCCGAGGAACAGCCAGCTGCCATGCGCGCGGCTGACCAGATTGGTGTGCTTGCCCTGCCAGCCGAGCCCCGCCGCCTCCGACAGCGGCTTTTCCATCACCGGCGCGGTATCGACGAACACCTTGAGGTCGCAACCCGCCTCGGTCGCGAGCCAGCGGCCGAGCGCCTTGAGCGCGCGCTTGACGACGTCGTGATAGTCGGCGCCTTGCGCGTAGACCGAGATGCGCCCGACATCGTGCGCGTCGGCCAGCGCGAGCGGATCGGCGGCGGGGGCGTAGCTCATGCCGAGTGCGATCACCGAGCGTACTTCGGGCCACAGGCCGGCGGGGCTTTCGCGGTGATGCGCGCGCGCCTCCATCCAGATCATGTCGCCGTGCATCCCGTCGTGCAGCCATTGCCGCAACCGCTCGCCGGTGCGCGGTGCGCTGTCGGCCGCTGCGATGCCGCACGCAACGAAGCCCAACTCGGCGGCCTTGGCGCGGATACGGTTTTCGAGAGGCTTGTGTTCGGGCACGCTCGCCCGCTACCACGCAAAGGGTTCAAGGGCACTCCCCTCCCCGTTGGCAAGCGGGCGGGAGACGCGGGGATGGTTCTCGACCTCGCTCGAACCGAACGGATTGGGGTGTGGGGTGGAGCAACAACAACTCGCGCTGTCGGCCAGCGGGCTGGTCAAGCGGTTCGGCGACCGGCGCGTCGTCGACGGGATCGACATCGCGGTGCCGATGGGGTCGATCTATGGCGTGCTCGGCCCCAATGGTGCGGGCAAGACCACGACGCTGCGGATGCTGCTGGGGATCATCGAGCCCGATGAGGGTACGCGCACGCTGATGGGGCATGACCGCCCGCGCGACGCGAGCGACCTCGTCGGCTATCTGCCCGAGGAACGTGGCCTGTATCCCGGGATGCGCGCCAAGGACGCCATCGCCTTCATGGGCGCGCTGCGCGGGCTCGACTGGGCCGAGGGGCGGCGGCGCGCGGTGACGCTGATGGAAGCGGCGGGGCTCGGTCACGCGACCGACGAGAAGATCCGCAAATTGTCGAAGGGGATGGCGCAGCTGGTCCAGCTGCTGGGATCGGTGGTGCACGAACCCAAGTTCCTGGTGCTCGACGAACCCTTTTCGGGGCTCGACCCGGTCAACCAGGAACGGCTCGAGGCGCTGATCCTGGCGCAGCGCGATCGCGGCGCGACGATCCTGTTTTCGACCCACGTCATGGCGCATGCCGAGCGGCTGTGCGACCGGCTGACGATCATCGCCGGCGGCAAGGCGCGGTTCGAGGGCACCGTCGCCGATGCCCGCGCGCTGCTGCCGCTGAAGGCGCATTATGTGCCGCATTTCGAGCATGACGGCGTCCGCGCGCTGCTGCCCGCCGATGCCGAGCGCGCCGATGGCGGGTGGCGCTTTACCGTTCCCGATGAAGGAATGGAGGCGCTGTTGGTGCGGCTGATCGATGCGGGGCACGGCATTTCTGGGCTGTCGATCGAGCGGCCACGGCTGCACGACGCCTTCGTCAAGATCGTCGGACGCGAAGCGGCGGAGCAGCTGATATGAGCAACACTGCACGGCTGATCCGTCAGACGATGACGGTCGCGCGGCGCGATTTCACCGCGACGGTGTTCACCCCCACCTTCCTGCTGTTCCTGCTCGCGCCGCTGATCATGCTGGGCTTCGGCGCGATCGGCGGGCTGGGTGCGGCGACGATGGCCGAAAGCCGCGACAAGACGGTGCGGATCGTCGCGATCGCCGATGCAGCAACGGGCGCGCGGATGACCGCGATCGACAAGCGCCTGCGCACGGTGTTCCGCGAAAGCGACGCACCGCCGCCGCTGCGGATCGACACTCCGGCGCGCGACTTGGCCCCGCAGGCGCGCGCGGCACTCGATTCGAGCGATGTCGATGTGTCGGCGGTGCTGTACGGTTCGCTCGACCGACCGACGATCGTGTACGGGCCGCAGGGCGGGCGGACCGCGAGCTACCTGGCCGAGCTGGCCGAACAGACGCTGCGTACCGATGCCTATGCGCTCGCGCCGCGCAGCATCGCGACCAAGCGCCAGGTGACGCGCGAGACGATTTCGATCGGTGGCCAGGGCCAGGCGGCGTTCTTCACGGTGTTCGGGCTGTTCTTCCTGACGCTGCTGCTCGCGGGTCAGGCGGTGGGGACGATGGCCGAGGAGCGATCGAACAAGGTGATCGAGATCCTCGCCGCCGCGGTGCCGCTCGAAAGCGTGTTCCTGGGCAAGCTGCTGGGGATGTTCGGGGTGGCGCTGCTGTTCCTCGCCTTCTGGGGGACGATCGTCTTCAACGTCGGGTCGCTGCTGCCGCCCGAATTCGCGCGCGCCTTCGCCGCCACCGGGCCGGCGGTGGGGATGCCGGCGTTCGTGCTGCTGTTCATCGTCTATTTCACGATGGCGTATATGCTGCTGGGCGCGGTGTTCCTGGGTATCGGCGCGCAGGCATCGACCCCGCGCGAAATCCAGATGCTGTCGCTGCCGATCACGATCTTCCAGGTCGGGATGTTCGCGCTGTCGCAGGCCGCCGCCGCGAAGCCCGACAGCGTGCTTGCGACCTTCGCCGAGGTCTTCCCCTTCAGTTCGCCCTTCGCGATGGGCGCCAAGGCGGCCAATTCGCCCGAATTATGGCCGCATGTGCTGGCGGTGGCGTGGCAATTGCTGTGGGTGGCGATCACGGTGTCGGTGGGGGCGCGGTTCTTCCGGCGCGGGGTGCTGCAATCGGCGGGGCCGAAGTTCCGCTGGGGGTCGCTGGTGGGGCGGTAGCACCGGGCGGGCGTATCGGCTGGGGCGAGTACCCTCCCCCTCCCCCTGACGGGGGAGAAATGGTTGCATATTGACACTGATGTTAGTTGCGGCATTCTTCTCCCACATAAGGAGAGGCGAGAATGGCGACGTTGGCACCCGAGGCACCCGCGCGCGCGGTCGATCCGCTCGACGTCAGCCGCGCCGAGCTCTATCGCGACGACAGCTGGCACGCGCCGTTCGCCGAGCTGCGCGCCAAGGGCGGCATCCACTACACCGAGCATTCGGATTTCGGCGCCTATTGGTCGGTCGCCAGCTACAAGCCGCTGGTCGAGGTCGAATCGCTGCCCGAACTCTATTCGTCGCACGCCGGCGGGATTACGCTGGCCGACTTCCAGGAGGGAGTCGACGTCAAGATGCCGATGTTCATCGCGATGGACCGGCCCAAACATACCGGCCAGCGGCGCACCGTCGCGCCCGCCTTCACCCCCAGCGAAATTGCGCGGCTGAACGCGACGGTCCGCCAGCGGACCGGCGAGCTGCTCGACGCGATGCCTGTGGGCGAAAGCTTCGACTGGGTCGACAAGGTGTCGATCGAGCTATCGACGCAGATGCTGGCGATCCTGTTCGACTTTCCGTGGGAAGATCGGCGCAAGCTCACCTTCTGGTCCGATTGGGCGGGCGATATCGAGCGCATCAAGACCCCCGAACTTCGCCAGCAGCGGCTGGTGCATTTGTTCGAATGCGCGAGCTATTTCACCGATTTGTGGAATGCCAAGGTGGGCAAGGAAAAGACCCCCGACCTGATTTCGATGATGATCCATTCGGACGCGATGGCCGAGATGCGCCAGCATGAATATCTGGGCAATCTGATCCTGCTGATCGTCGGCGGCAACGACACAACGCGCAATTCGATGAGCGCCTATGCCTGGGGGCTGGACCAGTTCCCCGACGAGCGCGCCAAGCTCGAGGCCGATCCCGGCCTGGCGGCGAACGCCACCCAGGAGCTGATCCGCTGGCAGACCCCGCTCAGCCATATGCGCCGCACCGCCAAGGCCGATACCGAATTGCGCGGCCACAAAATCCGCGCGGGCGACAAATTGGCGCTCTGGTATGTCTCGGCCAATCGCGACGAGAGCGTATTCGAGGACGCCGATTCGATATGCGTCGATCGGTCCAATGCGCGACGGCATTTGGCGTTCGGCCACGGCATCCATCGCTGTGTCGGCGCGCGGCTCGCCGAGTTGCAGATCAGCATCCTGATCGAGGAAATGGCCAAGCGCCGGCTGCGCGTGAACGTGCAAGGCGCGCCCGAGCGGATCGCGGGCTGCTTCGTCCATGGCTATCGGCGCCTGCCGGTCGAACTCAGCCGCTATTGAGGGTGCAACCTTTCGGATCGCGCGCGCGAACCTACATCGTGAGTTCCAAGCCAGAGGATTTTCGATGCAGACCGATCGCCGCCGATTCCTGACAATTGCCGGTGTCGGTAGCGTCGCCGTGACGCTCGGCTGTTCGCCCGCGCAGACCGAACCGGCGCAGCGCTATCCGCTGACGCTGAGCGATGCCGAGTGGAAGAAGCGGCTGTCGCCGGCGCAATATGCAATCCTGCGCGAGCAGGGGACCGAGCGGCCCTATTCCTCGCCGCTCAACGCCGAGAAGCGCAAGGGCGTCTATGCGTGCGCGGGGTGCAAGCTGCCGCTGTTCCTGTCGAGCACCAAGTTCGAGAGCGGCACCGGCTGGCCGAGCTTCTATGCCCCGCGCCCGAACGCGATCGCGCTGCGCACCGACAAGATGCTGGGGATGGTGCGGACCGAAGTGGTGTGCCGGCGCTGCGGCGGGCATCTGGGGCATGTGTTCGACGACGGCCCGGCGCCGACGGGGAAGCGTTACTGTATGAACGGCGATGCGATGGTGTTCAGCGCGGTTTGAGGCGGGGAGCTCCTTCTCCCGCTGGCGGGAGAAGGATAGCGGAGCTTGCCAGCTTGCTGGCTAGCGTAGGTTGGATGAAGGGTGGTTGCGAGCCTCCGGCTCGCGCGCTTGCAAGTGCAAGCGCGGCACCCTCACCAAGCTACGACTAGGCCTCGCTGAAGGAGCGAGACCAAGTCTGCGCAACCAGTTCGGGGTAAACAGCACCCCGTGCTGTTTACCCCGAACTCCCGCCAACGGGAGAGGGAAGAACGCTCAGTCTACTGCTACTGCCTTGTCCATCGATACCGTCGCGGCGGTCGCGATCAGCACCGGGGCGTCGATCGCGGTCGGGGCGGCGGCGGGTTCGCCGTCGCGGTAGATGAAGCCGTTGGCGGGGTTGGCGCTGGTGCCAAGGCCGCCGATCGGGCCGTACCAGACGCGGACCGAGCTCCAGTCGCCCGCTGCCGACACGTCGATCGCGCGGACATCGGTTTCGATCCCGCCGCGGCGCGACCAATTGGCGTGGGTGAGCAGGACTTCGCGGTCGCTGACGACGCGCGATACGGTGGCGACATGGCCGAGCGGCATGCGGCGGGTGGAGGCCATCGACAGGACGGCGCCTTCCTTGGGGGTGGTGCCGCGTTCGTAGCGGCCCTTGGCCTGGTCCCACCAGGTGTGCGCGTTGCCGCGGATTTCGATGCCCGAAACCTTGCGGGCATAGGGCACGCACTGCCAGAACTGGGCAAATGCCGGGGTAGCCGTGAGCAGGCAACAGCTTAGCGTCAGCGCGAAACGCGCTGCCAGACGACCGATTTGCATGAAGCCCCCCAAGGCCCTGTGAACTTGTGAAGCCTGTTAAGCAGGGCTTCAGGTGGCGCGATAGCCCGTTGGCCGGTCGATCGGACGAGGCGTTGATCGGGAGCGACGAACGCCCGGAACCATTTTTGGCGCGCTCGCTTTGCCGCCGATAAGCCTCTACACGGCGCTATGCGCTTATTTCCCCTCGTCATCGCGCTGCCGCTGGCGGCATGCAACTTCGCCACGGTCGAGACCAATACCGTCACGCCCGAGGCGACTGCCACCGCCAGCGCGCTCCAACCCGGGCTGCGCCCGGTGCGCATCGGCGAGGGCGGCCCCGGCTTTCCTGCCTGCCAATCGCGCGCCACCGTCACCAATGTCGAGCCCGGCGCGACGACGCTGACGCTGCGCGAATCGCCCTTTGCCGAGGCCGACAGCGTCGTGGGGCTGGGCCCCGGCATCGGCATGTATGTGTGCACGCGGACGCTCGACCAGCGTTGGCTCGGCGTCGTCGTGCCGCCGCTGTCGCAGCCCGATGCCGATTGCGGCGTACGCGGCCGGATCGAGCGCGCACGCGGCTATGACGGACCGTGCACCAGCGGCTGGGTCATCGCCAACGGGGTGCGCCTATCGGGTAGCTGATGCCCGAATGTTGCACAAACAATACGCTCTGCCTCTTTTGCGTACAGCGCGTGCGGCCGATCGCATAGATTGTTGCATTGCACCACCATCCATGGTCCTCTGTATGAACACGGGACAACGCAGGGTTCAGCTTTTGGTTAACCTGACTGTTCTACGGTGAACCGTGCAAAACGAGCGTTGGGAGTAGGCGATGGGTTCGAAGATGAAACCGGCCGAAGGCGCGATGGCGCTGGCGGAGATGAAAGAGTTCGCTGGCTTCAGCGCGGCGACCCAGCGTTATGTCCGGCGATCGCTCGATGTCGGGCTCGATCGGCAGGACGCGATGGCGCGCTGGTCGCGCGACGTGGTCGAGGCCGCGGGCATTCGCGCACAGACGCGGGTCTATGACCGGCTTCCCGAGGTTCGGGCTTTGGTGCCCGACGATAGCGGGCTCGAAGCGGTCGAGCCGTTCATGGCACCGCTGGTGAGCGTGTCGGCGTTCGACCTAGCGCAGGGTCGGCTGACCACCTTCGCAGCCTATCGCTTCCTCTATGAGCGGTTGATCGGTGCCGATGTCCGGCCCTGGCTGCCCGCGGCATTCTGCGCCGCGGCGGCGCTACCGACGCTGCATCCCGAATTGCGGCGGCGCTTGCTCCAGTCGATCAGCGAAGCCGCGGCGACCGCGTCGGGCTGGTCGAACCGCCAGCCGCGTTTCTATCCCGCCTGGGTCGAGAAGGTCGACACCGCGGCATTGCCCAACTGAGCCGCCCTCCCCTTCCGCGCAGGCGGGAGGGGATCAGCGGCAGGCGCCCCAGCCGGCGCCGCGATTGGCTTGGTCGAAGTGGAAATGGTCGCGGTGCGCGGCGTTGTAATCGGGGGACAGGACGGTGGCGAACAGATCGCAGCCGCCGTCGCGTACCTCGCGCAGGAAGGCGCCTTTCGCTGCGCTGTCGTCCCAGTCGTTCAATACGCTGATCCGGTCGCCTTGGGCGGTGCGGAAGCCTGCGATATCGACCGCGTTGGCGGTGGCGTGCTCGCTGAAATCGCCCTCGTCGCGGCCATAGAGCCGGCGACAATTATAGCTGCCGAGATGGTCGATCCGCGTCACGCGGCTGCCGAAATGCCGCTGGGCGGCGGGTTGGACGACATTCCATTCCCACATCGCCAGCGCCGCGGCGACGGGGCACGACACCCCCAGGTTCGACGGTGAGAACTCGATCCGGCGCGCGCCGCCGTCGGTGAAGCGGATGCCGTCGCTATAGCCGCATTGGCCGGCGCTCACGGGGGCGAGCGCGGTATATTCGATCCCCGCGCGATCGAGCAGCCCGCGGCAGGTGGCGAAATCTTCGCGCAGCCCCACCAGCTTGCCGCGGGTGAACATGCCCACCGGCTGCCCGAGGTCGAGCTCGGTCCAGGGCATGTCCTGCGGCCGGCTGCGGACGAAGGCGAACAGCGCGAAGGCGATCGCCAGCAGGATCGCGGCGATCGCCACCGACCCGATGATCCGCCGAACCGCGATCACGCGCGCAGCGCGCCGTCGAGCGCTTCGTGGGTGACCGGATAGCCGAGGTCTTCGGGAATGCAGAGCTGGTCGATCCCGCCGCGGCATTCGATCCAGGGGACGATCGTCCGCACCGGATACCGCCGCGCATGATCGACCGCCGCGGCGAAGCTGGAAAAAAGCGCCAGCCGTTCGAGGTTGCGCCGGGTGGGGAAGATGATCCGCATCCGCCCCGCCGCGGTTTCGTCGAGCACGTGCTGCGCGCTCGACCAGAACAGCCGGCTATTCTCGTTGCCGTCGACCACTGCGGGCACCGCATCGGCGGGCGCTTGCGCGAGGTAGAAGCGGGTATCGAAGATCTTGTGCGACACCCCCTGCGGCCGCCAGCGCGCGAAGGGCACCAACGCGTCGAGGTCGATGCGGTCGAGCCCGATCACCTGCCCCATCGTCTCGCCGGCATAGAGCCTGGCGCGCGCCGATTCGACGTCGATCGGGTCGGCCAGCCCGATTGCCAGCCCGGCTTCCTCGATCGTCTCGCGGATCGCGGCGATCCGTGCCGCCGCCTCGTCGATATCGGCCGCCGCCAGCGCGAGCGCGGCGGCGCGATCGGCATCGTCGACGCGGCCGCCGGGGAACACGATCGCGCCGCCGGCGAAGGTCATTGCCTTGGCGCGCTCGACGAACAGGATTTCGGGGGCCGCATCGCCGGTATCGCGCATGACGACCACAGTCGCGGCGGGCCAGATGGTGGCATTGTCGGGGGGCGAAGCCATGTCCTCGTCTAGGCGATCCGCCCCCCCTGGCAAAGCCGCGATCAGGTGGCGAAGATCGCGACCGCGACGATGATCGCGACGGTGTAGATCAGCAGCCCGATCACCATGAACGCCATGCTGAGGTCGGGGCCGAAGGTCGCCTTGGCCATGTTCTTGGCCTGCCCGAGCAGCTCGGGCCAGGTATAGGACACAAAATCGCCCTGCGTCATCACCGCGACCAGCCGATCATCGGCATCGACGATCGGCAACCGGCGAAAGCGTTCGTTCGACATGATGCGCAGCCAGCCAACCAGATCGTCGTCGGCGCGCGCCAACCGCAATTCGGTGGTCATCACCTCGCCGACGCGAGTCGTCATGGGGTCGCGGCGTTCAGCGACGACGCGGCGCAGGATGTCGCGCTCGGTCATCATCCCGATCACCCGCGTGTCGGGATCGACGACGATGATCGATCCGTAATTCTTCGCCGACATCGCCTGCGCCGCATCGACCACCAGCTGGTCGGGCGTGGTGGTCAGCGGCCGGGGCTTGCTGGCATATTCGGCGCGATCACGGATCTTCATCGATGCGGCTCCCAGGGCTCACTCGAAACCTGCGCGCAGCGACCACCGACCGCGATACGGACCAAGGGGCAAAGCTCGCCCCCCGGTCCGCCGCCAGCGCCTACAGCTTCACGAGCATCTTGCCGGTATTGCGGCCCGAGAAGAGGCCGAGGAACGCCTCGGGCATGTGTTCGAGCCCTTCGACCACCGTCTCTTGCCGCTGGAGCTTACCCTCGGCCATCCAGGTCGCCATGTCGGCGTAGAAGGCGGGCGCCTGGCCCATCCAGTCGCTGACCAGGAACCCCTGCATGCGGATCCGCGCGGCGATCGTCCGCGCGATGTAGCGAAGCTGGGTCGGCGCACCCGAATTATAGATGTCGATCATCCCGCAAATCGCGAAGCGCGCGCCCTGCCGCGCGGTCGCGAAGGCGGCGTCGAGATGGTCGCCGCCGACATTGTCGAAATAGACGTCGATGCCCTCGGGCGCAGCGGCGGACAGCTGGCGCGCCACGCTGCCCTCACCCTTGTAGTCGATGACCTGATCGGCGCCGAGTGAGCGTACCCAATCGCATTTGGCGGCACCGCCCGCCGATCCGATCACCGTCATCCCCTTGGCCTTGGCGATCTGCACCACCGTCGATCCGACCGCGCCGGCTGCGGCGGAGACGAACACCGTCTCGCCGGGCTTGGCCTCGGCGACGTGGAGCAGGCCGAAATAGGCGGTCATGCCGGGCATGCCGAGTTGGCCGAGAAACGCCTGTGCCGGGGCGTCGATCGCGGGCAATTTCTGCGCCTCGCGCGCGGGCAGCACCGCCTCGTCGCGCCAGCCGCCCATGTGGAGCACCCGGTCGCCCACCGCGAGCATGTCGCTGCGGCTTTCGATCACCTCGCCCACCGCGCCGCCGCCCATCGGCTCGCCCAGCGCAAAGGGCGCGGCATAGCTTTTGGCGTCGTTCATCCGCCCGCGCATATAGGGATCGACCGACAACCAGAGGTTGCGCACGCGCACCTGGCCATCGGCGAGCGCGGTGGCGGGGATGTCGCGCAGCGCGAAATCGTCGGCGGTGGGCATGCCATCGGGGCGGCGTTCCAGGTGCCAGGCGCGGGCCATGTCTCTCTCCTTGTCGTGATCAGTTGCACCTTGCTACGGGAAATGCCGCGCAAGAAAAAGGCCCGGGCGTCGCCGCCCGAGCCTTTTCACCGTGATGCCGCAGCGATCAGTAGCCGCGGGTCGGATTGCCGGTGCTGGTATCGCCCGCCCGGTCGGTCGGGCTGCGTTCGGACGACAGGCGATCATTGGGGAAGCGATCGGCTGCGCCCGGCTGGGCCGGCGTTTCGGATGCACGGTTCGGGCGCTCGCCGTCATTGTCCTTGAAGAATGCCTGGTTGGCCTCTTCGTCGCGCCACTGCGCCTGCGCCTCGTCGGCGGTCTTGCGGATCTTCAGCTTGTCACCGATGCTTTCGATCCAGCGCGACGGGATCGAATGGTGTCGCCCACCGGCATCCTGATCGGTCTTGGTCAGGATGATGCGGTCGCCACGCACCTTGTCGACGGTGCCGACATGGCCATCGTCGGACCCGACGACTTCCATATGCTCCTTGACCTGCGACAGCGCGGCGCGCTGCGTCTGGCGTTCGGTGCGGAAGCTGGCGAATTCGCTTTCGAACTTGTGCGCGTTCTCGCGGCGATATTCGTCATAGTCGCGGTCGAGATCGGCGACCTGCTTGCGGCGCCACCCGTCATAATGCTCGTCGCGGCCAAAGCCGCGGTCGGCGCCGTAGCGCTCGTCGTGGCGGCGATCCATTTCGCGGCGGCGCTCGGCCTCGTCGTCGCCGAACCACGAGCGGACCTCGTCGCCCGCGCGATCGATGAAGCCGCGATCGTCATAGTCATAGCCCTGCGGCTGGCCGGAGAAGCCGCGGCCATGCGGCTGGTGGCGGTCGAAATTGCCACGCTCGGGATCGGCGAAGCGATTGCGATCGGCGCTGTGGGTCGATCGACCATAGCCCGGTTGGCCGCGATCCTCGTCGCGGTGCGCGCCATAATGCGGCCGGCCATAGCCCTGCTGTCCCTGACCCTGCTGGGTGTAGCGGCCGTCGGGGCGGTGATCGTCGCGGTTGCCGCCATAATAATCGCGGTTGCCATAAGGGTCGCGGTCGCGCGCCGGATAATCGCCGCGCTGGCCGTCGTCGCGGTCTCGATACCCGCCGAAGCGGTCGTTGCCGCGTGAATCGCGTTCATAGCCCATCGAAAGATCCTCCTGGGATTTCGGTCAAGGGAAGCCATGGCGCTGGCCATGCGTCCTGCGATCTAGACGATTTCGTCGCCGTATCGGTTCCCGCGCCCTGACGCGCCCCAGCCGCAGCCCGGCGCAAGCACCTGCAAAACACCGCGAAAAGGAGCAAGGATCGTTGCGTCGCGGGTAGGCCGCAGCTAAAGCGATCGGCGGCGGGGCTGTAGCTCAGATGGGAGAGCGCTGCAATCGCACTGCAGAGGTCAGGGGTTCGATTCCCCTCAGCTCCACCAGCCCTAGCCGATCATTCGCGCCAGCTTGCTCCCCGAAGCCCAAGCGGCTTCGACGCGCGGGCCTTCGCGCCAGTCGCCGCATAGGCCCAGGCCAATATCGGTGCGCCATGCCGGGCCTGCGCCCCGCCCCGTCGTCCGTGCGTAGCGCCAGCGGTGCGCGGCGGCGTGCAGCGTGGGGGGCAGCGGCGCTTCGGCGCGGGCGGCGAGCGCGGCGAGCAGGTGCGGGACGATCGCTTCGGCGGTTTCCTCGAGATGCTTGGTCGACCAGGCGCCGCCGGCCTGCACGACCCAGGTTTCGCCGCTAGAGCGCCCCGGCTTGGCGCCATCGCGCGCCGCCCAGCCGAGCGGCTCGCCGGTCGCGCCGCGGATAACGTCGTCGGCGACCGCGACCCGCCGGTCGAACGCCGCCATCAGCGTCCAGCACGGCTCGGATACGGTGGCCGCCGCTGCTTCGGCGAGGTCGGGGGCGTGCGGCGCGACCAGTGCGGCTACCTGTTCGGCAGGCACCGCGACCACGACAGCGCCATAGAGTTCGGGACGCGTATCGAGCTGCCAGCCCGAGGGCGTTCGCGTCAGCGCTTCGATCCGTGCGCCCCACTCGACCGCATGGGTGTCGGCCATCGCGCGCACCGGCGCGTTCATGCCCGGCGTGCCGACCCAGGCATCGTCACCGGCAGCGGGCCAGCGCGCGGCGATCCCGGCGGCTTCCCAGCGTGCGACTTGCGCGGCGAAATCGGGATCGCGCGCGGTGAAATATTGCGCGCCGTGATCGAAGCGATAGGCCGCGCCCTCGTGTTCGACGCGGCGGGTCGACATCCGGCCGCCGGGGCCGCGCCCCTTGTCGAACAGTGCGACGCGATGCCCCGCCGCCGCGAGCTGATCGGCGCACGCCAGCCCGGCAATCCCCGCCCCGATGATCGCTACGTCCATTCGGCACCCCTTGGTTGCGGGCGCGGCGGCGCGCCCCATCTCGGCCACATGGCAGTGCTCCGCGTCTTTTACGATGGCCAATGTCCGCTGTGCCGGCGCGAGATCGCGGCGATGCGGCGGCTCGACCGGCGCGGCGCGATCGCGTTCGTCGATGTCGCCGACCCGCAGGCGAGCTGTCCGATCGACCGCAAGGCGGCGCTCGCGCGCTTCCATGCCGAGGAGGACGGGCGGATGCTGTCGGGCGCGGCGGCGTTCGCTGCGATGTGGCGCGCGATCCCGTTGCTGCGGCCGCTGGGGCTGGCGGCGCGCAACCGCGTGGTGCTCGGCGTGCTCGAGCGGCTGTACCTGCGGTTCCTGCGCGTCCGGCCGCGCCTGCAGCGGGCGCTGGCGCGATGAACTGGCCCAGACCCGATAGGGTCGCCCCCGGGCAGGAGAGCGTATGGGCCTATCCGCGCCCCGCGATCGCCGAACCCACCGCGCGGCATCTGGAAGTCCGGCATCGCGGGTTCGTCGTCGCCGATACACGCGCGGGGTTCCGCACGCTCGAGACGAGCCACCCGCCGACCTATTATTTCCCGCCGGCCGACGTCGCGATGGCGCTCCTGCGGCCCAATGGCCGGCGGTCGCTGTGCGAATGGAAGGGGCAGGCGATCTATTATGACGCGATCGTCGCGGGCGAGGTCATTGCCGATGCCGCCTGGGCCTATCCCGCGCCGACTCCGGCCTTCGCGGCGATGCGCGACCATGTCGCCTTCTACCCTGCGCTGTTCGACACCTGCCTGGTCGATGGCGAGCGCGCGGTGGCGCAGCCTGGCGGCTTTTACGGCGGCTGGATCACCAGCGACCTTGCCGGCCCGTTCAAGGGCATTCCCGGTAGCCGTTTCTGGTAACGTTGTCGTTGCGGAAGCTGGGCCTCAGCTTGGTCGAACCCCGCTGCGGGCTGAAAGCGAAGGACGGTGCTTCGACAAGCTCAGCACGAACGGACTGAATTGCTAGCGCAGCTTGGCGATGTTGAGCCCGTCGGCCTTGGCGCGGTCCTTCACCGACTCCTCGCTGCGCGTCATCGCCTTGGCGATCGCCTTGAGCGCCATGCCCTTCTTCGCCAGCGTGTGGAGCTTCTGGATCTCGTCCTGCGTCCAGGGCTGTCGGTGTCGTTCGAATTTTTCGGCCATGGCCTCCCCTATCCTGCTCGCTTGAGCCGCACCAGCGCATCGTCGAGCGCCGAGAGGAAGCGCGAGCGGTCCTGCTTCGAATAGGGCGCGGGGCCGCCGAGCTGTTCGCCGCCGGCGCGCAAATCGGCCATGATCGCGCGCACCGCGATCGCGCCGCCGATCGACGCGGTGGTGAAGGGCTTGCCGTTCGACGACAGCACGACTGCGCCGTTCTTGAGCGCGCGATCGGCGAGCAGGATGTCGGCGGTGACCACTACTGCGCGCGGGCCCGCCGCCTCGGCGATCCAATCGTCGGCGGCGTCGAAGCTGTCGCTGACCACGATCCGCTCGACGAAGGGCAAGGGCGGCACGCGCAGCCGCTGGTTGCTGACGATCGCGACCGACACGCCATGCCGCTGCGCGACGCGATAGACCTCGTCCTTGACCGGGCAGGCATCGGCATCGACCAGGATGCGGATCGCGCTCAGGCCTCGGGCTCCAGCGCCTCGGTAGCCAGGATCTCGATCGCTTCGGGCTTGCCCGCGAAATCGACGCATTCGCCGACTTCGGCGCCCATCATCGCCTGCGCGAGCGGCGCGGTGAAGGGCACCAGCCCCGCCGCCTGATCGGCCTCGTCGCTGCCGACCAGCGCGATCACCCGTTCCTGCCCGTTCAGCCGGAAGCGGACGCGCGAGCCGAACGCCACGATGTCGTTGCCCGGCGGCGGCTGCAGCTCGGCGGTGCCCGCACGGGTGTGCCAATAGCGAAGGTCGCGCCGGAGCCGCTTCACTTCCTCTTCGCCCGATGCGGCATCGACCGCAGCCTGCGCGGCATCGCGCCGCGCCTCGATCAGCTTCAATCCCGCACGCGTCACCAGATTGGGGCCGGGGGGCAGCGGCAATTCGAACGCGGGTTCCTTATGCTCTTCGTCGCTCTCGCGGCGGAATGCGACGCTCATCGGATCAGATCGCCCCGCTGAAGGTGTCGCACACCGCAGGATCGCCGCTGTTCAGCCCGCGTTGCAGCCACGCCTTGCGCTGTGCCGAGCTGCCATGGGTGAAGCTGTCGGGAACGACCTCGCCCTGCGTCTTGCGCTGGAGTGTGTCGTCGCCGATCGCGTTGGCGGCGGTCAGCCCTTCCTCGATATCACCCGCCTCGAGATATTGGCGGTTCTGCGCCGCCCAGACGCCGGCATAGCAATCGGCCTGCAGCTCTAGCCGGACCGACAATTGATTGCCTTCGGCCTCGCCCGCGCTTTGCTGGCGGCGCGTGACTTCGCCCGCCTGGCCGGTGAGGTTCTGGATATGGTGGCCGACCTCGTGCGCGATCACATAGGCCTGGGCGAAATCACCCGCCGCGCCGTAGCGCTGCGCCAGCTCGTCGAAGAAGCTGGTGTCGAGGTAGATTCCCTGGTCGGGCGGGCAGTAGAACGGCCCCGCCGCCGAGCTTGCCTGGCCGCAGCCCGAGCGAACCCCGGCCTGGTAGAAATTGAGCGTCGGCGCGCGATAGGTGCTGCCCTGCGCGGTGAACAGCTTCCCCCAAGTCTGTTCGGTCGACGCGAGCACCTGGCAGGTGAAGCGCCGCGCCTCGGTGTCGCAAACCGCCGCACCCGTCGCGGCCCCCGAGGTCGCCTGCGGCGCGCTGCCGCCGCCGGTGAGTCCGCCAAGCCCGCCGCTCATCGCGAAATAGATCAGCCCCACCACCACCAGCATGCCGATGCCGCCGCAGCCCATCCGACGACCGAGCAACAGCGGCAACAGCCCCAGCAAATTGAACCCGCCACCACCGCCGCCACCGCCCGAACCAAGATCGCGGACGTTGTTGCTGGGATCGAAATCGTCGAGACGCATTACCGGTGGATCCTTGGGAAAAGCAGCGAGAGGTCGTGCGCAGAATGCGCAGGGTTGGCAGTACGTTGCAACGCCGCTCATTTTAATCGCCGATTACGGTGTTGATGCAGTGCAACATCGACGCCATGTTCCGATAATGTCAGATATCGATTCCAGCTCGCCCCGCCGTCGTATCGCCAAGACGCTGCCGCTTCCCGACTGCGTGGCGCTGGTCCTGCAAGGCGGCGGCGCGCTGGGGAGTTTCCAGGCGGGCGTCTTCGAAGCGCTGGCGCAGGCCGAGGTCGAGATCGACTGGGTCGCGGGAATCTCGATCGGCGCGGTCAACGCCGCGATCATCGCGGGCAACCCGCCCGAACGCCGCGTCGAGCGGCTGCGCGCCTTTTGGGAATTGCTCACCAGCGGGCTGCCGAGCTTCCCGATCTTTCCCGACGAGCGATTGCGCGAATTCCTCCACGAATGGTCGGCGGGCGCGGTGATCGCGCAAGGCGTGCCGGGCTTTTTCCGCCCGCGCGTGCTGCCGCCGACCTTCGCGAGCCCAGGCAGTTGCGAGGCGCTGAGCTTCTATGATTCGACCCCGCTCAAGGACACGCTCGACAGCCTGATCGACTGGGATCTCGCCAATGAGGGGCCGATCCGGCTGTCGGTGGGCGCGGTCGAGGTGCGGACGGGCAATTTCCGCTATTTCGATTCACGCACCGATCGGATCGACGCGCGCCACATCATGGCCTCGGGCGCGCTGCCGCCGGGGCTGCCGCCGGTCGACATCGACGGGGTGATGTACTGGGACGGCGGGCTCGTTTCGAACACCCCGCTGACGCATGTCATGGAGCATCAGGACGCGGCGATGCTGGTATTCCAGGTCGATCTGTTTTCGGCCACCGCCGAAAGCCCGCGAACGATGATGGACGTGATGAACCGCGAAAAGGAAATCCGCTATTCGAGCCGGACGCGCCAGGTGACCAACGAGCAGCTCAAGCTGCGCCAGGAACGCGAGGCGATCCGCCGGGTGCTGGCCAAGCTGCCCAAGGCGCTGTGCGAGGATCCCGACGTGGTCGCGCTCAAGGCGCAGGCCGCCGAGCTGCCGGTGGCTTTGGTCCACCTGATTCACCGCGCCAATGCCTGGGAGGGCGGCAGCCGCGATTTCGAATTTTCGCAGCGGACGATGCGCGAGCATTGGCAGGCGGGGCGCGACGGGATCGAGCGCACCTTGGCGCAATCGCAGGTGGTTGCCGCGAACATCGTCGACGGGCGCACGGCAGCCTTCGATCTCACCCGGCGTTGAGCCAATCGAATTCCAGACGGAGAATCGCATGTTTCTGAAAGGCAAGACCGCCCTCATCACCGGCTCGACGTCGGGCATCGGCCTGGCTTATGCCAAGGCGCTGGCGGCCGAGGGCGCAAACGTGATGATCAACGGCTTCGGCGACGAAGCCGCGATCGAGGCCGAGCGTGCGGCGCTTCAGGAAACCAGCGGCGGCAAGGCGCTGTACGACGGCGCCGACATGACCAAGCCCGAGCTGATCGCGGCGCTGGTGCAGCGCTGCCACGACGAGCTGGGCGGGCCCGACATCGTCATCAACAATGCCGGCATTCAATATGTCGCCAAGATCGAGGAATTCCCGACCGAGAAGTGGGACGCGATCATCGCGATCAACCTCAGCTCGGCGTTCCACATGATGCACGCCGCGGTGCCATATATGAAGGAAGCCGGCTGGGGCCGGATCATCTCGACCGCGTCGGCGCACAGCCTGGTCGCGAGCCCCAACAAGGCCGCCTATGTCGCCGCCAAGCACGGGCTGGCCGGCCTCACCAAGACCGTCGCGCTCGAAACCGCGACCTTCGGGATCACCGCCAATTGCATCTCGCCGGGCTATGTCTGGACCCCGCTGGTCGAACATCAGATCCCCGACACGATGAAGGCGCGCGGGCTTACGCGCGAGCAGGTGATCAACGATGTGCTGCTCGATGCGCAGCCGACCAAGGAGTTCGTCACCTCCGAACAGGTCGCCGCGCTCGCGCTGTTCCTGTGCCGCGGCGAGGCGAAATCGATCACCGGCGCCAACCTGTCGGTCGATGGTGGGTGGACCGCCTGACGCGTTCGGCTTGGCAAGCTCGAAACCGGCGTTAGGGTAAAGCGAAACCAATCGGGATTCGCGTACCATGATTTCGAAATCGCTCGCGGCGTGCGGCCTGGCGCTTCTGATGGCCGGCTGTGGCGGATCGGGGGGCGAGCTTGGCCCCCGCGCATCGGCACCGGTGGCGGCGGCGCCCGCCGACTGGCGCAACGTCGCCACCACCGCCGATCGCGATCGGTTGCGGCGCTGGCGCGACGCCTGGATGCAGGCGCTGCCCGCGGCGCGGAAGGGCAACGCTGCCGAAATAGACGAACAGGGCGCGTTATTTGACCCCGATCGCGCGCTGCCCGGCGCGATGCCGCCGCCGGGTGCCTATCGCTGCCGCGTGTTCAAGCTTGGCGCGGCGGGGCCGGCGATGCTCGATTATGTCGCCTATCCGTTCTTCGACTGCCGCATCGATGCCGAGGGCGACGTGCTGAGCCTGTACAAGCAGACCGGGTCGCAGCGACCCGTCGGGCTGTTGTTCGCCGACACCGACGCGCGCGCGGTGTTCCTGGGGACGCTGGTGCTGGGCGACGAGCGCGCGCCGCTCGAATATGGCCAGGACGGGAACCGCGACATGGCGGGCTTCGTCGAACGCGTCGGCGATCGCCGCTGGCGGCTGGTGCTGCCATGGCCGCGCTTCGAATCGAAGCTCGACATCATCGAACTGGTGCCGGCATGAACGCGCGGCTGCTGCTGGGCGCGATGCTGCTCGCATCGCCCGCCGCGGCCGAACCGGTGCGCGAGGCGACGCAGGCGCAGCTTCCCGCGCTGATGACGCTGTACCGCGATCTCCACGCGACCCCCGAGCTCAGCCTGCAGGAGGCCAAGACCGCGGCGAAGCTGGCCAAGCTCGCGCGCGACGCGGGGTTCGAGGTGACCGAGCGCGTCGGCGGCCACGGCGTCGTCGCGGTGCTGCGCAACGGACCGGGGCCGGTACTGTTGATACGCACCGATACCGATGGGCTGCCGGTGATCGAAGCGACCGGGCTGCCCTTTGCCTCGAAGGTTCGCGCAACGACGGCGGAGGGCACCGAGACCGGCGTCATGCACGCCTGCGGCCACGACACGCATATGACCGCCTGGGTCGGCGCGATGCGCAACCTGGCCAAGATGAAGGGCGTATGGTCGGGCACGCTGGTGATGATCGCGCAGCCTGCCGAGGAGAAGGGCGCGGGTGCCAAGGCGATGCTCGACGACGGGCTCTACACGCGCTTCCCCAAGCCCAGCCATGCGATCGCTTTCCATGACAGCGCGACGATGGCGGCGGGGACGCTGGCGGTGCGCGCGGGGCATATGATGGCCAATGTCGATTCGGTCGACGTCGTCGTGCGCGGGATCGGCGGGCATGGCGCCTATCCTGCGACGACCAAGGACCCGGTGGTGCTCGGCGCGCGGATCGTCGGCGCGCTGCAGACTTTGGTGAGCCGCGAGAACGACCCGCAGCAGCCCGCGGTGGTGACCGTCGGCAGCTTTCGCGGTGGTACGTCGCACAACATCATTTCCGACGAAGCGACGCTGCTGATCACGGTGCGCAGCTATTCGGACGAGGTGCGCCAGAAATTGCTCGCGGGCATCGCGCGGATCGCGCGCGGCGAGGCGATCGCGGCGGGCATTTCCGATGACCGGATGCCGGTGGTGACGGTGCGGACCGACTATACCCCGGCGACGTTCAACACCGAGGCGCTGTCGGGGCAGCTGGAGACGCTGTTCACCCAGCGCTTCGGCGCCGAGCGAGTGCCCGAGGTCCCAGCCGTCATGGTGGGCGAGGATTTCAGCCGTTATTACCTCGCCGACAAGCAGATCGAGAGCGTGCTGTTCTGGGTCGGCGGGGTGCCCCAGGACAAATGGTCGGCGGCGCAGGCGGGCGGCGCGGCATTGCCATCGCTCCACAGCGCAACCTGGGCGCCCGATGCCGAGGCGGTGATCGGCACCGCCGCCGAAGCCACGACCGCGGCAGCGCTCGATATCCTTAAGCGATAGCCAACTGGGCCCGCCGAAGGCCGTTGTCGCGCGCATAGTCGTACGCGCGAAACAACGGCTCTAGCTCCAATCAGACGCCGCGCAGGCTTGCCTCGGCGGCTTCGTCGAAGCCCGACGAAGGCGCGGGCTCGTCGCCTGCGCCCGGCTGGGTCAGTGCGGGAACATCCGACGCATCCATCGATTCGTCGAGCCCGCGGTCGAGCTTGGCTTCGCAATCATCGGGATCGTCCTCGAGCCGCTCGGCAATCGCCTCGTCGCTACCCGCATCGGCCGAGCCCGCGGGCTGTTTCTCGTTCGCGGGGTCGCCGGGGGCCACCGACAGGCTGTCGATCGCTGCGTCGTCGATTGGAAGTTCGCCCTGAGCCATCACGGTACCTTTCAGATGATAAGCCGCTTCAACGAAGCGGGAGCCAGCCACGTTCCCAAGAAAAAGGGGCCCGGCGATCGCTCGCCGGGCCCCCGATTTTTCGCTGGGTTGCCGCCGCTTATTCGCGGTTGCCACCGAACAGGCGAAGGATGAACAAGAACATGTTGATGAAGTCGAGGTAAAGGCTCAACGCCCCCAGGATCACGACCTTGCCCTGCATGTCGGTACCGGCGACATGAGCATACATGCTCTTGATCTTCTGCGTGTCGTACGCGGTCAGACCAGCGAAGATCAGCACGCCTGCGATCGAGATGATCAGGTTCATCACGCCCGACTGCAGGAAGATGTTGATCACGCTGGCGACGAGCAGGCCGACGACGCCCATGATCAGGAAGGTGCCGAACGCCGACAGGTCCTTCTTGGTGGTGTAGCCGAACAGGCTGAGGCCCGCGAAGCCCGCGGCGGTAGCGAAGAACGCACCCGCGATCGACGTGCCCGAATACACCAGGAAGATCGTCGACAGCGACAGGCCCATCAGGACCGCGAAGCCCCAATACAGCATCTGCAGCGTCGCGGTGGACATCCGGTTCTGCCCGAAGCTCATTGCGAACACGACCGCCAGCGGCGACAGCACGATGATCCATTTCAGGATGCCGCCACCCATCATGATCTGCGCGGCGGGCGATTCCATGCCGCCCCACGAAAACAGCAGCGCGACGATGCCCGTCAGCAGCACGCCCGACGTCATGTAGTTGTAGACCGAAAGCATATAGGACCGCAGCCCCGCATCATACGCATCGGTGCGCGTACCTGCGCCCGTCGCATACGGTGCGGCGGTCGTACGGGGATCCGACCAATTTGCCATTGTGAACTCCTTTGCCCGGCACGCTTGCCGGAATAACAGGAATATCGGGTGAAACCCCCGCCAATTCAAGCGAAACCGGGTCGCGTCGGCATAGATTCGGGGGTAATCGGGCGTGATGCATCGCCTGTTCGTCGGCCTTCGCCCGCCCTTGGCGGTGCGCGAGCGGCTCCTCGCCGCGATGGACGGCGTGGTCGGCGCACGCTGGCAGGACGACGACCAACTCCACGTCACGTTGCGCTTCATCGGCGAGGTCGAGCGGCCGGTGGCCGAGGATATCGCGGTGGCACTGGGATCGGTACACGCCGCGCCGTTGACGCTTTCGATCGACGGGGTCGGGCGGTTCGAGCGCCGCGGTCGGTCCAACAGCCTGTGGGCGGGGGTGCGCCCGGCCGAGCCGATCACGCGGCTGCACCGCAAGATCGACCAGGCTTTGGTACGGATCGGGCTGCCGCCCGAGGGCCGCGCCTATCTGCCGCACATCACGCTGGCGCGGATCGGTGGCGGCGCGGGACCGGTCGAGGGGTTTCTTGCCGAGCATGCGGCGCTGACGAGCGCGCCGTTCACGCTCGATCATGTCCTGCTGTTCGAAAGCACGCTTGGGAGCGACGGCCCGACCTACGAGACGATCGCGCGCTACCCGCTGAGCGGCGCATAGCCCGGTAAAACGCCAGCTTTCGTTTCGTTCATGAAACTGTTCGGGGCGGTGCGGCGTTATCGGGTTCGGTTTCAAGTGAAGTAGATGGAGTATCCCCATGCGTAGCATCATGATGGCGGTTGCCGCCGCGAGCCTGCTCGCCCCCGTCGCGGTGGTCATCCCCACCGACAAGGCCGAGGCATCGGCGCAGAAGCGCGGCAAATATCGCGAATGGCGCGGTCGCGACGGCAAGCGCTATTGCCGCAAGCCCGACGGCACCACTGGCCTGGTCGTCGGCGGCGTTGCAGGCGCGCTGGTCGGGCGCACGATCGACACGCGCGGCGACCGTACGCTGGGGACGCTGGCGGGTGCCGGCGTCGGCGCGCTCGCGGGTCGCGCGGTCGAGCGCGGCGCGAGCAAGTGCCGCTGAGCCAGCGGTTACGCTGATATGAGAGGGCGGGAGGCGCGAGCTTCCCGCCCCTTTTTTTGTAGGCGGCCCCACTGCCTTCGTCACCCCGGACTTGGTCCGGGGTCCACGGTTCCGCTCACGTTGCCGCCGGAGCCTCTTGCCGCCCGGCGGGCCCCGGACAAAGTCCGGGGTGACGGCTGGGGCGCATGGCTTCGACGGTAACGCGCTGTTACGCTTGTCCAGCTAACACCCCCTGATGCTGCGCGTCCTGACCCTCTCCAGCCTGTTCCCCGATGCGACCCGGCCAAATTTCGGCGTGTTCGTCGAGCGCCAGACGCTCGGGCTGGCCGCCCTGCCCGATGTGGCGGTGCGCGTGGTCGCGCCGATCGGATTGCCCCCCTTCCCGCTATACCGCCAACCGCGATACGCGCCGCTGGCCGGCCTACCGCTGGCCGAAAGCTGGAAGGGCCTCACTCTCGAGCGGCCGCGGTTCGTCAATGTGCCGGCGACCGGCGGACGCTTCCATGCCGCGCTGCTGGCGCGGGCGCTGGTACCGGTGCTCACCCGAATCCGTGCCGAATTCACGTTCGACGTCATCGATGCCTCGTTCTTCTTTCCCGACGGACCCGCCGCGGTGGCGCTGGGCAAGCGTTTCGGGGTGCCGGTGTCGATCAAGGCGCGCGGGGCCGATATCCATCACTGGGGCAACGCACCTGCGACCGCGCCCCAGGTCCGCGCCGCGGCGCTTACCGCCGACGGGTTGCTCGCGGTGAGCGAGGCGATGCGCGGCGACCTGATTGCGCTGGGGGCGCCGGCGGAAAAGGTGCGGGTGCACCATACCGGGGTCGATCAAGCGCGGTTCGCGCCTGGGGACCGCGATGCCGCCAAGGCGCGGCTGGGGGTCACCGGGCCGCTGGTGGTGTCGGTAGGGGCGCTGATCGCGCGCAAGGGGCACGCTATCGTCATCGACGCGGTAGCGCGGCTGGCGGGGGTGTCGTTGCTCATCGCGGGAGACGGACCCGATCGCTCCGGCTTGCAGGCGCGGATCGATGCCGCGGGGGTTGGCGATCGGGTGCGGTTGCTGGGCAGCGTGCCGCATGACGATCTACCCGCGTTGCTCGGCGCGGCCGATGTAATGGCGCTGGCCTCGTCTTCGGAGGGGCTCGCGAATGCCTGGGTCGAGGCGCTGGCGAGCGGGACACCGATCGTGATCACCGATGCAGGAGGCGCCGCCGAGGTGGTCGACCGGCCTGCGGCGGGACGGATCGTCGCGCGGACGGTCGAGGGGTTTGCCCAGGGAATCGCGGCGGTGTTGGCGGAGGCGCCCGATGTCGCGGCGGTGCGTGCGGCGGCGGCGCGGTTTACGTGGGAGCGGAATGCCGAGGCTTTGCGCGCGCATATGGCGCGATTGGTCGAGCGCTATTCCCAGACCCGTTCGGGCTGAGCTTGTCGAAGCCCGCCCCTGCCATCAACGCCGGCGCGCGGTGTAAGTGGGGGCCGCCCTTCGACAAGCTCAGAGCGAACGGGGGGCAGTAGTCCCCTGCCCCCCCCCCGCTATTCCGCCGCTTCGGCCAGCGGCGCGTCCTTCCACACCAGCACCGGCTTGCGCGCCGCCAGCGTCTCGTCGAGCCGCCGACGCGGCGCAAAGTGCGGCGCCGATTTCAGCGACGGATCACCCGCCTTGGCGCGTTCGGCGACCGAGCGCAGCGCGCCGATGAACTGGTCGAGCGCCGCCTTGCTTTCGGTCTCGGTCGGTTCGACCAGCATCGCGCCATGGACGACCAGCGGGAAATACACCGTCATCGGGTGGAACCCCTCGTCGATCAGCCCCTTGGCGACGTCGAGCGTCGAGAAGCCCTCGGCAAGGTTGTCGTCGCTGAACAAGGCTTCGTGCATGCACGGCCCCGAAGCCGCGAAGGGCGCGTCGAGCGTGCCCTCGAGGCTGCGCAGGACGTAGTTGGCGTTGAGCACCGCATCCTCGGCGACCTGGCGCAGGCCGTCGGCGCCGTGGCTCATGATGTAGCTGAGCGCGCGGGTGAACATTCCCATCTGGCCGTGGAACGCGACCATCCGGCCGAAGGCGCTGGCGTGATGATCCTGCGCATTTTCCTCCTCGACCAGGGCGAAGCCCTCGTCGGTCTTTTCGACGAAGGGCAAGGGCGCGAAGGGGGTCAGCGCCTTCGAGAACACCACCGGCCCCGAGCCCGGCCCGCCGCCGCCATGCGGGGTCGAGAAAGTCTTGTGCAGGTTGATGTGCATCGCATCGACGCCGAGATCGCCGGGGCGAACCCGCCCGACGATCGCGTTGAAGTTCGCCCCGTCGCAATAGACGAAACCGCCGGCGGCGTGGACCATGTCCGAAATCTCGCGCAGGTCGCGCTCGAACAGCCCGCAGGTATTGGGGTTGGTGATCATCACCCCCGCCACATCGGGGCCCAGCCGCGCCTTGAGCGCCGCGACGTCGACGCGGCCCTCGGGCGTGGCGGGCACGTCCTCGACCTTGTAGCCGGCAAAGGCCGCGGTGGCGGGGTTGGTGCCGTGCGCGCTTTCGGGGACGAGGATCACTTGGCGCGCGTCGCCGCGTGCCTCGAGCGCGGCGCGGATCGCGAGGATGCCGCAGAGTTCGCCATGCGCACCCGCCTTGGGGCTCATCGCGACCGAATCCATGCCGGTGAGCGTCACGAGCCAATGCTGCAATTCGTGGATCAACCCGAGTGCGCCCTGGACGGTATCGACCGGCTGGAGCGGGTGGATGTCGGCGAAGCCGGGCAACCGCGCCATTTTTTCGTTGAGCCGCGGATTATGCTTCATCGTGCACGAGCCGAGCGGGAAGAAGCCCAGGTCGATGCCGTAATTCTGGCGGCTGAGCCGGGTGTAGTGGCGCACCGTCTCAGGCTCGGACAGCCCGGGCAAGCCGATCGGCCTGGCGCGCGCGAGGCTGCCCAGGCGGCTGGCGCCCCTGGGGGTCTCGGGCAGATCGACGCCGCAGGTGGTGTCGCTGCCGATCTCGAAGATCAGCGCTTCCTCGAGCATCAGCGCGCGATTGCCGGTGAAGGTCGCGGCGGTGGCGGTGTCGCCGCTGCCCATTTCGGGCTTCCAGCCGCTCTGATTGATCGCGTTCATGCCAGCACCGCCTCAAGCGCGCCCGCGAGCGCTTCGACATCGTCGGCGGTCGCGGTTTCGGTCACCGCGACGACCAGTCCGTTCTGCAGCGCATCGGCGCCCGGATACAGCCGGCCCAAAGACACCCCGGCGAGTATGCCGCGATCGGCGAGCGTGCGCACCACCGGCCGCGCCTCCTTCGACAGCTTCAGCGTGAATTCGTTGAAGAAGGTCGGCGTCACCAGCTCGACCCCCGCGACCTGCGTCAGCCGGTCGGCGGCGGCGCTGGCGGCGAGGTGGTTCGCCTGCGCGAGCCCGCGCAGCCCCTTTTCGCCGAGCAGCGTCATGTGGATCGAGAAGGCGAGCGCACAAAGCCCCGAATTGGTGCAGATGTTCGACGTCGCCTTTTCGCGGCGGATGTGCTGTTCGCGCGTCGATAGCGTCAGCACGAAGCCGCGCTTGCCCTCGGCATCCTGCGTCTGGCCGCATAGCCGCCCGGGCATCTGGCGGACATATTTCTCCTTGCAACCGAACAGCCCGACATAAGGCCCGCCGAATTGCAGCCCGACGCCGAGCGACTGGCCTTCGCCGACGACGATGTCGGCGCCCATCTCGCCTGGGCTACGGATCGCGCCGAGTGCCACCGGTTCGGTGACCACCGCGATCAGCAGCGCCTTCTTGGCCTGGCAGGCGGCAGCGAGTTCGGACAGGTCGCCGATCCGGCCCAGGATGTCGGGATATTGCACCACCACGCACGAGGTATCGTCGTCGATCCGCGCGATCAGGTCGGCGGTGTCGGGTTCGGCGGTGAGCGCCGGCGCCGCGGTTTCGAGCACGTCGCCGGTGAACTTGGCCATGGTGTTGGCGACCGAGACATAATGCGGGTGGAGGCCCGAAGAAACGATCGCCTTGGCCTTGCGCGTCACCCGCCGCGCCATCGTGATCGCCTCCCAGCACGCGGTCGATCCGTCGTACATCGATGCGTTGGCGACGTCGGTGCCCAGCAGCCGCGCGACCTGTGTCTGGAACTCGAACAGCATCTGCAACGTGCCCTGCGCGATTTCGGGCTGGTACGGCGTGTAGGCGGTCAGGAACTCGCCGCGCTGGATCAGGTGATCGACGCTGGCGGGCACGTGATGGCGATACGCGCCGCACCCCAGGAAGAAGGGCACTTCGCCCGCGACGGTGTTCTTGCGGGCAAGCGCGGTGAGGTGGCGTTCGACGGCGAGTTCGCTGGCATGGCCGGGAAGCCCGTGGATCGGGCCGTCGAGCCGCGCGGCTTGCGGCACGTCGACGAACAGGTCGTCGATGCTGGCGGCACCGATCGTGGCGAGCATCGCGCTGCGATCGTCGGTGGTGAGCGGGAGGTAGCGCATTCTTGGTTCCTGCTGTCCCCCTCCCGCTTGCGGGAGGGGTTAGGGGAGGGCTTGTGAGGGGCGCCCTTCAGACAGGCCCTCCCCCCAACCCCTCCCGCAAGCGGGAGGGGGGCTTTCGATTACAAACCGCTCACGAATTCCTTGTACGCGGCTTCGTCCATCAAGCCTTCGAGCTCGGACGGGTGCGTCAGGCGCAGCTTGAAGAACCAGCCTTCGCCCTCGGGATCCGAATTCACCAGGCTGGGATCGTCGACCAGCGCGGGGTTGCCCTGCGTGACGGTGCCCGAGACCGGGGCATAGACGTCGCTCGCGGCCTTGACCGATTCGACCACCGCGGCCTCGCCCCCCTTGGCGACCTCGCGGCCTTCGTCGGGGACTTCTACGAACACGATGTCGCCGAGCTGGCCTTGCGCATAGTCGGTGATGCCGACGGTCGCGCCATCGCCATCGACGTCGATCCATTCGTGATCGGGGGTGTAGTGACGGCTCATTTGGAGGCTCCCTTGCGGATATAGCGGTGCGCGACGAACGGCATCGGCACGATTTGCGCCCGATGCAGCTTGCCGCGTTGTGACAGGCTGAGATGGGTGCCCGCGACGGCGAGCGCGGCGGGGACATAGGCCATCGCAATAGGCTGGCCGACGCTGGGCGCGAAGCCACCCGAGGTGACGCGTCCGATCGTCTCGCCCGCGGCATCGACCACCGATGCCCCCTCGCGCACCGGCTGACGTCCTTCGACGATCAGGCCGACTCGCTTGAGCGCCGAGCCGTGCTCGCGCTCGTCGAGGATACGCTCGGCGCCCATGAAGCCGCCCTCCTCGCGCCGGCGCTTCGACAGCGCGAAGCCGAGATCGGCGGCGACCGGCGTAGTCTCGGGATCGAGGTCGTGGCCGTAGAGCGGCAAACCGGCTTCGAGCCGCAGCGAATCGCGCGCGCCAAGCCCGATCGGCTTCACCTCGGGCTGGTTGGCCAGCGCATCGGCAAAGCCCTGCACGGCGTCGGCGGGTACCGAAATCTCATACCCGTCCTCGCCGGTATAGCCCGACCGGCTGACCCACAGCGCAACGCCGTTCCACGCGAACGCCCCCGCGGTCATGAACACCAATTCGGCGACGCCGGGGACCAGCCGCTCGACCGCGTCGACCGCCTTGGGCCCCTGCACCGCGATCAGCGCGTGCTCGTCCATATGGTTGATCGTGATGTCGTCGGGCAGATGCTCGCGCAGATAGCCGAGATCCTCGTATTTGGTCGCGCCGTTGACCACGACATACAGGTCGCCGCCGGGTAGCCGCGTGACCATCAAATCGTCGAGAATGCCGCCATCCTCGGCGAGCAGCAGCGAATAGCGGATGCGGTTGGTGCCGAGCCCCTTGATGTCGCCGGGCAGCAGCGCCTCGAGCGCGGCATCGGCACCCTCGCCCTCGATCCGCAGCTGGCCCATATGGCTGACGTCGAACAGCCCGGCGCTTTCGCGCACCCACAGATGCTCGGCCATGATGCCGTCATACTGGATCGGCATGTGATAGCCCGCGAACTCGACCATCCGCGCGCCGCGACCGCGATGCCAGGCATCGAGCGGCAGCGTTTCGATTGCGGGGGTTTCGGGCGCCTCGGTCGGTTCGTCGATGACGTGGTCGCTCATGGGATTCCTCGGATCAAAGGGGTGCACGACGATGCTGCCGCTTGCGCGCCGCACCGGTCGCCCCCTCTGTCACGGAACCTGAGAGCTTTCGCCGCCGCCCCTACGGGACGTTGTTCGGCTTACCCCTTCGGTGGGCGCCAGCTAAAAGCCGCGCCGCTTTCCAGAGTGTCGTCGGCCCCGCGCGGTCCCGTGTACCTGAGAGATTCCGGGGCGGTTGCTCCTTCGGTGGTTCCGGTTGCCCGAAACGCTCTCCCGCGCGTGCCCATGCCGGTTGCCCGGTATCGACGATCAAGGTCTTGGCTGCACGAACGAAGCGAGTCAATCGTCACTTCATACCGTTCGTGCATGCCAAGAATTGTCTCACCGCGTTGCGTTGTAGCGCAGTTGTTCGTCGGTCAGCTGGAAGCCCACCAATGCCTCGAAGGTCGCGCGGGCAACCGCCTCGCGGACGCCCGGCGCGGTCAGCGGATCGACCGCGGCTTCCTCGCGGCCGGCACGGCGGCGCTTGGTGAGCTGTTCGCGCACCTCCTGCGGTAGCGTCGCCGCGCTCTTGGCGATGACGCTGGTCGCGGTCGCCTGCCCCGATGCGCGCAGCTGGCCCGCCGGGAAGCTGAGCGTCACCTGGTCGACGCGCTTGGCGGTCACGTTGCTGCCGCCGCGCACGACCGCGATGAAATAGGGCATCGTCACCGTCCGCGGCTGATCGGCGCGGGTGCGGCGCCCGAGCACGTCGAAGGTGACCGTGGTCACGACGTCGGCGCCGGTTTCGCTGCAGGTCGATCGGACATTGGTGATCGTCGCGGTGACGTCGATCGCGCTCGCCTCGCGGCTGGCGGGGGGATCGAAGAGCGTGATGTCGCCGGTACCCGCAGGCACCGCCACGATCGGGCAAGCGGTGCGCACCGCGCTGATCCCGACGCCGCCCTCGAGCTCGATATCGCCGGTGCGCGAACAGCCGGTGAGGATGGTGGAGGCCAGCACGAGCGGCACGGCAAGCTTGCGGATCGTCACGTCGGCACACACCTTCTTTACGTAGAGCAACGGCTTTGCACAAAAAGCGGGCCGGCGCGATATGCACCGTCCCGATCGGGCGCGACCATAGGAACCGCCTTCCGCGCACGCAAGCAATCGCGTAGAGACGAGCACGATGACCGACCAGCCAAAACCAAGCCTAGAACTTCTCATCGCCGCGCCACGCGGCTTCTGCGCCGGGGTCGATCGCGCGATCCAGATCGTCGAGCTGGCGATCGAGAAATATGGCGCGCCGGTCTATGTGCGGCACGAGATCGTCCACAACCGCTTCGTGGTCGACAGCCTGCGCGACAAGGGCGCGGTGTTCGTCGACCATCTCGACGAAGTGCCCGACGGGGTGCCGGTGGTGTTCTCGGCGCATGGCGTGCCCAAGGCGGTGCCCGCCAAGGCCGCCGAGCGCGGGCTCTCCTATCTCGACGCGACCTGCCCGTTGGTGTCCAAGGTCCATCGCCAGGCCGAGCGGCTGGTCGCCGCCGGCCGCCACATCGTCTTCATCGGCCATGCCGGCCATCCCGAGGTGATCGGCACCTTCGGCCAGGTACCCGAAGGCGACATGACGTTGGTCGAGACGGTCGAGGATGTCTGGACGATCAGTGTGCCCGACGACCAGAATGTCGCGTTCCTGACGCAGACGACGCTCTCCGTCGACGATACCGCGGCGATCGTATCGGCCTTGCAGGCGCGCTTCCCCGCGGTGCAGGCGCCGCGCCCCGACGACATCTGCTACGCCACCACCAACCGCCAGACCGCGGTGAAGGCGATCGCCAGCGCGTGCGACCTGATGCTGGTGATCGGCGCGCCCAATTCGTCGAACTCGGTGCGGCTGGTCGAGGTGGCCGAGCGCGAGGGCACCCGCGCCAAGCTGATCCAGCGCGCAGCCGAGCTCGATTTCGGCTGGTTCGCGGATGTCCGGACGCTGGGGATCACCGCGGGCGCCTCGGCCCCCGAAATCCTGGTGCGTGAAGTCGTCGATGCGATCGCCCAGCGATTCGACGTGCACGAGCGCGAGGTCGAGACCAACCGCGAGACGATCGCGTTCAAGCTGCCGCGCGGGCTGGAGGCGGCGTAGCCGCTTTTTTCCGTTCGTCCTGAGTAGGGACTGAGCGAAGGCGAAGGCCCGTATCGAAGGACCCTGCCACAAGCGGGCGGATGCTTCGATACGCCGCTTCGACAAGCTCAGCGGCTACTCAGCACGAACGGTGGGTGGGCGGTGTCTGCGTTTTATTTGGACCGACAGGAACTTCATGGCCGTCTACACCCAGGTTTCCGCCGAATCGCTTTCGGCCTTCCTAGCGAAGTTCGACGTCGGCGAGCTCGTGTCGGCCAAGGGGATCGCCGAGGGGGTCGAGAACTCGAACTATCTCGTCGAGACGACGCGCGATCGCTTCATCCTGACGCTGTACGAAAAGCGCGTGTCGGTGGGCGACCTGCCCTTTTTCCTCTCGCTGCTCGATCACCTCGCCGCCGACGGCAATCCGGTGCCGCCCGCGATCCCCGATCGCGAAGGCCAGACGATCCACACGCTCGAGGGGCGGCCAGCCTGCCTGATCCGCTTCCTATCGGGCGTATCGGTCAGCCACCCGACGCCGGCACAGGCGCGCGCGGCGGCGCAGGCGCTCGGGCGGATGCATGCCAGCCTTGCGACCTTCGAGGGCGTTCGCGCCAACGGGCTCGGCGCTTCGCATTGGCGGCCGCTGCTCGACCAGTGCGGCGAATCGATGAACCAGATCGCGCCCGGGTTGTACGATCGCGTCGCGCGCTCGCTCGATGCGGTGCTCGCCGACTGGCCGAGCGATTTGGCGGTCGCGGCGATCCACGCCGATCTGTTTCCCGACAATGTGCTGATGCTGGGTGACCGGATCACCGGGCTGATCGACTTCTATTTCGCCTGCACCGACATCCGCGCCTATGACCTGGCGGTGATGCATTCGGCATGGGGCTTCGACGCGCAAGGCAACCCGCTCGACCCAGCCATCGGCCGCGCGCTGGTGGCGGGCTATGCCGACAGCTTCGCGCTGACCCCGCAGGAGCGCGCGGCGCTGCCGGTGCTGGCGCGCGGCGCGTGCATCCGCTTCCTGCTGACCCGCGCCTGGGACTGGCTCAACACGCCCGCGGGTGCGCTGGTAACGCGCAAGGATCCGCTGGCGTATCTGCGCCGGCTCGACTGGTATGAATCGAACCCGAAAGCATTTGTGTGACCGACCTGCCCGCTGAAAAACTGCCTGCCAAGGAACTCCCGCACGTCGAGATCGCCACCGACGGCGCGTGCAAGGGCAACCCCGGCCCCGGCGGCTGGGGCGCGCTGATCCGCTTCGGCGCCACCGAGAAGGAACTGTCTGGGGGCGAGGCGCTGAGCACCAACAACCGCATGGAGCTGATGGCGGCGATCGAGGGTCTGAACGCGCTGACCAAGCCCTGCCGCGTGACGCTGTCGACCGACAGCCGCTACGTCATGGACGGGCTGACCAAATGGATCCATGGCTGGCGCAAGAACGGCTGGAAGACCGCCGCGCGCCAGCCGGTGAAGAATGCCGAATTGTGGCAGGCGCTGCTCGCGGCGGCGGCACCGCACCGGGTCGAATGGAAATGGGTGAAGGGGCATGCCGGCCACCCCGACAATGAACGCGCCGATCGGCTGGCGAGCGATGCCGCGGTGGTAGCGGGGCGGCGATAACCTGCTCCCCTCCCTGGAAGGAAGGGGTCGGGGTGGTTCGAGGCCTGGGGGGTACGGCTGCCAAGTCCGCCGAGGCGACCGTATCGCGAACACTCGACCCACCCCCTGCCCCTCCCTTTCAGGGAGGGGAGATCAGCAACCTCCCCGGCGCATACACCGCCGCGTCGAGCCCCGCGATCCAGTCAGGCCGCTCTCCCCCGACCAGCAACCACGCCGCCAGCGCCGCTGCCGCCGGCGCGGTCTGGATGCCGAAGCCGCCTTGGCCGGCGAACCAGAAGAACCCCTCGGCGCTCGGATCGAAGCCATAGACCGGCAACCGATCGGGGGCGAAGCTGCGCAGCCCCGCCCAGCGGCGCTCGACCGCCTCGATCCGCCAGTCGACCGCGCGCTCGAAGCGATCGATCGCGGTGGCGACGTCGATGTCTTCGGGCGCGACGTCGCGCGGGGTGTCGGGGACCTCGTCGTGCGGCGACAGCCAGACGCGGCCCCCCGCTTCTGGTTTGAAATAGAAACGGTCGCGGCCGTCGCGCACCAGCGGGGCATCGGACGCCATCGGCGGATCGACTCGAAGCTGGACCATCGTCCGCCGCAGCGGGGCGATTCCCAGCGGCTTTACTCCTGCCATCGCCGCAACCGGATCGGCCCAGGCGCCAGCGGCGTTGACCAACACCCCTGCCTCGAACGTCCCGGCACTTGTTTCGAGCCGCCACGCGTCACCGATCCGGATTGCGCCAATCAGCCCGGCGCGGGTTTCCAGCGTCGTGCCGGTCCGCCGCGCGAGCGCGAGATACGCGCCGTGCAGCGCGGCGACGTCGATGTCCTGGCAGGTGGGCTCGTACACCGCCTGCGTCCATTCGGGGCGAAGCCCGGGCAGCATCGCGCGCGGATCGACGCGGTCGAGCACCACCCCCGACTCGGCGAACTCGACAAGAAAGGCATCTAGCGCCGCCGCATCCTCATCGGTGGCGATGAACAACTCACCCCGCGGCTTGAGGAAGCTGACCCCGCCAAGCTCGGCAGGCGGATCGCGCAAGATCGCGCCCGAGGCGGTGGTAAGCGGCTGCACCCCAGGCCCGCCATAGGTTTCGGACCAGAACGCCGCCGACCGCCCGGTCGCGTGATAGCCCGGCTGGTCCTCGACCTCGAGCAGCAGCACGCGCGCGGCGCCGCCGATCGCCGCTGCCAGGCTCGCACCGGCGATGCCGCCGCCCACGATCGCGATGTCATAGGTCATGCCGGCGCCCTTGCATCGAGGAAGCGATCGATCGCCGCCAACGCGCGGTCGCGCACCGGATCGGCCTCGCGCAGGATTTCATGCGCCGATTCGGCCCCGAACCGGACCAGTTGCGCATCGGGCAGCCGCCCCAGCGTCGCCACCGCCGCGCGCGGATCGACCAGCCCGTCGGCATCAGCGATCAGTCCGAGCAACGGGGTACGCATCGTGGCCAGCATCGGCTCCTGCCGCAATGCGCGGGTCTGGGTGAAAGCCTCGGCCACCCAGTTCCAGCTCGGCGGCCCGGTCATCAGCCGCGGATCGGCCTGCTGCCACCATATCTCGTCAGCGTACCGATCGGCGTCGTGGGTCAGCAGCGTCTGGCGGGTTTCGGTGGTGGCGGGGCGTTCATTGCCCTTCCACGCCGCGCGCGCGGGATCGCCAAGCCTGCGCATCGCGCTCGCCGCCCATTCGCCGAGCCGCGCGGTGACCGGCCCCTTCAACCCCAACATCGGCGCGACCAGCACCGCGGCCTGCGGCGCGATCGCCGAATCGATGAGCACGCGCAGCACCACATAGCCGCCCATCGAATGGCCGATCACCACATGCGGCCCTGGCGTGGTCGCGACCCATTGGTCCCAGAACGCGGCGAGATCGGCACCATAGTCGGCGAACGACTCGACGTGCCCGCAATGCGGCGCGGGCGAACACCGCCCCGACCCGCCCTGTCCGCGCCAGTCGAAGCTGGCGATCGTCCAGCCCTGCGCATGCCAGTGTCCAAAGCTCTCGAGATACTTCTCGAACACGTCACCGCGGCCGCCGAGGAACAGCAGCGATCCCCGCGCGGGCATGACCTGCGACGGCAAATCGAACCGGCGATGCCCCCAACCATCGGGTGCGTCCCATGTCGCGATGCGCGCGCCCACCGGGATCGCGCGCCGAATTGCTTCCAAACCTGCCATCTGCGGTGGTTACTTTTTGGAAAGCCGTGTCGTCTAGGGGATAGGCGACATGGGGGAATTTTTCGCTTGGGGGCTGCCGATCGCGCTGGCCGTATTGCTGGTTTCAGCCGGGATCGAGGACGTGCGCAAGCGCGAGATCGCCAACTGGAAGAACGCCGCGATCGCGCTGATGGCGCCGTTGTGGTGGGTCGCGATCGGGCTGCCGGTGTGGCCGGGGATGGCCATCCAGCTGGGCATCGCGCTGCTGGTCTTCGGCTTGTTCGCCGCGGCATTCGCTGCCGGCATGATGGGCGGCGGCGACGTCAAGATGATCGCCGCGCTGGCGCTCTGGTTCCCGCTCCATTCGCTGCTTTGGCTGCTGGTAGTCATGTCGCTGGTCGGCGGCGCGCTGACGCTGGTGATGCTGATCGACCACAGGCGTCGCAAAAACGCCGGCCAGCCCGAGATACCCTATGGCGTCGCGATCGCCTGCGCCGCGCTGCTCACGTTAGGCGAACCACTCTTTAACCATTTTGGTTGACTACCCGACGCTGGGACAACCGGCGCGCATCTGAAAAAGGCCTGAACTGTCATGGATGGACGGAAGATCATTCTCCTGGTTGGCGCGCTCGTCATCGCCGCGGTCACCGCGTTCATGGCGCGCACGCTGATGCAGGGCAGCGCGGCGCCGGTCGCGGGCGCGCAACAGGCCGCACCGGTCAGCAGCGTCAAGGTGCTGGTCGCGACGCGCGCGCTGCCGGTGGGCACGATCCTGGGTCCCGAATCGATGAAGTTCCAGCCCTGGCCAGAAGAACTGATCCAAAACGCCTATCACCTCGAAGGGCAGACCGATCTGAAGGCGCTGCAGGGTACCGTCGTTCGCTTCGCGGTGCCGGCGGGCCAGCCGATCGCGCAAGGGTCGCTGGTGCGCCCCGGCGACCGTGGCTTTCTGGCGGCGGCATTGGGGCCGGGCATGCGCGCGGTCACCGTGCCGGTATCGGCGCAGAGCGCGGTCGCGGGCTTCGTATTTCCGGGCGATCGCGTCGACCTGATCCTGACCCAGTCGGTGCCCGGCGGCGGCGATGGCGAGCCGCTCAAGGCGTCGGAGACCGTGCTGCGCAACTTGCGGGTGCTGGCGACGGACCAGCGAGTCGACAACCAGACCGACGAAGCCGGCAAGACCGTGGTATCGACCTATTCGACCGTCACCGTCGAGGTGACGCCCAAGATCGCCGAGAAGATCGCGGTCGCGCAGACCGTCGGCGACCTGTCGCTGTCGCTGCGCTCGATCGCCGACAACGCCACCGAACTCGAAGAGGCCATCGCCTCGGGCGAGGTCAGCATGCCCGAAACCGACGATCCGCGCGCCGAAAAGGCGATGCTGGCACGGCTGGCCGCGCGGCCGATCGAAGCGCGATCGAGCGTCTCGACCGGCGCCGACATCTCGCGCTTCCAGCGCAGCAGCGTGCCCGGCCGGCCGCCGGTCAATGCGGGCGTAAACATGCCGCCGGCGCCGCCCGTCATGCCGGGGATGGTGACCGCGCAAGGTCCAGTCGCAGTCACGATGGGGCCGGTCGTACGCGTATCACGCGGCACTTCGGTGACCGCGGTCGAAGTCGGGGGAAAGAAGTAACATGACGAAGATCCGCTCTTCGCTGCGCACCGCGCTGGTGCTGGCCACCGCTTCGGGTGCGATCGGTGCATCGATGCCGACCGCCGCGCAGAATGTCAGTTCGCCGAGCGAAATGCTCCAGCTGAGCACCGGGCGCGGCCAATTGGTCACGGTGCGCGAGCCGATCACCGATGTGTTCGTCGCCAGCGACGGCATCGCCGACGTCACCGTCCGCTCGCCGACCCAATTCTGGGTGTTCGGCAAGAAAGCGGGGGAAACCACGGTCTACGCCGTCACCAGGGCGGGCAAGGTCGCCTATTCGTCGAACCTACGCGTCGGCAATAATTTCGACAGCGTCGGCGGCATGCTCAACCTGGCGATGCCCGAGGCGAACATCACCGCGACGCCGATGAACGGCTTGATCCTGCTGACCGGCACGATCGCCAACCCCTCCGACGGCGCCGAGGCCGAACGGCTGGTGCAGGCGTTCGTCGGCGAGGAGACCAAGGTCGTCTCGCGGCTGCGCACCGCGACCCCGCTGCAGGTGAATTTGCAGGTGCGGATCGCCGAGGTCAGCCGCAGCTTCGTCAAGAATATCGGCGTCAACCTCACCAACCGCGACGGCGGATCGTTCCTGTTCGGCCTCGCCCAAGGCCGGCAGGGTTCGATCACGACAGTGCCTGGCGTACCCGGCCAGCCCAACGCCCCGGTCGATGCCAATGGCCAGGTGCCGGGGGGCAGCCTGTACAGGTACCCGGCGCAACAGACGGGCAGCACGCTGCTTGGCGCCGCGGGCCGGTTCCTCGGCACCGACCTTCTGGCCTCGCTCGACCTGGGCGAGACGATCGGCCAGGTGACGACGCTCGCCAATCCCAACCTGACCGCGCTGTCGGGCGAAACCGCCACCTTCCTGGCGGGCGGCGAAATCCCGATTCCGATCAGCCAGGGGCTGGGTGCGGTATCGGTGCAGTATAAGCAATATGGCGTCAGCCTGGCCTATACCCCGACGGTGCTGGCCGATGGCCGCATCTCGCTGCGCGTCCGCCCCGAGGTTTCCGAATTGTCCTCGGCGGGCGCGGTGACGATCGAAGGCGTGCAGGTGCCGGCGCTGACGACGCGGCGCGCCGAAACGACGATCGAGCTCGGCTCGGGCCAGAGCTTCATGATCGCCGGGCTGCTGCAGAACAACCACAACAACCAGATCGAAAAGACCCCGGGCGTCGGCGACCTGCCGATCCTCGGTGCACTGTTCCGCTCGAACGGCTTTCGCCGGCAGGAAACCGAACTGGTGATCGTCGTCACGCCCTATCTGGTGAAGCCGATCGACGGCAACCAGATCGCGCTGCCCACCGACGGCTACCAATCGCCCACCGATGTCGAGCGCATCCTGCTGGGGCAGCTCAACGGCGGCGGCCCGGCTGGCGAACGGCCCAAGCCGAGCATGGCACCGCCGACGGTGGCGGCACCCAGCTTCGGCGCGAGCGCGCCGGTGTTGCCCGCCGGTCCCGCGCTGCCCGGACGGCAGCTGCCGACCGCCGCGCCGCTGCCCGACCCGTTCGCGGCGGCGCCGCAGGAAAAGCCGCGTCGCAAGCCCAAGAAGGCCAAGGGCGACGTCGCCCCCGGCTTCAGCGTCAATTGACCCGGTACGGGAGAGACATTGTGATGCATCCGCGCCTTTACCTCGCCGCGATCCTGCTGCCCGCCACGCTGCTGGGCGGCTGCGGCGGCACGCTCAACCGCGGCGTCGAATCGGTTCACCAGCCGGTGGTCAGCCGCACCGATTATGTGTTCGACGTCCAGTCGACCGGCCAGGGTCTGGCAACCGGCGAAAATGCCCGCCTGGCCGGCTGGCTCGCCTCGCTCGAGGCCGGCTATGGCGACCGTCTTTCGGTCGACGACCAGCCGGCATTCGATCCCGCCGCGCGCGCCGCGGTCGCTGCCGAGGCTTCGCGCTACGGCCTGCTGCTGGCCGATACCGCGCCGGTGACGGTCGGCGCGCTGACGCCGGGCACCGTCCGCGTGGTGCTCAGCCGCATGGTTGCCGCGGTGCCGGGATGCCCCGACCATAGCCGGATGTACGAACCCAATTACGGCGCACACACCTCGTCGAACTTCGGCTGCGGGATCAATTCCAATCTCGCGGCGATGGTCGCGCGGCCCGAAGACCTGGTGCGCGGCCGCCGCGGTGCCGACGTGACCGACACTGCTACCGCCACCAAGCCGATCCAGGCGCTGCGCGATCGCCAGCCCCCCGCCGATGCGGCGCTGCCTGCAGTTTCCACCGGCGGCACGGGGAGCAACTGACATGAACGCCCCCTGGAATCCGGCACGCACCGGCGCGGTCCGCGAACCCTTTATGGCGTTCGTCTGCGACGAAAACAGCGCCGAGACGATGCGAAGCGTCACGGTCGAACAGGGCTGGGCGCCCGAAAAGGTCAACAAGGGCGGGCTGCGCAATGCGGTGCAGACGCTGTCGGTATCCGCCAGCCCGCACATCCTGTTGGTCGACCTGTCCGAAAGCGGCGATCCGCTCAACGACATCAATGCGCTGGCCGAGGTGTGCGAGCCGGGAACCGTGGTGATCGCCTGCGGCCAGGTGAACGATGTTCGGCTGTATCGCGATCTGGTCGCCAGCGGCATCCACGATTATCTGCTCAAGCCGCTCAACCCCGATGCGCTGCGCGAAACCCTGTCGCAGGTCCAGGCGATGCTCAACGCCCCCAAGACGGTCGAGGCTAGCACCGAGCGGGCGCATGCCGCGATCGCGGTGGTCGGCACGCGCGGCGGGGTCGGCGCATCGAGCATGGCAACCTCGATCGCCTGGCTGATGAGCGACAAGGGCGGGCGCACCACCGCGCTGCTCGATCTCGACATCCATTTCGGCACCGGCGCGCTCGCGCTCGACCTCGAGCCGGGGCGCGGGCTGACCGACGCGATCGAGAACCCAAGCCGGATCGACGGGCTGTTCATCGAACGCGCAATGGTGCGCGCGTCGGACAAGCTGGCGGTGCTGTCGGCCGAGGCGCCGATCCATGCGCCGGTGATGAACGACGGTACCGCTTTCTTCCAATTGCAGGAGGAAATCCGCACGGCGTTCGAAACCACGGTGATCGATTTGCCGCGCGCGATGCTGGTGCAGTTCCCGCATCTCGTCACCGATGTGCAGATCGCGGTGATCGTCACCGAATACACGCTGGCGGCGGCGCGCGATGCGATCCGGATCCTGTCGTGGTTCAAGACGAACGCGCCGCAGACGACGGTCATCATCATGGCGAACCGGGTGCATCAGGCGTCACTCGAAATTTCGCGCAAGGATTTCGAGACCTCGATCGAGCGCAAGATCGATGTCGCGGTGCCCTTCGATCAGAAGATGTGCGCGCAAGCCGCCAAGCTCGGCAAGCCGATCGCCGAGGTCGGTCGCGGATCGAAGACCGTGGCGCCGATCACCGATCTGGTCGGCCGGCTGCTTGCGTTGACCGAGTCGGCCGAGACTGCCGAAGCCGGTGGCAAGACCAGGGCAAAGGCCCAGGCCGAGCCTGGCGCCAAGGGCGGATCGCTGCTGGGCAAGCTCAACCTGCGGATGCCGCGCATGGCCAAGAATTGAACGCGTCGTGCGGGTAATCTTCGCGATCCGAACCTAGGGAGGCGACCATCGGCACCGAGTATCTGCCGCTATTGATGGTGACGCTGGGCGCATTCGCGGTGCTGGCGCTGGTGCTGTTCGCCTTCGCCGGACCATCGACCGCACGCGCCAGCGCGCGCCGCCTGACCGCGGTGCGCGATCGTCACGCAACCGTCGCCAATGGCGGGCTGATGGACGCGCAGCTTCGGCGCATCTCGAACCGCCGGCAAACCACCACGTTCGACCGCGCCGCAACCCGGCTGCTGCCCAACCCAGCCGAGCTGCAGAAGCGGCTGGCAATGACCGGCAAAAGCTGGACCGTTGGTCAATATGGCATGGTGACGCTGGGGCTGTTCGTCGTCATCGGGGTGGGATTATGGCTGCGCGGGCTGCCGCTGCTGCTGGCGCTGCTGCTGGGCGTATTCGTCGGCGCGGGGCTGCCGCATTATTGGGTCGGCAAGACGATCAAGGCGCGAATCGCCAAGTTCAACACCAAATTCCCCGATGCGATCGAATTGTTGGTGCGCGGCCTGCGGTCGGGCTTGCCGATCACCGAGACGATCGCGGTGGTGGGCGCCGAGCTCGACGGGCCGGTGGGCGAGGAATTCCGATCGGTCGCCGACAAGATGAAGATCGGCCGCACGATGGACGTCGCGCTCCAGGAAACCGCCGACCGGCTGGGCACCCCCGAATTCCAGTTCTTCGTCATCACCATCGCGATCCAGCGCGAGACCGGCGGCAACCTTGCCGAAACGCTCGCGAACCTGGCCGATGTGCTGCGCAAGCGGATGCAGATGAAGCTGAAGATCCGCGCGATGTCCTCCGAATCGAAGGCGTCGGCCTATATCGTCGGGTCGCTGCCGTTCATCGTCTTCGGGATGATCTGGTTCATCAACGCCTCGTACATGCAGAATTTCTTCATCGACGAGCGGCTGATGATCGCGGGCGGCGGCGGCTTGGTCTGGATGAGCATCGGTGGGTTCATCATGGCCAAGATGGTCGATTTCGAAATCTGATGGGGCCCAATCCAATGAGAGGCGCGCGCTGATGGAACCGGGTGCTGGTCCCACGATCCTGGGGGTCGACGTCATCACCGTCGCCACCTTCCTGGCGGCGATCGCCGCGTTTGCGGTGATGCTGGCAATCTATGTCGCGACCACGGTGCGCGATCCGATGACCAAGCGCGTCAAGGCGCTGCAGGACCGCCGCGAACAGCTGAAAGCAGGGATCACCGCCTCGACCGGCAAGCGGCGCGCCAAGCTGGTCCAGCAAAACGACACCACCGACCGCATGCGCAACGTGCTGTCGTCGCTGAAGGTGCTGCAGGATTCGCAGCTCAAGGCGGCGCAGATCAAATTGTTGCAGGCGGGAATCCGATCGAAGGATTGGGCGGTCGCGGTGATCTTCGGGCGGATGGTGCTGCCGGTCCTGATCGGTGGGCCGATGCTATATTGGGTGTACGGCACCGAGGGCTTTGCCGATTGGAGCCCGCTCAAGGCCTATGGCCTGGTCGCGGCGAGCTTCATCGGCGCGTACAAGGCGCCCGACCTGTATCTGCAAAACAAGATCACCAAGCGATCCGACGCGATCCGCAAGGGGCTGCCCGACGCGCTCGACCTGCTGGTGATCTGTGCCGAGGCAGGCCTGACGGTCGATGCCGCCTTCCACCGCGTCGCCAAGGAACTGGGGCGCGCCTATCCCGAACTCGGCGAGGAATTCCAGCTGACCGCGATCGAATTGGGCTTCCTGTCCGATCGCCGCCAGGCGTTCGAGAATCTTGCCGCGCGGATCAACCTCGACGCGATCAAGGGCGTCGTCACCACGATGATCCAGACCGAGAAATACGGCACCCCGCTCGCCTCGGCGCTGCGCGTGCTGTCGGCCGAATTCCGCAACGAACGGATGATGCGCGCCGAGGAGAAGGCCGCGCGGCTGCCCGCGATCATGACGATCCCGCTGATCCTGTTCATCCTGCCGGTGCTGTTCATCGTGATCCTGGGGCCGGCGGCGTGCGACATCAGCGACGCACTGATCACATGAGCGCGGGGGGCGGGTCGCGGAACGCACTTGCCCCCCAAGTCGTTTGACCTCCGTAACAGGAGGGACTCCCCATGCTATTCTCGACCCCAACCCAATTCGCGGTGCTGGCGCTGTGTCTGATCGCCGGCTGGCTGTTCGGGCTGGCGAGCCATCCGGGCGGCCGCAAGTGGAAGGAGCGCCTGCGCGCCGAGGAAGCCGCGCACCGCGCGACCCGCGACGAGATTGCGGTGCGCGATACCCGGCTTGCCGAGTTGGAGCGCGATCGCGAACGCTGGACGACCTCGCAGACGGTAGCACCGGTTGCCGCCGCCGGGGTCGGCACCGCTGCCGCGACGTCGTCGCGCGGGGGCGGCTTCTTCGGCTGGGGCCGCGACAATCTGTCGCGCATCCGCGGGATCGACGAGCATACCGAACAGCAGCTGCGCCAGGACGGAATCAAGACCTATGCCGCGATCGAGGCGCTGACCCCCGAGGGCGAAGCCGATCTTGAGCAACGCTTGGGCTTCGGCCGCGGGCGGATCGCGCAGCAACAATGGCGCGAACAGGCAGCGCTGCTGCGCGAAGGCCATGACGACGACCATGGACGCAGGTTCGTCTGAGGGGCGACGCGCCGGTTCCTACCTCCGAGCAATGCGCGCCCGGCCAGAAGAACCGTGCTTCGACAAGCTCAGCACGAACGGTGATGGGTACAGCCAAGCCAACGATCCTCCCCCGCCAGGGGGAGGTGGCGGGTGCGAAGCACCGACGGAGGGGGAGGACGCGCTACGCTGGGGTAGGCTCGAACGCCGAAGGCTCCAGCTCCCCTACAGCGTCACCCACTCGGGCCCACCGGGCGCCACCACATCCTCGACCTTGTCGCCGGTAACCACCACCGCCATCGCCAACGCGCCGATCAGCAGCACATCGAACAGGATGATCCCCGCGAACACCAGATAGGGGTGGAACGGCCCGACCATGTCCATCCGCTGGCGGGTCAGACGCTGCTTCATTTGCGCAGCGCCGCCTGCGCCGCCGCCAGCCGCGCGATCGGCACGCGATAGGGCGACGCGCTGACATAATCGAGCCCGACCTGTTCGCAGAAGGCGATGCTCGCCGGATCGCCCCCATGCTCGCCGCAAATGCCGAGCTTGATGTCGGGCCGGGTTGCCCTTCCCCGCTCGGCGGCGAGCGCGATCAGTTCGCCGACGCCTTCGACATCGATGCTCACGAACGGGTCGCGCGCGTAGATGCCCTTTTCGACATAGACCGACAAGAAACGCGCGGCATCGTCGCGGCTGACGCCGAGCGTCGTCTGCGTCAGGTCGTTGGTGCCGAAACTGAAGAATTCGGCCTGTTCGGCGATCTCACCCGCCTTGAGCGCAGCGCGCGGCAGCTCGATCATCGTGCCGACCAGATATTCGATCGTGCGGCCGCGTTCGGCGAAGACTTCGCCGGCGGCCTTGTCGACCACCAATTTCATCAGCTCGAGCTCGCGGCGGGTGGCGACCAGCGGGATCATCACCTCGGGCACCGGCGCCTCGCCCGATTTCTCGGCAACGTCGCACGCCGCCATGAAGATCGCGCGCGCCTGCATTTCGTAGATTTCGGGATAGGTCACCCCCAGCCGGCAGCCGCGATGGCCGAGCATCGGGTTGAATTCGTGCAGCTCGGCGGCGCGGCGCTTGAGCTTTTCGATGTCGATGCCGGTGGCGGTGGCGACATCCTCGAACTCGGCTTCCTCGTGCGGCAGGAATTCGTGCAGCGGCGGGTCGAGCAGGCGGATCGTGCAGGGTAGCCCCACCATCACCTCGAAAATCTCGGCGAAGTCGCTGCGCTGTTCGGGCAGCAATTTGTCGAGCGCGGCACGGCGGCCGGCTTCGTTTTCGGCAAGGATCATCTGGCGCACCGAGGTGATCCGGCTGGCCTCGAAGAACATATGCTCGGTGCGGCACAGCCCGATGCCCTCGGCCCCGAATTCGCGCGCGGTGCGGCAATCGTCGGGGGTTTCGGCGTTGGTGCGCACGCGCAGCCGGCGGACCTTGTCGGCCCAGACCATCAGCGTGCCGAAATCGCCCGCCAGCTCGGGCTGGATCGTCGCGACCGCGCCGACCATGACCTGACCGGTAGCCCCGTCGATCGTGAGGATGTCGCCCTCACGGATTTCGCGGTCGCCGCAGCGCATGATCTTGTCCTTGGCGACGATCGACAGCGTGCCCGCGCCCGAGACGCACGGACGCCCCATGCCGCGCGCGACCACCGCGGCGTGGCTGGTCATGCCGCCGCGCGCGGTGAGGATACCCTTGGCGGCGTGCATGCCGTGAATATCCTCAGGCGACGTTTCGACGCGGACGAGGATGACCGCCTCGCCGTTCGCCGCCGCGCGCTCGGCGGTGTCGGCGTCGAACACGACCTTGCCCGAGGCGGCGCCGGGCGAGGCGGGAAGCCCCTTGGTCAGCACGTCGCGCGGGGCATCGGGGTCGAGCGTCGGGTGGAGCAGCTGGTCGAGCGCCGAGGGTTCGACGCGAAGCACCGCCTCCTCTTCGGTGATCAAGCCTTCCTCGGCCATGTCGACCGCGATCTTGAGCGCCGCCTTCGCGGTCCGCTTGCCGCTGCGCGTCTGGAGCATCCAGAGCTTGGCCTGTTCGACGGTGAATTCGATGTCCTGCATGTCGCGATAATGGCGCTCGAGCAGGTCGAAGGTGCGCGCGAGCTCGCCATACACCTGCGGCATCGCCTCTTCCATCGATGCGGGCTTGGCGCCGGCGGCCTCGCGCGCCGCCTTGGTCAGATATTGCGGCGTGCGGATTCCCGCGACGACATCCTCGCCCTGCGCGTTGATCAGGAACTCGCCATAATAGCCATTCTCGCCGGTCGAGGGATCGCGGGTGAAGGCGACGCCGGTGGCCGAGGTCTCGCCCATATTGCCGAACACCATCGCCTGGACGTTGACCGCGGTGCCCCAGTCGCCGGGAATGTCGTTGAGGCGGCGATAGACCTTCGCGCGCTCGGACTGCCACGATCCGAACACCGCGCCGACCGCGCCCCAGAGCTGGTCATGGACGTCCTGCGGGAATGGCTTGCCCCACAGCTCCTGCACCAGCGCCTTGTATTCGGCGACCAGCTTGCGCAGGTCGTCGGCGCTGAGTTCGGTGTCGAGATAGAAGCCCTGGTCTTCCTTGGCGATCTCGAGCGCCTCCTCGAACCGGCCATGGTCGAGTTCGAGCACGACATCGGCGTACATCTGGATGAAGCGGCGATAACTGTCCCAGGCGAAGCGCGGATCGGCCGAGATCGCCGCCAGCCCCTCGACCGTCGCGTCGTTGAGCCCGAGGTTGAGGACGGTGTCCATCATGCCGGGCATCGACACGCGCGCGCCCGATCGCACCGACACGAGCAGCGGGTTGGCGGGGTCGCCGAAGACCTTGCCGGTGATCCCCTCGACATGCCGCAGCCCGTTGGCCACCTCGTCGCGGACGCTGGCGGGGAAGGCCTGGCCCTCGTCATAATAGCGGGTGCACATCGCGGTGCTGATCGTGAAGCCCGGCGGCACCGGCAGGCCGATCGACGCCATCTCGGCGAGGTTCGCGCCCTTGCCGCCGAGCAAATTCTTGTCGCCCTTGCCCCCGTCCGAAACCCCGCCGCCGAAACGATAGATATACTGCGTCATCATATCTCCCTCTCCCCGCTTGCGGGGAGAGGGCCGGGGAGAGGGGCAGTGCTCTCTTACCGGCCCTCGGTTGATGTGCGAACTGCCCCTCTCCCAACCCTCTCCCCCGAGGGGGAGAGGGCTTTTTAGTTATCCGTCGATCTTCGAGAAATCGGCGACCGCATGCACCGCGTCGCGCATCCGCGCGAGCAGCGCCAGCCGCGCCGCGCGCTTGGCCGGATCGGGATCGTTGACGGTCACCGTCTCGAAAAAGGCATCGATCGGCGCGCGCAGCGAGGCGAGCGCGGTCATCGCCTCGGCGAAATCCTCGGCGGCGATCGCCGCGGCGGCGCGCGGTTCGGCGGCGTCGAGCGCTTGCGCCAGCGCGGCTTCGGCAGGTTCGGGGGTGTAGCCGGGGGCGTGCTCGCGCTCCGAGCGCGCGAAGTCGCCGACGCTGGGGGTGAAGTTGCCCTGGTCGACCTCGACCAGCGGGTCTTCCTCGCCGGTCTGCGGGATCGGATCGTCGCCCGCGAGGTGATCGATCGCGCGCGCGGCGAGTTCGTCGGGGTGGCGATCGGTCGATTCGGTGCCGAAGGGTTCGGGCGCGTTGAGCGCGTCAGCGGGGGTGGTCGCCGCCAAGCCCGTCGCCCCAGCGAAGGCTGGGGCCTCCCGCGGCGCCTGCCCCGCGCCTTCGCCAGAGACCCCAGCTTTCGCTGGGGTGACGGAAGTGGCGGGGGGAGCGGAAGCCACCCCTTCCTTCTTCAGGATATTCGCCGCGCGCTTGTAGCCGGCGAGCAAATTGGTCCCCTCGGGCGTCGCGACGAACGCCTGCAACGCATGGACGCGCGCGAGCAGGCGGACGAGATCGTCCTCGTTCCCGAGCGCGAACACCGCGTCGATCAGGTCGTGGCGGACACCGGCTTCGCGTTGCTGGACTTTGAGGCGATCGGCAAGGAAATCGAGAATGGACGATACTGTCGGTCTGATGCGATCAACTACCAGGCGCTCTTTTGCTTCGTCAGAAAGTAGTGTGGCTAGAGCCACTTCTACGGCCTCGGCCATATCGTCGTCACCGACCGGCAGCCCAACTGTTTGCCTCGCACTGGCTAACTTATTGACCGCATCGGCAGCCTTAGCGCCCATCAGTGCCCCCAATCGCGCAATCGCTAGGGTCAACGCCTCTCTTAGCGAAAACCTAACGCCTGTTGTTTCAATGATTGCCACGACCGCTAGTGCCGCTCGACGCAGCGCATAAGGATCGCGAGAGCCGGTAGGCGGCATCTTTTCGAAAAAGAAGCCAGCCAACGTATCCAGCTTGTCCGCCAGCGACACCGCCACCGTTATCGGCGCGGTGGGGACGTCGTCGCCCTGCCCGACCGGCTTGTAATGGTCGCGGATCGCGTCGGCGACGCGGGGGTCTTCGCCTTGTGCGCGGGCGTAATAGCCGCCCATCACGCCCTGCAACTCAGGGAATTCGCCGACCATGCCGGTGACGAGGTCGGCCTTGCACAGCCGCGCCGCGCGGTCGGCGAGGGTGGCGAGTTGCTCGACTTCTCCCCCCCTCCCGCTTGCGGGAGGGGTCGGGGGAGGGCTTGTCGGGTCGAGCGCCGCGGTTGCGGACATGCCCTCCCCTAGCCCCTCCCGCAGGCGGGAGGGGGTCTTGACAATCCCCTCCTCCACCAACCACCGCGCAAGCTTGGCGACGCGATCGACCTTGTCGGCGACCGTCCCCAGCTTCTCATGGAAGACGATCTTTTCGAGCTTCTTCGCCTGTTCCTCGAGCGCGACCCTCAGGTCGGTTTCGTAGAAGAAGCGCGCGTCGGACAGCCGCGCGGCGAGCACCTTCTGGTTGCCCTCAACGATCCGCGCGCCGCCATCGCGCGCGGCGATGTTGGCGACGCAGATGAAGGCGTCGGCTAGCTTCCCCTCGGCGCCGGCGCAGACGAAATATTTCTGGTTCACCCGCGCGGTGAGCTGGATCACTTCGGCCGGCACGTCGAGAAACGCCGCGTCGAATCGGCCAAGCAGCGGCACCGGCCATTCGGTCAGCCCGGCATTCTCGGCGACCAGCCCTTCGTCCTCGATCAGCGCCAGCCCGGCCTCGGCGGCGAGCGTGGTGGCCTTGTCGCGGATGATCGCGCGGCGCTCGTCCTGGTCGACCAGCACGTGCGCCATCCGCAGCTTCTCGACATAATCGCCCGCGCCGCCCAGCGTGATCTCGTGCGGGCTGTGGAAGCGATGGCCGACGGTGGTGTACCCCGATCGGATACCCGCGACTTCGCATTCGACCAGATCCTGGCCGAGGATCGCGACGATGCCCTGCAGCGGGCGGACCCAGCGCAGCGATTCGGTGCTCGCAGAGGCATCGCCCCAGCGCATCGATTTGGGCCAGGGGAAGCCGCGGACGATTGCGGGGATCGCCGCCGCCAGCACCTCGGCGGTCGCGCGGCCGGGCTTTTCGATCACCGCGAACAACACGCCGCCGCGATCTTCGAGCTGGTCGGCGGTGAGGCCGGTCTTGCGCAGGAAGCCTTCGAGCGCCTGCGGCGGCGCGCCGGCGCGCGGGCCTTTCAGTTCTTCCGACACCGCTTGCGTCTGCATCGGCAGGTCGCGCGCGATCAGCGCCAGGCGGCGCGGGGTGGCGTAGGTTTCGATTTTACCGGGGGCGAGGCCGGCCTTGGCGAGTTCGGCGGCGAACAGCCGTTCGAGATCGGCACGCGCCTTGTCCTGCATCCGCGCGGGGATTTCTTCGGAGCGGAGTTCGAGGAGGAAATCGGTCACGCCGCCCACCCGTTCTTGGCCATGTAAGCAGCGCACGCGCCCTTCGCGAGATCGCGCACCCGGCCCATATATGCCTGGCGTTCGGCGACCGAGATCACCCCGCGCGCCTGCAACAGGTTGAAGACGTGGCTCGCCTTGATCGCCTGTTCGTACGCCGGGATCGGCAGGTCGCGGCCGAGCGCATTCTCGCATTCGGCGGCGTGCTTGCGGAACTGGTCGAACAGGCTGTCGGTGTCGGCGACCTCGAAGTTCCAGGCGCTCATCTGGCGCTCGTTCTCGAGGAACACGTCGCCATAGCTGACACCCTCGTCGTTAAACGCGAGGTCGTACACGCTGTCCTTGTTCTGGATGTACATCGCCAGCCGCTCGAGCCCGTAGGTGAGCTCGCCCGCGACGGGCTTGCAATCGAAGCCGCCCATTTGCTGGAAATAGGTGAACTGAGTCACTTCCATCCCGTCGCACCAGACTTCCCAGCCCAGCCCCCAGGCACCGAGCGTCGGCGATTCCCAATCGTCCTCGACGAAGCGGATGTCATGCGACAGCATGTCGATGCCGATCGCCGCGAGGCTGCCCAAGTACAGTTCCTGCAGATCGGCGGGCGAGGGCTTCAGGATCACCTGATATTGGTAATAATGCTGCAGCCGGTTGGGGTTCTCGCCATAGCGGCCATCGGTCGGGCGGCGGCAGGGCTGGACGAAGGCGGCGTTCCACGGATTGGGGCCGAGCGCGCGCAGCGTCGTCGCGGTGTGGAAGGTGCCCGCGCCCATTTCCATGTCATAGGGCTGGAGGATCAGGCACCCGCGCGCACTCCAATAATCGTGGAGCGTGAGGATCATTCGCTGGAAGCTGAGCGGCTTTTCGTCGGACAAATCGGGGCCTTCGCGGGTGCGGGAGAAGCGGGTTTCGCTTTGGCGCAGCAACCCCGGAGGGTCAATGGTTGGGGGACCTGCGCGAACCCGCTATGGCCGGGGAATGCCCGCCCGCATCTTCCTCGCCATCGCCGCCTTCCTGTTCGCGGGCACCGGCGCGCAGCAGCCGCCGGTCGACATCGATCCGCCGCTCTGGGTGGTGCGCGATGCCGATACGACGGTGTATCTGTTCGGGAGCATCCATTGGTTGAAGCCCGGGCTCGGCTGGTTCGACGATGCGGTGCGCGACGCGTTCGATTCGAGCGACATGCTGGTGCTCGAGACGGTGAGCGTCGATGCCGCGACCGCGCGGCGGGTGCAGGACAAGGTGGGGACGCTGGCCGACGGGCCGAGCCTGCCCGACCGGTTGCCCGCCGAATACCGCCCCAAGCTGGCCGCCGCGATCGCCGAGCAGGGCTATCCCGCGGGCGCGTTCGACCGGACCAAGCCGTGGCTGGCGGCGACGACGCTGTCCACGCTGCCGCTTCGGCGCGCTGGTTACGATCCGACTTTGGGCGTCGAGACGGTGCTGACGAACGCCGCGCAAGCGGCGGGCAAGCCCGTGACGGGGCTCGAGGAACGCGCGCAGCAACTCGGCTATTTCGACGCGCTGTCGCAGGAAGCCCAGATCGCGATGCTCAAAGTGCAGCTCGACGGGATGGACCGCGCGACGACCTCGACCGACGAGGTGCTGGCGGCATGGGGCCGCGGCGATGTCGCGGCGATGGGGCGGATCGTCAGCCGCGACCAGCACGCCTCGTCGGCGGCGTTCACCGAGTCGGTGATCACCAAGCGCAACCGCCGCTGGGCGGGGTGGATCGTCGAGCGGATGCGCCGGCCGGGGGTGGTGTTCATGGCGGTGGGCGTGGGGCATCTGACCGGCGGCGATACGGTGCAGCGCGAGCTGGCGCGGCTCGGGATACCGGTGGAGCGCGTGCGGTATTGAAGGGCGCTTAGCCCTCTCCCGCTTGCGGGAGAGGCAGCGAGACTTGGGGTCGCACTTGCGGCCCCTAGGCGCAGCGGTGAGGGTTTTTGGTGGGCGTGGTGGTAGAAGAAGAAGGCCCTCACCAGTGTTGGGTGAATAGCACCCCGTGCTATTCAGGTCATGCCGGGGGCATGACCGACCCAACACTCCTCTCCCGTAAACGGGAGAGGGCTCTTAAGTACGTGCGCCTCGCAAGCGGGAGAGGGCTTATACTTGCCCCCTCCCCCGCTTTCCGCTATGCGCGCCCGTTCCGTGGCAGGGTCATCCCTGGAGGCTTGCCCGGTGGTTTTGAACTCAACGTATTTCGGAGACCCGACATGAGCGATACGCTTACCCTGTCGGCCGAGACGCGCGAGCGGGTTGGCAAGGGAGCCTCCCGCGCGCTTCGTCGTGAAGGCCGCGTCCCCGCCGTGATCTACGGCAACAAGCAGGATCCCGTCAGCATCCACGTCGAAGAGCGTGCGCTGATGAAGATGCTGAACACCGGCCACTTCATGAATTCGGTCGTGATGATCGATGGCGTCGGTTCGGCGATCCGCACCCTGCCCAAGGACGTGACCTTCGACGTCGTCACCGATCGCCCGGTGCATGTCGATTTCCTGCGCATCTCGAAGAACGCTTCGGTCACGGTCAACGTGCCGGTGGTGTTCACCGACGAAGCCGGATCGCCCGGCCTCAAGAAGGGCGGCGTGCTCAACATCGTTCGCCACGAGCTCGAGCTGGTGGTCGATGCGGGCAACATCCCCGAGCAGATCGAGATCGCGCTGACCGGCCTCGAAGTCGGCGATTCGATCCACATCTCGAACGTGACGCTGCCCAAGGGCACCGAGCCGACGATCGACGATCGCGACTTCACCATTGCCACCGTCATCGCGCCGTCGGCAATGCGCGCCGAGACGCAGGAAGCGATGGCCGAAGACGCCGCGCTTGCCGAGGCGGCTGCTGCCGAGCAGCAGGCTGAGGAAGCCGGCGAAGCCGAAGCGCCCGAGCCCAATGACGACCATAATGACGACGACAAGATCACCGAGCAGAAGAAGGACTGATCCTTCTTTCTTGCGGTGTGATCGGGGCGGGGCAGCGGAAACGCTGTTCCGCCCTTTCGTTATCCCCCCTCTCGCCATTGCCGAAGGACGCGAGCGATGCAGCTTTGGGTAGGCCTGGGCAATCCGGGGCCGCAATATGCGATGCACCGGCACAATATCGGCTTCATGGCGGTCGATGCGATCGCCGAGGTCCATGGCTTTTCGCCGAGCGCCAAGAAATTCCAGGGCTGGGTGCAGGAAGGGCGGATCGGCGGCCAGAAATTGCTGCTGCTCAAGCCCGCGACCTTCATGAACGACAGCGGCCGCGCGGTGCGCGCCGCGATGGATTTCTACAAGCTCGAGCCGCAGGCCGTGACCTTGTTCTACGACGAGCTCGACCTCGCCCCCTTTCGCGTGAAAGTGAAGCAGGGCGGCGGCGCGGCGGGGCATAACGGCATCCGATCGACGATCGCGCATATCGGCGAGGATTTCCGCCGCGTGCGGCTGGGGATCGGCCATCCCGGGCACAAGGACCGCGTGACGGGCTATGTGCTGGGCAATTTCGCCAAGGCCGAGATCGAGGACCTGACCGACCTGCTGGGCGCGGTCGCGGCTGAGGCCGGCTGGCTCGCCGAGGGGCAGGATGCGCGCTTCATGAGCGACGTCGCGGTGCGGATGGCGCGGTAGGGGGTCGGCAACCCGCACCTCCGCCACCCCGGCCTTGGGCCGGGGGTACGACGTACACGGCCCGACATTGTCGCCGCCTTCGCATCGCGCTACCGCGCCGTCATGCCGATCCGCTCGCTTTTCCCCACCCAATTCTACGAAGGCCGCGTCGATGATGCTGCGCTGATCGCCGAACTCGAAACCTCGGTGAGGATGCTCGCGAAGGAAGACCGCGCCGGGATCGGCTGGTCGCGCGAGCATGGCTATCGCGGCTATACCTCCTACGCCTCGCTCAACGATCTGCCGCAGCGCGACCCGGCATTCGGCGACCTCGTCAGGCACCTCAACCGCCACGTCGCCGCCTTCGCCAAGGCGTGCGCGTTCGATCTGGCAGGCAAGCGGCTGAAGCTCGACAGCCTGTGGGTGAACGTCCTGCAGCCGGGGGGCACGCATTCGGGGCATATCCACCCGCACAGCGTCGTTTCGGGCACCGTCTATGTCGCGGTGCCGCCGGGGTCGGGGGCGCTGAAGCTCGAGGATCCGCGGTTGCCGATGATGATGGCGGCCCCTGCCCGCCCCGACAGCTTCGTCTATGCCGAGCCCGAGATGGGCAGCGTGTTCCTGTGGGAAAGCTGGCTGCGCCACGAGGTGATGCCCAACGCGGGCACGCAGGACCGGATCAGCGTGAGTTTCAACTACCGGATGTGATGTTCCTCGTCATCCCCGCGAAAGCGGGGATCCAGAGCGCAGTACGGACCGCGGGGTTCGTGGCTCTGGATACCCGCCTTCGCGGGAATGACGGGTTAGGAACACGCTTTCCACCACCGCATTCACCAGCCGTTCCGCCGCCCAGCCGATCGCCGCGCCGACGATCACGTCGCTGACATAATGTTTCGCCCGCGGCACCTGGATAATCGCGACGCTCGCCGCGAGCAGTCGCGCGGGTGCCCCCAGCAAGGGCACCTCGCGCGCCACCGCTTCTGCAACCGCGACCGCGCCCGCGGTGTGGCCCGAAGGGAACGAGGTCAGCTCGTGCTCGTGGCTGTCGCCGCTCTCCATCCGATAGCCCTCGACCAGCGCATGATCGGGCCGCGTGCGATCGACCGAGCGTTTGATCACGTCCTTGATCGCGGTCGCCAGCGCGTGGGTCGCGAGCATCCGCAGCCCGGTACGCGCAGTGAGCCCATGGTGCAGCGCGAGCCCCGCCACCAGCACCGTCGCCGACAGCGCGATCAGGGGTGGCTGATCGCCGATCTCGCTCAACTTGCCCGCCTTGCGCACCGCCGGATCGTGGCGCTGCGGCGCGATCGCGCGGGTTACCGCCAGATCGGCGCGTTCGACCGCGGCGAGCGCGGCATTTCCCATATTCTTGGCTGTCTTCATCTCCCGATAACCCGCGAACCCCGCGCACGGGTCCATTTGTCAGCCCCGCGTGCGCGCGCTATGGCCGCGCCATCCTGTCGCCCGCGCGCGGCATCCCGAACTTTCTTCGACAAGGGCATCTTCATGGGTTTTCGCTGTGGCATCGTCGGCCTGCCGAACGTGGGCAAATCGACGCTCTTCAACGCGCTGACGCAGACCGCGGCGGCGCAGGCGGCGAATTATCCGTTCTGCACGATCGAGCCCAATGTCGGCAACGTCGCGGTACCCGACGACCGGCTCGACCGGCTGCAGGAAATCGCAGGCTCGGCCAAGAAGATCGAGACGCAACTGGGCTTCGTCGACATCGCCGGCCTGGTGCGCGGCGCGAGCAAGGGCGAAGGCCTTGGCAACCAGTTCCTCGGCAACATCCGCGAGGTCGACGCGATCGTCCATGTGCTTCGCTGCTTCGAGAATGACGACATCCAGCATGTCGACAACAAGGTCGATCCGATCGCCGATGCCGAGACGGTCGAGACCGAGCTGATGCTCTCGGACCTCGAAAGCCTCGAAAAGCGTGTGCCCAACCTCGTCAAGAAGGGCACGCAGGGCGACAAGGAAGCCAAGGCGGCGGCGGCAGTGCTCGGCCGCGCGCTGGACCTGTTGCGCGAGGGCAAGCCCGCGCGGCTGACCGAGGTGAAGGATCCCGAGGACGCTCGGCTGCTAGCGCAGGCGCAGTTGCTGACCGCCAAGCCTGTCCTCTACGTCTGCAACGTCAACGAGGAACATGCCGCCGAGGGCAACGCCTTCTCGGCCCGGGTGTTCGAAAAGGCCAAGGCCGAGGGCGCCGAAGCCGTGGTGGTGTCGGCGGCGATCGAGGCCGAGATCGCGACGATGCCCGCCGAAGACCGCGCCGAATTCCTCGCCGAGCTGGGGCTCAGCGAAACCGGCCTCGCGCGCGTCATCCGCGCCGGCTACAAACTGCTCCATTTGCTGACCTTCTTCACCGTCGGCCCCAAGGAAGCACGCGCCTGGACCGTCGAGGTCGGCGCCAAGGCACCGCAGGCGGCAGGCGAGATCCACACCGATTTCGAACGCGGCTTCATCCGCGCCGAGACGATCGCGTTCGACGATTATATCGCCTTCAAGGGCGAAAGCGGCGCGCGCGACAACGGCAAGCTGCGCTCGGAGGGCAAGGAATATGTCGTCCAGGACGGCGACGTGCTGCTCTTCCGCTTCAACGTCTAGGCGCGCGCCGGCGGGTCGCGCCGACGGGTAGGGCTTTGGGCTGGGCGAGGAACGTTTGCCCGCTCCGGTCGCTTTGGGGTGCAACCGCAGCGGCAGCCGCGCCCCTTGGGGTGGCAGGCATTTGCCCTGCCGACCGCCAAGGAGCCCCCATGACCCAGCCCTATGCCTCGTTCGAGCAACTCTACATCGCCGGCAAATGGCGCGCCGGCGGCAGCAAGCCCAAGCCCAACCTCAACCCCTGGACCGAGGAAGTGCTGTTCGACGCGCCGCAGGGCAATGTCGACGATTTGAACGACGCGTATGAGGCCGCGCGCACCGCGCAGCCCGATTGGGCAGCGAAGCTCCCCTCCGAGCGCGCGCAGGTCTTTGCCGCCGCGGCCAAGATCATGGAAGCGCGCCGCGACGAGATCATCGGCTGGCTGGTGCGCGAGGCGGGATCGACGCTGCTCAAGGCCGCGCTCGAATGGAAGGCCGTTTACGGCGTGATGCTCGAGGCGGCGAGCCTGCCCTATATGGTCGAGGGACGGATCCTGCCCAACGACACGCCGGGCAAGGAAAGCCGCGTCTATCGCAAGCCGGTGGGCGTCGTCGGCGTCATCTCTCCGTGGAATTTCCCGCACCAGCTCTCGGCGCGGTCGATCGCGCCGGCGATGGCGGTGGGCAATGCGGTGGTGCTCAAGCCGGCATCGGACACCCCCGTCACCGGCGGGCTGTGGTTCGCCAAATTGTTCGAAGAGGCGGGGCTGCCCGGAGGCGTGCTCAACGTCATTTCGGGTTCGGGCGGCGAGATCGGCGACGCGTTCGTCAGCCACCGCGTGCCGCGCGTCATCTCGTTCACCGGCTCGACCCCGGTCGGGCGCGGAATCGGCAAGGCAGCGTATGCGGCCGACATCATCAAGCGGCTCGAGCTCGAACTGGGCGGCGACAGCCCGCTGGTGGTGCTCGCCGACGCCGACCTCGATTTGGCGGTGAAGGCCGCGGTGTTCGGCAAATATCTCCACCAGGGGCAGATCTGCATGATCGCCAACCGGTTGGTGGTCGAAGCGCCGATCTACGACGAATTCGTCGATCGCTTCGCCGCGGCGGTGCAGGCGCTGCCGATCAACGGCCCCGATGATCCCACGACGATGATCGGCCCGATCATCAATCGCGGCCAGCTCGAAAACGTGCAGGAGTTGATCGGCAAGGCGCGCGATGCCGGCTATCGCCAGCTAGCGGGCGGCGACGCCGACGGGCTCGTACTGCCGCCGCATGCCTTCGCCGATGTCGCCGCCGATGGTCCGCTCCATCGGCAGGAGATTTTCGGCCCGATGGCGCCGATCATCCGCGCCACCGACGAAGCCGACGCGCTGCGGATCGCCAACGACACCGATTACGGCCTGTCGTCTGCGGTGTTCACCCGCGACCTCGAAAAGGGCGTGCGTTTCGCGCGGTCGATCGAGGCGGGAATGGCGCATGTCAACGACCAGCCGGTCAACGACCTGCCCTTCAGCCCGTTCGGCGGCGACAAGAACAGCGGCATCGGCCGCTTCAACGGCCGCTGGGCGGTCGATGCCTTCACCACCGACCAGTGGGTGACGGTGCAGCACCAGCCGCGCGATTACCCAACCGACGCGCGCCAATTGTCGCCCGCGCAAGCCGCGAGCGTCGGCGGCTAGGCGGGGAACCGCGAAGCGGGCAAGGCTCGCGCCCTTCGACAGGCGCAAGGGCGAACGGCTGGTCGGTGGCTCATATCGCCGTCCCGACCAGCATCCCGATCCCCGCGGTCAGCGCCATCGCCAGCGCCCCCCAGAAGGTGACGCGGACCGTCGCGGTCCAGGCCGGCGCACCCCCCGCGCGCGCACCGACCGCGCCGAGCAACGCGAGGAACAGCAGCGAGGCGACCGCCTCGATCGCGACCAGCCGAGCCGCGGGCGCGACGATCACGATCGCCAGCGGCAGCGCGGCGCCGGCGGTAAAGGTCGCCGCCGAGGTGAGCGCCGCCTGGATCGGCCGCGCGGTGGTCATCGCCGAGATACCGAGCTCGTCCTGCGCGTGCGCCGCCAGCGCATCCTTGGCCATCAACTGGCGCGCGACGGTGTCGGCGGTGGCGCGATCGACGCCGCGCCTTTCATAGATTCCGGCGAGTTCGCGAATCTCGGCATCGACATCGTCGGTAAGCTCGGCGCGTTCGCGCGCCAGATCGGCCTGCTCGGTATCCGCTTGCGAACTGACCGAGACATATTCCCCCGCCGCCATCGACATCGCGCCAGCGACCAGCCCTGCCGCGCCCGAGATCAGGATGTCCGCGGGCGTGGCGGCGGCCGCCGCCACGCCGATGATCAGACTGGCGGTCGAGACGATCCCGTCATTCGCCCCCAGCACCGCGGCGCGCAGCCACCCGGCACGCGACACGAGGTGCCGCTCGCGATGCAACGCCAGCCGGGTCACAGCCGCCGCCGCTGACGGCGCGATCGCAGGCAAGGCATCGGCAATCTCCTTCAGCGGCGATCCTGCGGCACCGCGGGGGGTGCTCGATATACGGGATTACCGCACCGCATCGGGGCGCGACCGAAAATCGTTGCGGTTGCGAACCGGCATGCGGAACATCGCGGCGGGCACGGGGTTGAGTAGGACGGCCGTAGCGGCGCGTTCCGACGACGGCAGCATCAAGGCGATCCATCATGAATAGCTATCTTCGCATTGCAGCCGCCACCGGTGCGCTGTTGTTATCCTCCAATGCCGCCGCACAGGTCCAACCCCAGGGAGGCGACTTGCTCGGCAGGCTGCTAGGCTCGGTATTCGGCACCAACCAGCAAGCAAGCGAACGGACGCTCGATGCCGATTGGGACCAGCGCCGCCGTCCGTTCGCCGAGCGCGGTCAGGTGCTCGACGAGCGGATCGACGCGGCCGTTCGCGACCGATCGATCGACCGCTATGAAGCCGACCAGATGCGCCGCGAATATGACGAGATCGTCAGGCTCGAAGCGCAATATTCGGCCAACGGCAGCGTTTCCGATGCCGAGCGCAACGACCTGCGGATGCGGTATCGCGCGCTCAACCAGCGCGTCGGCGGCCAGGGTTCGGGCCAAGGTTCAGGACAGGGTAACGGCCAAACCGACAACCAAAACCAGGGTCGCTGGCAGCCGGTCGCGGGGCGCAACGCCGAATTCGAACAGCGCATCGCGGCAGGGCTGCGGAACCGCAGTCTGACGCAGGCCGAGGCGACCGAGCTTCGCAGCGAATGGCGCTCGCTCGGTCAGGTCGAAGCAGGGTACCAGCGCGGCGGAATCGATACGCGCGAACAGGCCGAATTGTGGAACCGCTATAATGCGATCGACGACCGTCTGGGCGGCGGCGGCGCGCAGAGCGGCGGTTACGGCTATGGTGACGATCGCAACACCGCGCGCTGGAACCAGCTGGGAACGCAGCTCACCAGCGCCGAGCGCAACGGAACGATCGACCGCGCCGAGGCGGTGCAGGTTCGCGCGCAGCTCGCAGACCTAGCGCGGCTCGACGCCGCCTATACAGCCGGCGGCTACACTGCCGACGAACGCGGCTATCTGACACGGCGCTATGCCGATCTCGCACAGATGATCGGTACCAACCGCCGCTGATCGTGGAAACGGGGGTGCGGGCTCGACGCTCGCGCCCCCAGACGCTCGCGTGTCGATCGCGTGCAGCCGTTGCCCGGTCGATCAAGCCGCCGCCTGAGCATCCTGAATGGCCAGCAACTCCGCCAGCGCGTTTGCCGGCACCGGGCGACTGATCAGATAACCCTGCGCCATGTCGCAGCCGATCGAGCGCAGATAGGCGAGGCACGGTGCGTCCTCGACACCTTCGGCAACCACTTTGAGGCCGAGCTCATGCGCCAGGTCGACGGTCGATCGCACCAATACGGCGTCGCCGCGATTGGTGTGCGCGAACTGTACGAAGCTGCGGTCGATCTTCAGTTCGTCGAGCGGGAGTTGCTTGAGATAGCTGAGCGTCGACTGGCCGGTGCCGTAATCGTCCATCGAGATGCGCACGCCCAGCGCACGGAAGGCCCCCAGCGCGGCTGCGGCGCCGGCAGGATCGGTCATCGCCGCCGATTCGGTGACCTCGAAGGTCAGCATCGACGGCGCGATCCCCGCGCGCTCGATGCGTTCGCGCACCAGCCCCATGAACTCGCGCGAGGCGACCAGCTTGGCCGAGAGGTTCACCGCACCGGTGACCGGGGTTCCCGCCGCCGCCCATGCCTCGAGGTCGGCGATCGTGCGCTCGAGCACGGCAAGCGTCAGCCCGGTGATCCGCCCGCCCTTCTCGGCGATGGGGATGAAGAGGTCGGGGCGCAGATAGCCGCGCGTCGGGTGGCGCCAGCGAACCAACGCCTCGACGCTGGTGATCCGATCGGTGGCGAGGTCGAGCTTGGGCTGGTAGGCCACCTCGATCTCGCCATTGGCAACGGCGTCGTCGAGCTCGCCCAGCAGCGACAATTCGTTCGAGAGGTCGCCCTCGTCGCTGCCGCCATGCAACTGCCAGGCGTCGCCCGCGCTCGCTGCGTAATCGGCGGCGAGCGCTGCATTGGCGCAGGCGCGGACCACGTCGCCCGTCATGTCCTCGGCAGCCCCGAAGGCGAGCACGACATCGACGCGGCGTCCTTCGACTTCGACCGGGCTCAGCATCGCCGCGCGCAGCGCTTCGAAGCGGTTGCCGACGTCGCGGAGTTCGACGTCGCATTCCCATGCCAGCAGTCGGTCCTCGATCCGGTGGATCGCATGGCCGGCGGCGACCAGTCCCAGGCGATCGCGCACGCGGCACACCAGTTGCGCGACCTGGCCGGGCGAAAGACCCGCGGCAAGCTTGTCGAATTCGACGATGCGCGCGGTGGCGATCCGGATCGGCGTTGCGCGGTGCAGGGTCTCGCGCATCGCAAAGCGGTTGGGCATGCCGGTTTCGGCGTCCTGCGCGCGGCGGCGGTGCAGCATGGCGAGCATGCGGCGGACGAGCGCGATGATCGACGCAGTCGTGACGATGACGAGGCCGGGGACGAGCGCCGGATAGGCGCCCAGTGTCGTTTCGAGGGTGAGTGCGGCGGCAAAAAGCAGGACAGGCGCAGCGAAGATCGTGATCAGTAGCGGCGCGCGGCGGCGGATCCGAAGGATGGCCGCAGCCAGCGCAAGCGCGATCGCGGCGCCCCAACCCCACCCCAGTCGTACCGGAATGCCGCGTAACAGGGTTTCGGTTGCGAGCGCCTGGACGACCACCCCGGGGATTACGCCGAAGCGCGGCACGCCATAGCGATCGCCGATCTCCACCGCCGTCGCGCCGATCAGCACGCGCTTGCCGGCGATCGTCGCCGGGTTGAACCGGCCGTCGCGAATGTCGACGAAACTGTGGCGCGGGATGGTCGCTGGATCGATCGCGAAGTCGATCGGGAAATGGAGCCCGGCGCTGCCCGCGCGTTCGGCCACCATCGCCGACAGCGAAGGCCGCGCGACCCCGGCGGTCACCACCCCCAGCGGCGCTTCGCGGACCTGCCCGTCGCTATCGGGGGCCATGCTGACCGCCGCGAGCACCGCATGATCGCGCAGCATCGGCGCCGGGAGCATGTCGACCATCTCGCTCGCGCCGTTGCTCGCCTGCTGGGTCAGCGTCGGCAGCACCACCCCGCCGCCGCCACGGCGCAGCGCGGCGGCGAGCGCCAGGTCACCCGACGGGTTGGCCGAGGGCGACGAAAAATCGACATCGAACGCGATCAACCCGGCGCCCGCGGCGTGCAGCCGATCGAGGACACGCGCATGTTCTTCGCGGTCCCATGGCCAGCGATTGATCGCGCGCAGGCTGCGGGCGTCGACCTCGACGATATGGATTTCACCGCTCGCGTCGGTGTCGCGCAGATGGAACCGCGCGTCGCGCAACAGCCGCTCGATCCCCTCGCCGGTCCCGGTCATGCCGGCGATCAGTCCAGCGATCGCGGCGATCGCTAGCAACGCCAGCGACAGGCGCCGGGAAATCGCGATCGGAACGGCAGGTATAGCAAACAAGCGCGACATTCGCTGCCTTCTACCGGTCAAACATCAACAGCCGATGACCAGCCGGTCAGGGTTCGTTCCGGATACCGCCTTCGCTACCGCCGAACCGGTCTTCGATTTGCCGGGGCATATCGACCGCGAGAGGATCGACATCGCGATCGAGCGCGCCGGCCTGCGCGGCAGATACGAAGCCCTCGTCGGCCAAGAGCGCTGCACCGTCATCCTTGTCGTTGCCGTTGTCTTTTTCGCCATCGCGGTTGTTGTCGTTCTCCTTATCGCCGTCGCGGTTGTTGTCCTTTTCTTTGTCGTCGTCGTCGTCATCACCGTCTTCGGTGTCGTCATCGTCATCGTCATCGTCATCGTCATCGTCATCGTCGTCGTCGTCGTCGTCATCGTCATCGTCATCGTCATCGTCATCGTCGTCGTCGTCGTCGTCGTCGTCGTCATCGTCGTCGTCGTCGTCGGGATCCTCAGGCTCTTCGGGATCGGGTTCGGGTTCGGGCTCGGGCTCCGGTTCAGGCTCGGGTTCGGGCTCGGGCTCGGGCTCGGGCTCGGGTTCGGGTTCGGGTTCGGGCTCAGGCTCGGGCTCGGGCTCGGGCTCAGGCTCGGGTTCGGGCTCAGGCTCGGGTTCGGGCTCCGGTTCAGGCTCGGGCTCGGGCTCGGGTTCGGGGTCGGGCTCGGGTTCGGGGTCGGGCTCGGGTTCGGGGTCGGGCTCGGGTTCGGGCTCGGGCTCCGGTTCGGGCTCAGGCTCGGGTTCGGGCTCCGGTTCAGGCTCGGGCTCGGGTTCGGGTTCGGGCTCCGGTTCAGGCTCGGGCTCCGGTTCGGGTTCGGGCTCCGGTTCGGGCTCCGGTTCGGGCTCTGGCTCTGGCTCGGGCCCAGGCCCAGGCCCAGGCCCAGGCTCAGGCCCAGGCTCGGGCTCGGGCTCGGGCTCGGGACCCGGCGGCGGCGGCGGCGGCGGCAGCGGTTCGGGACCGCTAGGTGCGGGAACCGGCACCGGTTCGGGTGCGGCGGCGGCTGGCGGTGGAATCGGCGCGACCGGCTCGGCGCTGCGACCGGTCGCAACATCGGCGATGATCGCGCTTGCGACCAGCGCCGCACTGCCGCCGACCAACCCGCCGGTCGCCTCGCGCAGATCGGCCGATTCAGCCTCGATCGTTTCGCCGATCACGTCGCCGCCGGCCGATTCGAACGCGCCGATCGTCGTCACCGGCATCGCCGATGCCAGCGCCACCGGCGCGCCCGCACCCTGCACAACCGATTGCGACAGCGGCGCAGGCTGGGGCGGTACCACCGCGCTGGTCGGCGCAGCAGCCGTTGCCGGTCGTGCGGGCGAATCGATCACGCGTCGCTCGGTGCCCTGTACCGTCAGGCGAAACGGATCGGTCGCCGATACCATCGCCACCGCGCCGGGGCGTACCATGTCGCGCGCGCCGCCATCGGGGGTCTCGACCTCGACCGCGCCTTCAAGCACCTGCATCGAGGCGCCTTCCTCCGAAACCGTGATCGAAAAGCTGGTGCCCTTCACCACGGCGGCCAGATACGGCGTCTGGACGGCGAAATGTGGGTTCGGGCGCTTGCCGATGCGGAACACCGCATTGCCCCAATCCTGCATCATTTGGACGATGCTCTTGGCCTCGCCCGCCATCGGCACGCGAACACGCGAGCGCGGCGCGACGGTGACGAATTCCTGCCCGCGCACGATGACCGCGCGCCCGTTCTCGTCGGTCGTCACCATCGCACCCGCGGGCACCGGCATCCCGCGCCGCGCGGTTCGCTCGCCGGCCTTGTCGCGCACGGTCACCCGCCCGCTCGCTTCGCTAACCTGCCATGCGCCGGTTTGCGCGAAGACACTGGTGCTGCTCAGCAGCAACAGGCTGCCAGCCAAAGTACGCAAGCCGAGACGCATGAAAAATACCTCACTCTTCCACGCTCAGCATAGGCACACATCGTTTCATTGCTGTTCGATGGCATGGTTAAAGAACGAAGAACTTACGTTTTCCTAACGCCTTACGCCCTAGGGCCAATCCTAAGTGGCGTTCATGGGGTTGCGCATGTTGGTTGGTTGGCGTTTTGGTTCGGCGATATGGGTGCTGGCGGTCATGGGTTTGCCCGCAACCGCGTACGCGCAGAATGCGCTTGATCGGGTCGATCCGGTGCAGACCGACCGCGAGGCGCTAGCGAACGAGCCGGTGGCACCACCCCCCAAACCCAAACCAACGATCGCGGTCGATTCGCCGCTCGCCACGGTCGAGCGCGCCCCGACTGCAACACGTGGCGTTCTGGTCGGCGCGATCGTGGTCACCGGGTTGCAGGCGCTCGCGCCCGAGGCGTTTGCCGACATCGTCGCCGAGAATGTCGGCCAGACGAAGGACCGCGAGGCGCTGGCGTTGTTGGCGACGACGATCGCAAAACGCGCACGGTCGCTAGGCTATGTCTTCGCCAGCGCGACGATCGAGCCGCAGCGGATGGCGAGCGGCGTGCTGGTGATCCGCATCGATGAGGGACGGATCGACCGGTTGCGGATCGACGGCCACCACAACCAAGCCGTCGCGCGGACGCTGAACGAACTGGTGGGCACCGGCCCGGTGAAGCTCGACGCGCTCGAGCGGCGGCTGCTGATCGCGGGCGATGTCCCCGGAATGCGCGTATATGGCGCGCGCTTCGCGCGCGAAGACGGCGCGGGCGTGCTCGTGGTGCGTGTCGCCGCCAACCGCCTGCGCGCGCGCGCGGTGCTCGAGAATGACGGGTCGCGGCCGATCGGCCCCGAACAATTGCGGCTCGACGCCGATGTCGCGTCGTTGCTGTCGGCGGCTGACGAATTGTCGGTCACCTATGTCACCACGCCGTTCGAGCCGGGTGAGCTTAATTACGGCCGCGTGCGCTACGCCACGCGCGTGAGCAGCGCGGGCACCGAAATCGGGCTGGTGGCGACGGTGTCGGCAACCGATCCCGGCGCGTATCTCGAAGATAGCGGGATCGAGGGTCGAAGCTGGTTCGCCGGGGTGAACGTGCTCCAGCCGCTGGTGCGTAGCCGCGATACCAGCCTGTGGTTCGAGGGCGATCTGGGGGTGCGGACGCTGCGCCAGTATCGCGCCGATATCCTCGCGCGGCACGATCGCGTCGTCGCGCTGCGCGCCGGGCTCTATGGCCATACCCAATGGGCGGGGGGCCGGCTGCGCGCGAACGTCACGGTGTCGCAGGGGCTGTCGCTGCTCGACGCGACGCAGATCGGCGATCCGCTGGCGTCGCGGCGCGACGCCTCGGCGACCTTCACGACGCTGACCAGCTGGGCCGACTGGATCGCGACGCTGGGCGGACCGGTCAGCATGCGGCTGGCGGTACGCTCGCAGCTATCGACCGACCCGCTGCTCATTTCCGAGGAGATCGGCATCGGCGGCGGCGCGTTCCTGCGCGGCTATAATTACAACGAGCGATCGGGCGACCAGGGCGCCATGGCGATGGGCGAGCTTCGTTACGATTGGAAGGAGCCGCTGGGCGGGCTGGTGCGGCGCTCGCAATTCTATGCCTTCGCCGATGGCGGGAAGGTGACCAACCTCGCCGACGGTCGCGGCAGCGGTTCGCTGGCATCGGGCGGCGGCGGGGTGCGGACGCTGGTGACACGCGGACTGAACGCCGATTTCGAGCTGGCCGTACCGCTGTCGGGGCCGCGCTACGACACTGGCAACGCCGACCCGCGCTTCAACTTCCGCCTGGCGAAGAGCTTTTGAACCCACTGACCACGGCAGCACGGTTTGGAATGCTCCCCGGCCTGCCCCGCCGAGTTCGGGATGACGAGGTTGCGAGGAACCGTGCGGTTTATGTTGACCGCAGCTCACACCATGTGGCAATCGGCCAGCGTCCAGCAACGAGTGCCCCCGGCCCAACCGGGAGCCTTGTCGCGACCAGATCGACGGTACGACGTTGATTTGCGGGTGTAGCTCAATGGTAGAGCTTTTGCTTCCCAAGCAAGTGACGAGGGTTCGATTCCCTTCACCCGCTCCAAAATACAGTCCACTGACATCCACCAGCGCCTTTGAAAGCCCCGGAAATCTGGGTTATTTTCACATCCGCTGACCACCAGTGATTGCTGTAATCCAGCTGCAGCCAGGAAAATTGGGGCCTTTTGGGGGCCTTTCACGCGTCGGCCAATGTGGGAACCCCCACGGGGGTTTTTGCTAGTAAGGTGCTGATCCGGTAGCACTTTCCGACGCTGCTCTGCGCAGGGCTAGGCCCCGGTAGAAGCCCTACAAGCTCTCCGACGGTGGGGGCCTTTTTCCTCAGGTCTATCCCGGCGGAGGCAAGCTCTGGCGGCAGAAGTATCGTATCGATGGGCGAGAGAAGAAGCTAAGCCTTGGCGCCTACCTCCAGATAGGCCTCGCCGAAGCCCGCCGGCGGCGAGAGCCGGCGCGTGAGCAGCTTGCGCGGACGGGGCATCCTAACCCCATACCCGCTCCTGATTATCGACAGGTGCATTTGGTCTGACAGAGCCACATCTACGGCTAGTTCGACGCCACCCAGAAACAGACACTCGTTCACGTCCAACCGCCGCTAGCTTCCTGCCGGGGTGGTGCAGAACGGTAGAGGTCAAGTCACATCAGCGCCGTGCAGGGCCGAGTGGGCTTATACGATACAGAGAATGTCCTCGAGACGCCCGCTAAAGCAGTTTCCGCAACGTTAGCGTCACGACGCGGCCTACTGGGTCCAAAACGTCCGGTTGCAGCCGGTTTGGCGTCCTCCCATTCTCGTCTCGAACCCGTTGCCGCGCGTCGGTGAGATTAGCAATATCGATCCTGACTTGCATCTTCCTGGCCCAGGCGTCCGCCTTCAGCAACTCTTCCAAGCCGACAAACACCGCGGCGTTCAGCTTGGCCAGGGGCCGGAAATGCAGGTCCGCCGCAGGCCCCGAGCTGCGCACCCGGCTTGCTCCCTGCAGCCAGCCGTCGAAGGTCAGGCCGCTGCCGCGATAGTTGAGGCCGCCATAGACGTAGCCATAGATACGCTGGGTGCCCCCGCCCGTTACTGTATCGCCCCGGATCAGATCGAGCGCGGGTGCTCCCGACCGCACATCCAATCGGTCGCTGAACTTGATGGAGGGGCCGATGCCCGCATAGTAAAAGGGACGCGTTGGTGGAGGCGCTGGACGCGTGGGATCGGGCGCAGGCGGCGCTTTGCCCAGCTGCCCGGACGAGAACAGCGTGACGTTCAGCGCACGCTGCTCCTGACGATCGAAATTGATTGGAACGAAGGCGGCCGACACAAGCCGCCCGGCCGCATCACGGACGAACAGCTCCGGTACCAGCGCCTCCGTAAGCGGCGACAGCGCATAGATCAGTCCCGCCTGATTTCGGATCGTCGTCGCTTCATAGGTTGCGGTTAGCCGCAACTCGCGATTGTTGAACGGTTTGATATTGACGGAGATAGACCGGACGAGCCGCTCTTCCGCCAGCAACGCAGGGTTCCCGCCCTGGATCACGGTCGTCAACTCGGTGCGCCCGGTGCCGTAATCGAGGATTGGCACATTCTCCACGCGCGTGATGGGGCCCAGCAGCCGCTGGGGATCGGGCGCGGCAGCGCTGCGCTTAAGGCTTGCGAGTAGCTGGACACCCTTGATTGCCTCCCACGTCAGCCCCGCGGTAGCGTCGCTCAGCGTGCCGACATCGCTGACAGATCGAGCGCGCGCCGAGGCATTGACCGACAACTTGCCCAGCCAGGGAAGCACATCCGCATCGCGCGATGCCAGCGGCACATCGACCGCCAAGCCACCTTCCAGGCGCGTCCTCGTAAGATTCAGTGCCCCGGGGTTCGGCCCGCGCGTCGACGAGGCGGCGTCCGTCCGGTCCGCTTCCAGAGTTGCGACGAGCGTCACCTTACCCGCGGGCATATGCACGGGAGACCCGGTCACCACGCTCTTGGCTGCGAGCGTCCGGGTGCGGTACCGGGTTACATCGCGCGGCCGCACGCTCAGCAACGAGGGTTGAAGCGGCGCGAACGGATCGGCGCCCGCTGCGATCGCGGCGTCCGCCATCGTCGTGTCGATCGTCCGGTCCAGCGCGGCATCGACCTGCCGCTGATTGAATGCGCCCGTGAAGTCCCATTGCCAGCCCGACACAGCCCCGCGGAGCGTCATCCCGGCCTGCAGCGTCGTGGTTTTCTGTTCGGCTTCAAGCGGTGCGACTTCGGTCAGATAACGGGCGACCCGCACCGTGCGACCGAAGGGAGACCATGGGTTCCCTGCCGGAACAGTGAGATAAATGGGCGCGGGACCAAGCAAAGTTCGATCCAGGCTTTGCTCCGCCGAAAGACTAAGCGATCCCGCAATCCCCTTGGTCAGCCGGTCGGCGAGCACCGCCTCCGCCTTCGCCGCCTGGTTGCGTGGCGTCAGCAGGCGCAGCGGTCCGGGATCGAACAGGCGCGGACGGTTGGCTGCCGATGCGAAGTCCTGAAGTGTGAACGTCCTCGCTGCGTTCGCCGGAACGGGCGCGACCGTCGCCGGAAACCCTGCCACTGCGGAGAGAGCGGGATCGATCTCGCCAGGGGCGGCACCGACCACGTTGCCGATTGCGTCGAACGGTACGTCGGGGTCTGGAAGAATAGTGCGTTCGGCAAGGCTGACCGGATCGGTGCGCCGTGCCTCCAGGGTCAGGGTCAAGCGCCGATCCTTACGCAATCGCGTCACGCCAAGGTTGACCTTCTGCGTCCCACTCGCCGCGCGCGTAGTCGAGCCGGCGCTTCCCTTGACCTCCACCTGCCGGAAATTGCGCTTGGTGATAAAATTCACCAGCCGCTGATTGGGAGGATAGCCGAACTTGATCGCCTCGGGCTCGGGGAGCACTTCGACGCGCTCGATCGCCTCGGGTGGCAGCGAGCCGATCTCCGGATAGCCCGACACGCGTTGCGCGTTCAGCAGGAAGATCGGCTCTGCTCCGCTTGCAGACTGCGTCGCTCCGCGGATCGTCTGCAGAAGCTCGCCGATTGTTGTCGCGCCTGTTGCCGCGATTGTCTTCGCGTCCAGGGTGATGATGGGTGCGACATCCGAAATCGCTGATCCAGGAAGGCGCTTGCCGAGCACGACGATGTCAGCGGGCGTGGCTGACTCCACGGACTTCTCGGGCGAAGGTTGAATGTCAACTTGTTGCGCGTGAGCCGCGGAAGTTCTGCAGGAAAGCGCAAACAATACGATTGCCGCTCCGTCCACGAGCCGTCGCATATCTTTCCTCACCGCCGCATTAATCAGCCGGGCAGCCGCCAAAGAGAATACGCGGGCTGACTGACCAAAACACCTTGGCCAACCATGCCCCTTTGAGAGACGAAGGCAATGACCAATCGGCCACCGTCGGCGTGCCAAGGCAACTGTCGCTATAGCTCAAAACCTGCAATCGGATACTTAGGTTGATGCGAGCTAGCCGATCGGTGCATCCGACTGAAGATCCCTATCTTACGGTGCACACGATTGACGCATTGCGGCGACCGAGGCCAAGCGTTGCGTCCGCGTCTTGACCCACACCCGCCCATTCGGAGCTTGGTTTCGGCTACTCGACTTCGGTCATTCATTCATGTCCGGGGCGGACGTGATGTCACAGGCGATCCCCTTGCCCAACGGCACGCCGTCTTTCCCAAAAGGGATGCTATTTCGGGAATGGCCGGATCTGGTGGGAAGCGGACGTTCCCCGATCGTCACCCCGGACTTGCTCCGGGGTCCACCGAGCCGCCATGTGCTACGGATGTGGATGGAGGACCGAACCCGACGGCAAGGTCATTCCACGCCGGTCACGCCCGAATATGGCCTGCGGTTATAGCGAGTCTACAGGCTGTCGACACAGGGGGGCGTTCGTTCATCTGCGGCATTAGCTATGACACGGCAGACCCCGGAACAAGTCCGGGGTGACGAGAAAATGCTGGCAGCAATTGGGCGACTGCGGACCCGCCGCTTTACCGCCCCATAGCGGTCAGTCCGCTTTCGGGCATTTGAGCCGCGATGCGAGCAACGGAACGTCGCGACCTGGTGGTTAGCGGGCAGGCTGGTTTCGGTGAAAGGTTGGCTTGAGCCGTCGTTCGATCAAACTCCGGCTCGCTTCGTCCCAAGATATAGCGACCCTACTTGCCCATCAAATAACGATAAGCAGCGTAGCAGGGAGAAAATAGGAATACCCCCGTTGCGCAAAAGAATAAGGCGCCATTTGTACTATCATTACCTGCTGCGAAGAACATCACAACCGTCGCAGCTAACGTGAAAAATATACGAGGATACAATAGTCTTATGTATCCATCCCCACCATCATAAAGATAGGGGCGCCCAAGCGCAGATACTATTCGCGAGTACAGAGCCCAATCTGCCGCTACGCCTAGCGTGACCGAAATTAAAAAGTACAATGCCACCACCGACTGAGCCTCCGCGCGTACGGTAGGCGACGAAAATTTCGTCCGCTAGTGGGCGACGCTGCTCCCGCCACGAACTGCCAGGTTGAGGCGTTCGCCGACTGACGGCTTCGCGACAGGGAGGACCCACATTCAGACATTCACGACGCCGTCGTTGCTTCCCCAAACCGGTCACACGTTCAGGTTTATGGTTCTGGAAATCTAGCTAACCGCAAACAGGCAAGCTTAACGATTTCGGCAACGATAGTTGGCCGCTCGCACGAAGGGCGCGCAACCACTTGGAGGTATGAAGGGGTCGCCCGGCGAACCGATCAATCCGGCCAAAGGATTACTTCCAAGCTCGTCGCGGACGGTCTGCACAGCCCGAGCTTTGCCGAGTATAGCGGTCATGGCAGTCCGCCTGAGTACAGCTTCAGGGGCGGCTTCAGGAACGACTGATGCCCCCTCCCAACGAAGCCGTTGGCATCCCCGCCTAACCCGGCATAGTGGGTCGATGCGGATCGCGATCATCGACACCAGCACCACGCGTGCCGCGATCATTTCCGATGGGTTGCGCGAGGCGGGGCTCGACGATCTGGTGATCATCGACAGCGGCGGGCGGCTGGTGGCACAGCTCGAGGCGGCGGCGCCCGAAGTGGTGCTGATCAACCTCGAAAACCCCAGCCGCGACGTGCTCGAGGAGTTTTTCGCGGTGTCGCGCGCGCTCGACCGGCCGATCGCGATGTTCGTCGACCAGAGCGATGCCGAATCGACCGCCGCCGCGGTCGATGCCGGGGTTTCGGCCTATATCGTCGACGGGCTGGCCAAGCAGCGGATCAAGCCGGTGCTCGACCTGGCGATCCGCCGCTTCCAGGCATTTGCGCGGCTGCAAGCAGAATTGCACGAAGCCAGGAGCGCACTCGCCGATCGCAGCACGATCGATCGCGCCAAGGCAATCCTGATGCAACGGCGCGGCATCGACGAGCCCGCAGCCTATGGCCTGCTGCGTGCGCAAGCGATGCGATCGAACCGCCGAATCGCCGAGATCGCCGACGCGATCATCACCAGCGACGCGTTGATGGGAGACATGTGATGGCGCTCGATCGGGTTCGCATCGGCTTCCTGCCGCTGGTCGATGCCGCGCTGCCGATCCTGGCGCGCGAACAGGGGTTCGCAAAGGCCGAAGGGATCGAGATCGAGCTGGTGCGCGACATGAGCTGGGCGACGGTGCGCGACCGGCTGCTGTACGGGCATACCGATGCCGCGCACATGGTCGCGCCGCTTGCGCTGGCGACCGCGCTGGGGCGCGGGCGGCCGGCGGTCGCGATGGCGGTGCCGTTCGTGCTGGGGCTCAACGGCAATGCGATCACGCTGGCGCTGCCGCTGGCCGATCAGTTGCTCGATAGCGATTCGCTCGGCGATCCGGTGGTGCTCGGCGCGCGGCTCAAGACGCTCGCGCTGGCGCGCGCCGCCGCGGGCAAGCGGCTGCGCTTCGGCGTCGTGCATCGCTATTCGAGCCATAATTACATGCTGCGCTATTGGCTCGCGGCGGTCGGCATCCGCCCCGATGTCGATATCGAAATCGTGACGATCAGCCCCAGCTTCGCCGCCGATGCGCTGGCGGCGGGCGAGATCGACGGTATCTGCGTCGGTGAACCGTGGAACAGCGTCGCGGTCGATCGCGGGGTGGGGCGGATCGCGCTGGTCACCGCGCAGATCTGGCGGCGCGGGGTCGAGAAGGTGCTGGCGATGACCGCCGACACGCTGGCGCAGCGCAGCGACACCGTCGCACGGCTGATCCGCGCGCTGCACGCCGCCGCCGCACGTTTCGTCGATGCCGACAGCCAGGCCGAAAGCGCCGCGATCCTCGCGCGCCCCGAATATCTCGCAGCGCCGGTCGACCCGATCGCGCGCGCGATCGGCGACCGCGTCCGGCTGGTGCCGGGTGCCGAGCCGGTCCATGTGCCCGATTTCATGTTCCAATATCGTGAGGCGGCGAACTTCCCGTGGCGCAGTCAGGCGGCGTGGCTCTATTCGCAGATGACCCGATGGGACGGCACGCCCTTCTCGGCGGCGGAGGCGGAGACCGCGCAAGGCGTGTTCCGGCCCGACGTCTATCGCGCGGCGCTCGCCGGATCGGGCGCACCGCTGCCGGGAGCAAGCTCGAAGATCGAAGGTGCGATCGGCGGCACTGGGGTCGCGGCGGGGTCGACGCAGGGGCGGCTGATCCTGGGGCGCGACCCGTTCTTCGATCACCGGGCCTTCGATCCCGACGATATTCCGGGCTATCTGAAGGCATTGCCCTGATCATGCTGCGATTGCGAAACGGCGCTTGCGTCGCGCCTGCGAATCGGTCATCTTCCCTGCGTCGGGCAAGGAAGCCCGGCACGAGATAACCGCGCAAGGTTCCAACGAAGGGACCGAACCGCGTCGGATGGCCGGATGGTCGTCCACAGGCAACGAAGCCGCTCCGATGCGCCCGCAAGGTCGCCGTCGGGGCGGCTTTTTCTTTGTCCATCGCGGATGGGGGCACGACCATGGCAACGACCTTCTGGCATGACGAACCGAGCGAACCGACCCGCGGCTTCTGGGACAGCGGCCACAAGCCGACGCTGATCGCGGCGTTCCTGTATTTCGACTTTGCGTTCATGGTGTGGGTGCTGCTCGGCCCGCTCGCCCCCGACATTGCCCTGGCGCTGGCGCTGACGCCCGCGCAAAAGGGGCTGATGGTCGCGGTGCCGACGCTCGCCGGCGCCGCGCTCCGCGTCATCAACGGGCTGCTGGTCGACCGGATCGGGCCGAAGCGGTCGGGGGCGATCGGCCAGATCATCGTCATCGGCGGGCTGTTCAGCGCCTGGGCGCTGGGGGTGAACAGCTTTGCCGGCACGCTGGCGCTCGGGGTGATCCTGGGCTTTGCCGGCGCGAGCTTCGCGATCGCGCTGCCGCTCGCCAGCCGCTGGTATCCGCCCGAGCATCAGGGCAAGGCGATGGGGCTTGCCGGGATGGGCAATTCGGGGACGGTGCTCGCCGCCTTGTTCGCGCCGACGCTGGCCAAGATGTTCGGCTGGAACGCGGTGCTCGGGCTCGCGTGCATCCCGCTGACATTGGTGCTGTTCGTCTATCTCGCGCTCGCGAAGGACGCGCCGGGCGCCCCTGCCCCCAAGCGCCTGTCCGAATATCTCGAACCGCTCAAGCAAGCCGATGCCTGGTGGCTGATGGGGTTCTACGCGGTCACCTTCGGCGGGTTCGTCGGGCTGGCCGCGTCGCTGCCGATCTATTTCACCGACCAGTTCGGGCTCGATACCGTGCTGGCGGGCTATTGCACCGCGGGCTGCGTGTTCGCCGGATCGATGGTGCGGCCGATGGGCGGCGCGATCGCCGACCGGATCGGCGGGGTCAAGACGCTGTCGGTGGTGTTCGCGGTCGCCGCGGTAGCATTGGCGGGAGTCGGTGCGGCCAGCCGGGTCGATGCCGCGCTAGCCTTGTTCGTGCTGGCGATGCTCGCACTGGGCGCAGGCAACGGCGCGGTGTTCCAACTGGTGCCGCAGCGCTTCGCCGCCGAGATCGGGGTGATGACCGGGCTGGTCGGCATGGCGGGCGGAGTCGGCGGCTTCTACCTCGCCTCGTCGCTCGGCCTTGCCAAGCAATGGACCGGCAGCTTCCAGCCGGGCTTCCTGATCTTCGCCGCGCTGTCGCTGATTGCCCTCGCCGGACTGACGCTGGTCAAGCCGCGCTGGCGTGCGCGCTGGACCACCGTTGCCGGGGTGCGGATCTGATGCGCCCGCCCCTTCCCCTCCCGCTGGACGATCCGATGCAGCATCAGTCGCACCCCGCCGCCGCGTTCGAACGCGAACATCTGGTCGTGATCGGCAACGGCATGGCGGGCTGTCGCGCGATCGAGGAACTGATCGCGCGCGACGCCAGCCGCTACCGCGTGACGATCTTCGGCGCCGAGCCGCATGTGAACTATAACCGGATCATGCTGTCGCCGGTGCTGGCGGGCGAGAAAAGCTTCGACGAGATCGTGATCAACGATCGCCGATGGTACGCCGCCAATGGCATCGAACTGGTTACCAGCGATCCGGTGCTGGCGATCGATCGCGCGGCCAGGACCGTCACCGCACGATCGGGCCGCATGGTCGGCTATGACCGGCTGCTGATCGCCACCGGATCGGACCCGTTCATCATCCCGGTCCCAGGCAAGGACCTGCCCGGGGTCATCACCTTCCGCGACATGGCCGATGTCGACCATATGCTGGCGGCCGCGGGCAAAGGCGGCGACGCGGTGGTTATCGGCGGCGGGCTGCTCGGGCTCGAGGCGGCGCACGGGCTCACATTGCGCGGCATGAAGGTGACGGTGATCCATCTGATGCCGACGCTGATGGAGCGCCAGCTCGACGAGGCGGCGGGCTGGCTGCTCAAATCGGCGCTCGAAGCGCGTGGGCAGACGATCCTGACCCAGGCCAATACCGCCGAGATCGTCGGCACCGACGCGGTCGAAGGGGTGCGGCTGAAGGACGGCACGCTGATCCCCGCCAGCCTGGTGGTGATGGCGGTCGGCATCCGCCCCTGCACCGCGCTGGCGCGCGACGCCGGGCTGGCGGTGGGGCGCGGCATCCAGGTCGACGACCATATGGTGACCAGCGACCCGTCGATCCTCGCGGTCGGTGAGTGCGTCGAGCATGACGGCAACGTCTACGGCCTCGTCGCGCCGCTATGGGACATGTGCCGCGCGCTCGCCGACGGGCTGACCGACAGCCACAGCGGCTATCGCGGGTCGGTGACCTCGACCAAGCTCAAGGTCGCCGGGCTCGACGTATTCTCGGCAGGTGACTTTTCGGGCACCGACGGTGCCGAGGACATCGTGCTGCGCGACGCCTCACGCGGCATCTACAAGCGCGTGGTGGTGAAGGACGACCGCATCGTCGGCGCGGTGTTGTACGGCGATACCGGTGACAGCGGCTGGTATTTCGACCTGCTCAAGCGCGGCGAGGATATCGGCGCGATCCGCGACATGCTCATCTTCGGCCAGGCCTTCGCGTCGGGAGGGGGCGTCGCGGACCCTAAGGCCGCCGTTGCAGCGCTCTCCGATACCGCGGAGCTTTGCGGCTGCAACGGCGTGAGCAAGGGACAGGTCGTCGCCTGTATCGAAGCCGGCGCGCACAGCCTCGATGCGGTGCGCGCGGGGTGCAAGGCGTCGGCATCGTGCGGATCGTGTACCGGGATCGTCGAGACGCTGCTGGCAACCACGCTGGGCGACGCGGTCGAAGCCGGCCCCAGGACGATGTGCAACTGCACCAGCTTCGGCCATGACGATGTCCGCCGCGAAATCGTCGCCCAGCAGATGTGCTCGATCCCCGAGGTGATGCAGAAGCTGCACTGGGCGACCCCCGATGGCTGTTCGTCGTGCCGCCCCGCGCTCAATTACTATCTGCTGTGCGCGCTGCCGGGCGACTATGTCGACGACCAGCAAAGCCGCTTCGTCAACGAACGGATGCACGCCAACATCCAGAAGGACGGCACCTATTCGGTCGTCCCGCGCATGTGGGGCGGGCTGACCAACCCGCGCGAGCTGCGCGCAATCGCCGATGTGGTCGAGAAATACGACGCGCCGATGGTGAAGGTCACCGGCGGCCAGCGGCTCGATATCTTCGGGATCAAGAAGGAGGATTTGCCCGCGGTCTGGGCCGACCTCAACGCCGCCGGGATGGTCAGTGGACATGCCTATGGCAAGTCGCTGCGGACGGTGAAGACCTGTGTCGGCTCCGAATGGTGCCGCTTCGGCACGCAGGATTCGACTGGGCTTGGCGTCAAGATCGAGCGGATGACCTGGGGCTCGTGGATGCCGCACAAGTTCAAGATCGCGGTGTCGGGGTGCCCGCGCAATTGCGCCGAGGCGACGATCAAGGATTTCGGCGTGGTCTGCGTCGACAGCGGCTATGAGCTGTCGGTCGGCGGCAATGGCGGGATCAAGGTTCGCGCCACCGATTTCCTGTGCAAGGTCGCCACCGAAGTCGAGGCGATGCATTATTGCGCGGCCTTCATCCAATTATACCGCGAGGAAGCGCGCTATCTCGAACGCACCGCGCCGTGGATCGAGCGCGTAGGCGTTGAATACATCCGCGCGCGGATCGCCGACGACGCCGAGGGACGCGATGCGCTGGCAGCGCGGTTCCACTTCGCGCAGCAGTTCTTGCAGGACGATCCCTGGGCAGCGCGCGCGGCGGGTGCCGAGCGCGAACAGCACGCGCCGATGGCGCGCTTCACCCCGCATGATGCAACGAAGGAAATGGCGTGACCGGTGAATGGCTCGACATCGGCTGGGCCGATGAAATCCCGGTGCGCGGCAGCCGCACGGTGCAGGTCGAAGGCGGCGACGACATCGCGGTCTTCCGCACCGGCGACGGCCGCGTCTTCGCGCTGGCCGATCGCTGCCCGCACAAGGGCGGGCGGCTGAGCCAGGGGATCGTCCATGGCGGCGCGGTTGCCTGCCCGCTGCACAATTGGCGGATCGCGCTGGCGACCGGCGAAGCACTGGGCCAGGACAAGGGGTGTACGCCGGTGATCCCGGTGAAGCTGAGCGGCGGGCGGGTGCTGATCTGCCGGGCGAGCACGATGCAGGCGGCGGCGTGAGGGCACCCCGGTGAGCACCTCGGTCCGCACCACCTGCGCCTATTGCGGGGTCGGCTGCGGCATCCTGGCGACACCGACCGGCGAGCGTAGCGCAACGATCGCGGGCGATCCCGATCATCCCGCCAATGCCGGTAAGCTCTGCTCGAAGGGCACGCATCTGGGCGAGACGATCGGGCTCGAAGGACGGCTGCTCCACCCTATGATCGGCAAGCGCCGCGCGACCTGGGACAAGTCGCTCGACCTGGTCGCCAAACGCTTCCGCGACACGATCGCGCAGCACGGGCCGGGCAGCGTCGCCTTCTACGTCTCGGGCCAGTTGCTGACCGAGGATTATTACGTCGCCAACAAGCTGATGAAGGGCTTTATCGGCTCGGCCAATATCGACACCAATTCGCGGCTGTGCATGGCCAGCGCGGTCGCGGGCCATATGCGCGCGTTCGGCGAGGATGTCGTACCCGCAAGCTATGCCGATCTCGACACGACCGATCTGATCGTGCTGGTCGGATCGAACACCGCCTGGTGCCACCCGATCGTCTACCAGCGCATCCGCGCGCGCTGCGAGGCGGGGGCCAAGCTCGTGGTGATCGATCCGCGGCGCACCGAGACCGCCGACGAAGCCGACCTGCATCTGGCGATCCGTCCGGGCACCGATGTCGCGCTGATGAACGGGCTGCTCGCCTGGTGCCGCGCGGCGGGCGTGGTCGACGACGCCTATGTGGCGGCGCATGTCGCGACGCCCGAGGATTTCTGGGACCGGGTTGGAGAGGGAAGCGACCTGTGGTCGGTGGCGCGCATCTGCGATGTGCCGCCGCAAGACCTCAGGCGCTTTTTCGAACTGTTTGCGGCGAACCCGCGCACCGTGACGATGTTCAGCCAGGGGGTGAACCAGTCGCTGTCGGGCACCGATCAGGTCAACGCGATCACCAACCTCCACCTCGCCACCGGACGCATCGGCAAGCCGGGTGCCGCACCCTTTTCGATCACCGGCCAGCCCAATGCGATGGGTGGGCGCGAGGTCGGCGGGCTCGCCTCGAGCCTGGCGGCGCATATGGATTTCGCCCCCGAAAACGTCGCGCGCGTCGGGCGGTTCTGGGCCGCGCCCAATATGGCGACCAAGCCGGGGCTGAAGGCGGTCGATCTGTTCCGGGCGGTGGGCGAAGGGCGGATCAAGGCGCTGTGGGTGATGGCGACCAACCCCGCGGTGTCGATGCCCGATGCCGGCCGGGTGCGCGAGGCGCTGGCGGCGTGCCCGTTCGTCGTCGTCTCCGACGTGATCGCGCAGACCGATACCTCGCTCCACGCGCATGTCCGCCTGCCCGCCACCGCCTGGGGCGAAAAGGACGGCACCGTCACCAATTCGGATCGAACGATCAGCCGCCAGCGCGCCTTCCTGCCCGCGCCGGGCGACGCCAAACCCGATTGGTGGATCGTCACCCAGGTCGCGCGGCGCATGGGATGGCGTACCGCCTTCGCCTATGATCGCCCCGCCGACATCTGGCGCGAGCATTGCCGGCTGTCGACCTATGAGAATGACGGCGAACGGCTGTTCGCGCTGCCCGGCCGATCGGGCGGCGGCAATGCCGAGTATGATGCGATGGTGCCGTTCCGCTGGGGCGGCACGCCCTTTGCCGATGGCCGCTTTTCGACCCCCGACCGGCGCGCGCGGCTGGTGCCGGTTGTACAAAAGCCGATCGCAGCGCCGCTGGCCGATTGGCCGCTGACGCTCAACACCGGCCGCTACCGCGACCAATGGCATACGATGACTCGCAGCGGGCTCAGCCCCAAGCTGGCGCGCCACCGCGAACAGCCGATGGTCGAGATCCACCCGGATGATGCGCGCGGCGCTGGCATCACCGAGAATGGCCTAGTCCGGGTAGCGACACCGCAAGGCGACAGCCTGTACCGCGCCAGCATCGTCGCCACCCAGCGCGCGGGCGAAGTCTTCGTGCCGATCCACTGGACCGACCAGCAGGCGAGCGGCGGGCGCACCGGGCGGCTGGCACGCGCGCTCGCCGATCCGTTTTCGGGCCAGCCGGGGTTCAAATCGACCCCTGCGCGGATCGAGGCGGTCGCCTGTGGCTGGCGCGGTTTCCTGATCGTCCGCGACGAACTCGCCGCCCGCCCCGCCTGCCTATGGGCGACGCGGATCGCGGTCCCCTGCGGCACCGCCTGGGATCTGGCGGGCGATGGCGACGCCGCCGCGCTCGACCGGCTGTTGCCGCATGGCCAGCGGATCGAAGCCGCCGACGCCGCCAAGGGATCGCGGCGGATCGCGATCCTGATCGACGATCGGCTCGCGGCAGCCTTGTTCGTCACCCGCGACGGCACCCTGCCCCCGCGCGACTGGCTGGTCGATCAACTGCGTGAGGCGGTCGCCGCGCCGCATCTGCTCGCGGGCTGCGCGCCGGGCGCGCAGGTCGATCGCGGCCCGATCGTCTGCGCCTGCTTCGATGTCGGACTGCAGACGATCCTCCATGCGATCGCGCAGCAGCGGCTGGTCGATGTCGCCGCGATCGGCGCGGCCTTGGGCGCGGGCACCAATTGCGGGTCGTGCCGCCCGGCGCTCGCCCGCCTGCTCGTTTCGGAAGGATCGCACCATGCCGCATGATTTCGCCCCCGGATCGGTCTGGCTGGTCGGTGCTGGCCCCGGCGATCCCGAGCTGCTGACGCGCAAGGCCGAGCGGCTGATCGCGGCGGCCGACATCGTCTTCCACGATGCGCTGGTCGGCCCCGGCGTGCTCGCGCTGATTCCGCCAACAACGCCGCGCGTGCATGTCGGCAAGCGATCGGGCCGCCACTCGAAGGACCAGCGATCGATCAACGACCTGCTCGCCGCCGCCGCGCTCGCGGGCAAGCGCGTGGTGCGGCTGAAGGGCGGCGACCCGTCGATCTTCGGGCGGTCGACCGAAGAGATCCGCCATCTCGCCGAACGCGGCATCGCGGTGCGGATCTGCCCCGGCATCACCACCGCCAGCGCCGCCGCCGCCTCGGCAGGCATATCGCTGACACTACGCGGGCTGGCGCGCAAACTGACCTTAGTCACCGCGCATGCTCGTGCCGGGGAGGCGCTCGACCTCGACTGGGCCGCGCTCGCCGCACCCGAAGCGACGCTTGCGGTCTATATGGGCGCGGCCGCTGCGGGCGAAGTCTCGCGCCGGCTGATCGCCGCGGGACGCGCGCCCGACACGCCAGTGCTGGTGGCAGTCAACGTATCGCTGCCCGACGAACGCATCCTGCGTGGATCATTGTCCGCGCTGGCGTTCCTGGTCGAAACGATCAGTGGCGACGATCCGTCGCTGCTGTTGATCGGCGAAACTATCGGCGCTCCCGCTACGGTGTCAGCTATTGCCGAAACCCGTGGTGCCGTCGGGACAATCGCTTATGCAAGAGACGCGTAAATCATTGCTAAGAAGACCCCAAAGAGCGAAACTCGCGCTGGCCTTTTGGACCCTAGACTTCCGACGTTCATCAAGGTCGCTGAGGCTATTACAGCATGATGGATTCGGGTTCGCCAGTACGGGACCGAGTCACGAGATCGCAGCCTTCGACGTAGTCTACTCGCTTGGTGATGCGCCCTCGTATCATTCAGCGGCCACGCCGGGGTCTTGCTCCGTGGGTACCCGAAGAGGTGACAGCCATTCGGCATCGTCGCCGATAACAAGCTGTTACATGATCCCTCGGGGCAGCGGCAGGGTTGCTCGCGGCCGAGGCCTATCATGCCGGTCTCGTTCGCACCGTGCTCTATGGCAAGGGCATCGCCACCCCGGCGTTGATCGAGGCGACCGAATCGATCTCGACCGCGCGCGACAGCCTCGACGGGGCGACCGATCTCGATCAGGGCGTCCGCGCGACGACCAGCAACGGCGTCACGCGATCGAACATCGTGCCCACCGACGCCAGCGGCCTCGCCTATAGCCGCTCGGCAGGGCAGGTGCTCAATATCGTCTACCTCAACCGCATGGCGGTAACCGCGGGCGGGTTCTTCCCCGCGGGCGTCAACGGCACGATCCGGAGCAGCGCCGCAAGCTGACCCGATCGCCGCCGCGCGGCCTCCCCCCTTGCAGCGCGGCGCCCTATGGCCGCTCGACCCGCGAAAGTCGGTCGGGCGGCCATTTTCTTGTCGCGCCGGGTGCATCTGCCGCGATCCAGCCCGGTGGCAGGGATTCTTAGACGCGACAGGTCCCTAGGGCGATATTGCCATATCGTCGGCGCGGTGCACGTTGGCCCGGCAGCTGGGCGCGGATCGCGCGCTCTTCTCGATGTCCAATTCTGAGGTTTACGAGGTCTCATTGAAAACGATTCTGATCGCGACACGGGTATTTGCCTTTCTCACCCTGTTGTTCGTGCCGGCTTTCGCCGTTCTGATCCTTGTCGCATTCGTCAGCGGCCAGGCGTTGTGGTTCGCCATTTTCGGGTTGCCTGCCTTGTTATTGAACGCCTGCATCGTCCTGGCGAAGCCGCAGCGTGACCGTATCTGGCGCTGGGCCAACAGCGTCGCCGGCACCAAGGCCCGACTGTGACCGACTAAATTTCTATGGCTGCCGGGATGGTTGCGGGCTCTCGAGATGGCCGTGCCATGGCCCGCTGGTAATGGTCACCCCGTCACGAGCGCCCGCAGCCCCTGAGAGGGCTTCCAAACGCCGTGCGCCCATCAAAGGGGGCATGCACCAACTAGACCCGTTGCCGATGGCCTAGATCGAACAGTTTCTGGGCTACCAACACGGCTGCAGGTGCATTGGGTGCCGTGCCGTCTGCGCCTACGTCGCGAGCCAGTTCAGGGTTAGCGGTAAACATCGGCCCGCCCACCATGACGCCGATCGCTTGATTACGGGACTCCCGTCGTATCTGCGCAATCGTTGTGCGCATGCTTTCGAGCTGGCGTTCCGATCCCGCAGTCAAGCCGACGACGGCAAACCAGTTTTGCTTCGCGACATCTGCTATGCTTTCGGAAGTGCCTTCGAGCTCGGTACGTACCTGCCATCCGGCAGCTGTCAAAAACCGCTCGACCATCGCGATGCCGAAGAAGTGCTGGTCCCCCGGCGTCATCGCCATCAATACGGTACGATGGGTATCCAGCCCGGGCAGCACATGGGTCTCGTTGAAGACCGCGAGCAGCTTTTGCAGGCGAGCTACCCCAAGCGTCACGTCGATGAAGTCGCAATCATCGCGATCCCACATCTCACCAAGCAAACGCGCGGCCGGCTCGAGCAGCTCGACGAACAACGTCTCCATCGAAAGCCCGCGCTCGCGCATCATCAGCACATATGCGGCGGCCGCCTCGAGATCGCTACCAAGCACGATGTCGGCAAGGCCGGTGATATCGGCGCTGGTCGGCACCAGGGCTTCGATAACCACCGTGATCGGCGGCGCGGCCGGCACGACTTGGGCATGCAACTTCAGTAGCCGCGGGACGATCTCGTTTGACACGATGCGAGCCAGCTTGGCCTGACGCTCAGCGACATCGTCGCGCCGGTATATATCCGGCACGATAAACAGGGTTTCGAGCCGGTGGAGGCTTTGGCGATCGATCGTCGGTATCGCCAGTGCTCTGGCCGTCTGCCCCATCAAGCCTCTCCCTACGCCTCGCTGCCCTGTCGAATGCGTTCTCGGAACGCACCACATCCCACCGGCGATGTCGATACCGCATCTTTAACCCTTCGAACGATATCGGCTGCACATACCGTTGCGAGAAACGCTGGCGGGAACGAGGAAGATACCTTGCCGAGCCCGCTGCTTGGCGTTGTTTTGGCTTCAAACATGACGCCTTACTTGTCTCGCGGGAACCCGTTCGCCTGTCGCTTGTCTAAGCAACAGGGAGACGGACATGGTGGCTGCAAATAAGAAAACCGGAATGGCGCCACGTTTGGCGGCGGGATTGGCCATCGGCACGGTTACTGCCGCTCTGCTATTAGGCGGTCGCGCCAGCCCTTCCCCCAACAATCCCCGCACGAAGCGTTGGTACGATCGCCTGCGTAAGCCTGGCTTCACACCACCCGCGCCTGTCTTCGCCCTCGCATGGCCAACAATCCAAGCTGCACAGGCATACAGCGGGTACACATTGCTCCGAGCACCGTCTTCGCCAGAGCGCACAACAGCGCTGGTTTTTTGGGGAGCAAACCAGATCGGTGTCGCAGGCTGGTCCGAGGTGTTTTTCCGTCTCAGGGCACCAGGGTGGGCTGCGCTAGGCTCTGCCGCCTTGGGCGGCAGCGCTGTTGGCCATGTCACTGCCGCTCGACAGATAGACACTCGCGCTGCTGTAGCGGGATTACCTCTGGCAGCGTGGGTCGGCTTTGCGACCTTGCTCGCTGAAGAGGTCTGGCGTCGGAACGATACACCTGCAGCATGAATGAACCACAACTCGCCATTGACGGCCTAATTCGCCCCTCCCAGCTTGCGCCATTCGTTCATGCCGTTAGCGGGGTTGGTGACAGGCGCGTGCGCCGCCCGAGATCGCTTTCCCGAACGGAATGGAAGATCGAAAAGGTGGATCGAGCAGCCTAGGACGCCTCGATTGTGCGTAACCAGCCCGCGCGGGTGAGCAGATCGATCGCATCGTCGATGCGACGTGATGCCGTCGAATCCAGCTGCTCGCGATCATCGCCAATCAGTGCCCGCATCTGGTGGGGTACGAACACCATGTCGATGAACCGCCCCGCGACGGTCGATGCTTGCTCGATCCGGTCCGGCGCGGCATCGGCCCCGGCAATCGCTTGAGCGACGCACGCAACGCCGCCGTCGCGGCCGATCCGGTCCACCAGGCGCGCGAGATCGGGCATTCGGTGCCCGGTGGTGACGACGACGCGCATCAGGGCGATCGCCTGAGGCGTCAACGCATGCTCCAGCAGGCTATGGCCCACCGCGCGCAGCCGGTCCTGGACCGATAGATGCCACGGCACCACGGCTGTCGGAACGAGCGTATCGTCCACCATCCGCCGCACCACAGCCGCGAACAGCGCCTCCTTGTTGGCATAGCGGGCATAGAGACTCGCCTTCCCCGCCCCGGCCTGCGCCACGACCTGATCGCAGCTTGTCGCGTCATATCCCAGCCGCACGAACTGGTCCGTGGCGGCATCGAGGATCCGACGATCGACGTCGCCAGCCTGGTCGGCGGGGGGCCGACCACCGCGTCGTCGCTTCGCTGCCTCGGGCTTTGTGTTGGTAAGCCTTTGCATCACGCAGCCATACAGGCCATGCGCCCGTTGAATGAAACTGAACGGTGCAGTTCAGTTTATCGTAACGGAGGTTGGTGATGGCTGCTATGACGCTTGAGGACGTGAACGGCCGCGATGAGGGCGGAGTCGCGCAGCGGACGATCTCGCTGGCCGGTGCTACGGGTGACCTTGGCGGCCGCGTGCTGTCGGCGCTGGTCCGGCGTGGCGTGGGGGTGCGGGCGCTGGTCCGCAACGGCACGCCGGTTGCAGCGCAGGATGCCTTGCGCAGGCTTGGCGGTACACCGGTCCCGGTCGATTTCGCCGATCACGCTGCGCTCTCGGATGCGCTGGATGGTGCAGAATGCGTCGTCTCTGCCTTGAACGGGCTGGAGCCGGTCATTCTCGATCTCCAAGGCCAACTCCTCGATGCGGCGGTCGCGGCGGGCGTACCCCGTTTCATCCCGTCCGACTTCTCGCTAGATTTCACCAAGACCCGCCCCGGCGACAATCGCAACATGGACCTTCGGCGGCGCTTCATGGCGCGCGTCGATGCAGCACCGATCCGCGCGACCTCGATCCTCAACGGTGCCTTCGCGGACCTGTTAACCGGCGAAGCGCCGATCGTGTTGCCACGCTTCCGTCGTATCCTCTACTGGGGCGACGCAGACCAGCCACTCGACTTCACGACGAAGGACGATGTCGCGGACTACACCGCCGTCGCGGCGCTCGATGCCGATGCGCCGCGCTTCCTGCGGATCGCCGGTGACGTCGCGTCACCGCGCGACCTGGCGATCCTGATGACGCGCCTCGAGGGCCGAGCGTGGAAGCCGTTCCGGGCGGGTGGGCTCGGGCGTCTCTCGACGCTGATCCGTATCGCGCGCGCGCTGTCGCCGACCACCGATGCGCCGTTCCCGGCCTGGCAGGGCATGCAATATGTACGCGACATGTCGAGTGGGCGCGGCAAACTCTCGCCGCTCGACAACGATCGCTACGGCAAGACCGACTGGACGCGCGCCGAAGCCGTCCTCGCCCCGACGTTCTGATCGCATCTTCCGGCGTCCTACTATGAATGACCCCATCCAGCCGTTTCCGATCCACATCCCTCAGGCCGAGCTCGACGATCTGGCCGATCGCCTCGCCCGCACCCCCTGGCCCGATGCCGGCACGGTGCAGGACGGGTCGCAAGGGCCGCAATTGGACCGCATCCGTGCGCTCGCGCAGCGATGGCAGGACGGTTACGACTGGCGTATCACGGAGAAGCTGCTCGATAGCTGGGGCAGCGGCCGCACGGTGATCGACGGGCTCGGCATCCACTTCCTGCATGTTCGCGCTCCCGAACCGGACGCGACACCGCTGCTCCTGACGCACGGCTGGCCGGGGTCGGTGCTCGAGTTCCGCGACGTGATAGGCCGGCTCAGCGATCCGCGGGCGCATGGCGACGACGCGGCGGACGCCTTCCACCTCGTCATTCCCGCGCTGCCCGGCTTTGGCTTCTCCGACAAGCCGGCCGAGCCGGGTTGGGGTGTCGGCCGTACCGCGGCTGCGTTGGCCGAGCTAATGCACCGGCTCGGCTATGCCGATCGCTGGATGGCGCAAGGTGGCGACTGGGGTGCCGCAGTCACCTCGACGCTCGCGCATATGCGCGTGCCGGGTCTAGCCGGTATCCACCTCAACATGGTGATGGTCCCGCCGACACCCTAGGTAAGGAAAAAGGCGACCCCGGCCGAGCAGCATATGCTGGACCATGCCGCGCGCCACGACCGCAACTATTCGGGGTACAGGAAGTTGCAGTGCACCCGGCCGCAGTCGCTTGCCTTCGCGCTGGCGGGCCCGTTGGACTCGCAAGCTGGATCTATGCGCTGTTCCGGGATCTATCCGACAGCGGTGGGCAACCCGAACGGGTCATTCCGCTCGACCATTTGATCGATGACATCATGCTGTACTGGCTGCCGAACGCGGGGCCGAGCTCGGCACGCTTCTACTGGGAAGCCGCGCAGGAGATGGCCAAAGGGATGCCAAGCGCGCCCGTGCCGCTGCCGGCGGGTGTCAGCATGTTCCCCGGCGAGCAGGTACGGCTGTCCCGCCGTTGGGCGCAGGCGCGCTTGCCGATCTCCGCTATTTTGGAGAGGCCGCGAGCGGCGGGCATTTCGCGGCAATGGAGAACGCCGAAGCGTTCGTGGCGGACGTCCGCGCGACGTTCCGCGCCACATAGCACCCGATGATGCGTAGCTCCTTGTGGTAGCATATCACCGCACGCTCGAGGTCACGCTGTTCGGCAATTGCCGGTGTAAGGCCTTGGAATGGGTTGGAAGTCGTTTTACTTCGGCGCTAGCGCTCCCCGGAACCGGCCGCCCGTTCAGGGCAGGCTATCAGCGTTCCAAGCCCCCTCGGACGGGGCAACGTGCGCACGCGAGAGCCATGAAATTCTGCGTCCTCGTTCCTGTCGCCAGGACCGTCGCCTGCATCGGTTTCTCGACCACCGGCAGGGCCTGGCATCGATGTGGCCGATACCCGCCCTAGTGCGTTATCGTATTGACGATCATCAAGGAGGCACGGCGATGACGACTTACCCTTTAAGCGAAGCAGCTACGGTCTTCGGTGTCAAAGCGTTGAACGACGCGACGTCGGAAGTGCTTGGACGAGGCACGCTCGAAGAGTGCTTGGATATCGTTTTGGGTCTCTCATCGGATAGGCGACAGTCGGTTTCCATTGAGATGGATGATATTGAACTTAAGTTCGGACCGCAGGAAATTGGTGAAATTCTGCAGTTCCTCCGGGAGGAAAGCTCTGGCCTTTCAAGCAACGAGATCGTCCAGATTAAAAACACCGATCCATGAATGGCTAAATACGCCCTAAGCTCGCGATGCCAATAATGGTATGGCAGTTATATCAATATAGCCTCCTGAATTTACGTTCTCCGCGACCTAAGAAAATGTGCCGTCGATCCTAACAGAAAGCGAAGCTGAACTTGCGTGTACCGGTATCGATCGTAGTTTGCGTCCCCGCCAGGAACGAAGCCGCCTTGCTTCCTCGGCTTCTCGACGCGCTCTCGGCCCAACGAGATGCACCAGCGTTTGTCCTGTGCCTGCTGCTCGACAGCTGCACTGATGCCAGCGAGGCGATCGTCCGTTTGCGCGCGGGCTCGCTGCCGTTCGCCACGACTATCTCGACGACATTTTCCGAAACGCCGAATGCCGGGCTCGCGCGGCGAAGGGCGATGGAAATCGGCCTCTCGGTGGTAACCGGCGAACATCCGCTGATCATCTCTACCGACGCCGATACAGTGCCCGACCCGGAATGGTTGTCGGCCAATCGCGCCGCGCTCGAAATCGCAGACATTGCGGCCGGCTCGGTCGAGCGCATCGGTGGTGAGGCCTGCCCCACGCAGGACCGGATCGAGGCCTATTACGACGCGCTCTATGCGTTGCGGCGCGCCTTCGATCCGGTGCCGTGGGAGGCGGCAAAGACGCATCATTACACAAGCGCCGCCAGCCTGGCCTTTCGCGCCGACGCCTATGGCGCGCTCGGCGGATTCGCGCCGATCGGGCATGGTGAAGACGGGAAGATCATCGATGCGGCGCATCGCGTGGGGCTGCGCGTCAGGCACGACGCCGCGATCCGCGTGCGGACCTCGGCACGGCGCGACGGGCGCGCGGTGGGCGGGCTGGCCGAGCATCTCCGCCGACTCGATGCCGATGGCGGCGAACCCCTCGTCGCGCATCCCGAGGACGCCGCCTGGCGCTATCGCCGATACGCCGCGGCGCGACACGCATGGGACAATATGGCCGCCGCCCGGCTTGCGCTCGCGGTGCTGCTCGCGTGCGAAGTCGCGCATATCGACCGGGTTGCCGCCGACGTAGAAAACGCGCAGGCGTTCGCGACTCGCGTCGTTCCCGACGTGCCGGGCGGCGAGCGGCAGGTTCCCCTCGCCGATGCCGAGGTGGCCTTGGCGCGGCTATGCGTGCCCGATCAGGTGCTGGCTGCATGACCGACCCCACATCGCTCGGCGCTGTCTTGGCGCGCTATGAAGCGGATTCGGTCGATCAGCTTCCCGCAGCGCTGGCGGCGTTGCATCGCTTGCTGCCGGTGCGCGGCGATCCCGCGACGCCCGAGGATCTGCTGGCGTTGCTGCGGATGCTGCATGCGATCGCCCGCCGCGACCTGCCGCTGGCGCGATTGTTCGAAGGCCATGTCGACGCGCTGCAGATCATCGCCCGCTACGACCCAGCGATTGTGCAGGGCGCCGAAGCCGCAGCGGCACGGAGCGGGATCTTCGGCGTATGGAATGCGGCCCTCCCCGACGAGCCGCTGCGCGTCGTCGACGGAAAGCTGCACGGCGGCAAGAGCTTCGCCTCGGGCGCCGGCGTGCTGACCCACGCGCTGGCCGGCGCCGACACCGTCGACGGCAATCGGCTGGTGCTGATCGATCTCGCAGCGTCGCGGCCGGCGATCGACCGATCGCGGTGGCAGGTGGTGGGCATGCAACGGTCCGAATCGCACGTGGTTCGGTGGGACGGCGCACCGCCGGCCAGTTTCGGCTTCGTCGGCGATCCCGGCGATTACGCCCGCGAGCCCTTCTTCAGCGGCGGGGCGCTTCGCTTCGTCGCGTGTCACGCCGGCGGCGTCGCGGCGCTGTTTGACCATGTACGTGACCATCTGCTCACCACCGAGCGTGCCGAAGATCCGCACCAGGCGGGGCGGCTGGCCGAACTCTATACCGCCGCCGAATCGGCCGCTGCCGCAATCAGGACCGCAGCCGCCGCCTGGGGGCAGCCGGGGTTCGTCGATCACGTTGCCGCCGCGCGAATGATCGTCACCGCCTGTGCCGAACGCGCGATCCTCACCGCGCAAACGGCGGTGGGAGTCGGCGGCATGTTCATCACGCATCCGCTGTCGGCGGCGCTCACCGACCTGATGGTCTATATCCGCCAGCCGATGCCCGATGCCCAGCGGATGCGCGTCGGCAAGGCTGCTGCGGGCGGCTTGCTGGACCCCGGCTTGTGAAACCCCTGTCGATCGCGCGCGTGCGCAGCGCACTGGTCGTCGCCCCGCATGCCGATGACGAGACGATCGGTGCCTATGGCCTGATCCGCGCGCTGACGGGACGAGGCGCGCGCGTGACGGTCGCGGTGGTCACCGACGGCGCGGGGTCGCACCCCAACAGCATCCGCTGGCGGCGACCGCGGCTGGTGGCGGCGCGGCGTCGTGAAACGCTCGAAGCGATGCACCGCATCGGGGTGCCGGCGGGACGCGTCGTCTTCCTCGGCCTGCCCGATGGCGCATTGCCGGCGTTGGCCGTTCCCTTGCGACGGACCTTGGCGCGGCTGGTCCGGCGACATCGCGAGCTCGACTTGCTGATCGGCCCGGCGCGCGACGACGACCATCCCGATCACCGCGCGATCGCCCAAGGGCTGCCGCAAACGGGCGCACGGCGGCTGGAATATCTGGTCTGGCCCAACCGCCAGTCGGCATCGGCGGCAGCGACGCATTGGCTTCGCTTGGGCGGACTGGCGGCCGCCAAGCGCGGCGCGATCGGTCGCTATCGCACCCAGACTGGGACTATCACCGACGATCCCGGCGGCTTCACGATGTCACGCCAGGAACGCGCCCGCTTCGCAAGGCCGGTCGAGCTTTTCCGGGACCGCAGGGTTTGAGCCCGATCGATCTCGCCGGTTTCGATGCGAAGTTCAGCGGCAACGACGACCCCTGGTCGACCTTCACCGACCGCGACGAAGCCCGCAAACGCCGCGCGATCCTGCGCGGTATCGGCGGCCAAAAGGTCGGGCGCGTGCTCGAACTCGCCGCGGGGAACGGATCGAACAGCGCAGCGCTTGCCCGCCTAGCGCTGCGCCTGGACGCGACCGAAGGCACGCCGAGCGGCGTCAAGCTGGTTGCCCGCGCGGTGGCCGGCAACCGCCGCGTCCGCGTTTCACGCCTCGTCCTGCCGGGCCGTTTTCCCCGCGCGACCTATGACGCGGTCGTGATCGCCGAAATGCTGTATTATCTGAGCCCTCGCGACATGGCCGCGGTCGCGCGCGCCGTCGCCGCCGCGCTGCGGCCCGGCGGTCGCCTCATACTGGCGCATCACCGCGTCGATTATCCCGATTTCGTCCAACACGCCGCCCACATCCATCGCCGCTTCCTGGCCGCGAGCGGCGTGGCTTGGCGGCTTGGTGGCGGGCTACGCAATGGGCGGTGGCGGGTGCAGACCTACTGCAGCGGTCCAAGCACATGAGCATGAACCGCATTCTGAAAGGCCGCTGGCCGAGTTGGTGGGATCCCGACAGCTGCGCGACGAGCCTTCGAACCGGAAGCGAGGGACCTTATCGCGAGGCAATCGTTGTGCAGGCTCAACCACTCGGAGCTAGCCATGAACCAAGTAAACGAAGTGTCGCTTCTGAACGGCCTCATCAAGACGACGCTCGACAGCATGAAGGGGTATGAGGAAGCTGCAAAGGATGCGGAGAGCACCCAATATGCAACGATGTTCGCAGAATTCGCTCGCGACCGCGCGCAGGTTGCGACCGAGCTGCAGGGGCAGGTCCGCACACTTGGTGGCGAGCCGGAAATGGATTCCAGCATGCTTGGCGCTGCGCACCGCACATTCATGAACCTGAAAGAGGCTATCACCGGCCACGATGACAGGGCGATCATCGAGGAGGTCGAGCGGGGCGAAGACCACATCAAGGCCAAGTTCGAAGAAGCGATGGCCGATAGCGAACTGTCACCCACCACTCGTGCTGCCATCACTGCGGGATATGCATCGGTTCGGGAAGGCCACGACAAAATGAGCACGCTAAAGCACGGGATGGCGTAGGTAGCGGGGTGCGGCCGATATCATCGGGGGGCCCCCCCCCCCCCCCCCCCCACCTCCGACACGCCTGGGCATAGATCTTAGGTAGCTTCAGACGGGCGGTGAATGATCGGGAGCACTTTTTCCTGCGTCCAAATCGCGACCCACGTTGCGTTCCTGCTTGCCATCCATCGAGTGGGCATTCGAGCGTTTTCGCATAAACCAGGCTAGCGCTATACAAGCTGCCAGCAATACCCCGATCAGCGTCATTAAGTTCAGCGACGATAGAAAATCTACACGCGACATAGAGGCGTCCTTCTTTCATCCCCGCCAATGTTGAACAGCGCGTATCATTGCGGATATTTCCCTTGAAAGATCCGCCTGCTCTTGAACGTAATGCAGCTTCGCCTTTGTCGCCCAAGAAAGCTTATGTGGCTTACAGGTTAACACACATCAACATTGCAGACATTTCAATTTGTCGGCCCAAGGGTTTCACGGCCGGCCCACTGTCGCTTCATATTTGGCGACCCATTCGCTGTCGCTGGCGGCCTAGCTCGCTCGCCGATCGCTAATGTCTTCGCGGTTTTAACTGCAGGATGACTAGCATGAATATGACCGAGCTGACCAAAGCCGTTGCGGAGTCGACCGGTTCGAGCGACGCTGACGCAAAGCGCGCAATCACCCCCGTTTTCGATCAAATTACCAGCGCAGCTGCAAAGGGCGACGAGGTTCCGATCCCGGGCTTTGGCACGTTCAGCGTAAAGGACCGTCCAGAACGCCAGGGCCGCAATCCCTCGAACGGTGAAGCTATCACCATCGCGGCATCGAAGAACCTTGCGTTCAAGCCGGTGAAGGGCCTCAAGGATAAGCTCGGAGCCATTGGCGCCGGTGGGATAACGTGAGCGCGCGTCATTTGGTCTGGAATTCGCCCACGTAATTCACCTGTCGCTTGCAAACGCGTCGGCAGGCTTGACCCAATATTCGGAAGTCCAAAGCAGTCCTCGCGCTTCCCAGAAGCGGTCGTTCATTCAGGCGCTGCGGTAGCGCCACCCGCCGCCATAGCCGATCGCTTTTGACTGGCGTCGATCTCCGCACCCCACGGATCGCGCGCCGCAACCGCGGTTCCCGCAGTTGTAAAGTCCATGAGCATATCCGCGGCCGCGTCATATGCCGGCCAGGCGGTCAGGCCCACGCCGTTAGGATCCCCCCATTTGGCGAAATTGACGACATAGGCGCTGATCGTCTTGCCCGTCGCGATGTCCTTCGGCGTGGTCTCGTCGCCATATTTGATCGCCGTGGTGTCGAAGAAGAACGGGATCTCGCTGGCGTGCTGCGCGCCTGGCTGGCCGACCGAGTCCGCCACGTACGAGAAGCGATAATGCCACACCGGCACCCCTTGCGCCGCGATCTTGGCCGCGGCGCTGCGCGCGCCGGCGATCATGAAGCCGGACTTGCCGCCCATGTCGGCGCTGGTCGCGCCGATCAACATCGGCACCTTGGTGAAGTTCCCCGATCGGTAGGCGGCGTCGTGATCGACGACGATCCGACCGTCGCGGAACGGGCCGCTGAAGGTTCGGGGGCCTGGCTTGGGTTGGAACAACTGCACCATGCTCAGCCCGTCGGTAACCTGGTCCGCGCTGAGCGCACGCAGCTTGGTCAGCGTCTGCGGGTCCTGCGGTGCGATCCCCTTGCTTTGTGCGAAATCGGCGTAGATTTGTTCGACATCGCCAAGCGCGGGGGTCGCAGGTGCCTCGGCATTGCCCCCCGACATCACGACCGCCTTATGGAACAGGCCCTTCGCCAAGGGCGTGGTGACGAGGGCATGGACCGACATGCCGCCCGCGCTTTCGCCCATGATCGTCACGTTCGCCGGGTCGCCGCCCAGCGCGGCGATGTTGCGCTGGACCCATTTGAGCGCAGCGATCTGATCGAGGAAGCCGTAATTGCCGATCAGCCCGGCATCGGGGTCTTCCTTGGTCAGCTGCGGCAGCGCGAAGCTGCCGAAGCGTCCGACGCGATAGTTGAAGCTGACGAACACCACCCCTTGCCGCGCCAAATTTTCCCCCGAATAGGTCGGGGGCGAGGCACCGCCGTTCACGAAGCCGCCGCCATAGATCCAGACGATTACGGGCAACTTCCCCTTGGCCGTCGCGGGCTTCCAGACATTGGCATAGAGGCAATCTTCGGCGGGCGTCGTCCCGAGCGGCGCGGCATCGCCGCCGAACGGGACCTGCATGCAATCGCTGCTATACGCCTTGGCCTCGCGCACGCCGCTCCATTTCGCCGCGGGTTGCGGCGCGCGCCACCGCAGCGGGCCGATCGGCGGCGCGGCGAAGGGAACGCCCTTCCAGGTGAGCACGCCATCGGCCTCGACCCCCGCAAGCCGCCCGGTATCGATCGATACAATGGCAGGGGTGCGCTGCGCCTGCGCGGTTCCTGGCAGCACAAGCGCGGCGGTGATCATCAGTCGAGCGAGCATCGCGGTCTCCGAAAAACATGGCCTGGTCATCAAGCGCGCAACAATATTCGGCGCGATCCGCCTTCGGGATCGTCGACCATGCGGGGTTGGTCATCGAACACCATCGTCTGGCAACGCACTGGGTCGCTCGGGCTCCAGTCCAGCCCCGGCTGGCTGGGATTGCCCGTCCGCGCGAAGGTGGCCCAGGCGCCGGCCATCGTGCGCGCCAGCCGCTGCGCCGCAGGGGTATCTCCCGTGCACTGTTCGCAGCGCGCGGTGTTGTCGAAGCAAAAGGCGAGGTCGGCGGTATGCCACGCACCCGCCACCCCATCGAGCTGCGGCGACTGCCATTGGAACAGATACTGGTACACCGGTGCCCCGCCCTGCGCATGTTTGAGGCGCACCATGTCCTGCACCCGGTTGCGATAGGCGATGCTCTGCACCCCGTACGACAGCGTGCGAACCGCCTTTTCGGGATGCGCTTTCTTCATCGAGTCGATCAGCGCGTCGGCCTTCGCCGCGCCGAGTTGATCGGTCAGGTCCTTGCGCCACTCGGCTTCGATGGGGTTCGAGCCCCATCGCATGCCCTCTTCGCTCGTATTGCCGATCAGCATTGGCACATCGCGCGACACCTCGGGCGCCACATCGGCGAACGACCGGACGTCGATTACCTTGCCGTCGAGCGTCGGCCCCCAGCCCACCCGCGGCGTTGGCGGCGGCCCGCCCAGCCTGCGCACCATCGGTCCGTTGATCTCGCCCGCAACAATGTTGCTTGCGGTCGAGAGATCGGCCCATGCGATCTTCTGGAGCGCCGCGATGTCGTTGGCGGCGATGCCGAGATGCTTGACCAGCCGCCGCGAATATTCGCGCGACTGCTGCGCCGTCGGCAGCGCCCCGCCGCCACCCGATTGCACCGCCGCGCGATGGATCAACCCTTTTCCAGATTGCATGCCGAGCAGCGTGGTGACCTTCGAGCCGCCGCCCGACTGGCCATAGATCATCACCTTGTCGGGATCCCCGCCGAACGCGGCAATGTTTTCCTGCACCCAGCGGAGCGCCGCTACGCAATCGGTCATGCTGACATTGACCGACTCCTCATAGGCCGAACCACCCACCTCGACGAGGTCGAGGAACCCCAGCACGTTCAGCCGATGGTTGATCGACACCTGCACCACGTCGTGATGCCGTGCCATCTGGGCCCCGTCGTGCGACGCCAGCTCGTACGATGATCCGAAGGCAAAACCGCCGCCGTGGAAATACACCATCACCGGGCGATTGCCGCTGAGCGAAGGGGTCCAGACGTTCAGCTTGAGCATGTCCTCGCCCTGGAAGCCGTCGTCCCATTGCTGCAGGAACGTATGCTCGACCGCGCGGAAATTATGCGTCGTCTGCGGGCTGTTCGCACCATAGACGAGCGCGTTGTACGGCTCGGTCCAGGGCTTAGGCGGCTTGGCGGGCAGCCAGCGGTTTTCCCCGCCGGTATCCTGGCCATAGGGGATGCTCTTGAAGGTGAACACGTCGCCGGCGACATAGCCGCGCACCGGACCATATCGCGTTTTCGCAATCGCGCTGTGCGGCGTCGTGCTGCCGTGCGCGGGGCCGCGCGGCGGGAGCTGGATGCTCTGCGCACGCGCGGGGGGTAGCGCTAGGCCGGCACCTGCCGCCATCGATGCGATCAGTGCACGCCGCCGGTCTATCAGCGGTCCGGCCATGTCTTGCTCTCCTATTGCCGCCTCATCTCGGACGCTAACCAAGCAAAGCGTAAAAGCGGCTATCCACTGCGTCAATACTCATACAAGATGCGCGAAAGGTCGGGAGAATAATGTATGCCTATTGGGCATTTTGCGGCGTGCGGGTGCTGGCCCGCAGCGGCATGCCGGCCGCAGCGCAGGATGCCGTGCACGCGCGTGGCGGTACACCGGTCTCGGTCGATCTTGCCGATCGCCCCGCCCGCATCAGCTGAAACCGTTTCACGTTCCACCGAAATCCAAGGACTAAGTTACCTTTATCAATCTGCCCGAAACGTCACAGTCACCATATCGGAATAGTACCCGGCCCCAGCATGTTGCTGCGGGCCGACGACAAAGTCTAACGGCACGGACATTTCATTCTGACCGAACACAGCCAGCGATTGCCATCCTGTGCCGGTCAGATCGACCGGGACTCCCGCCAGCGCGACGTCATATTTAATCGGGGGCGCACCGGCAGAATGCTTGAGGGCGCCGTTATTTGCCGATTCGAACCGTGCCGTCACGTTCGCATTGCTGCGGATCGCAAAGGTGACAGTGTGGCGCGATCCTTGGGTGAGATCACCCAAGTCGACGGTTAAGTCTTTGACCCCCGGGCCGGCATCGGGGCTTTCCACTTTTAACACTGACGCCACCGGAACCGCGATACCCACGCTCCCTTCGTCGGCCAGCTCTGGTCCATTGTCGTCCCTGAAGAGCCGAATGACCGCCTGTCCCTGATAGCTCCCCCCGCGTACGAATTGACCCGCCGGCACAGAAACATAGAGCGGGATTGAGACCGCGGATGCACCAGTCCTGAAAGCACCAGCGATACGGCTCAGCTGATTGCCTGCGAAATCGGGAGACAACACGGACGGCCCATTGGGGTCACGTAACAGATCAAATCGTAGCCGGTCCTGCGGTCCCGCCAGAAAATTCTCCCCGCCTGTCGTTAACCATGATGCAGTTATGAAGTAGCGGCACCCTGCGCCTTCGTGCCGAATGGTGATGGGTACAACCTCGAACTCGTCGCCTTGGTCGAAAACTTCGTAGCCACGGCCGTAGAGCCCTCGCCATTCCACGTCATTTTCCACCCTCATTTCTAATCGACATTCTGCATCGTCGGGCAGGTCTTGAGCAACTGCCATGCCCGGGGAGAATGTTATGGTGCCGGCCGCGCACCAGAAGGCGGCAAAACGATCGAGGATCACGGCTGATCTCCTTTGCGCGCAGGCATTTCTAGGTCGAGTGGAACGGGCTGTTCAATCCGATGGATGCCTACTGTTTCCGAAGGTACGCTAACGGTGGTGCGGGCGACGATATCACCCGCGGAAATCGTGATTTCATAAGAAGTACCTTGAGCAACGTTTTCAAGAAAGAAACGTCCGCTGCCGTTCGTAAATATGAGCAACGGCTCGTCCTTCTCTCCCGCTCCCACTTTACGCGCCTGTCCCGACGCAAAACTGACAGGCTTGCCGACCTTATCGACCAGTGTTCCGATGAGGGAGGCGTTGTTATCGCTACCCACGAGGAGCTTGAAGCCACTGCGATATCCCGGGCGTACGACGAAGATCTGACCGCCAACAGAGGTCCCGGCGGGTGCAGACGGCGCATCCACCTGGATGGTACGATCAAAATAGGCTGGAAGATTGGGGATGACCGCAGGCCCTAGGGTACCACTGTATGCGGTGTACCGGGTCGTAGTGGAGCCAAACCCCTGACGCGGCTCTACCGCTAGTTGATAATCGGCCGCACCAGATGCAAGATCGACCAAGGCAAAGCTGTTACTGATGGGGCGCCCGATCGCAAATGCTCCGTCGGCCATGACAATTGACGAACCGAATGACAGGCCAGTTCGAAGATCATTTTGTCCGCTTTGACCCGTGGAGCGGGTCAAGTCTGCCGCGGCCTCGAAACGATTTCCGATATAGCTCATCCGCGCGAACTGCCTGTCAAAGTCGTCTCGATGCTCGGCACCCGCACTCATACCGATGGCCCCGACACCCAAGGCGGCCAATCGATTATATTCTACGCGTGAAGCATTATTCTGCGAGGTGTAGCTGGCATTGAGAGCTCCGCGACCCAACGGCACCGACAGGGATGCCCGGACAACCGGCCCTGTTTCCTCAGGACTTTTCTGATATTCGCCACCAATAGCAAGCGACCCCCAAGGGAATTGATACGAAATATTGGTGCCGACATAGTAACGACTTCCAAAACCCCTAACTTCTTCATATCCGCCATAACCTTGCATTCGTGTTCGCTGGTTGATCATTTGCCCAGCTCGAAGCGATGCAGAGGTTGTGATTAGGTTGCTTCCGAAAATCCCATTTAGCGAACGATAATCCTCACCCGTCACGGTAAGCAGGGCATCGATTGCCCGACCTCTTTGGGCATCCGCATCTCGCCAGGCATATTGGAGGGCAACGCGACTGCTAGAAAGTCCGGGATTGTTGGCATTCGTCCCGATATTGAGAGCAATCGATCCTATGGGAGATGCCCAGATGCCTTCAGCACCAACGAGATTGAATTGGCGATCGCCTTCGATATTCGCACCGATCGTCAGCGTGTCGCTCAATCCATAACGAACATAGCCAAGTAGGTTATAGTTCCCGCTATCATAGACCCTGCCCCGATCATCGTCTCGATAGGGAACGCCAAGGTTCAACGCAAAGTCGATCAACCCCGGGCTTAGCAGCTCGATGTCATAAAACGCAGGAAAGGAAATGATCTTTACTTCACCAGTAGCGTAGGTAATCCGCAGCTCGATATCGTTGGCAGCCGATGGAACAAGCGGAAAATCTCGCAAACTGAACCTGCCCGCTGGAAGGTCGAAGCTGCGGGCGGGAACGCCGTTGAGAACAATTTCAACTCTGGCAGGCCGATCGAGCTCAAAGCCCCGCTCAGAGATAGGCCTGATATTACGGTAGGGATCAATCGGGTACTCACGATAGGCTGAGATTCCAGCCATTCTAGGGGCTAGCTGGAAGGGTCGAGTACCCACGCTGAGGTCGCCCAACTCGTATCGGATCAAGCGGCTGACATCGTCATAGGTCAAACGGATATCCCCGCGAGACCAGCGGTTCCGGCGGCGCTCATCATACCGAAACCGAGCTTGGGCGGCCACACCAAACAGATTCGCCCCTAGATCGATATCAGCCGCTTTGCCGCTAACCCCCCGATCCCGCGTCGTCGTTTGGGCGATAACATCGACACCTGCTCGGAATGAGGCATAGGCTGAAACGACAGCCTGATCGGCGTAATCGATATCCTGACGACGCCGCGCAGTTCTCAGGATCAGTTCGCGGACATTTCGCAAGCTGGACGGTACACGAATACGAAGCACCAATTGTCCTGGATCGAATGTCACATCCAATCCGAGCGATCGCAAATCTTGAAACGCAACGGTTGGCTTTTGCGAAACAGATCTGAGCTTCGCGGCCAATTCGGGTAGCGCTATGGGTAAGAGTGCGTTGCGGACCAAGCCGGCGTCGATGCTGCCGTCGTCGCTTGTCCCTGGGGTTATCCGATAATCGCCGACGTTGATATCATCAACGAGCACAGAGTATTCACCCGCGGCCGGCGCTGGACGGTCCGTGCCGAAAACCTGGCGAAACAATGCGTCGGTATCTTGGTTATCGGTAACCTGAGACACCTCCTGATCCGATGGTTTTGAGGTATCGGTCGCCACGAGCGGTGCAGTCACCTCGCGTCGCATTGCGTACGCCTGGGAAGCGCAGCTTATTATTAGACCCGCCGCTGCCATCGGCATCTGAAGGGATATGTGCACGGCATATCCCTTTAGAGCGTCGTATACTTGGTTTGCAGCTGTCCCTGTAGCGCCCCCGTCTCAAGACCATCTGGCGCGGGAATACGCACAACACGTTCCACGCCGGGCAGGATGTTAAGCCCAGCCAAGGGTTTGACTTGATCACCTGTCAAATTGAGGATTCGGCCAGTGGCCGTGGTCAGTTGGAGCGAAGGCTGGTCGAGAATGGCTCGGAGCGTGCCATCCGAACGGATCCGCACCTCTAGAGAAGCCGCACCACCGGCTTCAGCAACTCTCGTGACTGACGTTAAAGAGGCTGATGGCGTCGCCCCCTTGGGAACCACATAAAGCGCTGCCTCATAACGGTATTTCATCGTCACATCGGCGACGCGGCCGTTTGACTCCGCGCGTTTGAACTTGATCGGGAGCTGGTTTGTCACGATTCGATAGGAAAGCTCGTGCTTTGGAGCTGGATCCCCGACCCACTGGACCTTAAAGCTTTGGCTGGTTTTCGGCGGAATCACCATTTGGGGCGGATAAATGACGATATCGTCATCCTCTGGCGTAAGCACATCCTCTCCATCAGCTAGTTGTTTCCGCCCGTAGGCGCGCACTTCGATAGCGATCGGGACTTCGTGCGAATTGGTGATCATCATGGCTTGGCTTGAACCAGGGCCAGAAGGCGCCAGCTGGAAGACGATTGGCTTAAGGTCGTAAGCACCCACATGGGCGGTTGTCGCGATCGCAGCTACTACAACAAATGATCGTGTGATTTTCATACGTGTCGACATGGCAGCCCCCCAATCTGGTACCTGATTATAGTTGCCCTGGGTCGGGAAGACGCGTTCCTCCCGACCCAGGACAACCTCTATGCGAGGGGTGCTTAGAGGTTGGCTTTAAGAGTAATCGTCAGCTCGTCCTCGTACGTTCCCGCGACGGCATATTCAGCCAGGCTGTCGAACGAAAGATCGAGATTGCCGGTGCGAGTGCCGCCATTCAGCAGGATGTTGGTCCAGTCGTTGTCGGTGACAATAACCACGGGGGCCGCCTGCATCGATGCAGAATTGGTGCTGGTGGCACCAATGCCCAGACCCAGGAAGCTGGCTTCCACGTCATAATCGATGTTGACAGCGCCAGCGCTCTCCACATGCCGCATGCCGCCGTTCTGCGACTGCAGTGACACGGTATAGGGCGAGTTGCAGGAATAAAGGACGGTGAGCACGCCCTGATTGCCGGTTTCCAGCATATCGACGCTGTAGGAGCCGCTGCCTTCGGGCACCAGTTCACAATTGCTCGCGACCGACCCAGAAAGGGCAATCGCATAGCTTTCGGAATCCTGTGCCATTGCTGGAGTCGCCGCAAGCATAAGCGAGCCGACTGCAACACTGGCGAGTTTTGCGATGGTCTTCATAATCTGTCTCCTGTTGGCTCTTCCGTGACAGGACCCCCAAACACGCGCAGGCGACCAACCATATTTCTGCTTCATGCTATCGTGTCCCGTCAGCCAATTTACCGAAATCATGGGATAGCGGTGGCACGCACTAGGGTGCTTCGGGCATCAGTCAGTTGACCAGAAAGTGCCGATCGCCAACGCAAGTAGAAATATGGAATCGCGCTTTTGATATTGCGATTTTGCGATTGCGCTTTCGAGCTTGAACCGACACTTTAGGGTTGGTTCATTTTGGATTGAATTTACGTTTCTTTTACCTATTGTTCAGCCGCTCGGGTCCGAGTCGCATTGCGTATCTGTGATCGGTAACAAATGGTTTTCGTCGCTTGGCAAGCGGGACAAAAGGGAACACCCTTCACCCGAATTAATAGCCGCCAAAGCGTCACTTTTGCGTTTTCGCAAAGTCACCCGCTTGTTTTTGATCACTATGGTTTTGACGGTTCAGATCAAACGAGGGTGTCATGTGCAAGCCGCTATCTGTGGTCCTAGTTTGTCAGGGTTCACTGTTCTGCGAAATGATCGGTAAAGCCCTAAAGGCGGAAGGGATCACTTTATCGGCATCGACACGAAATTTTCAGGTGGCGGCCAAGACAGTCATCAATTCGGCCGACGTCGGCATTTACGTGGACACCCACCAGTCCGCTGATGGTGAGCAGCTAGCTGCCATGGCCGCGAATATTCCGGTTGCAAACTGGATCGTCATGCATGACGAAAACGATAGCGATTTCTATTCGGCAATGGCCGCTCGCGGCAAGCCGGTCTGCAGCGTTCCTACCGATCTTTCTTGCGAAGCTTTGGGTCATCTCGTGGCCTTGGCGGCTGAGGTTCCCAGGATCTGCATCGGAGAGCAAAACAGAATGATTCAATACCGGTCGCGCAGCAAAGCCATCTTAACCGCAAAGCTTGATCATGGTCAGAAGGAATTGCTGCGGTTGATTTCCCAGGGCATGTCCAACAAGGAAATTGCGCGCGGCATAGCTTGCACCGAAAATACCGTTAAGATGCGCGTACGTGCATTGCTGACGAAGCTTGGTGTGGCAAACCGTACACAGGCGGGAGTGCTTGCGGCCTGGGCCGAATTCACGGGGTGTTCTGAGTCGAGCGAGACTCAAGCGTCGGGATTGTATCGGCGCCGGAAGGACGACCAGGCGTCACTGTTCAATTGAGCACATTATTGGTGACGAAGATCACATCCACTGTAGTGGCAACCCTGGTGATGCGGGATGCAATCTTACAAATCTGGACGCTGTCGCCTCTGGGAAGGAAGTATCGGCCGATTCAGATCGATAGTGGCAAATTGGCAATGTGTTGCTGACGCAATTTCAATTTCCTAACCTTCATCCAACACCGACGAATGGCGGCTTCCGGGATCGGATCGCAACCTGGAAAACGGCCAATGACTAGGCGAGTAGCAGCCATCTCGTCGCAGGTGAACGAACGGCCAGAAAGGCGATCGCTCACTCCAAAGCAAACGGTCCGCGCTCCACCCCATTCCGCCGCTTGGAATACCTCAAAGGCACTGCAAGCCATAATGTGTCTGCTAAAATGTAGCTTTGCGGTCGAGCGAGCAAAATACCGCTCCGAAGCCAGTGGGTTAGGCGCAGATCAGGGCTCCCCTCCTAGCACCGGGTTCCTGTTCGCGGACCGGCATCAACGGATGCGGAAAATCGAATGCATTAGCCATGCTCGGCATGCCTTTTACGATCGTGCGCTAGCTGCTGCTCTGCTTGGCACGCCGTTTATGCCTGGCGCTGCGCATCGAAACAGTAGGGAGTATGACCACCTATCAGCCGGCACGGAAGTGATTTCGTGCGTTACCGGATACGCAGAAGCCAGGCGTCGAACTCGACCTGCGAGCAAGCTGGGGGCCATATTGGGGGCTTCTCATAATCTTTGAACCTAAACTTCCCCTTCCTTGTCAAGTATTTGGTGAAGTTTATGCGATTCCCTTCACCCGCTCCATCCTGCGATGCGCTCAGGCCGACGGAGCTTTGCCGCCCGCTGCGCCAAGCCCAACGGCAATTGCGCCTGCAAACACCTCCCGCTCAGCCTATCGGCGAATAATACCGCAGCAGCAGGCCAGCCCTGGGTCCGACGGTCCGAGGCGCGGCGCCGATGAGCGGCACCGGGATGGCAATGGCGCGTGTCTTGCGCCGTTGGCGATCAGAACGACGATCTCGCCGGTTCGGCGACGAACGGGTGGGCGGCTATGCACCCGCCCCCTCGCCTGCCCTTATTTGCGCTGCTTGCGCGCAGCGTAGCGCGCGTCGCGCGCCGCCTTCTTGTCGATTTCGGCCTGTTCGGCGTCCTTGGCGGCCTGTTCGATCGCGGCTTCGGCTTCGGCAGCCTTGGCGATCTTGTCGGCTTCGGCGGCTTCCTTGGCGGCGATCTTTTCGCGCTGGCGCTCGGCGGCGGCGGCTTCGCGGCGTTCGGCGGCAGCAAGGCGCTCGGCAACCACGGCCGGATCCATCGGCGGCTTGGCGCGCAGCTTTTCGAGCGCCTTTTCCTTGGCCTGCTTCGACAGGGCCTGGCGCTCTTGGAAATCGGGGGCTTTGTACGCACTCATGAGGGGCAATTCACTCCGTTGGTTCGAGGCCGCGCGCCGAGGATTCGAGCCGCGCTGGCGTCGAGCCGCGCCGCCCTAGGGCAATTCGGCAGCAATGTCGCCCCCACGCTGCGGGCAATTCATCAGATTCCATCGGGCGCGATCGTCCGGCCCTGGGCTTCGATCCGCGTGGTCAGGTCGACGATGCAGCCGTCGACCACCCCGGCATCGGTGGCGCGCACCACGAAATTGGCACCGACCTTGCCCTCGCGGAAGAAGGGATAGCTGCCGATCGACACGCCGTCATGCGCCGCCTCGACCGTGCGCAGCAGCTCGGCGACCTCGCTTTCGGCGACCCAGCAGCCGATCGTCCGGCTCACCACCGGGAGGCCGCCCTCGAGCGTGCCGGTGAGCGAATCGAGCATCTGCGCGGCGATGTGCGGCACGCCGGCGAGGATGAAGAGATCGCCGAAGCGAATTCCCGGCGCGCCCGACATCGCGTTGGCGATCAGCTCGGCTCCTTGCGGCACACGCGCCATCCGCAGCCGCGCATCGGTGATGCCGCCGCGATCGGCGTAATGCGCCTCGAGCATCGCGCGCGCCTCGGGATGGACCACCACCGGCACCCCCAATGCCTGCGCGATCGCGTCGACGGTGATGTCGTCATGCGTCGGGCCGATGCCGCCGGTGGTGAAGCAATAATCGCAGCGGCTGCGCAGCGCATCGACCGCCTCGCCGATCGCCGCGGCGGTATCGCCGACGACGCGCACCTCGGCCAGCCGGATACCCTGCACATTCAGCCAGCTCGCCAGCTGCGCGACATTCTTGTCCTGCGTGCGGCCCGAGAGAATCTCGTCGCCGATCACCACCAGCCCTGCGGTCCAGATGCGTTCGCCCATGGCATCGCGCATAGCCCAGCCGCCTCCCCTCGCAAAGTCGGGCTTTGGGCGTTATGTGATGCGCATGACCGATTATGTAACCGTCGCGCCCGACGCGCCGTTGTCGCGCGATGGCGCGATCCATCTGTACGGCCCCGATGCGTTCGAGGGGATGCGTCCCGCCGGGCGGCTCGCCGCCGAAATCCTCGATTCGATCGTGCCGCTGATGGTGCCCGGCGCGCTCACCCGCGACATCGACGATGCTATCCGCGTCCAGATGCTCGCGGCGAGCGCGGTCCCCGCGACGCTCGGCTATCGCGGTTACACGCATAGCAGCTGCATCTCGATCAACCATGTCGTGTGCCACGGCATCCCGTCGGAGCGGACGCTGAAGGACGGCGACATCGTCAATGTCGACGTCACCCCGTTGCTCAATGGCTGGCATGGCGATTCGAGCCGGATGTACCTGATCGGCGATGTGCCGCTGAAGGCGCGGCGGCTGGTCGATGTGACCTATGAATGCCTGATGCTGGGGATCGAACAGGCGCGCCCGGGCAATCACATGGGCGACGTCGCGCACGCGATCCAGCGCCATGCCGAGCAGCATCGCTATGGCGTGGTGCGCGATTTCTGCGGCCATGGCGTCGGGCGGCTGTTCCACGACGCCCCCGAGGTCGTCCATGTCGGCCGCCCCGGCACCGGCCCCGAACTGCGCCCCGGCATGATCTTCACGATCGAACCGATGATCAATATCGGCCGCGCCGATGTGAAATTGCTCGACGATGGCTGGACCGCGGTGACCCGCGACCGCAGCCTCTCGGCGCAGTTCGAGCATACGATCGCGATCACCGAGACGGGGTGCGAGATCTTCACGCTGAGCCCGGCGGGGATGCACCAGCCGCCCTACGTCTGAACCGACCGGTCCAACTGCCTGCTTAGCGAGCAACGGGCGCCCGATGCCCGCTTTTGCGGCACCCGATTGGCCTTGCGCTTTGGCATTCAGCGAGCGAAAATCGTGCTTGTCGGCGTTGGCACGATTTTTGAAACCGCCTCGGCGAGATTTGGGGGAAAGCGTGAAAAAGATCGAAGCCATCATCAAGCCGTTCAAGCTCGATGAGGTGAAGGAGGCGCTGCACGACGTCGGCGTGTCGGGCATCACCGTGACGGAGGCCAAGGGCTTCGGCCGGCAGAAGGGCCACACCGAACTGTATCGCGGCGCCGAATATGTCGTCGATTTCCTGCCGAAGGTGAAGCTCGAGGTGATCGTCGAGGATAGCCTGGCCGACCGCGTGGTCGAGGCGATCGCCGCGGCGGCGCAGACCGGGCGGATCGGCGACGGCAAGATCTTCGTCAGCCATGTCGAGACCGCGCTGCGCATCCGCACCGGCGAGCGCAACGAAGACGCGATCTAGACCCACTGCGATTTGACGCGACGCAGCATCCTGTGAAAAGGAGAGCGCCGCGAAACATCCTTGCGCGACTCGTGCGCGCGACTTTGCGAACCGAACGAACCGAAAGGGAATGACACGATGGCCACCGACGCCGGCGCAATTCTGAAGCGGATGAAGGAAGAAGAGATCGAGTGGGTCGATCTGCGCTTCACCGATCCCAAGGGCAAGTGGCAGCATCTGACGATGGTCGCGGGCCTGCTGGGCGAAGACGAGCTGACCGACGGCCTGATGTTCGACGGCTCCTCGATCGCCGGCTGGAAGGCGATCAACGAGAGCGACATGACGCTCATGCCCGATCTCGACGCGGTCTATACCGATCCGTTCTCGGCGACGCCGATGCTGATCATCTTCTGCGACGTCGTCGAGCCTTCGACCGGCGAGCTGTATGCGCGCGATCCGCGCTCGACCGCCAAGCGCGCCGAGGCGTATCTGAAGAACACCGGGATCGGCGACACCGTCTATGTCGGCCCCGAAGCCGAATTCTTCATGTTCGACGACGTCCGTTTCGAGAATGGCTACAACACCAGCTATTTCCAGATCGACGATATCGAGCTGCCGACCAACACCGGCCGCGTTTATGAAGCCGGCAACATGGGCCACCGCCCGCGCGCCAAGGGCGGCTATTTCCCCGTCGCGCCGGTCGACAGCGCGGTCGACATCCGCGCCGAGATGGTCTCGACGATGATCGAGATGGGCCTGCCTTGCGACAAGCACCACCACGAGGTCGCCGCCGCGCAGCACGAGCTCGGCCTCACCTTCGGCACGCTGACGCAGACCGCCGACCGGATGCAGATCTACAAGTATGTCGTGCACCAAGTCGCGCATGCCTATGGTAAGTCGGCGACGTTCATGCCCAAGCCGATCAAGGAAGATAACGGCTCGGGGATGCACACGCATTTCTCGATCTGGAACGGCAAGGAGCCGTTGTTCGCGGGCAATGGCTATGCCGGCCTGTCCGAAATGTGCCTGTATTTCATCGGTGGCATCATCAAGCACGCCAAGGCGGTCAACGCCTTCACCAACCCGTCGACCAACAGCTACAAGCGGCTGGTGCCGGGCTATGAAGCGCCGGTGCTGCTCGCCTATTCGGCGCGCAACCGTTCGGCCTCGTGCCGCATTCCCTATGGCACTGGCCCCAAGTCGAAGCGCGTCGAGGTTCGCTTCCCCGATGCGCTGGCCAATCCCTATCTCGCTTACGCGGCGCTGATGATGGCGGGCCTCGACGGCATCCAGAACAAGATCCATCCGGGCGAAGCGATGGACAAGAACCTGTACGACCTGCCGCCCGCAGAGCTCGCCGAGGTTCCCACCGTCTGCGCGTCGCTGCGCGAGGCACTCGAGAGCCTGACCGCCGATCATGACTTCCTGCTCAAGGGCGACGTGTTCAGCAAGGAGCAGATCGAGAGCTATATCGAGCTGAAGTACGAGGACGTGGCGCGCTGGGAAATGACCCCGAGCCCCGTCGAGTACGACATGTACTACAGCGGCTGAGCGCGGCGTTGCCGTGACCGAACGATGAAGAGGGCGGCGGGAGCGATCCTGCCGCCCTTTTTGGTTTCGTACCGCCCCCTGCCCCGCTCGGGGTATCCTCGGCCCACCGCAGCCGTTAGGCTCACCCCATGAAACGCCCCGCCCTCGCCGCGCTCGCCATGCTCTTCGCCACCCCCGCCGCCGCGCAGACCGCGCCGCAGGTCGCGACGATGCGCCAGACCGTCGCCGCCGAAACCGCGCGCCACGAAGCGCTGCTCCAGAAGCTGGTCGAACAGAATTCGGGCACGCTCAACCTTCCCGGGGTTAAGGCGGTCGGCGACATGATGCGCGCCGAGTTCGAGCCGCTGGGCTTCAAGGTAGACTGGGTCGATCAATCGGCGGTCGAGCGCGCGGGGCATCTGGTCGCGACGCACAAGGGCAATGGCCGCGGCAAGCGCATCCTGATGATCGGCCATCTCGATACGGTGTTCGAACCGACCTCGCCGTTTCAAACCTACAAGGTCGAGGGTCGCCGCGCGGTCGGGCCGGGGGTCGGCGACGACAAGGGCGGGATGGTCGTGATCGTCGCGGCGTTGCGCGCGATGCAGGCGGCAGGCACGCTCAAGGACGCCGACATCACCGTCGTGCTGACCGGCGACGAAGAACGCACCGGACGGCCTGCAATCCAGGCCCGCGAGGCGCTGATCGCGGCGGGCAAGGCGAGCGACGTCGCGCTCGAATATGAAGGCCTCGCGGTCGAGGGCGGCACCGAATATGGCACCGTCGCGCGGCGCAGCTCGACCAGCTGGGAATTGCGCACCAGCGGCAAGACCGGGCATTCGAGCGGGGTGTTCGGCAAGGCTTTGGGCTATGGCGCGATCTACGAGATGGCGCGGATCCTCGACGGCTTCCGCCGCGAATTGCCCGAACCCAACCTGACCTACAATGTCGGCGTGCTGGCGGGCGGCACCCCCGCCGCGATCGACGCCGCCGGGGTCACCGCGACGGGCAGCGGCAAGACCAACATCGTCGCCGAAGCCGCGATCGCGCGCGGCGACCTTCGCACGCTGACGCCGCAGCAGGACAAATCGGTACGCGCCAAGATGGCGACGATCGTCGCCGCGCATCTGCCGCAGACCGGCGCGACGCTTACCTTCTTCGACGGTATGCCACCGATGGCGCCGAGCGCGGGCAACCGTGCGCTGCTGGCGACGCTCAACACGGTCAATCGCGACCTGAAGCTTCCCGAAATGCCCGAATACGACCCCGCCAAGCGCGGCGCCGCTGATTCGGGCTGGGTCGCCGCCGACGTACCGACGCTCGCGGGGCTCGGCGCGGTGGGCGGCGCGGCGCATGCCGAGGGCGAATGGCTCGACCTCGACAGCCTGCCGAGACAAGCGCTGCGCAATGCGGCGTTCCTGACGCGGTTGGCGGGGGAGAAGCGCTGAACGGCCCCCACCCCCTCCGTTCGTGCTGAGTAGCGACCGAGTAGCCCACAGGGCGTATCGAGGGCGCGTATCGAAGCACCTGCCCGACAACGGTCCTTCGATACGCCGCTTCGATACGCTGCTGCGCAGCTACTCGGCGGCTACTCACGACGAACGGGGGTGTTGCTGACTCACGGCAGCAACACCGTGCTCCCCGTCGTCTCCCCAGCTTCGATCGCACGATGCGCCTGCGCGACATCGGCCAGCGCAAAGCTCTGTCCGATATGCGCCGCGATCGCGCCGTCGCGCAGCATCGCGAACACCCGGTCGGCGGCCTGCTGCCGCGCATGTTGCGTCGTCGCATAGTCGAACAGCGTCGGGCGGGTGACGAACAGCGACCCCTTCGCCGCCAGCACCCCCAGATTAACGCCATCGACCGCACCGCTGGCATTGCCATAACTGACGATCAACCCCCGCCGCGCCGCGCTGTCGAGCGAGGCGGCCCAGGTCGCCTTGCCGACCCCGTCGAACACCACCGGCACGCCGGCGCCATCGGTGATCGCGCGCACCCGCGCGGCGATGTCCTCGCTGCGGTGGAGGACGACATGATCGGCACCCGCCTGGCGCGCCTGGTCGGCCTTCGCCTCGCTACCCACCACGCCGATCACCGTGGCGCCGATCGCCTTGAGCCAGCCGACCAGCAGCAGCCCCACTCCGCCCGCGGCGGCATGGACCAGCACCGCCTGCCCGGCCTGCACCTTCGCGCATTGCTCGATCAGGAACCACGCGGTGGCGCCTTTCAGCATCAGCGCCGCCGCGTTGGTATCGGCGATATCGTCGGGCAGCCGGACCAACTGATCGACCGCGACATTGCGCGCGGTCGCATAGGCCCCGCGCGCCGGACTGAAGGTGCCCACGCGGTCGCCGATCGCAAAGCCCTCGACGCCCCCGCCCAGCGCCTCGATCACCCCGGCACCCTCGGCACCCAGCACCGCAGGAAATTCGACCGGGTACAGCCCGCCGCGATGATAGGTGTCGATATAGTTCAGCCCGATCGCGGTGGCGCGCAGCCGCACCTCGCCCACGGCGGGGGGCGGCAGGCCGACCTGCGTCCATTCGAACGCATCGGGACCGCCGGTGGCGGCAAGCCGCTGGACCCAGGCGGCGCTCATGCCGGCTGCCCGTTCGATGCCGACAGCCCGCCATCGACCGGCAGCGTCACCCCCGAGATGAAGCCCGCATCGTCGCTGGCGAGGAAGGCGATCGCCGCCGCCAGATCCTCGGGTTCGCCGATCCGGCCGAGCGGGATACGCTCGACGAAACTCGCCACGGTCTTTTCGTCCATATAGTCCTCGGTCATGCCTGTCCGGGTGAAGGTAGGCGCGACCGCGTTGACTCGCACGCCCTGTTTGCCGTGATCGAGCGCCATCGCGCGGGTGAGGTTGGTGACCGCGCCTTTCGAGGCGTTGTACGCAGCCTTCTCCCAATCGCCGCCCAGCCCCGAAACCGATCCGGTGTTGACGATCGATCCCCTGGCGGTTGCCAGATACGGCATCGCGTGTCGCGACAGCGCATAGACGCCGAGCACGTTGACCCGCAGCACGCGTTCGAAATCGGCGGGGCTGGTCTTGGTGATCGATCCTTCGGGCGCGACCCCGGCATTGTTGACCAGCACGTCGATCCCCCCGAAGCGCGCGCCCGCCGCTTCGGCAATGTTCTTGCAAGCGGCATCGTCGCCCACATCGGCGACGTGGCACAGCACCCGATCGCCATCGGCGAACGCCGTGTGCAGCGCGTCGCGCTCGATATCGACCGCGACGAGGTTCGCCCCTTCGGCGAGGAACCGCTCGGCGGTCGCCTTGCCGATTCCCGATGCGGCGCCGGTGACGATCACCGTCTTGCCCTGAAATCGCGTCATGCCATTCTCCAATAGTCGTTTGCGCCCAAACGCGGCGGGACGGTTTCGGGTTGCAACGCTTCGCCGCGCTCGCCATCGTCGGTCGCGTACCCGATATTCAAAAAGGATGGCGAGGATGCGCGATTACCTGAAGCATTATATCGACGGCGCCTGGGTCGATAGCGACGGCGGCAGGCTGCACGAAGTGATCAATCCCGCCACCGAACAGCCTTGCAGCCGGATCACGCTCGGCACCACAGCCGATTTCGATGCCGCGGTCGCCGCCGCGCGGCAAGCGTTCGAGCGCTTCGGTCGCAGCAGCGTCGACGAGCGGATCGCGCTGCTCGAGGCGATCATGGTAGAATACAAGGCCCGCGCCGGCGAGCTTGCCGAAGCGATCGCGCTCGAAATGGGCTGCCCGATCTCGGTCGCGCGGACCGCGCAGGTCGGGTCGGGGATCGGCCACCTCGCCGCGGCGATCCAGGCGCTGCGCGACTTCACCTTCGAAGAGACGATCAACACCAGCATCGTGGTGCACGAGCCGATCGGCGTCGTCGCGCTGATCACGCCCTGGAACTGGCCACTCAACCAGATCGTCGCCAAGGTCGCGCCCGCGCTCGCGGCGGGCAATACGATGATCCTCAAGCCGTCGGAGGAAGCGCCGGCGTGCGCGGCGATCTTCGCCGAAGTGCTCGATGCGGCGGGGGTGCCCGCCGGGGTGTTCAACCTGGTCAATGGCGACGGCGCAGGCGTCGGCGCGGCGCTGTCGGCGCATCCGGGGATCGACATGGTCAGCTTCACCGGATCGACGCGCGCGGGCATCATGGTCGCCAAGAGCGCCGCCGACACCGTCAAGCGGGTGCATCAGGAACTCGGCGGCAAGGCGCCCTCGGTCGTGCTCGACAGCGCCGACATGACCAAGGCGGTGCCCGGCACGCTGATGGCGGTGCTGCTCAATTCGGGGCAAAGCTGCATCGCCCCCACGCGGCTGCTGGTGCCCGCGGCGCGGCAGGACGAGGCGGTAGCGATTGCCAAGCAAATGATGGCAGCCACCAAGACCGGCGACCCGATGACCGAGGGGCGGCACATCGGCCCGCTGGTCAACCAGGCGCAGTTCGACAAGGTGCAGGCGCTGATCGCGGCTGGGATCGCCGAAGGCGCGACGCTCGAAGCAGGTGGCCCCGGCCGCCCCGAGGGCATCGACACCGGCTATTATGTGCGCCCCACCCTGTTCTCGAACGTCACCAACGCCATGACGATCGCGCGCGAGGAAATCTTCGGCCCGGTGGTGACGATCATCCCCTATGACAGCGAGGAGGACGCGATCCGCGTCGCCAACGACACCGCCTATGGCCTGTCGGCGGTACTGTTCGGCGATCGCGACGGCATCGCGCGCGTCGCACCGCGGCTGCGCGCAGGGATGGTGTACGTCAATGGCGGCCAGCCCGATCCGAGTGTGCCCTTCGGCGGCTACAAGCAATCGGGCAATGGCCGCGAATATGGCAAGTTCGGCTTGGCCGAATTCATGGAAGTGAAGTCGGTGGTCGGGGTGCTGGCCTGAGCCGGGCGGCGGCTCCCGCCAGACCGGGCGCCGCCGCCACCGACATGCCGGCGTTTCAGCCGAGCAATTCTTCGAGAAACGACTTTTTGCGCTTCTTGCCGTGATAGCGATCATCGTCGCGATACCCGCCGCTTCCGCTCCACGGATTGCCCTGCGGCTGCTGATAAGAAGGCTGCTGCGGCGGCGGCGGTGCATAGCTCTGCTGCGGCGCGGCAGGGGCCTGTTCGGCGGCGCTGCGCTCGATGATCTTGTCCAGCTCGCCGCGATCGAGCCAGACGCCGCGGCAGGTGGGGCAATAATCGATCTCGATCCCATGGCGCTCGGCCATGGCGAGCGGCGTCTTGCAAACGGGGCATGGCATCCCGGCAACGGCTTCGGCTGAACGCATCGAACTCTCCTGTTAATGAACGGTCGATATGGGGTATCGGGCGGACCTGCGCAAATCAGCTGACCGGCCACACCCACAGGATCATCGGTGTGCCCACCAGCAGCACCAGCACCGACAGCGGCGCGCCCAGCCGCGCATAATCGCCGAAGCGATAGCCCCCCGGGCCCATCACCAGCGTGTTGCACTGGTGGCCGATCGGGGTGAGGAAATCGCAGCCGGCGCCCACCGCGGTGGCCATCAGGAAAGGTTCGGGACGGTAGCCCAGGCTCGCGGCGAAGGTCGCGGCGATCGGCGCCATGACCAGCACCGTCGCTGCGTTGTTGAGGAACGGCGTCACCGCCATCGCCGCCGCCAGGATCAGCGCCACCGCGCCCCAGGGCGGCAACGTTACCGCGACCCCCGACAGCCACTGGCCGATCAGGTCGCTGGTACCGGTGGTGCGCAGCGTGTCCGATACCGGAATCAGCGCGCCGAGCATGATCAGGATCGGCCATTCGATATGGTTGTACGCCTCGCGGATCGGCATCGCGCCGGTCGCCAGAATCACACCCGCGGCGCAGAAGAACGCGACCGCAACGGGGACATAGCCGAGCGCGGTCGCGAGCATCGCCACCGCCAGGATGCCGATCGGCAGCAGCGACTTGCGGCCATTGCCCAGCCGGATCGTCCGTTCGGCTAGCGGCAGGCAGCCGAGCTCGCGCATCCGATCGGGGAGGATGGTCAGCGGCCCCTGCAGCACCAGCACGTCGCCCGCGCGCAGCGTGGTGTTGGCAAGGCGGCGGGTCAGCCGCTCGCCCTGGCGCGACACTGCGATCAGGTTGACGCCATAGCGCTGGCGCAGCAGCAGCCGGCCCGCAGTGCGCCCGATCAGCGGCGAATCGACGTTGATCACCGCCTCGATCACCCCGACCTCGTCGCTTTCGGTGCCTTCGGGGCCATCGCGATGATGCCCCTCGAGCTCGAGCCGGTCGCCGGCGATGACGCGCTCGAGGCTGTCGGGGGCGCCGCCCAGGATCAGCGTGTCGTCCTCGTGCAGCTCCATCGCATCGTTGGGCATCGTCCGCAGACCGTTTCGGAGCAACGCGGTGACGGTGATCTCATGCTCGTGGCGCTCGACGAAGTCGCCCACAGTTTCGCCGATCGCGGGCGATTTGGGAGCGATCGTCGCTTCGGTGACGTAGCTGTTGATGTCGAGCGATTCACCCATCGTCGCGGCGCCGCGCCGGTCGCTCGGCAGCAGCCGATAGGCGAAGAACAGATAGATCAGCCCCATCACCGCGAGCACCGCGCCGACGGGTAGATAATCGAACATCTCGAACGGCTGGCCGGTAATCTCCTCGCGCACCCGGCTGACGATGACGTTGGGCGATGTGCCGACCAGCGTCATCAGCCCGCCGAGCAGTGACGCGAACGCCATCGGCATCAGGAAGGCCGAGGGCGATACCTGCGACTTCTTGGCCATCTGGAACGCCACTGGCATCATCATTGCCAGCGCCCCGATATTCTTGACCAGCCCCGAGGCGAGCCCGACGGTGCCGGTGAGCAGCAGCAACTGGCTCCGCACGCTGGTGACGCGTTTCTGCAGGAAGCCCATCGTCGTCTCGACCACCCCCGATCGCTGGACCGCGCCCGAAATCACCAGCGCCGACCCGACGATGATGACGATGTCGTCCGAAAAGCCGGTAAAGGCCTGATCGGGGCTGACGATTCCGACCGCGAGCGCCGCCATCAGCGCGATGATCGCGACCAGATCGTAGCGCAGTTTCCCCCAGATGAAGAGGCCCATCATGCCGAGCAGGACCGCAACCGACAGGATCTGAGGAAGGGTCATCGGCGGGCTACCTAGGAGATGGGCTCATGGAACGGGACCGGTCACCGCCACGTCGGCGAACAAGCGAAGCGGACTGCCGATAGGTCCATGATTTGGCAATACCGCGCGCAATATGATCAATAATCACGCGACACGCGCACATTCGCACTCTGGCGCCCGATCGTCGAGATCGACGACAACAGCGACAGCCAGCGCGTCAGCTGAAACTCGACGCGGGTCGCCGAATAGCCCTGCCCGTCGGAGATGATCTCGACATAGGTGCGCCGCGTCACGAACTTGCCCGCGGCGATCGAGGTGCCCTGGCCCGTCTGCGGATCGGCCGCGACGATGCGCAGCCGGTCGAGCCCCGCCGCGCGCCGCACCGCGTTGATCGGATCGAGCCCGTTGCCGCCATCCTGCAGCGCCGACACCGCCGATGCCAGCTGCAGCGCCTCGGGCGCCGAAAGACTGGTGATCGAGGTGCCGAACAACAGCCGTGAAAGCAATTCGTCCTCGGGCAGCGCTGGGATGCTCGAAAAGCCGATCTGGGGTTTCAGGGCATTGCCCGTCACACGGATCGTCGCGTTGAGCCCCTGGGTGTTGGCGTTGGCCGAAATATCGAGCGCGGGGTTCGAGGGCACCGATCCGTCGAAGCTGATTCGCCCGCGATCGATGTCGAAGCTGCGTCCGGCAAAGTCGTAGTCGCCGCGCACCAGATCGGCGCGCCCGCGGATCTGCGGCGCGGTCGGCTCGCCACCGATGCGCAGGTTCGCCGACCATTCGCTGTCGAGCCCCAGCCCGGTTACCGCCATGTTGCCCGGCGCACGCGCGCGCAGGTCGAGCTTCCACGGCTCAATCCGCTCGAGCTCGGCATCGTCGCCGCCGCGCTGGTTGATCTCGGTGATGTTGAGCCGCGGGATCGGCGCCGCAACCACCGCTTGGCCCAGCCGGTAGCGGCTGCTGTTGAGCACCACTTCGCCGCCGATCGTGCCGCCGCGTCCGTCGGACTTGATGCTGATCGGCCCGGTCACCGTCGCGCCAATGTCGTCGCGGTTGATCAGCAGTGCGTTCTGGGCGGTAACGTTCAGGTCGATGCCGAAGCCGCGCACCGAGGAAAGGTCGAAGCTGCCCGATCCCGACACGCTGCCCTGGCGCCCATCGCGCGCCTGGAACTGATCGATCACCAGCCGCGACCCGTTGAAACGCCCGCGCGTCTGGACGTTGGTGAGCACGGTGCCGGTAACGGTGCTTTCGATCCGCGCATTCTCGCTGCGCAGCGACCCGCGAATCCGCGGATCGGCGAGCCGCCCGCTGACATCGGCGCCGATCGCCACCGGCCCCGACAGGTCGAACAGCTCGATCCCGGTGAGACGCCAGAGCGTGTCGGCGGGACCACCATAGCGAAGCTGCGCGACCAGCGGCGCGTTCGCCAGCCGCTGCGCGAGGTTGCCCGCACCCAGCGGCGCCAGCCGCGCCTGCGCGCGACCGATCGTACGCCCGCCCGATGCCATGATCGCGCGGAAGCCCGCCTGCCCCGGCTGGAGCACGCCCTTCACCCCGACATCGATCGGCCGCGATGAAAGCACCAGCCCCGCGCGGCTGAGCCCGCGGATCGTCATGTCGACCGACCCCGTCGGTGCGGCGTCGGCACGCGCGACATAGCGCAGCTTGCCGGTAGCGCGCCCGCCCAGGCCAAGCGCCGGATAGCCGATATCGAGCACCGTCAGCGGCATTCGCGTGACGCTGGCGTCGATCGCAGTAGTGCCGCCTTCGAGGGTACCGGCAATTTGTGCCTCGCCATCGGCGAAGGTCAGCCGGGTGGGTTCCAGCCGCCAGCCATCGCCCTCGCGGCGGATCACCGCGGGCGACACCAGCGTGAGCGGCCGGCGATCGACGGTGCCGCCGCCGCTGATCGTGTAGCTGTCAGCCGCGATCCGCGCGGTCGCATCGATCGCGAAGCCGCGGCCGCGCGACCCCGCCAGCGCCACCTTGGCGTCGCCGACGCCATCGACCAGCCGCGCGCTGCCGTCGAACCGCGCGAGCGTCAGCCCCCCGGCGCGCAGGCCGCGCGCAAGCACATTGCCCTCGAGCGTGGTGCCGGCGGGGTCGAGCAAGGTCGTGAAGCGCAATTGGCCGCGGCGGACGCTCAGCGTGTCGGCGAGCTGCGCGCCCTGCGCATCGATCGCGCCGTCGATCCGCTGGATGCCGGCTTGCACCGCAAACGCCAGATTGCCCGACAGCCCGCCGCCCGCGACGTCGAGCCACCCGTCGAACCCGCCGGTGACGATATCGAGTGCGCCGCTCGCGCGCGTTCCCGCGACGTCGAGCCGCGCGACCTCGATCCGGCCGCTGCCCCCGCGCGGCAGCAGGATCGCGCCCTCGCTGGTGAAGGGTCCCAGCCGCGATCCGCCCGCGGCGGTATAGACATAGCCCTGCGGTGTCGGATCGAGCCGCGCCTGCACGTCGCTGAGGCCCAGCGTCGCGTTGGGCGACGCCAGCCGCAGCTCGACGGTGGGGCGATCGATCCGCCCGTTCAGCTTGAGCGTCACCGGGCCATATTGGCGCTGGGTGCCGCTGCCCTCGAAATAGAAGGTCCCGTCGACGCGGCGGAAGCCGTTGCCGCGCAAGCTCAGGTCGGGCGAGGTCAGCACGGCATTGCGGAAATAGAGGATGCGGTCGGCGCCGCGCTCGAGCCCGGTGACGATCCGCGGCAGCCCGCCGGTGAGCGAGCGGAAGAAGCCGTTGTCGAGCCGAACCACCTGCGCGGTGCCGCGCCCGAGGATTCGCGTGCCGCGGCCATTGGCGCCGGGCACGACGCTGAGCCGCGAATCGACATCGACGATGCCGAGGCCGGGGATCAGATAGCGTTGCAGCCCGCCCGCCAGCCCGACTTCATATTGCCCGGTACGCAGGTCGACGAACACCATCACCCGGCCCGACAATTTGTCCGACCGCAGCTGCAACTGGTCGCCGGTGATGTTCGCCGCGGTCACCTTGAGCGCGCCCGCCACCGACAGGTTGCGCAGGATGCCGCCCGCGACATTGCCGACCCCGGTCACGCGCGCGGCGGTCAGGCGGATCGGAACGGTGACCGGCGATGCCGACAGCCGCCCCTGCCCCGCGATCCGCACCTGTTCAAACCCGGTGCGATCGAACGCGACCTGCGGCGTGGTCAGCCGATAATCGAAGCGCGCGGTCGAGAAGCCGCCGTCGAGGATTACCCGCAGCGCAATGTCGCGCCCGGTCATGTTGCCCACCAGCGCGCTCGGCTGGAGCACGCGCACCGAGGTGCGAAGGTTGCGATAGCGGTTCTCGGCCAGGTCGATGCCGCCGCTGGCTTCGATCGCGAGCGCCGCCGACCGCGCGCTGAGTGTGCCTTCGATCCGCCGGTTGGCGAAGGTCGCGGCGCCGTTCAGCCGGACGCGCGGCGAGGTGAGCCGCTGCAGCCGCCCGCGCAGCAGCGATGCCGGCGCGACTTCGCCGCCCAGCGTATAGCGGCCGCTTTCGACCCCCAGCCGCAGATCGGCGATCGACACCCCGCCGACCTGCGCCGCCGCCGATCCCTGCCAGCGCGCCCAGCGGCCATCCCCCTCGACCGCGAACGCCAGCGGGCGGTTCACCCCGGCGAGCCGCGCGAGCACGCCGTCGCCGCGCCCGCGTCCGCGCGCGGCCAGGTCGAAGCGGTCGCGATCGGGGGTCGCGTCGAGCTTGATGCGCAGGAAGTCGCTGCCCTCGACCAATGCCGCCAGATCGACCAATGCGCGGCGGTCGCGCACATCGGCGCGGCCGACGAGCCGGCCGATCCGGCGTTGGCCGGTGATGGCGGGCGCGATCTCGAGCCGGTCGATCGCCAGCCAGCCGATCGCGATGTCGAAGCCCGGCAGGATCGGCCCCTGCCGCCCGGTCGGCAACAGGCTGGGTAATTTGGCGAGCGTCGCGCGCGGGACGGTCAGGCGGCGAATGTCGAGCCGGTTGGCGCTCCACGCCAGCGGGCGCCAGTCGAGCTGCGCGCGCGGCGCCGCGAACACCAGCCCGCGTGCGTCGTAAATCCGCACGTCGATGAGCGTCGCGCGGCCATAGATCGAGCCTTCGATCCGGCCGATCCGATAGCGCAGCCCGTTGGCGGGCTTGAGCGCGGCGACCTGATCGGCGACGAATCGATGCCCGACCTGGGTATCGAGCAGCAGCACCGCCCCCGCCACCAGCGCCAGCACGCCCGCGACGATCGCGAGCAGCACGCGTGGCCAGCGCCGCTTGCGCACCGCGGGCACCGTGTCGACGTCGGTCGAGACGACGTCGGTCAAAACGCCTGCCCCAACGACACGTATACCGCGACGCGCGGGTCGCCGGGCTGCGGGTTGAGCGGGGTGCCGACATCGATGCGGATCGGCCCGAAGTTCGAATAATAGCGAACCCCGATCCCCGCGCCGTAGCGGAAATCGGTGAACTTGGGCAGCGGCGAGGTGTAGATGTTGCCGCCGTCGAGGAAGGGGACGATGCCGAACGCGCCGAACGCCTTCACCCGCGCCTCGATCGAGAATTCGGTCAGGCTGCGCCCGCCGATCGGATCATTGTTCTGGTCGCGCGGGCCGATGTCCTGGAAGCCATAGCCGCGCACCGACGCGCCGCCGCCGGCATAGAAGCGCCGCGAGGGGGCAACCGCGTCGCGCGGCGCGCCGACGATCGTACCGAGCCGGACGCGCCCCGCGACGACGACGCGGTCGTTGAACGGGTGATAGGCGCTGGCGTCAAGCTGGGTACGCGCATAGCCGAAGGTCGCGCCGCTGAACGAGACCTCGGGCGACAGCCGCCCCGACAGGCGGAAGCCGCGCGTCGGATTGAGCAGATCGTCGCTGCCGTCATAGGCCAGGCTCGTCGGCAGCGCGCCGATGAAATAGATCCGCTCACGCGGCTCCCCGGTGGCGAGGATCACGTCGCGCTCGTTCGACGCGAGCAATTCGGCGCCGAGCGACCAGGTCCACGCCTTTTGGAAGAAGATGTTGGTCTGGCGCTCGAGGCTGCCCGACAGCTGGAAGGTATCGGCGACGAAGGCGTCGCGTTCGAGATGCGCCGCGACCATCTGCAGCGTCAGCACGCGATCGCGCCCGTGGAAATTGTTGCGGCGGAACACCACGCTGCCCAATTGCTCGCGCGTCCCGAGCACCCCGCGCAACGTGAGGCCGCCTTCGGGGGGGAACAGGTTGCGGTGGGTCCAGCTGACCTCGGCACGCGCGCCTTCGCCGGTGCCATAGCCCAATTCGCCCGCGATCGTGCGCGGCGGGCCGGGGACGATCCGCATGTCGAGATCGACGGTGCCCGGCGCCTGCCCCTTCACTTCCTCGATCCGCACCGCCGAGACGATCCCGGTCTGGATGATCGCGCGGCGCAGATCCTCGACCGAGTTCGAATCATAGACGTCGCCGGGTTCGAAGCGCGCGATGTCGAGCACATGCTCGGCATCGAACACGCGAGCGTCGCGCATCGTCACGCGTCCGAAGCGCAGTAATTCGCCCGGCTGGACATCCATCGACAGCGTCGCGGTCTGCGTCGCGTGATCGACCACGACGCGCGGTTCGCCGACCTCGGCAAAGGGAAAGCCCTCGCGCCCGACGCGGGTGCGCAGCGCCGTCTCGGCAGCAGCGATCGCATCGGCGTTGACCGGATCATTCGCGTCGACGTCGAAGCTCTGGCGCAGTTCGTCCTGCTTGGCGCCGGCAGCGGCCAGCCCGGCGACATCGACCCGCTCGAGCCGATAGACCGGCCCCGGCACCACTTCGAGCGTCACCAGCAATTCGCCCGCGGCGGGTTCGACGCGGGTGTCGATCCGCGCGTCATAATAGCCCTCGGCGCGCAGCACTTCGCCCAGCAGCGTCGAATCGGCGCGCGCGCGGCGGTCGATCTGCGCGGCGTTGGCGGGCTTGTTGCGATTGGCGCGAAGGATAGATCCCTCGTCGAAGCGCTGGCGCATCAGCTCGGTCCAGACCGCGTCCATCCCCTCGACCTGGTAGCGATAGCGCGCCTCGCCGGTACCGTCGTCGATCGCGGTTTCGGCGGTGGCGGTCTCGCCGGGGGCGAGTGCGAGATCGGGCCAGGCGATGCCGAGCTCGGGCATCGGCATCAGCGGCGCATCGGGGTCGAGCAGGTCGTCGTCCTGCGCGCTTGCGGGTGCGGCGGCGTCGGGCGTGGTTGCGGTCTGCGCGCGCGATACCGCGGGCGACAGAACGAGCAGGCCGGCGACGGCAGCGCGCCAGCAACGCCGGCGGGGAACGAGCGACATGCCACCGCCCTAGCCGGTAACGCCGCCGCGCGACAATCATTCTGCCGGACCAATTGGGCGGCGTGCCGCAAGCCCCAGCCCCTGCACAGGCGAGCGACTGCTGGCGTCCCTCCGCGCGACATGGCAAGGCGCGGCGATGACCGATCCCCGCCCCCCTGCCAGCAAGCCACCCGCGCGCAAGCCCGTCGCCGGCGGCGCCCCGCTTGCCCTGTCGCTGATCGTCGGTGCGGTGGTCGGCGCGCCCTATGGCCAGCCCTCGATCGGGCTGCTGATCGGCCTGGGCGTCGGCGTCGCGATCGGGCTGCTGATCTGGTGGCGCGACCGCGCGCGCTGATCGCCGCGCGCTACCGGCTCAGGCCAGGCAGCGGCTGACCCAGGCGACGCGGCCGATCACCGCGATCGTCGCCAGATCGATCCCGAACCAGCTCGGCGCCGCGGGATTGTCGCTGAGGATATCGATCCCGCCGCCCGCGCGTCGCAGCCGCTTGACCATCACCACCCCGTCGCGCCGGAGCACGTAAACCCCCGCGCGCGCACCCAGTCGCGCATCGGCGTCGACCAATATCTCGTCGCCGTCGAGCAGGGTCGGCGCCATCGAATCGCCCGCCACCCGAATCATCGACGCTGCCTGTGGTTGGACGCCGAGCCGCGCGAGCAATTGCGGATCGATCCGCGCAGGGCGTTCGGGAACCTCGATCTCGGCCACCCCGCCCGGCCCCGCCGAGGCGGCGATGTCGAACCGCAGCACCGCCTGGAGATCGGCAGGACCGCCCAGCGCCGCCTCTGCGACCCCCAGGAAGTCGGCGAGCAATCCGCGCTCGCGCTCGGGCAGCAGCCGCGGCGACCCGCGCGCGACATATTGCTGCACATAGGCCGCGTTGCGCCCGAGCACGCGCGACAGCCGCGCGAGGCTTACCCCGCGTTCGCCCGCGATCCGCGCCAATGCCGCCCGCTGCTCGTGCGATTCCATTGCCGATCCATAACCATAGGAAATTTCCTAGACAAGTTGGAAATGTCGGAACAGATAAGGAACATTGATTCGCCGGAAGGAGCAACGATGGATGAGCATGCTACCCCGTATCGAACGGTTTCTGCGCCACAGCGCGATGCCCCCCACGCTGTTCGGCCGGCGGGTCGCGAACGACCCGCGGCTGGTGGGCGACCTGCGCAACGGGCGGGAGCCGGGACCGCAAATGTGTGCGCGGATCGAAGCGTTCCTCGCCGCCCGCGAGCGCGGCTGATGGCGCGCGGCCCCGATGCTACCACCTTGCTCGAACGCGCGCTGGCGGCGCCATTGGCAGCGTTTGGTGGAACGATCGTCGAGAGCGATTGCGTCCGCTGGGCGAGCGCCACCTTCGTCGGCGCGCGGCATCGGCTGGTGCTGGCGGGCGACGACGGCGTGGCCGCGCGCGACTGGCTGGCGGCGTTGCCCGAAGCAGACTGGGCGTTGCGCGGGCATCTGGTCGCCGATGTCCGGCTGGTCGACCGCAATGCCGCCGATTCGCGCTTCACCGCGACGATCGAAATACTGACCGTCGAGGTCGACTAGGCTTAGCCGCGCGCGGCGAACTTGCGCAGCGTCGAAAGCGCGTCCTCGAGCCCCTCGGCATCGGGACGCTCGTTCATCGCCGGTCCCGAACGGCGGCGGACGATGCCGCGCTCGAGCCGGTCGAGCAGCGAATGGATCGTCGCGTCGGTTTCGGGCGCGGCGATCGGTTCGGGATCGGGTGCCGATCGCAGCGGGAACGGGAACGGCTCGGGGCGCGTAACGGGGGTGAGGTCGAAGGTTTCGATCCGCGCGGGCTCGGGCACCAGCATCGGCTTGCGATGCAGTGGCGTCACCGTCGCGCTGGGGGTCGCGGGAACCGGGGGAATCGCGGCGGGATCGAACGCCGCGAGCGGCACGTCGAGGTCGCGCGGCAGGTCGGCTTCGACATGCGGCACCGGCGTGGTGACGAGATCATCCTTCTTGGCGGTCACGTCGAGGAAGGGCGTGCCGAGGTCGCGCGCCGCCATCACCGGTTCGCGCGCGGGGGCATCGGGATGCGCATCGGCGCGGCGCAGCACCGGCGCGGTGCGTACCACGCGAGTCGGCACCAGCACGCGGAGCGCCGCGGCCCAGGTCGCCGCCGCAGCGATCGCAGCGGCGAGCACCATCAGCGCGAGTCGCGCGGTGCTGCCCAGCGGCGGTTCGGCGGCGGGCAGCAGCGAGGGCAGCCCGCTATCGAGGATCAACGCCTCGATCCGCCAGGTCGGCACGATCGCGACCGCAGCCGCGGCGGCAAGACCGACGATCGCTGCAGCGAGGGGGGCAAGCGGCAGGTTCATGCGTTGACTTTGGGTAAGCGCGACCATGATGTGTCCGTTCGTGCTGCTGCGATAAGCTCTTGGTAGACCGGTTGATACCGGGAAACATTTGACGACCAGTTACGCTCGCGCTCGACGAAGGCGCGCGCGGTGGCGCGGCGTTCGTCCCAGCCCGAGCGATTGGCGAACAGACCGGCCAGCGCCGACGCGATCGCCGAAGGGTCGTCGGGGGCGAACAGGGTGCCGGTGACGCCGTCGGTGATCAGTTCGCGATGCCCGCCGACATTCGAGGCGGCGACCAGCTTGCCCTGCGCCATCGCCTCGAGCGGCTTGAGCGGGGTGACCAGATCGGTCAACCGCATTCGCTTGCGCGGATAGGCCAGGACATCGATGACGCTGTAATAGCGCTCGACCTCGGCATGCGGGACCGGGCCGACGAAATCGATGTGCGACGCGACCGGCGATGCCGCCGCGGCGGCGCGGAGCGCTGCATCGACCGGTCCACCACCCACCATCAGCAGCCGCGCATTGGGGCGCGCCGCGACCAACGCCGGCATCGCCGCGATCAGGTCGCCCAGCCCTTCATAATCATAGAAGCTGCCGACATAGCCGACGACATCGGCGCCGTTCAGCCCGCGCGCCGCCGCCAGCGCCGAATCGCGCGGCAGCGGGGTGCCGAACATCCCCATGTCGACGCCGTTGGGCGACACCATGATCCGGTCGCCATCGACCCCGCGCGCGATCAGGTCGCCGCGCAGCCCCTCGCAGATCACCGCGACTCGATCGACGCGGCGCACCGCGAAGCTCTCGGCGGCGCGGGTCAGCCGGTAGCGCGCCGAACCTTCGCGCCCGGTGCCGTTGCCGACCGCGGCATCCTCCCAGAAGGCGCGGATCTCGTACAGGCACGGCAGCTTGCGCGCGCGCGCCACCTTGAGCATCGCGAGGGCGTTGAGCACCGGCGAATGCGCGTGGAGAACGTCGGGGCGGAAGCTGTCGACCACCGAATCGATCCGCTCGGCGAGCGCGCGCATCTCGCGCCATTCGCCCAGCGGCGCGCGCGCCGGGCGATGCGCGGTGGTGCGGTGGAAAGTAAGGCCGTCGAAGGTCTCGACGCCCGAGTCGGAAACCCCCTGGCGCGGCCCGGTAACCCCCTCGACCGCCCAGCCGCGCGCGACCTGCGCCTTGAGGATCGCGCGGCTGCGATAGGTGTAGCCGCTGTGGATCGGCAGGCTGTGATCGAAGATGTGCAGGATGCGCATGCCCATGCTGTGCCACGCGAGTGTTTAACGCCGCGTCAACCGCATGGGGGTAGCAAGGGCCATCGGCGCGACACGGAGCGAGCATATGATCGACAATTTCTCGCTCGGGCTGACGCATGGGTTGATGCTGCTCACCGCTTGGCTGTTGCTGCGCCGCCCCGACCTCGATCGCGAGGGCGGCGAGGCGCCCAAGGGGTTCGCCGCGCGGCTGCGGCCGGGTCGCAAGCGCGACGATGGGTGATTCACCCGGCGCGCCGCGAGGGGAATTGCGCGCGCTCACCAGCGTGCGCGGGATCGCCGCGTGGTTCGTCGTCTTCTACCATATCCGCGAATCGGTGGCAGGGCTCGGCGGCTGGCCGCTCGCGATCGTCGCGCATGGCTATCTCGCGGTCGATTTCTTCTTCCTGCTGTCGGGCTTCGTGCTGTGGCTGAGCTATGCCGAGCGGCTCCACAGCGGCGGGCTGCGCACGGTACCGGCTTTTCTCCGGCGTCGATTCGCCAGGATCTGGCCGCTGCATGCGGTGGTGCTGAGCGGCGGGGTCGCGCTCGCGCTGCTGCTCGCGGCGACGGGGCGGCACGATCCGGTCGACTTTCCCTTTGCCGAACTACCGCTGCATTATCTGCTGGTACAGAATTGGGGGTTCACGCGCGCGTTGGCGTGGAACGACCCCGCCTGGTCGATCTCGGTCGAGACCGCGGCGTACCTGATCTTCCCGCTACTGGCGTTTGCGATCGACTGGCGACGCCTGCCCAGCCGGGCGCTGCTGGGAGTGATCGCCGCATTGCTGGCGGCGCTGCACGCGGTGTTCGCGGCGGCCGGCAGCGACTCGCTCAACGCCGACATTCCGCGCTTCGGGCTGCTGCGCTGCCTGGTCGAGTTCAGCGTGGGAACGATCGTCTGCGCCTTGTGGCTGCGTTGGCGCGGATCGGCGCGGGTGGCGCTCGTCGCCGCCGGGCTTGCGCTCGCGGCGTTGGCCGCGGTGGCAGCGGGCGGGGCACCCGAGACGCTGTGGATCCCCGCCTGTTTCGCCGCTGCCCTGCTGGCCCTGGCGCTGACCTCGGGCGCGCGAAACCCGCTCGAGGCCGCACCGCTGCACTGGCTCGGCGAGATCAGCTACGCGACCTATCTGTGCCATTTCCTGCTGTGGAAGGCGTTCAAGCTGGGCTTCGTCGCCGCGCCTGGTCCGGTCGGCTGGCCGCTGATCGCTCTGTATCTGGCGGTGGTGCTGGCGGCATCGGCGGCGCTCTACCGCTGGGTAGAGCGCCCCGCGCAGCGGTGGCTCAATGCCGCAGCACCGAAATTCCGTCGCCCCAGCGAAAGCTGGGGCCTCCCGCGATAGCATCGCACCATCGCGGGAGATGCCAGCCTTCGCTGGCATGACGGCGTTATCGGCGGATCAATGCACCGCTTCGGTGCCGACCTTCTCCAGCGCCTCGATCAGCGCCTTGTTGAACGCCGGAATGTCCCCCGGATTGCGGCTGGTGATCAGATTACCGTCGACCACCACTTCCTCGTCGACCACATCGGCGCCCGCATTTTCGAGGTCGGTGCGCACCGAAGGCCAGCTCGTCACGCGGCGGCCATCGACGACATCAGCCTCGACCAGCAGCCACGGCGCGTGGCAGATCGCCGCGACGATCTTGTCGTCGTCCATGAACTCCTCGACGATCTCGATCGCGCGTTCCTGCAGCCGCATCGTGTCGGGGTTGGCGAGCCCGCCCGGCAGCACCAGCGCGTCGAAATCCTCGGTATCGACATCGTCGAGCGTCATGTCGGGGGTTATCATCTCGGTCGGCTCGCTGTCGTTCTTGACGCCCTGGATCGGGTCGGTCTTGATCGACGCCAGCGTCACCTGGACGCCGGCATCGAGCAGCGCCTGACGGGGGTCAAACAGCTCCGAATGTTCGAAGCCGTCGGTGGCGAGCATCAGCACGCGGATATTGTTCAGGTCGGCCATGGGATAGCTCCATCGAAAGTGGAAATCGTTCCTGCCGCCAACCTTCGGCCACGGCGCTTGTTCCGGCGTTCGCGACGGTTGCGGAACGAAGCTGCGCGCCGCGCATTCCTGATGCCACCCAAACGAGGAACCGATGCCGGACTCGACGATCATCTATCACGACGACAGCGAAGCCGGCATCACCCGCAAGAAGGTGCGGGGTGGCTGGGGCTATTGGAACCCCGCGGGCGAACGGATCAAGGACCGCGGCGAGATTGATCGGCTCAACGCGATCGGCCTGCCGCCCGCCTATCGCGACGCATGGTATTGCCCCAGCCCGCACGGCCATATCCAGGCGGTCGGCTGGGACGAGAAGGGCCGCAAGCAATATCGCTATCACCTGGAATTCCGCGAGACGCAGGAAGCCGCCAAATATGCGCGCTGCCCCGCCTTCGGGCTCGCGCTGCCCAAGCTGCGCAAGCGCGTTGAGCGCGACCTGCGCTCGCCCAAATTGAGCCGCGCGCGTGCGGTGGCGGCGGTAGTGCGGCTGCTCGACCACGGCCATGTCCGCATCGGCAACGAAGGTTATGCCAAGGCCAATAAGAGTTTCGGCGCGACGACGCTGCGCCAGCACCACGCCAAGCTGACCGGCAAGACGCTGCGGCTGCAATATCGAGCCAAATCGGGCAAGATGCGGCTGATGACGATCACCGACGGTTCGCTGATCCGCTTCGTGAAACGCTGCCAGGACCTGCCCGGCCAGCATCTGTTCCGCTGGGTCGACCAGGCGGGTGAGACGCACCCGGTCACCTCAAGCGACGTCAACGCCTATATCCGCGAAGCGATGGCCGGCGAATTCACCGCCAAGCATTTCCGCACCTGGGGCGCCAGTGCGATCGCCTTCGAGACGCTGGCGCTCGCCGAGGCGCCGATCGGACTGAAGGCGATGCTCGAACCCGTCACCGAAGCACTCGGCAACACCCCTGCGATCGCGCGCAAAAGCTATGTCCACCCCGCCTTGGTCGCGCTCGCCAAGGACAAGGCGGCGCAGATCGAAATGCGCGCCGCGCTCCGCCTGCCCCGCTCGACGCGCCATTTGTCGCGCGCCGAGCGCGGGTTAATAGCATTCCTGGCCGCGCTCGACCAAGCCGAGCCCTCGCCCGCCAAGGCCGCCTGAAGAAAGCCGAATGACCAACACCACCGCCGCCGTTTCGAACACCGCAGACACCGTCGCGCTCACCCCCAAACTGGTTCAGCAACAGGGCCAGCGCCTGCTGGTCGACGGGCTCGACTGGTTGCAGGGGCATTGGCTGCAGATCCTGATCGCGATCGGCGTCGCGACGCTGATCGTCCTCGCGCTCGCCGCGCTCAAGGGCTGGGGCAAGCGCTATTGCGACCGCCAGCCGGTGGTGACCGGGTGGAGCGGTGTGCTGGGGCGCGCGATCGCCAAGACCAGCACCTTCTTCATGGTGATGATCGCCGCCAAGCTGGTCGTCGGCTATGCCGACGCGCCGGTGGCAGTGAACAGCACCGTCAACTTCTTCTTCACGATCGCCGCGGTGTTCCAGGCGGCGATCTGGGCGCGCGAAGTCATATTGGGGTTGGTCGAGGCGCGCACCACGTCCGAGCGGCATTCGTCCGAAGCTCTGGGCAGCGCGATGGGGATCATCCGCCTGCTGGTGACCTTCGCGCTGTTCGCGATCGCGCTGATCGTCGTCCTCGACAATCTGGGGGTCAACGTCACCGGCCTGGTCGCGGGTCTGGGCGTCGGCGGCATCGCGATCGGTCTGGCGGCACAGGGCATCTTCGCCGATCTGTTCGCGGCGCTGTCGATCATCTTCGACAAGCCCTTCCGCCGCGGCGACAGCATCAATTACGACCAGACCAGCGGCAATATCGAAGCGATCGGGCTGAAATCGACGCGGATCCGCTCGTTCCAGGGCGAAGAGCGGATCATCTCGAACAAGCAATTGCTCGACAAGGAAATCCAGAACAACACCCGGCGCGACCACCGCCGCGCCAAGTTCGCGATCGGGGTAATCTATCAGACCGCGCCCGAGGTGTGCGAGCGCATCCCGGGCATCCTCAAGGAAATCGTCGAGGCGCATGACCGCGTGTTCGTCCGCGCCGGCTTCCTGGGCTTCGGTGCGTCGAGCCTCGATTTCGAGGTCGAGTTCGATTCGCCCGGCGCCGACTTCCCCGCCTTCTACGATGGCCGCACCGCGATCGGCATCGCGATCCTCAAGCGTCTGAACGCCGAGAAGATCGAGATCGCCTATCCGACGCAGACCACCTTCACCGCCGCCCCCGACGGCACCTTGGTGATGCCCTACGCGCAGGTGCAGCCGGTCCACGAAGTCGATCCGCGGCGCGGGGCAAGCGGCGAGCACGCCTGAAGATTTCGTCTGTTGGCGCCTTGACGATGGGCGTATTCGGCACCGATGCACCGCCGCCTGATCGCCGCCCTTTCGATCGCCATGCCGATTGCCGCCGATGCGCAGGAGGCGCGCGAACTCTGCCCTTCGCGCCCTGGCCTCGGCACCCCGGCGTGCATCGTCGATAGCGGGCGGGTGCTCGCCGAAACCGGACTCGCCAGCTTCGAGCGCGAGGATGACGGCGAGGTGCGGACCGACACGCTGATCGCCGCCGACGCGCTGGTGCGGCTCGGGCTCGACGGCGACAGCGAAGTCCAGCTCGGTTGGACCGCCTTCGGCCGCGTTCGCGAGCGCGACCGGATCACCGGCGACATGGCGACCCAAAGCGGGCTCGGCGACATCAGCCTCGCCTATAAGCGCAGCCTGGCCAGCCCCGATGGCAGCGGCTGGTCGATCGCGGTCCAGCCCTTCGCGACCTTGCCCGTCGGCGGCGGGGCGATCGGCGCGGGCGATTGGGGTGCGGGGTTGCTGGTGCCGGTTACCGGCGAGCTTGGCGGCGGGGTGTCGTTCGAACTCACCCCGCGGATCGACGCTGCGGTCGACGCCGATCGCAGCGGACGGCATCTGGCCTTTGGCAGCGTGATCGGGGTCGAGCTTGCGGTGAGCGACGCGGTGTCGCTGACGCTCGAAGCGTCGGCGTTGCGCGACGATGATCCGGACGGGCCGCGGACCGAGATGCTCGGCGCCGCCGCGCTGGCGTGGCAGCCGGGGGACGATGTGCAGATCGACGCGGGCGGCGCGGTGGGGCTCAACCGGCATTCGCCCGATTTCCAGCTATATCTGGGCGTAGCGCGCCGGTTCTAGCCACCGCCCCCTCGTCATTCCCGCGAAAGCGGGAATCCAGATGGGCAGCCCTGGCAGCTCCTGGATTCCCGCTTTCGCGGGAATGACGGATTAAAGTGCGTGTGCCTACCCCGCCCCCTCCTCCAAACTCAGCAGCGACGCATTCCCCCCCGCGCTGGTGGTATCCACCGACACCGCGCGCTCGACGCAGAAGCGCGGCAGGTAATTGGGCCCGCCTGCCTTAGGCCCGGTGCCCGAAAGCCCCTCGCCGCCGAAGGGCTGCGATCCCACCACCGCGCCGATCATCGAGCGGTTGATATAGAGGTTGCCGACCTTCGCGGTCGTCTCGGCGATTTCGGCCGATCGCGCGATCCGGCTGTGCAGCCCCATCGTCAGCCCGAAGCGCTTGGCGTTGACCCGCTCGATCGTCGCGGTCAGTTCGCCCGCGCGCCAGGTCGCGACGTGGAGCAGCGGCCCGAACCATTCCTGCTGCAGATCGTCGAGATCGTCCAGGCGGATCGCGGTCGGCGGCACGAAGCGACCGGTTGCGGGCACCAGGACGGTCTTGATCCAGCGCCCCTTCACGCTCTCGCGATAGGCCATCAGCCTGTCGTACGCGGCATCGTCGATCACCGGGCCGACATCGGTGCGCGGATCGCCCGGATCGCCGACCACCAGCAATTCCATCGCGCCGCGCAGCATCGTCAGGATCGTCTCGGCGACTTCCTCCTGGACGATCAGCAGCCGCAGCGCCGAGCAACGCTGCCCCGCCGAGCGGAAAGCCGAGGCGATGACGTCGGCCACCACTTGTTCGGGCAAGGCGGTCGAATCGACGATCATCGCGTTGATCCCGCCGGTTTCGGCGATCAGCGGCACGATCGGGCGGTTGTCGTCCTCGAGCAGGCTCCGCGCGATCGCCTTGGCGGTGGCGGTCGATCCGGTGAAGGCGACGCCCGCGATCCGCGGATCGCCGGTCAGCGCCGCCCCCGCCTCGGCCCCGCCTGTCACCAGCACCAGCGCATCGCGCGGCACCCCGGCTTCATGCGCCAGCTCGACCGCGCGCGCGGCGATGCCCGGCGTCTGCGGCGCCGGCTTGGCGACCCCGGTGTTGCCCGCGACCAAGGCGGCGGCGTTCTGGCCGGTGAAGATCGCCAGCGGGAAGTTCCAGGGCGCGATCGTCGCCCACACCCCGCGCCCCATCATCCGCAGCTCGTTGCGCTCGCCGGTCGGGCCGGGAAGGATACGCGGCGCGAGGATGCCGCGCGCCTGCACCGCGTAGTAACGGCAGAAATCGGCGGCCTCACGGATTTCGCCGAGCGCATCGGGAATCGTCTTGAACGCCTCGCGCACCGCATAGGCCATGAGTTCGGTGCGGTTGGCTTCGAGCAGGTCGGCATAGCGTTCGAGGATCGCGGCGCGGGTTTCGACCGGGGTGGCGGACCAGGCGGGGAACGCGGCGTGCGCGCGGGCGATGGCTTGCGCTACCTCATCCCCCTCCCGCTTGCGGGAGGGGTTAGGGGTGGGCGTTGCCGCAAGGAGCGGTGTTGAAACAGGCCCACCCCCGACCCCTCCCGCAAGCGGGAGGGGAGCAGCAGCGATCGCCCGCGCCACCTCGCGCAACACCTCGCGCTCGGCGAGGTCGATCCCTTCGCTATTCCCCCACGCCCCCATCAAATCCTTGGGCAGCGGGATGCTCGGGTGCCGCGTCCCCCCGACGCCGGCGATCTTCTCCACCGGATCGGCCATCAACTCGGCATCGCTCAACCCCGCATCGGCGAGCTGATGCACGAACGACGAATTCGCGCCATTTTCGAGCAAGCGCCGCACCAGATACGCCAGCAAATCGCGATGCCCGCCCACCGGCGCATAGATCCGGCAATGATGGCCATGCTCGCGCACCAGCCGCTCGTACAGCCCCTCGCCCATGCCGTGCAGCCGCTGGAATTCGAAGTCTCGGCTATTGCCTGCCCATTCGAGGATCGTCGCGACGGTCAGCGCATTGTGGCTGGCAAAGGCCGGGCGGATGTTGGTCGCTTCGAGCATGTCGCGCGCGCAGGCGAGATACGACACGTCGGTCGCCGCCTTGCGCGTGAACAACGGATAATCGGCCAGCCCCTCGACCTGGGTGCGCTTGATCTCGCTGTCCCAATAGGCGCCCTTGACCAGCCGGACGTTCATCGGCCGCCCCAGCCCGTCGGCCCAGCCGATCACGCTGCGCGCACGCTTGCCATAGGATTGCACCGCCATGCCATAGCCGTCCCAGCCGCGAAGCTCGGGCCGCCGCGCGACCGCGCCGATGATTTCGAGGCTCATCTCGAGCCGCTCGCTCTCCTCGGCATCGACCGTCAGCGCGATATTCTGTGCCGCCGCCTCCGACGCCAGTTGCGCCAGCATGTCGCTGAGTTCGGGAACGCAGCTATCCCATTGCGCGACCTCGTAGCGGGCGTGGAGCGCCGAAAGCTTGACCGAGATCGAATGCCCCGCCTTGGGATCGCGCCCCACCGCGCGGATCGCGTCGAAATAGGCGGCGAAATAGCGCTCGGCATCGGCCTTGGTCCGCGCCGCCTCGCCCAGCATGTCGAAGCTGGCGGTGAAGCCCTTGTTCTCGGGGCGGCGCATCCGCTTCATCGCTTCCTCGATGGTGCGGCCCATCACAAAGACCTCGCCCATCATCTTCATCGCCGCGCCCACCGCCTGGCGGACGAAGGGCTCGCCCGCACGACTGATCAGCCGCTGGAGCGCATTGCCCTCCTCGCGCACCAGCACGCGGCCGACGACCAGCCCCCAGGTCGCCGAATTGACCAACGCCGAGTTCGACTTGCCCGCATGGTTGCGCCAGTCGGCATCGCCCAGTTTGTCGGCAATCAGCAGGTCGGCGGTTTCGGGATCGGGGACGCGTAGGAACGCCTCGGCAAGGCTCAGCAGCGCGACGCCCTCGGACGAATTGAGCCGATATTCCTGCAGGAACTGGTTCACCCAGCCCTTGTTCTGCGCCGCCCGCAGGTCGGCGATCAGCCCGGCCGAGTGATCGAGCACCCGCGCACGCGAATCGGGGGTGAGCCCGGCGCGCTCCAAAAGCGGCTTTAGAACATCGGGTTCGGCCATCCGGTGCAGATTTGCCATAGAGTTACGCTGAAGTGACGGTACGGCGCTCTGCATTTTCGTGGTTCCGGTCGGCCAAGGCTTGCGGCCCCTGCCCCAAGCCCGTTAAGGGTTGCGGCGCGCTATGCCGCAAGAAGGCGAGACCGCATAGCGTGGGAGAGCGAATGCCGATCACCATGCAGGAACGCGCCGGCCAGATCGGCAGTGAAGCGGTGTCCGACTGGGTCGAGGTGACGCAGGCGATGATCGACAAATTCGCGGACGCGACGGGCGACCACCAGTTTATCCATGTCGACCCCGCGCGCGCGGCGATGACGCCGTTCGGCGGCACGATCGCGCACGGCTTCCTCACCTTGTCGCTGATGCCGCTGCTGTCGGCCAGGACCGAGCTGCCCGAGATCCAGGATGTGAAGATGGCGGTGAATTACGGCGGCAACAAAGTGCGGTTTCTCACCCCGGTGCGCTCGGGCAAGCGCGTGCGCGGGCGCTTCAAATTGCTCGAGCTGGCTGAGAAGCGCCCCGGCCAGTGGCAGCAAACCAACCTGTTCGCCGTCGAGATCGAGGGCGAGGACAAACCCGCGATGGTCGCCGAATGGATCAGCCAGATTTTCGTCTAAATCCAAAAAGCCCTCTCCCGCCTGCGGGAGAGGGTTGGGTGAGGGCCTTCTTCTTCTGCCCTGACCCGACCCAAGAAGAAGACCCTCACCGCTGCGACTAGGCTCGCTCCGCTCGCTCAAGTCTCGCTCCTCTCCCGCAAGCGGGAGAGGGGTTTCAGAAAGAAAGGAACCACCATGCGCTCTGCCGTCATCGTTTCCACCGCCCGTACCCCGATCGGCCGTGCCTATCGCGGCGCGTTCAACAACCTGCCCGCCCCCACGCTAGGCGCCAAATCGCTCGAAGCCGCGATCGAGCGCGCCGGGATCGAGGGCGGCCATGTCGACGACGTCGTCTGGGGCGCGGCGCTCCAGCAGGGACACCAGGGCGGCAATATCGCGCGCCAAGTCGCGCTGCGCGCCGGGCTGCCGGTCACCGTCTCGGGCATGTCGATCGATCGCCAATGCGCCTCGGGGCTGATGGCGATCGCCACTGCCGCCAAGCAGATCATCGTCGATAACATGGACATCACCGTCGGCGGCGGGGTCGAATCGATCAGCCTGGTGCAGACGCCGCAGATGCGGGTCGCCGCCGATCCCGAACTGCTGGCGATGCACGGCAATGTCTATATGCCGATGCTCCAGACCGCCGAGACCGTCGCCAACCGCTATGGCGTCAGCCGCGAGCGCCAGGACGCCTATGGCCTCGAATCGCAGCGCCGCACCGCCGCCGCGCAGGAAGCCGGGCGCTTCGATGCCGAGATCGTCTCCGTCACCGCGACGATGAACGTCGTCGACAAGGCGACCAAGGAAGTCACCCAGAAGGAAGTGACGCTCACCAAGGACGAGGGCAACCGCCCCGAAACCAATGCCGAGGGGCTGGCTGCGCTCCAGCCGGTGATCCCCGGCGGATCGATCACCGCGGGCAATGCCAGCCAGCTGTCCGATGGATCGTCCGCCTGCGTGCTGATGGAGGAAAGCGTCGCCTCGAAGCGCGGGCTGCAGCCGCTCGGCCGCTATATCGGCATGGCGGTGGCGGGCACCGAACCCGACGAAATGGGGATCGGCCCGGTTTATGCCGTCCCCAAATTGCTCGAGCGCTTCAACCTGAAGGTCGAGGATATCGGGCTGTGGGAGCTTAACGAGGCGTTCGCGGTGCAGGTGCTCTACAGCGCTGACACGCTGGGCATCCCGTACGAGCTGCTCAATGTCAATGGCGGCGCGATCTCGATCGGCCATCCCTATGGCATGTCGGGCGCGCGGATGACCGGCCATGCGCTGATCGAGGGCAAGCGTCGCGGCGCGAAATACGTCGTGGTGACGATGTGCGTCGGCGGCGGCATGGGCGCGGCGGGGTTGTTCGAGGTGCTGTGACCTGAACCTATAGCGAGCTTATCACGGTTTACATATTTTTTGTAATATGAGATAAACTCGCTATGGATCGCCGTCGCAACCCGTTTGCCCCTGGCGCAGGGTCGCCGCCTCCCGAGCTTGCCGGTCGGGCCGATTTGATCGAACGCGCGTCGGTCGCGCTCGATCGCGTGCGCGCTGGGCGGGCGGCGCGCAGCGTGATTCTCTACGGGCTGCGCGGCGTCGGCAAGACGGTGTTGCTGACGACGATATGGAACCGCGCCGAGGACGACGGCATGATCGTCGTGGCGCTCGAAGCCCCCGAAGGCCGATCGCTGCCGGGAATCCTCGTCCCCGCGCTTCGTGCCAGCCTGTTGCGGCTCGACCGGATCAAGCGTGCCACCGCCGGGGTCACCCGGGCGCTGCGGGCGCTGGCGGGCTTTGCCAAATTGAAAGTGCGCTACGACGATATCGAAGTCGCGATCGACGTCGAACCCGAGCCTGGCCTTGCCGATTCGGGAGACCTTGATGCCGATCTCGCCGATCTGATGATCGCAGTCGGCGAAGCCGCGCGAGAACGCGAGACCGCGGTGGTGCTCGCGATCGACGAGCTCCAATATGTCCCCGAACGCGAACTTGCCGCGCTCATCGCCGCGATCCACCGCGCCGCGCAGCGCCAGCTGCCGGTCACGCTCATCGCCGCGGGGCTGCCGCAACTGCTGGGCCAGATGGGCGATGCCAAATCCTATGCCGAGCGCTTGTTCGAATTCGTCGCGATCGGCGCGCTCGATCCCGAGGCGGCGGCGGCCGCGATCCGCCTGCCGATCGAGCGCGAAGAGGAGGCGATCGACGATGCAGCGATCGATGCGATCGTCGCCGATACCGAAGGCTATCCCTATTTCATCCAGGAATGGGGCAAGCACAGTTGGGATGTCGCCGAAGCCTCGCCGATCGGCGCCGACGATGTCGCCGCCGCGCGCATCCTCGCGCTCGCCGAACTCGACGCGAGCTTCTTCCGCGTCCGCTTCGACCGGCTTACCCCCAAGGAAAAGCGCTATTTGCGCGCGATGGCAGGGCTGGGACCGGGTCCGCACCGGTCGGGCGATGTCGCGCAAGCGATGGACGCGGCGGTCAGCAGCCTGGCGCCGACGCGCAATAGCCTGATCGCCAAGGGGATGCTGTTCAGCCCCTCGCATGGCGACACCGCCTTCACCGTCCCGCTGTTCGATGCCTATATGCGCCGGGTAATGCCCGAATAACGCCGGGCCGTCGCACCGCGGCATGTGAAAGGATCGATCATCCTCCAGCCCGATGTCATCGCCGCGCCTGCCTCGGGCGCCGGCCTGCCGATGCCGCGCCGCGTCACCGCGATCGCCGCGATTTCGTTCGGCACCGCGCTGTTCGTCATCGACGGATCGATCGCCAATGTCGCGCTGCCGACGATCGCGCGCGAGCTCGGGGTCGGCGAGGGGAGCGTCGTCACGGTCGTGACGCTGTACCAATTGGTGCTGGTGATGGGGCTGCTGCCCTTTGCCGGGCTTGGCGACCGCGTCGGGCACCGGCGGCTGTACCAGCTCGGCCAGCTCGTCTTCCTGCTCGCCTCGGCGGCGTCGCTGCTGGTCGACAGCTTCGCGCAATTGCTGCTGGTGCGCGGCGGTCAGGCGATCGGTGCGGGGATGGCGCTCAGCGTGTCGGCGGCGATGCTGCGCGACATCTATCCGGCGCGCAGCCTGGGGAGCGGGCTCGGCATCAACAGCGTCATCGTCGCCTCGTCGAACGCGCTCGCGCCCACGCTGGGCGGGTTCATCGTCGCGCAGCTCGACTGGCGCTGGGTGTTCTGCGCCGCGGTGCCCTTCGCTTTGGTGTCGATGCTGCTCGGGCGCGCACTCCCTGCACCGGTGCCGCGCAAGGAGCGGTTCGACCTGGCGGGCGGGGCGTGGAGCGCGGCCACCGTCGGGCTGCTGATCGGCGGGCTCGAGCTGGCGGTCCACGGCACGCTCTCGCCGCTCGGCATCGGCGCGGCGGTCCTCGGGCTGGTCAGCGCGATCCTGCTCTATCGCCGCGAACGCGCGCGCACTCGCCCTACGGTGCCGATCGACCTGCTGGCGATCCGAGTGATCGGCCTGTCGGTGCTCGGCGCGATCGCCGCCTTTGTCGCCACCAGCGCGATGGTGGTCGCGCTGCCCTTCCGCTTCGAACGCGGCATGGGGTTCAGCCCTGCCGAGGTCGGGTTGCTGATCCTCCCCTTCCCGCTCACCCTGCTGGTGGTCGCTCCGCTGGCGGGGTGGCTCTCCGACCGAGTGAAACCCTCCTTGCTGGGGATTGCCGGGATGACGCTGGCGATCGCCGGGCTGCTGCTGATCGGCTTCCTGCCGACCCACGCGGGGTGGCCCGCGATCGCGTGGCGGCTGTCGATCGCCGCCGCCGGCTTCGGGCTGTTCCTTGCCCCCAATTCGCGGCTGATCATCGGCGAGGCACCGCGCGACCGGGCGGCGGCGGCGGGCGGGCTGCTATCGACCGCGCGACTGCTCGGGCAGACGCTCGGCGCATCGATCGTCGGCATCGCGCTGGCGGTGGGAATCGGCATCGGCCCCGCGCCGTTCGTGATCGCCGCCGCCTTCGCGCTGCTCGCGGGGCTGTGCAGCGTCGTCCGGCTGCGCACAACGTGACGGAAACCCTTGGCCCCCCGCTCGTTATGCCAGGGAAACCAATCGATGGAGACCCGATATGCAGGCCAAGCAGGAAGAAGACACCGCGATCCGCGACCGGATGTGGAAGGAAATGGCCAAGAGCCCGTTCGTGATGATCGGCCTGGTCGGCAGCCACCAGCATAGCGAGCCGATGACCGCCCAGCTCGACCCCGACGCCAACGGCGAATTCTGGTTCTATTGCAACAAGGACAACCGCATCGCGGGCGGCGGCGAGGCGATGGCGCAGTTCGTGTCGAAGGGGCATGACGTGTTCGCCTGCATCCACGGCACGCTCACCACCGAGACGCGCCCCGAGATCTTTGACAAATATTGGTCGAAGCAGACCGAGGCCTGGTTCGAAGGCGGCAAGCAGGACCCCAACATCATGATGCTGCGGTTCGATCTGAAGGACGCCGAAATCTGGGAGGGCGATCAGTCGCTGTCGGGCAAGCTCAAGATGTTGACTGGCCAGACGATCAAGCCGAGCGAAGCCGGCAGCCACGCCGAAGTGGCGCTCTAAGCTTATCCTTCTAAGCCCTCTCCCGCCTGCGGGAGAGGGTTGGGTGAGGTCCTTCTTCTTCTACGAGGCCAAAACCCTCACCGCTGCGACTAGGGGCGGCAAGTGCGCCCCCAAGTCTCGCCCCCTCTCCCGCAAGTGGGAGAGGGTAAAGCGGCCCTATCCCTGGTGCGTCGCGATCCATTCCTCGAGCACCGGCGCGATCCGCGTCCGCCATTTCGACCCGTTGAAGATGCCGTAATGACCGACTTCCTCGGCCATGTGATACTTCTTGTGTTCCTCGGGCAGCTTGGTCGCCAGCGTCAGCGCCGCCTTGGTCTGGCCCAGCCCCGAAATATCGTCGCGCTCGCCCTCGATCGCCAGCAATCCGACGTCGGTGATCGCCGCCGGATCGACCAGCTTGCCGCGATGCGTCATCGTCCCCAGCGGCAGCGAATGATCCTGGAACACCACCGAAATCGTCTGGAGGTAGAATTCGGCGGTCATGTCGCAGACCGACCGATATTCGTCGTAGAACGCCATCGTCGCATCGGCGCTGTCGTCGTCGCCCTTCACCAGGTGCTTGAACAACTCCCAGTGCGAATTCATGTGGTTGCCGAGGTTCATCGTCATGAAGCCGGCGAGCTGCAGGAAGCCCGGATAGACGCGGCGGCCGGCGCCGGGATATTGCATCGGCACCGTCGCGATGACGTTCTTTTCGAACCACATATGCGGCCGCTCGGTCGCGAGCGTATTGACCGCGGTCGGCGCCTCGCGGGTGTCGATCGGGCCGCCCATCAGCGACAGCGTCAACGGGCGGTGGGGATGCTGGTCGGCGCTCATCACCGCGACCGCGGCATAGACCGGCACCGAGGGCTGGCACACCGCGAGCACATGCGCGCGCGGATCGCCCGCGCTGCCGATTTCGGCCAGCCAGTCGATGACATAATCGATATAGTCGTCGAGGTCGAAGCGGCCGTCGGACAGCGGCACCTGCTTGGCGTCGCGCCAATCGGTGATGTAGATATCGGCGCTCGGCAGCATCCGCTCGACCGTGCCGCGCAGCAGCGTCGCATAATGCCCCGACATCGGCGCGACGATCAGCAATTTGGGGCCGCCCGTGATGCCCTCGCGGACGAAATGCTTGAGCTGGCCGAACGGCCGGCGCGCGACGATTTCCTCGCGGACCGCGACCTGCTTGCCGCCGATCTCGGTGTGCGTCAGCCCGAATACCGGCTTGCCACGCGGTGCCGATGCATGCGCGAACACCTCGAGCGCCGAAGCCAGCATCGGCCCGCCGCCGAAATAGGCGAACGGGTTTGCCGGATTGTTGAGCAGCCCCGCCCCGAAATTCGCCATCGCGCTTGCGCTTGCCAGCATCGATCGCTGCATTTCATAGGCGTTGTAGAGCATTCGGTATCTCCTGGCCGTGGATCGGGCGGCAATGGGTCGCGCACTATAGCGCGGGGTTGCCGCGGCGCAATGTACGACAAAAGTGGCGGTCGTGTTCCGCCCGCGGGAGGAGCCCTACCCCATATCCGTCGCCCCAGCGAAAGCTGGGGCCTCTCCGTTGCCAGGCACTCGCCTCGCCGCAGAAGACCCCAGCATTCGCTGGGGTGACGAAATGTGGAGCACTGGGCAGTTCCCCCCGCGTCAACTTCGCGCTACGCCCGTGCCATGGCCACCTCCGCCGCGACGCTCGCTTCTCCGCCCAAGCCCCCGGCAAAGAAACTCAGCAGCCTGCTGATCGTCTGGCGCTTCACCAGGGCCTATCCGCTGCAGCTGGCGGGCGCGGTGGTCGCGCTGATCGTCGCCGCGACCGCGACGCTCTATGTGCCGCGCACCTTCCAGCTGGTGGTCGACAACGGCTTTGCCGGCGGCACCGATCCGGCGTCGATCGCGCCCTATTTCCACCGGCTGCTGATAGTGGTGGGCATCCTCGCGCTGGCGACCGCCGGGCGCTTCTATTTCGTCTCATGGCTCGCCGAGCGCACCGTCGCCGACATGCGCAACGCGGTGCATCGCAATCTGCTGCGGCTCGCGCCCAAATGGTTCGAGGAAAACCGCCCCTCCGAAATCGCCTCGCGCCTCACTGCCGATACCGCGATCGTCGAACAGATCGTGGGATCGACGGTGTCGGTGGCGCTGCGCAACGTGCTCGTCGGCTTTGGCGGTCTCGCCTATCTGTTCGCGCTCAGCCCCAAGATCGCGTTGTACCTCGTCGTCGGCATCCCGATCGTCATCCTGCCGATCATGGCCTTGGGCGCGCGGGTGCGGCGCCTGTCGCGGTCGAGCCAGGATCGCGTCGCCGACATCGGCACGATCGCGTCCGAAACCTTGGGCGCGATGAAGATCGTCCAGGCGTTCGGCCAGGAATCGCGCGAAGCCGATCGCTTCAAGACCGCGGTCGATCGCAGCTTTGTCACCGCCAAGGCGCGCTTCGCCACGCGCGCGCTGATGACCGCATTGGTCATTGGCCTATTGTTCGGCGCGGTGACGCTGATCATTTGGGAAGCGGTGAGCGATGTCGCCTCGGGCCGCACCACCGGCGGATCGATCACCGCCTTCGTCATCACCGCGGGGCTGGTGACCGGATCGTTCGGCGCGCTGATCGAAGTCTATGGCGACCTGCTGCGCGCATCGGGCGCGGCGGCGCGGCTCGCCGAACTGCTCTCCGAACAACCCGATATCGCCGCCCCCGCCAACCCGGTGGCGCTGCCGAACCCATCGGTCGGGCGGGTGGCGTTCGACCACGTCACCTTCCGCTACCCCACCCGCCCGGAGGTGGCCGCGCTCGCCGATTTCACTTTGTCGGTCGAAAGCGGCGAGACCGTTGCGGTGGTCGGGCCATCGGGGGCGGGCAAATCGACGTTGTTCCAACTGGTCCAGCGTTTCTACGACCCCGATCAGGGCAAAGTCCTGGTCGATGGCGTGCCGGTCATCGCCGCCGACCCCGCCGATGTGCGCGGGCGGATCGCGATGGTGCCGCAGGAGACGGTGATCTTCGCCGCCTCTGCGCGCGACAATCTGCGCTACGGCAAATGGGAGGCGAGCGACGAGGAATTGTGGCGCGCCGCCGCCGACGCCAACGCCGCCGACTTCCTGCGCGCCTTGCCGGAGGGGCTCGACACCTTCCTCGGCGAAGGCGGCGCGCGGCTGTCGGGCGGTCAGCGCCAGCGGCTCGCGATCGCCCGCGCGCTGCTGCGCGATGCGCCAATCCTGCTGCTCGACGAGGCGACCTCGGCGCTCGATGCCGAAAGCGAACGGCTGGTACAGGACGCGCTCGAACGGCTGATGCGCGACCGCACCACGCTGGTGATCGCGCATCGCCTGGCAACGGTACGCGCGGCGCAGCGGATCGTGGTGATGGACGAAGGCCGCATCGTCGAAATGGGCAGCCACGCGGAGTTGATCGCGCGCGGCGGGCTGTATGCAAGGCTCGCGAGTTTGCAGTTCAGCGAGGCGGCGTAGCATCCGAAAAGCCTTCTCCCGCTGGCGGGAGAAGGATACCGAAGCTTGGTCGCGAAGCGGCCTAGCGTAGGTTGGATGAGGGTGGTGCGGCGCTTTCGCGCCGCGCGGTCGCAAGTGCGACCGCAGCACCCTCACCCCGCTACGACTAGGCCTCGCTAAAAAAGCGACACCAAGTCTGCGCACCCTCTCCCGCCAGCGGGAGAGGGAAGTTTAGGAGGGAGACCACCCATGACCCGCGACTTCGACATCATCGTCTACGGCGCCACCGGCTATACCGGCAGGCTCGTCGCCGAATATCTTGCCACCCATTATCCCGACCGCGCCTGGGCGATGGCCGGCCGTTCGCTAACCAAGCTCGAACAGGTCCGCACCGAAATCGGTGCCACCGCCGACGTGCCGCTGATCACCGCCAATGCCGACGACCCCCCGGCGCTCGCGGCGATGTGCGAGCGCGCGCAGGTCGTCGTCACCACCGTCGGCCCCTACCAGCTCCACGGCGAAGCATTGCTCGCCGCCTGCGCCCAAACCGGCACCGGCTATGTCGATCTGTGCGGCGAACCCGCCTGGATGCGCCAGATGATCGACAAATATGACGCCGCCGCCAAGGCTTCGGGCGCGCGCATCCTGTTTTCCTGTGGTTTCGATTCGATCCCGTTCGACCTTGGCGTCTGGACGCTGCAACAAGCGGCAAAGGCCAGGTTCGGCCGCCCCGCCCCGCGTGTCAAATGCCGGATCCGCAAGATGCAGGGCACCTTCAGCGGCGGCACCTTCGCCAGCGCCAAGGCGACGATGGCCGCCGCTGCGCGCGACATGGGCATCCTCAAGCTGATGATCGATCCCTTCGCGCTCACGCCTGGGTTCGACGGGCCGCCGCAGCCCAAGGGGATGCTGCCCGAATATGACGCTGCCGTCGGCGCCTGGGTCGCGCCGTTCGTGATGGCGGCGATCAACACCAAGAATGTCCACCGCACCAACGCGCTGCTCGGCCACGCTTATGGCACCGACTTCGTCTATGACGAGATGATGATCGCGCCGGGCCTGGGCGACATCGGCAAGGCAGCCGCCGAGGCGATCGCCAGGATGAACCCGATCGGCGGCGACAAGGGCCCCGCCCCCGGCGAAGGCCCGACCAAGGAAGCGCGCGAGGCTGGGTATTACGACATTCTCTTCATCGGTGAGATACCCAGCGGCGAGCGGATCGAAGCCGTGGTTACCGGCGACCGCGATCCGGGCTATGGATCGACCAGCAAGATGATCGCCGAGACGGCATTGTGCCTGATCGAGCAGCCGGCGGGGGGCGGGATCACCACCCCGACCGCGCTGATGGCAGCGCCGCTCCGCGCGCGGCTCGAGGCAAGAGCGGGCCTGACGTTCGTGGCAAGCTAGGGGAAAGCCAACTTCCTCCCCTCCCTGGAAGGGAGGGGCTGGGGGTGGGTCGGTTCGTTTCGGCCGTCACCCCTGCCAAGCAGCCAACCCAGCCCCTACCCCTCCCTTCCAGGGAGGGGAGTCCCGCCCCCTACCCGCGATAGAAAATCAGCGCCAAGATCGCCGCACCCACCGCCACCGACAAGACGATCGGCACCCATTTGCGCCGCCGCGCAGCGTCCTGCGCGTCGAGCCGCGACAGGTCGAACCAGTAATTCCCCGGCGCCGCGGTGCGGATTACCCCGCGCGCCTGCAACGCTTCGAACTCGCGGCGTTCGGCGGGGCCGGGCGGGGCATATTCGATCGCATCCTCGGCGCCGATCGCGTGCAGCGCCAGGAAATGCGACTCCACCCGCCGCCGTGATACCGCGGTCGCGGTCACGATCGCCGCGCCGACATCGGTGCCGCTGCCGTTTCCCCTGCCGCTGCCGTTGACGCTGTTCATCGCCGCTTCTTCCCCTGATGGCGGATGTTCGCCGGCCGCCCGCGATGGCGGATCACCCGCGGTGCCCCACGTTTGCCGTCGCTCTCCTGCGCGCCGCTCGCCGATCCCTTGCCGTCGACCAGTTCGAAGCGAAGCGCGCCCGACACCGGATTGGCCTCGGCGAGTCTGAGCGGCAACCGCATCCCCAGCGCATAGAATTCGCCGGTTTCCTCGCCCACCAGCCGCTGGCTCGCTTCGTCATAGCGGAAATATTCGCGCCCCAGGTCGCGCGCGGGCACCAGCCCGTCGCCGCCGACGCCGTCGACCGTCGCGAAGAAACCGAAATTCTTCACGCCAGTGATCCGCGCCTCCATCACCTCGCCGACATGCTCGGAGAGATATGCCGCGACATAGCGATCGACGGTCTCGCGCTCGGCCTCCATCGCGCGGCGTTCGAGCCCCGAGATCATCTCGCCCACCCGCTCCATCGCGCCGGCATCCTCAGCCGACAGCCCGCCCTCGCCCAGCTTGTACGCATCGACCAGCGAGCGGTGGACCAGCAGATCGGCATAGCGCCGGATCGGCGAGGTGAAATGCGCGTAGCTGCCCAGCGCCAGCCCGAAATGCCCTGCATTTTGCGGGCCGTAATAGGCCTGGGTCTGCGTCCGCAGCACCTGCTGCATCACCTCTTCGCGGAAATCGGCCTCGCCCAGATTGGCGATCACCTGGTTGAAGGTGCGCGGCTGGATCACCTGGCCCAGCGCGAAGGCCAATTCGAAGGTCTTGAGATAATCCTTGAGCGCGACCAGCTTCTCGCGCGCTGGCGGCTCGTGAATGCGGTACATCACCGGGGCTTTCTTCTTCTCGAGCGCCTTGGCCGCCGCGACATTGGCGGCGATCATGTAATCCTCGATCAGCCGCATCGAATCGAGCCGCTCACGCGGGGCGACCGACAGGATCCGCCCCTTTTCATCGAGCACGATCCGCCGCTCGGGCAGGTCGAGATCGAGCGGCTGCCGCTTCTCGCGCGCGGCGAAGAGCGCGCGCCAGCAATCCCAGAGCGGGAGGAGCGTCGAACGGACGAGTTCGGGGGGGACCATGTCCCCCTCCCGCTCGCGGGAGGGGCTAGGGGAGGGCATGTCCGCCAGTTCGCCGTCCGGGGACAAGCCCTCCCCCGACCCCTCCCGCAAGCGGGAGGGGGGAAGCAGCGCATCCACCGCTGCCTGCGCGTCCTCATACGCAATATTCGCCGCGATCCGCACCACAGCACGACTAAACCGCCAGTCCTTCAGCTCGCCATCCTTGCCCACCCGCAAATGGCACGCCAGCGCTGCCCGATCGACGCCTTCCTTCAGCGAGCACACATCCGCCGACAGGATCTCGGGCAGCATCGGTACCACCCGATCGGGGAAATATACCGAATTGCCACGCTTGCGCGCCTCGCGGTCGAGCTTCGATCCGGGGCGGACATAGAAGGACACATCGGCGATCGCGACGATCGCGCGCCAGCCGCCTTCGTTCGAGGGATCGTCGTCGGGCGCGGCCCAGACGGCATCGTCATGGTCGCGCGCATCGGCAGGATCGATCGCGACGATGGGCAGGTGACGCAAATCCTCGCGGTCATCGCCCAGGGGCAGCTTCGCCATCCGCTCGGCCTCGGCCAGCAGTTCCTCCGAAAACACGTTCGGAATCCCGTGCCGGTGGATCGCGATCATCGAGAAGCTGCGCGGCGCGAACGGATCACCCAGCCGCTCCACCACCTTCACAACGATCCGCGGCGGCCGCCCGGTCTTCTCGGCCAGCACCAGGTCGCCAGGCTCGGCCTCGCCGCGATCGACCACGGGGAAATCGCGCCGCTCCTTCTTCTCCACCCCTTGCAGGAACAGCCGCCCGCCCTCTTCGCGCAGCACGCCCAGCACCATTTCCTCGCCGCGCGCCAGCGTCTTCATCGGGTGCGCGATCCAGCCATTGCCGGCTTCCTCGGTGCGCGCCAGGATGCGGTCGCCCGGCCCCAGCGCCGCCTGCTTGCCGCCGCGTTCGCGCACGCGAAGCCGTGGTGCCGGAATACCCTCAGCCTCCCAGCGTTCGGGCACCGCCCACACGGTATCGCCATCGGCATCGACGATCCGTAGCACCGTCACCTTCGGCACGCCGCCCATCTTGTGGAACGACCGGCCCGGCGCGCTGTCGATGATCCCCTCATCGGCCATGTCCTTGAGCAAGGCCTTCAGCGCGATCTTGTCCTGCGCCGACAGGCCGAACGCCTTGGCGATCTCGCGTTTGCCGACCGCGGTGTCCGAATTGGCGATGAAATCGAGGATCTGCTGGCGGCTGGGAAGCCCGGGGCGTGTACGCATGCGCCAGAGATAGGGGGTTGCCGCGCCGAGCGCACCAAAAAACCCCGGGCGACCCGCGCCCGCGCCGATCGCCGCGCACAAAGCCCCGCGCGTCGGTTGATGCCGCGGCGCAGCATCCCCAAATAGCGGTCAGCAATTACCCCCGAAAAGGAATATGCATGCCAACCCCTACGCAAGGCTATGCCGCGCAGAGCGCCGACGCGCCGCTCGCTCCCTTCAGCTTCGAACGTCGCGATCCGCAGGCCGATGACGTCGCGATCGACATCCTGCATTGCGGCGTCTGCCATTCGGACCTCCACACCGCGCGCGGCGAATGGGCCGGCACGCAATATCCGTGCGTCCCCGGTCATGAGATCGTCGGGCGCGTCACCGCGGTCGGCGGCGACGTCAGCAAGTTCGCGGTCGGCGACATCGTCGGCGTCGGCTGCATGGTCGACAGCTGCGGCGAGTGCGCGTCGTGCAAGGATGGCGAAGAGCAATATTGCGAGACGACGGGCTTCGTCGGCACCTATAACGGTCACGATCCGGTAATGGGTGGCCACACTTTCGGCGGCTATTCGGACCATATCGTCGTCAAGCAAGGCTTCGTGCTCAAGATCACGCATGACGAAGCCGATCTCGCCGCGGTCGCGCCGTTGCTTTGCGCAGGGATCACCACCTATTCGCCGCTCAAGCATTGGGGCGTCGGGCCGGGCCAGAAGGTCGGAATCGTCGGCCTTGGCGGCCTTGGCCATATGGGCGTCAAGATCGCCGCGGCGATGGGCGCCGAGGTCTATGTCTTCTCGACCAGCCCGAACAAACGCGACGACGCCAAGCGTCTTGGCGCGACCGACCTGATCGTGTCGAAGGACGAAGCCGCGATGGCGGAACATGCCGGCAGCTTCGATTTCATCCTCAACACCGTCGCCGCCAGCCACGACCTCAACACCTTCCTCGCGCTGCTCAAGCGCGACGGCACGATGACGCTGGTCGGTGTGCCCGAGCATCCGCATGCGGCGCTCGAAGTCGGCAACCTCGTCTTCCGCCGCCGTGCCCTTGCGGGCTCGCTGATCGGCGGCATCGCCGAGACGCAGGAAATGCTCGATTTCTGCCAGCAGCACGGCATCGTCTCGGACATCGAAACGATCGCGATCGGCGACGTCAACGAAGCGTACGAGCGGATGGTCAAGAGCGACGTGAAATACCGCTTCGTCATCGACATCGATACGCTGAAGCAGGCGGCGTAACGCGACCCTGTCCGTTGGGGGGCATGCGCCCCCCCCCCCGTTCGTGCTGAGCTTGTCGAAGCACTGTTCTTCCTTTTGCGGGTCGCAAAAGAAGAGCGGCACTTCGACAAGCTCAGTGCGAACGGTTTAGGGGACGGCAGTTCCCTCTGAACGCGAAGGATGCCCTTATCCCAAGCCTAGCGCTGAAACTCGCTGGCATCGCGATCCTGGCCAGCGCCTATTGGCAGCTCGTCAGCATGCTGACCGACGTTCGCGAGCCGTGGGACGCTCACGCCTATTGGACCCTCGCCTACCCGGCCTCGGTAGCGCTGTCCGCCATCGCGGGTCGGTTTCTGGGCAAGCGCGCGTGGCTTGCAGGGGTCGTCGTTACCTTCGCGCAAGCGCCGGTGATGTGGCTCAACAACGGCACCGGCGCGCTATGGGCGGTGGGGCTACTGTTCCTCACGATATTGGCGATTCCCTGCGGGCTCGCTTCGGCGTTGGCCGGGCGGTTCTGGCCGATCGCCAAAAACTCCCCGCCCTGAAGGGGAGGGGTTGGGGGTGGGTGCGCCCGCGAGGAAACGCCATGCCCACCAACCGGCCAACCCACCCCCTGCCCCTCCCTTCCAGGGAGGGGAGCAACCCCTCAATACGCCCGCGCCACCAAGATCCGCTCGACCGCGGGCGCGCCGGTGAAGATGCACACCCCGTCGGCCGCCGCCGCATCTCCGGGCACGTTGCGCACCGTCAGCTTCAGCTTCTTCAGCCGCTCGACCACCGCGTCGAGCTCGGCCCCGGTCGGCTTGGCCCATTCGACCTCGACCCAGCCGGGATAGCGCTCGCCCTCGGCGAAATGCGCCTCGATCTGCGCAAACTCGGTCACCCCGCGGCGAATGCCCGCCTCGAGCCGCGCACGCGCGTCGGCATGCAGCGATGTCTGAATATCCTCGAGCATCGCCGCCGCTTCGGCCACCAGCTCGTCGCGCGGGACGATCGCCGAGGCAAGCTTGCCGCTTTCCTGGTACAGCCGGTCGCGGCGGATCACTGCGGCGTTGCCGCCCGCAACGTCGCGCGCGCCGACTTCGACGATGATCGGCGCGCCCTTCTTCACCCAGCCCCAGCGCTTCACCTGCGCCTTGGCAGACTTGGCATCGACCAGCGCGCGCACCGGCTCGCCGAGCGCCGACAGCTTGGCGAGATCGGCCTGCAGCGCCTTGGCATAGGCCAGCACCTCGGCATCCTCGGGCGCGTCGCGCAGCATCGGCACGATCACGATCTGCCACGGCGCGATCATCGGCGGCACGCGCAGCCCGTCATCGTCGCCATGGACCATGATGACCCCGCCGACCATCCGCGTCGACACGCCCCAGCTCGTCGTCTGCGCCAGCTCGTGCCCGCCATCGGCATTCTGGAAGCGGATGTTCTGCGCCGCCGAGAACGTCGTGCCCAGGAAGTGCGACGTCCCCGCCTGCAGCGCCTTGCCGTCCTGCATCATCGCCTCGATGCTGTACGTCGCGACCGCGCCGGGGAAGCGCTCATTCTCGGGCTTCTCGCCCGCCACCACCGGCAGCGCGAGGCAATCCTCGGCGAACGCGCGATAGACTTCGAGCATCTTGAGCGTCTCTTCGCGCGCCTCGGCCTCGGTCGCGTGCGCGGTATGGCCTTCCTGCCACAGGAATTCGCTGGTCCGCAGGAACATCCGCGTCCGCATTTCCCAGCGCACGACATTGGCCCATTGGTTGATCAGCACCGGCAGGTCGCGCCACGACTGGATCCAGCGGCTGAACGCGGCACCGATCACCGTCTCCGACGTCGGCCGCACGACCAGCGGCTCCTCGAGCTTGGCGTCGGGATCGACCACCAACTTGCCGTCGACCGATTTCAGCCGGTGATGCGTGACGACCGCCATTTCCTTGGCGAAGCCCTCGACATGCTCGGCCTCCTTCTCGAAATATGAGAGCGGAATGAACAGCGGGAAATAGCAATTCTCGTGCCCCGTCGCCTTGATACGATCGTCGAGCAAGCGCTGGATCCGCTCCCAGATGCCATAGCCCCATGGCCGGATGACCATGCAGCCGCGCACCCCCGATTCCTCGGCCATGTCGGCCTCGGCGATGACGGTCTGATACCAACGCGCGAAATCCTGCGCGCGCGTGACGGGAAGGGCATGCTTGATCATGCGTCGGGCGATAGCCGCGGCGGCGGGGCGGAACAAGCTCCTCCCCCGCGACGGGAGCGGGCACGAGCGGCCGGCGGTACGCCGCCCCCTCCGTCAGCCCTTCGGGCTGCCACCTCCCCCTGGCGGGGGAGGATTGTTGCCCCACCCGCCGTCGCCAAGCGATCCTCCCCCGCCAGGGAGCATCGGGTCGGATCGTCCCCCGGACGATCCTCGACCATGCGGGGCATGGTCAACCCGATGCTGGGGACCGCGCCCGCAGGGCGTGGTGGTGGGGGCGGGCACGGGCGGCCGTTGGTGATCCTCCCCCTCCGTCAGCCCTTCGGGCTGCCACCTCCCCCTGGCGGGGGAGGATCGTTGCCCCGCCCCCTTTTCGCCGCCTCGCTTGCCCCGCCGCGCCCCACCCCCTACCCGCACGCCCATGCCCGCCAACCGCATCCTCACCGGCATTTCGCTTCGGCTGCTCGCGGCGCTGTCGCTGTCGGTGATGTTCGCGCTCGGCAAGATCGCCGAGCAGCGCGGCGCGCATCTGGTCGAAATCGTGTTCTGGCGCCAGGCGGCGATGCTGCCGGTGGTGGTCGCGGTGGTGATGGCGGGCCCCGGGCTCGCGTCGCTGCGCACCGACAAGCCGCGCGCGCATTTCTGGCGGATGATCGTCGGGCTGTCGGGGATGACCTTCAACTTCGCCGCGGTCACGATGCTGCCGCTCGCCGAATCAACCACCTTCGGCTTTTCGGTGCCGATCTTCGCGACGATCCTGTCGGCGCTGGTGCTCGCCGAGCCCGTCGGGCGGCACCGCTGGGGCGCGGTGATCATCGGCTTCACCGGCGTGCTGATCGTGCTCCAGCCGGGCAGCAGCCATGTGCCGCTCGCCGGCGCCGGCGTCGCGCTCACCGGCGCGGTGTTCACCGCCAGCGTGACGATCATGATCCGCCAATTGGGCGCGACCGAGCGCGCGACGACGACGGTATTCTGGTTCGCCGCCTCGTCGCTGGTGCCGATGGGGATCGCGCTGCCCTTCTTCATCGGGCCGCACGATCTGCTGACCTGGGGGCTGATGGCGGCGACCGGGCTGGCGGGCGGCATCGCCCAGCTCGCGCTCACCGGCGCGCTACGCGCCGCGCCTGTCGCTGTCGTGCTGCCGATGGACTATTCGAGCCTGATCTGGGCGACGATCCTCGGCTGGCTGTTGTTCGGCGCGCTACCCACCCCCTGGACGTGGATCGGCGCACCGATCGTCATCGCCAGCGGGCTATACATCGTCTGGCGCGAGCAGCGGCTGGCCCGCGCGATCAACAACGCGCCCGCCGTATAGCCGATCAATCGGCGGCGTGATGCCCAGCATGCTGCTTGGTTGCATCATCGCAGCAATCGGCCTTCTGCTGGCAGCACTCGGCGTTCGGCCCGCAGCAGTCGGCGGCGGCAGCCGGGCCGGCCACCAGGATCGCGGCGACAAGCGCGGCAAAGAATTTCGATTTCATATCCATCTCCAAGCTAGGCGGAGAAGCTACCAGCATCACGCGACGACCGCCACCCGGGCTTTCGGCCCCCGACACTGCTAATCGAGCGGGTACAGCGCCGCCGCGACCCAGCGCAGTTCGGCGCGCAACACCCCCCAGGCGCGCGCAGCCGCGCGGCTGTCCATCGGCTCGATCCCGATCCCGCGCGCGTCGAGTGCCTTCACCAGCGCAAGCGGCGGGCGCACCATCCGGCTCCCGGTCCCCAGGATCAAGAATTCGGGGAGCGGATCGAGCGCCAGCATCCCCGCCAAGTCGTCGATCCCCAGCGCATCGATCGCCGGCGGGGTCCAGCCATCGGCGCGTTCGGGGGTGACGATCAGCCCCTCATAGACGCCTTCATCGACGCGAAAGCCGCGGCCGACGATGCCGGTGATGATCGGCCCCTCGCCCGTGCGATCGCGATCCATCCGCATGGCTCAAGGAAGCTCTTTCGACCGCACCCGCTCGGCGCCCTGCGGCCCGACATCCTTGGGCAGGAAGCTGTCGGGCTTGAGCTTGAGCCACAACAGGATCGCCGCCGAGACATAGACCGACGAGAAGGTGCCGATCACGATTCCCAGCAGCATCGCCGCGGTGAAGCCGAAGATCACGTCGGGGCCCAGCAGCAGCAGGATACCCAGCGTGATTCCCAGCGACAGGCTGGTGACGACGGTGCGCGACAGCGTCTCGTTGATCGACAGGTCGAGCAGGTCGGCTGTTTCCATCCGGCGATGCTTGCGCATATTCTCGCGGATACGGTCGTAGACGACGATCGTGTCGTTGAGCGAATAGCCGATGATCGTCAGGATCGCCGCGACGATGTTCAGGTCGAATTCGAGCTGGGTCAGCGCGAAGAACCCCAGCGTCAGCACCACGTCGTGGAACAGCGCGAACAGCGCGCCGACGCCGAACTGCCATTCGAAGCGGAACCAGATGTACAGCGAGATCGCCAGCATCGCGAGCGCCAGCGCGATCGCGCCGGTTTCGAACAGCTCGGCCGAAACCTTGCCCGAAACGCTTTCGACCGCGCCGATCTGCGACGTCGGATAGGCCTGCTGGATGCCGTTGCGCAGCCGCGTCGCGGCGGCGTCGGCGGCTTCGGTGTCGTCGGGCAGCGGGGTACGGATCGACACTTCGCGGTCCGACCCGAAGGTCTGGATCGTCGCGTCCTCGATCCCGAAGCCCTGCATCTGCTGGCGCAGCGTATCGAGCTCGACCGGCTGCTGGAAGCTCACGCGGACCATCTGGCCGCCGACGAAATCGATTCCCAGGTTGAAGCCGTTGACGAAGCACAGCGCGATGCTGGCGACCAGCAACAGCCCCGACAGCGCCATCGCGACCACGCGATACTTCAGGAACGCGATGTTGGTGTGATCGGGAACGAGTTTCAGCGGGCGCATGGCAGGCCTTCGTAACGAAGCGACGCGCCCCGCCCCGTTCGGGCTGAGCTTGTCGAAGCCCGCCCCGCGAGCCGGGGGCGCGGGCCGCCCTTCGACAAGCTCAGGGCGAACGGGGAGAAGATCGCGGCAATCATCAAAGGTTCAACGTCTTGGGACGGTTGCGCTTCAGATAATCGGCAGCGAGCAGCCGGGTGAAGGTCACGCCGGTGAACACCGACGTCACGATGCCGATCGCCAGCACCACGGCGAAGCCGCGGATCGGCCCCGATCCGAAGGCGAACATGATCGCCGCCGAGATGACGTTGGTGATGTTCGCGTCGAAGATCGCGGTCGATGCTTCCTTATAGCCGAACTCGACCGCCTGGATCGCCGCGCGCGGGCGCCGCAGCTCCTCGCGGATGCGCTCGTTGATCAGCACGTTGGCGTCGACCGCGGCGCCGATCGTCAGCACGAAGCCCGCGATGCCGGGCAGCGTCAGCGTCGCGTTGAACAACGCCATGATGCCCATGATCAGCACCGCGTTCACCAGCAGCGACAGCGAGGTGTAGATGCCAAAGCGCATATAGGTGACGACCATGAAGACCATCAGCGCGACCGCGGCGACGATCCCGGCGAGGACGCCGCTCTCGATCGAATCCTGGCCGAGCTCGGCCGAAACGGTTCGCTCCTCGACCACCCGCAGCGCGACGGGCAGTTTGCCCGAACGCAGCGCGATCGCGAGTTCGTTGGCGCTCTCGACGGTGAACCCGCCCGAGATCGTCGCCGACCCGCCCAGGATCTGCTCGTTGATGTTGGGTGCCGAGATCACCTGGTCGTCGACCACGATCGCGAAGGGCTTGCCGACATTCTGCTGGGTCACCTGCGCGAAGCGGCGGCCACCCTGTGCGTCGAAGCGGATCGCCACCATCGGCGCGCCGGTCTGCGGATCATATTCCTGGCGCGCATCGGCGATCTGGTCACCCGAGATGATCGTCGAACGCTTCACCGCGATCGGCGCACCCGCCGAGGGATAGGGCAGGACCTGGCTGCCAATCGGCGCCTGCCCCTTGGCGAGCGCCTGCGGGTCGGTGGCGTTGACGTCGACCAGCTTGAATTCGAGCCGCGCGGTACGCCCTAGCAGCGCTTTCAGCTGCTGCGGGTCGGACAGGCCAGGAACCTGGACGACGATGCGGTTGGTGCCCGATCGGATGATCGTCGGCTCGCGCGTGCCGAGTTCGTCGATACGCCGGCGAACGACTTCGGTCGCGTCGCCCATCGCCTGCTCGATCGCCTGCTCGATCCCCGCCTGGGTCGGCGTCATCACGAAGCGCGTCGAATCGCGGACTTCGATATTCCAGTCGCGCTGCCCGGTGACGCCGACGCCGCTGGTCAGCGGCAACAGCCGCTCGCGCGCGGCATCGACCTGCGAAACGTCGCGCACCATGAAGCTCAGCCGGCCGTCGCGCACCGAAATGTCGCCGATCGCGACGCGCGGGCTGCCGCGGCGCATCTCGGTCTGCACGGTGTCGCGCATCGTCTCGAGCCGCTGTGCGGCGACGTCATTGGTATCGGCTTCGAGCAGGATGTAGCTGCCGCCCGCCAGATCGAGCCCCAGATTGATCCGCGGCGCGGTCACCCATGCGGGCAGCCCCGCCTTGACGTTTGCGGGGAGGAAGGTCGGCACCGCGAGCAGCGCACAGACCGCGATCGTCAGCCAGACCGCCCAGACCTTCCAGCGGGGAAAATCGAGCATCAGTCGTTCGCGGGCTTGCCGCCGAGCGGCGTCACTTCGGCGATCGTCGCCTTCACCACCCGCACGCGGACATTCTGCGCGATCTCGACCTCGAGATGCCGGTCCTCGACCTTGGTCACCTTGCCGACCAAGCCGCCTGCGGTAACGACGGTGTCGCCGCGCTTGGTGCCCTCGACCATCGCCTGGAGCGCCTTCATCCGCTTTTGCTGCGGACGGATCATCAGGAAATAGAACGCCACGAAGATCAGCAGCAGCGGCGCGATGCCGACGATCTGGCCGGCGATGCCGGGATCGCCTGCGGTCTGGGCGAAAGCGGGAGTGACGAACATGGGCGCGGATCAGCCTGTCTGGAAGGAGGGACAAAACGCCCCCGTACAAGCGGCGCGCGCTATCATGCACGCAAGGCGCGCGCAACCGCTTGGCCTGTCGCGCCCGCCCCCTCCGTCAGCCTGGGGCTGCCACCTCCTCCTGGCGGGGGAGGATTTGGTTAGCGGTCCATCCTCCCCCGCCAGGGGGAGGTGGCGGCCGCGCAGCGGTCGTCGGAGGGGGAGGATGGCGACAAAGCCTGCGATCATGCCGCAGGGTTACCGCAAAGAACCCAAGCACCCCCATCATGACGATTCCGCAACGGTTCGTCGCAGGTCATCAAACCGTCATCAAATCCTAACCCGGCATTAAGCAGATCCGCCTAGCCATTTCCCTATGAGCTCGTCGTCCTTAGCCGCTGCCGAAGCAGCCGACAGCGCCGACCGCTGGCTGCGGCCCGACGAATGCGCGCCGCCCAGCGTGCATCGCGGCGCCCGGCTCGATCGCGCGATCGACCTGCTCCAGCGCAACCCCGATGCGCGGCTGCTGCCGGTCGTCGATGACGAGCAGCGCCCGATCGGCGCGTTGTTCGAAAAGGATATCCGGCGGCTGCTGCTCAATCCCTATGGCCATGCGCTGCTTCGCAACCCGGCCTATGGCGGCAGCCTGTCGGACTATCTCAAGCCGGTGCCGGTCGCCGAATCCTCGCTGCCGATCCCCGAGCTCATCGCCGCCTATCGTGCGGCGCAGGGCAGCGAGGGAATGGTGCTCACGCGCAACGGGCGGCTGCACGCGGCGCTAGCCAATCGGCGGCTGGTCGATCTTGCGGCGATCGACGAACGCGGCCGCACCCGCCGCCGGTTGGCGCGGGCGCAGCAGATCGAGGCGGCCGGCCAGCGCTTCGAAAGCGACGTCGCCGGGCTCGCGCGCGACCTTAGCGACCTTGCGGCGGCGATTCGGACCAACGCGGTGGCGACGAGCATCCGTTCGGCGAGCACCGGCGAAAGCGCCGCCGCGGTCGCCGCCGCCGCCACCCAAAGCGCCGACAATCTGGGCGGCATCGCCGAAGAGGGGCGCCATCTCGCCGACGCGCTGACGCAGATCGTCGGCAGCACCCGCGAGGCGCGGTCGCTCGCCGCCGACGCGGTCGAGCTGGTGGGCGAAGGCCGTGCGCGGACGATCGAGCTCCAACGTTCGGCGCAATCGATCGACCAGGTCGCGCACATCATCGCGACGATCTCGCGCCAGGTGAAGCTGCTCGCGCTCAACGCGACGATCGAGGCAGCGCGCGCGGGCGAAGCCGGTCGCGGCTTCGCGGTGGTCGCCAACGAAGTGAAGTCGCTGTCGGACCAAACCGCGCGCGCCGCCGACACCGTCACCCAACATATCGTCGAGATCGGCGGTTCGGTAGCCGAGGTCGCCGATACCTATGGCAAGATCGACGCCGCGATCGCCGCGATGGCCGACCGATCGGCGCACATCATGCTGGCGATCGACGACCAACACGAGGCGACCCACCGGATCACTCGTCATGTGCGCGAAGCGGTGGGCGCCGCCGCCGCCACCCAGATCGACGCCCGCGACATCGCCTCGACCGCAGACACCGCGCTTCAGGCATCGCTGGCGATGGAGAGCCTTGCGGCGCGTCTGATGTCGGGTGCCGAGGCGCTCACCGGTCAGACCGACCATTTTCTGCGCGAGATACGCGCGTCGTGAGTCGCGGGCACCTGCTGCACCGGGGCGGGCTTATCGCTTCGAACTGCGGCCTTTCGCACCACGCTTCACCGGCACCGCGCAAAGTCCCGAGGGGCGCGCGGCAGCGGCAGGCGACGACATCTTGTCTTCGGGCTGGGGATGCGGCTGCACTCCATGCGGGTCGACAAGCGATGTCAGGTGCGCGTGGTCGCAAAGCCTTGCCAGGCGATCCAGTCGCGCCAATCTGAATTCCTCGGGTGTAAGTCTTATCGGCGGAGTAACCATTGCCGCCAGTACCTGTTCCACGCCGTACGGGTGCGTACCCGACAAAGAAATATGGCCCAAAGGCTGGAACCACCGGCGCTTCGCGACATCGGGGTAGATCGCTGATCATCGACGCTGCCCTCTTGCGCGCCGCGCGGGTTCGGCCTAGACGCCCGCCTTCGGTCGGGGCGTAGCGCAGCCTGGTAGCGCATCACACTGGGGGTGTGGGGGTCGCAGGTTCGAATCCTGTCGCCCCGACCAAAAATCTTCGGGGGAGCGGTAATTTACCCTCCCTGCGGGCGCCGCCCGCCACCGATCTTCAAAATTTCGGCGCCTACTCGGATACGAACGGCGCATAGTCGCCGACCGGTCGATGGTTGCGCACCCGCGAATCATCCCGACGATGTTTGCCTATTCATTAACCCGAAAGGCGCATCGTGCGATCGCACATGGCATCGAACATTGACGCAAGGGCGATGTATCGCCGACGCTGCAATCCTCTCATGCTACCCATGCAATAGGCTTGTCAGTCAATTACTTTGGGGTTCATCCGTTCGGGAATCTCGCTCGTACCTTATCGCTAAATGTATTTGAACGCATTATCCTCCCCGCTCGGCACCATCGATAAACCCATGCTACAATTACAAAATATCATTCTTGAAATGATAGCGACCGGCGAGCCGCTGGATGAAACCGCCGCGCGTCTGTGCATCGAGGCAGAAAAGGCATCTCCGGGCACGCTCTGTTCGGTCATCACCGTCGATTCCGCGGGCGTGATGCATCCCCTCGCAGCGCCCAGCCTGCCGAGCGATTTCGCCGCGCTTGCCGAAGGGGTAGCGATCGGGCCAGACGTCGGATCGTGCGGCGCGGCGGCGTTTCTTGGCCACGAGGTGACCGTCACCGACATCGCGAACGACAGCCGCTGGGCGCGCTACAAGCAGTTCGCCGAGCCGCTGGGGGTGCTCGCCTGCTGGTCGAGCCCCATCCTAGAACGCGGCGGCAATCCGGTAGGCACCTTCGCCTTTTATTTTCGCGAACATCGCGGCCCGACCAAGATCGAGCGCGAGCTGGTGCGCAACTGCACGCATCTGTGTCTTATCGCACTCGATCGCGAACGCCGCGTGGCCGAGCATCGGCGCCGTGCGTTCACTGACGAACTCACCGGCCTCGCCAATCGCGCTGCGTTTGAAGGCGCGCTCTCGAAGCTCGACTGCGCGGTGCCCGGCGACTGGGCGATGCTGATGATCGACCTCGACAACCTCAAGATCGTCAACGACACCTTCGGCCACGATGTTGGCGACTGCCTGTTGCGCGCGGCGGGCGACCGCATCGCCGCTGCGGTGGCGCCCGAGCGCGTGTTCCGCATCGGCGGCGACGAATTCGCGATCATCCTGCAAACCAAGAGCGCGCTAAGCGACCTCGACCGCACCGCCGAGCGGATCCTGACCTCGATCGCCGAGCCGGCAAGCTGCGGTCCGCAGGTCATCGTGCCGCGCGCCACCATCGGCGGCGCGGTGCTGTCGGCGGGCGACCGGGTGCCGGGGCGCGTACGCCAGCATGCCGATTTCGCAATGTACCACGCAAAGGAAACCGGGCGCGGCGGGTTCGTGCGCTATTGGCCCGGGCTCGGCTCGGCGATGACTCGCCGGCTGGGCGATATCCGCGATGTCGATGCCGCGCTGCGGGACGATCGGATCGACGCCTTCTACCAGCCACTCTTCCGCCTCGATACGCATGAGATCGTTGGGGTGGAGGCGCTGTGCCGGATGCGGATGGGCGACCGGACGGTAGCCGCTGCCGCCTTCCACGAAGCCACCAAGGACGCGCATGTCGCGACGGCGCTGACCGCGCGGATGATGGACATCGTCGCCAGGGACGTCCGGCGCTGGCTCGACATGGGCATCCCTTTCCAGCATGTCGGCATCAACATATCGTCGGCCGACATGCGAGAGGGCGCGCTCGACAAGGTGCTTGCGCACACCTTCGAACGGCAGGGCGTGCCGCTCGATCACGTGATCCTCGAAGTGACCGAAGCGGTCTATATGGGCGACGACGACCAGCTGGTGCAGGGCGCGATCGAACGGCTGCGCGCCAAGGGGATGAAGGTTGCGCTCGACGATTTCGGCACCGGCTACGCGTCGCTGACGCATTTGCTGACCGTGCCGGTCGACATCCTTAAGATCGACAAGAGCTTCGTCGATCGGCTCTCGCCCGACGACAGCAGCATCGCGATCGTTGAAGGGTTGGTGCAGATCGCGGGCAAGCTCGACATCCGCGTCGTTGCCGAGGGCATCGAGACCGAAGCCCAGGCAGCGCAGCTCACGGCAATCGGCTGCAACCTGGGGCAAGGTTATCTCTTCTCGCGCGCGGTCGATCGCGACGCCGCCACCGCGCTGCTGATGAATCAATCGCAGGCCCCCACTGCGATCGACATGGCGCACCCTGGGGCGACCATCTCGCAGATCGGACGCCGGCGGTAACCGTTCCGCCGGTACCGCGCTCGACTGCCGGCGCTTCACGGCAGAGGGCAATCCGCTCAGGTGGCGAATGCGTTAGGCCGCAGCGCCCTCGGCCAGCTCTCGCCGCACCTCGATCGCGCGCGCAAATACCGCCTCGAACATCGCCGGGGTGAGCCGCCCGGTATTCTGGTTGTAGCGCGAGCAGTGGTAGCTATCGATCAAGATGTGTCCGCCGGGCATGCGATGTTCGGCCAGATGCCCGAACTTGGCCTTGGGCAGCTTGCCCCCCAGCACCTTCACCGCCGACTGGTGCGCGATCTGGCCGAGCGCGACGAATACGCGCGGCGGGCCCAGATCGGCGATCTGCCCCTCCAGGAACGGGCGGCAGGTGCGGATTTCCTCGGGGGTAGGCTTGTTCTCTGGCGGCAGGCATTTGACCGCGTTGATGATGCAAACCCCCTCGAGCTGCAGCGTGTCGTCGGGCCGCGCTTCATAGATGCCCGATGCCATCCCGAACTTGGCGAGCGTATCGAACAACAACATGCCGGCATGGTCGCCGGTGAACGGGCGACCGGTGCGGTTGGCACCGTGCTTGCCCGGCGCCAGGCCGATGATTCCCAGCCACGCATCGGGATCACCGAATGCGTTGACCGGCGCGTTCCACCAGCCGGGATATTCGACCCGCAGCGCCTCGCGAAAGGCGACGAGACGGGGGCAGCGCGGGCAATCGTGCGGCGGTTCGGAATTGGGGAGTGGGCTTGGCGCAAACATCGGGGCGCGATAGGCGCATGGCGGTGCAGGAAGCAACTTATCTGATCGCGCTCGGCTCGAACCGGTGGAGCCGCCACGGCGGTCCGCGCGCGACGCTCGCCGCGGCGGTCGCGGCGTTGCCCGGCGTGATCGCCGCCGCACCGATCGTCGAGACTGCGCCGATCGGCCCCTCGCGCCGCCGCTTCGCCAATGGCGCGGTGCTGCTGAGGAGCGACCTGCCACCGCCCGCGATGCTGGCTGCGCTCAAGGCGATCGAGGCGGGGTTCGGCAGGCGGCCGGGCCAGCGTTGGGGCGCGCGCGTGCTCGATCTCGACATCATCCTGTGGTCGGGCGGAATCTTCACCGCACGATCGCTGGCGATCCCGCACGTCGCGTTCCGTAGCCGCAGCTTCGCCCTCGCGCCTGCGGCAGCGATCGCCCCCCGCTGGCGTGATCCCGTCACCGGGCTTTCGCTGGCGCAGCTCGCCGCGAGGCTCGCCCGCCTACGCCCGGTTGACCGCAAGCGCGCGCGACCCTAGGTGCGCCGTCTTGGTCGGGCCCGTAGCTCAGTTGGTAGAGCAACGGACTTTTAATCTGTAGGTCTCGGGTTCGAGCCCCGACGGGCCCACCAAGCTTCGCCCCATCGGCACCACCTGGCATTGCCACAGCGCCAACCGGGCACCCACAATCGGTCACGAATCGTCGACCGGACGATCACCCATGCGCGGCTGCTGAACCGCCGGCGCCCTCAGCCGAACAACCCCCGCAATGCATTGTTGATAACCGCCTGGAAGCTCGAACGGATATTGGGCGAATTAAGCGTGTCCGAGATCTGGCCGATCATCGACTGTTTGGTGCCCTTGTCCTCGAATATCTGCTGCGCGGTCTTGCTATAGGTATCGCGCCACGTCGGATCGCCGATCGAATAGATGACGACGGCGACCGACAGGTCGGCCGGATCGGCGGCGAAGCTCAGCTGGTTTACCGTCACCACCAGCGTCGACCCGTCGGGCGAAACCGTTGCGCTCGCCTGCGCGGTCGCCTTGGCTTTCGCGAAGGTGGCGATGAAGGTTCCCTCGCCATGCGGTGCATATTGCGTACCGATCAGACAGGTCGTGCCGTCCTCGCTCTGGCAGCAACGCTGGTCGATCGAAAAATTACCCTGAATTTGGAACGACTTGATCGGCCAGGTCCCGATCGTGCCGAGCGTCGCCCCCGCCGAGATATTGTCGCCATCGGTGACCACCGGTGGGTCGGCAAGCATGTTCGATATGCCCACCAGCTGGAACGGAATCGCCTGCGGAAAGCTCACGCCGCTGATAGACGCCAGGTTGAGGATCGGTATCGCGCCGTCCGCCGGGATGCCGAAGCTGGTCTTGCTGGGCGGCGACGTGCCGGCGCAAATCATCTGCGCCCCGGTCACCGCCTGCGGCCCGATCTTCAGATCGGGCCAGCCGCCGTCGATCACATAGGGCTCGACGACCGGGTTGCTCTGCTGCTGCACCAGCTTGGGCAGATAATAGTCCGAAGTGGGATCGGTCGTCTTCTTGTAGAAGGTCGAGAGGAAGAACTGGAGAATCGGATCGGGCGATGCGGTCATCGATGGGGTTCCTCGATCAAGCCACGGCGCGATCGGCGGCGGGCTGGTTTGGAGAGGCCAGGAAAGGACGATCGACCACATGATAGGCGATCGCCTCGGCGGCATCGCGATGCGGACCGGCGGGCACCAGGTTGAGCTGACCGATGGCGAGTATGGTATAGGAGCGCGCGAGGGCATAGGCGCGCATCAACCCGGCGGAATCGGTGACCGCACGCGCCGCCGCGGCGATCGATTCGGCATCGGTGCTTTCGCCGCGCACCACGCAGTGCAAGACATGATCGGGCTCGAACTCGGGCAGCGCTAAGATGATCGGCAGCGTCATCCGCTGCGCCAGCAAATCGGCATGGGCGCCCTTCCCCGCCAGCGCCTCGGGATGCACGAAATCGAGCACGTCATCCATGATCTGGAATGCCCGCCCGACGTTCCAGCCGAACTGGCTGATCGCATAGATCGTGCGCTCCCCTGCATCGGCGAGCGTCGCTCCCGCCTCGCACGCAAAGCCAAAAAGCGTCGCGGTCTTGCGATCGATCGTGCGGAAATACCGCATCCGCAGTTCGTCGATCGAACGCGTCGGATCGATGTCGAGCTCGTCGAGTTCGCCGCAGCACAGCTTGAACCCGACATCGAGCACGTGGTTGACCAATTGCATGTCGCGCTGGGTTTCGACGCTCGCGGCAAACACGCGGATCGCCTGGACGAACTGCAGATCGCCGATGAGAATCGCGGTCTTGGTCCCGCGCGCGGCAGCCGTCGACGGCGCCCCGCGGCGCTGCGCCGCCTCGTCGATGATGTCGTCGTGGATCAGCGTGGCGGTGTGCAGCATCTCAAGCGAGACCGCGGCCTGGACCGCCTTGGCGGGCAACGGCGCATCTTCCTGCGCGCTGCACATGCGCGCCGACAGCAGCAACAGCAACGGGCGCAGCTTCTTGCCCCCGCGATAGGTCGCGCGCTCGATCTCGGTCAGGTAGCGGCGCTGGGGGTGCAGCGCGTCGAGCAGCCCCGCGTCGAAGCGCGCGCGCTCGCCCCCCAGCAGCGACCAAGCGTCGCTCAACGGATCGCGCGCGTTCACGCCGCGAGCAGTTCGAGCGCGAGGGCATATTCGCGATCGACATACGGCGCGGCAATGGCGAGCATCGTATCGATCGACGTGACCGATTCGGGCGAGGCGTTGGGCCGAATCGCCGCAAGTCGATCACCGAGCTCGCGGAGCGGATGATCGGCGTCCTTGGTGGCCGGCAGAACGCGGTTGCGGCCTTCGATCGTGATCAGCCGGACGATCTCGTGCTGGTGGAGATAATAGTGGAACAACAATTCGCGTCCGCCGGGCAGCGCCGCCATGTCGAACAGCGCCTGGCGCCAGCGTAGCTCATACGCCACGGCGAGCCGCAAGCCATCGTCGCGCTGGCGGTCTCCCTCTGCGCCCCGCGACGTCGCCTGCATCAGCGGTGCAGCCCCTTGCATCGCGCAGCCCTTCGCAGCGGCCCAAATGTCATCGAGCGCCTTCGCAACCGCGGCCGCGGTCTTGCCGAACGCTTCGGCGATCGCATTGCACGCATCCTCGAACGTCTTGCCGAGCTGCTTGAACACCTGCCCGATCTGCTCGATCGAAGCGTCGAACGCGGCCTTCATCGCCTTGGCCGCAGCGACCAGATCGTTGCCGAACGCGATCAAACCCGAAGCGATCGCGGCAGCGAAATTTTCCAGCGACGACAGGATGTTAGCGTATAGCAATTTGACGTTGTTCTTCAGCCAGGTCGCGATCGCATCCCACAGATTGCCGATCGCGTGGGTTATGTCGGCTAGGGTGAGGGTGAAGTTGGGGGTGAAGTTCTGCCCGGCATAGCCGAACGACAGCCCGATCGAAAAGGAACCGCCAACCGGGCTCAGCGCGAGCCCCGCCCCCAGCGTCAGTCCCGCCGCAACCCCCGGAATATGGATCGCGGGGATCACCGTAATGCCGGCGATCTTGTAGGCCGGCAGGTCGATCTTCAGCGAGAAGCCGAACTTCGCCGATGCGGCTAGGCTCATCTTGGCCATGCTCAGGTGGCAGCTCAGCTGCTCGGTCATCCCCAGGAAGGTAAAGTCATATTCGAAGTCGAGCGTATCGCGGCTCGCCTTCAGATAGACCTTGTCCTGGATCGCGCCGCCGAGCAGCTTCACATTGCCCGACAGCTCGAGATAGGTCGCAGCCTCGCCCGCCAGCAACGGTCGCCGATCGACGGCGGGAAGCGTCGCCAGGTCGTGCGCCAGCGCGAGCGTCGAGACGGATGAGTCGCGGTGGAGCGTGCTGAAGCGCGGGGCATCGCGCGCCACCAGCGCCACGCCGCTGGTAAATGCCGCGGTGTCGACCAGGAACGACGGCCCCTTGGTCCCCTGGAAGTCCGAGATCACGAGCAGGTCATCGCCCAGCTTGATCGGCAAATTCACATTGCCCATCGCATATACGCCGCGATCCTGATTGACCGCGACGTCGACGATCACTTCCCAGTCGTAGAACAGCACGTCGGCCTTCACCTGGATGCCCGGCTGGAAGCTTTGATTGCCGATCTTGAAGCCGTTGGGATCGTCGACGATGTAGAGATCGATCGTCTTGAACGCGATCCCGTTGAGGACCGGCACGCTCGAAAGGTCGAGCGTCGTGAATTCGGTGATGAGGTCGGTGAGCTTGAGCGCCTGATCGCTGGCGTCGAGCCCAAACAGCAGCGCGCCGGGCACTTCGAAATCGATGATCGACGCGCCGATCGTGAAGGTGAACTGGCGCGGCGCGGTGCCGATCACGAAGCTGCCGAGCATGCCGATCGTCACGCCGGTCCCGCCGATGACGACCGTAACGCCGGCATTGGCGACCGTCAGCCCCGCGATGCCGAACGGATTGGGCCAATTCTCCACCGCGAGGTCGAATGCGACCGCGGGCGGCTCGAGCTTGATGCTGCCCTGCCCCGCGATGACGAGCGTTTCGCCGCCGATCTTGAGCGCGGCGGCGGCGATGAGGTCGAACTCGGCCGCGCCGGGCTTGAGCACCACCGCCAGTTCCTTGAAGGTGAAATCCTTGTTCACCTCGAACGAGGGCAGCGAGGCCTTGATCAGCGACTTGGCCGGCGTGGTCGAGTCGATCTGCGCGACGAGGTTGAGCGTCACGTCGGCGGTGAAGAGCTTCTTGAGCAGGTCGAGCCCATCGCCCTTGAGCTGCAGCGTCGTGAACGCGGTGACGCCGGCGGGGAGCGGCGTCGGCACCGGCATCGTGAGGTTGGGCAGCGTCAGCTTGTCCGCCGCGATCGTCGAAACGATCAACCCGGTGTTGCGGAAGCTCAGCCCGCTGAACAAGTCGGCCAACGGCGGGAACAGGTCGCCCGGCGACCACGCCTCGGGAACCGCGAAACCGACGACGAAGCCGGTCGACTTGGCGGTGCGGCGAACCTCGAAAAAGCCCGAGCCCAGGTCATGGCCGTTCGCGGTCGCGGTAGCGGACAGCATGAAATCATACATCTTGCCGCCGTCGCTCGCCACGAGCCACTGCGCCGCGCGCGTCACCGGCGCGCGCTGCTCGTTGGCGATCGTCAAACTGGCCTGCGCGTGGGTGATCGTCACCACCGGCAGCCCGCTCGGCGTGCTGGTGCCGGTCAGCTTGCTGCCGAGCTCGGTCAGGTTGATGTCGGGGAACTTGCCGGTGAGCGTGAATTGCTCGTGGAGGTTCCAGGTCGCGTCGAAATCGATGTCGGCAACGGTAGCGGTCGCCGATATCGTCCCCGTCGTCGCGCCGCCATTATGCTCGAGCTGCGCCGACGCGCCGGTGAGCGCGACCGAGGTGAAGCCGAGCGGCAAGGTCCAGTTGCCCGACAGCGACGTATCGAAATACCAGTCGAGCGAGGGAACGGTGATCCCCAGATCGAGCCCATCGAGGTCGAGCGTCGCGGGGATGTCGACGCTCAGGAAATAGTCGATCACGTCGTTGATATGGACGACCGAGCCCTCGCGCAGCGCCGCATACAGCGTACCGGTGAGCCCCGACGATGTCTTGGCGATCGCCACCCCCACGCCCAGCGTGCCGCCCGGCCAACTGGCCGTCGCCTCGACCGATGCCAGGACCTGGAGCGCGCCGAGCGGATCGAGCACCGCGAACGACATCCGCCCGCCGGTCAACGTCACCCCGCGAATGATCGGCCAATCGCCCGATACCGCCGCCTGCACCGCGATCGAGACGATCTTCTGCTGCACGGGATTGAGCTGGAAGCTCAAGCCCGCGACCGCATTGATCCCGGGAAAGCCGCTATCGCTCGGCACATAGGAGGCGAGATCGGCACCGCCCGCCAGGCTGCCCAGATCGGCAAGCGCGAGATTGGCGGCGCCGCTCAGATCTGCCTCGATCGCCACCACCGATTTGGGTGTCGACAGATCGATGAAGATCGGAACCTTCTTGCGCTTGATCGTCACATTGGCGGCCAGCCCGATCGTCACCTTGGCCGCGGTTTGCGCGGCGCCCTGATGATCGTACCAGGTCATCGCCGATGAAGCGATCTGGAACGCCGGGGTCAACGTGCCGAGCGGTTCGAGACTGACCTGCGCGATGTCGGCCTGCAGCGTGAACACCGGCACGTTGCCGCTCATCGCGATCGGCCCCTTCAGCGCGAAGCTGAAAATATTGCCGAGCAGCCAGCCGATCACGCCGATATCGCCGTTGAATTTGGCGGTGGTCGCGAGCGTGAGCGCGCTGGCCGCCGGCGCGGTGGTCGATAGCACCAGCGTGACGTCCGAATAGTCGAGTTCGGTGAGCACCGAGCCGCCGAGCTGATCGAAGGCGGTGTCGAACCGCCAGGCCGACGGCGCGGTGGCGGTCAACAGCAGCTGGACCTCGCTCCCCGATCCGTCGAACACCGCGGTGACGGAGGTGTCGGCGAACGGCGCGACGCTGCCCTTGCCCCGAACGGTGACGTCCTGGGTGCCGGGCGTGAGCTTGGCATCGACGATGTCGAGCGTCGCGCCCTTCGGCAGATAGGCCCCAAGCGTTTTGGCGATGGCCCCCGCGCCGAAGGCACCGACCGGCAGCTTGAGCGTGCCGCCGTCGATGTGCGGCTGAAGGATGGCTTCGATGTCCTGCGGGCTCACGGTCGACCTCCTAGATCGTTACGTCCGCCCAGACGGGCAGATGATCGCTGACAGCGTTGCGGTAGAAGATGTAGGCATAGGGCGCGCTCTGGAGCCATTTGTTCATCGGATAGCCGAGCATCGAAGCGTGCGGGAATTGCTCCGAACCGTCCTTCTGGGTGATGAATTTCTGGGCGAAGCGGCTCGGGCCCGAGCCGGTATCCATCAGGATGCCCAACGCATCGACCACCCCGCCCCGCGTCGCCGCGGGACGGCAGAAGAGGTTGTCGAGGCAATTGTCCTTCTGGACGTACCAGGCGGGATCGGCGTGCCAATTGCGCGGATCGTCGCCCCATGCCTTGGTCACTTCGGCCCACGTGGCGAGGATGGTCGGGTCACCCACCGCGGCGACCGAACCGGCGCCCTGCCCTGCCGTGGTGGGGGGCGGCGGCACCGGCACCGGATCGGTGAGCCAGGCATAGAGGTCGGCGTTGAGCGGTAGCGGCATGTTGTAATCGCCGCCCATCACCCGCGAATTGGTGTTGAGCACCCCCGTGCCACCGGGATTGATGCTGTAGATTTCGGGCATCTGGCCGAGCCGCTTGACCCCCAGCGAGGTGTTGCCGCTGGGCGGCGCATGATAGCTGGTCGCGACGAACACGGTGTTGGTGTCGGTGGTGCGGAAATAGACATAAGCGGGGCGCCGCCCGCCCTTGGTAAGGTCCTTAGTCGGAAAATCGCCCGATGCGATGCCAAAGCCGTTGGCGATCGGCGCGAACTTCGCGTCCTGGCTCTGGAACAGGATCGCGTAGGATTCGCGATCCTTCTCGGGCCGCGTCTGCAGGACGATGTAGCGCCATTGCTTGCCCGTCGCGATCGCGCAGGTTTCGGCGGCGGTGAACGCCACCGCTTCGGCGATCGACGTCATCAGTTCCTGGAGCAGCACCACTTGCGCCCCGGTGTGCGCGATCATCGCGCCGACCAGATAGGCGAGGTTCGCGTTGTTGGCCGACTGACCGTATTTCTTCGGTCCATAGACCTGGATGTTCCAAGATAAAAATCGGATCGTCGCCATGCACGCCCCCCCCAAGACCGTCGCCTGCAAACCGCGCCTGCGCGCGCTATGATGCCGCCAGGTTGCCGCCGAGGATGATGACCCCGCCGCCGCCGCCGGTGCTGGTGAGCCACGGCGTGATCGTGATCGAGGTGCCGCCGATCGGCTGGGTGATCGCCGGAATGTTGAGCGTCGCGAAGTTGATCCCGCCGAGATAGCCGAGGATCTGCGGCTTGAGCGCGTTGGCGATCGACGAGAGCAGCCAATTGACCATCCAGCCGACCAGCTTGCCCACCGACCCGCTGAGGTTGACGTCGATGTTGAAGTCCTGTGCATGATCGCTGACGATCGACACGCTGTTGCCGCGCGGGATGACATTGGCGATCAGCGTGGGATTGGGGCTGGTGCCGATGTCGACGCCGATGCCGATATCGACCCAGAACACCTCGGCGCCCGCGCCGGCCGACCCCGCCACCGAAAAGGCCGCCGCGATCTGGTTGCCCTGCGCCTGGACCTGCGGGTTCACCGCGCGAAACGAGTAGTTGTAGTGGACGCTGAAGCCGCTGCCGCCGCTCGAATCGCCGCCGTTGAGCGCTACGCCGTTGCCGATCGCGGCCTGCGCGGCGGCCTGCAATGCGGCATTGTCGAGCGACACGAAGAAGGGCTGGCCAAGCCCCGGCACCGGCTGGGTCGGCACCGGCGGTTGGCCGCCGTTGACGTTGGCGACCGCAAGCAAGCTACCGTTGACGATACCCACGCTGAACGGGCTGACCGGCACGCCCGGGATCGACGGGATCGCGAACGATACGCCGTCCAGCGCCTGCTGGATGATCTGGTTCATCTTGGGCTGGATGAACTTGGTGGTGAGCCATTGCTGGAACGGCGTTCCCCCCGAGGTGACCGCGGTGGAAATCACGTTGAAGCCGATCTTGCCGCCCGACGAGGTGAGCGTGGCCTGCGTCACCGACGACACCGTCATCGGCGCGCTTTCGGGGCCCGAACTGAAGGTGATCACGATCGGGTTGAGCGTGATCGTGAGGCCGGGGGCGTCGGCGAGCAACGCCGCGACGGTTTCTGCATGGTCCTGGGGGACGAACTCGGCATTGGCGTTGGCGAATTCGGGATGGCTTGCCGCCGCCGCGAGCACCGCTTGTGCGGCCGATTCGAGGTGCAGCCCGGCCGAAAGATTTACCAGCGGCGGCGCGCCGATGTCGTAGTTGAGGTTTACCGTCGTGCCCTGGAAATCGAGCGAGGCATTGCCCTGGAAGAGCTGCGCGTGGGTCTTGGTGTAGACGCTGGCAAGTATCTGATTCAGCTGGTCCTGGCTGATGCCCAGGCAAACATCGTTCATAACGGTACCCCCCGAATAATATGCGGTCAGAAGTCTCCCAAGGCCTTGTTGATCGCATCGTTGATGCGATTGCTGAGATAGGTCAGGACAGTGGGATCGCCGAGCTTGTCGCCCAGCTTGCTGCGGATGAGATCGTGGACGAAGCCCGCATTGGCGAGCGCCTGGGTGACCTTGTCGTAGAGGTTGGGATAGGGCCAGTTACCGCCGCTGCTGAGCGAGATGGCGATGTTCGGCAGGGTCGCGGTCAGCTTGGTGAGCGTCACCGTGAGCTGCGGGTTGTTCGGGTCGCCGGTGACCGCGACGGTGCCGGTGATCACCACGTCGGGCACCGGAAAGGTATCGGTGAAGGTTCCCGATCCGATCGGCATGTCGCCGCCCAGCGCGGCCAGCTCGGAAAAGAGCCGGTTGGGTCCGTCGCTTTGCTCGTAGTCGCGGATGAAAGCCTGCGCCTCTTCGTGCGCCTGGATATAGACTTGGCGCGCCGCCTCGTCGCGGAAGGCGCCGACGGGGGCGATGTCGGTCGATTCCTGCAGCGACGCCGCCAGCAAATGGCTGCGCAGCGCGCCGGCGGGGGTGGACGACACCTCGGTCATCACCTTGCCCACCGTCACCGGCCCGGTGTAGCTGGCGTTCACCACGCCCTTGAACGACAGCGTCGCCTTGGCGGCATCGGCGAAGGGATCGTCGGCGCCATTGCCCCCCGCATTCTGGCAGGCGCGCTCGAAGATCACCTGGCGGATCATCGAGCTCGCATAATAAGCGGTGTCGCCGACGGTCTTGGTGGGATCGTCGGGCGCCGCCGCCGCCACCGAGGTCTGGTCGGCCAAGCCCGCCGAGGTCGGACGGTTCTGGCTCATGTAGCTGGTGAAGACGTTCTGGCCGCGGACGACCTCGTTCATCGCCCAGTTGTTGTCGTAATATTGACCGACCATCTCGAGCCCCGCGGGGGTCTGGACCAGCTGGTCGCGATAGTCGCGCGCTTGCTGGAGCCGCGCGTCGCCGTCGCCGTCGCCCAACGCCGACGCCCCAACCTGCAGCCCGGGGATGATCTTCATCAGCCCGCTCGCCCCCGCCGCCGCACAGCCGAGCAGACCGTTGCCCGTCACCGCGTACTTGCCCGCGTACGACAGCCCCTGCCACCGGATGATCGCGGTGAAGACCTGGCTGGTCTCGTCATAGGTGAACCCGCCGTTCGCGGCAGTCCCGAGCCCGCCGATGCTGGCACCGCTCAGGCCCAGATTGACCTCGCCGAAGGTCGAATCGCCGAACAGGCCGAAGGGACCGAGATCGGGGACCGGGCGATTCCCCAAGGGCGGAACCGTATGCCCGTCGCCCGAAGCACCGTCGACCAGCACGGTAGGCAGATAATAGGGCGTGCCTTGCTTCCACAAGAGATTCCACGCCTGCTTGAGCAAAAACGCCGCAACCCCTCCAGCCATCACCGCCCCCTATCTATTCACCGCCGCTTGCCAGAACGCTCCAGACTAAAGCAAGCGCACTTGCCCACTAGATACGCGCGCATCTGAATATCGCACATCTAGGGATATCAATCGCAACCCTTGATGTGAATAGACAGTTGCAGCCATATAGTCGGTATAATGCGTGATTAACCTTCAAGAAAAGACGACGCATTTCCATTAGTCTTCGGCTTGGCAAGTATCATATATCGCCATTCTGAACTGCATCTTGATTTTGGGCACAATATAGGATCCCGCATGCAAGCGGCACCGATGCCCGACGCGATCGCCGATCTGCGATCTTCCCGGCGTGGCAGCGCCCTGCGTTCGACGGTCGCCAAGCCGCGCGGCGGGCGATACGGTCGCGGTCGGGCCGCACCGATAGGCGAGGCCCCCATGATCTAACCGTCCGAAGGGGAACAGATGCTCGAAACCTCAGCCCTCGCGATCGCCTTGGCGCTCGCAAGCAGCGGCCCCGCGACCACCGCCCCGGCGCGCCCTGTGGCCGACCTCCCCCAGGGCCCCTGCGACCTGTACAATGCCGCGGGCACGCCCTGCGTCTCGGCGCACAGCACCACGCGCGTGCTGCTGTCGCGCTATGCCGGCCCGCTCTACCAGGTCATGCGGCGGTCGGACGACACGCTGCTCGATATCGGCGTGTTGCCCGATGGCTATGCCGATGCCGCCGCGCAGGACCGGTTCTGCGCCGGCACCTTGTGCGTGATCACCAAGCTCTACGACCAATCGGGCAAGGGCAACGACCTGTACCAGGCGCCGCCCGGACCCAAATATCCAGGGCCAGCGAATGGTGCCTTCAACGCGCTGCCGATCGCCGACATGGCGCCGATCACCATTGGCGGCGGCCGCAAGGCGTATGGCGTCTACGTCATGCCGGGAATGGGCTTTCGCAACAACAAGGCGCGCGACCTGCCGATCGACGACGAGGCCGGGGGAATCCACGTCGTGGTGGCGGGCGACCATTACAGCAACGGCTGCTGCTTCAACTATGGCAACGCATCGACCAACGGCCTCGCGGTCGGCACCGGCACGATGGAAAGCGTCTATTTCGGCACCTCGAGCGGCTGGGGCAGCGGATCGGGCAAGGGCCCATGGATCATGTCCGACATGGAGGCGGGGCTGTTTTCGGGCTATGACGCCGGCGTCAACGCCGCCAACCCGTCGATCGACTGGCGCTTCGTCACCGGGGTGTTCGGCGGCGGTGGCCGCAACTTCTGGAAGCTGCGCGGCGGCGATGCCCAGCGCGGCGCGCTCAGCACCTTCTACGAAGGCGTCCGTCCGGGCTCGCGCGAGAACAAGGACTATTTCCCGATGCGCAAGAAGGGCGCGATCCAGATGGGGAATGGCGGCGACAACGGGAACGGCTCGGCCGGTACCTTCTATGAAGGCGTGATGACCGCGGGCCATCCGAGCGACGCGGTCACCGACGCGGTGCAGGCGAATGTCGTCGCCGCGCGGTACGATCTGCAGCGGCTCACCCAGACCCGGCTGACCAGCTTCCGCCCCGGCGGCGGTGCCACGCTCACCGCCACCTTCCGCAACACCGCCGCAGAGCCCGCCGCCGACGTCGCGCTGGGCGTAGCGCTGCCGAGCGGTTGGACCGCAAGGCCGACAACCCCCGCCAGCTTCGCGCGCGTGGCCCCCGGCGCCAGCGTGCAAACCACCTTCGAAATAACCTCGCCCGCTACCTCCAGCGCGGGCTTCCTCACTGCCAAAGCCGATTGGCGCGGTGCGGCCGGGCGCCAGGCCGACACCAGCCTGCAACGCGTTAGAAGCGCGCAGCCCGTCAAGCTGAACGAGGTCCGCTTTGCCACCGGCGGCAATGCGACCAACCAGTTCGTCGAGCTCTACAATGCCTCCGACCGCGCGGTCGACATCTCGAACTGGCAGCTCACCAACACGCGAACCTTCTTCGCCTCCGAGCCGCTGGCGACCATCCCGGCGGGCACGAGGCTGGCAGCGGGCAAACATTATCTGCTGGGGCTTGCGCCTTCGGGTCTGGTCGCGCCAGCCGCGGCAGGCGCGCGGTCAATCAACGTGCGCAGCACCGAGGGCTTCGCGACCGGGCAGCAGATCGCGATCGCCGGCGAAACCCGCCGGATCGCCAGCGTCGGAACCGCAGCGACGGTGCCGACGACGATCTTCATCCCGGTATCGACCGGCCCCTGGCTGACCGTTCCCGCAGGCTCGACCACCCTGCCCGTCGCCGATGCGACCGGATTCGCGGTGGGCGACAAGATGAGCATCGACGCCGGCGGCAATCCCGAGGTCGTCACGGTCACCCGCGTCGGCACCGCCGCGACGCAGACGACGCTGGCGGTCGCGGTCAAGCAGGGCGCGACCACGCTCAAGCTAGCCGACGTATCGAACCTCTCGGTCGGCGACACGCTTTCGCTCAGCACCGGCCAGCGGCTCGAATGGGTCAAGGTCGCGGCGATCGGGTCGCCCGGCGCCGACGGGACCGGGGTGACGCTCACCGCGCCGCTCAAGTTCGACAATATGGAGGGCGTCGATGTCGCCGGCCCAGGGACCGGGATCGGCTTCTCCCCCGCGACGCGGCATGCGCACAAGAGCGGTGACGCGGTGCAGGCGCTGGGCAGCGGGATCGCGCTCGATCGCCCGCTCGGCCGTGCGCACCCGCGCGGCGCTCCGATCGCCAACCCGCAGGTCCAGACCGCGGGCTATCGCGGTCCGGCACCGCAGCAATGGTTCGGCGGCGACCTGTCGATCCGCGGCGGCGCGATCAGCCTGACCGATCCCAGCGGCAAGATTCTGGTCGACGCGATCGTCTATGGATCGCAGCAGAGCAATTCGAGCGCGAGCGGCGCGGTGACGATGCCCGAAATCGCGACGCTCGAGGGCGACCAGCACCAGGGCGGCTGCATCGCGGTCATCCCCGGCGCGGGATCGGGCCCGAGCGCGCCCGCCACCGCGCTCGCGGCGTCGGCCCCCGGCGCGCCCGATCGCAGCGTCGGCCGCTTCCCCGACGGCGCCGACACCGACAGCCTGTGCAACGACTTCGTCGTGCAACCCGCGACGACCGCGCCGCAGGGCGCCGCGGCGGGTGCCAAAGCGATCGGCGTCGCCAGCGTCGCTGGGTTCGTGCCCGGCCAGGCCATCACGATCGGAGCCGAAGGCGCGCAGGAAGCCGGCGTCATCGCCAATGTCGGCACCTCGGGCGCGACCGTCGTGCGCACCGCGGTCGAACAGGGCGGCACGGCGATCGACATCGCCGACGGCGCCGGGTTCGGCGCGGGACAGGCGATCACGATCAGCCAGGGTGCCGACGCCGAAGAGGCGGTGGTGAAGGCGCGGCAGAATGGCCGCGACGGCAGCCGCATCACTCTCACCGCCCCGCTCGCGCGCGCCTATGCCGTCGGCACCAGGGTGTCGGGCAGCGGCATTACCTTGCGCACCCCGCTGCAGCGCGCGCACGCTGCCGGCGCCGCGGTGCGCGCCGAGCTTCCCACGCCCGGCGCGGCAAATGCTTACACGCGCGAGGGGCCGGGGACGGCGCGACGGTAAAGCGAAGCGGCCCTTGCGTGCTCGCGGCCGGCAGTCGCGCAGCAGGCGCGCAAACGGCTAGCTTGCGCGAATCGGCTGCTCCCTCCCTTCTCAGAGGGGGGGGCAGCCGATTCGCAGCGCGCGATCTCCACGCGGGCATCGGCGCGAGTCGAACAGCGCCCGAATCGCCCGCCCGGCCTAACCGCAGCTGCCACTTCACCGGACCTTAAGCTTTGGGGGGCTAGCTGGTGGATCGAAAGTGCGAAGCTTACAATCCGCTGTTGGGACTTCGAAGTGCAGTATCTTCCCAACCGAAAGGCATCTCGAGATGTCCCGGCCGAGCCCGACGAGGCGCTGTCCGATCGTCACCGTGAAGCGCTTGCCGCCGCGTTGACCCCGCTCGTCGAACAGATCGCCCACGACGATTTGAAGGCGGTACTGAGCCGGGCCCGCGTCGGCATCATGCACCGCGATCTAGATCGGCGCGTACTGATCGTGAATGAAGCCTATTGCAAGTTGGTGGGGCGTTCGGCGCAGCAGCTCGACGGGTTGGAGTTCGCGGCGTTCACCCATCCCGACGACGTCGCGCAATCCTGCCGGATATTTGCCGAAAATTTCGATCGGGGGACCCCGTTCGAGATCGAAAAACGCTATATCCGGCCCGATGGGACCGCCGTGTGGTGCAGCGTCCACGTCTCGTTCGTGGCCGATGCCGCGGGCAAGCCGCAATCGACCATCGTGGTCGCGTCGGACATCACCGCACGCCGCAACGCCGAGGAAGAGCTGCGCGAGAACGAGGAACATTACCGGCATACCGTCGAGCTGAACCCCCAGATCAGCTGGACCGCCGGCGCCGACGGCGCGGTGCTAGACGTCAGTTCGCGCTGGCACAGGATAACCGGCATCGCGAAAACCGATGCCATGGGCGAACGCTGGATCGCGGCGCTCCACCCCGACGACGTTCCCCGAACGCGAACGCAATGGGCAGCTTCGGTGGCCAATGCACGGCCGCTCGACATCGAATATCGCCTGCGAACGAGCAGCGGCGCCTATCGTTGGTTTCGCGGACGCGCTGCGGCGCGGGTCGACGCCGCGGGTGCGGTGGTAAAATGGTATGGCACGCTCGAGGACGTGCACGACCGCCGGCTGGCGCAGGACGAACTGCGGCACAGCGAAGAACGCTTCAGGCTGGCGGCGCAGGCGGCGAATCTGGGCATTTGGGACTATGACGTAGCCTCGGGCCGACGCGAATGGTCGAGCGAGTTCCGGGCGATGCTTGGCTTGCCCCCCGAAACCGAACCCAGCGTCGCCACCGCGATGACGCTGGTGGTGCCAGAAGATCGCCACCTGCTCGACGCGCTGGTCGATGCTGCGTGGGCAGGCGACAACGACGCGCGTTCCGAGATCATCGTTCGCGTCAGGCGGGCCGATGACAACGCGATGCGATGGATGCGCACGGCAGGCTGGCGAATGCAGACGGCATCGGGTCAGCTGGCCCGTATCGTGGTGACGATCCGCGACGTTACCGACGAACGCACGGCCGAAGAGCGTATCCGCTGGGCCGCCAACCACGACGCGCTGACCGGCATTGCAAACCGTTTCCGCTTCACCGAACGGCTCGAGCAAGCGATCGCGCGGTCGAAGCCGGGACGAGAGGTGGCGCTGGTGCTGCTCGACATCGACCGCTTGAAGGAAATCAACGACACGATCGGGCACGACGCCGGCGATGCGCTGCTCCGCGCGTTCGCGGCGCGGCTCGACGCAGCGTTCGGCAGCGGGACCGTCGTCGGTCGCCTGGGGGGCGACGAGTTCGCAGTGCTCTTGACGGGCGTCGCCGAACCCGACCTGACCGGCTTGACCGAGGCGGCGCTCGAAGCGCTTCGACACCCCGTCGAATATGACGGGCATGCCTGGGATATCCAGGCGACCGCGGGCGTCTCGATCTATCCCAGGGACGGCGCCTGCGCCGACGAGCTGCTCAAATCGGCCGATATCGCGCTGTATGTCGGCAAGAGTAACCGGCGCGGCGAGGTTTCGGTGTTCGAACCCGCGATGCGGGCGGGAATCCAGCGCCGCACCTCGATGCTTCACGTCGCGCGGATGGTCGTCAAGGAAGCGCGCGCGGTGCCCTTTTACCAGCCCAAGGTCGCGCTCGATACGCGGCGGATCACCGGGTTCGAGGCGTTGATGCGGTGGCATCACGATACCCTGGGCGTGCAGGGCCCCGACACGGTTTCCGCCGCATTCGAAGATCTGCGGCTCGCCGCGGCGCTGAGCGACCGGATGATCGATCGGGTAGCGCATGATTTGCGCGGCTGGATCGATCGCGGACTGTGCCCCGGGCACGTGGCGATCAACCTGGCGCCCGCCGAATTCCGCGACGATAAGCTGGTCGATCGCGTGATCGGCCCGTTCAACCGGCTTGGCGTTCCGCTCGAATATGTCGAACTCGAAATCACCGAAACCGTCCTGCTGGGCCGCGATACCGACAAGGTCGCGACCACGCTCGCGGCGCTTCGCGACCACGGGGTGAAGATCGCGCTCGATGATTTCGGAACGGGCTTCGCCTCGCTGTCGCATCTGAAACTGTTTCCGGTCGACGTGATCAAGATCGACAAGAGCTTCGTCGCGAACATGTGCCAGCAGCGCGACGACGCGGCGATCGTCGAAGCGGTCGTCGGCCTGGCGCATCGCCTGAAGATGGAAGTGGTGGCCGAGGGCATCGAGCGCGAGAGCGAGGCCAGGTATCTGTCCGAACTGGGATGCACCTACGGCCAGGGCTATCTGTTCGGGCGCGCGGTACCGGCGGCTGCGGTTCCCGCGTTGCTCGGCTGAAGCGCAAGGCTGGTGTCACCGATCGGCGAATCGTTCCTCGACGCGCGCCGCGCGGACCAGCACCGCGCTCGACAGCAGGATCGCCGACACCAGCACCGCGATCGACAAGATTCCGCCGCGGGTGACTTCCACCCCCGCCGACATCGCGGCACCGCTCGGCATCGTCAGCGAAAATTCGGCGCGCTGATATGCAGGGGTCGCCACCAGCGCTCGATTCTTGTCCTTGGCCATGCCACAGCTCCCGCACCGGTTCCCGATCGCCTTGACAATCGCACGCCCGTGCCGCATGCGCTCGCATCAATCGGCGGCCGCTTCGATGCGCGCCGCCTTTCGCATTTTCGCCTTATGGCATCACGAAGACAAGGATTGGGCCATGGCCAAGCCGACTACCGTCAAGATCCGGCTGGTAAGCACCGCCGACACCGGCTTCTTCTATGTGACGAAGAAGAACCCGCGCAACCAGACCGAGAAGATGTCGTTCCGCAAGTACGACCCGGTCGTGCGCAAGCATGTCGAGTTCAAGGAAGCCAAGATCAAGTGATCTGGGCCCCCTCTCCCGCCGCGCGGGGGAGGGATTTGGCGGTCACGCCAGCGCGCGTATCTCGTCCATGAAGCGCATCACCGAGATCGGCTTCGAGACATAGGCGGTCGCGCCAGCCGCGCGAATCCGGTCTTCGTCGTCGCGTCCGGCATAAGCGGTCACCGCCATGATCGGGATCGAGCGCAGCCGCGAATCGGCCTTCATCCGCTGGATCAGCTCATAGCCGGTGACATGCGGCAGCTGGATGTCCATCACCACCAGGTCGGGCATTACTTCGCGTGCGCGCGCCACCGCCTCGCGCCCGTCGCGCACCGGTTCGGCGATATAGTCGTGTGCGCGCAGCAAATCGCAGAACAGCTTCAGGTTGAGCTCGTTGTCCTCGACAACCAGCACCTTCTTTGCCACGTCGACCGCCTGTTCCTGCATGACATGAGCGCTAGCCGATGCCGATCCGCGAGACAAATCCCGACCGCGATTCGCACATGATCGCGCTGCAGGCGCTGGTGTGGGCGCTGGGCGAGCCGCGGCGCGCCGAGCGGCTGCTCGACACCACCGGCTTGAGCCCGGCATCGCTGCGCGAGGGCGCGGGCGATCCCGCGGTGCTCGCCGCCGCGCTCGGCTTTCTCGAAGCTTATGAGCCCGATCTGATCGCGTGCGCCGAATCGCTCGGCGTCTCGCCCGCGCTGCTGGTGCAGGCACGCGAATCGCTGGAGAATCTATGAAGCCGTTGTTGATTTGCGATTGTGACGAGGTGCTGCTGCACATGGTGCGCCATTTCCGCACCTGGCTCGACGAGGCGCACGATATCGATTTCACGATCGCGCATGGCGATTTCTCGACCGCGATGACCCGGCGGAGCGACGGCAGCACCGTCGTGCGCGACGAGATGTGGGGGATGCTCGACGGCTTCTTCCCCGCCGAAATGGCGCGGCAGACCTTGGTGCCGCACGCCCGCGAGGCGCTGGCGGCACTGGCCGAACGGGCCGATATCGTCATCCTCACCAATTTGAAGGACCATTGCCGCAGCCACCGGATCGACCAGCTGGCGGCGCACGGCATCGCGCACCGCGTCGATTGCAACCAGGGCGGCAAGGGCGACCCGGTCGCGGCGTTGGTCGCCGAGCATGGCCATCCGGTGACGGTGTTCGTCGACGATCTGGCGGTCCACCACGAATCGGTCGCGCGCCATGCCCCCGGCGTCCACCGGCTGCACATGATCTCCGAACCCGATCTTGCCACCGTCACGCCGGCCGCGGTGCACGCGCATGCGCGAATCGACGACTGGCGCGACGCGCGCGGCTGGATCGCCGAGCGGTTCGCTTCGGGCTTGCCCGCCGCCGCCTGACCCGGCACATCGGGAGGATGAGCGACACCATCGAAGCGAAGCTGGCCGATCTCGGCCTCACCCTCCCCACCCCCGCCGCGCCGGTCGCGACCTATGCGCCCGCGGTTATCGCGGGCAATTTGCTCCACATATCGGGCCAGCTGCCGTTCGACGACGGCGCGCTGATGACCGGGCGCGTCGGCGAGGATCGCGACCTCGATTATGCCGCGCACGCCGCGCAACGCTGCGCGCTGATGCTGATCGCGCAGATGAAGGCGGCGCTGGGCGACGATCTGTCGCGCGTCGTGCGGATCGTGAAGCTCGGCGTATTCGTCAATTCGGCGGGCAGCTTCACCGATCAGGCCAAGGTCGCCAATGGCGCGTCCGAACTGATGATCGCGGCGTTCGGCGATGCCGGGCGGCATGCGCGCAGCGCGGTCGGGGTACCCGTGCTGCCGCTCGGTGCGGTGGTCGAGATCGACGCGATCGTCCAGATAGGCTGAACCCCGCGCTGTGGCTTCGCGGCCACAAAAACGGTCGTTTTGTGCAAGGCAGCAGAATAAAGTTGTGCGTTGCCGCTCGTTGCGGCAACGTTACTACGTTCGACTAGTATATCGCGCGCATGCCCCAGGGCATCGGCAGACGCGGGACCGTCGGGCAGCAGGAGAGAACCATCGCCTTCTATCCGAAAGGGACCCGATGCGTTTCTCTACTCTGGGGCTTTCAGCCCTGCTTCTGACGTGCGCCACCCCTGCATTTGCGCAGGAGGAAACCGCACCGCCCGAACCGGTCACCGTTTCGGGCAGCGTCACCCTCGCCTCCGACTATCGCTTCCGCGGCGTCTCGCAGTCCGACAAGGGTTTCGTGATCCAGGGCGGCGCGACCGTCGCGCATGAAAGCGGCGTCTATGGCGGCTTCTGGGGATCGAACCTCGCCGGCTGGGGCACCTTCGGCGGCCCCAACCTCGAGCTCGACCTGTTCGCCGGCTTCAAGACCCCGGTCGGCGACGGCGGCACGCTCGATATCGGCGCGACGTGGTACATGTACCCCGACGGCGCCAACACCACCGACTTCATCGAACCCTATGTGAAGCTGTCGGGCACCGCCGGGCCGGTTTCGCTGACCGCAGGCATCTTCTACGCCCCGCCGCAGGAGGCGCTGGGCCGCTGGTATTTCACCGGCGCCGATGCGGCCGCCGGGGTCTATAACGATCCGGGCGACAAGGAAGACAATCTCTACCTGTCGGGTGACGCGGTTGCAGCGATCCCCAACACCCCTATCAGCCTGCGCGGCCATATCGGCTATTCGGACGGCAATCCGGGGCTCGGCCCCAACGGCACCAGCGTCGCCCCAACCGGGCAATATTGGGATTACGCCGTCGGCGCCGACCTGACCTATAGCGGCCTCACCTTCGGGGTTACCTATGTCGGCACCGACATCAGCGATGCCGATGGCGCCTATCTGCTGCCCAACTTCTCGAAGGGCGGATTCGACAGCATTGCCGACGGCACCGTCGTCTTCTCGCTGACCGCCGCGTTCTAAGCCGAACGACCGCCAGCCTTTTCGCCATTCCCGCGCGAGCGGGGATGGCGACCGGGCCTCGACAAAGCCCACTCGACAAAGTCACGCGCTTGCGCTGTTCTCCCGGCATCCAACCGGAGCCCTAGCCGAATGCGCCTTCACACCCCCCTGCTCGCCCTGCTGCTCGCCACCACCGGAATCGGCCATGCCGCCCCGGGCCGACAGGCAACGGCGGCCGTCCCCTTCACCTTCGAAGAAGTGATGGTGCCGATGCGCGACGGCGCACGGTTGCAGACGGTGATCCTGCGCCCGACCGACAAGACCGGCCCGCTGCCGATCCTGTTCCAGCGCACCCCCTATGGTGTCCCCGGCGGTGTTCCCGCGACGATCCCCGCCGATATGCGCTTCCTGGTCGACGACGGCTATATCCTGGTGTTCCAGAACATGCGCGGCCAGTTCAAGTCCGATGGCGACTTCACCATGTCGATGGCGCTCGCCCCCGCCGGATCGGACGCGATCGACGAAGCGACCGACGGCTATGACAGCGTCGACTGGCTGGTGAAGAATGTGAAGGGCAATAACGGCAAGGTGGGGATGTGGGGCGTGTCCTACCCCGGCTATGCCGCCGCGGTCGCGCTCGCCAAGCCGCATCCCGCGCTGAAAGCCGTCAGCCCGCAGGCGGCGTGGAACGATTGGTGGATCAACGACGATCTCCACCGCTATGGCGCCTTCCGCCTGTCCTACGCCACCGACTGGCTGTTCTCGCTGCAGAACAACGATCAGGGCCGCGATTTCGATTATGGCGGCAACGGCGTGGTCGATAGCTATGCCTGGTTCCTCAAGCTCGGCCCGGTCGAAAATCTCGACACGCAATATTTCAACGGCAGCGTGCCGATGCTGCGCTCGATCATCGACCGGCCGAATTATGATTCGTTCTGGAAAGCCAATCGCTGGACCGATCGGCTGGGCAAGACGACGGTGCCGACGCTGCATGTCGCGGGTTTCTGGGACCAGGAAGACCCGCTCGGCACCTGGAAAATCTACGAGCGGATGGAGGCCGCCGATCCCGAAGGCCTGAACATGATCGTCGCGGGTCCCTGGGCGCATGGCAGCTGGCGCGGGCCGGGCAGCGATGTCGGCTATATCAAGTTCGGCACCGAAAGCGGCACCGCGTTCCGCCGCGACATCGAAGCGCCGTTCTTCGCGCACTGGCTGCACGGCAAGGGCGCCAAGCCGGCGTTCGAAGCGCGGATGTTCCAGAGCGGCTCCTGGGCGTGGAAGGATTATCCGCAATGGCCGCCGCGCGCCGCTGCCGCGACCAACCTGTATCTGCGCGCCGACGGCACCCTGTCGTTCACAGAGCCCGCCGCGGGCGAGCCGTGCCGCGACTATTTGTCGGACCCCGCCAATCCGGTGCCGTTCCGCGAGCGCCCGATCTCGCGCACCTATCCCTCCCAAGAATGGCGCTGGTGGGAAGCCGCCGACCAGCGCTTCGTCGATGGCCGCCCCGACGTGCTGACCTATACCAGCGCGCCGCTCGAGGCCGATCTGACCGTCACCGGCGCGGTCGCGGCGCGGTTGATGGCCTCGACCAGCGGCACCGACAGCGACATGGTGGTCAAGCTGATCGACGTGCTGCCCGACGATTACGAGCCCGCCCCCGGCGGCGCGCTCGGCGATTATCCGCGCACGCTCAACGGCTATCAGTTCCCGATCGCGATGGAGGTCCGCCGCGGGCGCTGGCTCGAAAGCTTCGAGACCGCCAAGCCGCTGGTGCCCAACAAGGTGGTGGCGTGGGACGTGCCGATGAAGGACCATGACCATGTCTTCAAGGCAGGCCACCGGATCATGGTGCAGGTCCAGTCGAGCTGGTTCCCGATGATCGACCGCAACCCGCAGAAGTTCGTGCCGAACATCTACAAGGCGAAGGCGGGGGATTTCGTGAAGGCGACGCAACGGGTTTGTGCGGGGTCGTACGTGGCGTTGCCGGTGATGCGCTGAGCCGAGGGCTGGTGGGACGGGGCATAAGCAGCCGGTGCGTGTCCGCCCCCTCCACCAGCTGCGCTGGTCCCCCTCCCCCTTGCGGGGGAGGATGAGGTCAGTCTCGGGACACACTGCAATCCTCCCCCGCCAGGGGGAGGTGCCGCGTAGCGGCGGAGGGGGCGGACACGCTCGGCCCGCTTTAGCCCCCCTCTTACGGCAGGAGGACTGCTACCGCTTCAACCGATATCCGGTCTTGAACATCCACCCCACCAGCGCGGCGCACCCCAGCAGGAACGCGAACGTCACCCCCAGGCTCAACCACACGCTGACATCGCCTTGGCCGAAGAAGCTCCAGCGGAAGCCGCTCACCAGATACACGACGGGGTTGAACAGGCTCACCGTCCGCCACGGCTCGGGAAGCATGTCGATCGAATAGAAGGCGCCGCCGAGGAAGGTCAGCGGGGTGATCAGCAAAGCGGGGACCAGCGAGAGTTGCTCGAACCCCTTGGCCCAGATGCCGATGATGAAGCCGAACAGGCTGAAGGTCACCGACGTCAGGATCAGGAACGCGACCATCATCGCCGGATGCTCGATGCGCAGGTCGACGAAGAAGGTCGAGGTCGCGAGGATTATCAGCCCGATCAGCATCGACTTCGTCGCCGCCGCGCCGACATAGCCGAGCAGCAATTCGAAGGTCGAAACCGGCGCCGACAACAACTCGTAGATCGTGCCGGTGAACTTGGGGAAATAGATACCGAACGAGGCATTCGACAGGCTCTGCGTCAGAAGGGTCAGCATGATGAGCCCGGGGACGATGAAGCTGCCATAGCCCACGCCGTCGATCGCCTCCATCCGGCTGCCGATCGCGCCGCCGAAGACGATGAAGTACAAAGCGGTCGTGATTACCGGGGTGACGATCGACTGCCAGAAGGTGCGCCCGAATCGCGCCATTTCGAAGCGATAGATCGCCGCGACGCCGTGGAAGTTCATGCCGCGCGCTCCGTTTGGTGTATCCCGTCATGCCGGGCTCGACCCGGCATCCATGCGAGCCGATCACCGCTGACGTCACGCTCGTACAGCGCGAATCGCATGGACCCCGGATCAAGTCCGGGGTGACGAGGGGATGGGGCCGGCGCGCTCATGCCGCGCGCTCCTCGACCAGATCGACGAAGATGTCCTCGAGGCTCGACTTCGACGTGTCGAGATCCTTGAACGCAACCCCCATGTCGGCGAGGCGGCGGAGCAGCGAGGGGATGCCCGTCCGTTCGGCCTGCGCATCGAACACGTAGCGCAATTTATGCCCCTCATCGATCAGCGCCAAATCCCATTCGGCGAGCTCGGGGGGCACCGCGGTCATCGGCTCGCTCAGCGCGATCTCCATCTGGCGCTTGCCAAGCTTCTTCATCAGCTCGGCCTTGCGCTCGACCAGCAGCAATTCACCCTTGTTGATCACCCCGACGCGGTCGGCCATTTCCTCGGCCTCCTCGATATAATGCGTCGTCAGGATGATCGTCACGCCACGCTCGCGCAGCCGGTGGACCAGCCGCCACATGTCGCGGCGTAGCGACACGTCGACCCCCGCGGTGGGCTCGTCGAGAAACAGGATGTCGGGTTCGTGGCTCAGCGCCTTGGCGATCAACACGCGGCGCTTCATGCCGCCCGACAATTCGAGCAGCTTGGCGTCGCGCTTGTCCCACAAGGACAGGTCGCGCAGCACCTGTTCGAGATACGCATCGTCGCGCTTCTTGCCGAACAGCCCGCGGCTGAAGCGGACGGTGGCGATCACGCTTTCGAAGGCGTCGGTCGACAATTCCTGCGGCACCAGCCCGATGACCGAGCGCGCATAGCGATAATCGACCTGTGCATCGCGCCCCGCGACGGTGATCGTGCCGGTCGTCGGCGTGACGATACCGCAGACGATCGAAATCAGCGTCGTCTTGCCCGCACCATTGGGGCCGAGCAGCGCGAAAATCTCGCCCTTGGCGATATCGAGATCGACCGATTTGAGCGCCTGGTGGCCCGAGGCATAGGTCTTGCTGACGCCGCGAATGGCGAGGATCGGTTCGGTCTGCATGGGCCCCCGCGGTCGGTTCGTGTGCGCGTTAGCTAGGGCGCGCGGGGGGCGAGGGCAAGGCGGGGCAGCGGATGCGGCGGAGTTTGGTTCGAGAGTCCCCGCTTGGTGGCTCCCGGCGCTCGGAAAGCTACAAAAGCTACACTACGCACCCCCCGGATCCGCCCTTTCCGCGGAACGAAACGCGCCGCGGAGGAGGAGGAGGAGGAGGAGGAGGAGGGAAGCGTGTTCATGCGGCATGCGTATCAAAGCGGGAGCTTGTAGGACAGCGGGGTTGGCTTGGCGGCGTCCTGATCGTGCCCGGCTGGCCGAGGGAATGGCTGAACGTGGTGGAAAGCGAACCGGCTGCTATTTGGCGCGTCACGCGGAAAGCTGGCGCACGCGTTCAGCGTTCCCAGCGGCGTAAGCTGGCAGTTGATTGATCGTACATCGCCCCAAGCGACCCGACTTGATTGTCACGGAAGTGGATCGTCAGCACCAGGTCGCCATATGGCATAACGGCCGTGCAGAGTCCGGGCCGCGCCCCGTCGTCCATAGCGGAGCAACCCGCCAGGGACGGGGCCCTCTGACCCGCCTCCGCCGGCAAGTCGTATGTCCAGAAGACGCCGTCACTTACCTTGCGCAATGGCCGGCTCCGCCATGAAGGCGGGCCAGCTGCACAGACAGTCAAGTTGACTCGCGCCTCCGTTCCCGCAGCACGGGCGCACATCCGCTTTTTGCTCGCTACGGCCACCAAGTTCCGTTCGGGCAGGCCAGCTTCGGGATTAAGGTAGAACGAAAATCCGTCCTTTGCGTCGGATGCCGGCAGGAAGAACGGCGTGTCGGTGTCCGAGATGTCGTTGACCGTCGGAACTTCGAAGACTCGCCCCTCCAACCGACGCTCGACCGATGCCGAACACGCCCCGAGTAAGGTGACGATGAATAACGGAACCGTGGTGATGCGCCTCTTCATAGCGGCACGCTAAAAGGAGAATGCAACGTCCGCAATGAGGCGGCAACAGCGCCATGAGCAATGTCCAAAGGTGGGCGTTTTTGGTCATCCGCGTGATCGGCAACGAAATGGCCGCAGGTGGGCCAAACTGCCCCCGCTACTTCGCCGCCCGCGCCGCCGCCACCGCCGCCTGCATCTGTTCGAGCGGGATCGCGCCGGCAAGCACGCGGTTGCCGATCACCCAGGCGGGGGTGCCGGTCATCCCCAATTGCCCCGCCATCGACAGGTTCTTCGACAATTCGTCGGTCGCCGCCTTCGATCGCGCAAAGGCCTGCCCCGCCGCGCGGTTGAGCCCCGCGCGCGCGATCGCGGCGTCGATCGATTGCGGCGTCAGACGCCCAGCCGCGAACAATGCGTCGTGATAGGCGGCGAACTTGCCCTGCCGGGCGGCGGCAAGGCTCCATTCGGCGGCGGTGCGGCTTTGCGCGCTCAGGATCGGCAGCTCGCGGAACACCACGCGCACCTTGGGGTCGGCGGCGATCAGCCGGTCGAGCATGGGCAGGCTGGCGCGGCAATAGCCGCACGCATAGTCCATATAAGCGACAACGGTGACGTCGGGGTTCTTGGCCCCCTTCCACGCGCTGCCGAACGGGGTGACGATGCCTGCGCGATTGGCCTGCACCACCTTGCCGGTTTCGCGGTCGCGCAGCCGCTCCATCGCCTGCGGGATGATCTCGGGGTTGGCGAGGATATAGTCGCGCACCGTCGCCTCGACCCCCGCGCGATCGGCGCCGCCGGGTGCGGGGCGGACCGAGGCATAGACCGCCGCCCCCACCAGCCCGGCGAACAGGAAGGCGATTGCCAGCAGGATGGGGCTTCGCAACAAACGGTCGATCATCGGCGGCGGCCCTTCTGGTCCTTCACCGCGAATTCGGCGGTCATCTGGATATCCTGTGCGCGGATATAGTCGGGGGTACCCGGCGGCAACCCCGCCATCGCCGCGCGCGCGCTTACCAAGGCGCGCATCGGTTCGTTCGACAGGCTGGCCTGTTCGGCGGCGGCGAGCGCGGTGCGCGGGCCGTCGCCCTTGCGCTCGTACACCACCCCCAATTGATACCAGGCGAACGGGTTGCGATCGTCGCGCGCAACCGCCTGGCGAAGCACCTGCTCGGCCTCGGCCAGATGCTTGGGATCCTCGGTCGCGATCAGTGCGTGGCCGAAGGTGGTGGCGATCAGCGGCTGGAAACGCGTCTTGGTGGTCGCTTCGCGCAGCGGCGCCAGCGCTTCGACGGGCTTGCCCGATTCGAGCAGGATCTGCCCCTGCAGCTCGAGGAAATAGGGATCGTGCGGCGCATATTGCACCAGCGCCGCCGCCTCGGCCGCCGCCTTGGCCGGATAGCCGGTGCGGTGGAAGGCATATGCGCGCGCATAATGCGCGGGGATCGAATTGTCGGTCGCGGGATAGCTGCGCAATGTCGCCGGCGCATCGTTGACATAGCCGCGAAGCTTGGCCTGGACACGCTTGAAGCGCGATTGCATGTCGGCGTCGACCGGTGCGTTGAACGCCGGCGCAACCGACAAGTCACCGGTCAGATTGGCGATCCGCTCGCCCGACAGCGGATGGGTGCGTTGATAGCCGTTGTTCTGCGGGATCGCGAGGCGGAATTCCTGGTTCTGCAGCTTCTTGAAGAAGTCGAGCATCCCACGCCCGCTGACCTTGGCGGTGTTGAGATAGCGCACGCCCGCGGCATCGGCCGCCGATTCCTGGCCGCGCGAAAAGGCGAGAAAGCTGCCCATTGCCGCCTGCTGCCCCGCGGCGAGGATTCCCGCCCCCGCCTCGCCCGCGCCCACCGCGATCGCGGCGACGCCGAGCACCAGGCTGAGGATCGTCATCCCCATCGCCTCTTTCATCATCTGGCCCTGCAAAGGCACATGGCCGCCGGTGACATGGCCAAGCTCGTGCGCGATCACGCCCTGGACTTCGTTGGCGCTGTCGGCGGCGTTGATCAGCCCCGAATGGATGTACACCGCCTGCCCGCCGGCGACGAAGGCGTTGATCGAGCCATCGTTGATCAGCACCATCCGCACGTTGCGCGGATTGAGGTCGGCGGCCTCGATCATCGGCCGCGCCATGTCGTTGAGCAGCGCCTCGGTCTCGGCATCGCGAAGGATCGATTGCGCGGCAGCGGGCTGGGCTGCCAGCAGCGTGACGAGCGCGATTACGGGGAACAGGCGCTTCATTGCCTACATATCGGTGGTTTCAGCGCGTGGATCAACGCCCGTGCGCGAAACGAGGGGCCGTGCGTCGCGCGACGCACGGCCCCCGGGTCGATGATCAGGCCCCGAAGGTGCGCTGCCACCAGCCGCGGCGCGGCGAACCGTCGCCGCCTTCTTCGCCGTCGGTGCCGTCGCGGTCGCTCGCGTCGGACGAAACGCTGCGATCGGTCGCATCGGCCGAGGCCGCGCGCTCGGTCGCCACCGGCGCGACGTCCTGCACCACCGAACCGGTATCGGCCTCGATCGCAGCGGGTGCGTCTTCGGCTACCTTCTTGCGGCGCGTGCGCTTGGGTTTTTCGGCGACGGGCTCGGCTTCGACCGGCACCGGTGCCGCCTCGACCGCAACCTCGTCGGCCTTCTTGCGCCGGGTGCGCCGCGGCTTGGGCGCGGGTTCTTCGGCAGCTGCCTCGATCACCGGTGCTTCGATCGGCGCTGGCTCCTCCGTCACCTCGGCTTCGACCGGCGCGTCGAGCGCGCTCGGCTTGCGACGACGCGTGCGCCGCGGCTTGGGTGCTGCTTCGGCCTCGGGCAGATCGGCGTCGGGCTCGACCACCGGCATCGCGAACGGCGCTGCGTCGCCCGCCTCGATCACCAGCGGCTCGTCTTCGGCCTCTGCCGCCTGCTCGCCCGCTGCGGTCTCACCCGAGTCGCGACGACCGCCGCGACGGCCACGCCGCCGCCGCTTGCCGCGACGCTCGCCGCCGTCTTCGCGCTCGGCCTGCGGGGTGTCGCCCCCCGCCGGACCATAGACCGCGCGATCCTCGTCGAGCTCGTCGTCGCTACCGATATCGAGCGATTCGCCCGCGACGCCATCGGCCTCGCCTGCTTCGGCTTCACCGGCCTCACCCTCGACGCCATTCTGGTCGTCGCGCGCACGGCCACGACGACCGCGCCGGCGGCGGCGGCGGCGACGTGCGCCATCGCCATCGCCTTCAGCCTCGGCCTCGCCTTCGGCCGCCTTGCGTTCGCGCGGACGGCGCGGCTCGACGACCTCGGCCTCGACCTCCTCCTCGATCTCGTCCTCTTCCTCGAAGATTTCGAGATCGTCCTCGGGTTCCTCGACTACCGGATCGAAGCGCGGGGCATAGGCCGGCGGCGGACCACCCGCCTCGACCGTCATGCGCGCACCCTCGATCTCACCATCCGACGTAACCTCGACGGTCACGCCATAGCGCTCCTCGATCTCGGCGATGTCGCCGCGCTTCTTGTTGAGCACGTAGAAGGCCGCTTCCTGGCTCGCGCGCAGCAGCAACTGGCTGCCGCGGCCGCGTGCCGCCTCGTCCTCGATCATCCGCAGCGCCGACAGCCCAGCCGACGATGCGGTGCGTACCAAGCCGGTGCCCTCGCAATGCGGACACTGGCGGGTCGATGCCTCAAGCACCCCGGTGCGCAGCCGCTGACGGCTCATTTCCATGAGGCCGAACGAGCTGATCCGGCCGACCTGGATCCGTGCGCGATCGTTCTTGAGCGCCTCCTTCATCGCCTTCTCGACCTTACGGACGTTCGATCCGTGATCCATGTCGATGAAGTCGATGACGACCAGCCCCGCCATGTCGCGCAGCCGCAGCTGGCGCGCGATCTCGGCGGCTGCTTCCAAATTCGTCGCGGTCGCGGTCTGCTCGATATTATGCTCGCGCGTCGAGCGACCGGAGTTGATGTCGATCGACACCAGTGCCTCGGTCGGGTTGATGACCAGATAGCCGCCCGATTTCAGCTGCACCACCGGATGGTACATCGCGGCCAGCTGATCCTCGACCTGGTGGCGCTGGAACAGCGGCACCGCGTCCGAATAATGCTGCACTCGCCGCGCATGCGACGGCATCAGCAGCTTCATGAACTCCTTGGCCTGGCGATAGCCTTCGGGGCCCTCGACGATCACCTCGTCGATGTCCTTGTTGTAGATGTCGCGGATCGCGCGCTTCATGAGATCGCTGTCGCCATAGACCAAAGCGGGGGCCGAAGACTTGAGCGTCTCCTCGCGAATCCCGTCCCACAGTCGCGCAAGATAGTCGAAGTCGCGCTTGATCTCGACCTTGGTGCGCTGCAGCCCGGCGGTGCGCACGATGCAGCCCATCGTCGGCGGCAATTGCAGGTCGGCCATGATCGTCTTGAGCCGCTTGCGATCGCCCGCATTGCTGATCTTGCGGCTGATCCCGCCGCCATGCGCGGTGTTGGGCATCAGCACGCAATAGCGCCCGGCGAGCGAAAGATAGCTGGTGAGCGCCGCGCCCTTGTTGCCGCGTTCTTCCTTCACGACCTGTACCAGCAGCACCTGGCGGCGGCGGATGACGTCCTGGATCTTGTAGCGGCGGCGCAGGTTCAGCCGGCGCTGGCGAAGCGCCTCGACCGCGGGATCCTCGCTCGCGCCCTTCTTGCGGCGGCGCGGTTGGCCCTCGCCATCGCCGCTCGACGCTTCGCTGTCCTCGTCGTCGTGATGATCGTCGTCGTCGTCGTCCGAACGACCCTCGACCATCTCGAGATCGCCATGATCGTCGTCGTGGTCGCCGTCATCATCGTCGTCGTCATCGTCGCGCAGCGCAGCCTCTTCGGCGGCATGCTCGGCCTCTTCGCGCAGCAGCGCGTCGCGATCCTCCTTGGGGATCTGATAATAATCGGGATGGATTTCGCTGAACGCCAGGAATCCGTGGCGGTTGCCGCCATAATCGACGAACGCAGCCTGCAGCGACGGTTCGACGCGGGTTACCTTGGCGAGATAGATATTGCCCTTGAGCTGCTTGCGCTCGGCACTCTCGAAATCAAATTCCTCGATCCGGTTTCCCTTGACGACGGCAACCCGGGTCTCTTCCCGGTGGCGTGCGTCGATCAGCATACGCGTGGTCATTGATGTGTCTCCGCGCGCGCCGCGCGGGCCTGGCGGCCGGCAGTGGCGCGCGTTCATGAAGGGCGGCTGCCGGGTCGATCCCTGGCCTGGCCGCGCGGTTTGGATGAAGTGCCTCTGCTGCGCAGGCACGGTCGGGCGCATGGCCCGACTGCTTCGCTCCGGTCACGCACCCGCCGCTCGTCGCGGCGAGGGGATGCGTCGGATGCGAAAATTGCCTCATTTGCAGCGTCAACCTGGATATGCCGCGTCCCCGGAAACGCCGGGGGCGGGCAAGGATACCGCATGGAACGATCACGATCGTGAAACATCCTTGCGGTTGTTACATGGCGTAGCATTGCATCGCGCGCGCATCAACTGGCAGCGGGTTGCCGGGAGGCGGCAGGTTTTTGCCTAATTTGGAGATAACCACATCGCTTCACCGTGCCGCAAAGCGCGGCCCGCTATCGCGCTGCGACAGGGTTTTGGGACGCATCGAATGAAGGTTTTGGGCTGGACCGCTGCGTATCGGGGGCGGCATAGCTACCGGGTGTCGCTTTTCGTCGCCCTTTTAGCGTGCTGGCTCGGCGGAATGCCCGCCTGGGCCGGCGACGTCCGCGATATCGAAGTGAAGCGCGATCGGATCGTCATCACCTTCGACGGCGCGGTCGCGAACGCATCGACCTTCGTGCTAGACACCCCGCGGCGGATCGCGCTCGACCTGGCGGATACGCGGGCCGGCGCGCCCGCCAAGACCAGCGGGCCGGTGTCCGGCATTCGCCAGGGCCGGCTCGGCGACGACGGCGCGCGGATCGTCTTCGACCTCGCCCGCCCGGCGATCGTCACGCAAGGCCGGTTCGACGATAGCGGCCGCAAGCTCACCCTCGAACTCACAACCGTCTCCGATGACCGCTTCGCGCGCGAAGCAGTGGCCGGGCGCAAGAGCTTCGGCTTTTCGCGCCGCCCCGAGCGCCCCGACGTCCACAAGGTATCGATGCGCGTCCCCGCCGCGCGCAAGGCCCCGCCGCTGCCGCGCGTCTATGGCGAAGACGACAGCCGCCCGCTGGTGGTGATCGACGCGGGGCATGGCGGGCATGATCCCGGCGCGCTTTCACCCGAAACCGGGCTTCGCGAAAAGGACCTGACGCTCAAGACCGCGCTGGCGATCAAGGACCGGCTGCTCGAATCGGGCCGGGTGCGCGTCGCATTGACGCGTGAGAACGACAAATTCCTAATCCTGCAGGAACGCTATGGCATTGCCCGCCGGCTGGGCGCGCACCTGTTCATCTCGGTCCATTGCGACAGCGCGGGCAACCCGCTGGCGACCGGCGCCACCGCCTATACCCTGTCCGAAGTCGCATCGGACAAGGAAGCCGCGCGATTGGCGGCGCGCGAGAACCGCGCCGATATCCTGGCCGGAATCGACCTTGGCGACACGAGCGGCGACATCTCGTCGCTGCTGATCGACCTGGCGCAGCGCGAAACGATGAACCGATCGGCCAATTTCGCGCGACTGCTCGGCCGCGAGGCGCAGCCGCTGATCCCGGTGAAGCCCGTCTTCCACCGGATGGCGTCGCTGATGGTGCTCAAGGCGCCCGACATGCCATCGGTGCTGTTCGAGACCGGCTATCTCTCGAACAAGGGCGATGCCGACTTCATCAATTCGCGCGAAGGCCGCGAGAAGATCGCCGAGAGCGTGAAGCGCGCGACCGAAATCTTCTTCGCGCGGCGGATGGCGGCGCGCTGACGCGAGCCCGGCATCCCGACGTCGCCGCGGGCACCAGCCCCATTTCCATCGCTAGGCGCTTGGTCTAAACCGCGCCGACCATGGCGGAACCCACCGATACCAGCTTGACCCAACAGCCTGTGCCGCACGGCCGCTGGACCGCGTTCCGCGAAGGACTGTCGCGCACCCGCAGCCGCTGGTGGTTTCGCGTGCTCGCGGTGCTGGCGCTGCTCGCCGGGCTTGGCGTGATCGGCTTCTGGGCATTGTTCGCGCGCGACCTGCCCTCGGTCGATGCGCTGCGCGCGTATGAACCCGATCTGCCGAGCAACGTGCGCGGCATCGATGGCACGCCGATCCACACCTATGAGCGCGAACGCCGCGTCGAGCTCGACTTCGCCGAATATCCGCCGATGCTGATCCGCGCCTTCCTGGCGGCCGAGGACCGCACCTTCTTCGAGCATTCGGGGATCGACATTCCGGGCTTTGCCGGCGCGATCGTCGATTACGTCTCGAAGATGGGCACCGGCGAGCGCGCGCGCGGCGGCTCGACCATCACCCAGCAGGTCGCCAAGAACCTGCTGATCGGCAATGCCTATTCGCCGACGCGCAAGGTGCGCGAGGCGATCCTGGCCTATCGCATCGAACAGGCGCTTTCGAAGGCCGAGATCCTCGAACTCTATTTGAACGGCATCCCGATGGGGCGCCGCAGCTTCGGGGTGCAGGCCGCGGCGCGCGCCTATTTCGACAAGGACGTCGTCGACCTCCAGCTGCACGAGATGGCGTTCCTGGCGACCTTGCCCAAGGCGCCCGAATCCTATGGCCGCGCCGCCAATGCCGATCGCGCGATGGAACGGCGCGGCTATGTGCTGGGCGAGATGCTGCGCAATCGCTTCATTACCGAGCGGCTCTATCGCGAGGCGATGCGCCAACCGCTGGGGCTGGTGCGCCAGCGCAATTCGGTGTTGCAGTCCGAAGCAGGCTATTTCGTCGAAGAAGTCCGCCGCCAGCTGATCGACCGATTCGGCGAAAAGGCCGATGCCGGCCCGAACAGCGTCTATGCCGGCGGGCTGTGGGTGCGCACCTCGCTCGACAACCGGCTGCAGGGTTTTGCCGCCGAAGCCCTGCGGCAGGGGCTGATCCGCTTCGAACGCGGGCGCGGCTGGTCCGGACCGATCGCCAAGCTCGAGATCGACGGCGATAATTGGCAGCAGGTGTTCCTGGGCAGCAATGTCGGGCTGAACTATCTCGATTGGCGCGCCGCGGTGGTGGTGTCGAAGGATAGCGACGCCGCGCAGATCGGCTTTGCCGACGGCGAAACCGCGCGGCTTTCGCGCGGCGCGGCGCAGATGCCGGTGCGATCGAAGGGCGGCACCGCCTTCGCCGCGCTGAAATCGGGCGACGTGATCGCGGTCGCGCCCGAGGGGTCGGGCTATGGCTTGCGCACCGTGCCCAAGGTATCGGGCGGCATGGTGGTGGAGGACCCGCGTACCGGTCGAATCCTGGCGATGCAGGGCGGCTTCGACAGCAGCATCCAGTCGTTCAACCGCGCGACCCAGGCGATGCGCCAGCCGGGTTCGACGATCAAGCCGATCGTCTATGCCGCCGCGCTCGAAAACGGGATGACCCCCGCGTCGATCATCGTCGATGGCCCTTTCTGCGTTTATCAGGGCGCGCGGCTGGGCAACAAATGCTTCCGCAATTTCGGCAATGCGCGCGGCGCCGGGCCCAAGACGATGCGCTGGGGCCTCGAACAATCGCGCAACCTGATGACGGTGCAGGCGGCGAACCGCACCGGGATGGACAAGGTCGTCTCGCTGATGCAGCGGATCGGCGTCAGCGACACCAAATACCCGCCGTATCTGTCGTTCGCATTGGGTGCGGGAGAGACGACGGTGGTCAAGATGGTCAACGCCTATTCGATCCTGGCGAACAACGGCCGCGCGCTGACCCCCAGCGTCATCGATTTCGTCCAGAACCGCCGCGGCGAGGTGATCTGGCCCGAGGATTGGCGCGCCTGCGAACGCTGCAACGCCCCCGACTGGGACGGCAAGCCGATGCCGCGGCCGACGGTACGCGCGCGCCAGGTGGTCGAGCCGATGAGCGCCTACCAGATGACGCACGTCATGGAGGGGGTAATCGAACGCGGCACCGCGACGACGCTGCGCGATCTCGGGCGGCCGATCATGGGCAAGACCGGCACCTCCTCCGGGCCGACCGACGTGTGGTTCGTCGGCGGCACCCCGCAGATGATCGCCGGGCTGTATCTGGGCTATGACCAGCCCGCGAACCTGGGCGGCTATGCGCAGGGCGGAACGATCGCCGCGCCGATCTACAAGGCGTTCGCGACCAAGGCGTATGAGGGGATGGAAGTCCTTCCCTTCCGCGCCCCCGCCGGCATCCGCATGGTCCGCATCGATCGCGCCAGCGGCCGCCCGGTCTATGGCGCATGGCCGACATCCGATCCCAAGGCGTCGGTGATCTGGGAAGCCTTCAAGCCCGAGAGCGAACCGCGCCGCCGCAGCCGGCGCGGCGGCGAAGCCGATCCCGCCAAGGCCGAGGTGAAGAAGAAGGCCGCGGCCAAGGCAAATCGTCCCAGCGACAGCGATTTCTTGCAAAGAGAGGGCGGAATCTATTAGCGCAAGCCCGAGCACCTATCGTCATCCCGGCGCAAGCTGGGATCTCCTCGTTGCAACGCCTCGCCTTTGCCGCACGAGATTCCGGCTTTCGCCGGAATGACGTCCTACTCACTGGAGCAATACCATGCGCGCCGAAGCGCAGGCTTACGCCGACAAGATCAACGCCGCGCTCGAACTGCTGCGCCGCTTTCTCGACTGGGACCGCGCGCTGCGCCGGCTCGACGAGCTGAACGCGCGCGTCGAGGACCAGAGCCTGTGGGATAACCCCCGCGCGGCGCAGGAAGTAATGCGCGAGCGGCAGCGGCTCGACAGCGCGATCGGCGCGACGCGCGCGATCGAAAGCGAGCTCGCCGACACCGCCGAGCTGATCGACATGGCCGACGCCGAAGGCGACGAGGAGATGGCGAACGAAGGCACGCTCGCGCTGAAAGCGCTGATGGAGCGCGCCGAGGTCGACAAGGTCAAGGCGCTGCTGGCGGGCGAAGCCGATGGCAACGACGCCTATCTGGAAGTCCATGCCGGCGCCGGCGGCACCGAGAGCCAGGATTGGGCCGAGATGCTCCAGCGCATGTACATGCGCTGGGCCGAACGTAAGGGCATGAAGGTCGAACTGGTCGACTATCATGGCGGCGACCAGGCGGGCATCAAATCGGCGACGTTGCTGCTCAAGGGCGAGAACGCCTATGGCTATGCCAAGACCGAGAGCGGCGTCCACCGGCTGGTGCGGATCAGCCCCTATGACAGCGCCGCGCGGCGCCACACCAGCTTCTCGTCGGTATGGGTGTATCCGGTGATCGACGATTCGATCGAGATCGAGATCAACGAGGGCGACCTCAAGATCGACACCTATCGCGCATCGGGCGCGGGCGGGCAGCACGTCAACACCACCGATTCGGCGGTGCGGATCACCCACATCCCGTCGGGGATCATCGTCGCCAGCCAGAACGATCGATCGCAGCACAAGAACCGCGCGACCGCGATGGGAATGCTCAAGGCGCGGATGTACGAGGCCGAGCTGCAGAAGCGCGAGGCCGCCGCGATGGGCGAATATAACGCCAAGACCGAAATCGGCTGGGGCCACCAGATCCGTTCCTATGTTCTGCAGCCCTATCAGCTGGTCAAGGATTTGCGTACCGGTGTGACGTCGACCGCGCCTTCGGACGTGCTCGACGGCGCGCTCGATCCGTTCATGGCCGCGGCATTGTCGCAGCGCGTGACCGGTGAGACGGTCGAGGTGGAGGACGTCGATTGAGAAGGGATGGTGCCGCCATGCTGACGATCGTTCTGGCGGCGCTGTGCCTGTCGGGTTGCGAGGCGCAAGTGCGCCCGCCGCAGCCCGAAAAGGTCGAGAAAGTAGGCGAATTCCCCCCCGCCGATCGTCCGGTCGCCACCATCGTGTCGAGCCGCTGGTCGACCGAGGAAGCGCGCGACCGGGTGAACGAGGCCGAGAAGGTGATGGACCGCGCCGGCATCAAGGCGGGGATGACCGTCGCGGATATCGGCGCGGGCGAGGGCTATTATACCGTCCGGCTGGCCGAGCGCGTCGGCGAGAATGGCCGGGTATTGGCGCAAGACATCGTTCCCGAGGTCCGCGACGCGCTGGCCGAGCGGGTGGCGCGCGACGGGCTCGACAATGTCAGCGTCCGGCTGGGGCTGCCGGCGGACCCGAAATTGCCCGAGAACAGCTTCGATCGCGTGCTGCTGGTGCATATGTATCACGAGATCGCCGAGCCCTATGAGTTCCTCTGGCGGCTCCACCCCTCGCTCCGCGGCGAGGGCGAGGTGATCGTCGTCGACGCCGATCGCCAGACGCAGAACCACGGCACCCCGCCCGCCTTGCTCAAATGCGAGTTCGAAGCGGTCGGCTATCGCCAGGTGCGCGCCGAGGAAACCGAATCGGCGGGCGGCTATATGGCGGTGTTCCGCGCCGATCGGCCGCGCCCCGCCCCCGACGCGATTCGCGGCTGCCGGATCGACCGCGACCCGGCGCTCCCCGCCCCGACCGCCACCGACGACATGCCGTCGTGACCGCGACGCGCTAGAGCAATCCGAGCAACCTGAAGCTTGCCACGCCGCTGCGCGTGACGACCAGGTGATCGAGCAACGCGACATCGAGCGCCGCCAGCGCGCGATCGAGCGTGCGCGTCGCGGCGACGTCGGCATCGCTTGGCCACAGATCGCCGCTGGGATGGTTGTGCGCCATCACCAGCGCCGCAGCATCGAATGCGATCGCATCGGCGGCGACCTGGCGGATCGGCAGCCGCACCGACATCGCGTCGCGCGCCGGCGAATGGCGCATCGCGAGCAGCCGGCGCTCGTGATCGAGATAGGCGAACACCGCGACCTCGTTCGACGCCGCGGCGATCGCGGCGAACATCCGGTGCGCAGCGGCGACATCGTCGATACGGGGGGCGAGGCGCGGCATGGGCGATCATCCCATCGCCGCCGCCGTGAGCGAAACCGAACCGGCTCCGGAACGGATGGTTCACCGATGCTTGGCGGTCGATGCTTGGCGCTCGATGCCGCCTCGGCTAGGCAGGGGCGATGCGGCAATATCTAGACCTGATGCAGCGCGCGCTCGATCACGGCGTCGTCACGATGGACCGGACCGGGGTCGGCACGCGCAGCGTGTTCGGCCACCAGATGCGCTTCGACCTGGCGCAGGGCTTCCCGGTGCTGACCACCAAGAAGCTCCATCTTCGATCGATCATCGTCGAACTGCTGTGGTTCCTGCGCGGCGACACCAATATCGGCTGGTTGCGCGATCGCCAGGTGCGCATCTGGGACGAATGGGCCGACGAGAATGGCGATCTCGGCCCGGTCTATGGCAAGCAATGGCGCGATTGGGCGACCGCCGAGGGCGGGCATGTCGACCAGATCGCCGAGCTGATCGCGACGATCCGCGGCAACCCCACCTCGCGCCGGCAGATCGTCACCGCCTGGAACCCCGGCGAGCTGCACGCGATGGCGCTGTCGCCCTGCCACTGCCTGTTCCAGACGCATGTCGCCAATGGCCGGCTGTCGCTCCAGCTCTATCAGCGCTCGGCCGACATCTTCCTCGGCGTGCCCTTCAATATCGCGAGCTATGCGCTGCTCACGCACATGCTCGCGCAGATCTGCGACCTCGAGGTCGGCGAGTTCATCTGGACCGGCGGCGATTGCCATTTGTACGAGAATCATCTCGATCAGGCGCGCGAGCAGCTGTCGCGCACGCCGGGCACGCTGCCGACGCTGACGATCCTGCGCCGCCCGCCCTCGATCGACGCCTATGAGTACGAAGATTTCGTGCTGAACGATTATGTCGCGCAGCCGCATATCAAGGCGGCGGTGGCGGTTTGACCCGCGCAGTCGCATTCTACCTCGCGCGCGCCGACAATGGCGTGATCGGCCGCGACGGCGCGCTGCCGTGGCGGCTGCCCGCCGATCTGAAGCGCTTCAAGGCGATGACGACGGGCAAGCCGATGCTGATGGGGCGCAAGACCTTCGAGAGCTTCCCCAGCCTGCTTCCCGGTCGCCGGCATATCGTGCTGACGCGCGATACCGGCTGGTCTGCAGAGGGGGCCGAGGTTGCCCATTCGCTCGAGGACGCGCTGGCGCTGGCGGGCGATGCGCCCGAACTGGCGGTGATTGGCGGCGCGCAAATCTACGCGCTGCTGCTGCCGCACGCGACGCGGATCGAAGTGACCGAAGTGCATCTGACCCCCGAGGGCGACGCGGCGGTGCCGGCGTTCGACCCCGCCAACTGGGCCGAAACCGCGCGCGAGGCGAATCCCGCCGAGGGCGATCGCCCGGCGTTCGATTTCGTCACGCTCACCCGCCGCACCGCGCCCTAAGCAGGGCATTTGCAAGCGGCCCGCCCGCCCCTATAGCCGCGCCATGCAGCGGCTCGACGGCGGCGCAACGGTTCCCGCCTCCTTGCGCGGCGCGATCGTGGCGCTGGGTAATTTCGACGGTTTCCACCTCGGGCACCAGGCAGTGGTGGGCCGCGCGATCGCGCGCGCGCGCGCCGAGGGGCGTCCCGCGATCGTCGCCACCTTCGATCCGCATCCGGCGCGCCATTTCCGCCCCGACACCCCGCCCTTCCGCCTGACGACGCTCGACCAGCGCGAGAGGCTGTTTGGCCAGGCGGGGGCCGATGCGATGCTGGTGTTCGGCTTCGATGCCGAGCTCGCCGGGCTGCCCGCGCGCGCCTTCGCGCAGCAGCGGCTGGTCGATCGGATCGGCGCGGGCGGGGTGGTTACCGGCGCCGACTTCACCTTCGGCAAGGGCCGTGACGGCGATGTCGCGACGCTGGCGGCGCTCGGCGCCGAGCTGGGGTTCAGCGTCGATACCGTCGCGCCGGTGCTGTGCGATGGCGCTGTGGTCTCGTCGAGCAGCATCCGCGAGCATCTGCGCGGCGGCGATCCGCAGGCCGCCGCCGCGCTACTGACGCGGCCGTTCGCGATCGAGGGCGTCGTCGAACATGGCGCGAAGCTCGGGCGGCAATTGGGCTATCCCACCGCGAACCTGTCGATGGGTCAGTATCTTCGTCCGCGCTACGGCATCTATGCGGTGCGCGGGCGGTTGGCCGATGGGCGGGTGCTGCAGGGTGCGGCGAATCTGGGGATACGCCCGACGATCGAGGGCGCGCCGGTCGAACTGCTCGAGCCGTATTTCTTCGATTTCGACGGCGATCTTTACGGGCAGGTGATCGAGGTGGCGCTGATCGCATTCCTGCGGCCCGAGGGCAAGTTCGACGGGCTTGAAGCGCTGAAGCTACAGATGGCCGCCGATTGCGAGCGCGCGCGGGCGATATTGGCGACGTAACTCCCCTCCCTGGAAGGGAGGGGTTGGGGGTGGGTCGAGTGCTCGCGATACCGCGCCGCCTGCGCTCCGGACACCGTATGCGCCAAGCCTCCACCCACCCCCAGCCCCTCCCTTGCAGGGAGGGGGGCTAAGGCCGTAAAGCCCGCCCACCCATGACCGACACCCCTCCTCCCCCGCGCGACTGGCGCGATACCGTCTTCCTGCCGAAGACCGACTTTCCGATGAAGGCCGGCCTAGCCGCCAAGGAACCCGCGATCCTCGATCGCTGGGCGAGCATCGGCGTGTACGACCGGCTGCGCGAGCAGCGCGCCGGGCGCGAGCGTTTCATCCTCCACGACGGCCCGCCCTACGCCAATGGCGACATCCATATGGGCCATGCGATGAACAAGGTGCTCAAGGACATCGTCGTTCGCAGCCAGAGCCTGATGGGCAAGGATGCGCCCTATGTGCCCGGCTGGGACTGTCACGGGCTGCCGATCGAATGGAAGATCGAGGAAGCCTATCGCGCCAAGAAAAAGTCGAAGGACGAGGTGCCGGCGGCCGAATTCCGCCAGGAATGCCGCGACTATGCCGCGAAATGGGTCGACGTGCAGGCGGCGCAGTTCGCGCGGCTGGGCGTGATGGGCGATTGGGCCAACCCGTATCTGACGATGAACTTCGCCTCCGAAGCGGTGATCGCCGGGGAGCTGCTGAAGTTCGCGATGTCGGGCCAGCTGTATCGCGGGGCCAAGCCGGTGATGTGGTCGCCGGTCGAAAAGACCGCGCTCGCCGAGGCCGAGGTCGAATATGAGGACGTGGTGTCGACGCAGATCGACGTCGCGTTCGAGATCACGCACGCGCCCAACGCGCCCGAACTGGTCGGCGCGCATGCGGTAATCTGGACGACCACGCCGTGGACGATCCCGGTGAACCAGGCTTTGGCCTATGGGGAGGAGATTGAGTACGTCGTTCTGGCGGAGGGCGATCGAAGCGTCCTTCTTGCCGAGGCGTTGGTCGATAGCTTTCACGGCCGCGCTTTCTCCAATCGTCATCCCGGCGAAGGCCGGGATCCAGTTACGCCGCTGGGCGAAGCTGGCGCGGTGGACCCCGGCCTTCGCCGGGGTGACGGCGGGGATGCGGCAGGGCGCGGTGCCATCCTTTGGCGTGGTACCGGTGCGCAACTCGCCGGCGCCACCGCTCGCCACCCGATGCACCATCTCGGCGGCTTCTTCGCCAATCCGCGCCCGTTCCTTGCGGGCGATTTCGTCACCGCCGATGCGGGCACCGGGCTCGTCCATATGTCGCCCGATCATGGCGAGGACGACTTCGCGCTGTGCAAGGCCAACGGCCTCGAGCCGGTGTTCGCGGTCGACGATGCCGGGATGTACCGCGCCGATTGGGCGTGGCTCGGCGGCCAGGGATCGGTGATCAACAAGAAGTTCGTCGCCAGCGACGGCCCGATCTGCAGCGATCTTCGCGCGGCGGGCGCGCTGCTCGCCGCGTCGGACGATTTCGCGCACAGCTACCCGCATAGCTGGCGGTCGAAGGCGAAGGTGATCTTCCGCTGCACCCCCCAATGGTTCATCCCGATGGATCGGGCGACCAACGCCACCGGCGTCACCCCGGCGAAGGCTGGGGTCTCTGACGAGGGCGCGGGACAGGAGCCGCACGATACCCCAGCCTTCGCTGGGGTGACCGATGTTGCAGCCAGAGGGGAAGCAGGCAGCAACGCCCCCACCCTTCGCGCCCTCGCGCTCGACGCGATCGAGCGCACCCGTTGGGTGCCCGCGCGCAGCCAGAACCGGATCCGCGCGATGGTCGAGGGGCGGCCCGATTGGGTCATCAGCCGCCAGCGCGCCTGGGGGGTGCCGATCCCGATCTACCTCCACCGCAAGACCGGCGATTATCTGCGCAACGAAGCGGTGAACGAACGCATCCTCGCCGCTTTCCGTGAAGGCGGGGCCGATGCGTGGTTCGCCGCCGATCACCAGGCGCTGCTCGGGGCAGAGCATGAGCTCGCCGACTATGCCGTCGTCACCGACATCCTCGACGTGTGGTTCGATTCGGGCAGCACGCATGTGTTCACCGTCGAGGCGCGCTACGGCGAGGGCGTCCGCGCGAACCTGTACCTCGAAGGATCGGATCAGCATCGCGGCTGGTTCCAATCGTCGCTGCTCGAAAGCTGCGGCACGCGCGGGCGTGCGCCCTATGACGCGGTGCTGACCCACGGCTTCGCGCTCGACGGCAATGGGCGGAAAATGTCGAAGTCGCTGGGCAACGTCGTCGATCCGCTCAAGGTGATCGGCGAATCAGGTGCCGACATCCTGCGGCTATGGGTGGCGCAGACCGATTATTTCGAGGATGTCCGCATCGGCAAGGAAGTGCTGTCGGGCACCGGCGATACCTATCGCAAGCTACGCAACACCTTCCGCTATCTGCTCGGCGCGCTCGAAGGATTCGACGAGCGCGAGCGGGTCGCGGTCGCCGACATGCCCGAGCTCGAACGCTATGTGCTGGGCAAGCTCGGCAAGCTCGACACCGAACTGCGCGCCGCCGCCGAAGCCTTCGAATTCAACCGCTACACCCGCGCGCTGTCCGATTTCGCCAACGACGATCTTTCGGCGTTCTTCTTCGATATCCGCAAGGACAGCCTGTATTGCGACGCCGCCGACAGCATCAAGCGCCGGTCGTACCGCACGATGCTCGACGTGCTGTTCCACGCGATGGTGCGCTATGCCGCGCCGATCCTGTGCTTCACCGCCGAGGAAGTGTGGCAGGCGCGTTTCCCGAGCGACGACGGATCGGTGCATTTCCTCGAATGGCCCGAACTGCCCGCGATCCCCGCAGACCTGGAGTTCGGCACCGATTGGGAGGGCGTGCGCGCGCTTCGCGAACAGGTGACCGAGGCGATCGAGCCGCTGCGCCGCGAAAAGACGGTGCGGTCGAGCCTCGAGGCCGAGGTCACCCTCCCCGATCTGCCGCTGTCACCCGAAGCGCTGGCCGAAGTCTTCATCTCAGGCCAGGTGCATCCCGGCGAGTCGCTCGCGATCACCCGCACCGAGAAGCACAAGTGCGGGCGTTGCTGGCGGCACCTGCCCGAGGTGGTGGACGAGGTTGCAGGCGGGAGCGGCTTGTGCGACCGCTGTGCCGAGGTGGTGCAGCATGCGTGACGGGCGTAATTTCGGCTTTGTGGTGGCGGCGGCGATCTTCCTGATCGATCAGCTGTCCAAATGGCTCGTCACCGACGTGCTGGGCATTTCCTATATGGGCGCGCGGCTCGAATTGCTGTCGTTCTTCGACCTGCGCTTCGTGCCCAATGTCGGCGTATCGCTGGGGCTGCTGCCCGCTGAAAGCCCGACGATGCGCTGGGCCTTGGTGGCGCTCACCGGCGGAATCGCGGTGGCGGTCGGTATGTGGCTGGCGCGCGAGCCCAACCGCAACGATCGGCTGGCGCTGGCATTGGTGCTCGGCGGCGCGCTCGGCAACATCCTCGATCGGATCCGCTTCGGCTATGTCGTAGACTTCGCCGATCTGCATTTCGGCGAGTGGCGGCCGTTCCTGGTCTTCAACGTTGCCGACGCCGCGATTACCATCGGCGTCGTGATTCTGCTGCTGCGTGCGCTGTTCGTACGCGACAAGCCTGCTATCGAGCCGTCAAACGGGGCCGACAAGCCTGCTCCTGTGGAGAAAATGAATGCGTAACCTGCTCGTCTTCGGTGCCCTGGGCACCGCCTTGTTGCTGGCCGGTTGCGGCAAGAGCGGCCTCGATCGCGAACGCCCCGACGAATTCGCGGTCGCGCGCCAGGCGCCGCTCGTGATCCCGCCCGATTTCTCGCTGGTCCCGCCGCAGCCCGGCGCCCCGCGTCCGCAGGATACCGGTGCGGCCAACCAGGGGCTCGAGGCGCTGTTCGGCGGCCCGGCTGCGCGCAGCACCAGCGAATCGATGACGCTGCGCGAGGCGGGTGCCGCTACCTCGGCTCCAGGCGTTCGTTCGGAAGCCGGCGACCCCGCTACCAGCGTGATCGACAAGGGTTCGACGACGCGCGACATCGTCGCGGCGCCGCAGGGCGACGGCCAGGACGCGCGCGCGGTGACCGGCGCTGCGGCACCTGCCGCCGACGCAGCGACGGTGCCGGTAGGCCCGAACCCCGCCGCATCCCCGCCGCCGGCGGCTACGCCGACGCCGCAATAACGGGCTTGGGGAGGACGCTGACCGTTCGTCCCGAATAGCCATTGAGCCTGCCGAAATGGCGTATCGAAGGACCCCGCTCGCTCGGGGTCTCCTTCGATACGGGTCTTCGTCTTCGCTCAGCCCCTACGCAGGACGAAGGACGCATGGGACAGGGCCCTCACCCGATCCGGTGTTCGCCCTTCACCCAGCGCACCGTGCCCGAGCTTGCGCGCATCACCACGCTTTCGGTGGTCATGATCTTGCCCTTGCGCTTGACGCCCGCGAGCAGCGATCCGTCGGTCACCCCGGTCGCGGCGAAGATGCAGTCGCCCTTGGCGAGTTCGCTGAGGTCATAGACCTTGTCGAGGTCCTCGATCCCCCATTTGCGCGCGCGGCTGCGTTCGTCGTCGTTACGGAACAACAGCCGGCCCTGGAACTGGCCGCCGACGCAGCGCAGCGCCGCCGCCGCCAGCACGCCCTCGGGCGCGCCGCCCTGCCCCAGATAGATGTCGATCGTCGTGTCGGGATCGGTCGTCGCGATCACCGCGGCGACATCGCCGTCGTCGATCAGCATGATGCCGCAGCCGGATGCGCGAAGCTCGGCGATCAATTTCCCGTGGCGCGGGCGATCGAGCACGCAGGCGATGATGTCCGAAGGCTTCACGCCCTTCGCGGCGGCAAGCGCAGCGATATTTTCGGTCGCCGATTTTTCGAGGTCGATCATCCCCGGCGGATAGCCCGGCCCGACCGCGATCTTGTCCATATAGACGTCGGGAGCGTTGAGCAGGCAGCCCTCCTCGGCGATCGCCAGCACCGCCAGCGCATTGGGGCCCGCCTTGGCGGTGATCGTCGTCCCCTCGAGCGGATCGAGCGCGATGTCGATGCGGGGGCCCTTGCCCGGCGCCGATCCCACTTTTTCACCGATGAACAGCATCGGTGCCTCGTCGCGCTCGCCCTCGCCGATGACGACGGTGCCGTCCATGTAGAGCTCGTTGAGCGCGGTACGCATCGCTTCGACCGCGGCGGCATCGGCGGCCTGTTCGTCGCCGCGGCCCACCAGCGCCGATGCAGCGATCGCCGCGGCTTCGGTCACGCGGACCATTTCGAGCACGAGAACGCGATCGAGAACCTGGCTGCGTGCTTCCATGGCGAGACCCTTGCTGCGAGAAACGATTGCCGCGGCGATAGGCGACGCTAGTTGGCACGGCAACCGAAAGCCATGTTTTCGCCATGACCGCATGATGCTATACTCACATCGATCATCGGGGGATGCCGATCATGCTGGTGCTGCTCTTGTCGCTACTTCAGGCGGGCTCCGATCCGCAGCAATTGCTGGCGGCGCATGCCAAGCTGACCCAGGCCGAGATCCCCTGTCGCGCGACCGCCGACGATCGCGAGATCGTGGTATGCGCCGCGCGCGACGCCGATCGCTACCGCGTGCCGTATATCACCCCTACCGAGGGCGATCCCAAGATCGTCGATGTCCCCGGCGAGCGATCGCGGCTGATCGCGCAGACCAATAATTGCCAGGAGCTGCGCAACAACCTGACCGGGTGCGGGATGGCGGGGGTATCGATGACCGCGGGCAACGGGCGCGGGGCGATGATCGAGAAGCCGCGGCCGCTGGCGCCTTGAGCACGGCGGTCAGCCCTTAGCCGCTCGTTTCGAGCGAAGTCGAGAAACGAGACCGGACGCCGCGCCGCGGTTTCTCGACTACGCTCGAAACGAACGGCCTTGCGTCAGCCCCAGCAACCGAGACCTTACTGCAGGATATGCATCCACATCGGCTGCCCGATCAGGCTAGACGACCCGCGTAATTTCTCGAGCGCCTGCGCCACGCAGCGCTCGGGCCCCTCATGCGTCACGATCGCCACCAGCACGCTGCCATCGGCCATCGCGCCGCGCTGCATCAGGCTTTCGATCGAAACCCCGGCGTCGCGCATCGCCGCGGCGATCTCGGCGAGCACGCCCACCTTGTCGGCGACGGTGAAGCGAAGATAGGCGCGGCCGCGGCGCTCGCCGGTGTCGGCAGCGCCCTGGTCGGCGAGCGACTGCGCGGGCATCGCATAGGGCGGGCCGAACTCGCTGCGCGCGATGTCGATCAGATCGGCAACCACCGCGCTCGCGGTGGGGCCGTCGCCCGCGCCCGCGCCCTGGAAGAACAGCCGGCCGACGAAATTGCCCTCGGCGACCACCGCATTGGTCGCGCCGGTGACGTGCGCGAGCGGGTGATCGAGCGGGACGAGGTGCGGGTGGACGCGCTGGAACAACCCGTGGCTGTCCGATTCGGCGATGCCGACCAGCCGCACGCGATAGCCCAGCGCCGCCGCCTCGGCGATATCGGCGGCGATGACGTGGCGGATGCCCGAGACCGCGACATCCTCGAACGCCGGCTGGGTCCCGAAGGCGAGGCTGGCGAGGATCGACAGCTTATGCGCGGCGTCGATGCCGTCGATGTCGAAGCTCGGATCGCTTTCGGCGAACCCCTTGGCCTGCGCTTCGGCGAGGACTTCGGCGAAGTCGCGCTGTTCGGCTTCCATCCGCGACAGGATGAAATTGCACGTGCCGTTGAGGATGCCATAGACGCGCGCGATCTCGTTCGCCGCAGCCCCTTCGCGCAGTCCCTTGATGACCGGAATGCCGCCCGCGACCGCGGCTTCGAACTTCAGTGCCACCCCCGCGGCCTCGGCCGCGTGCGCCAGCTCGAGGCCGTGATAGGCGATCATCGCCTTGTTCGCGGTGACGAAGCTCTTGCCCGCCTTCAGCGTCGAGCGCGCGAGCGCCAGCGCCGGCCCGTCGCTGCCGCCGACCAGCTCGACCACGACATCGGCGGTGGGGTGGTTGGCGAGCGCGGTCGAATCATCGACCCATTCGAAGCGGGCGATGTCGACGCCGCGATCCTTGGCGCGGTCGCGCGCCGACACCGCGACGATCTCGATCCGCCGACCGGCGCGCCGCGCGATCAGGTCGCCATTGGCGTCGATGAGGCGAATGACGCCAGCGCCCACGGTGCCAAGGCCTGCGATCGCAACGCGGAGCGGTTCGGTCATTTGAGAAATCCCCTTCGAGGCGCGGCGCTAGGCGATCAGGGGGGGCGACCGCAAGTCCCCCCTCCCGCTTGCGGGAGGGGTCGGGGGAGGGCCTGTCATCTGGAAGTGCTCGCGGACAGGCCCTCCCCTAACCCCTCCCGCAAGCGGGAGGGGGACTTGGTTACGCCTTGATCAGCCCGATCTCGACCAGCCGCTGGTGGAGATAGTCGTGCGCGGTGATCGCTTCGGGATAGCGGTTGGGGCGCGCTTCGCTGATGCAGCCGGGCAGCGTCTGGATCGGGAAATCGGGCGCGGGGTGGAGGAAGAAGGGCATCGAATAGCGCGAATTGCCGCGGCGCTCGGGCGGCGGGTTGACGACGCGGTGGGTGGTCGAGGGCAGGACATGGTTGGTCAGCCGCTGGAGCATGTCGCCGACATTGACCACCATCGCGCCGGCGGGCGGCTTCACCGCCAGCCAATTGCCATCGCGGTCGAGCAGCTCGAGCCCGGCTTCCTCGGCGCCCAGCAGCAGCGTGATGAGGTTGATGTCCTCGTGCGCGCCGGCGCGCACGCCCGGTGCATCGGCCGATACCGGCGGATAATGCAGCAGGCGCAGTACCGAATTGCCGTCCTCGACGGCGGGTACGAACCATTCGGGGGTCAGATCTAGGTAGCGCGCGATCGCCGACAGCAGCTTCTCGCCCGCCGCGTCGAAGGCGGCGAACAGTTCGAGGAAGGTTTCGCGGAAACCCGCGGGCGCTTCGGGCCAGACATTGGCGCTCATCATCGCGGCGAAGCGGTGCCCGGCGGGCAGTTCGCGGCCGATGTGCCAGAATTCCTTGAGGTCGTTCTCGCTCGCGTCCTTGGCGATCTCGATGCCGAACGGGGTGTAGCCGCGCGCGCCGCCGCCGCCGGGGACATGGCCGCGGCGCTTGGTGGCTTCGTCCTGCGCGAACAATTCGCGCGTTGCCGCCCAGCAACGCTCGATCAGCGCCTCGTCGATGCCGTGGTCGCGGACGATCGCGAAGCCATAGCGTTCGAACGAGCCGCCGAAGCTTTGCGCAAAGGCTTCGGGATCGGCCGCCTGGTCGGCGAGCGAGACGACCTGGACGGCGCCTAGCGGGGTATCGAGCATTGGGAACACGCCTTGTTGAGCTGGTAAGTGGACAATGTGACCGTGACATAGGCGTTGTCGCGGGGTCGGGCCAGTAGCCGAATGCAACGCTATTTTTGTTGCGATGCAACATTCAACGCGCTTCGTGCATTCTATGCAACCGCGCGGCGGGGTGACGCGCGCATCTTCATCGTCCAAGGGACCAGCATGCACCAGCCGAATCCACCAGCGTCGCTCGACCGCGCACCGATTCCGTTCGGCGAATTCGTGGCGATGGCGGCGGCGCTGATGGCGCTGACCGCGCTCGGCATCGATTCGATGCTCCCCGCGCTCCCCTCGATCGGTGAATCGCTGGGGGTGAACAGCCCGAATGATCGCCAGTTCGTCATCACCTCGTTCCTGATCGGCTTTGCGGTAGCGCAGCTGGCGCACGGGCCGCTCGCCGATCGCTTCGGGCGCCGTCCGGTGCTCGGCGTCGCGCTGCTGGTCGCGGTGGTAACCAACTTGCTCGCGGCGGTCGCGGGCAGCTACGAACTGCTGCTGGCCGCGCGCTTCGCCTCGGGCATGGCGGTGGCCGGCGCGCGGGTGGTGACCGTCGCGATGGTGCGCGACTGTTTCGCCGGGCGGGCGATGGCGCGGGTGATGAGCCTGGTGTTCGTCGTGTTCATGGCGGCACCGGTGCTGGCCCCCGCCTTCGGCCAGATCGTGCTGCTGTTCGCGCCGTGGCGCTGGATTTTCGTCGGCATCGCCACCGTCGCCGCGGCGATCCTGGCCTGGTATTGGCTGCGGATGCCCGAGACGCTCGCGGTCGAGGATCGCAGCCCGCTCAATCCGCGGCAGCTCTGGTCGGGGTACAAGATCGTCGGCGGCGACCGCTATGCCGTGGGTTACACGATCGCGGCGGCGCTGCTGCAGGGCGGGTTGTTCGGCTTCATCAATTCGGTGCAGCAGATCATGGCCGACATCTTCGGCCGCCCCGAATTGCTGACGATCGTCTTCGCCGCCGTCGCCAGCACGATGGCGATCGCCAATTTCATGAATTCGCGCGTGGTGATGCGCTTCGGGACGCGGGTGCTGTCGCATTCGGCGCTGCTGGGGCTGATCGCAATCGCGGGCATTCATCTGGTCGTGGCGTGGACGGGGCTCGAGAGCCTGATCGTCTTTGCGGTGCTGCAGGCGCTGTTGATGGGCTGTTTCGGGCTTGCGGCGTCGAACTTCTCGGCGATGGCGATGGAGAATATGGGGCGGATCGCCGGGCTGGCGTCGAGCCTGCAGGGGTTCGTGTCGACGCTGGTCGGCGCAGTGATCGGCGCGTTCATCGGCCAGGCGTTCGATGGCACCACGGTGCCGCTGTACGGCGGGTTCTTCGTCTGCGGGATCGCCGCGCTGGGCGTCGTCTTCCTGGCCGAGCGCGGGCGGCTGTTCCACGCGCGCTGAACCACGCGAGGTCGACGGAACGCCTGCGCGACCCATCCGTTCGCGCTAGCATGGACCGGGGCAATCGCGCCCCGCCCCGACGAAGAGGTGCAGCATGGGTGGCCGCCAGATTCCAGAACAAGGTCCCAATGACGACGGGTATGACGAGGAAGGCTATGACGAGAGCCAGCGCGCCGAGATCCTCGAGGTCACGCGCGACGGCCCCAGCGACGGCAACCTGCTGACCGACATCGCCCCCGATCTTGGCGACACCGGTGACGAGGACGAGCTTTCGATGACTGCCGATGAGGTGGGCGAGGAAGACGAAGACGCCGAGACCGACGAGGACGACCAGGACGAGGATGAACTCCAGGAGGATTTCGACGAGGACGAACTGTCCGAAGACGATGATCTGGCCGACGCCGACAAGGATGCGCTCGAACCCTGATCGGCCGCCTGCCGTTGACGGTGCCCGGGGAGCTTGCGACACTCGCTCCCCGGCCCTTGCGGAGTGGATGATGCGCACGATCCTGTACCTGCCGCTGGCATGGTTGGCTGGCTGTGGCGGCGAACCCGCACCGCGCGAGAACGACATGGCCGCGAATGTCGTGCAGCCCGCGCTTCCCGACATGCCCGCCGACCCGCCGATGCCCGGACCCCAGCCCGATGCCGATATCGCGGGCATATCGGCCGCACCCCATGCCCAGCCGGTGACCCCGGCGCAGACGATGGCCGAGGAGCCCGGCCCCGCGGTCGCTGCAGCGGTGACTCGCCGGTATTTCGACCGGATCGCAGCGGGCAAGGCCGATGCCGCGTGGGAGTTATGGGATGAGGATGGCCGCGCCTCGGGCATGAGCCGGCGGGGCTTCGCCGACAGCTTCAAACGCTATGCGACCTATCGCGCGACGGTGGGGACACCGGGCCCGATGGAAGCGGGCGCCGGCCAGCGCCACGTCACCATTCCGGTCGAGATCAGCGGCACGCTGCGCGACGATACGCCCTACGCGATGGCGGGAACGGTGACGCTCCACCGAACCGGCGTGATTGACGGTGCGACCGCGGCGAAGCGCCAATGGCGGATCAGCAGCGCCGATCTCATCCCGCGCCAGGTCGCGGTGCCGACCCCTAACGTCACCGCGCGCTACGCCTGCGCCGATGGTGCACAGATCGACGCGACGTTCGATAATGTCGCGAGCACGGTCACGCTGCGTAGCGGCGAACAAACGCTGGGGACGCTGCGCCAGCAACCCGCCGGATCGGGCATCCACTACGCCGGCGATGGGCTCGAATTGCGCGACAAGGGCGACGATGCGACGATCACTCTCCCCAACCAGCCGCCGCTGACCTGCACCGCAGCCCAATGAAGCCCTTTACCCGAGCGATCACCGCCGGCCCCCAGGACATCGACGAGCTCGGCCACGTCAACAATGCAGTGTGGGTGCGCTGGATCCAAGACGTCGCCGTGGCGCACTGGGCGGCAGTGGCGTCGTCCGAGCATGCCGCCGCCTATATCTGGGTCGTGATCCGCCACGAGATCGATTATCGCGGCAATGTCGCGGCGGGCGAGACGGTGACCGCCGAAACCTGGGTCGCCGAGCCGCCGCGCGGCGCGCGCTTCGATCGCCATATGCGCTTCGTCGCGAGCGACGGGCGGGTGAAGGTCGAGGCGAAGACCACTTGGGCGCTGCTCGACCGCGCGAGCGGCAGGCTGCTGCGCGTGCCCGCCGAGGTCGCGGCGCCCTTCCTGGAAGGAAGCAGCGCAACCTGACCGCACGCGTTCAGTCGGCCAGCACGAGCCGGTTGCGACCCGTTCGCTTGGCCTGATACAAGGCGCCATCGGCGGCGCGCATCGCGGCCTCGCGCCCCTGATCGGCGGAGATGCCGGCGACCCCGGCGCTCACCGTAGCGCGGATCGTCGCCCCCGCATCGTCATGGATCACCGTGCTTGCAAACGCCTCGCGCAGCCGATCGCACACCAGCCCCGCCTGTGCCGGCGAGGTATCGGGCAGCAATATGCCAAATTCTTCGCCGCCGAGCCGCGCGACCAAATCGTCCGACCGGGTCGCATCGATCGCGATCGCGGCGAAGCGCCGCAGCATCCGATCGCCGGCGTCGTGGCCGAAACCGTCGTTGATCGCCTTGAAGTTATCGATATCGAAGATCGCGACGCAGCCCTCGGCAGGCGGGTCGAGCAGCGCCGAGGCAGCAAATGCATCGACCGCTTCGTTGAAGATGCGGCGGTTGCCTAGTCCGGTCAACGGATCGGTCGATGCCGCCCGCGTCAATTCGGCTTCGGCGAGCTTGCGCTTCGAAATGTCGCGGATCGCGCAGACCATGTCGAACCCCTGGCGTGTCTCGACGGCGCGGAAGCGCGATTCGAGCCACACGCCCTGCGGGTCGATCGCAAGCAAGCCGCGATATTCGATCATATGGGTGACGCCCGGCTGTTCGATCGCGGTGCGATAGGCCTCGCGCATCCGGGCCTGGTCTTCGGGCGCGATCAGTTCGACCACGTTGGTCCCGGTCATCGTCTCGGCGGTATAGCCGCCGCCGAACAGCGCGACCGAAGGCGAAATATAGCTGATGATGCCGGTCGAATCCATCGTCAGCACCACGTCGGTCGCGTTCTCCGACACCAATCGGTAGCGCGCCTCGCTGATCGCCAGCCGGTCAAGGATTTCCTTGCGGCGGCGCAGATCGGCCGCCGCTGGCAACACCGTCAGCACCATGACCGCGAGGTAGAATTGCAGGAACTGGATGCGGAACGCCGCCGGCGCGTCGATCAGCGAGATCGGCCCGTCGCCGCGCAACGTCATCACGGTGGCGACCAGCGCCACGATGGCGATCGAGATCGCGGCACCGATCCGACCGACGCGGAAGGTCGCCATCATCACCGGCAGGATCGGCAGGAACAGCAGTGGCAGCGCATGCTGGGCAAAGACCAGGATTGCCACCGTGCTCACCATGATGCCCAGGAATGCTGCCTCGATCCGCTCGGCGCGGTCGGTGTCGCGCAGCCAGGCGGCGGCGTCGCCGCGGAGCAGCAGCAACATGATCGGCGTGAGCGTGATGGCGCCCAGTGTGTGCCCTGCCGCCCAGTTGAGCCAATTGTCCCAATAGGGCGTCGCGGTTGCCAAGGCCGCGACCGCAGCGCCGGGAAACGCGCTGATGATCGACACGCCAGCCGATGCGACGATCAGCGTGCCGACCTGGCCGAACGACGCCAGGGTAGCCGCGCCTTCGGTGTCGCGGGCGCGCAGGCACCACCCGAACAGCGCCGATTCGAACGCGCAGACTACCCCCATCGGTACCGCCGCGACCGGCCCCACCCCCACGATCGCGGTAACGACGGCATCGCCCAAAGCGCCCAGCAGCATCACGACCGGCCAGCGACGCAGCGGCAGGCTCGCAAGATACGGACCGAGCACCGCGGTCGCCAGCCAAAGGCACGCGACCCCGCCGCCGAATCGCGTGAAGGCGATCGGGCCGACGGTGGCTACGAAGAAACCCAGCGCTACCAATATCGTAGCGGTTTGATCTGGGGCTGTGAATCGAGAACGCTGCGAAGCCATGGCTTGTGCCTAATGCAACGAAGTTAAGGCCGGTTTATCGATAGTTGCACGGCGTTAGTCCGGCGGCGTACCCAAAGCCGCTTGCCACGCGAAAATTTCGTCGTCGCGGCGGCGGCGCAGGGTGACCGGGCCCGCCGTGGCGTTGGCAAGGTCGATCTCGACGCTGGCGTCATAGTCGAAGCTGGCGTTGCCCGCGATCGCGATTCGCGCGTCCTGGCTAGCGCTCGCCACCACGCGCCCGCCGCGGTTGCGCACGGTCACCGGTGCGCCGAAGCCGATGCGGCCGGTGAGGCCGGCGGCGAACACCGACGCCCCCATCGCGCTGCCGCAGCTGTCGGTCAGGCCGACGCCGCGTTCATAGGTGCGCACGAAGAGTTCGCCATGGTCGACCGTGACGAAGCTGACATTGGCGCGGCCCGGGATCAGCGGCGGTGCGGCTTCGCACCAGTCGCCCAGGGCCACCAGTTCGGCCTCGTCGAGCGTGTCGACGAAGGTGACGAGATGCGGGTTGGGCATCGCGACCGCGGTGAAGCGCCGATCGCTCGGCAGGCCGGGAATCGCCGAGTCGATCAACTCGGGGGCATCGATGCGCAGCCCGACATCGGCGGTGCGCGTCGATACCGGGCCGACATCGGTGCGGATCGTGACGACGCCAGGCGCGAGCGGATCGGCGATCGCGGCGTCGGCAGTGCTGGTGGGCAGCGACACCCGGGCTTCGACGAGTCCGGTGGCCTCGAAGCCCAGCCGCGCGACGCAGCGAAGCCCGTTGAGGCAGGTTTCGGATTCGCTGCCGTCGGGGTTCCACATCCGCTGCCCGAACGCGGCACCGCCATTGCCTTCGACCAGCACCAGCAGCCCGTCGCCGCCGACCGGCCCCGCGCGATCGGCGAGCGCGATCGCGATCGCCGACCAGGTCGCGTCGTCGAGCGCCAAGGCGCGGCCGTCGATCAGCGGGAAGTCGTTGCCCGAACCCTGGCATTTGATGAAATCGATCTGCATGCGCCGCACATAGGGCGGCGCGGACGGGTTGGCGAGATTTGTCGGCACGTCGGCGCGCGGCTAGGGTCGCGCGACGATGCCGCCGCCCCCGCGCCGGCCGGGGCAGCGGGCGCGTGATGGACGGCATCTTTCTGATCGTGCTGCTGATCCTGGGCGGGCTGTTGTTCGACGCGCGCCGGCGGATCGCTGCGCTCGAGCGCGCGCTGGGGGGTGGCGAGGCTTCCGCGCGGATCGTCGATCGAGTGTTGCCCCCCCTCCCAGCGCCGTCACGCCCGATGCCGAAGGTGCCGCGCCCGCGGATCGTCATTCCCGATGTCGAGACGCTGATCGGCGGCAAATTGCCGGTGTGGATCGGCGGCATCGCGCTGGTGCTTGCCGGGTTCTTCCTGGTGCGCGCGGCGATCGACACCGGGCTGCTGGGACCTGGAGTGCGCGCGGCGCTCGCGGCGGTGTTCGCGGTGGTACTGGTCGCGGCGAGCGAGGCGGCGCGCCGGTTCGGCCCGACGCGCGAAGATCCACGGATCGCGCAGGTGCTCAGCGGCGCGGGGGTCGCGAGCGCTTATGGCACCTTGTACCTGGCGGCAGCGTCGTACCAGCTGATCGATCCGCTGCCCGCGTTCGGGGTGATGGTCGCGATCACCGGCATCGCGCTCGCGCTGGCGGTCCGCCATGGGCCGCCGACCGCGGTGATGGCGCTGGCGGGCGGGTTCGCCGCGCCGCTGGTCGCGGGATACGACGCCGCGGGGCTCGGCGCGCTGCTGGTCTATCTGGGGCTGTTCGTCGGGGCGCTGTTCGGCCTCGGCATCAATCGCGGCTGGACCTGGCTCACCGTCGCAGCGGCGCTTGCGGGGTTCGGCTGGGCGAATTTCCTGGGGCTGGCGCTGGGCGATGGCGATGTCGCGGCGGTGGGGCTGTTCGTGGTGGCGCTGGCGATCGCAACGACGCTGGCGCTGCCGCCGAGCGCGCGCGCCTGGCTGCGCGTCGCGCCGCTGGCGGCGGGGTTGCTGCAGTTGCTGGTGTTCGCGCCGACACTCGATTTCGGGCGGTTCGCATGGGGGTGCCATCTGGTGCTTGCCGGCGCGGCGTTGATCCTGGCGTGGCGCGACGAACGGCTGCTGCCCGCGCCCGCGGTGGCGGCGGTACTGACCTTGGTGCTGCTGGGGATGGGGGCGGATCGGGTCGCGGGGCTGGCCGCAATCGTGGCGACCGCGATGTTCGCGGGCGCGGGGCTTGCGCGCTCGCGGCGTCATGCGGTGTGGGCGATGACCGCGCTGCTCGGGCTGCTCGGGCCGGTGCTGGTGCTGCACGCAGCGACGCCGTCGTTGCTGCCGAGCGCGCTGTGGGCGGTTATCGAACTGGGCGCGGCAGGGGTGGCGGGATGGCTGAGCTGGCGGCATCGCGATCGCACGAGCGGGCGCGATGTCGGGCTGGTCGGCGGCGCGATCGGCGCGGCGCTGGCGGGGGTTACGGGTATCGCCGCGCTGGCCGGGAGCGAGACGCTCGGGTTGCTGTTCGCAGGGGCGATGGCGGGGCTGTATTTCTGGGGGAGACATACCCGCGCCGATGCGCTGGCGATCACCCCCGCGCTTCCCTTCGCCGCCGCGGTCGCCGCGGCGGTAATGCCGATCGGCCAGCTGCTGATCGCGGCGGTGAGCAGCATTGGCGGCGATACCCTGCCCTATCGCGAGCTGCCCGCGATCGGCGTGCCGCTCCGCGACCTCGCACCGGCGGTGCTGGTGGCGGCTGCGCTCCTGTTCGACCCGGCCGCGCTCGCGCGCGCGCGCCGGCCGATGGCGGGGCTGGCGGCGGCGGGGATCGTCGCGATCCTCTACACGCTCGCCAAGCAGCCGCTGGCGATTGCCACCGAGCCCGCGTTCGTCGGCTGGGGCTTTACCGAGCGCGCGGTCATCACCCAGGCGATGCTGGTCGCGGGCTGGCTGATCGCACGCACCCGCCGCGCGCCGCGGCTGGGCGATGCGTTGTTGCTGCTCGCGCTGTTCCGGATCGCGTGGTTCGATCTGATCGTGCTCAACCCGGTGGTCGTTCCGCAGGCGGTACGCGCCGCCGCCGCGCTGCACGCCGCGCTTGCCGCCGCCTTGCTATGGACCTGGCCGGCGCAGCGCCCCGCGATCCGCATCGCGGCGCTGGCGATGACGTTGGTCGCCGCGCTCGCGGTGGTACGCCAGGTCGCGCATGGCAGCCTGCTCACCGGCCCGGTGGGCACGCCCGAGAATTGGGGCTATTCGGCGGCGATGCTGCTGGTGTCGATCGCGTGGCTGTGGCGCGGGATCACCGGCGGCGCGCGCGACCTGCGCTTCGCCGGGCTGGGTTTGGTGCTGATCGTCTCGCTCAAGGTGTTCACGATCGACATCGCGCTCGAAGGGCTGCTGCGCGTCGTGTCGTTCCTGGGGATCGGGGTGACGCTGATCGCGATCGGCTGGGTCTATACGCGCTTCCTCGCGCGCGCCGCACCCGCCGATCCGCTCACACCAGCCGATACTGCGCCGCCAGCCGATCGAGCGCCAGCGTAAGCACCAGCCGCCCCGCACGCGCGGGCCAGCCGAGCGCCTTTTCGGCATCGGGCAGCCGCTCGCCCGCACATACCACGCGCCACAGGATATCGCTCAGGCCCGGCCCCGCCGCTGCGACCGCTGCATCGAAGCGGCGCTTGGCGGCGATCTGCGCCAGCGTCGGGTCGATCGAATCGGGTGCCCCGCGCCGCCCGCGGCCGATCGGCGACGCCTCCCAGCGCATCGTGACGCAGGGCCCGAGCGAAGCGGTTTCATAATCGGCGCGCAGCCGCTCGCCCGCTGCATATTGCCGCGCATCGATCAAGTCGCGTGCACGCAGCCAAGACAAGGGCGATTCGGCGAGGTTGACCTGCACCGAACGCCCGCCGGCACGGGGGCGCTTGCCGGTGGGCGATCCGTTCTCGAGCCCCTGTTCGGTCAATTCGCGCATCGGTTTCTCTCCCAGCCAACATCGGCAGGGCTTGCCACAACGTCACGCTTGTAGGACAGGGTAGAAACCCAAATGGTTCGCTGAAGGAGCTGCCGATGATCACCGCGATCCGCGAGGTCCGCCGCGCCAAGCAGATGACGCTCGACGACGTCGCGCGGCGCTGCCAGCCGCCTACCACCGCGCAGACGATCGGTCGGCTCGAGACGGGCACGCGGACGGTGTCGGTGGTGTGGCTCAACCGGATCGCCGCCGCGCTGGGGGTCGAGGCGTCGGACCTGGTGACGCTGCCCGATCGCCCCGACATCGCGGTCGCCGCGGTGCTCGACGCCGGCGGTGCGCATGCCCCGGGCAGGCCTGCGACGGTCGTGCCCCCTCGCGCGGAAGCCGATCTGGTCGCGGTCACCGTCGCCGCGAGCATCGGCGACTATCGCGCGGGCGACGTCGTGTGGTGCCGCCGCCTCGCCCCCGACGCGTTCGCGCGCGGGGTGAACCGCGACGTGCTGGTGCCGCGCCCCGCCGGACGTTTCATCTTCGGCCGGCTGATCGACCGTGACGGCGGCAAGCTGCATTTGCTGCCGCTGGGGGCGAACAGCCGTCAGCAAGTGGTCACCGACCCGCCCTGGATGGCGGTGGCGGTGCAGCTGGTGCGGACGCTCTAGCCGCGAAACATCCCGCCGAGGACACCGCGCAGGATTTTCGCGCCTAGCCCGCCCGCCCCGCGCTTCGATCCAAACACCGCCTTGGTCACTTCGCTGGCGACGGTACGCCCTACGGTCGAGGAGGCCGATCGCGTCGCCGAGGTGACCGCGCGGTTCCAGGGCGACGCCGCCTCGGCGCGTGCCTGTTCGCGCGCGGCGCGGTCGGCCTCGCGCTGCGCCGCGAGCCGCTCGCGTTCGGCTTGCTTGGCAGCGCGCGCCTGCTCCCTGGCGGCATGCGCGTCGGCCTTCGCATCGGCAGCATCGGCCTGCGCTTCGGCAGCCGCGGCTTCGGCCTCGGCGCGCTTGGCGCCGAGCAATTCATGCGCCGATTCGCGATCGATCGGAATGTCGTAACGGTCGCCGATCGCGTCGGTCGCGATCAGCACCCCGCGCTCGACCGGGGTGACCGGCCCCACGCGCGAGCGCGGCGGGCGCACCAGCGTGCGCTCGACCGGCGCGGGGGCACCATCGGCCTGGAGCATCGACACCAACGCCTCGCCGACCTTCAATTCGGTGATCGCGGTTTCGACATCGATCGCGGGGTTGCTCCGGAAGGTCTCGGCCGCCGCGCGCACGCCGCGCTGGTCGCGCGGGGTGAAGGCGCGCAGCGCGTGCTGCACCCGGTTGCCGAGCTGCCCCGCGACGCCCTCGGGAATGTCGATCGGGTTCTGCGTCACGAAATAGACGCCGACGCCCTTCGATCGGATCAGCCGCACCACCTGTTCGACCTTGTCGAGCAGCGCCGCGGGGGCCTCGTCGAACAGCAGATGCGCCTCGTCGAAGAAGAAAACGAGCTTGGGCCGGTCGGGATCGCCGACCTCGGGCAGCGTTTCGAACAATTCGGACAGCAGCCACAGCAGGAAGGTGGCGTAGAGCCGCGGCGAGGCCATCAGCTTGTCGGCGGCGAGGATATTGACGATCCCGCGCCCCTGATCGTCGACGTCCATGAAATCGGCGATGTCGAGCGCGGGCTCGCCAAAGAATTGCTCGGCCCCCTGCCCGCGCAGCTGGAGCAGCTGGCGCTGGATCGCGCCGACGCTCGCCTTGCTGACATTGCCATAGGTCGTCGAGATAGCCGCGGCGCGATCGGCGATGTCGGCGAGCATCGCCTGGAGATCGTCGAGGTCGAGCAGCAACAGCCCCTCCTCGTCGGCGAGGTGGAAGGCGATCGCAAGCACGCCCTCCTGCGTCTCGTTCAGCCCCATCAGCCGCGCGAGCAGCAGCGGCCCCATTTCGGAAATCGTCGCGCGGACGGGATGCCCCTGCTCGCCGAACAGGTCCCAGAACTGCACCGGGGTTTCGGCATAGGCCCAGTCGGTGTCGCCGATCTCCGCGGCGCGCGCGGCGAAGGGGGCGTGGGTCTTGGCTAGCGGCGATCCCGCCATCGCGAGACCCGCAAGGTCACCCTTCACGTCGGAGACGAAGACAGGCACGCCCGCGGCCGAGAAGCCCTCGGCCAGCCCCTGCAGCGTCACGGTCTTGCCGGTGCCGGTGGCGCCCGCGATCAGCCCGTGGCGGTTGGCGCGCTTGAGCACCAGCGATTGCCGCTGCCCGCCGCCGGTGCCGATAAAGAGTTCCGCCATCTGCCTGCTCCCGATTGTCGAGGAGCAGGCATAGGCGAGTGTGCGGCCCGCGTCAGCAGCCCGGGATCAGCGCAGCGCGATCAGTCGATATCGATCGCGATATAGGTGCCAACGGGTGCGCGGGGCACCATGACGTAGAGCAGCACCGATGGGCGGTTGGCACGGCGTGCCGCGGCGATCTGCGCCGCAAAGTCCGCGGCGGTCGTCACCGGGGTGCGGTTGACCGACATGATCACCACGCCGCGGCGAAGCCCCTTGGTCGCGGCATCGCTATTGGGGTCGGTCGCCGCCACGACGACGCCGCGGGTCGAGGCTTCGAAGCCGAGCGTGCGCGCGATCGCCGGGGTGAGCGGCTGGACCGTCACGCCCGCCGGGGCATTTTCCTGCGGCTTGATCATCGCGTCGGGGCCGGTCTGGCCCTCTTCGTCCATCTGGAAGCCGCCCGCGAGATCCTCGTCGCTCGGTCGCGTGCCGACGGTGACGGTCAGCGTCTGGCGACGCCCGTCGCGCAGCACTTCGACCGGAATGCGCGTACCCGGGGGGGTGTTCGAGACGATGAAGCTGAGGTTGTTCTGCGGCGTCACTTCCTGGTTGTTGACGCGCGTCACGACGTCGCCCTGGCGGATGCCAGCGGCGGCGGCGGGCTGGCCGGGTTCGACCGAGCGGATCAGTTCGCCCTTGTTGCGATCGACGCCGAGCGCAGCCGCCAGATCCTCGTCGATCGCCTGCAGGCCGACGCCCAGATAGCCGCGCGTCGGGGTCTTGCCCTTCATCAACGTGTCGACGATCGGCTTGGCCTGTTCGGCGGGAATCGCCAGGCCAATGCCGACATTGCCGCCGGTGGGCGACAATATCTGCGAATTGATGCCGATGACGTTGCCCTGCATGTCGAACATCGGGCCGCCCGAATTGCCGCGGTTGATCGAGGCATCGGTCTGGATGAAGCGATCGAACGCCGCCTGCTGGCCGGGGTTGCCCGTGACGCGGTTGACTGCCGAGATGATCCCCGCGGTCACCGAACCGCCGAGCCCGAACGGGTTGCCGATCGCGATCACCCAGTCGCCGACGCGCGCCTGCTGCGAATTGCCGAAGCGGACGAAGGGCAGGTTGCGCCCCTCGATCTTGAGCACCGCAAGGTCCGACGCGGCATCGCGGCCGACGACGCGGGCTTCATATTCCTTCTGGTCGGCGAGCGTCACGGTGACCGATTCGACCGTCGCATTGGGCGCGCCTGGAGCGATCACGTGGTTGTTGGTGACGACATAGCCGTCGGCCGAGATCAGGAACCCCGATCCGAGCGACGATCCCTCGCGCGGACGCCCGCCGCCGCCCTGCTGGTTGTTGAAGAACTGCTCGAACGGCGTGCCGGCGAACGGATTGGGGGTGTTGGCGGCGGTGATCCGCTGCTTGGTCGAGATGTTGACGACGGCGGGCTGGAGCTTGGCGACCATGTCGGCAAAGCTCATCGGCGCGCCCATGCGCGGCGCGCTGGCGTTGATCGCGCCGGGCTCGTTCTGCGCGGTCTGCGCCGAGATGGCGCTTGGCTGGACTGCCAGGGTGACAGCGGTGCCGCCCAGCAGCAGGGCGGAAGTGATGGCGTAGGCGTAACGCACTCGTCGTTTCCTCTCAAGATACGGTGTGGCGCCTGGATGCGACACCGTTGCTGAACTGCGATTGAATATGAACAAACCGTCAGTGACGGTCGTCCGTTCCCCTTTGCGGTCCCCGTATCATATCGGCATCAATTACCCTGGCCCTGAAATTGGTTCAGATAGTCGTTGGTGCGTGGCGACAGGATGATCGAGGTGCCACCGCGCTTTTCGTCGCCGTCGGCACCGAAGCTGTAGCGATAGGACTGCATCGCGCGATAGAAATCATAGAATTGCGCGTCCTTGTTGAAGCTTTCGGCATAGACGCGGGCCGCCTGTGCATCGGCGTCGGCGCGGATGATCTGCGCCTGGCGCATTCCCTGCGCCTCGATCGTCAGGGCTTCCTGGCGGCGTGCGGTGCCCATCCGGCGCAGCGCCGATTCGAGCGGGGTGCCGGTGGGCAGATCGGCATGGCGGATGCGGACGTCGACGATCTCGACGCCATACTGCCGCGCGACCCGGTCGAGCCCCGCCTGGATATTGTCCATCACCTGGCCGCGCTCGGGGCTGAGCAGGGCCGCGAACTCGCGCTTGCCGAGCTCGTTGCGCAGCGCCGAGCCGAGGATCGGGCGGAGCTGGTCGGCAACGCGCGCTTCGGAGCCTGCGGTGACGACCATCTGCAGCGGATTGACGACTCGGAAGCGGGCAAAGGCATCGACCTGCAGCCGCAGCTGGTCGGTCGAAAGCACCGGCTGGTTGTCGAGCTCGATGTCGAGCACGCGCTTGTCGACCCAAACGACGCGGTCGATGAACGGGATCTTCGCGATCAACCCCGCGCCGGTGTTGCCGAACGCCTGGTTGGGACGCCAGGCGTTGACCGTGCCGATCGGCTGCTGGAAGCGCAGGATCACCGCCTGCTTGGTTTCGGGGACCACCACCAGCGTGTTCGCCAGCAGCACGACCAGCGCGAGCAACAGGATGCCGATCGCCATCGGATTGCGAAAGAGGCTGGCGTTCACGGCTGGGTTCCCTGGGTTGCGGCGGCTGGCGCGTCGGGGGCCTGCGGCACGACTTGCGCGGTCGGCGTCCGCCGTCCGGCGGCGTCGGGCAGCGGCAGATATGGGGTGACGCCCGGCGCTTCGACGATCGTCTTGTTCGAATTGGCGAGCACCGCTTCCATCGTCTCGTAATAGAGACGGCGGCGGGTCACTTCGGGCGCCTGGCGATATTGCTCGTAGATCTTGTCGAAGCTGGCAGCTTCACCCTGCGCGCGCGCCAGGATCTGCTGCGCATAGGCGCGTGCCTGGTTGATGTCGGCCTGCGCCTTTTGCTGCGCGGCGCTCACCGCCTTGAAGTCCTCGTCGACCGCCTGCGGCGCAACCGCCTGCTTGATCGCCACGCCCTGGACACGGATTCCCGAGCCATATTGGTCGAGGATCGTCTGCATCCGGATCGCGACTTCGGCCTCGATCGAGGTCCGCCCAGCGCCGATCGCCTGGTCGAGCGTGGTGCCGGCCACCGCTTCGCGCATCGCGCTTTCGGCGACCGCGCGCACGGTATCGCGCGGGCTGGCTAGTTCGAAGACGAAATCCTCGGCATTCTTGACGTCCCAGCGCACCGAATAGGCCAGGTCGATGATGTTCTGGTCACCGGTCAGCACCAGATTCTCGGTGCTCGCCTGCGGGAAGTCGTCGGTACGGATTTCCTGCACGTCCACCTTCTGCACAGTGGCGAAGGGGGCGGGCAGCGTCAGGTTGATGCCGGGGGACAAGGTAGTCGAATAGCGACCGAACAGCGAGACGACGCCGCGTTCCTGCGGGCCGATCGGATGGATCGAGGTGAAGGCGATCCAGAGCAGCACCAGCAGCCCGAGCCCGAGGAACCAGATCGAGCGCCCGCCGGGTACCTGGAAATTGCCGCCGCCGAAGCCGCCGCCGCCTCCCCCGCCGCCACGCTTGGCGCGTTTGAGGAACTCGTCGAGCGAGGTCGCGGTGCCGGGCTTGGCGCGCCGCCCCTCGGGCGGGAACGCCCAGGGGTTGCGCGGGCCGCCGCTGTCGCCGCCGCCTCCCGATCCGTTACCACCCGCTCCGCCGCCGCCCCAGGGGCCTTTCGGATTGTCGTTACGAAGCACGCCAGCGCGTGCGATCCACCCGTTTAGGTTCCACATGCAATCTTTATAAGGCGGCGCGCGGCGAATTACAGTGCCGTGTGCCGTTTGTAGGTATAGATCGCGCGGCATGACTCTTCAGGCCGCCATCGAAGCCCTTCTCGCCCCGCTCGCTGCGGGCCGCGCCACCGTCCGCACCGACGGGCCGCGCGCCAATGTGATCCTAGACGTCAGCGGGCTGTCGACCAGCGCGCGCGACGCGCTTGCCGCCGAGGTCGAAGCCGCGACGGCTTCGGTGCCGGGGGTCGACGCGGTGCGGATCGCGCAGACCAGCCAGCGCACCCGCCGCCGGCTGATCGCGGTCGCCAGCGGCAAGGGCGGCGTCGGCAAATCGACCATCTCGACCAATCTGGCGATCGCGCTGGCGGCGCGCGGCCGGTCGGTGGGGATGATCGACGCCGATATCTATGGCCCGTCGCAGCCGACCTTGCTTGGCGTCGTGGGCACCAAGCCCCAAGCGCGCGACAACAAGCTGGTGCCGGTGCCCACCGCTTATGGCGTGCCCGTGCTGTCGGTCGGGCAGCTGGTCGCTCCTGAAAAGGCGCTCGCCTGGCGCGGGCCGATGGCGACCAACGCGCTGACCCAGCTCGTCGATGGCGCGTGGGAGACCGATCTTCTGGTGGTCGACATGCCGCCGGGCACCGGCGACGTGCAATTGACGATGATCCAGAAGCACAAGCCCGAGGGGGTGGTGATCGTATCGACCCCGCAGGATCTGGCGCTGATCGACGCGCGGCGCGCGATCGACCTGTTCGGCCAGACCGGGGTGCCGGTGATCGGCATCGTCGAGAATATGGCAGGCTATGCCTGCCCGCACTGCGGCGAGGTTTCGGACCCGTTCGGGTCGGGCGGCGCCGAGGCGGCGGCAGCGGCGCTCGGCGTGCCGTTCCTCGGGCGAATCCCGCTGGCGATCGCGATCCGCAGCGCATCGGACGCTGGCGAGCCGCCGGCGGCGGGGAACGGCCCCGAGGGCGCCGCGTTCCATGAGCTTGCCGCGCGCGTCGATGCGTGGCTCGACCGAAAGGACTAAGCGATGCCGCTGAACCGCGACGAGGATATCAAGGCGCTGCTGGAAAGCGCGCGCACCATCGCGCTGGTCGGCGCATCGGACCGCCCCGATCGCGCGTCGAACCAGGTGATGGCGGCGCTCCAGCGCCACGGCTATCGTGTCATCCCGGTCAATCCGCAGATCACCGGGGAACATATCCATGGCGAGTTCGTGTTCCGCGAGCTGGGCCAACTGGGCGACCCGATCGATATCGTCGATATCTTCCGCAAGTCTGCCGATGCCGGCGGCGTGGTCGACGAGGCGATCGCGATCGGCGCGAAGGCGGTGTGGATGCAGCTCGGGGTGGTCGACGATGCCGCAGCGGCGCGCGCCGAGGCCGCGGGGCTGCAGGTGGTGATGGACCGCTGCCCCAAGATCGAGATTGCGCGGTTGGGGGTTAGCCCGGTCGGTTAAACCTCCGTTCGCCCTCCCCTACCACCGTTAGCCCTGAGCCTGTCGAAGGGCCGTCCTTTCTAAACACGGTCAGCGCAAGAAGGACGGTGCTTCGACAAGCTCAGCACGAACGGGGATGGGGAAGCCCCCGCCCCCGTAGTCACATCATAAGCTAGTCGCGCAGCAGTTCGTTGATGCTGGTCTTGCTCCGCGTCCGCTCGTCGACCTGCTTGATGATCACCGCGCAATATAGCGCCGGCTTGCCCTCGCCGCCGCCGATCGTGCCCGGCACCACCACCGCATAGGGCGGGACTTCGCCGGTGCGGACTTCGCCGGTCGCGCGGTCGATGATCTTGGTCGATGCACCCAGATACACCCCCATCGACAGCACCGCGCCCTCGCGGACGATCACGCCCTCGGCGACTTCGGCACGCGCACCGATGAACGCGCCGTCCTCGATCACCACCGGGTTCGCCTGCAGCGGTTCGAGCACGCCGCCGATCCCCGCGCCACCCGACAGATGCACGTTGCGGCCGATCTGCGCGCAGCTTCCCACCGTCGCCCAGGTATCGACCATCGTGCCTTCGCCGACATAGGCGCCGATGTTGATGAAGCTCGGCATCAGCACCGCGCCCTTGCCGATGAACGCGCCCTGCCGCACCACGCTGCCGGGCACCGCGCGAAAGCCCGCGGCGCGGAAGCGCGCGTCGTCCCAAGTGGCGAATTTCGACGGCACCTTGTCGAACCCACCCGTCATCACCGCATTGTCGTTGAGCCGGAACGACAGCAGCACCGCCTTCTTAAGCCACTGGTTCACCTGCCAGCCGCCCGCGCCATCGGGCTCGGCGACGCGTGCCTCGCCCGAATCGAGCAGCGCCAGCGCCTGATCGACCGCGTTGCGGACTTCGCCGGTGGTGGCGGTGGAGATGCTCGTGCGGTCATCCCACGCCGTGTCGATGATCGTGCTCAGCTGGTCGCGCATGGGTGTTCCTCCAGAATGTCGTGCAGCCACGCGCGCAGATCGGGCGTGGTGAAATCGATGTAATCGCGGGTTCCGCAGCCATGCTGTTCGGAGCCGTTGTCGATCCAAAGCGTGCGCATGCCGATCGCCTTGGCCGGCGCAAGGTTGCGCGCCATGTCTTCGGCGAACAACGCGGTCTCGGGGTCGATCCCGAAGGCGTCGCACAGCCCGGCATAGGCGGCGGCGTGCGGCTTGGGCAAATAGCCCATGCCATGGATGTCGTGGATGCCCTCGAAGCTGTCGGCCATGCCGATCGCGTCGAGCACGCGGCGCGCATAGGGCGCATCACCGTTGGTGAAGACCAGCTTGCGCCCCGGCAGCCGATCGATCGCCGCGACGAGCGCTTGGTCGGCGGCGAGCACGCTCATATCGACGTCGTGGACGTAATCGAGGAAATGATGCGGATCGATATCGCGGTCGGCGAGCAGCCCCGACAGCGTCGTGCCGTGCGCGTGGAAATGCCGCTTCTGGATCTCGAGCGCGGTGTCGCGATCGCAGCCGTCGATGTCGCAGATATATTGCGTCATCCGCGCGTCGATCTGCGCGAACAGCCCCGCGCTTGCCGGGTACAGCGTGTTATCGAGATCGAAGACCCAGGTGCGGACGTGCGACAGCGAAGCGAGCATGGCGGGCGTGTAGGATGGATTCGGAGGGAGTTCAAATGCGGTTTGGGGATGGCGCGTGTGCGTCATTTCTTCCCGTCACCCCGGCCTTGGGCCGGGGTCTACCGCGCCGTCTCCGCAACCTGCGTGGCGCGTGCGGAACGGTGGGCCCCGGCCCAAGGCCGGGGTGACGAAAGGCGAAAAGGTATCGCCGCCAAAAGAACCGCTTGGTAGCGCACCGCGCCGCCCGCCCCCATCTCCTGAATCATGACCCAGTATTCGATCCACGATCTCGTCCCCGTCCGCGAGGGCGGCACCGTCGCCACCGCGCTCGCCGATACCGCCGCCTATGCCCGCCAGGCCGAAGCGCATGGCTATTCGCGCTACTGGATCGCCGAGCATCACGGCATGCCGGGCATCGCCGGCGGCGCGACCTCGGTCGTCATCGGCCATGTCGCCGCCGCGACCAGCCGCATCCGCGTCGGCGCGGGCGGCATCATGCTACCCAATCATGCGCCGTTGGTGGTGGCCGAACAGTTCGGCACGCTCGATGCGCTGTTTCCGGGGCGGATCGATCTGGGGCTGGGCCGCGCGCCGGGGTCCGACCAACGCACCGCGCGCGCGCTGCGGCGGTCGCTTGAAAGCGATCCCAACGGCTTCCCCAACGATGTGATGGAGCTGCAAAGCTATTTCGCCGATGACGGCCAGACGGGCATCCGTGCGGTGCCCGGCGCGGGGGCCGATGTGGCGATCTGGATCCTGGGGTCGAGCCTGTTCGGCGCGCAGCTCGCAGCGATGCTCGGGCTTCCCTATGCCTTTGCCTCGCACTTCGCCCCCGATGCGCTCGACCAGGCGATCGCGATCTACCGCCGCGACTTCCGGCCCTCGGCGGCGCTCGAGCGGCCGCATGTGATGGCGGGGTTCAACGTGTTCGCCGCCGATACCGACGAAGAGGCGCGCTATCTGGCAAGCTCGATGGAGCAATCCTTCGTCGCGCTGCGCACCGGCAATCCGGGCAAGATGCAGCCGCCGGTCCGCGATTATCGCGCGAGCCTGGGGCCCCAGGGGGCGGCGATGCTCGAGCAGGTGCTGTCGTGCTCGGCGATCGGCTCGCCGGCGACGGTTCGGCGCGAGATCGCGGCATTCGTCGAACGCACCGGCGTGGATGAGCTGATGATCGCGGGGGCGACCTATGATCCCGAAGCCCGGCTGCGCAGCATCGCGCTGACGGCGGAGGCGATGCAGGAACTAAAGCTGGCAGCTTGAAGCCCCAAACCTTCTCCCGCTGGCGGGAGAAGGATACCGAAGCTTGGTCGCGAAGCGGCCTAGCGGAGGTTTGGATGAGGGTGGTGCGGCGCTCTCGCGCCGCGCGGTCGCGAGTGCGACCGCATCACCCTCACCCAGCTACGACTAGGTCCGCGTGAAGAACGCGAACCAAGTCTTCGCAGCTCTCTCCCGCCAGCGGGAGAGCGACGTCAGGGCAAAATCCCCGCCCACTCGCTCTCGTGGCTACCCTCGTGGTTCGCCATCCCCGGCTTCGTCAGATAACCCCGCGCATCGGGGACGTGGCTGAAGATCATCCGCGACGGCAGCTCGTGCCACGACAGGTTCATCGCCCAGCGCACCGGAAACACCTCGATCATCGCATAGGGCAGATGGTCGTGGACCCACCACGCCAGCCGCTTCCAGTCGCCGGGCTGGTCGAAGCGGTTGGCGAAGCTCGGCACGACGATGCACGCGGTCGCGCCCATCCGCCCGGCGCTGTCGCGCATATCCCAGATGTGCCGCGCAGCGTTTCGTTCGTTCGACGCGCAATTATAGCCCTTGGCGTTGCCCAGCGCATTCACCTCGGCCGAGCGATAGGCCGAACGGATCGCGATCCGGCCGAACGCGTCCTGCAGCGGCTCGAGCAGTTCCTCGCACAGCCGCTTCCCCGCTTCGATCGCCAGGTCGGGATTGTCGGGAATGTTCGACAGCCCGTGGATCGCGGCGATGTCCGAATAGAGGAAATCGCGCAGGTAGAAGCTGGGCGACAATTGCACCCGCCCCAATTCGGTCAGCTGCGCGACCGTCATCGGTTTCTTCAACGTCACTCTCCCGCTCGTCGTCGGACGAAAGGAGCCGTGTAGCGCCAGATGGTTAACGATCAAACTCCCCTCCCTGGAAGGAGGGGAGTCGAAATTGGCTTACGCCGCCAGCTTGCGCAGGACGTAGTGGAGGATGCCGCCGTTAAGGAAATATTCGAGCTCGTTGACGGTATCGATCCGGCACTTGGTCATGAAGCTTTCGCTCGACCCATCGGCGCGGACCAGTTGCACTTCGACGTCCTGGCGCGGGCGGATATTGGCAACGCCGGTGATCGTGAAGGTCTCGTCACCAGTCAGCCCCAGCGTCTGGCGCGTGACGCCTTCGGCGAACTGCAGCGGCAACACGCCCATGCCGACCAGGTTCGAGCGGTGGATACGCTCGAAGCTTTCGGTGATCACCGCGCGGACGCCGAGCAAATTGGTGCCCTTGGCCGCCCAGTCGCGCGACGATCCGGTGCCATATTCCTTGCCCGCGATCACCACCAACGGGGTGCCGTCGGCCTTATGGCGCATCGCTGCGTCATAGATCGGCATCGTCTCGCCTTCATACCGGCTCATGCCGCCTTCGACGCCGGGGACCATCTCGTTCTTGATGCGGATATTGGCGAAGGTGCCGCGCATCATCACGTCATGGTTGCCGCGGCGAGCGCCGTAGCTGTTGAAGTCCTTCTTGTTGACCTGATGCTCCTGCAGAAAGCTGCCGGCGGGTGAATCGGCCTTGATGCTGCCGGCGGGCGAGATGTGGTCGGTGGTGATCGAATCGCCCAGGATCGCCAGCGGCTTGGCCTCGATGATGTCGGCGACTGGCGCGGGGGTCATCGTCAGCCCCTCGAAATAGGGCGGGTTGGCGATGTAGGTCGATGCCGCGGGCCAGCGATAGGTGTCCGACCCCTCGACCTGGATGCCTGCCCAATGCGCGTCACCGGCATAGACGTTGCCGTAGCGCGCGCGGAACATGCCGTCGTCGATATTGGCGGCCATCGTCGAGGCGACCTCTTCGTTGGTCGGCCAGATGTCCTTGAGGAACACCGGGCCATTCGTGCCCTCGCCCAGCGGCGTGTCGTACATATCCTCGGTCACCGTGCCCTTGATCGCGTAGGCGACCACCAAAGGCGGCGAGGCGAGGAAGTTGGCGCGCACATCGGCCGACACACGGCCTTCGAAGTTGCGATTGCCCGACAGCACCGAGGCGGCGACGATGTCGTTGCCGTTGATCGCCGCCGAGATCGGCTCGGCGAGCGGCCCCGAATTGCCGATGCAGGTGGTGCAGCCATAGCCGACCAGGTTGAAGCCCATCGCGTTGAGGTCTTCGGTGAGGCCTGCCTTGTCGAGATAGTCGGTGACGACCTGGCTGCCCGGCGCGAGCGAGGTTTTCACCCAGGGCTTGGGGGTGAGGCCAGCCGCGCGTGCCTTGCGCGCGACCAGGCCGGCAGCGATCAGCACGCTAGGGTTCGAGGTGTTGGTGCACGAGGTGATCGCAGCGATCACGACGTCGCCATCGCCGATGTCATGCGCAGCGCCCTCGACCGGCACGCGGACCGCGCCCGCCTTCTTATACACCGTTGCGAGATCGCTGTTGAAGGTGTCGTCGACATGGCCGAGCGAGACGCGATCCTGCGGGCGCTTGGGACCGGCAAGGCTCGGCTCGACGCTGCTCATGTCGAGTGCGAGCGTGTCGGTGAAGATCGGATCGGCGACGTCGTCCAACCGCCACATGCCCTGCGCCTTGGCATAGGCTTCAACCAGCGCGACGGTCGCATCGTCACGCCCGGTGAGGCGCATATAATCGAGCGTCTTGTCGTCGATCGGGAAGAAGCCGCACGTCGCGCCATATTCGGGCGCCATGTTGGCGATCGTCGCGCGATCGGCGAGGCTCATGCTGGCAAGGCCGGGGCCGTAGAATTCGACGAAGCGGCCGACCACGCCCTTGGCGCGCAGCATCTGCGTGACCGTGAGCACCAGATCGGTGGCAGTGATGCCCTCCTTCAGCGCGCCAATGAGCTTGAAGCCGACGACTTCGGGGATCAGCATCGAGACGGGCTGGCCGAGCATCGCCGCCTCAGCCTCGATCCCGCCGACGCCCCAGCCGAGCACGCCCAGGCCGTTGACCATCGTGGTGTGGCTGTCGGTGCCGACCAGCGTGTCGGGATAGGCGATCATGTCGCCGCCATCGCTGCCCGTCACGCTCGACGACCACACTGCCTGGCTGACATATTCGAGGTTCACCTGGTGGCAGATGCCGGTGCCGGGGGGGACGACCTTGAAATTGTCGAGCGCCTTCGATCCCCATTTCAGGAACTCGTAGCGCTCGAGGTTGCGCTCATATTCGAGATCGACATTGTTCTCGAACGCCTTGGGGGTGCCGAATTCGTCGACCATCACCGAGTGATCGATCACCAGATGCACCGGCACCTGCGGGTTGATCTTGGCGGGGTCGCCGCCCAGCGTGGTGATCGCATCGCGCATCGCCGCGAGATCGACCACGCAAGGCACGCCGGTGAAATCCTGCATCAGCACGCGCGCGGGGCGATACTGGATCTCGCGGTTCGAGCGGGCATCCTTCTGCCAGTCGACCAACGCCTGCGCGTCTTCGGTGGTGACGGTGGTGCCGTCCTCGAAGCGCAGCATGTTCTCGAGCAGCACCTTCATCGAGAAGGGCAGGCGGCTGACGTCGCCGAGCTTCGCGGCGGCCTTGGCGAGGCTGTAATAATGATAGGTGGTGCCGCCGACATCGAGCGTGTCGCGGGTGCCGAGGGTATCGTTGCCGATGGCTGTCATGGCGTGCCTTTCCGATTGCGGGGAAGCGGCGGGGAGGCGGCGGAAGCCGCGCGCACGCTTGCCTGCGAGCTTGTGAATGCTTGGTTCCCGGCGGCTGTAGCAAGGGGGTGCCGCGGGGGGAAGGGTGACTTAGGTGGAAGACGCGCGGGCGGCCGTTCGGTTTCCTGCGCGCGGCCGCCTAGCCCTTTACGAGCCGCTTTCAGGCGGCCCGGCGGCGCAGCGCGTCGATCCGCGCCGACAATATCAGATGCGGCATGAACAGGATCGCGAGCAGCACGAAGGCGGCGGGCACGAAGCCTGGCGCTGCGAGATGGCGCATCGCTGGCAACAGCGCATAGCCGATCGCAAGCGCGGCCAGCGTCAGGCCGGTGCCGGTCCGCAGCCACATCGCCCGGCCAGCGCCGGGCAGCGCCTCGCCGATTTCGCGGAGGTGGCGTACCGAATGGACGCAGGTGAAATACAGCGCGAAGCCCCAGAGCGGCGGCAGCAGCAGCATCGCGACCAACGATCCCCCAAGCTGCGCGGCATCGCTCCACCGGTCGCGTTCGATGAGAATGACCACGCCGATCATCGCGACCAGCGTCGCGACCGGCGCGATCACCATGCCGCCGCGGCCGATACTGGCGGCGGTATCGACCCCGCCCATCGCCGCGAAGATATCGCCGACCGCGATCGGGTGCGCGGCGATCGGCAGCGCGACCAGCGCCACCCCTACCCCGGTTTCGACGAATCGCTCGCCGACCGTCGACCAGTCGGCGGCGAAATGCAGCGCGGCGAGCACGAGGAAGATCGGTAGCGCGACATGCGGCGCCAGCGTCCAGGCGATCGCGGCGACGCCGAGCACCAGCGCATAGAGCGCGGCAGAATGGGCGTAGGAAGCCGATCCGCTGCGCGCGAAGCGCCGCGCGACCGCCAGGTCGAAAGCGCCATGCGGCAGCCCGCCGAGCAGGAAGACGATCGCCGCGGCCAGCGAAGCGATCGGCGTGTCGAGCCGAATGCCCGCGAGCAGCGCGGCGCCCAGCGCGCTGCCCATGATCCAGAACGGCGCATTTGCCGGACGAAACAGACGCCGGCCGACCGGGCGCGCGATACGCTCCCGGTCGGCCGCCGCGATATTCACGCGACCAAAGTCATGCGACGACGGTAGCCGGCGCGGCGGTGTCGCGCTCGATCGCCGACTTCCGGACTGCGATCATGTAGATCATCACGCCGACGCCAGCCTTGGCGATGATGTCGGCCAGCGTGTAGCCGATCTGGATCGTCGTTTCGGCGCTCGCGCCCGAGATATCGGCGAAGGGCGCCATATAGACGATCGGGTAGAAGCCCCACGACGCGAAGGTCAGCAACCGCGCCTTGCGGATCAGCGGCCGGACGGCCTCGGGCTGGCGATCGATCGCGGCGCCAAGCCCGCGGAACAGCTCCCAGACGATGTAGAGGAAGGGGATCGTCGACAAGGTACCCCACAAGGCGCGCGTGCCGTTGTCGGCAGCGACTTCGCCCGGATAGCCCAGCGCGATCATCAGGACCGCGGCGGCACCGAGGCGCATCGACTTCGACACCGTCTCCGATTCGGACAAGCGCATGACCAGCACCAGTTCGATCAGCAGCAGCGGGACGGTCAGCAACCAATCGACGTAGCGATAGGCATCGTTGAACGCATATCCGGTCGCGGTGATCTCGGCACCGCGCACTTCGTAGGCGGCGGTCCAGCTCTCGAAGATGCGGAAGTAATGATAGGCTGCGATCGCGCAGACCAGTCCCGAAATCACCAGCGCGGTACGATAAGGCGGGGTTACCTGCGACCTGCCGAACCACAGGAACAATGCAGCCGCAGACATGGTCGCGAACGTTAGAGAAAACGCATTATATATGAGAAAATATTGCCCAGCGGATACGGTTTCCATATCTCAATCCTTTTGCACGGCATTGTTCGCCGCCCCGCCCATCGCGGTCGACTTTTCTATGAAGGTGCTGATTGGGATATCCGCCTTAACTTGGGGTCATCCAAGCTAGGCCTTATGGCGTAGGTATAAAGCGGGTAGCGGCGCGGCGCAGGGTGCGCGGGGTCGGGAAGGCCCGACTCGAAGTATTGCGCACGGGCTAGCGGCGACCACTCCCCTCCCTGAAAGGGAGGGGCGGGGATGGGCCGGGTGGTCGCGGCACGACTGCTCAAGGTGGGCAGGGCGCCGTAGCATCATGCCCGCACCCACCCCCTCCCTTTCAGGAGGGGAGATTAGGCCTCAGTGCGCGGCTTGTGCCCCGCGCTCGAGCCCGCTCGCCGCGAGCTGGGCGTCGATCATCGCCATCAGGCGATCGAGCCCTGCCTGGTCCTTCGCCTCGGCGCGCGCGACCAGCACGTCCTGGGTGTTCGAGGCGCGCAGCAGCCACCAGCCATCGGGGGTGTTCACCCGCGCGCCATCGGTGTTGTTGATGTCGGCACCCTCGGCCTTCAGCCGCGCGAGCACTTCGTCGATCACCGCGAACTTGCGGCTTTCATCGACCTGGAAGCGCATCTCCGGCGTGTTGACCATCGCCGGCATCTCGCCGCGCAGCTGGGTCATCGACTTGCCGATCATGTGCGCGGCGCGGATCAGCCGCACCGCGGCATATTGCGCGTCGTCGAAGCCATAATATTCGTGCGCGAAGAAGATGTGTCCGCTCATCTCGCCCGCGAGCGGCGAATCGGTTTCCTTCATCTTCATCTTGATCAGGCTGTGGCCGGTCTTCCACATCAACGGCTTGCCGCCGAGCTCCTCGATCCGGTCGTACAGCGCCTGGCTGGCCTTCACATCGGCGATGATCGTCGCGCCGGGCAGCTCGCGCAGCACAGGTTCGGCCAGAATGGACAGAAGCTGATCGCCCCAGATCACGCGGCCCTCGCCATCGATCGCGCCGATCCGGTCGCCATCGCCATCGAACGCCAGTCCGAAATCGAGCTGCTTCTCGGCGACGAGCGCCTTGAGATCGGCGAGGTTCTTTTCTTCGGTAGGATCGGGATGATGGTTGGGAAAATCGCCGTCGACATCGGTGTAGAGCAAGTGATGCTCGCCGGGCAGGAGCTTGACCAGCTTCTCGATCACCGGGCCCGAAACGCCGTTGCCCGCGTCCCAGCCGATCCGATAGGTGCCGCCGGCATAGCCGGCCATCAGCCGACCGACATAATCGTCCATGATGTCGACGTCGGTGACGACGCCCTCGCCGGTCTCCCAATCGCCCTCGGCGGCCATCGTGCCGAGCGTCTGGATGTCGGCGCCAAAGAACGGCCGATGCTGCATCACCATCTTGAAGCCGTTATACTCGGCGGGATTATGGCTGCCGGTTATCTGAATGCCGCCATCCACCTCTAGCGTGGCTTCGGCATAATAGAGCATCGGCGTGGGGCCGAGGCCGACGCGGACCACGTCGACGCCCGCGCCGGTGAGGCCGGCGACGAGCGCCGCCTCGAGCTCGGGCGACGAATGCCGGCCATCGCGTCCCACCGCCACGCGCGTACCACCCGCGCGCCGCACCAACGTCGCGAACCCGCGCCCGATCGCGTCGGCATCGGCGGCGCCGAGCGTCTTGCCGACGATTCCGCGGATGTCGTATTCACGAAGCGACGTGTGGTCGAAACGATGGGGCATGCGATGGTCTCCTGAATATCTGGTGGCAGTCTTTGGCGCGATCGCGTGAAAGTGCAACGACGCCGGCGCCTGGGGAAGGCGCGACGTGGGTGTAACGTTCGATCTGTCGAATGGATCAATCGGGGGTTGATGGCTCCCCTCCCTGAAAGGGAGGGGCTGGGGGTGGGTCGAGTGGTAGCGATACGGTTCCCGGGGGTCTGCGCGGTGCCGTGGCTCCAGGCCCCTACCCACCCCCGGCCCCTCCCTTCCAGGGAGGGGAGAAGATGAGGGAGGGGAGAAGATCAGCGCAACCGCTTCAGCAGCACGTCCCTTGCCGCGTTGATCCGCTTGGTCAGGTCGACCGATCCGCCCTTGTCGGGATGGACCGCGGTGATCAGCCGGCGGTGCGCGGCGCGGATCGCGGCGGCGTCGGCGTTCGCGCTCACTCCCAGCACCTGACGGGCCTCGTCGTCGCGCAGCTTTGGGCGGCCCTTGCGCGCGAAGAACAGCCACCAGATCACCGCCATCAGGACGAGGGCGAAGACGAGCTTGCCCATCAGGCGGCGGCCGTCGTCGGACCGGGCTGGCGCTGGACCGGCGCGGCGGGGCGGTCGGGAAGCGCGAGCCCGGCCATCATCTCGCGCAATTCCTGGCGCGCGGCGACATGCGCCAGCCCCATTTCGCCGAAGTCGCGCGAATCGAGCATCGTCAGCCCCGAGGGGAACAGCTCGCGATAGATCACGCGCTCGGAGAGTCCCGAAATGACACGAAAGCCGACGCGGCGCGACAATTGATTGATCGCTTCGGACACGCGCCGCATGTTGCGCGCTTCGATATGCTGGAGCCGGTTGCGCAGCACCACCCAGTCGATCGTCGAGCCATCGGCCTTGGCGCGGCGCTTGCGCGATTCCCAGATCAGCTCGGAATAGAAGCTCGGGCGCGTCACCTGGAAGGTGTCGGGATCGACCTGGCCGATCAGGTCGAAATCGACGAAGCTGTCGTTCATCGGCGTCACCAGCGTGTCGGCATTGGTCACCGCGATCCGCGCGAATTCGTCGTCGCGGCCCGGCGTGTCGATCACCAGATAGTCGCTGTCCTCGCTCAGCCGCTCGAGCGCGCGTTCGAAATTGGCTAGCGAGGTGCCGTCATGCGTCTCGTGGCGCGGCATCGGCAGCGTTCGCCCGGTGCGCTTCATCGTCGCGGCGCGATTGTCGAGATAGCGGCCCAGCGTGCGCTGGCGATGGTCGAGGTCTAGCGCGGTCACCCGCGCGCCGCGCGCCGCCAGCGCGATCGCGGTATGCACCGCGGTCGTCGATTTGCCCGTCCCGCCCTTTTCGTTGGCGAAGACGATGACGTGCAGCCCGTTGGCACCACTACCCAAGACGCAATATTCCCATGTTGATTGCCCCTGCGCGCTTCCATAGGACGCTGCGCTCTCATCCACCGGTCTCTATCGCAAGGCGCCCCCTGTGCAAACCATCAGAGAATTAAGCATGCTGCGCGACACGGTCGGCGGCTGGCGCGCCGCGGGCGAGCGAATCGCGTTGGTGCCGACGATGGGCGCGTTGCATGACGGGCATATGGCGTTGGTCGAGGCGGCGCGGCGGCAGGCGACGCGGGTGGTGGCGTCGATCTTCGTCAACCCGATGCAGTTCGGCGCGAGCGAGGATCTGGCGCGCTATCCCAGGCGCGAGGCCGCCGACACGCGGATGCTCACCGCCGCTGGGGTCGACGCGCTGTGGCTACCCGATGTCGATACGATGTACCCGGCGGGGTTCGCCACCACGATCGCGGTATCGGGGGTAAGCGAAGGGCTCGACGGCGCGGCGCGACCGGGGCATTTCGACGGGGTGGCGACGGTGGTCGCCAAGCTGTTCCACCAGGTCGGCCCCGATGTCGCGCTGTTCGGCGAGAAGGATTTCCAGCAGCTCGCAGTGATCCGGCGGATGGCGATCGACCTCAACATGGACATCGAGATCGTCGGCGTCGGCACCCAGCGCGACGACGACGGCTTGGCGCTGTCGTCGCGCAACATCTATCTCGCTCCCGAAGAGCGGCAGGCGGCGGTGGCGCTCCCGCGCGCGCTGGGGGTGGCGGCGGCGGCGATCGAACGCGGGGGCGAGGTTGCCGCAGCGCTCGCGCAGGCACGCACCACGCTCACCAATGCGGGGTTCTCGATCGACTATGTCGAGCTGGTCGATGCCGAGACGCTTGGCGCGCCTTCGCCTGCCCGGCCAATGCGGCTGCTCGGCGCGGCGACGCTCGGCACCACGCGGCTGATCGACAACATCGCGGTAGCGCCGGTCGAACAAGGTTAATTGCGTTAACCATTTGTTGAAAACCCCTGGTCCAGTCTTCGCCTAGTGCCGGATGCGGCACGGCAAATGGGGGTTTGGGGACATGGGCAACAGCCTGAAGAATTCGCGCTTCGTGGTCGAACGGCGGCTGGTCGAAGCCGCACGCGGCGACAGCAAAGCCTGCTACGAACTGGGGGTCATCTATGCCAGCGGCGCGCAAGGGGCCGCAGTCGACCTGATCGAGGCGCATAAATGGTTCAACCTGGCGGCGCAGTCGGGAAGCCAGGAAGCACAAATGTGCCGCGCCGAAATCGCCGGAGAGATGACCGCGCGCGAGATCGCTACCGCGCAAAAGGCGGCGCGTGCATGGCGTGCAGGAACGATGGCGCAGGCAGCCTGACGGGGAATGGCCGCCTGATCGAGGGTCCTTGTGTTGCAATCGGGCAACACTATGTTCGGTCCATCAACATTGGGTGGCGAACATGAACCTCGAAAAATTCACCGACCGCGCCAAGGGCTTTTTGCAGGCGGCGCAAACGATTGCGATCCGGCTGAATCACCAGCGGATCACGCCCGAGCATCTGCTCAAGAGCCTGCTCGACGACAATCAGGGCATGGCCGCCGGACTGATCGGCGCGGCGGGCGGCGACGCCAAGCGCGCGCTGGCCGAGACCGACGCGGCGATCGCCAAGCTGCCCGCGGTATCGGGATCGGGCGCGCAATCGACCCCCGGGCTCGACAATGACGCGGTGCGCGTGCTCGACCAGGCCGAACAGGTCGCGACCAAGGCGGGCGACAGCTTCGTCACCGTCGAGCGGCTGCTGCTCGCATTGGTGCTGTCGTCGACCACCGCCGCTGGCAAGGCGCTTGCTGCTGCGGGGGTGAAGGCAGAGGCACTCAACGCCGCGATCAACAGCCTGCGCGGAAACCGCGCCGCCGATACCGCGGGGGCCGAGGGCCGCTACGACGCGCTCAAGAAATTCGCGCGCGACCTGACCCAGGCGGCGCGCGACGGCAAGCTCGATCCGGTGATCGGCCGCGACGAGGAAATCCGCCGCACCGTGCAGATCCTGGCGCGCCGGACCAAGAACAACCCCGTGCTGATCGGCGAACCCGGGGTTGGCAAGACCGCGATCGCCGAGGGGCTCGCGCTGCGCATCGCCAATGGCGACGTGCCCGATACGCTCAAGGACCGCCGGCTGATGGCGCTCGACATGGGCAGCCTGATCGCGGGCGCGAAATATCGCGGCGAGTTCGAGGAGCGGCTGAAGGGCGTGCTCGACGAGGTGAAGGACGCCGAGGGCGAAGTCGTGCTGTTCATCGACGAGATGCACACGCTCATCGGCGCGGGCAAATCCGAAGGCGCGATGGACGCGTCGAACCTGTTAAAGCCAGCGCTGGCGCGCGGCGAACTGCATTGCATCGGCGCGACGACGCTCGACGAATATCGCAAGCATGTCGAGAAGGACCCCGCGCTGCAACGCCGCTTCCAGCCGGTGTTCGTCGGCGAACCCACGGTCGAGGATTCGGTGTCGATCCTGCGCGGGCTCAAGGACCGCTATGAGCTGCATCACGGCGTGCGGATCACCGACGCCGCGATCGTCGCCGCCGCCACGCTGTCGAACCGCTACATCACCGACCGCTTCCTGCCGGACAAGGCGATCGACCTGATGGACGAGGCGGCGAGCCGGCTGCGGATGGAGGTCGAGAGCAAGCCCGAGGAGATCGAGGCGCTCGACCGCCGCATCATCCAGCTCAAGATCGAGGCCGAGGCGCTCAAGAAGGAAAGCGATGCGGGATCGCGCGACCGGCTCGAGCGGCTGAGCACCGAGCTTGGCGGGCTCGAGGCGCAATCGGCGGCGCTGACCGAACGCTGGCAGGCCGAGAAGGTGAAGATCCAGTCCGAAGCCAAGCTGAAGGAACAGCTCGACGCCGCGCGGACCTTGCTCGAACAGGCGCAGCGCGAGGGCGACCTCGCGCACATGTCCGAGCTCACCTATGGCACGATCCCGACGCTCGAAAAACAGGTGGCGGCGGCGCAGGGCGCGACCGAGGGCGCGATGCTGCGCGAGGAAGTGACCGCCGACGACATCGCCGGAATCGTCAGCCGCTGGACGGGCATCCCGGTCGACCGGATGCTCGAGGGCGAACGCGCGAAACTGCTCAACATGGAAGAGGCGCTGGCCAAGCGCGTGATCGGCCAGCCACAGGCGGTGCGCGCAGTGGCGACCGCGGTCCGCCGCAGCCGTGCGGGGTTGCAGGACCCCAACCGGCCGCTGGGCAGCTTCCTGTTCCTCGGGCCGACCGGCGTCGGCAAGACCGAGCTCACCAAGACGCTCGCCGAATTCCTGTTCGACGATTCGAACGCGATGGTGCGGATCGACATGAGCGAATTCATGGAAAAGCATTCGGTTGCTCGGCTGATCGGCGCGCCGCCCGGCTATGTCGGCTATGACGAAGGCGGCGTGCTGACCGAAGCGGTCCGGCGCAGGCCCTATCAGGTGATCCTGTTCGACGAGGTCGAGAAGGCGCATGGCGACGTCTTCAACATCCTGTTGCAGGTATTGGACGATGGTCGTCTGACCGACGGACAGGGCCGCACCGTCGATTTCTCGAACACGATCATCATCCTGACGTCGAACCTCGGCAGCCAATATCTCACCAATCTGGCCGACGGCCAGTCGGTCGAAGACGTCGAACCGCAGGTGATGGAGGTCGTCCGCGGCCATTTCCGGCCCGAATTCCTCAACCGGCTCGATGAAATCATCCTGTTCCACCGCCTAGGCGCCGAGCATATGCAGCCGATCGTAGACATCCAGGTCGCGCGCGTGGGCAAGCTGCTTGCAGACCGTAAGATCACGATCACGCTCACCGATGCCGCGCGCGCGTGGCTCGGCCGGGTGGGCTATGACCCGGTGTACGGCGCGCGGCCGCTGAAGCGCGCGGTGCAGCGCTATCTGCAGGACCCGCTCGCCGACCTGATCCTTCGCGGCGACGTGCGCGAAGGCGCGACGGTGGCGGTCGACGAGGGCGACGGCGGGTTGGTGTTGACGGTGGGGTAAGGCGTGGGCGTCGTGCGCGATCAGTCGTGCACGGCGCCGAGCGTCCCCGGATCGAAGCCGCTGGCATCGGCGACGTCGAAATAGCGCCGCAGCAGCGCACGTTCCTGGACCGTGATGTACGGGTTCCACACGTCGAAGATCAGCACCACCCGTGGCTGGTCGCTGTCGTTCCATGCCTCGTGCTCGATCGTGTCGTCGAACACGAACGCCTCGCCCTCGTGCCATTGCCGTGTCTCGCCGCCGACGCGAAAGCCGCAGCCTTCGGGGACGATCAGCGGCAGATGGACGATCGCGCGTGCGTTGCTGACCCCGCTATGCGCCGGCAACCGGGTGTGCGGCTTGAGGATCGAGAAGAAGGCGGTCGGCGCGCGGCGCGGCATGTCGGCCATTGGCAGCTTCTCGAGCGCGCGCGCGGTAGCGGGGCAGCGGCGGCAGGCGTCATGATCGCGCTGGCCGAACCGCCACAGGTAGAACACGCTCCAGTCGAGCGAACGGTCGAGCGGGGTCCATTTGGTGGTCGGCGCGCCCGCGCCCATCGAGACGTAGGGGACGATGCCGTCGGCGCCCTGGTCGAGCAGCGAGAGCGCCTCGCGGCGAATGTCGTCGAACGCCGCCTCGATCGCGGGGAGCCACTCGAAATGGTCGCGGTCGAAGAATTCGTCGGCAGGCAGAAACGGGAAATGCAGCCCGTGGCATTCATTGGCGTAGATGCGGCGGCGGCCGAGCATCTTGTCGACGCACGCGTCGAAGCGCCGCAATTCCCGGCGTCCCGCGGTCGCGCGGATGTCGGTCAGGCCGCCTTCGACCAGATCGGCGAAGCGCCGCGCATTCGCTTCGACATAGGAGCGCGCATGATCGAGCACCGCGGCGAATTGCGGGGCGGGGTCGGCGATGCCCTGTGCCAGTTGCAGCAACGCCGACCAGCGGAAGGTGGCGAGCGCATATTCGTCGCGGCGTTCATGAAGTTCGGCAAGCCGGACGATCCCGCCGATATGCCGCTGGTCGAGGTCGAGCACGCGGTGCAGCGCGTCGCGCTCACCCGCGGGGTCGCCCTTGCGCCGGCGCGCGGTGGCGACGTTCATCCATAATTCGGGCGCCGAAGGATCGCCCTGCGTCGCCGCGATGAAATGGCGTTCGGCGGTATCGAGCCGGTCTGTTTCGAGCGCGAACATCCCCAGCGCGTTGTTCGCGATCGGGTTCTGCGGGTCGTGGTCGGTGGCGCGTTCGAACGCTGCGGCGGCAGCGCGCTGGTCCCGTCGGCCAAGCGCCGCCTGCGCCGATTGCAACAGATCGGCAATCATGCGTCGCGAATCGGTCAAGCGCGCAAACGTGCCGCGTTACGGGACCCGATCGACCCCGGATTCTTCGGTGCCTTCATCTCAAAGGCCTCACATTCCAGACGGACGGCCGCTGTTGCGATCGACCATGTCCTGCCCATTCTCCCGCGCGGCGCTGGCGATCAGGTCCCATTCGGCCTTGGTGCGGCATTCCTTGCGGCGTTTCACCAGTGAGCCGGTCTCGGCCGTTCGCTTGCAGATGCGGCGGTCGGCTGCGGGGGGCGCGTTCGGCGCCGCTGGCGCGGTTGTCTGCACCGGTGCCAGCGCGAGTATCGCGACGGTTAGATAAAACGACATGAAGGCTTCCTCTTCGACCATCGAGTTGATTTTTCGCAAGAGACCACAGCTTTGCGTGATTGCAAAGCGCCGAGTTGCCCAATCGAAACGCTGCGAGCGGTCGCTTGCCCGCCCGCCCGGCGGTGTGGCAACCAGCAGCGATGACCTTCGCCCATCCAGAACCAGCCCTCGATGCGATCGTCGGCGACCCCGATTGGCTGGCGCACCGCTATGACCCGGTCGCCGACGCGTTCCACTTCATTCGCGCGTCGCGCGCCGATCGTGCGAAGGCGGTGTTCTTGATCGACGAGTATCTGCCGGGCGCGCAATCGCCGCGACCGGTGCGCCGCGCCGCAGTTTTTGCGGCGGCGGCATTGCAGCCCAGAATCGGCTATCTGTTTCATTCGGCGTTTTGCTGTTCGACGCTGCTCGCCAACGCCTTTGAACTGCCGGGCACCGCGATGACGCTGAAGGAACCGATGCTGCTCAACGACCTGATCGGCTGGCGTAGGCGCGGGGCGCCGCCGCGCGATCTGGCCGAGCGGCTCGATCATGCGCTGCTTGCGCTCGGGGCGAGCGTGCCCCCGGGCGAGACACTGCTGATCAAACCGTCGAACGTCGTGAACGCGCTGGCACCCGCGATGCTGGCGCTGCGCGCAGAGTCGCGCGCGCTGCTGCTGCACGCGCCACTGGCGACCTTCGTGGCGTCGATCGCGTCGAAGGGGATGTGGGGGCGGCTTTGGGTGCGCGACCTGTGGGCCAAGCTCGACGCCGATGGAATGTGTGCACTCGGCTTCGAACCCGGCGAGGCCCCAAAGCAAACCGACCTGCAGATCGCAGCGATGGGGTGGCTGGCGCAGCACCGGCTGTTCGCAGGAATGGTGGCGCGCTTCCCGGGGCGGGTGGCGACGCTCGACAGCGCTGCGCTGCTCGCCGATCCGCAGCGAACGGTGGCCGCGGTCGCCGACTTCTTCGGGCTTGGGCTCGACGACGCCGGCCTCGCGGCGATTGCTAGCGGCAGCGCGTTTTCGCGCAACGCCAAATCGGGCGAGGCATTCGGCGTGCGCGAGCGCGAGGCGGTGCATGCCGGCGCAATCGACGCGAATCGCGACGAGATCGAGAAGGTGGTGGCATGGACGAAGGCGGTCGCCGACCGCAACGGCATCGCGCTGGAGCTAGCAGCAGCGTTGCTCTGACGCCCCGCGCCTAGCCTGCCGGCAACGCCGATCGAAACGCAAAAAGGGCGGCCCCATCGGGACCGCCCTTCTTTGCACCAGCGTCGATCCGAAGATTAGAAGCGGATGCGCGCGCTTGCCGAGAAGCGACGACCGACCGCGTCGTAGGTCGACGGATAGGTGTTGCCGCTGTTGTATGCGGTCGAACCGATGGTGTTGCCGACCAGCGGTGGCTGCTTGTCGAACATGTTCATCGCGGCGACCGAGAAGGTGAAGTTCTCGGTCACGGCGTAGCGGACCGTCAGATCGAAATAGTCGTACGGCTCGATCGTGTTGAAGTCGTACGTGCCCGCTGGCTCGTCGATCGTGCCGGCAAAAGCGGCATCATCGACGCTGTCGGCGAACTCGTAGTCGACCCGGTCGATGTGGCGCCACAGCAGCGACACGTCGACGTCGTCGAACGACAGCGTGGTGCGCTGCGACCAGCTGAACTCGGGCTGGATCGACGCGCAGTTGGCCGAATACAGACCGACGCATTCGCGCAGGATGCTGTCGTCCGACGACGCGTTCGCGTTGAACTGGCTGCGGTTGGTCCAGTTGCCATTGAAGCCCAGCGACAAACCGAAAATGCCGAAGTCGCGGGTGTAGTTGGCGGTCAAATCGACGCCGTCGGTCTTGATGAACCCAAGGTTCGACAGCGTGATCGGCAGGCCGAGGGTGGTCGAGGGATCACCCGAGAGCGAACCGTCGATCGGATTGCGACGGATCGCAAGGCATGCCGGGTTGGTGACGCTGAGTGCATCGAAGCACGCGCTGACGACGTCGTCGGGGGTCGGCGACGACACCGCACCGTCTACGACGATGTGGTAATAGTCGATCGACGCCGAGAAGCCCGGCAGGAAGGTGGGGGTGAACACCGCACCCGCCGACCAGCTGTCCGATTCCTCGGGAAGCAGGTTGACGTTGCCGCCGCCGGTCGACTGCGCCTGACCCGAGGTCGGGACTGCAATCTGGCCGATCGATGCCGCCGGCGCGCCCTGCGCGATGCAAACGTCGCGAAGGACGCCGGTCGGGATCGCACGGCCGCCGATCGGGATGCCGGCATCGGTCAGGTTGGCGCAGGGATCGTCGGCCAGGTTGGTCAGCGTGGTATTCACCGGGCTGAACAATTCGCCGATGTTCGGCGCACGGACCGCACGGCTGTAGTTACCGCGGAACTTGATCCCGTCGAACGGCTCCCACTGGCCACCGACCTTCCAGGTCGTGGTGTTGTAGCTGGGATCGCCAACCGCATCGACGGTATAGCTCGAATAGCGCACGCCGCCTTCGACCTGCAGCAGGTTGAAGAAGGGACGATCGGCAACCAGCGGAACGATCAATTCGCCGACGGCTTCGTAGACGTCATAGCCACCGTCGATGTTCGGAGCCGCGCCGCCTGCGCCGCCCAGATCGCCGCTCTGCGAGAGCGAGTCCGACTGCTGGCTGGCGGTGTACTTGCGATATTCGCCACCGACCGCGAAGCCGATATTCTCGGTCGCCAGCGGCGATGCGAAGCCGAAGTCACCGCTGATCGTGCCGCGTGCCTGCGCCTGCGTGGTGCGGACGAGCACCGAACTGTTGCCGGTCAGGAAATCGATCGTGTCGGGGGTGATCGATCCTTCCGGACCGAAGAAATTGACCGGAACGCAGCCATTGGCATCGTTCTGGCAGGTGACCGTCCCCGTTGCCGGATCGCGATTGACCAGCAGCGACTGCTGCACGCGCGAGTTGAGCGTGTAGCCCTGGATGAGCTGGAAGTTCTCGCTCTCGCCATACGACCCGAACAGATCGTAACCGATGTTCGAGGTGATATCCCCACGAACGCCAGCGCGATAATCGAAGAAGGTCGTCGTGAATTCCGACACGCGGGGTCCGACTTCGGTCGCACGGCGCGACAGCTGCACGCCGGTGACTTCGCGATAATTGGGGTCGGTGCGGCCGGTAGCGGTTGCCGCCGCGGCGCATTCAGCCGCGGTGAAGCGCGGCGTATAGCCCACTGCCGAATTGGTATCGAAGCCGCAGAAGGCGCTCCGCTGCGCGCCGCTCAGGAACGGGTTGTTCAAACCAACCGTCACAGGAACCGCGAACGCACCCGACGGAGCGATGATGGTGCTGACGGTGTTCTTCGAGAAGATCGCGCGGTTGTAGACCTCGACATTGTCCGAAATCTGGTAGTTCGCCGCTGCATAGATGTTGTAGCGCTCGAACGGCGTCTGGAAGATGTTGTCGGGGTTGAAGTTGAACGGCGTGAACGCTGCGGTCGGCCGGAAGGCGTTGCCCGCTGCGTTTACCTGACGGTTGCCCTGGACCGCGTTGCACGCGATCTGGCCCGCAGCACCGCAGCCCGACGTGATCGAATCGGCACCGGTGGGGTTTACCCCGGTGAAGCGCGACGGGACCGAGGTGCCCGAGCCGCCAACGCCACCGGTGAACGAATCGACCTGGAAGCGCGAGATCGCACGGTCGCCCTGGAACACGGGGTCGGCCTGCTGATAGCCGATGCTGAGCACCGCGTTGCCGCGGCCGTCGTCGAAGTTGGCACCGACGGTCAGATCGGCGCGGAAGATCGCGCCGTCGCCCTGTTCGGCGATCTGGTTCGACAGGTTGAGGTCGATACCGGCGAAATCGGTGCGCGTGATGAAGTTGACCACGCCCGAGATGGCGTCCGCGCCGTAGGTGGTCGATGCGCCGCCCGTCAGCACGTCGACGCGCTGGACCAGTGCCAGCGGCACGTTGTTCAAATCGAACTGGCCCTGCAGCGTGCCGGGAACCAGGCGAACGCCGTCGAGCAGGACGAGGTTGCGGTTCGAGCCGAGGCCGCGAAGATTGACGAACGATGCGCCGCCATTGCCGTTGTTGACCGCCGAACCGACCGACGGGACGACGCCCGGCAGTTCGCGAAGCAGTTCTTCAGCGACGTTAGCCTGCTGCAGATCGATTTCGTCGGCACCGATGACGCTGACCGGGTTCGACGCGATGAGGTTGGGATTGCGGATCAGCGAGCCGGTGACGACGATGTCCTGGCCGGTAATTGCGGCTTCGTCCTGAACGTTCTCGGTCGGGCTGCCGGTGTTGGGCTGCTCGGTGACGGTCTCGGTCGACTGCGGCGCAACCTGTGCGAACGCAGGTGCGGCGACGACGGTCGCGCCGATCATCAGCGTCGAGGCGAGCAACCGCTGGCGGGTTAGCTTCTTCATTGGTGTTCGTTCCCTCTGAACGGCGGCGTTTGCACCGCGCTGGTTCGCTGCCGGTCCCTAAACCGACAATGGTCGTTTGGTAGGGTTTTGATGCGGTTCGGCGCAATCCTCTTTCGCAGTGCAGCGGGTTTTCGACACGGATGGTGATATTATCGTCACAGTTCTGTCGCATGCCCGACTTCGCTAAGACGCCTGCGCGGAATAGCTGCGACACCAAACATCGATTGGGGGACGGGTATGAAAGTCGGATTATGGACGGTGGCTGCACTGATCGTGGCGACCCCTTGCGCAGCGCAGGATCAGAACGAGGGCGAGCGCGCATCGGTGCTTGCCGACGCGCTGGCGAAATGCCCTGCGATCGCCGCCGATGCCGAGCGGCTCGCCTGCTTCGATCGCACCAGCGCGGCGCTGTTGGCGGCGCGCGAAGCCGGCAATCTGGTGTTCGTCGATCGCGAAGGAATGCGCACCGCCAAGCGCGCGGTGTTCGGTTTCTCGCTGCCCAAGATCAAGCTGTTCGGCGATGGCCGCAGCGATCGCGCCGAACCCGAAGTGCGCGAGATCGACAGCGTTCTGGCGTCGGTGCGCCAGGCGGGGAACGGTATCTACCTGCTCGCGCTCGCCGATGAATCGCAGTGGCAGACGACCGAGGCGCGTACCGGCTTCTTCCCCAAGGCGGGCAAGCCGGTGAAGATCGAAGCCGGCCTGCTGGGCAGCTATAGCGCGAGCATCGACGGCAAGCGCGCGATCAAGGTCAAGCGGATCCGCTGAACCCCTCGCTGCCTACCCCGGCATCGGCCCCGCCACCAGCAGCGGGTCGATGCGGGCGTCGTGCCATTTCATGCTCCAGTGGAGATGCGGCCCGGTCGCGCGGCCGGTCGCGCCGATCGCGCCGATCGGCTGGCCGCGGCGGACGCTCGCGCCTTCGCGGACGTCGATGCGCGACAAATGCAGGAACGCGCTGTTGAGCCCCATGCCGTGGTCGAGCATCAGCAGATTGCCCTCGAGCGTGAAGGGCGACGCTGCGGCCAGGATCACGACGCCGTCGGCGGGGGCGACGATGGTGGTGCCGCCAGGGCGCGCGACGTCGACCCCCGAGTGATAGGCGCCGGGTTCGCCGCGATAGATTCGCTGCGACCCGAACAGCCCCGAGATGCGGCCGGTTACCGGCCAAACGAATGGCTGCCGCCAGCCCTGCGCGGCGGTCACCTTGGCGCGCGCAGCGGCGATGCGCGCGAGTTCGGGGGTGCGCAGCTTCAGGAACTCGGCCGAGGGGCGCGACTGGCGCGCGAGCGTGTTGAGCCGCTCGATCCGCCAGGCACGCGGACGGATCGCGAGCGTCTGGCGCAGCGTCTCGCCATCGATCCGCGTGGCGGCGAGGATCGCGTTGGCCGGCTGGTCGCGATCGAAGGCGACGACGAAGCGGCCGTCGCGCGCGACTTCGACAGGCTCCCCGTTCAGCGTCAACTGGGTGGTGCCGGCGGGCGCGGTGCCGAGGACACGGCCGCCTTGGATCAGATCGCCGTCGAGTGCGAAGGGCGCGGTTTGCGCGGCAACGCTGATCGGCGCGAGGACACACAGCAATGCAGCAACCGCCATCCGGCGGTTCATGCGGCGGTCATCGCCCGGGTCGCGATGTCGGCGCTGGCATAGGCTTCCTGCCGCGCGACGTTCCAATAGCGCAGCGCCTCGAGCGCGATCGGCTCGCCGGTCACCGCGCACACGACATGGTCGCCATTGGCGAGCACGCGAAAGCCATTGGCCATGTAATGCAGCTTCGCCACCCGGCCGGATTGGGTCATCAACACGAAATTCGTTCCTTACACGGTGCGCCGGTTACAGCAGGCTGGGCTGTTCGGGGCTCGGCGCAGCATATGCCTTGGCACCGCCGCGCTCAACCCGCGCGTCGATGGTGCCGTCGCGGAAGTGGAGGATGAGCGCGCCTGCCGCGCGGGCGGCGGCGGTGTCGGCGACGACCTTGCCCGATCCCCCCTTGCCCGATCCCTTGGCCTCGACCCTGGCATAGCCGCGTTCGAGCGGCGCGTCGGGGTTCACCGACAGATGCAGCCGCTCCATCGCCGCGAGCGCGGCGCGCGCGCCCGCCAGCCGCTGGTTGAGCATCGCCGGGCGCAGCACCGCGCCCGCGCGATCGAGCTGGCGCCGTCCGGCATCGAGCCGGCGTTCGAGCCCGCGCGAGAGGCGCGCGGCCAGATCGTCGGTCTTCTGCCGCTGCGGCCCGAGCAGCGCGTCGCGCCGGGGCAGCACGCGCACCAGCGCATCGAGCCGCTCGCGCCTGCGCTCCTGATAGCGCCGGACGCAGCGTTCGGTGCGGAGCCCCAGCATCGCGATGGTGTCGGCCAGCTCGGCGCGGACGGGGACCGCGATCTCGGCGGCGGCGGTCGGCGTGGGTGCCCGCAGATCGGCGGCGTGGTCGCACAGCGACGTATCGGTCTCGTGCCCAACCGCCGAAATGATCGGGATCGAGCACCCCGCCACCGCGCGAACCACGGCCTCCTCGTTGAACGCCCACAAATCCTCGATCGAGCCACCGCCGCGCGCGACGATCACCAGGTCGGGCCGGCGCACCGGGCCGTCGGCGGGCATCGCGTCGAACCCGCGCACCGCAGCGGCGATCTCCTCGGCCGCGCCCTGCCCCTGCACCTTGACCGGCCACACGATGACATGGCTGGGGCAGCGTTCGCCCAGCCGATGGAGGATGTCGCGGATCACCGCGCCGGTGGGCGAGGTGACGACGCCGATCGTGCGCGGCATGAAGGGCAAGGGCCGCCGCGCCTTCGACTTGGCGAACAGCCCCTCGGCCTCGAACCGCGCCTTGTTGCGTTCGAGCAGCGCCATCAGCGCGCCCTCGCCCGCCAGCTCCATCCGCTCGATGACGATCTGGTATTTCGATCGGCCGGGATAGGTGGTGAGCTTGCCGGTGGCGATCACTTCGATCCCGTCGGCGGCGGCGAAGGGAAGCGCCGCGGCTGCCCCCTTCCACATCACGCCGTCGATCACCGCCTTGTCGTCCTTCAGGCACAGATACACATGTCCCGAGCTCGCGCGCTTATAGCCCGAAATCTCACCCTTCAGCCGGACATGGCTGAATTCGCCCTCGACCATCCGCTTGAGCTTCATCGACAGGTCGCCGACGCTGAGCGGTGCTGCGTTGTCCCCTGCGCGGCTCTCGGCTACCAGCCCAAGTTCATCGTTATTGGGCATGAAGAAGGGATCGGCCATGAACGTCCTGCTATTGGGATCGGGAGGGCGTGAACATGCGCTCGCATGGCGGCTGGCGCAATCGCCGCGGCTTGGGAAACTGTTCGCCGCACCGGGCAATCCGGGGATCGCCGCGCATGCCGAATGCGTCGATCTGGTGCCGACCGACCAGCGCGGGGTGATCGATTTCTGCCTGCGCAACTCGATCGGCCTGGTGGTGATCGGCCCCGAGGCGCCGCTGGTGGCGGGGCTTGCCGACAATCTGCGGACGATGGGGATCGCGGCGTTCGGCCCCGGTAGCGATGCCGCGCGGCTCGAGGGGTCGAAGGGCTTCACCAAGGACCTGTGCGCGCGTGAGGATATCCCGACCGCGGGCTATGCGCGCGTCACCTCGCTCGCCGGCGCGCGCGCGGCGCTGACCGATTTCGGCTGGCCGGTGGTGCTGAAGGCCGATGGGCTCGCGGCGGGCAAGGGCGTGACGATCGCGATGAACCCGCAAGAGGCCGAGGCAGCGCTGACGGCGCTGTTCGACCATCCCGGCGCCGAGGCGGTGATCGAGGAGTTCCTGACCGGCGAGGAAGCCAGCCTGTTCGTGCTGACCGACGGCACCACGCTGATGCCGTTCGGATCGGCGCAGGACCACAAGCGCGTCGGCGATGGCGATACCGGGCCCAACACCGGCGGCATGGGTGCTTATTCGCCCGCACCGGTACTGACCCCCGCGCTCGAGCAGGCCGCGATCGACCAGATCGTGCGCCCGACCGTCGAAGCGCTGGCACGCGCGGGAACGCCCTATTCGGGGGTGCTGTATGCCGGGCTGATGCTCACCAATACCGGCCCCAAGCTGATCGAATATAATTGCCGCTTCGGCGATCCCGAATGCCAGGTGCTGATGCTGCGGTTCGAGGACGACCTGCTCGAATTGCTGCTGGCGACGGCAGAGGGGCGGCTGGGCGACCTGCCGCCGCCGCGCTTCGCCGATGCAACCGCGCTGACGGTGGTGATGGCAGCGAACGGCTATCCGGGCACCCCCGAGCTCGGCGGCGCGATCGAGGGTATCGCCGCCGCCGAGGCGAGCGGCGCGCGGGTGTTCCAGGCGGGCACCCGCACCGAAGGCGACACGCTGGTGGCGACGAGTGGGCGCGTGCTCGCGGTCACCGCCAGCGGCGCGACGGTGACGCAGGCGCAGGCCGCAGCCTATCGCGCGGTCGATGCGATCGCCTTCCCCACCGGCTTCGCGCGCCGCGACATCGGCTGGCGCGAAGTGGAACGCGAAGCCGACTGAGACGTCTCTCCCGCGTTCCGGAAACCCTTGGACGCCCCGAAAAAGAACTGCGAACACAGCCCATGGTCAGTACGACAACCGCCGCCAACCCCGTCGCCGCAACGCCCGCCGGCGCTGCCGAGGCCTTCATGCCGCTGACGATCACCCATCTGGTGCTGATCGCGCTGGCGATCGTCGCGACGATCGTGATGATCTGGTGGGGCAGCCAATTGAAGCAGCGGCGGGACGCCGAACGCCGCGAGATCGAGGAGCGCGCGCGGACCGAGGCCGAGCGGCCGAGCGTGCCGCCAGCGCCGTCGATCGCGCGCGAAGCCGTTGCGCCCGCGCCGATCGCCCCGCCGCCGGTCGACATCGCCCCGCCACCGCCCGAGCCGGCGCCTATGCCCGAACCGGTCGTGGTTGCCACGCCCGCACCGATCGCGCCGTCACCGCCGCCGCTGGTCGATACCGAAGTGCCAGGCATGCCGCCGGTAATGCCGGTGCCCGCGCCGACGCCCGGGCCTGCCGTCGACCTTCAGGATCTGACGACGCTCAAGGGGCTGGGGCCCAAGGTTGCGGGCCAGCTCAACGCGCTGGGGATCGTTACCGTCGCCGATCTGGCCGAATTGTCGGCCGACCGCGCGCAGGCAATCGACGCCCAACTGGGGGCCTTTACCGGTCGGATGGGGCGCGACCGCTGGATCGAACAGGCGCAGCTGCTGATCGCGGGCGACCGTGCGGGGTACGAAGCCAAGTTCGGCAAATTGGGGGGCTGAAGCGGGCCAAGAGGGATAGGGCGTGGAGATGGGGCCCAAACCCCGACGCCCTATCCGTTCGTTTCGAGCGTAATCGAGAAACCTGCACATCGCTGGACCCGCTTCTCGACTTCGCCCGAAACGAACGGAAATGTGCGCTCGGCGTCCGCGGGGCCTCTCGCCGCTAGCCCTGTTCCTCGACCAGCAATTTGTCGATCTTGCGCCCGTCCATGTCGACGATCTCGAAGCGCCAGCCCTGTTCGACGAAGCTTTCGCCCTCGTGCGGCAGGCGCTTGAGCACCGACAGCGCCAGCCCCGCGACGGTCGCGTAATCGCGATCCTCGGGCAGGTCGATGCCGATCCGGTCGGCGAGCGAATCGGCGGCCATCTGCCCCGACACCAGCAGCGACCCGTCGTCGCGAACGACGACGCGCTCTTCCTTGTCGAAGTCCGAATGCCCATCGCCGGCGATCGCCGCGAGCAGGTTTGCAGGCGTCACGATGCCTTCGAAATGGCCATATTCGTCATGGACGAAGCCCATCGCGACTTCGGCGCGGCGCAGCGCCCCCAGCGCGTCCATCGCGTCAACCTGATCGGGCAGCACCGGCGCGGGGCGGACCAAGGCGCGCAGGTCGAGCGTTACCCCTTCGATCAACGCGGTCACCAGATCGCGCGCCTGCACCACGCCGATCACCGCATCGACCGACCCCTCGCCCACCGGCAGCCGGGTGTGCGGGGTCGTGCGCAGCCGTTCGAGGATCGCCTCGGGTGAGAGCGTGAGGTCGATCCAGTCGACATCGGTGCGCGGGGTCATGATCTCGCGGACCGGGCGATCCGCCAGCCGAACCACGCCCGAGATGATCGAACGCTCATGCTCTTCGATCACCCCCGACTTCGTCGCCTCGGATACGATCAGATGGAGTTCCTCGGCGGTCACGCGGTTTTCCGATTCGCGGCTGAGCCCCAGGATCTTGAAGACCAGCCCGGTGGTCGAATCGAGCAGCCACACCAGCGGCGCGGTCGCGGTCGAGATCCAGCCCATCGGGCCGGCGATCCACGACGCGATCGCCTCGGGCGCGCGAAGCGCGAATTGCTTTGGCACCAGCTCGCCGACGATCAGCGACAAATAAGTGGTGACGGCGATCACCGAGGCGAAGCCGATCGTCTGCGCGAGCTCGGCCTCGACCCCGAGCAAGGCGATTCGCGCGCCGACCGGCCCGCCCAGGCTCGCACCCGAATAGGCGCCCGCCAGAATCCCGATCAGCGTGATGCCGATCTGCACCGTGGAGAGGAATTTGCCCGGACTGTCGGACAGCGCCAGCGCCGAGCGCGCACCGCGGACCCCGGCGCGCGCCATCGCCTCGAGCCGCGCGGGGCGCGACGACACCAGGGCGAGTTCGGACATCGCGAACACGCCGTTGAGCGCGATCAACGCGAAGATGATCGCGCAGTCGATCCAGGGAAAGGGAGGGAGGTTGTCCATCGGGGGCCCGCGATTCCTACGCGCAATAGGCAGGTACGTTCAAGCCGGCAGATAGACCTCGTACAGCTTCCAGTCAGTGCGCATGCGGAACAAGTCTCGCGTCGGGCGGTTTTGCGCCCGAGTGTTCAGAAAATACGTCAGGGGAACTATCATGCGTATTGCGTCCAAATTCATGCTTACCGCCGCCATCGCCTCGCTGGGGATCACCAGCGCCTGCGTCACCGATCCGGTGACCGGCGAGCGCAGCATTTCGAAGGCCGCGATCGGCGGCATCGGCGGCGTCGTCGGCGGTTATCTGCTGGGCGACCTGGTCGGCGGTCGCCGCGACCGTACCGAGAAGATCCTGGGCGCGGGCATCGGCGGCCTCGCCGGCGCGGGCATCGGCGCGTATATGGACCGCCAGGAGCGCGACCTTCGCGCCAGCACTGCGGGCACCGACATCGACGTCATCCGCCAGGGCGACGACCTGATCCTGCAGATGCCGTCGGGGATCACCTTCGCCTACGACAGCGCGAGCATCCAGCCGCAATATCGCGGCACGCTCGACCGCGTCGCCGACGTGCTGTCGCGCTACGAGCAGACCTATGTCGATGTGTACGGCCACACCGATTCGACCGGGTCGGACAGCTACAACCAGGGCCTGTCGGAGCGGCGCGCGGTATCGGTTGCCGATTATCTGACGCAGCGCGGCGTAGCATCGGCGCGGATGGCGACCCGCGGCTATGGCGAATCGCAGCCGATCGCCTCGAACGAGACCGAGGAAGGTCGCGCCGAGAATCGCCGCGTCGAAGTGAAGCTGGTGCCCATTACCGACAACGACGTCCGCTAAGGCGGTATTCTACCCTATCGTCATGCCGGGCTCGACCCGGCATCCAGGCGGGCCACAAGCCGCGAGCTTCGCGTCGACGGCCCGCCTGGACCCCGGATCAAGTCCGGGGTGACCGCCGGGGGTAGCGAGGCGCCTTCAACCCGGCCTCAGCGCCGCCCCGCGAAAAATGCCCGCAGCAACGCCGCCGCCTCGCCCTCGCCGATCCCGGGATAGATTTCGGGGCGGTGGTGGCAGGTCGACTGGCCGAAGAAGCGCGGGCCGTGCTCGACCGCACCCCCCTTGGGATCGGGCGCGGCATAATAGAGCCTGGCGATCCGTGCGTGCGCGATCGCCCCCGCACACATCGCGCAGGGCTCAAGCGTCACCCAAAGATCGCAATCCTCGAGCCGGTCGCGTCCCAGCGCCGCCGCCGCCGCGCGAATCGCGACGATCTCGGCATGCGCGGTAGGGTCGCACGTCGCGCGCGGGGCATTGGCGCCGGTGGCGACGATCGTGCCCCGATGGACCACGACCGCGCCGACCGGTACTTCGCCCGCTACACCCGCCGCGGCCGCCGCATCGAGCGCGGCGCGCATCGGCGGCGGCATCGCGAACACGCTTATCGCGGCGCGCCGTCGGCCTTTTCGACCGATACCGCAGGTACTTCGACGGTCTTGTTGACCGTGCCGACATCGACGGTGCCCATATCGGCCTTGAATTCGGGCGCCTGCCCGCCTTCGATCTTGATCGAGGGTAGTTGCGCCTGCTGGGTCTGGTCGAGGCTGAGCATCCCCGTCGCCATCAATCCAATCACCACCAGCGCGGCAAGGCCGAGCAACACAAGAATGGCACGCATTAGTCAGCCCTCCACAAATCGAAACGACACCGTAATAACGCGCCTTCCAGCGACTCGGTTGCACGGCTGCGCGACTGAATCGGTTGACTGACGCCGACATGTCGGATAGTGGCGCCTGCTTTCCGGGCAACCCCGAAACTCAGGATTAAACGCATGTCGCGCATTTGCGAGCTGACCGGCAAGGGCCGGCAGGTGGGCCACAACGTATCCCACGCCAATAACAAGACCAAGCGCACGTTCCTGCCGAATCTGCAGAACGTCACGCTGATGTCGGACGCGCTGGGCACCAGCGTTCGCCTGCGCGTTTCGACGCACGGGCTGCGCTCGGTCGAGCATGTCGGCGGGCTGGACAACTGGCTGGCCAAGACCAGCGAGACCGACCTGTCGCTTCGCGCACGTCGCCTCAAGCGCGAAGTCGCCAAGAAGCTCGACGGCGCCAAGGCCGCCTGATCGCTGCCGCCGCTTTGCGCGGTGGCTGGTGAGAGATCGAAAAGGACCGGGTCGCCGCTTGCGCGGTGGCCGGGTCCTTTCGTCGTTTGCGGTTGGCGTGGCTGCGGTCAGGCGTCGAGGCGGAACTTCAGCAGCAACGTCCGCTGCGGGAATTGCTGGTTGTCGTCGGACACGACCCAGATGACGGTCGCATCGCCCTCACGCAGCGCGGTGACGCCTTCGAAATTATCGAACAGGGTGGGTGGTGCGAGCGTCGCGATCTCGCGGCCCCGCACGGTAGCGCCGGGGGCGATCGCCGCGACATCGACCAGCGTGAGCTTCGCGGTAAAGCCATAGGGCAGCCCGAAGGCGCGGTTGAGGACCAGCAGCCGGCTGTCGGGCAACTGCACCGCATCGACTGGTCTGAAGCCCGCGGGCGGCCGGTACAGGAAGCGATAGCCGTCCTCGGGGGCCGCCACCGGATCGCCGGCAAAGCGAATCGCATGACGAAGCCCGCGCTTTTCCCTGGGGCGGCTGCTTTCGGACAGGACGACGACGCTGCCATCGGCGAGCCGCGCCATCGCCTCGGCGCCGCCGGCCTCGGGCCAATCGCGCATCGCGCGCGGCGCGGCATGGCCCGTCGCGGTGCGAAGGTCGGCGGAATAACGCCAAATCTGGTTGTGATGCTCGAACCCCACCCAGGCGGTGCCGCTTTCGCGATCGAAGGCGAGCGATTCGCTGTCGCGGTCGCGCTTCTGCCAGCCCGTGCCGGGGCCATCGGGCAGCGCCCAGGCGCGAACGTCCTGCAGCGTTGCGGGCAGGCGCAGCCGGAACGACAATAGGTTGCCGCCATCGCCCATCAGCGTGAAGCGATCGCCCGCGACCGCGATCCCCGAATAGCCGCCGCGTCCCTGCCCGGTTTCCTGCAGATGGACCCCGCCCAGATAGGTGAGCCCGCCGACGCGCTTTTGCGCGGGATCGCCGGGCACGATATCGACCGCGGTGGCGGTGACGCGCACATTGCCCGGCAGCTGCACCCGCGCGGGCCCCGAATAATCGTGCACGAACACGAGCAGCAGCAGCACCGACCAGGTTATTCGCATCGGCGCGCCCTAGCCGTTGTTCGGGCGCCGCTCCACCCGACTTTTCCTGAACCGAGAATAACAGCGGCATTCAGGGTTGGTGCAATGCGAATCACCTAGAAGGATTGCATCGACGGCAAACGAGCGATCCGGCGCCGACGAAAAAATTTTGGTTCAAGGGATCGAGGAGATCATCCATGTTCAAGAAACTCAGCATCGCTACCGCCGCCATCGCCATGGGCGCTACCTCGCTGATCGCACCGACGGTCGCATCGGCAGCACCCACCGCGATCACCGCCACGAGCTTTGATGCCGGCGTGACCGAATATCAGCGCTATCGCGACCGCGATCGCCGCTATTACGGCAACCGCAACAACAACCGTCGGACGCCGCAGCGTTGCAGCAGCACCGAAGGCACCGTGATCGGTGCGGTCGCAGGTGGCCTGCTGGGCAACACTGTCGCGGGCAACGGCAACCGGTTGCTGGGCACGGTCATCGGCGGCGGCGCAGGCGCGCTAGCCGGTCGCGAAATCGACCGCTCGGGCCAGCCGCGCCGGTGCGCACGCAACCGCTAAAGCTTTCCAGTTTCTCGTGTTGCGTATCGAGAGTTCCCTCGCGTAGCGTATCGAGGGTGAGGGTCGGTTCCGAAAGGAGCCGGCCCTCAATTTTTGTGCGAAGGCGCGGCCACGCCCGCGTCGGTGCGCGCAGCGCATCGCGCAAAACGGACGGCGGGCCGGCAGCGCCGAACCCGTCCGACGGTGGCGGCTTTGCCGGCGCTCTTACTGTTTTTTCCTAAGCCCTATCCCCTCCGGGTAGAGGTTTGGGAGAGGAGCTGCAATCGAGCGCATCGGCCTGCCTCTGCCCCGCGCGTCCAGGGCTTACGCCGATATCGCTTGCCCTCTCCCCGGAGGGGAGAGGGACAGACGGAAGAAGCGCCGCCGGCAAAGCCGGCGCGTCGGTCGGGTTCGGCGTTGCCGACCCGCCGGCCGTGCCGGGCGCCGCGCGCGGCTTCGCCTTGCGAACCGGCGCGGGCGTGGCCGCGCCTGCGCCCGTCAGTACATATGTTGCCCGCCGTTGATGCTCAGCGTCGAACCGGTCACGAACCCGCCCTCTTCCGAGCACAGGAACGCAACCCCGCGCGCGATCTCGCTCGCCTGGCCCAGCCGGCCGACGGGGATCTTGGCGACGATCTTTTCAAGCACTTCGGGCGGCACTGCCGCCACCATGTCGGTGTCGATATAGCCCGGCGCGATCGCGTTGACCGTCACGCCGGCGCGCGCGCCTTCCAGCGCCAGCGCCTTGGTGAAGCCGTGGATTCCCGATTTGGCGGCGGCATAGTTGACCTGGCCGTACTGGCCTGCCTGGCCGTTGATCGAGCCGATATTGACGATCCGCCCCCATTTGCGCTCGCGCATGCCGGGGAACACCGCCTTGGCCATGTTGAAGCAGCCGCCCAGATTGATGCGGATCACGTCTTCCCACATGTCCTTCGACATTTTCAGGATCGTGCCGTCGCGGGTGACGCCGGCATTGTTGACCACCACGTCGACCGGCCCCAGCTCGGCGGCGACCTTGGCGCAGCCTTCCTGGCAGGCGTCGTAATCGCCGACGTCCCAGCGGTAGGCGGCGATGCCGGTGCGCTCGGTGAAGGCGCGCGCCTTTTCATCGTTGCCACCGTAGTTCGCCGCGACGGTCATGCCCATTTCCTGGAGCGCGAGGCTGATCGCCTCGCCGATTCCGCGCGTACCGCCGGTGACGATTGCTACCCGTGCCATGCTTGTCCTCTCCTAGTTTTTCGCGGGCTAGGCTAGGCGGGCTATACCCAACCGGCAAGCTCCCGCGTCAGCAATGTCTTGAGCATGTTCACCCCGACCTCGCTCGCGTTGAGGCAGGGAAGATAGGCGAAATGGGTGCCGCCGGCTTCCTCGAAGCTCTCGCGGCCGCGGATCGCGAGCTCCTCGAGCGTCTCGAGGCAATCGGCCGAGAAGCCCGGCGCGAAGATCGCGACGCGGGTGATCCCCTTGGGCGGCATCGCCTCGAGCGTCTCGTCGGTCGCGGGCGTAAGCCATTTGGCGGGGCCGAAGCGCGACTGGAACGCCACCGTCATCTCGCGGCCCATCGCTTCGCCGAGCAACCGCGCGGTCTTGCGGCAATGGCAGTGATAGGGGTCGCCGAGGTCGAGCGTCCGCTGTGGCATGCCGTGAAAGCTGGCGATCAGCGCCTGGGGTTCGAAATCGAGCCCCGCCAGCCCCTCCTCGATCGAAGCCTTGAGCGCGGCGATATAGGTTGGGTCGTCGTGATAGGGCGGCAGCGTGCGCAGCGCGGGCTGCCAGCGCTGCGTTGCGAGCTGCGCGAACGCCTTGTCGTTGGCGGTCGCGGTCGTCGCGGCGCAATATTGCGGGTAGAGCGGCGCGAGCAGGATCCGCTCGCAGCCGGCATCCTTCATCGCCTGCAGCCGATCGCCGATCGCCGGGCGGCCATAGCGCATCGCCCAATCGACCATGACGTTGGGCCCGAACGCCCCCTGCAGCGCGACCGACTGCGCCTTGGTGACCGCGGCGAGCGGCGACCCGTCCTCGCTCCACACCTGTTCATACGCCTCGGCGGATTTCTTGGGCCGGGTGTTGAGGATGATGCCGCGCAGGATCGGCTGCCACGCGATCGGCGGAATCTCGACCACGCGGCGATCGGAGAGGAATTCGGCGAGATAGCGCTTCACCGACTTGGTGTCGGGGCCATCAGGGGTGCCGAGGTTCATCAGCAGCACGCCGATCTTGCGCGCCATGACCGGCGGATGCTCGGGGGGCAGATGCGCGTGGGACAAGGTACCGGGGGGCGAGTTCATGGGCGTGACGGGTCCAGTGGCAGGCGGCGCAGGCGGATGCCCGATGCCGCAACGATGGCGTTGGCGATCGCCGGAGCGACCGGGGGAATAGCGATTTCGCCGACCCCACCGGGATCGGCCTGGCTGCGGATCAGCTCGACGGTGATCTCGGGCATGTCGGCGAGCATTGGCAACCGCAGATCGGCGAGCCGGCGCGCATCTGCAACCCCTGCCTTTAGCCCGGTCGAGGCGCCGATCGCCTGCGCCATGCCGAACACCAGCCCGCCTTCGATCTGTTGCAGCACGATATCGGGGTTCACGATCCGCCCGCAATCGACCGCGGCGACGAGCCGATCGACGCGGACCCGTCCGGCTTCGAGCCGCGCTTCGGCGAGCACCGCGATGCTGCTGCCGCGAAACTGGTGGCAGGCGATCCCCTGCCCGCTGCCCGCGACCCCGCCCTGCCAGCCGCCGAGCGACGCGACGGTGTTGAGGCAGGCGGCGAGCCGCAGATTCTGGCCGAGCATCTGGATTCGGAAATAGCTCGCATCGGCCTGTGCCGCCTGCGCGAGTTCGTCGATGAAGCTTTCGGTGAAGAAGCATGACAGCGCATCGATCCCGCCGCGCAGATGGCCCGTCGGAAAGCCGAGATCGGCGGGGTGGTGGTCGATCGCGTGATTGGGAATCGCATAGGGCGGCACCGCGCCCGACACCGCCACCGCATCGCCGCGGCCGGGCAGCGCGAGCGACCAGGCGGTGGCGGCATCGCGCGACAAAAGCCGGTTCGCCATTTCGGTGCCGATCGCGGGGGCGCCGATCTTGGCCAGCCAGCCGCTCAGCCGGCCGTCGCGGTCGAGCCGCCCCGCCATCCGCGCGATCGCGGCGGGGCGCGGGCGGTCGCGCGCGATATCCTCGACGCGCGACCAGCTGAGTTGGACCGGGCGCGCCAGTTCGCGCGCGAGCAGCGCGGCCTGTTCGGCGGCTAGCGTCTCGAGCCCCGCGCCGAACGATCCGCCCGCCTGCATCACGATCACCGTCACTTGGTCCTCGCCGATACCGAGCACCCGCGCGGCGGCGGCGCGCGCGAGCATCGGCGCGAGCGTCGGCAGCCAGAGCCGCAGCCGGCCATCCTCGAAGGTCGCGGTCGCGGTGGTCGGCTCGATCGCCGCGTGGAGCCCGATCGCGGCGTGATATTCGGCGGTGAAGACGCGCGCGCCGCGGAACGCCGCGCCGACATCGCCCGCCTTGGCGATCCGGTCGCCCGGACCGTCGATCGCCGCGAGCAACGCCGCCTCGATACTGTCGGTCGAAGGCGCGCCGCCGCGGGTTTCGAAGCGGGGGCGGATCGCCCCGACCGCGCGATTGGCCGCCCACCAGTCGCTGCCGATCCCTGCAACCCAGGCTTCGTTCGCGACGACCTTCAGCACGCCGGGCAGATTGTCGGCGGCCTTGGCGTCGTACCCAACAAGCCGGGTATCGCCCAGCGGCCCCTGGCGGATCGAGGCGAAGACCATGCCGGGCAAGCGGATGTCGCCCGCGAAATTGACCGATCCGTCGACCTTGGCGGGCGAATCGAGCCGCGCGACCGGGGTGCCCGCCAGCCGCGCGACGTCATCGTTGCGCAGCGCGACCGCGTCCGGCAGTTCCTCGTCGGCGGCCAGCGCAGCGAGCTCGGCGAAGCGCATCCGCTGCTCGCCATGGACGACGAAGCCTTCGCCGGTGGTGCAGGCCTGCCAATCGACATCCCAGCTGCGCGCCGCCGCCTTGCACAGCAACACCCGCGCCGCCGCGCCCGCCTGGCGCAGGATCGGTTCGAAATGGCGAACCGCGCTCGATCCGCCGGTAAGCGTCAGCCGCATCGCATGGCTCGCCTGCGCGGCGGCGGGAACGGGAATGCGGTCGATCGCGTCGCCGAACAATTCGCGCGCGGCGAGCGGATTGGCGTAAAAGGGGCCGGGCGGCGCGGGCTCGACGCCGATCGTCCGCCAGTCGGCGCCAAGCTCGTCGGCGACGATCTGCGGCAGCACGGTATAGACACCCTGGCCGTGCTCGGTAACCGGCACCGCGACGATCACCCGGCGATCCTCGCCGATCTTGAGGAACGCGCCGAACGCGGTTTCGGTATCGCCCGCCGCCAGCGTCGGCACGTAATCGCGCGGCCACACCGCCCAGCCGACGACGAGCCCCAGCCCAGCGCCCCCGCCGATCAGCAGCCCGCGCCTGCTGATCCCCCCATGTCGCGCCGCCGATGCCATCGTGATCGGCTTATCGCGGCGACGCCGGGTGCGCCAGTGGTTGTGGGGCGTGTTGGCGCCCTTCCCCTCTTCTCCCCTCCCTGGAAGGGAGGGGTCGGGGGTGGGTCGGTTCGTAAGGGAACGGCGCGCCAGCCAATCGGCCTACCCACCCCCAGCCCCTCCCTTGCAGGGAGGGGAGCAAAAAGGGCGATCGGCCGTGCAAGCCGGCTGCGGCCTCCGAGCACGACGCTGTCACAGGACACCGGCCCTTCTCACCCTTCCAGCGAGGGGAGAATACAGCTCGTGACCTTGGCCGCATCGCACGCTACGACGCTGCCGATCGTTCCTACGCCCCAAGGACCCGCTCGTGCTCGACATGCTAAGCCAGGCCACCGGCCAGTATATCCATTTCGAGCAGCTGGGGCTCGATCCGGTTGCGCTCGACCTCGGCTTCTTCACGCTGAAATGGTATTCGCTCGCCTATATCGGCGGCATCCTGCTCGGCTGGTGGTATCTGCTCAAGCTGCTCGCGCGGCCCGGCGCGCCGATGGGGCGGCAGCATGCCGACGACCTGATCTTTTACGCGACGCTCGGCATCATCCTGGGCGGGCGGCTCGGCTATATCCTGTTCTACCGCCCCGATTTGTTCCTCAAGCCCTTGCAGGTGCTCAAATTGTGGGACGGCGGCATGTCGTTCCATGGCGGGGCGATCGGCGTGATGATCGCGATCATCGTGCTGGCGCGCAAATACGGGCTCAACTGGCTGCGGGTTCACGATTATGTCGCCTGCGCGGTGCCGTTCGGGCTGTTCTTCGGCCGGCTGGCGAACTTCGTGAATGGCGAATTGTGGGGCCGCGCGACCGACGTGCCCTGGGCGGTCGTCTTCCCACGCACCGGAATGGACGTGCCGCGCCACCCCAGCCAGCTGTACGAGGCCGGGCTCGAAGGCATCGCATTGTTCCTGGTGCTCGCGTTCTTCTTCTGGCGGACCCAAGCGCGCTACCAGCCGGGCAAGCTCGTCGGCATCTTCCTGCTCGGCTATGGCGCGTCGCGCTTCTTCGTCGAATATTTCCGCGAGGCCGACGAGCAGCTGATGTGGCTGCAACAGGCGACCGGGCTCAACATGGGGCAATATCTGTGCATGCCGATGATCCTGGGCGGCGCGTATCTGATCGCGACCGCCAAGGGCCGGCGCCAGCGGGTGGAAAGCATCGCCGGCCGCGAGAGCGTGGCGTGAGCCCAACTGCTCCCCTCCCGCTTGCGGGAGGGGTCGGGGGAGCGCCTGTCCAGCCATGACCGGTTCGCCTTCCGACATGCCCTCCCCCAACCCCTCCCGCGAGCGGGAGGGGAGTTTGCCCGAACGCATCGCGCGCGCGATCACGCTAGCCGGGCCGATTGCGCTGTCGCAGTTCATGGGCGCGGCCAACGCGCATTATTACGCGACGCGCGATCCACTCGGCGCGCGCGGCGACTTCACCACCGCGCCCGAGGTCAGCCAGATGTTCGGCGAACTGATCGGGCTGGCGCTCACCGACCTGTGGCACCGCGCCGGCCAGCCCGATGCCGCGCGCTATGTCGAGTTCGGCCCCGGACGCGGTACGCTCGCCGCCGATGCCTTGCGCGCGATGGCGACGGTCGGGCTCGCGCCGCCGGTGCATTTCATCGAGACCAGCCCGATGCTGCGCGCGGCGCAGGCCAGAGCGGTGCCCGATGCCGAATGGCATGTCGATCTGGTCGGGGTGCCCGACGACGGCCCGCTGCTGGTGGTCGCCAACGAATTCTTCGACGCGCTGCCGATCCGGCAATTGGTGAAGACGCCGATGGGATGGCGCGAGCGGCTGGTCGCCTGCCAGGACACGCTGTTCCTGCCGATCGTCGGCGATCACGGCTTCGACGCGGTGATCCCGCCGCCGTTCCGCGACGCCGAACCCGGTGCGATCCTCGAAACCTCGCCGGCCAGCGTCGCGGTGATGCGCGCGCTCGCCAAAAGGATCGTGGCGCAGGGCGGCGCGGCGATCGTGATCGATTATGGCTATGTCGGACCGGCGATCGGCGACACGCTCCAGGCGGTGCGCGGCCACGCCTTTGCCAATCCGTTCGAGGATCCGGGCGAGCAGGACCTGACCGCGCATGTCGATTTCGGCACGCTCGCCGAAGCCGCCGCCGCCGAGGAGGCGATCGTCCACGGCCCCGTCGGCCAGGGCGCGTTCCTCGAAGCCCTGGGCATCGGCCCGCGCGCGGCGGCACTGGCGCGCGCGCAGCCCGAACGCGCACAAGCGGTCGCAGTCGATCGCGAGCGGCTGACCGGCGCCGAATCGATGGGCAAATTGTTCAAGGTCATGGCGATCACCGCCCCCGGCTGGCCGGTGCCCGAGGGGTTTGCGTGATCGACTGGCGCGATGCCGGCCCGCCGGATGCCGACGCGCTGGTGACGCTGGCGCGCGACAGCTTCAGCGAGACCTTCGGGCATCTGTATCGGTCGCAGGATCTGGCGGCGTTCCTTGCCGGGCATACGCACGAAGCCTGGGCCGCCGAGCTTGCCGACCCTGCCTATGCGGTGCGGATCGGCGAGGCCGAGGGGCAGGCGGTCGGCTATGCCAAGCTCGCCCCGCCCAAGCTGCCGATCGAGCCCAAGGGGCCGGCGATCGAGCTGCGCCAATTCTATCTGCTCAAGCCCTGGCACGGACAGGGCCATGCCGACGCGCTGATGGCGTGGGTGATCGCCACTGCACGGGCGCGCGGTGCGAGCGAAATCTTCCTGTCGGTGTTCGTCGACAATCATCGCGCGCGGCGCTTCTACCAGCGCTACGGCTTTCTCGAGGCGGGGAGCTATGCCTTCATGGTGGGCGATCATGCCGATGAGGATATATTGATGCGGTTGCCGCTGTGAACGAAGTCGAAGTCATCCGCGCCGCCGCGCTCGACGGGGTGCGCCACGGCTTTCTGGGGCGGCGCGGCGGGGTTTCGGGGGGGATTCATGCCGGGCTCAACGTCGGGCTGGGATCGGCCGACGATGCCGCCACCGTCGCCGAGAACCGCGCACTCGCGAGTGCCGCCGTCGCGCCGGGCGCGCGGCTGCTGACGTTGTATCAGGTCCATTCGGCCGATGCGGTGACGGTGCTCCAGCCCTTCGACGAGCAGGTTCGCCCGCATGCCGATGCACTGGTGACCGATCGGCCCGGCCTGGCGATCGGCATCCTCACCGCCGATTGCGCGCCGGTGCTGCTCGCCGACACCCAAGCGGGGGTCGTCGGCGCGGCGCATGCCGGGTGGAAGGGCGCGCTCGGCGGCGTCACCGACACCACGATCGCGGCGATGGAAGCGATCGGCGCCCGGCGCGAGCGGATCGTCGCGGCAATCGGCCCGTGCATCGCGCGCGCGAGCTACGAGGTCGATGATGGCTTCCGCGACCGGTTCCTGGCCAGCGACCGCGAGAATGAGCGCTTCTTCGCCGATGCCCGCGCCGGCCATGCGCGCTTCGACCTCGAAGGCTATGTCGCGCACCGGCTCGCCGCGGCGGGGATCGCGCGGATCGAGGCGCTGGGGCTCGACACCTATGCCGATCCGTCGCGCTTCTTCAGCTATCGCCGCGCGACGCATGCCGGCGAGCCCGATTATGGCCGCCAGATCGCGATCATCGCGCTTGGCTGAGCAACCGATCGCGTGGCCGCGCATTGGGGGAAGATGCTAGCCCCCTTCCTGATCGGCATCGCCGCCGGCCTCCGCTCGATGACCCCGCCCGCGGCGGTCGCGCTTCGCCGACACCGGCGCTTCGTGGGGCCTGCGCTCGCGCTGGCAGCGCTGGGCGAACTGGCGGTCGACAAGCATCCGCGCGCACCCGATCGCACCGATGCGGGGGCGGCGGCGGGGCGGATCGTCAGCGGCGCGCTGGCGGGGGCGTTCGTGCGCGGCGGCCGGGTGTCGATTGTCGGCGGGATCGCGGGCGCGGCAGGTGCGGTGGTGGGAACGCGATTGGGGCATCGGCTGCGCACCCGGCTGGCAAAGCGGTTGGGCAAAGACTGGCCAGTGGCGGTCGCCGAAGACGCGCTAGCGATCGGCTTGGTAGCACTGGCCCAGCGACAACGCTGATTCCTCCCCCTTCAGGGGGAGGTGGCAGCCCGCAAGGGCTGACGGAGGGGGCGTCGCCCCAAACGCCCCGCCCGAGCCCGCCCCCGCCACCACCGCTGCGCGGCGGTCCCCAGCATCGGGTCAGCGCGTCGGCACCGGGGTTTCCCCCGAATAATCGTAAAAGCCGCGCTTGGTCTTGCGGCCATACCAGCCGGCTTCGACATATTTGATCAACAGCGGCGCCGGGCGGAATTTGGGGTCGCCAGTGCCCTCGAACAGCACGCGGGTGATCTCCAGGCACGTGTCGAGGCCGATGAAGTCGGCCAGCGTGAACGGCCCCATCGGGTGGTTGAGCCCCAATTTGCACGCGGTATCGACGTCGGGAATCGTCGCCACCCCCTCGCCCACCGCGAAGCACGCCTCGTTGAGCATCGGCATCAGCACGCGGTTGACGATGAATCCCGGCGCGTCGTTGGCGTGGACGATTTCCTTGCCCAGCGACTGGCCGAATTTCTCGACCGCAGCGACGGTGACGTCGCTGGTGGCTAGGCCGCGGATCAGCTCGATCAGCCCCATCACCGGCACCGGGTTGAAGAAATGCACCCCCATGAAGCGCGCGGGATCATGCGATGCCTGCGCCAGCCGGGTGATCGGGATCGACGAGGTGTTGCTCGCGAGGATCGCAGTGGGCGACAGCATTTTGCCGACCGTTTCGAATATCTGGCGCTTGACCGCCTCGCGCTCGGTCGCCGCCTCGATCACCAGTTCGCAGGGGGCCATTGCCGACACGTCACCGACGCATTCGATGTTCGCCAGCGCTTCGTCGCGCGCCTGCGCGGTCAGCTTTTCCTTTTCGACCAGCCGGGCCAGCGCCTTGGCGATCCCGGCCTTGCCCGCCTCGGCGCGGGCCTTGTCGACGTCGGAGAGCAGCACGGCATAGCCCGCCTGCGCCGATACCTGCGCGATTCCCGCGCCCATCTGTCCCGCTCCGATCACGCCAACGCTTTGCATCCATCTTCTCCGCTATTTCGCTACTTGTGCGACCGCGATACCGGGTAGATGTTTCGGGCGCCATGCATCGCACGCTCCTGATCGCCACTTCGCTCGCCGCGCTCGTCGGCTGCTCCGCACCCTCGCCCGCCAACGAGGCGGCGGTGAGCAATGTCGCCGAGCCGCCCGCCGTGGCCGCGCCGCAGGTTGCGGCTCCCACCGCACCGCCCGCTGCGACGACGCCGGGCGAGCTCAAGACATTCGGCGACTGGGCAGTCGGCTGCGACAATCTGCGCAACTGCCAGGCGGTGGCGCTGGCGCCCGAGGACGGGGTCGGCGACTGGCCCGCCTTCCTGCTGTCGATCGAGCGCGACGCCGGTGCCGAGGGCGCGATCCGCGTGACGCTGTCGGGGCAAAGCGAGGCGACGCCGCCGGTGCGGATCGCGATCGACGGCAAGCAGGTAGCCGAGGGTGGCCCTGGCTTTGCCGGTGCCGATGCGGCGGCGATCGCCACCGCAATTGCCGGCGGGCGCAGCGCGGTGGTGCGGGCGGGCCGCGAGACCGCGATCAATTCGCTTGGCGGCGCGTCGGCGGCGCTTCGCTATATCGATGCGCAGCAGGGACGCGCCGACACCGCGGGCGCGCTGGTGGCGAAGGGCGCCGGGCCTGATCGCAGCGTCGCCGCCGCCGCGCCGGTGATCCGCGCGATCGCGCCCGCGGGCACCGCCGCGACGCTGACGCCGGCGGTCGAGGCCGAGCTTCGCAAGATCGCCGAATGCGGCATCGCCGATTTCGTCGATGACGTGCCGCGCGCCGAAACGCATGCGCTGGGCGGCGGCACGACGCTGGTGCTGCTGCCGTGCGACCAGGGTGCGTATAATGCGATCGCCGCGCTGTTCGTGATCGGCGCCGACGGCAAGCCGGTGCCCGCCAAGCTCGACGCCGACACGGGCATGAGCCCCGAGGCGCAGCCGGTGCCGACGGTGGTGAACCCCGACTTCGCCGATGGCGTGCTCTCGACCTATGCCAAGGGGCGCGGCCTGGGCGATTGCGGGACGACGCAATCGTTCGTCTGGGACGGGCAGCGGTTGCGGATGACCGAGATGGCGGCGATGTCCGAATGCCGCGGGAGCATGGATTACATCACGGTGTGGCGGGCCGAGGTGACGCGCTAAAAGTCTACCCCACCCGTTCGTTTCGAGCGCGGTCGAGAAACCGGGGTTAGCGCGCCATCTGGTGTTTCTCGACTTCGCTCGAAACGAACGGGTGGGTCGGGCGTAGCTCAGGGCGCGGTCTCCACGGGCTTCGCCTCGGTCAGGATAAGCGCGAACCACCCCTGCGGGTCGGTCCATTCGGCGACCGGGGTCCAGCCGCCCGCGCGCAGCAGCACGCGCGCGCCGCGTTCGCCATATTTGTGGCTGTTCTCGGTATGGATCGTCTCGCTCGCCGCGATGCTGAAATCGCGGCCATCAACGGTGAAGGCGACGTCGCGCGTCGCGCGCAGGTGCATCTCGATCCGCGAGGCATCGTCGTTCCACACCGCCTGATGCTCGAACGCGTCGATCGGGATCGTCCCACCGAGCTCGCGGTTGATCCGTTCGAGCAGGTTCAGGTTGAACGCCGCGGTGACGCCCGCCGAATCCGCATAAGCGGGGATCAGCACGGCTTCGTCCTTCACCCGGTCGATACCGATCAACAGCATCGATCCCTGCCCGAGCGACTGGCGCATCGTGCGCAGCAGGTCGGTTGCCGAGGCGGGGGTCATGTTGCCGATCGTCGAGCCGGGGAAGAAGCCGAGCTTGGGCAGGTCGGCCACCGCCCTGGGCAGCGGCACCGGGTGCATGAAATCGGCCTCGACCGGATGCACCGCCAAGCCCGCGAACTGGCGGCTGAGGTCGGCGGCCGAGGACCTGAGAAACTCGCCCGAGATATCGATCGGCACATAGGCGGCGGGCGCGACCGCGCGCAGCAGCCGCGGGGTCTTCATCGACGAACCCGATCCGAACTCGATCACCGCGCGGCCCGGCCCCACCGCCTCCGCCAATGCCCCCGCTGCCTGGTCGAGCAGCGCGGCTTCGGTGCGGGTAGGGTAATATTCGGGAAGATCGGTGATGTGCTCGAACAGCTCCGAGCCGCGCCGGTCGTAGAACCAGCGCGCAGGAATCGCGCGCGGCCGCGCCGCCAGGCCATTCAGCACATCGGCGCGAAAGGCAGGATCCGCCAGCGACGCCTGACCGTCCTCGATCTCGGGTTTCAGCATATCAGAGGTCCTTGGCGAGCCTGACGCCGGTGAACTGCCAGCGCTGGTGCGGATAGAAGAAGTTGCGGTAGCTCGCGCGCACATGCCCGCGCGGGGTGGCGCAGCTGCCGCCGCGCAGCACGAACTGGCCGCTCATGAACTTGCCATTATATTCGCCGACCGCGCCCTCGGCAGTCTGGAACCCCGGGTAGGGGCGATAGGCGCTGCCGGTCCATTCCCAGACATCACCGAAAAAGGCGGGGCCGCCGGTCGACGGGCGCGGCTCGACCGGGCCGGCGGTATCGAGCAGATTGCCACCTTGCGGATCATGCGCGGCAGCGGCGGCTTCCCATTCGGCCTCGGTCGGCAAGCGGGCGCCGGCCCAGGCGGCATAGGCGTCGGCCTCGAAGAAGCTGACATGCGTCACCGGCGCGGCGGGATCGACCGCGCGGCGGCCATCGAGCCCGAAGCGAGTCCAACCCTCGCCCTCGCGCTGCCAATAGAGCGGTGCCTCGACCCCCTCGGCGCGGACCCAGGCCCAGCCATCGGCGAGCCAGTGGCGCGGCTCAAGATAGCCGCCATCGGCGATGAACGCTGCCCATTCGCCGTTGGTGACCGTGCGGTCGGCGATGGCGTGCGGGTGGAGCAGAGCGGCGTGGCGCGGCCCTTCGCAATCGAAGGCGAAGTCGCTGCCGGCGTGGCCGATCTCGGCGATCCCAGCCGCTCCCTCGATCCAGCCGATCGGCGCTGGCATCGGCACCGGCACCTTGCGCGGCGCGGGCCAGATCGCGGGCTCGACCGGGTTTTGCGCGAACAGGTGCAGGATGTCGGTGAGCAGCAGTTCCTGGTGCTGCTGCTCGTGGTTGCAGCCGAGTTCGATCAGCTCGAGCACATCCTTGGGCAAATCGCCGATCGCCGCGACCAGCGCGCTATCGACCGCGTGGCGATAGCCGAGCACCTCATCGAGCGTCGGGCGGGTGATCATCCCGCGCCGGTTGCGCGCGTGGCGTGCGCCCTCGGCCTCGTAATAGCTGTTGTAGAGGAACGGAAAGCGCGCGTCGTGGAGCGTGTAGCCGGGCACGTGGTCGCGCAACACGAAGGTTTCGAAGAACCAGGTGGTGTGCGCCAAATGCCATTTGGCGGGCGAGGCATCGTCCATCGACTGGATCGTCGCATCGGCATCGCTAAGCCGCGCGACGAGCGCCGCGCTCAGGCCGCGTACCTCCCGGAAGCGCTGCGCCAGTTCGTCGGGGGCAAAGGCACGATCGCGGCGTGGCTGCATGGCGAAAACTCCGGGGGCAAGCAACCAACGCCGCAGGGCGAGGTCGGACGGCGAGCGACGCCTAGCGTGACGCTCCGGGAACCCACAAAACGTCGCCCGTCGCCATTTTGTTCACATGCCGCGACAAAACAAACAGCAGGTCGGACAGCCGGTTGATGTACATCAACGCCGCCGGGTTAAGCGGCGCGGCCTCGTTCGCCGCGACCATGCTGCGCTCGGCGCGGCGCACCACCGCGCGCGCGACATGTAGCGCCGCTGCGACCGGATCGCCGCCGGGGAGCACGAAGCTGGTCAGCGGATCGAGATCGTCAGTGGCGCGGTCGATCGCTGCCTCGAGCCGCTCGACCTGGCCTTCGGTGACGCGGAGGTCATGCGCGCCGGGCTCGCCGCCCCAAGGCGTGGCAAGGTCAGCACCCAAATCGAACATTTCGTTCTGGATGCGCAGCAACCGCTCGCGCTGCGCCCCGGCTACCATCTGGACCACCACGACGCCGAGCACCGAATTGGCCTCGTCGACATCGCCGATCGCAGCCATCAGCGGCGCGCTCTTCGAGATGCGCGAGCCATCGACCAGCCCCGACGTCCCGGCATCGCCGGTGCGGGTATAGATGCGGTTGAGCTTTACCAGCGGATCAGGTCCGGCCGCCGACGAACAGGATCGCGACGACGATCAGGATCGCGATCGCCTGAAAGAAGATGCGCGCCTGCATCATCTTGTTCGATCGCAGCGCCGGCGCGCTGACCCCCTCGCCTTTGAGCTCGGCTTCGGTCGTCTTCAGGAAGATGACGATGCCGCGAACCAACGCCACGACGGTGGCGAGCATCGCAGCGACGAGCAGGATGACGAGGAAGGTGTTCATGAGAGAGATTTAGGCCTTCGGACTCGAAAATCCAACCCATGGCTGCCCTGTCCTTAGGGCGGTAGCGAAGGCGGCCCCGTCGATCCCCTCGGCGCGCATCGCCGCCAGGCTCGGCGCGCCGCTGCGTTTGGCGAGCCGCTCGCCATCGGCCCCCAGCAGCAGCGGGTGGTGATGGTAGCGCGGGGTGGGCAGATCGAGCAGCGCCTGGAGCAGCCGGTGGATGTCGGTCGCAGCGAACAGGTCCGCCCCGCGGACGACGTCGGTCACGCCTTGCGCGGCATCGTCGATCGTCACCGCCAAATGATAGCTGGCGGGGGCATCCTTGCGCGCGAGGACGACATCGCCCTGCGCCAGCGGATCGGCGCGGACGGTGCCCTCGCTATCGTCGTGCCATTCGAGCGCGCCGGTGATCGCCACCGCCGCCGCCATGTCGATCCGCCAGGCGTGCGGCTGCCCCACCCGCGCCGCGCGTGTCTCGGGCGACAGCGTCCGGCACGTTCCCGGATACACCGCGCCGCCCGGCCCGTGCGGCGCCGAACCACTCGCGGCAATATCGGCGCGGGTGCAGAAACACGGGTAGAGCAGCCCGCGCGCGCGCAATCGGTCGAGTGACTGCTGATACCGCGCCAGCCGCGCCGATTGATACACCACCGGTCCGTCCCGGGTCAGCCCGAGCCATGCCAGGTCATCGAGGATTCCGGCGACATGCTCGGGCCGGCTGCGCGTACCGTCGATATCCTCGATCCGCAGCAAGAAGCGGCCGCCGCGCGCGCGCGCGAAATCATGCGCGGTGATCGCCGATACCGCATGCCCGGCGTGCAGCCGGCCGGTGGGGCTCGGTGCGAAACGCGAAACGATCATCGGCTCCATCCTTTGGTCGGCTCGCCCCAATTCAGCCCCCTTGACCATGAGTCACACGGCGTGCTGTCATACGCACGTCACGGTAAATCGCGACAGGGAAGCGAGTAGAGGGAGTTGGGAGCCTCATGTACCATCCCGATCTGATCCGGCACCCCGATGGTTGTCCCGCGCTGGTGCTCAACGCCGACTTTACCCCGCTCAGCTATTATCCGCTGAGCGTCTGGCCATGGCAGACCGCGATCAAGGCGGTGTTCCTCGATCGGGTGAACATCGTTTCCAATTACGAGCGCGAAATCCGCAGCCCAAGCGCACGGATCAAATTGCCCTCGGTGATCGCGCTCAAGCAATATGTCCGCCCGTCGGCGTTTCCCGCGTTCACGCGGTTCAACCTGTTCCTGCGCGACAAGTTCACCTGCCAATATTGCGGGTCGCTGGGTGACCTGACCTTCGATCACGTCGTCCCGCGCGCGCAAGGCGGGCGGACGACGTGGGAGAATGTCTGCACCGCCTGCGCGCCTTGCAACCTCAAGAAGGGCGGGCGCACCCCGAAGCAGGCGCATATGCCGCTGCACGTCACGCCGATCCGCCCGACGAGCTGGCAGTTGCAGGAACATGGCCGGCGCTTTCCGCCCAATTACCTGCACGCGACCTGGCATGACTGGCTCTATTGGGATGTCGAACTCGACGCGTAACGGTTTCGATTGCAACGATACTGACGGTGCTATAGCCTCCTAAGTCACCGCAAGGTTGGGGAGAAATAGCATGAAATATCCGTCGTTCGCGCGTGCCGCATCGCTGGCAGCGCTTAGTGCCGCGTTGCTCGCACCATTCCAGATTTCGGCGCAGAACGCTCCGGCGCCCGCCGCCGGCCAGCTGATCCCGCGCGAGCTGATCTTTGGCAATCCCAGCCGTTCGGGCGCGCAGGTGAGCCCCGACGGCAAGCATGTCTCGTGGCTCGCGCCGGTCGACGGCGTGATGAACCTGTGGGTCGCGCCGATCGCGACGCCAACCCAAGGGAAAGCGATCACCGCCGACAAGAGCCGCGGCATCACCCAATATTTCTGGGCGCCCGATGGCAGCCATGTGATGTACATCCAGGACGCGGGCGGGAACGAGAATTTCCACGTCTTCGCAGTCGCCGCAGCAGGCGGCGCGCCGCGCGACCTGACCCCGGTTGACGGCAAGGTCCGCGCCGCGGTGCAGGGGGTGAGCAGCCTTCGCCCCGATGTCGTGCTGGTCGGCCTCAACGATCGCAACCCGCAATTCTTCGATCTGTACGAGGTCGACTACAAGGCGGGCACGCGCAAGCTGGTGCTGCAGAATCCGGGCTATGGCTCGATCCTGACCGACAACCAGTTCAAGCCGCGCTTCGGGATGAAGCAGGTGCCCGGCGGCGGATCGAGCGTCGAACGCCTCGAGGCCGATGGCAGCTGGAAGCCGGTGTTCCAGATCGCCAACGAAGACGCCTTCACCACCAACCCGGTGGGCTTCAACAAGGACGGCAGCGCCTTTTACTGGGTCGACAGCCGCGGCCGCGACAAGGCGGCGCTGATGCGGATGGACCCCGCGACTCTCAAGTCGACAATGATCGCACAGAGCGACCGCGCCGACATCCAGGGCATCGTCGCCGATCCCAAGACCTTCGAGCCGATCGCCTATTCGGTGAACTATCTCAAGAACGACTGGACCGGGCTGACCGCCGAGGCGAAGGCCGACCTCGCCTTCCTCAAGGGCAAGCTGCCCGGCGAGATCGCGATCACCTCGATCACCGACGATGGCCGCCTGGCGACGGTCGCGGCCTTCGCCGCCGAAGCACCTGGGACGTCGTATTTGTACGATCGCCAGGCGAAGACGCTGACGAAGCTGTTCGACGTCCGCCCCGAGCTGGCGAACTACAGGCTCCAGCCGATGCAGCCGGTCGAAATCCCCACCGGCGACGGCAAGACGCTCGTGAGCTATCTCACGCTGCCCGCAGGGGCCGATACCAATGATGACGGCAAGGCCGACAAGCCGGTGCCAATGGTGCTGTTCGTCCATGGCGGCCCGTGGGCACGCGACGGCTATGGCTATAACGGCACCCACCAATGGCTCGCCAATCGCGGCTATGCGGTGCTGAGCGTCAATTATCGCGGCTCGACCGGCTTCGGGAAGGGCTTCGTCAACGCCGCGATCGGCGAATGGTCGGGCAAGATGCACCAGGATCTGCTCGATTCGGTCGATTGGGCGGTCAAACAGGGCGTCGCGATTCCCGACAAGGTGGCGATCATGGGCGGCTCGTACGGCGGCTATGCGACGCTGGTGGGGGTGACCTTCACGCCTGAGACCTTCGCCTGCGGGGTCGATATCGTCGGCCCGTCGAACCTCAAGACGCTGATGGAGAGCTTTCCGCCTTACTGGCGGCCGATGCTCGAGGGGACCTTCTACAAGCATATCGGCGACCCGACCAAGCCCGACGACGTCAAGCGGATGATGGCGCAATCGCCGATCAGCCGGGTCGATGCGATCAAGGTGCCACTGCTGATCGGGCAAGGGCAGAACGACCCGCGCGTGGTGAAGGCCGAAAGCGACCAGATCGTCGAAGCGATGCGCGCCAAGAACCTGCCGGCGACGTATGTGAACTATCCCGACGAGGGCCATGGGTTCCAGCGCCCACCCAACCGGCTGAGCTTCAACGCGGTGGCCGAGGGGTTCCTGGGCCAGTGCCTTGGCGGCAAGGCCGAGCCGATCGGTGACGATTTCACCGGATCGACGCTGCAGGTGCTCGAAGGCGCGCAACATGTGCCGGGGCTGGCCGAGGCGCTGCCCAAGGCTGCGCCGGCGGGCGGGCAGTAAGCGAGCGGGGATGGGGTGAGGTGCCGGCCTCACCCCACCCCCCTTCCGTCACCCCGGACTTGATCCGGGGTCCACCGTGCAACAATGCGGTGCCGGTGGTTGACGAGAGGTGGACCCCGGACCAAGTCCGGGGTGACGGCTTGGGTGGCTTCCTGCACCCCCGCCCCTCCCTGCCCCCAACTCCCAACGTGACGACGGTAAACGCGCGGTATATGCTGGCCACCTTGCGCGCGGCGTATTAGCGCGATAATACAGCAGCGGGCATATGCGTATCGACACTCTCGACCAATGGCGACCGACGCCCCCGCCCGGTGACCCGTTCGCCCCCGCTTCGTCGTCGCCCAACCCAGCGCCCCCCGCCCCGCCGCCGGGCGAACCCCCGTTGCCGCCATCATGGCGGCCGAGCCCGATGCGCTGGATCGCGCGCGGGCTCGCGGCGCTGATCGTGCTGCTGGTGCTCGCGATCGCGTGGCTGGCGATCACCGCGCCGATGTCGAAATCGCTCGAACCGCCGGTGCCGCCGTCGGTCACCTTGCTGTCGGCCGAGGGCGACCCGATCGCGCGCCACGGCGCGATTATCGGCACGCGCGTCGACGCGACCAAACTGCCCGCGCACGTCAAGGCGGCGTTCCTGGCGATCGAGGACAGGCGCTTCCGCAGCCATTGGGGAGTCGATCCGCGCGGCATTGCGCGCGCCTTCGTCAACAACGTCTTTACCAGCCGCTCGTCGCAGGGTGGCAGCACGATCACCCAGCAATTGGCGAAGAACGCCTTTCTCTCGTCCGACCGAACCTTGGGCCGCAAGGCGCAGGAGCTGATGATCGCCTTCTGGCTCGAAGCCTGGCTGACCAAGGACGAAATCCTCTCGCGCTATCTGTCGAACGTCTATTTCGGCGACAATGCCTATGGCCTCGACGCCGCCGCCAACCATTATTTCAGCCGCGACCCCGAGGATCTCAGCATCGGCCAGGCGGCGATGCTCGCGGGACTGGTCAAGGCGCCGTCGCGGCTCGCGCCATCGAAGAACCTGTCGGGTGCGCGCGCACGCCAGGCCTTGGTGGTGGCGGCGATGGCCGATGCGGGCTTCATTAGCGAGGCCGAGGCCGATGACGTGCCGCCCGCGCGGCTGAAGATGGCCAAGACCAAGCGGCTGCCGACCGGTTCCTATTTCGCCGATTGGGTAATGCCGCAGGCGCGAGACCAGGCGGGCGCGATCGGCGCCGACCAGACGGTGAAGACCACGCTCGAGACACGGCTCCAGCGCGCAGCCGAACGCGCGGTGCGCAACGCCGGCTTGCGCGAGGCGCAGGTGGCGATCGTTTCGATGCGCCCCGACGGGCGGATCGTCGCGATGGTCGGCGGCAAGGATTACGCCAAGAGCCCGTTCAACCGCGCGACGCAGGCGCGGCGCCAGCCGGGATCGACCTTCAAGCTGTTCGTCTATCTCGCCGCCTTGCGCGCCGGGATGGAGCCCGCCGACATGGTCGAGGACCGCCCGGTGACGATCGGCGAATGGAGCCCCAAAAATTCGGACGGGCGCTATCTCGGCGATATCAGCCTGGCGCGGGCATTTGCGCGATCGAGCAACGTCGCCGCCGCGCGGCTGACCCAGCAATTGGGACCCAAGGCGGTGATCAAGGCGGCGCGCGACCTCGGCATCTCGACGCCGATCCCCAACGAGGCGACGATCGCGCTCGGCACCTCGTCGGTCTCGCTGATCGAGCTGACCGCCGCCTATGCCGCAATCGCCGCGGGCGAAGCCCCGGTGCGCGCGCGCGGGCTGTCGCAGGTCGCCGAGGGGAGCTGGCTCGAACGGCTGGGGATCGACACGCGGCAGATTCCTTCGGGGCAGCTCGAAGACATGCGCAGCCTGCTCGCGGGGTCGATCGCGCAAGGTACCGGGCGGCAGGCGCGGCTGTCGGTCGAGGCGTTCGGCAAGACCGGAACGACGCAGGACAATCGCGACGCGCTGTTCATCGGCTATGCCGACGGCATCGTCACCGGGGTGTGGGTCGGCAATGACGACAACACCCCCAATGCCGGGCTGTCGGGCGGCGGCGTGCCCGCGCGGATCTGGCGCGACTATATGATGCGCGCGACCGGCGCGAGCGCGGGCGGCCGCCCGCCCGAGGCGATCGAAGTCGTCGAGGAAGCCGCGAACGTCGCCGAGATGCTCGGCAACGAATTGGGAGTCGAGGTGCCGCCGATCGACCTGCAGGGCGAGTTCGAAGGGCTCGGGCTGAACCTGCGCGTCGGCCCCGATGGCGAGATCGAAATGGGGCCGCGCGAACGCCGCCGCGAGGAAGAGCCGCCGGTAGAAGAGGAAGCGTTCTGAACCTACCGTTCCTCCCCCGCCAGGGGGAGGTGGCGGGCGCTTCAGCGTCCGTCGGAGGGGACGGATGGGGGAACCGTGGTGGGTAATACCGACGCGCATCGCTTCCGCCCCCTCCGTCAGCCTTTTGGCTGACACCTCCCCCTGGCGGGGGAGGATCGCGCCGGCCGAGATTCGGGTCGGTCGCCACCCAAACCGCATCGGGTGCTGTTCACCCCAAATCCTCCCCCGCCAGGGGGAGGTGGCTGACGCTTCGGCGTCCGTCGGAGGGGGCGGATACGGGAACCGTGGTGGGGAATACCGAAGCGCATCGCTTCCGCCCCCTCCGTCAGCCTTTGGCTGACACCTCCCCCTGGCGGGGGAGGACCCGCGCTGACCGAGCTCCGGATCGGTCGTCGCCCAAAACCGCACGGGATGCCGCCCATCCCAAATCCTCCCCCGCCAGGGGGAGGTGGCGGGCGCTTCAGCGTCCGTCGGAGGGGGCGGATGGGGGAACCGTGGTGGGTAACACCGACGCGCACCGCCTCCCTCCTCCTCCGTCAGCCGATGGCTGACACCTCCCCCTGGCACCTCCCCCCGGCGGGGGAAGATGAGGATGGCGCTTCTCCCGCCGGCGGGAGAAGGATTATTGACCTCGCCCCGCCCGCGCTTATGGCACCGGCATGCGCTTTTTCTCGGACAACGCCGCCCCCGTTTGCCAGCCCGTGCTCGACGCGATGCTGGCGGCCAACACGCTCGACACCGCCTATGATGGCGACCGCTGGAGCAAGGCGCTCGACGGCGCGATGTCCGACCTGTTCGAAACGCAGGTCGCGTGCCTGTGGGTGCCCACCGGCACCGCGGCCAACGCGCTCGCGCTCGCGGCAATGGTGCCGCCGCACGGCGCGACGATCTGCCATGCCGAGGCGCATATCCAGGTCGACGAATGCGGCGCGCCCGAATTCTTCACCCACGGCGCCAAATTGCTGCTGGTCGAGGGCCACGGCGCCAAGCTGACCCCCGCGGCGCTTGCCGAAACGCTGGGCGGCATCCGCGACGACGTCCATCAGGTCCAGCCGCACGCGGTGTCGATCACCAACGCCACCGAATATGGCCGCGTCTACACCCCGGTCGAAGTCGCCGCGATCGCCGAGGTGATCCGTCCGCGTCGGCTCGGCCTCCACATGGACGGCGCGCGCTTCGCCAATGCGGTCGCGCATCTGGGCTGCTCGCCCGCCGAGGTCACCTGGCGCGCGGGCGTCGACGCGCTGAGCTTCGGCTTCGTCAAGAATGGCGGCATGGGGGCCGAGGCTTTGGTGTTCTTCAAGCCAGAGCTTGCCGCTGCGACCCGCTATCGCCGCAAGCGCGCAGGCCATTTCCTGTCGAAGGGCCGCTTCCTGGCGGCACAGATCCTGGCGATGCTCGAGGGCGATGTGTGGCTGGACAATGCCCGCGCCGCCAATGCCGGCGCGCAACTGCTGGCGCAGGCGGCGGGCGAGCGGCTGGTCCAGCCGGTCGAAGCGAACGAAGTGTTCCTGCGCCTCACCGCCGACGAAGCCGCCGGGCTTCGCGCGCAGGGGTTCGATTTCTATGACTGGGGCGTGGGCGAGGCGCGGTTGGTCACCGCCTGGGACCAGGGTGCCGAAATCGTCGCCCCGCTCGCGCAAGCGATCGCCGCGCTTTGAGCGAAGCCAAGCCGCAATCGACCCGGCTGACGGTCCTGATCCCCTTCGCGCTGGTCACCTTGATCTGGGGATCGACCTGGATCGTCATTCGCGGCCAATTGGGCGAGGTGCCGCCGAGCTGGTCGGTCGCCTATCGCTTCCTGATCGCCGGGGTCGTGATCCTCGGCTGGGCGGCGTTCCGGCGCGAGAAATTGTCGCTCGATGCGCGCGGCTGGCGATTTGCCGCGATGCTAGGGATGATGCAGTTCGTGTTGAACTTCAACTTCGTCTATCGCGCCGAACAGCACATCACCTCGGGACTGGTCGCGGTGGTGTTCGCGCTGCTGCTGGTGCCCAATGCGATCCTGGGGCGCATTTTCCTGGGGCAGATGCTCGGGCGGCAATTACTGATCGGATCGGCGGTCGCGATCGGCGGCATCGCGATGCTGTTCACCCACGAAGCGCGAGTCGACCCCAACAACGGCAGCGAAGTGATGATCGGCATCGTCATCACCTTGTGCGGCGTACTCTCGGCCTCGGTCGCCAACGTGATGCAGGGAACACGCACCGCCAAGGCCTATCCGATGGCGACGATGCTGGCACACGCGATGCTGATCGGCGCGGCGATCGATGCGAGCTTCGCCTGGATCACCACCGGCCCGCCGGTGTTCGACTGTTCGGCGAGCTACATCGCGGGCGTGCTGTACCTCGGTATCGTCGCCTCAGCCGTCGCGTTCACGCTGTATTTCGGGGTGCTGCGGATCATCGGCCCCGCCAAGGCGGCCTATTCGGGGGTGATCGTGCCGGTGATCGCTATGGCGCTGTCGACCGCGTTCGAGGGCTATCGCTGGTCTTGGCTCGCGGCGATCGGTGCGGCGCTGGCGCTGACCGGGCTGGTGATCGCGCTCAAGGCACGCAGGCCGAACCGGTAGTCGGGGTACGCCGGGCGCCAGCCGAGCACGCGCTTGGCCTTGCCATTGGCGACGCGGCGGTTCTCGGCATAGAAGCTGCGCCCCATCGCCGACAGGCTTTCGAGCGGGACGAAGGGCGGCGACGGCAGGCTGAGCAGCCGCGCGGCGTGTTCGATCACTTCATTCTGGCCGCAGGGATAGTCGTCGGACAAATTATACGCGCCGGCGGGGGCGTCGAAGCCCAGGGTCACGCCATGGACGATGTCGTCGACATGGACGCGGCTGAACACCTGGCCGGGCAAATCGACACGATGCGCCTCGCCCGATGCGACGCGCGTCAGCGGCGAACGGCCGGGGCCGTAGATGCCCGGCAGCCGAAACACGCGCGCGCCAAGCGCCAGCCAGTCGGCATCGGCCTGGTTGCGCGCGGGGCGGCGGCCGGTGTCGGCGGGGGTGGTTTCGTCGACCCAGGCGCCGGCTGCATCGCCATAGACCCCGGTCGAGGAGAGATAGGCAATCGTCGCGCGGCTGTCCGCCAGCGCCGCGCCGTAGGTGGTGAGGACCGGATCTGTGCCATCGGCGGGGGGCACCGACGAGAGAATATGCGTCGCGTTGGCGATCTCGAACCCCACGCGTTCGGTATCGGCGAAAGCGAGCGTGCCGTCGCGCCCGTCGCGCGTCGTACCCGCGACGCGCGCACCCTTGCCTTCGAGGTGGGCGCGCAGGCGGGCGGCGGTGTAGCCCTGGCCGAAGATCAGCAGGCGCATCTAGCCCCTCCCTGAAAGGGAGGGGGTGGGGGTGGGTCTGGTCCGGGCGATACGGAGAAGCCGCGCGCGCAGGGTGCCGTAGTGCGAGCCCCCTACCCACCCCCGGCCCCGCCCTTTCAAAGAGGGGGGAAGAAGGACGTCACCCCTCTTCATTTCGCACCACCATACAGCGTCCCGAAGAAATCGCCCTTGTTCCACACCGGCTTCGGGCCATCGGCCAGCGCCCGCGTCAGTTCGTAGTTCAGCCGCACGAAGCGCCGCGCGGCGTCCCAGTCGAAGGGCAGTTTCAGGTCGTCCGAAGGCTGGTGATAATGCTGCTCGATGAACGCCGCGGTCGCCGCCGCGCCCGGCCCCTTGGGCCCCGCATCGATCGAGACCGAGGGCACCCCCTGCTTGACGAAGCTATAGTGATCGGTGCGCACGAAGAAGGCTTCGTCGGGGGTCGGATCGGGGGTCAGCGTCAGCCCCTGCGCCTTGGCCACGCGGCCGAGCGCCGGGCCGATGCTCGACCGGTCGGCGCCATAGGCGACGATATCCTCGAACTTGTAGGTCATGATCGGCATGTCGAGATTGACGTTGGCGGCAAGGCTGGCGCGCTGCGCCGTCGGATAGCGCGCGAAATAATCCGATCCGATCAGCCCGGCTTCCTCCGCCGTCACCGCAACGAACAGGACGCTGCGCTTGGGCGGCTTGCCCGATGCGCGGAAGGATTTCGCGACCTCGAGCATCGCGGCGATGCCCATCGCATTGTCCATCGCGCCATTGTTGATCGAATCGCCGTTCACCGGATCGGTGACGCCGATATGGTCGAGATGCGCGGTGAGCACGATATGTTCGGCCTTGAGCGCAGGGTCGCTACCCTCGAGCCGGCCGACCAGATTGGCGCTGACGGTCTGCTGGAGCTCGCTGGTTTGGCGAAGCGCGATGCTCCCGGTGAGCGGCCCGGTCGGCAGCGGTCGGCTGGCTTCGTCGGCGGCGCGTATCTTCGCCCAGGCGAGCTTCGATCCGGCGAACAGCGTCGCGGCGCCGCGCTCGCTGATCGCCGCGAGCTGCGGCGCGTTCTGCGGCTGCGTGCTGCCTGCGGGCGGCGTCCACGACATCGACGGACCCGACCAGCTCTCGACGATCGCCGCGAAGTCGTAGCTCGCGCGCGTCGATCGCGATTCGATGAAGACGATTCCTACCGCACCGCGCTTGCCCGCCAGCTCGGCCTTCACGTCGCGATTGCCGTAATGCGCCGCGACCTCGCTGTTCATCCCCGGCGGGCCGCCATACATCACCGCGACGATCTTGCCGCGGACGTCGAGCCCGCGATAATCGTCGATGCCGCGTGTCGGATCGACCACGCCATAGCCAGCGAACACCATCTCGCCGCTGACGGTGCGCTCGGCCTGCGCAAGGCTCGCGCGGCCGACGAAATCGGTGCCGAGCGCCAGCACCGTCTCGCGCCCGCCGCGTGTCAGCGTCGCGCTCGCGGTTAGCGGTCGCGACGCCACCAGCGGCACCTGCTGGCGCCAGCCGCCGCGCTCGCCCGCGGGCGCCAGCCCCGCCGCCTCCATCTGCGCGATCACATAATCGGCGGCGATGTCATATTCGGGGCTGCCCGCCTGCCGCCCCTTGAACGAATCGGCAGCGAGGAACGCGACATGCGCCTTCATCGCCGCCTGGTCGGCGGGCAGCGTTTGCGCCGGCGCAATACCGCCGAGCGCGACCCCCGCCAGGACGGCGAAGCCGGTGCGGATCACTTGGCGCCATACCCCTCGTACAGCGTGCCGAAGAAATCGCCCTTGTTCCATTCGGGGCGCTCGGGCGCGTCGGCGATCTCGCGCGCGATCATGTAGTTCGCCTCGATGAAGCGCGTGCCCGATTCCCAATCGATCGCGGGCACCTGCCCCATCGAATCCGACGGCTGATGGTAATGCTTGGCGAAGAATTCATCGACCGCCGCCTTGCCTGGCCCCTTGGTGCCCGGCCACAGGAAGACCGACGGGATGCCCTGCTGGACGAAGCGATAATGGTCGCTGCGCGTGAACAGCCCCTGGTCCGGCATCGGATCGGGCGAGAAGGTGACGCCGAGCTTGGCGGCGGCGGCCTTCACATAGCCGCCCAGCGTCGAACGCTCGGCCCCGAAGGCGATCACGTCCTCGAACTTGTAGGTGATGATCGGCATGTCGAGATTGACGTTGGCGACCATCCGCTCCTTGGCGATCGAGGGATTGTGCGCGAAATAATCGGCACCGACCAGCCCTTTTTCCTCGGCGGTGACCGCCAGGAACAGGATGCTGCGCTTGGGCGGCGTGCCCGATGCCTTGAAGCGCTTGGCCTCCTCGATCATCGCCGCGATGCCGACGGCATTGTCCATCGCACCATTGTAGATGGCGTCGCCATTCTTGGGGGTGCCGACCCCGACATGGTCGAGATGCGCGGTGAGCACGACGACTTCGTTCTTGCGCTGCGGATCGCTGCCTTCGAGCATCCCCGCCACATTGTAGCTGGTGACCGGCGCGATCGTCGTCGCGAGCTCGATCGCGAGCCGACCGGGGAGTTCGACCGCCTTGAAGCGCGCGGCGGGGGTCTCGGCGGTCTTGACGACGCTTGCCCAGCTGGTGCGTGCGCCGGCGAACAGCTTTTCGGCGCCGGTCATGCTGAGCGAGCCGAGCGCGGGCGCATCGGGGGCGGCGAAGAAGCCGGTGCCGTCGGGGCGCGCCCAGGTCATCCGCGCGCTGTCATAGCTTTCGGCGAGCCGCGAGAAGGGGCGAACCTTCGCGCTGGTCGGCGATTCGAGCGTCAGATAGCCTACCGCGCCCTTGGCCTGCGCCGCCACTGCCTTGTTCGCGGCATTGCCGAAATGCGCGCGCTCCTCGCCGGGGAAGCTGGCCGGTGCGCCCGCGAAGAAGGCGACGATCTTGCCCTTCACATCGACCCCGGCATAGTCGTTGCGCTTGAAGCGCGGTGCGTCGATCCCGTAGCCGACGAACACCACCGGCGCATCGACGACGGTCTTGGCGCGCGAGGGATCGGGCGCGGGCAGATATTCCTCACCGAACACCAAGGGGGCCGCGCTGCCGCCGCGCGGGGTGTAGCGGAAGCTGCCCTTGCTCGCGGGCTTGTAGCTCACCAGCGGCACCGTCTGCAGATAGCTGCCATCGGTGCCCGCGGGCGTCAGCCCCGCCGAATAGAATTGCGACGCGACATATTGCGCGGCGACATTGTAGCTCTCGGTCCCCGCCTCGCGGCCCTGCATCGCGTCGGACGACAGGAACATCACATGCGCCTTCATCGCCGCCTGGTCGGCAGGCAGCGCCGCGTTCACCCGCGCGTTGATCGTCGCGACGCTCTCGGTCGGTGCGGCCGCAGCCGGAGCAGATGCGGGCGCCGGCGCCGTCTGGGCAAAGGCGATCGAACTCAGGGGCAGGGCAAGCAACAGTGCGGCGGTTCGGAGCATGGGCATCCTCATTGGTATCAATCGGTACGAAAGTGCAGGCGTAGCAGTCTGCCCGCCCAGCGCCAATATTGGTGGCGATGCATTTGCGCGCGCCGCTTTTCGCTAGGGCGCCGCGGCTCGCTGGATTAGGTCATTGCCATGCACGATGTACACGCCTCGCCCGCCCTGCCCCGCGTCATCCGCCGCGCCGATTATGCCGCGCCCGATTGGCTGGTGCCCGACATCGCGATGGTGATCGACCTCGACCCCGCGCAGACGCATGTCCGCACGACGATGTCGGTCACACGCAACGGCGCGCATGATCGCCCGCTGCGGCTCGACGGCGACATGATCGAACCCTCGATCGTCTGGATCGACGGGATCGAAGCCGATGCCTGGACACGCACTGGCGGGATGCTCGAAATCCCGCTGACCGGCCAGCATCACATCGTCGAGATCGAAGTGCTGCTCGCGCCCGAGCGCAACACCCAGCTGATGGGGCTCTATGCCTCGGGTGGGTTGCTGTGCACCCAGTGCGAGGCCGAGGGGTTTCGCCGCATCACCTTCTTCCCAGACCGGCCCGACGTGCTCAGCCGCTACAAGGTGCGGCTGATCGCCAACAAGGCGCGCTTCCCGGTGCTGCTCGCCAATGGCGACCCGGTCGGCACCGGCGACCTGGAAGATGGGAAACATTATGCCGATTGGGACGATCCCTTTCCCAAGCCCTGCTATCTGTTCGCATTGGTCGCGGGCGATCTGGTCGCCAATCGTACGACCTTCGTCACGCGATCGGGGCGCGAGGTATCGCTGGCGATCTGGGTGCGCGCGCCCGATCTCGCCAAGACCGACCATGCGCTCCACGCGCTCAGTACCTCGATGCGCTGGGACGAGGAGGTCTATGGCCGCGAATATGACCTCGACGTCTTCAACATCGTCGCGGTCGACGATTTCAACTTCGGCGCGATGGAAAACAAGGGGCTGAACATCTTCAACAGCCGCTACATCCTCGCCGATCCCGACACCGCGACCGATTACGACTACGACGCGGTCGCCGCGGTGGTCGCGCACGAATATTTCCATAACTGGTCGGGCAATCGCGTGACCTGCCGCGACTGGTTCCAGCTTTCGCTGAAGGAAGGCTTCACCGTCTATCGCGACCAGCAGTTCAGCGCTGATCAGGGATCGGCGGCGGTCAAGCGGATCGAGGATGTCCGCACGCTGCGCGCGGCGCAATTCCCCGAGGATTCGGGGCCGCTCGCGCATCCGGTGCGTCCCGATGAATATCAGGAAATCTCGAACTTCTACACCGCGACGATCTACAACAAGGGCGCCGAGGTCATCCGCATGATGGCCACAATGCTCGGCCGCGACCGCTTCCGCGCAGGCTCGGACCTGTATTTCGATCGGCACGACGGCACCGCCGCCACCGTCGAGGATTTCGCGCTCGCGATGGAAGACGCGGGCGAGATCGACCTCGCGCAGTTCCGCCTGTGGTATTCGCAGGCCGGCACCCCGCGCGTCACCGCCACGCTCACCCACCATGCCGGCGATGGCCGCGCGATGCTCAGCCTGCGCCAGCACGTCCCCGCCACGCCGGGCCAGCCGACCAAGCAGCCGATGGTGCTGCCGCTGCGGATCAAGCTGTTCGGCGCCGACACCGGCAAGCCGCTGGGCGAGGAACGGCTGTTCCTGCTGCGCGACGCTGCCGCCGAGATCGCGTTCGAGACGGTGACCGAAACCCCGGTGCTGTCGATCAATCGCGGTTTTTCGGCGCCGGTGGTCGTCGAGACCAACCGCACCGCCGCCGACCTCGCCTTCCTAAGCGCGCACGACGACGATCCGTTCGCGCGCTACGAAGCCATGCAGCAATTGATGCTCGACACGCTGGTGACCGCGGTGACGCACGGCCATGCCGACCACCAGGCGGTGATCGACGCGGTCCGCAACACGCTGACCGACGCCAACCTCGATTCGGCCTTCATCGCCGAAGCGGTGCTGCTGCCGTCGGACAGCTTCATCGGTGACCAGCTCGCGGTGGTCGATCCCGATGCGGTTTCGGCGGCGCGCGAGGCGCTTCGCCGCGACCTTGGCCGTGCGCTCGAGCGCGACTGGCGCGAGGCGTATGAACGCTCGCGCGCCAACCGCTTCGAATACTCCCCCGCCGCCAAGGGCGCGCGGCGACTGCGCACGGTGTCGCTCGGCTATATCGCCGCAAGCGGCGCCGCGGATGCGGCCGAGCTGGCGTTCGTCCAGTTCGAAAATGCCGACAACATGACCGACCGACAGGGCGCGCTGACCACCTTGGTCAGCTCGCACGCCGACAGCCGGATCGCCGCGCTCGACATCTTCTACAATCGCTATTCGGACAATCCGCTGGTGCTCGACAAATGGTTCTCGACCCAGGCGCTGTCGTCGCGCGACGACACGCTGGCGGTGGTCGAGGAATTGGCGCGCCACCGCGACTTCACGCTGGCCAACCCCAACCGCGCGCGCGCGCTGGTGGGGGCGTTCAGCGTCAACCAGCGCGCGTTCCACGCCGCCGACGGCCGCGGCTATCGCTTCGTCGCCGACCAGCTGATCGCGCTCGACAAATTGAACCCGCAGACCGCGGCGAAGCTGGTCCCGCCGCTCGGCCGCTGGAAGCGCTTCGACGAGGGGCGGGCTACCCTGATGCGCGGTGAGTTGGAGCGCATCCTGGCGACGCCGGGGCTAAGCAAGGACATGTTCGAGCAGGTGGCGAAAAGCCTCGACTAACCCTTCCCCCTCTCCCCTTCGGGGAGAGGGCAAGCGACCCGGCGCATGCCGGGGAAGCGCGGGAGAGGGGCAGTGAGGGAGCGCATCGCACTGCCCCTCTCCCAACCCTCTCCCCAAAGGGGAGAGGGCTTTATGCGCTTCACCCCATCACATTGCGCCCACGCCGCACCGTCGCTGTATGCCCCACGCTCGCCGCCGGCGAACGCTGGCGCACGCCGTCGACGAAGATCCATTCGTTGGTCGCGGTGTCGGGGGTCAGGCTCAGCGCCATATAGCCGCGGCGCGAGGTGTCGCACCATTTGAGCTCGGGATTGGTCGCCACCAGCGCCGCCGCGACCCGCTTGGGATCGATGCCGATCGCGCTTTCATAGCCGGGCGAGGTCACGCCGTGGCCGGCAAACTCGACCGCGGCGGGCTTGCCGTCCTGCGCCAGGTCGTACGCCCAGCCATTGTGGCTGTCGCCCGCGATCACGATCGTGCTGCCGCCATGGCGCTGCGCCGATTGCAGGAAGCGCGCGCGCGCGGCGGGATAGCCGCCCCAATTATCGAGATTGCTCGGCAGCCCCAGCTTGCTCGCCGCGACCCCGCCTTGGAAATAGGCCTTTACCCGCGCGGGGGAGTCGGCCTTGATCCAGCCCAGCGCATCCTCAGGCGCGCGCGTCTGGCCCATGATCGTGCCGAAGCCGACCACCTGCCAGCGCACCTGGTCGCGCACCGACGACGCCATCGCCGCATCGAGCCAGGCCTCCTGCGTCGATCCCATCATCGTCACCGCCGGATCCTGCCACGCGCCGTCACGGAATGCGGTGAGCGCGGCGATCGGATCGCCACCCGCCATGAACAGCGGCGCCAGTTCGGGGGGCTTGCTGCGCCCGAACAGCCGCGTCTCGGTGCGGAACAGCGTCGCCAGATTGCCGACAGCATAACTACCCCAGGGTTCGTCGCTGACCGGCAGCCATTCGCGAAACGCCTGCACCGCCGCCGCGCGCCGCGTCGCCCAGTCGCCTTCGTCGGCCTGGTGGTTTTGTGCGCCGCCTTCCCACGAATCATTGGCCGATTCGTGATCGTCCCACTGCACCACCATCGCATGGTTCTGGTGCAGCGCCTGCAGATCGGGGTCGGCACGATAGCTGGCGTAGCGCAGGCGATAATCAGCGAGCGCGACCATTTCCTTCATCGGCTGCGGAACACGATTGCCCACCACCTGCGCCGCCGCGGGATAATTGTCGGGGGCGTATTCGTAGACATAGTCGCCCAGATGAATCGTCAGGTCGATATCGTCGCGCGGCGCAGCGTGCGCATAGGCGTTGAAATAGCCGAAGCCCAGGTTCGAGCACGAGAAGATCGCCGCCTTGAACGCGCGCGTATCACCCAGCGGCAGCGTCTTGGCACGCCCGACGGGCGAGAAGCTGCCGTCGGGCGCGACGAAGCGATAATGATAGCGGGTGAAGGGCTTGAGGCCGGTGACGGTGATCTTGGCGGTATGATCGCGCCACGGCCCCGTCACCAACTCGCCGCCGCCGACGACGCGCGTGAAATCGGCGCTCTCGGCGACCTCGACGCGGAGCTTCGCCGCGCCGCCATCGGCGGGGACGTAGCGCGTCCAGAACAGCATCGCGTCGGCCGCGGGTTCGCCCGACGCCACCTTATGGGTGAAGCCACGCCCGCCGAGCACATTGGCGACCTGCGCAAACCCCGGCAGCGCAAAGGCGCCCAGGCCGAGCGTGCCGGTGAGCATGAAGGATCGGCGGTCGATGCGAATGGTCATGGTCGGGCTCCCTGTTGCGACTCTCTGTGCCTCCGGCTGATTGCGGGATCGTGACACCGCTGCGCGCCGTCGATATGCGCGGCGGATGGCGAGCATCCCCCGATCCTGGAGCCCCTCGCGCCTGCCGCGCTGGGCGGTGCTGTTGCTGGTCGCATTCGCCGCGCGGGCGGTGACGCTCGGCAACCCGATCCTGCAGGTCGACGAGCAATTCTACTTCGTCACCGCGCACGCGATGCACGGCGGCGCGCTGCCCTATGTCGATATCTGGGATCGCAAGCCGATCGGGCTGTTCCTGCTCTATCTGCCCGCTGCCGCGCTGGGCTGGCCCAATGGCATCGTCGCCTACCAGATCCTAGCGCTGGCGGCGGCGGTGGGGACCGCCTTCGTGATAGCGGTTCTCGCCGATCGAGCCGGTTGGCGACGCGGCGCGCTCGCGGCGGCGATCCTGTATATACTGTGGCTTAACTTTGCCGAGGGCCAGGGCGGCCAGTCGCCCGTCTTCTACAATTTGCTGGTGGTTGGCGCGGTCGCAGTGCTTGCTAGCAGCGCTACGCGCCCGCGCGCGCTTGGCGCGATGCTGCTGCTCGGATTGGCGATCCAGATCAAATATAGCGTCGTCTTCGAAGGCGCCGCGCTGGGATGCTGGGTGCTGTGGCAGCGCCGCCGCGATGGTGCGCTGGCGGTCGCCGGCCTGGCGGCCGCGATGATCGCGCTCGCGGTCGCGCCGACCGCGGCCGCATGGCTGTGGTACGCGCGGGCGGGGCAGTCGGAGGCGTTCCTCTACGCCAATTTCCTGTCGATCCTGGCGCGCAGCCGCGATCCGATCGCCGAACAAGCGGGCAATTTCGCGTTCGTCGCGGTCATCCTGGCGCCGTTGCTGGTGCTCGCCTGGCTCGGGCGACGCGGCGGCAACGCGGTGGCGGGGCTGCTCCACTTGTGGCTGCTGGCAGCGCTCGCCGGATTGTTCGCGTTCGGCGGCTGGTACGATCATTATGCGCTGCCGGTGATCGCCGCCGCCTGCGCCTGCGCTGCGGGATTTTTCGCCGGCGATCGGCGGACGCCGCGCGCCACCGCGATCTTCCTGGTGGCGTTGTTCATCGGCGGCCAGGGAATTCTGCTGTTCAAGCGGCACGAGCGCGGGTCCGCCGCGCAGTTCGCGGCGATCGCCGACGCGGTAGGACCCGGCCCGGGCTGCCTGCTGGTCTATTCGGGGGCGACGATGCTGTATCCCGCCACCGGGCGCTGCCGGACGAGTCACCTGGTCTTCCCGAGCCATTTCAGCCGCACCCGCGAGCGTGGTGCGGTCGGCATCGATCAAGCCGCGGCCTTGGCGGCCGCGCTCGCGATGCGGCCCGAACGGATCGTCGCCGATACCGGCTATCGCGGCGAACGCCCCGCGATCCGTCGCCAATTGAATGCAGCGCTCGCGCGCGATTACGTGACGCTCGGCGCGTTCGCGCTGGGGCGCAAGACCCTGGTCGTCTACGCCCCGGCGGGCAGCGCCGACCCTGCCCGTCGCCGATCGACCAGCTCCTGATAATAGGCCATCAGGTCGCGCGCATGGTCGACATCGGTGCGGACATGATCGGCGGCCGCGACCGCCGCGGCGCGAAGCACTTTTTGGTCGCGCGCGAACATCCGGTGGATCGCCTCGGTCGCCGATTTCGTATCGCGCGCGCGATAGGTTTCGGCGAACGCAGGCTCGGCGATCTCGAAGCAACCGCCCTCGTCGGGGACGATCATCGGCAGCCCCGACGCCAGCGCCTCGGCAGCGACCAGCCCGAACGGCTCCATATCCGAGCCATGGATCAGCGCGTCGCAGCTCGCGAGCACGCGGGTGAAGCGATCGCGATCGTACATCGGGCGGAACAGCCGGATATGCGGGCTGTCGGCGACCCGCTTGGCCAGCGCGTTGCGCTCGGGGCCATTGCCCAGCAGGATCAGGCCGACGGGCAGGTCGGCGCCCGCGCGCTCGACCGCGTCGATCACCAGCGGCCAGCGCTTCTCGGGATGATGCCGCCCCAGCCCGATCAGCAAATGCCCCTCGGGCGGCAACCCGCATTGCGCGAGCAGCGCCGCGCGCAGCGTCTCGTCGCGCAGGCTGGGCGAGAACGAGCCGCGCTGGATTCCCAGCGGCATCGATGCGTCGACGCGCAGCCCGCGCGCGCGGTTACGCTTGGCAAGCGCGGGGCCATTGGTGACGAAGGCGTCGTACAGCCGCAGGAAGCGTTCGTACCGGTTGGTGTACCAGGTAAAGGCGCGCTCGATCCGCTCGGGGCTCGCCATCCCCTCGAACCAGCGCAGCGGATAGGCCGCCATATTGTCGTTGTGCGCGAAGAACACCTTCACCGCATCGCCCTGCCACTCTCCGACAAAAAAGGCGGGGCGCCACGGCGAGCTGGTCTCGACCACGTCGGGCTGGAGCTGGTCGAGCAGGGGGATCACCCCCTCGCCATCGCGGAACATGCAATAATTGCGGTCGAGCAGCAGCGGCAGCGCCTTGACCCAGAAGATCCGCCCGCCGCCGGGGCGCTCCTCGACCCAATCGTCCTGCGCGGTCGGCGCGATCACGATCAGCTCATGCCCCAGATCGGCCATGATCCCCATCTTGCGATCGAGATAGGTGCGAACCCCGCCGCCGGTGGGCGAGTAGAATTCGTTGACGTCGACGACGCGCATCGAGCTGGCTTAGCTGTCGCTGGGGGCGAAGCCGCCGAGCCCGCGCAGATATTGCGCGCGGATGTTGGTCGCGGTCACGCCGTTGCCGACGTCGATCACCGCTTGGGTGACCTTGGGACGGCTCCGCCCCAGCCGCTTGTTGCTGGGAAAGCCCGCGCCGTCCTTCCAGAAATTGAACTTGTTCTTGCCGTCGCGATCATGGGTGAACAGGATCGCATAGCGCCCCGCGCGCGGGGTGCGGATACACAGGCTGACCGCGCCATTGGCGGGGGTATCGGCCCAGACGCGGCGAAACACCTTGCCCTCGGCGAGCAGGTCGCGATCGTCCTTCAGGAAATCGGCCTCGTTTGCGGGATATAGCTCGAGCTTGAGGCGTCCGGTGCGGTCCTTCAAGCCCGTCACGTTGACACGGATCGCCGGGCCGCCGTTGCCGGTGCAGGCCTGCCGATCGCTACCAAGGATTTCGGCTTGCGCAAAAGCGGGGTTCACCGCCGCGACGGCGATTGCCGTCGCCAATAGAGTCTTCGCGATCATCGCGGGTTCCTAATCAAAGCATGGATGCCGAAGAGCCCGATCAACACGCCGTGGAGCAGCAATACCATCGCTGCGGTAACGGCGATCAGTTCGGACAGTGCTTCGCCTTGCCCTATTAAAATAATCGCGAAGTTGGCGAAAAGAAGGTCCTTGTTGGGCACCAATGGCAGGCGCGATACCAGCAGCCGCCCCGCGGCCAGGAACAGCCACATCCCCACCGACACGTCGGGCATCGCGAAATGCCAGGCCAGCCCGATCATCGTCGAGCCCACCAGCAGCCGCAGGCAATGGACGCCGAACACCCACCAAAGGGTCGGCCGCGGCAGCGAAAACACGCGGCGCGAGAAGAGCAAGAACGGCAGCGATGTCGCGACGATGACCGCCGCCGACCCGAGCAACGTCTCGAACTGGTTCTCGGTCAGCAAGGTCGCGCCGAACGGCAGCGCCAGCCCGATCATCAGCAAGGTGATGCCGTTGCCCGCGATCGCCGACAGGATCGTCACGTCCTTGACCGCGCCGAAGGGCGCCGCGACCATCTTCATCCGCGCGCGCGCCCAGGCATAGAAATACGCCTCGCCCGAATAGCCGATCACCACTTCGTTCGCGATCCGCTTCTTGTGGAGCGCCATCATCCCTTCGAGCGGAATCCCCCACAAACGGCGGAAGATCACATAATCGAAGGTGGGCGGCGACATGTAGAGAATCAGGAATGCGATGTAAAAGCCCGGATGCGTCGGCACCGCCTGTTGCAGCGCCGCCAGCCCCTCGCCGAACAATTCGAAGCCCAGCCCGACGATCATCGCCAGGCTGAGCGCGGCGCCGAGGATTCGCGGCCAGCGCCGCTTGATCGTCTCGATCGGCTGGAGCGAATCGAGTTCGGGGACCGAAATCAGCGGCGGCTCTACCGCGGGCGCGGCTGCTGCGTAGGACGACGAGGCGCGGTAATCTGAATGCTTCACGTGGAGGTTGATCCGCGGCTCAAAAGGAAGTCCAATGCCGCTGGCCCCGTAGCAGGTCGGCGGATACGCAAGCAAACTGGCCGTCAATGCGGCCTTTACGCCGCACATTGCGGTTTCTTGATGGACGATTTGGGCAGTCTCAAGGCAGGACGCAACCCATGCCCACTCCGACCGCCTTGCATATCGCCTCGTTCGTCCAGACTCTCGCCGGCGGCGGTGTCGAGCGCGCCTTGCTGCGAATGGCCGATGGCTGGACCGCGCGCGGCCACCGCGTTACGCTGATCGCAGGCGATCTGACCGGGCCGCTGCGCCCCGAACTACCTGAAAAGGTGGAGATCGTGGCGGCGCGGGGGGCGGGCTATCGCGACCTGATACGCGCCGCGCGCGGCATCGACGCGCTGCGCGCCGACATCGTCTTCTGCCCGGGCAATCATTATACCGCGATCGCGCTTGCATCCCGCAGCGGGACTCGCGCGCCGATCGTCAGCAAGCTGTCGAACGCGCTTTCGGGGATTCACCGCCCGCCGATCGCGTGGGGTAACGCCGCCTGGCTGTGGCTGCAGCCGCGCTTCATCGATCATCTGGTGGCGATGACCCCCGCGATGGCGGCCGAGGCGCAGCGCGCGATGCGGATGCCCGCGAATCGCATCTCGGTGATCGCCAACCCGCCCGCGCGCGCTCGGGGCGACGCGAAGCCGGTGCCGCTTCCGGCCGGGCGCTTCGTGCTCGGAGTCGGGCGTCTCGCGCCGCAAAAGCGCTGGGACCGGCTGATCGCCGCGCTCCCCCGCCTCGCCGATCAGGATGTCGCGCTGGTGATCCTGGGCGAAGGCCCGATGCGGGTGGCGCTTTCCGAACAGGCGGCGCGGCTCGGCGTCGCCCACCGCGTCCACCTGCCGGGCCACGCCGCCGACCCGCTGCCCGCAATGGCGCGCGCGGCGGTGGTCGCGCTGACCTCGGAGCATGAAGGCGTGCCGGGCGTGCTGCGCGAGGCGATCGCGCAAGGCACCCCGGTAGTCTCGACCGATTCGAGCGTGGCGATCCCCGAGCTGATTACCTCGCCCACGCTGGGGACGATCGTCGCGCGTGACGACGAAGCGGCGCTGGTGGTGGCGCTCGATGCGTGGCTTTCGCCCCTGGCGATTCGCCCGACGCCGAGCGCGGCGGGCGACGACGATCCGGTCGGCGACTATCTCGCGCTGTTCGGCCGGCTGACCGCGGCGCGGCGCGCTTAAGCCGCCGGCTGCACCCGATCGGGATGCGCCGCCGCGACCGCATCGATCGCCGCCATCACCGAATCGATCGCCACCAGTCGCGGATACGGCGTCACATCCAGCTCGAGCCGCCGCGCGTTGAACATCTGCGGCACCAGGCAGACATCGGCGATGCCCGGCGCCTCGCCCCCCAGAAAGCGCGCATCGCCCGCCATCTGCTCGAGCGCGGCGAACCCCTCGGCTACCCAGTGGCGATACCAGTCGTCGCGCGCCGCCTGCTCGGCGCCGAGCGCGCTGCCCAGATAGCGCAGCACGCGCAGATTGTTGAGCGGGTGGATGTCGCACGCGATCAGCAGCGCGCGCTCCATCGCCCGCGCCCGCGCGAACGGATCGGCGGGGTACAAAGCGGGTGCCGGATGCGCGCTTTCGAGCCATTCGATGATCGCCAGGCTCTGCCCCAGCATCCGCCCATCGGGCAGTTCGAGCGCGGGGACGAAGCCCTGCGCGTTGCGCGCCAGATGCTGGGGGCTGCGCTGGTCGCCCTTCACCAACGAAACGTCGTGCCGGCGATAGGCGACGCCTTTCAGGTTCAGCGCGATGCGGACGCGATAGCTCGCCGACGATCGGAAATAATCGTGGAGCACATAACCCGAAGCCGCCGCGCCGTTCACTCGGCGTCGGCCCGGTCGGGATGCAGCGACGCGCCGGTGCGGCTCGGGCGAAGCGACTGCCACCAGGTCAGCGGGTTGAGCGTCGCGCTGCCGTCGAGCGAGAAGGTGACGAATTCGGCACGCCCGCCGATATTCTCCCACGGCACCGGCCCGCCCAGCCCGTTTTCCTCGACCCCGAAGCGGCTGTCGGCGCTGTTGTCGCGATTGTCGCCCATCAGGAAGACATGGCCGTCGGGAATCTCGACCGGCGCGAAATTGTCGCCGCGGGTATAGCCCATGTCGATCGTGTCGTAGCTGGCGCCGTTGGGCAGCGTCTCGCGGAAGATCGCGACGCGGCAATAATGCGCGCCGTCCTCGCCGCTCACCAGCGCGTCGGGATAATGCATCGCCTCGCAGCGCGTATTGGCATCGACCGGGATCAGCCGGTGGCCTGCGGCTTGGCGCTCGACCGCGACATCGTTGAGGAAGATGGTGCCGCCGCGCACTTCGAGCACGTCGCCGGGCAGGCCGATCACGCGCTTGATATAATCGGTGCGCGATCCCGGCGGCGAGACGATCACGACGTCGCCGCGCTCGGGCATCGATCCGAACAGCCGCCCCGAAATGAAGGGCAGCAGATGGAAGGTCGGCGAGATGAACGAATAGCCATAGGGATATTTGGTCACCACCAGCCGGTCGCCCACCAGCAATCCGGGCATCATCGATTCCGACGGGATGTAGAATGGCTTGGCGATCAGGCTGTGGAAGCCCAGCACCGCCAGGATCAGCCAGAAAATGCCCTTCACCTCGCCCCACCAATCGGTGCCGCTGGCGCTGCGCTTTTCGGGGGCGGCCACCGGCTCGCTCTTCGGGTCCAGCGCCAAGTCTTCCGCCGCCATCAGTTCGTCTTCTCCATGGGCACCGCTTCGATGATCACGAAGGCCTGCGCCCATGGGTGGTCGTCGGTAAGCGTCAAATGCACCGCCGCGACGTGGCCCGCCGGGGTGATGGCGTCAAGTCTCGCCCGGGCGCCGCCGGTCAGCACCAGCGTCGGCGCGCCCGAGGGGGCATTGACCACGCCGATGTCGCGCATGAACACCCCGCGCTTGAACCCGGTGCCCACCGCCTTCGAAAATGCCTCCTTGGCGGCGAAGCGCTTGGCGAGCGTGCCCGCGCGCGTCAGCGGCCGCCGCGCCGCCTTGGCCTGTTCGGCCTGCGTGAACACGCGATCGAGGAAACGCTGGCCGAAGCGGGCCACCGACGCCTCGATCCGCTCGATATTGCAGAGGTCCGAACCCAGGCCGAGGATCACAACCAATCCTCCCCGAGCTCGCTCGGGGAGGGGGACCGCGCCCGCAGGACGTGGTGGAGGGGCAAAGCCACGAGCGGTGCGCCCGCGGCGTTCCCCTCCACCATGCTGCGCATGGTCCCCCTCCCCGAGCGAGCTCGGGGAGGATTTGCCGTCCCCATCACCGCGCCTCGTCCATCAGCGCGCGCATCCGCTGCACCACCGCGCCCAGGCCGTCGAAGATCGCCTCGCCGATCAGGAAATGCCCGATGTTGAGCTCGCGCACCTGCGGGATCGCGGCGATCGGGGTGACGTTGTCGAAAGTCAGCCCGTGTCCGGCATGCACCTCGATCCCGTTCTTCGCCGCCAGCGCCGCGGCATCGGCGATCCGCCGCAGCTCGGCCACCTGCGCCTCGCCCGCCAGCTCGCAATACAGCCCGGTATGCAGCTCGACCACCGGCGCACCCAGCCGCACCGCGGCGTCGATCTGCCGCGCCTCGGGCTCGATGAACAGCGACACGCGCGATCCGTTGGCGGCGAGCCTCTCGACCATCGGCGCGAGCAGGTCGAACCGCCCCGCCGCGTCGAGCCCGCCCTCGGTGGTGCGCTCCTCGCGCTTTTCGGGGACGATGCACACCGCGTGCGGGCGATGGCGCAGCGCGATCCCGAGCATTTCGTCGGTCGCTGCCATCTCGAGGTTGAGCGGCACCGTCAGCTCGGCGACCAGCCGCGCGATATCGTCGTCGGTGATGTGGCGCCGGTCCTCGCGCAGATGCGCGGTGATCCCGTCGGCCCCCGCCTGCGCCGCCAGCAGCGCGGCGCGCACCGGGTCGGGATAGCCGCTGCCGCGCGCGTTGCGCACCGTCGCGACGTGGTCGATATTTACGCCAAGGCGAAGCACGTCGGTCATCGACACGCCGTTGCCGCCAACAGATCGTGGCTCAGTCCCTTGCCCTGCCATATCTCGCCGAACTCCAGTTTTTCATCATCGGTGAACAGGATCACGATCCGATCGACATCGGGCAGGATGATGTTGCGCACCTGATAGCGACCGATGCCGCCGCGTCGCTCGACGATGCGCACCGGCTTGCTACACCCTTTGAGCGGTGCGTCGAACACCCATTGCGCCAGCGCCATATAGCCGAGCGCCGGGTCCCCCGCCCACATCGCCTGGCGCGCCGCGGGCGACATCAGCGTGCCCGCGGCCAGCGCGCGGTCGATCGCCAGCAGATCGGCGCCGGTTCCCGCCAATCCGCCCGCCGCGCCATAGCGCTCGAACGAAACCGCATAGCCCGGTGGCAGCGGCCTGGCGAAATCGGGCAGCCCATCGGCGCCCGCGTCGACGTAGCGCGTCCCGGCCAGCGCCAACGGCTTGGCCAGGCCTTCATCGAACAATGCCGCCAATGTCTTGCCGCTGACGCGTTCGAGCGCCGCGGCCAGCACGATCGAGTCACAATTGTTATACGCCCAGTCACCACCCGGGGCCTTGCGATCGGCGAGGCACCAGTCGAGCCCGGTCGGGCCGGTCGAATAGAAGCCAGGATCGCCGGCTGCATCGATCGGCGAATCGTCCGGGTTGCGGAGCCCCGAACGGTGCTGCAGCAACTCGCGGATCGTCGGTGCGATGCCGCCGCCTTTCAGCGCGGGCAGATAGGCGTCGACGGTGGCGTCGAGCGCGACCCTGCCGGCATCGACCTGCTGCATCGTCAGGATCGCGAGCACCTGCTTGCTCACCGATGCCCATGGCCAGCGCTGTTGGTCGGTCGCGCGCGGGTGGCACAAGGTGATCGCGGTGCCGGCAGCGGGCGCGCATTTGGCGCGCGGCGTCTGCCACAATATACGATCCTTGGTCGCCACCATTGCGAACCCCGAAAACCCGCCCGCCTTCAGCGCAGCGGCGATGGCAGGCTCGTCGGGCGGAGGCGTCTGCGCAGGGGCCGCAAGCGCCAGCATCGCGGCCAGCGCCGCCAGCGCGGTCATGGCGCCGCCCGGCTACCCGGCTTGATCGCGGGAATCGCCGCCAGCTCGGGGGGGAGCTCGGCGGGGTCGTAGCTGGGCACGTCGAGCCGGATCAGCGGGAAGAAGGGAACCCCCAGATCAGCCGCGCCGTTCGACCGATCGACGAGCGAGGCAGCGGCGATCACCGCGCCGCCCGCGCGCCCGATCGCCGCGATCGCCTCGCGCGACGACAGGCCGGTGGTGACGACGTCCTCCATCATCAGCACGCACTGCCCGGGGATCAGGCGAAAGCCGCGGCGGAGTTCGAACACCCCCTCGGGCCGTTCGAGGAACATCGCCTCGACCCCCAGCGCGCGGCCCATTTCGTGGCCGGCGATCACCCCGCCCATCGCGGGCGACACCACCACTTCGATTCGTCGGCGAACGTCGTCGGGGAGCGCGCGCACCAGCGCCTCGGCCAAGCGCGCACCGCGCGCCGGATCCATTAGCACCCGCGCGCATTGTAGATAGCGGGACGAACGCAGTCCCGAGGAGAGAATAAAATGCCCCTCGAGCAGCGCCTCGGCAGCGCGGAACTCACCCAGAATCTCGTCTTCGGTCATGCGCTTCCCGGTTTGTTTGAAGGCGCACAGAATAGGCTTGGGTGCGCTGCATCGCAACCATGGGCCAAAAACCGGGTGTGACAAGCTTGAGACAAGCGGCATCCATGCGTATAGGCCAGCCGCAAACGACCGACGGGTGGTTACAAGCGCGCGATTGGGCGCGGCTCGGCTAGGATGACCTGAGACAATGCGGATGAACGGGTTCAAGACGATTTTGGTTGCGGCGGGGCTGGCATGCGCCGGCACTGCCATCGCACAGGAAGCGGTCCCCGCCGCTCCGGTAAGCGCGCCTGCTGCGGCGCAACCCGGCACTCCCGCCACTACCGGCCCCGATAGCGAATCGGCCGTCACCGCTACTGCCGCCGAGGCAGCCTCACCAGCCGACCCCACGCTGAACGCCGATGGTTCGCCCCGGCTGATCCCCGCCGACGGAATCGGCCAGCCGACCAACCGCTCGATCGGCATCCAACCGCAGGTGACCGACCTTGGCGACGACGCCAAGTGGTTCCACAACGTCATCCTCGTGCCGGTGATCACGATCATCTCGCTGTTCGTGCTCGGGCTGCTGGTGTGGGTGGTGATCCGCTATCGCCGCGCCGCCAATCCGGTGCCGTCGAAGACGTCGCACAACACGATGATCGAAATCGTGTGGACCGCGGCCCCGGTGATCATCCTGGCGCTGATCGCGATCCCCTCGATCCGCCTGCTGGCTGCGCAGTATGAGCCTGCCCCCGCCAACGCCATCACGCTGAAGGCGATCGGCAACCAATGGTATTGGAGCTACGAATACCCCGACCATGGCGGCGTCGCGATCACCGCGAACATGCTCAAGGAGCAAAGCGAGGTCGAGGCCGGCCAGCGTTTCCGCACCCCCGCCGACGGCCCGCGCCTGCTGGCGGTCGACAACCGTATCGTCCTGCCCGTTGGCGTGCCGATCCGGCTGATCACCACCGCCAACGACGTGATCCACAGCTGGGCGATGCCCGCCTTCTGGATCAAGATGGACGCGGTCCCCGGCCGGCTGAACGAGACGAGCTTCACCATCCGCGAGCCCGGCCTGTATTTCGGCCAGTGCTCCGAACTGTGCGGTTCGCGCCACGCCTTCATGCCGATCGCGGTCGAAGCGGTCTCGCCCGAGGTGTTTGCGCAGTGGATCCGTGCCAAGGGCGGCGCGATGCCCGGCCAGGGCGCCGCTCCCGCAGCGCAGGTACCAACCGGTTCGGCGGGCTCGATCCCGACCGAGGCCGGTGCCGACGCCGGCGACGATACCACGGCTCCCGACAATGCAACCGGCCCGACGGTGGACGCGACCACCCAGGCCCCGACGACGACCCAGGCTGCGAGCGGCAACGCCGGCGGCCTCGGCAATGTGGACCAGTAAGCCATGACCGACACCGCCCTCAACCCAAGCGCCTTCCAGGCGCACCACGATCATGCGCCTCACGGTGATGCGCATGACCATCCCGGCTTCTTCGCGCGTTGGTTCATGTCGACCAACCACAAGGACATCGGCACCCTCTATTTGATCTTCGCGATCGTCGCCGGCCTGATCGGTGGCGCGATTTCGGGGCTGATGCGGATGGAGCTCGCCGAGCCGCAGATCCAGTATCTGCCGATGTGGGCGACGATGCTCGCGGGCGGCGACGTCCAGAGCTTCGACCAGTCGCTCCAGCTGTGGAACGTGCTGATCACCGCGCACGGGCTGATCATGGTGTTCTTCATGGTCATGCCCGCGATGATCGGCGGCTTCGGCAACTGGTTTGTCCCGATCATGATCGGTGCGCCCGACATGGCGTTCCCGCGCATGAACAACGTGTCGTTCTGGCTGCTGATCCCCGCCTTCTCGCTGCTGTTGGCTTCGCCCTTCTTCGGGTCGGGCGCAGGCACCGGCTGGACGGTCTATGCACCGCTGTCGACCTATGGCCATCAGGGCCCCGCGGTCGACATGGCGATCCTGTCGCTGCACATCGCCGGCGCCTCGTCGATCCTCGGCGCGATCAATTTCATCACCACCATATTCAACATGCGCGCACCCGGCATGACGCTGCACAAGATGCCGCTGTTCGTGTGGTCGGTGCTGGTCACCGCCTTCCTGCTGCTGCTCGCGCTGCCGGTGCTCGCTGCGGCGATCACGATGCTGCTGACCGACCGTAACTTCGGCACCACCTTCTACGATCCCGCCGGCGGCGGCGATCCGGTGCTGTACCAGCATCTGTTCTGGTTCTTCGGCCATCCCGAAGTCTACATCATGATCCTGCCGGGCTTCGGCATCGTCAGCCAGATCGTCGCGACCTTCAGCCGCAAGCCCGTCTTCGGCTATCTCGGCATGGCCTATGCCATGGTCGCGATCGGCGTCGTCGGCTTCGTCGTTTGGGCGCACCACATGTTCACCACCGGCCTGTCGGTGAACACCAAGATGTACTTCACCGCCGCGACGATGGTCATCGCGGTCCCCACCGGCATCAAGATCTTCTCGTGGATCGCGACGATGTGGGGCGGGTCGATGACGTTCAAGACCCCGATGCTGTGGGCGATCGGCTTCATCTTCATGTTCACCGTCGGCGGTGTGACCGGCGTCGTCCTCGCCAATGGCGGCGTCGACGATTACATGCACGACACCTATTATGTGGTTGCACATTTCCACTATGTGCTGTCGCTGGGTGCAGTGTTTGGCCTGTTCGCAGGCTTCTATTACTGGTTCCCCAAGATGTCGGGGCGGATGTACAACGAGCTGCTCGGCCAGCTGCACTTCTGGGTGTTCTTCGCGGGCGTGAACATCATGTTCTTCCCGATGCACTTCCTGGGCCTGCAGGGCATGCCGCGCCGCTACCCGGATTACCCCGACGCCTATGCATATTGGAACCAGATCGCCAGCTTCGGCTATCTGATCATGGCGGTCGGCATGGTGATCTTCTTCGTGAACATCTTCTGGTCGCTGTTCGCGGGTAAGAAGGCAGAGGGCAATCCGTGGGGCGAAGGCGCTACGACGCTCGAATGGACCCTTTCGAGCCCGCCGCCGTTCCATCAGTTCGAGACGCTGCCCAAGATCGATTGACGATCAATCCCCCTCCCGCTTGCGGGAGGGGCGCTTAGAATTTCCCCTCCCGCAAGCGGGAGGGGTTAGGGGAGGGCCTGTACGGGGCGCCTCCCCCCATACCCTCCCCCTACCCCTCCCGCAGGCGGGAGGGGGGAAGAAGAACATGACCGCCGCAACCGTCACGACCCCGATCGCCGCCGACTGGCGCGACTTCCTCGCGCTTACCAAGCCGCGCGTGCTCAGCCTGGTCGTCTATACCGGACTTTGCGGGCTGCTGGCGGCTCCCACGACGATCCACCCGGTCATCGGCTTCACCGCGATCCTGTGCATCGCGCTCGCCGCGGGTGCCGCGGGCACGCTCAACCAATGGTATGAGGTCGATCTCGATTCGCGGATGAAGCGCACCGCCAAGCGGCCGCTGCCCGCCGGCCGGATGGACCGCGACACCGCGCTGCAGTTCGGCGTCGGCCTGTCGATCTTCTCGGTCGTCCTGATGGGGCTGGCGGTGAACCTCGTCGCCGCCGCGATCCTCGCCGTCTCGATCCTCTTCTACGTCCTCGTCTACACCGTGTGGCTCAAGCGCCGCACCCCGCAGAACATCGTCATCGGCGGCGCCGCGGGTGCCTTCCCGCCGATGATCGGCTGGGCCGCCGCCACCGGCGACGTCACGCTGATGCCGATCCTGTTGTTCGCGATCATCTTCCTGTGGACCCCGCCGCATTTCTGGGCGCTCGCGCTGTTCGTCGAGACCGATTACGCCAATGCCGGGGTGCCGATGCTCCCCGTCGTCGCGGGTGAGCGCGTGACGCGCCAGCATGTCGGGCTCTACACCATTCCGATGGCGGCGGTGGCGATCGCGCCCTGGCCGCTAGGCTTCACCGACTGGATCTACGGCACCGTCGCGGTGGCGACGACCGCGATCTTCGCCGTGCTGGCGCTGATCGTGACGATGCGCACCAGCCAGCCCGGCGACGGCATGACGCCTGAGAAGAAGCTGTTCAAATTCTCGATCCTCTATCTCTTCATCCTTTTCGGCGCGTTGGTCGTCGATGCACAGGTATTCGCATGACCCCCGACGACGAGAAGCTGATCCGCAAGCGCCAGCGATCGCGCGCGCTGGTGCTCGCGCTGATCCTCGGCGGGTTCGTCGTGCTGATGTACGCCATCAGCATCATCAAGATGGGGAATGCGACCTCGTGATCGACCGCAACATCCGCACCGCATTGATCGCCACCGCGGGCGTCGTCAGCATGACCGGCGTCGGCTTCGCGAGCGTCCCCCTCTATCGCATGTTCTGCCAGGCGACCGGCTTCGGCGGCACGACGCAGCGCGCGAACGCCGCCCCCGGCGCGACGACCGGCCAGCAGATGACGGTCGCGTTCGACAGCAACACCAGCAACGCGCTGCCGTGGCGCTTCTCGCCCGACCAGCGGAGCATGAAGGTGTCGCTGGGCGAGCGCGAGATGGCGTTCTTCACCGCGAAGAACAATTCGGACAAGCCCGTCACCGGCACCGCGACGTTCAACGTCACGCCCGCGCAGGCGGGCAAATATTTCAGCAAGATCCAGTGTTTCTGCTTCACCGAGCAGACGCTCCAGCCCGGCGAGGAAATTCGGATGCCGGTGGTGTATTTCGTCGATCCGGCGATCGCCACCGACCCCGATGCCCGCTCGGTGCAGGAAATCACGCTCTCCTACACATTTTACCCGGTGGATTCCGCGAAGGCCGCAAGCTAGAGCGATCGCAAGAATAGCCTGACAGGACGAAGATATGGCCGGCGCCAAGAACCACGATTATCATATTCTCCCGCCGAGCATCTGGCCGATGGCCTGCTCGATGGCGGTGCTGCTGCTGGCTGCGGGCGGCATCATGTACATGCACGAGGCTGCCGGTGGCGGTTTCGTCCTGCTGGCAGGGCTCGCTGCGACGCTGTTCATGATGGGCAGCTGGTGGGTCGACGTCGTGCGTGAGGCGAATGCCGGCGACCATACCCCCGTCGTCCAGCTGCACCTGCGCTACGGCATGATCCTGTTCATCGCGTCGGAAGTGATGTTCTTCGTCGGCTGGTTCTGGGCGTGGTTCGATTTCTCGTTCTTCCCCGTCCCCGTCGAATATACCGACGGCGTCGTCGCGGTTGCCGCCGATGCCATCGCGCAATGGCCGCCGCGCGGGCTCGAAGTGATCAGCGCGTTCGAATTCCCGCTGCTCAACACCTTCATCCTGCTGCTGTCGGGCACCACCATCACCTGGTCGCACCATGCACTGATCCACAACCAGCGCGGCGGGGCCAAGAAGGGCTTCTGGGGCATGCTGGGGGTCGGCGAGGACGACGGCGTTCTGAAGGGGCTGTGGCTCACCGTCGTGCTTGGCCTGATCTTCAGCTGCATCCAGGCATATGAGTACATGCACGCGCCCTTCGCGTTCGGGCAGTCGAACTACAGCTCGGCCTTCTACATGGCGACCGGCTTCCACGGCTTCCACGTCCTGGTCGGCACGATCTTCCTGATCGTGAACCTGTTCCGCGCCTATCGTGGCCACTTCACCCCGCGCCAGCATTTCGGCTTCGAGGCGGCTGCTTGGTACTGGCATTTCGTCGACGTCGTGTGGCTGTTCCTGTTCGTCGTCATCTATGTCTGGGGCGGGTGGAACGCACCGATCCACGCGGGTTGACCCCGACCGAACCACAGCAAGAGGCCGGCGCGCCGGGGGCAGAGCTCCCGGCGTCGCCGGCCTCGCTGTATCGGCTGTCGATCACCGGTGGTTGCCCGCGCTGCGCCGCACCGACGCTGTTCGCAGGCATGCTCAGCTTCGCCCCCAAATGCTCGAACTGCGGGCTCGATTTTACCCAGTTCAACGTCGATGACGGCCCCGCGGCCTTCCTCACCTTCGGCGTCGGCACGATCATCACGATCCTCGCGATCATCGTCGAGCTGGCGTACGAGCCCGAATGGTGGGTGCATGTCGTACTATGGCTGCCCCTGACGATCATCGCGGTGATCGGCTCGCTGCGGATCGCCAAGGTGACGCTGCTCGCGCTCGAATATCGCAACTCGGCGCGCGAGGGGCGCCAGCGGATCGACCGCCCATGAAGCGGCTGCCAATCGTCTCGACGATCGTCGTGCTGCTCGCCGTGGTGACGATGATCGCGCTCGGCATCTGGCAGCTCCAGCGCCGCGACGGCAAGGAAGCGTTGCTCGCCAGCTTCGCGCGCAATGCCGACCTGCCCGTCATCGCCTTCCCCGACCCGCCGGTCGGCGAACGCTATCTTTTCCGCCGCGCGACGGCGCAGTGCGCGAGCGTCGCCGACATCACCCGCGCCGCGGGCCGCTCGGTCGATGGCGTCAGCGGTTATCGCTATCTCGCCGACTGCACCTCGGAAACGGGCAGCGCGTACAAGGTCGAGATGGGCGTCGCCGCCGATCCAGGCTTCATGCCCGTCTGGCGCGGCGGCAGCGTGACCGGCCAGATGACCTACGCCCCCAACAGCGCGCCGTTGCTCCAGCGCTGGTTCGGCGGCGCAGCGCCCGACCGGCTGATGCTGGTGGCGACGAGCCCGCCGGTCGCGGGGCTGCTGCCCAGCCGTGCACCCGATCCCTCGGGGGTGCCGAACAACCATCTGGCCTATGCGGTGCAATGGTTCGCCTTCGCGGGAATCGCGCTGGTGATCTATGGCCTCGCGCTAAGGCGCCGGATGCGAGGGCCGGGAGCGCAGCGCTCGTAACGCTAGCGCCGCCTGCCCGCCCCCTCCGTCGGCCGCTACGCGCCCGCCACCTCCCCCTGGCGGGGGAGGAAAGCCACTCCCCAATCCTCCCCCGCCAGGGGGAGGTGGCAGCCGAAGGCTGACGGAGGGGGCGGACACGCAACGCCGGAATTGGCGCCGACCGCCTGATATTTTTTCGAGGGATCGCGACGCCCCCCAAACCAGCGTCCCCCTAACCTCCCCCTCCGTCGGCCGCTACGCGCCCGCCACCTCCCCCTGGCGGGGGAGGAAAGCCCCTCCCCAATCCTCCCCCGCCAGGGGGAGGTGGCAGCCGCAGGCTGACGGAGGGGGCGGACACGCAACACTGGCGTTGGCCCCCGCCCCTTCCCCGCTCCCCACCCAGCTGTCCTACAACCACCCCGTTTGATACGCTCGCCACATGCACAGCCGCTCTCACCCCACCCGGCATCGCGTCTCGATCCCCGGGGGAAGCGGATTCGGGGGGTACGTAGTGTAGCTTTTGTAGCTTTCCGCGCACCGCGCGCCGCGACTCGGGGGCCATCGCGGCGCCCGCCACCGACAGCACCCGCCAACATTCCCATCACCCCGCCCAACCAGCGCTTGGATTGCCCCCGCCCGCCGAACCGCCTAATCGCTGCCCCCATGCGCTACATCAGCACCAGGGGGAACGCGCCCGTCCTCGATTTCGAGGGCGTGACGCTGGCGGGACTTGCAGCCGATGGCGGGCTGTACGTGCCCGAGACATGGCCGAGCTTCAGCCGCGACGAGATCGCAGCGATGCAGGGGCTGTCCTATGTCGAGACCGCGGTGCGCGTCATGGCGCCCTTCGTCGCGGGGAGTCTGACCGAAGACGAGCTGCGCGACCTGTGCACCACCGCCTATAGCCGCTTCGCGCACGCCGCGGTCACCCCGCTGGTCCAGCTCGACCAGCGCCACTGGCTGCTCGAGCTGTTCCACGGCCCGACGCTCGCGTTCAAGGACGTCGCGCTCCAGCTCGTCGGCCTGCTGTTCGAGCGCTTCCTGGCGGGGCGCGAGGGCCAACTCACGGTGATCGGCGCGACTTCGGGCGATACCGGCTCGGCGGCGATCGATGCGCTGGCGGGACGCGTCGGCGTCGACATCTTCATGCTCCATCCCGAGGGCCGCGTGAGCGACGTCCAGCGCCGCCAGATGACCACGGTGATCGCGCCCAACATCCACAACATCGCGATCCGCGGCGATTTCGATACCGCGCAGGCGCTGGTGAAGGCGATGTTCCGCGATCCCGCCTTCTCGACCCGCTATGCGCTGTCGGCGGTCAATTCGATCAACTGGGCGCGGTTGATGGCGCAGGTGGTCTATTATTTCTACGCCGCGGTTCGTCTCGGCGGGCCCGAGCGCCCGGTCGCCTTCTCGGTCCCCACCGGCAATTTCGGCGATGTGTTCGCAGGCTATGTCGCGGCGCGGATGGGGCTGCCGATCGAGCGGCTGATCGTCGCCACCAACGTCAACGACATCCTCCACCGTGCTCTCAGCACCGGCGATTATTCGAGCGGGACGGTCACCCCCACCGCGACGCCGTCGATGGACATCCAGGTCAGCTCGAACTTCGAACGGCTGTTGTTCGAACTGGGCGATCGCAGCGGCGCGGCGCTAGCCGCGCAGATGGCGGGGTTCGAATCGAGCCGCGCGATGATGCTCACCAACCGCCAGCGCGAGGGCGCGGCGGGGTTGTTCACCTCGGCATCGATCGACGCCGACGGCATGGGTCAGGCGCTGCGCTGGGCGCACGAACGTAGCGGCCAGGTGATCGACCCGCACACCGCGATCGGCCTCGCCGCCGCGCGCGCCGATGTGGGCAACACCCCGATGGTAACGCTGGCGACCGCGCACCCCGCCAAGTTCCGCGACGCGGTCGAACGCTCGACCGGGGTGCGGCCGGGCCTGCCGGCGCGGATGGGCGATTTGTTCAGCCGCGAGGAGCGCTACGACACGATCGACGCGACCTTCGACGCGGTGACCGACTACATCGCACAGCGGGCGACGCCGCGTGGTTGATAGTCCCGGGGTAATGGCATGAGCCTGATCACCCTCACCGGCGAGGCCTGGGCCGACTACGGGCTGATCGATTCGGGTAATGGCCGCAAGTTCGAGCGTTATGGCAACTATCGCTTCATCCGCCCCGAGCCGCAGGCGATGTGGGCACCCGCCGATCCGGTGTGGGAAGCCGATGGCGAGTTCATCCCCGCCTCGGACGACGAAGGCGGCGGGCGCTGGCATTATAACGGCCCCGTCCCGCGCGACGGCTGGCCGCTGGCGTGGCGCGAAGTACGCTTCACCGCGCAGAACACCCCGTTCCGCCATCTCGGCTTCTTCCCCGACATGGCGCCGGTATGGGACTGGATGCGCGACCGGCTCGAGGGCGCGCCCGATCCCGAGGCGCTGAACCTGTTCGGCTATACCGGCGTCGGCACGCTCGCGCTCGCGGCAGCGGGGGCGCGGATGGTGCATGTCGATGCGTCGAAGAAATCGGTCGAGGCGGCCAAGGCCAACGCGGCACTGTCGGGGATGACCGACGCGCCGATCCGCTGGCTGGTCGAGGATGCGGGCAAGTTCGCCGCGCGCGAAGTCCGCCGCGGCCGCCGCTATGACGGCATCATCCTCGATCCGCCCAAATGGGGCCGCGGCCCGGCGGGCGAAGTGTGGAAGCTCGAGGAGAATCTCGCCCCGCTGGTCGCCGATTGCCGCCGGCTGCTCGACGCGGACTCGCGCTTCCTGTTCCTCACGGTGTACGCGGTCCGCATGTCGGCACTCGCGATCGGCGAGCTGCTCCGCCAGCATTTCGCCGATCTGGGCGGCACCGTAGAGGCGGGCGAGCTGACGGTTCGCGAAGAAGCGCGCGGCCTCGAACTACCGACGGCGATCTTCGCGCGGTGGTCGCGCGACTAGCCGCGCCGCGCCGGGCGACGGGCGAACGCGACGCCCTCGGCAATCGCGACCGCGGGCAGCGACAGGAACAGCGCGAAGACAATGCCGATGGGCAGCAGCGGCCCGGTCCCCGCCGCCGCGATCATCACCGGCACTTGCGCAAGGATCAGGATAAGCGCCCAAAGCCAGGCCCGGCGGGGGAACACCCCGCCCAGCACCGCACAAACCGCGATCGCCGCCGGATAGGTCAGCGACCAATAATAAGGCCCGTCCCAGGGCTCGCGCGTTCCGCCCAACCGGTTCGCCGCCAGCCAGAACAAGGTGGCACCCACCGCCACCACCACCGCACTCACCAGGTCGCGCTGCCACAAGCCACCGGTCATTCGCGCCCCACCTTCATCGCCGCGCCCGCAACGAACGGCGCGCCTGCCACCAGCAACAGGCTCACCGCGCCGAGCAGTTTCACCGCCCCTGGTCCCTCGCCCGCGCCGAAGATCAGCAGCGGCAGCGCCAGCGGCAGCATCACCAGCCCGGCAATCGCCCCCGCGCCGCGCAAGCCCGCGGTCAGCGCGCTGGTCGCCACCGCCAGCGCCGCCAGCCCCGGCGTGCCGATCGCCAGCGCCAGCGCGGTCCGGCCCAATTGCTCGCCCGACATGCCGAGCAGCCCCGCCGCAATCACCGTCGCGGCGATCAGCGGCGGCCCGAAGCCGAGCCAATGCCCCGCGATCTTGGCGAGCGCGATCAGCGGATCGGCGATGCCGCGCACCACCCATTGGTCGACCACCCCGGCCTCCAGGTCCGGCCCCACCAGCCGCTCGACCGGCAGCAGCGCCGCCAGCAGCGCCGCCGACCACACCACCCCGCCCGCGATCCGTCCCAGCAGCGCGCCATCGGGCCCCACTGCGAAGGGGAACAGGATCGTCACCAACAGGAAGAACGCGACGGGCAACAGCACCCCGCCGCTGGTCCAGGCGCGCCGCACCTCACGCCACGCGATCGCGGCGAACGCGCTCACAGCACGATCTCGCGGGCGTCGGGCAACGCCACCGGCACATGCGTCGCCACCAGCACCGCGCCGCCGCCCGCACGATGCACCGCGATCGCCTCGCCCAGCCGCGCCACCGCCGCGACGTCGAGGCCGTTGGCGGGCTCGTCGAGCAGCCACAATGCCGAATCGCTCGCGATCACCCGCGCCAGCGCCGCGCGTCGCCGCTGCCCCGTCGACAGGAACCGCACCGGCACTTCGGCCAATTCGGCCATCGCCACCGCACCGAGCGCCGCCTCGACCCGGTCGGCACGCCCGTCGATCGCCGCCCAGAAACCCAGCGCCTCTGCCAACGGAAGCTCATGGTCGAGCGCCATCCCCTCATGCATCAGCGCCACGCGTTCGGGCCGCTCGATCCTCCCCGCGCTCGGCGGCACCAGCCCCGCCGCCAGCCGCACCAGGCTCGACTTGCCCACCCCGTTCGGCCCACGCACCGCCAGCGCCTCGCCCGGCGGAATCGCGAACGACAGCCCGGCGAACAGCACCCGCCCGCCGCGCGTGCAGCTTACGTCGTGAAAGGCCAGGCTCACCCGGCAGTTTCCTCCCCGGCGGCGTCTTCCAGCGCGTGCATGTCGTCGTCGGACAGCCCGAAATGATGCCCCACCTCGTGCACCACGACATGATGCACCAGCGCGTCGAGCGCGACGCCGGTCTCGATCCACTCCCACAAGATCGGTAGACGGTACAGATGGATGCGATCGGGCAGCGCGCCGCTTTCGAAGCTCGATTTCTCGCCGATCGGGCGACCATGATAGATGCCGGTCAGGTCGATCGGCTCGTCGATGCCGAGCGCAGCCAGCGTCTCGTCATCGGCATAATCCTCGATCAACAACACGACGTCGGCAAGATGTTCGGCGAAGGGCGAAGGGATTCGCGCCAGCGCGGCGCGCGCCATCGCCTCGATCGCGGCGGCGTCGGGAGCGGCTTGGCAAATGGCGGTGGTTTCGGCCATGACGCCGGGCATAGGAGACACAAGATGATCGAGCAACTGAGCGAAGCCGAGCGAGTCGAAGCGCTCGAAGGTCTGCCCGAATGGGATCACGACGAAGCCCGCGACGCGATCACCCGCAGTTTCGGCTTTGCCGATTTCGTCGAAGCCTTCGGCTTCATGACGCGCGTCGCACTGCTGGCGGAAAAGGCCGACCATCACCCCGAATGGTCGAATGTGTATAACCGTGTGGAAATCCTGTTGACGACCCACGACGCAGGCGGGCTATCGGAGCGCGACATCGAGATGGCGCAGGCAATCGACGCTCTGGTGGAGTGACGAGAAAACCCTCTCCCGCGAGCGGGAGAGGCTTCTAAAGGATCACATCCCCCGCCCCATCTGCCATCGCAACCGCCCCGGCATCCAGCGCGCGGCGAACCGCATCCGCTGCGCGGTCTTGCCCACCACGGTATGCACCGAATCGCCATGCACCGCCGCCCATGCCGCCTCGGCAACACGCTCGACCGGGGTGAATTCGAGCCCCGCCGCCACTACGCGTTCGCGGACGTTCACGTTGGTGCCCGCCACCATCGCATCGAGCAGCGGCGTGTCGATGAAGCTCGGCATCAGCGAGCGCACCTTGATACCGTCGGCGCGCCATTCGCCGTCCAATGCCTCGGTCAGCCCGCGCACCGCGAACTTGGTCGCGCTGTAGATCGCCGCGCCCGAGGTGCCATAGATCCCCGCCGCCGACGCGGTGTTGAGCAGGCATGATCCCGGCGTCGCCTTGAGATACGGATGGGCGGTATGTGCGCCGTGCACCACCCCGGTGAAGTTGATCGCGATGCAACGTTCGAGTGCGCCCGGATCGGCGTCGGCAAACGCCCCGCCCACCGCGATCCCGGCATTGTTGAAGACGACGTCGACCCGCCCATTGGGCGCGAAATCGGCGAGCGCTTGCTCCCATTGCGAGCGATCGCGCACGTCCATCTTGTGGCAGCTCGCGCGCCCCTCGGGCAGTTCGCGCTGCACCGCCTGCATCGCCGCATCGTCGATATCGGCCAGTCCCACCTGCCAGCCGCGCTCGCCGAACAACCGCGCCACCGCGCGCCCGATCCCCGATCCGCCGCCGGTGACGAACAGCCGCTTGCGATGCCTGTCCTCGCCCATCCTCGCCCTTTCTTTTGACCTTGCCGCCATCCTTCCGCATGGCTTGAAGCAATGCCAGATGTTTCGGGCCCTGCGGTCGCCTTCGAAGGCGTGACCAAGACCTATCCGGGCGGCGTGGTCGCAGTACGCGGGGTCGACCTGGCGATCGCCGGCGGCAGCTTCGTCGCGCTGGTCGGCACCTCGGGATCGGGCAAGTCGACCTTGCTCAAGACCGTCAACCGGCTGGTCGACCCGAGCAGCGGCCGCGTGACGATCGACGGCGCGCCGGTCGCCGCCGGTGCGGCCCATTCGCTGCGCCGCCGGATCGGTTATGTCTTCCAGAATGTCGGGCTGTTCCCGCATCTAAGCGTGGGTGAGAATATCGCGATCGGCCTGCGGATCGGTGGTACCGCCTCCTCGACCGTGGATGCTCGCTTGGCCGAACTCCTCAGCCTCGTCGATCTCCCCGCCGACATCGCCGCCCGCGCACCCGATGCGCTGTCTGGCGGCCAGCGCCAGCGGGTCGGCGTCGCGCGCGCCCTCGCAACCGAGCCTAAATTGTTGCTGATGGACGAACCATTCGGGGCGCTCGATCCGGTCACCCGGAGCGATCTCGGCAAGGCCATCCGCGCGCTTCACGACCGGCTCGGCCTCACGACGATCCTCGTCACGCACGACATGGCCGAGGCGATGCTGCTTGCCGATCGCGTGCTGGTGATGGCCGATGGCGCGATCGCCGCCGATGCCTCCCCCGCCGATCTGATGGCGGGACGCGCCGGCCCTGCCGCCGACGCGCTGGTTGCGGTGCCGCGCGAACAGGCGCATGCGCTGGCGGCGCTCGAGCGCGAAGCGTGAGCGACGCCTTCGTCCGCGTACCCGATCTGCTGGCGCAGCATGTGCTGCTGGCGTTCAGCGCGCTGCTGTTCGGCTTGGCGATCGCGCTGCCGCTGGCGGTGTGGTCGGCGCGCCGCCCCGCCGTCGCGCGCGTGGCGCTGGGGTTCGCCAGCCTCGTCCAGACCGTTCCTGCGCTCGCGCTGCTCGCGCTGTTCTACCCCGCGTTGCTGTGGTTCTCGGGACTGGTCGGCGGCGGCATCCCCGCGCTAGGCTTCCTGCCCGCCTTGCTCGCGCTGACGCTCTACGCGCTGCTGCCGATCCTGCGCAACGGCGTCACCGGCCTCACCACGCTCGACCCCGCGATCCTCGAAGCCGCCGATGGCGTCGGCATGACCGCGTGGCAGAAGCTGCGGATCGTCGAGGCACCGTTGGTCGCGCCGGTGCTAATGGCGGGAATCCGCACCGCCGCGGTATGGACGATCGGCGCGGCGACGCTCGCCACCACCGTCGGCCAGCCAAGCCTGGGCGACCTGATCTTCGCCGGCCTCCAGACGCAGAATTGGAGCCTGGTGCTCGCCGGCTGCATCGGTGCCGCCGGCCTCGCGCTCACCGTCGATCTGCTGCTCGCGCTTGCCGAACACGGCATCCGCGCCCGCCGGCGGTTGCAGGTCTATGCCAGCCTCGGCGCGCTGCTGCTCGGGCTGCTCGCCGCGCTCGCCCCCGCGCTGTCCAGCGGGACCAAGACCGTCACCGTCGGCGCCAAGGGCTTTTCAGAGCAATATATCCTTGCCCGTCTGATCGGCGAGCGGCTGACCGACGCGGGCTATGCGGTGCGTTATCGCGAGGGACTGGGATCGGCGGTCGCCTTCGGCGCGCTCGCGGCGGGCGACATCGACGTCTATGTCGACTATTCGGGTACGATCTGGGCGAACGAGATGCGCCGCGACGACATCCCGCCGCGCGAGGCGATCGTGCGCGGCGTCGGCGACTGGGCGCGCGAAACGCATGGCGTGCGGCTGGTCGGGCCACTGGGGTTCGAGAACGCCTATGCCTTCGCGATGCGCGGCGCCGATGCCGAGCGGCTTGGCGTCACCTCGCTCACCGATCTGGCGCGCGTCGCGCCGCGGCTTCGCTTCGGCACCGATGTCGAATTCCTCGAACGCCTCGAATGGCGCAACGTCCGCGACCGCTACGGCCTGCGCTTCGCCAGCCAGAACGCCTATCACCCCACCTTCATGTACCGCGCGCTGGCCAGCGGCGCCGCCGACGTCATCCCCGCCTTCTCCTCCGACGGTCGAATCGCCGCCGACCGGCTAACCGTGCTGACCGATCCGCGCCAAGCCATCCCCGGCTACGACGCACTGTTGCTGGTCGCGCCTGCCCGCGCCGAAGACGACCGCTTCGTGGCTGCGCTGGCACCGCTGGTAGGCCGGGTGAACGTCGAGGCGATGCGCGAGGCCAATTACCGCGTCGATCGCGATACCGACAAGGACATTCCAGCCGAGGCGGCGACGTGGCTGGCGGAACGGCTGGGCCTCTGATCCCCTCTTCCAAAAGGGAAGTAAGCTAAATCCGCCGCCGCATTTTACCCCGCACGCGCCGCGCGCGATCGCGCACGCGCGTCGTCAGGCCGCGGCGCGAGGGCTCGAACGCTGCGTCGGGATGTTCGGGGTCAAGCGCCTGAGCATTCGCCACCACCCGCTGCCAATCGGCCTTTTCGGGTGGTTCGAACGGCACTAGCGAACGCCCGCTGCCGCGCAGCCGCTCTACGGTCTCGATCAGCGAGCCGGTCTTGGCGAGCGTCTCCTCGACGGCCGCGGGTTCGACCCCCAGATGCTCGGCCATCAGTCCCGCGCGCAGGCCCGCGATCGTCGCGATCATCGCGTCGTCGGTCGCTTCGATGACGACGTCGCATTCGCTGTCGAGCCCCATCGACCGGTTGTTCATATTGGCCGAACCGACGCGCAGCACGCGATCGTCGGCGATCATCACCTTGGCATGGACATAGATGTCGGTCTCGCGATGCGTGACCGGGGTGTAGATTTGCGCGCGGTGATGGTGCGGATGCTCGCGCATCGCGTCGATCAGCTCGGCGCGCGCCGCGCCCATCACTTCTTCCTCGAGCCAGCCATCGGCGACCTTGGGATTGACGATCACGAACTCGGGTCCGTTTGCCTCGTCGAGCCGCTTGGTGATCGCCTCGGCGATAACACGCGAGGCGAAATATTGCGTCTCGATATAGGCATAGCGCTCGACCCGCTCGATCATCGCGACGAACAGCGCCTCGATCTCGCGGATTTCCTCGACCTCGCCGTTGAGCCCGCGGGTGCGGCCGATGGTCACGGGAACATGCTCAAACTGCGGGTGAAGCGCGTCGGGCCAGGCGTTGCCCTTGACCTTGGGCACCGGCAACGGATCGCCGCCCGCAATCTCCCAGCGCGCGCGCGCCAGGTCGCCCAGCGCCGCCGCCACCGGCCCTTCGAGCGCCATCGAGGCATCGTGCCAGGGCATATAGCGCCGCCCGGTAAACGGGCGCCGCCGCCGCTCGTCGAGGTCGAGATGCTGGCGCGTATCCCATCGCGACGCGGTCATGTCGATCCCGCCGCAAAACGCCATGTAATTGTCGATCACGATGATCTTTTGGTGATGGCTCGCGCCGAAGGGATGCGCGCCATCGGTCTTGAAGGTGATCTGGTCGTGCTTCATCCACCGCGCGAGCCGAAGCGCGGTGGTGCCGCGGCCCAGCAGCTTCACCGTGACCAGGCTCCAGGCGAGGATATAGATTTGCAGCCCGGGCCGATTATCCGCCAGCCAGCTCAGGAACGGTCCCAATTCGGTCGGCGCGCCGTCATCGGGACGGCTGCGGTCGAGGATGATCCGGCTGTCGAAGTCCCACCCGACCAAAATGATCTGGTCGGTGGCGCCCATCATCGCCTTGCGCGCATAGGCGTAATAATCGGCGGCATCGACCACTAGCGCGGCGCGGTCGGCGTGTTCGGTCCGCCAGCCCAGTTCGTTCAGCTTCAAATCGCCTCCGGTCCGTTTGCCCCGAGCACATGGGTGCACAATTGCGCCTCTGCGCTGTCGCCCGGCGTCAGCGCCGCGACGGTCACCCAGCCCTGCGCGCGCCATGCCGCGCCGTCGACGCCTTCGGGCACGAACAGCCGGCGCCGCTCGACCGCGATGCGCCCCGCCTCTAGCACCGGATCGGCATAGAGCGAGAAACCGACCGCCGCCTCCTCGGCGCCGCCATCGTGCATCACGGTGTAGGTGCCGCCGCGCCCGATCTCGACCGGGATGCCGGTCGCGAAGATCGAGAAGCCGAGCCAGCTTTGATATTCGAAGCCGTGCCGCTCGGTCGGATCGAGCGTCAGCGCGACGCCTGCGGGCAAGGCCTGCGCGATCGCTTCGAGCCCGTCGAGCCGCGAGGCGAGCGCAGCGCCGTGCGCGCTGGTGCGCAACTTGGCGAGCGCCTGGTCGAACGGCCCCGCCGCCTCGATCAGCGGCAGATAGGCGGGCGCGATCGCGGCGACGCCGGCGGCATCCTTGCCGTCGAGCGCGATCCGCAGCGGTTCGAGCTGATCGCGCGGCAGATCGCCCAGCGTCTCGACCAGATCGGGCAGTGTGAAATCGATCGACAGCCCGGTGATTCCGGCGGCGGTCAGCGCCTCGACCGCGACGCTGACGATCTCGCGCGCAGCCGCGACGCTGTCGAGCCCGATCAGTTCGCAACCGATCTGCCGCATCGCGCGCTCGGGCCGAAGCTGCGACGCACGAAGCTTCAGGATCGCGCCGGCATAGGAAAGGCGGACGGGGCGCGGATGGTGCGCCATCCGCGTCGCAGCGATTCGCCCGACCTGCGCGGTGATGTCGGGCCGGATCGCGAGCGTCGCCTGGCTCACCGGATCGACGAAGCGCACCGCATCGCTCGCGCGCGCCGCCTTGAGCCGCGCACCCAGCGCCGCCTCGAACTCGGCGAGCGGTGGATCGACCTGCTCATAGCCATAGCCATACGCGGTATCGAGCACCCGCCGCTCGAGCCGCGACGCCGCATCCGCGACGGGCGGCAGGCGATCGTGAAATCCCTCGGGAAGCAGACCGGTCAAAAGCCCTCTCCCCCCCGGGGAAAGGGTTGGGAGAGGGGCTGTTCATCAAGCGCCTGCGCAATGGTGTACAACACGCCTTCGACGTTGCCACCCACCTCACGATTGTCGAACCGGACCACCCGATACCCCTGTGCCTGCAGAAACGCCGTCCGCTTCTCGTCGCGACGCGTGTCGGTCGCGTGGCTGTCGCCGTCAACCTCGATCACGAGTTTTTGCGAGCGCGCGACGAAATCGGCGATGTAGGGGCCGATGACGACCTGGCGGCTGAACTTCACCCCGGCGAAGCGCTTGCCGCGCAGATGGAGCCAGAGCTTTTGCTCGAGCGGGGTCTGTTGGGTGCGCAACTGGCGGGCGCGTTGGAGCAAGACATCGTCAGTTTTGGGCAAACCTTGACTCCCTCTCGCAGAACGAGAGAGTTTTATCGAAATCCGGTCGCCGAAACTATCACTCCCTCTCCCCTCCGGGGAGAGGGCCGGGGAGAGGGGCTGTAACGAAGCGCATCGCCCTGCCCCTCTCCCGGCTTCGCTGCGCTCGCCTGCCCTCTCCCCGAAGGGGAGAGGGCCAACCGCTTAAAACCGCAACGCCATTACGGTGCGCACGCCCGGCAGCGCGCGGACGTTCGCGATCAGCTCTGCCGTTACCGGCTCGTCAACCGACAACAGCAGCACCGCCTCGCCACCGGCATCACGGCGGCCAAGGTGGAAGGTGCCGATATTCACGCCCGCCTCGCCCAGCGTCGTGCCGATCCGGCCGATGAAACCCGGGGCATCGTCGTTGACGACATACAGCATGTGCCCCGCCAGATCGGCCTCGACCTTGATCCCGAACAGCTCGACCAGCCGCGGTGCCTGGTCGCCGAACAGCGTGCCCGCGACCGAACGCTCACCCGCATCGGTCTTCACCGATACGCGCAGCAGCGTGTGGTAATCGCCCTCGCGCTCGGTGCGCACCTCGCGCACTTCCATCCCGCGCTCCTTGGCGAGCACCGGCGCGTTGACCATGTTCACCGTATCGGTCTGCGTCCGCAGGAAGCCTGCGAGCACCGCCGAGACGATCGGCTTCTGGTTCAATTCGGCCGCCGCGCCCTCGCTGTGGATCGAAATCCGCCCGATCGCGCCATGCGTCAGCTGCCCCACCAGCGAGCCCAGCTTTTCGGCCAGCGCCATATAGGGCTTCAACCGCGGCGCTTCCTCGGCCGACAGGCTCGGCATGTTGAGTGCGTTGGTGACTCCGCCCGACACCAGGAAATCGGCCATCTGTTCGGCGACCTGGATCGCGACGTTGACCTGCGCCTCGCTGGTCGATGCGCCGAGATGCGGCGTGCTGACGAAGTTGGGGGTGCCGAACAGGGGCGACGCCTTGGCCGGCTCCTCGACGAACACGTCGAGCGCGGCGCCGCCGATATGCCCCGAATCGAGCCCGGCCTTCAACGCCACCTCGTCGATCAGCCCGCCACGCGCGCAGTTGATAATGCGGACGCCCTTCTTGGTCTTGGCAAGATTCTCGGCGCTCAGGATGTTGCGCGTCTGATCGGTCAGCGGGGTGTGGAGCGTGATGAAATCGGCGCGCGCGAGCAGATCGTCGAGCTCGACCTTCTCGACGCCGATCTCGATCGCGCGCTCGGGGCTCAGGAACGGATCGAAGGCGACGACCTTCATCTTCAGCCCATGCGCGCGATCGGCGACGATCGAGCCGATGTTGCCCGCGCCGATCAGCCCCAAAGTCTTCGACGTCAGCTCGACGCCCATGAAGCGGTTCTTTTCCCACTTGCCGGCCTGCGTCGACGCATCGGCCTCGGGCAATTGGCGCGCGAGCGCGAACATGAGCGCGATCGCGTGTTCGGCGGTGGTGATCGAATTGCCGAATGGGGTGTTCATCACGACCACGCCCTTGGCGCTGGCCGAGGGGATGTCGACATTGTCGACGCCGATCCCTGCGCGACCGACGACCTTAAGGTTAGTCGCGGCCGCCAGGACTTCCTTGGTCACCTTGGTCGAGCTGCGGATCGCCAGACCGTCATACTCGCCGACCATTGCGATCAGCTCGGCTGGTGTCTTGCCGGTGATTTCGTCGACCTCGACCCCGCGCTGGCGGAAGATCTCGGCGGCTTTGGGATCCATTTTGTCGGAAATGAGGACTTTGGGCATTTGATTTCTCCACCCGTCATTCCGGCGGAAGCCGGAATCCAGGGTTACAAAGGATGTCGCTTTTGGCTCTAGATCCCGGCCTTCGCCGGGATGACGATTAAGAGGCCGGGATGACGATTAAGAAGTGCGCGAGGTCGCGTAGGCCCAATCGAGCCACGGCCCCAGCGCCTCGACATCGGCGGTGTCGACCGTCGCGCCGCACCAAATACGAAGCCCCGCGGGCGCATCGCGATAACCCGCAATGTCGTACGCCGCGTGTTCGGCCTCGAGGCAAGCGGCCATCTTCTTGATCAGCGCCTCGTCGGCGCCCTCGACGGTCAGGCAAACGCTGGTGTTCGACCGCGTCGCCGGATCGACCGCGAGATAGCCCAGCCAGTCGCGCGCCTGGACGATCCGGTCGAGCGCGGTCGCGTTGGCGGTTGACCGCCCGATGAGCGCGTTGAGCCCGCCGATCGACTGCGCCCATTCGAGCGCGAAGATATAATCCTCGACCGCGAGCATCGAGGGGGTGTTGATCGTCTCGCCCTTGAACAATCCCTCGATCAACTTGCCGCCTTTGGTCATGCGGAAGATCTTTGGCATCGGCCAAGCCGGGGTGTAGCTTTCGAGCCGCTCGACCGCGCGCGGACCCAGGATCAGCACGCCGTGGCCGCCCTCGCCGCCCATCACCTTCTGCCACGAGAAGGTGGTCACATCGAGCTTGTCCCACGGCATGTCCATCGCGAACACCGCGCTGGTCGCGTCGTTGAAGGTGAGCCCTTCGCGATCGTCCGAAATCCATTCGCCATTGGGAACGCGGACGCCGCTGGTGGTGCCGTTCCAGGTGAAGACGACATCATGGTCGTGCGGCACCCGCGTCAGGTCGACGATCTCACCATAGGGCGCGGTCATCACCTGCGGGTCGATCTTGAGCTGCTTGACCGCGTCGGTCACCCAGCCTTCGCCGAAGCTCTCCCACGCCATCACCGTCACGGGCCGCTGCCCAAGCATCGACCACATCGCCATTTCGATCGCGCCGGTATCCGATGCGGGGACGATTGCGATGCGATGGGTATCGGGAACCTGGAGCACTTCGCGCGTCAGGTCGATCGCGCGCTGGAGCCGCGCCTTGCCGAGCTTCGAGCGATGCGAGCGGCCGAGCACCAAGGTGTCGAGCTTGTCGGCCGACCAGCCCGGAGGCTTGGCGCAAGGGCCGCTGGAAAAATGGGGTCGCGCCGGCTTGGTGGCGGGTTTGGTGGACGCAATGGTGGCGTCGGCAACGTGTAGATCGGTCATGTCAGTCTCTCCTCACAGAGAGCACGCGCGGCGTTGGGACCGCGTGGCCCGCCGCCGGCCCTAGAGATGCCGGGCGGGGTGTCAAGCAAAGATCGGATCGACCGGGACGAACCGAACCCGCGATTCCGTCAGCGCGTTGGGTGCCCGATATCGGCGCGCCGTGGCTAGATCGTGAACGCGAGCACCAGCCCCCAGGCGGCGGTAGCGAGTCCGACCAGCAGGCCGACGCGGACAGCGCCAGGCCAGCGCCCGATATCGATATCCTCGCCGTCATTGCCGGCGGGTAACGGCCCGACGCCAATCGCCGGATGGTGAACGACGGTCGATTCGGTAAAGGCGTGCTCGACCTGCGCGTCGCTGAGCGGAGTGTCGAATTCGCAGCCAAAGCCCGAACCCTGGCGGCGAACGACATGCGAAGGGATCGCGCCGACGCCGGCGATACCGATCCGGATCGGCTGCCCGATCTCGAGTGTGAGCGATGTCTCGACGAAACAGCCGCTGACCGAGAGGTTCGTGACCTTCACCGAATGCGGGGTCCCGCTATGATCGCGAAGCGTCGATTCATGATCGACCGGGCGGCGCGCGGCGACGCGGCTGCCCTCGTCGGCTTCAAGATACAGCGTGGCGGCGAATTGCATGACGTGTCCAATCGAGGTTGACTCCTCAATCCGCTTTTTCGGTTACTAAACCTTTAGCGAAAGAACCCAAATGCGAGTTGCCGTCAGATTGGATGTGTTGGGGTCATGGATTACGTAGCTTGACAGCGCCCGGTGTTAAAGCGATGCGCGGCCACATGTTGGCGACCCGAACCGCGGCAGGATCGAGCAGAATGCGGCTTGCAAAACCGCGCTTTGAGCGAGGGTCGAATTGCTCCCCTCGACTGCAGAAATGCTATAAGCGACGCTTCGCCGCCAGCTTGACCGGCTCGACGGCGAAGTTCGAGCGGCCAAAGCCCGCGTCGTGCAATATCGCTCTCAAACCGACATCGTCAAAGGAAGCGCTTGCGGCACGGTTACCGATCTGCAAGTCGGCCAGCTCGTGAAGGCAGGGGCGCAGCCAGCAGCGAAGGAGGCGCCGCTAGCCAACGCGCGCTGGCAGATCGCGCGTTTCAAAACCGATAGCGTGCCAGGTGTCCTTAACTTGCCGGTGGCTGACCTTCGACGTCAGCACGCCGGAATCCACCAGCATGAAGGCGCGATCGTGCCCTCTTGCGAGCGAGTTCGTATCTCACTGGCGGATATTGAACGAATGAACCGTGACCGGCTCCCCGTTTTCGGGCTGCCACTAACTTAGCTTCGGTGTCCGTCTGCCCCTGGCGGAGGCGGTTCGTAAACTCGGCGGGTGCCAACCCGCCAAGCTGCTGCGTGGGCGCACGGTGTTGAAGTCCGTCCGGCATGCCGCAATGATCCGTCTCGCCGTTGTTATCGAGGGGAACAGGTGCTCGATCAGGCACTCGTCGCGCAAGCGATAATTAAAGCTTTCGACGAAGCCGTTCTGCTACGGCTGAGCCGGCGCGATGTAATGCCACTTGATCCCGGTGTTATGGCCCCAGGCAAGGACAGCGTGACTGGTCAGCTAGGTACCATCGTCGCTGACCACCATGCACAGTAGCCCGCGCTGTTCGGGGATGGCGCTCATCTCGCGGACGACGCGCTGGCCTCACAGCGAGGTGTCGACGATACACGCCAGGTATTCCCGGCTTAATCGTTGATGACGTTGAGCATGCGGAACCGCCCACCGCAGGCCAATGCATCCGACACGAAGTCGAACGACCAGCCCTGGTTGGCGCCCGGCGGGATCGCTGTCGGCGCCCGCGTACCCAGCGCCCGCTTACGCCCGCCACGCTTGCGCACCGGCTCCTCGCGACACAGCCGGTACACCTTCAGGTTCATGCCATTGCCCTCACGCCGCAGCAGGATCGCCAGCCGTCGATAGCCGAAGCGACGGCGATCGTCAGCGATCTCGCTCATCCGCTCGCGGACAGCATCATCCTGCCCGCGAAGCGGCTCATATTGCTATGCCGACCTATTGACCCTGATCAAGTTGGCAAGGCGCGACACTCGGAAAAGCCGTGGTCGGCCAACAGCTTCTCCACCGCAGCCTGACGCTCCGCAGACCGGGTCAGTTTTTCCCAGCAGATCCTTCAGCGCCGACACCTCGATCATCGACTTCACCAGCAGCTTTTTCAGCCGTCGGTTCTCGTTCTCCCGCGTTCGCAACCGCGCCGCCTTCGACACGGTCATGCCACCATATTTCGCCTTTCAGTTGTACACCGTCGCGTCGCTTATCCCGTGCTTCCGGCACAGCACGGCGGCCTTCCCGCCAGCCTCATGCTCACGCAGCAACCCAATGATCTGATCCTCGGTAAATCAGCCTCGTCGCATAACTCTTCTCAATCTGAGGAGCTAACTTACCAGTGGTGCAAATTCTGGAGAGCAGGTCAGTCCCAGCAAACAACTGCATTTGGGTAGATCTTCGCGAGCTTGGTTGAAAGTCTTTTGCGCTCGCGGCATGCCAGAGAACTAGGCCATGGCGACAAAAGACTTCAGCCCAAAAATGCGCTGCGGCGAGGCTGAGGAAGGTCCTGAAGGACAGAACGGTCCTTTGATAGCGGTAGGTCATACGCCGCTGCTGCTTGAGCTTGCGAACATTCGCTCGACGCGGTAGTGACGATAGTCGGAATTCTCGGACGCTTTGCAGTTTGGCCGGGGTGGAATGATTGGCAAAGTGTCCCGGATCAGCAAGGTGTCGCGGAAGTGGTCGCCATCATAACCCGTGTCAACCAGCAGTGCATTGGGGGAGGCGACGGGTATCGCCATCAGCGGCTCGGCGGCTGTGCAATCAGAGGACTCGCCGCAGGTCAGGATAAAACCCGAAGTAGCCTGTCATTGGTGCAGCGGGCGTGGCTCGTAAAGCCGCCGCGCGATCGACCAGGAGCATTCGGATCAGCCTGCTCCTTCCCCCGGCCGCCGAGACTTGGCCGCGAACGCCAGGGCTGTCAATCATGTGCTGCCAGTGCCGGTTAGCCGCAGATCGACCAGCGCTTGAAAGAGGGCATCCCAGATGACTGTTCTGCCCAGTGCTGGAACCGGACATAGACCAAGTTTCCCTTGCCGTACCACTCGTGTACGGCTGGACAGAGGCAGCCGGCCCACAGCACGTGAAGCATTCCATTGTGGGAAGCGCCGGTTATTGGCCGCTGGCTGTGCCTAAAGACCACACCCAAGCGGAAGCATGGCGTGATCACTTTCCGTTTCGCATTCGAACAAATCCCCGCTACCCATCACCACTCCCCAAAAAGCCGTATTGAATCCGAGCCCGCCGCTGGTGCGAATCGCTTTATCCACTATCGTTTAAGTCTGAACCGGTCCAGCTTGAATTGGAGAACAGATGCTCCGGCAGCCTGTTCCGTACGAGGCTACCCTTGGTTACACTTGCGGGGTATTTGCGTTGTCCAACGAATCATGCCAGACCCCGGGCATCTCGCAACCGCAGCAATCCCCGGAGAAAGGGTGTTCCATCCGCACGCATCGGCCTTCGATGTCAAGTACGCCCCTGGGGGCGAGCGCCGTTCGGTCATGATCATCATGCGTGACCACGCGATTCGGGCCGCCGATATCACGCTGACGCTGATCGGCATCGTGGCGGTCGCGCCGCTGATGCTGATCGTCGCGATGCTGATCTATGCGCGCGATCCCGGCCCAATCCTGTTCCGCCATCGCCGTATTGGCAAAGGTGGGCGGTCGTTCCATTGCCTTAAATTCCGCTCGATGGTGGTCGATTCGGACCAGCAGCTGGCCGACCTGCTAACTTCGGACGCCGATGCGCGCTTCGAATGGGCGGTCAACCACAAGCTCAAGAACGACCCGCGGATCACGTCGCTCGGGCGCTTCCTGCGCAAGAGCAGCCTCGATGAGTTGCCCCAGCTATTCAACGTGCTGCGCGGCGACATGAGCTTGGTCGGCCCGCGGCCGATAGTCGAGGCCGAGGTCCGCTTCTACGGCCGCTATTTTGCCGAATATCGATCGACCCGCCCCGGCATCACCGGCCTGTGGCAGGTCAGCGGGCGCAGCGACGTCAATTATCGTCGCCGCGTCGCAATGGACGTGGTGTACGCGCGACGCCGCTCGCTGGGGATGAACGCCTATATCGTCGGGCGCACGATCCCAGCCGTGCTTGCAGCCCGCGGCAGCTTCTGAAGTTTGCCTGCCAGTGCCCGACGGCGGTGGCAATCAGTTCTGCAGATACGCCGGGTTCGAATAGAACCACGGGTCGCGCGTGGGATCGGCGCCGGCGACGTCGGGCGAAGATTCGCCCTCCAAAGTACCGGTGCCTGGCACCCGGAATACCTTGCCCCTGACGCGGGCATCCGGTGCTTGATCACCAGATCGTCGCCATCGCGTCGCCAATCGCGCCCGGTTAAGCTGCGGACGACCTTTGTGGTCGCCTTGCGGTCGCCCGCCCCACCGATGACTTCGCCCACGATCAGATCGACATGATCAACTTCGGGCACCGTCCCGGCGGCATTGGCGCTGCGCGCAGGGCGGAAACGGATGGTGACGAGCATCTCGTCGCCCTCTTGACCCCAGCGTATCGCCCATTGCAGCCGCGAGGTCGGCAGCGGCAGCGGTCACGCCTAATTGCTCGAACAGCCCGCCGGTCGCGACGGACATACGGCCCGTGCGCAGCCCCTTAAGAAGGTCAGGCGAGGTCGGCGCGGCGAAAACCCAAGTCTTGGCATATTCGCCCGGCCAGAAATCGGCCCCGCCCTCACGCCAATGACCATGCGAGTCCGACGACGCGGTAATCGTCCAGTGCAGCCCCTGCCCCAGCAGCGCATCCGAGCCGCCGCCGAGCGTTGCGACCATCTGGTCAAACCCGCCCATCGGATAGCCTCTATAGAGCCCGCGCGATCCGTGCGCTGTGTCGAGCCCCGACTTGCGCCGCGCCGCCTGATGCCCGGGCGCGCCCTCCATGCCGATCGCGACGCGCGGCGCGGCGGCGTGCCGGGCCCGATATTCCTTAGGTGCGTGCCGGCCCCAGATACCCAAGCCCTTAGCGGTGCGTGAGGGGTGGTTGGCGATCACCACCGGAGGGGTTCGGCAAAGGCAGCCAAATAGCGCAGCGCCTCAATCATCCGCGGGTTGGTACCGCGCGCCGCGTCCTCGGGAAAGGCGTCGCGCTTGCCATAGCCGCGCTCGATGCCGCGCAGCGCGCGGCGCTCGGCGGCACCGATCGACAGGATCAAGCTGGCATGTTCGCCGCCGGGCACGTCGAACTCCATGCCGTAGAACAGCATCAGCCCCGGCACCGCACGCCGCGCCGCGACGACATCGGGCCAGGCGCGCGCATGGTTGAGTTCGCCATGGTTCGGCCCGCCATGATCGGTCGACACCATCCAGGTCAGCCCGTGCCACCGGGCCATGCGCGCGTTCGTCTCGATCGTGTGCGACGAATCGCCGCGGACGATCGGCGGTGGGGCTGATCGACGCACGCAAGGTCGGGGGTATATTTCGCGCTGTAGATGCTGTGAGGTGATGATCGCCAGCTAGCCAGCCAGCGGCGCTCGGGCGCCTCCTGCGCGGTCGCCGGCAGCGTCAGCGCCGATGGCGCGCTGAAGAAGAAGATCGATCGGCGGTGCATGGCGGTCCTTCGTACAGCGGGGAATGCCGATGCGGTGCTTTCGACAGCAGCATGACGGACGCGCGAATTGCCGCCGCACAGCGCATATGCTTGGGTGCGCCGATCGAAGGATCGGGAGGCAAAGCAAGCGATGTCCAGGAAGTTCATTGCAATTGCCGCACTACCGCTCGCGCTGGCGGCGGGGCATGCCGGCGCGAGCGACGTCGCGCGGCGATCGGGCATCGTCATCGGCATCCTGTCCCCCGGCCCGCTCAATGCGATCACCGACGTTCCCGGCGTCCGCGTCGGCCATGTCACCATCGAGCGCGGCAAGGACATCCATACCGGCGTCACCGCAATCCTGCCGCACGGTGGCAACCTGTTTCGCGAGAAAGTTCCCGCCGGGATCGTCGTCGCCAACGGCTTCGGCAAGTTCGCCGGATCGACCCAGATCGAGGAACTGGGCGAGGTCGAAACCCCGATCCTGCTCACCAACACGCTGTCGGTTGCCGAGGCGATGGCCGCCTCGGTCGAATGGACGCTGGCACAACCGGGGAACGAGGACGTCCGATCGGTCAACGCGGTGGTCGGCGAGACCAATGACGGAATGCTCAACGACATTCGCGGCCGCCATGTACAGGTCGCCGATGCACGCCGCGCGATCGAGACGGCCGCCGCCGGCGCGGTTGCCGAGGGCAATGTCGGCGCGGGCACCGGCACCGTCGCGTTCGGCTGCAAGGGCGGGATCGGATCGGCCTCGCGCCGCCTGCCCGCCTCGCTCGGTGGCTGGACCGTCGGTGTGCTCGTCCAGGCGAATTATGGCGGGGTACTCACGATCGACGGCACCGCGGTTGGCCCGGCGCTTGGCCGTTATGATTTCCAGCGCGAGATCGAGGAGCGCCGCGCCGATGGATCGGTGATCGTCGTTGTCGCCACCGACGCGCCGCTATCCGATCGCAATTTGCGCCGCCTCGCCGCGCGCGCCTTTGCCGGGATCGCGCGCAGCGGATCGTCCTTCTCGAACGGGTCGGGCGACTATGCGGTCGCCTTCTCGACCGCGGCGTCGGTGCGGCGCAAGACGGGCACGGCGATCCCGATGGTCGCCGACCTCCCCAACGGGGCGATGAGCCCCGCCTTCCAGGCCGCCGCCGAAGCGACCGAGGAAGCGGTATTGAACGCGATGCTATCGGCGCGGACCACCGTCGGCCATCGCGGCACGGTCGAGGCACTGCCGCTCGATCGCGTGCTGCCGCTGCTCCCCAAGCCCCGGTCGCGCTAGCCGGCGCTTCCTAACCACGCACGACGCGCCTATGCCTGCCGGCGTGCCGCCGACGATCCGCCAGCTTCGCTACCTCGTGGCGCTTGCCGAACAGGGCAGCTTCACCCGCGGTGCCGCCGCGGTCGAGGTGACGCAACCAAGCTTCTCGCAGCAGATCCAGCTGCTCGAGACGATGCTGCAGGGCCGCGTGGTCGAGCGTGGCGGGCGAACGATCCTGACGCCCCTGGGGCGCGATGCGGTGGCGGCGGCGCGGCGCGTGCTGGTCGAGGTCGATGGCTTTGCGGCGCTCGCGGACCGCCGCGTCGACGCGCTGTCGGGCACCATCCGCCTCGGCGTTTCCCCGACGCTCGGTCCCTATATTCTCCCCCAGCTCGTCGCACGGCTCCACGCCACCAGTCCGACGCTTCGTGTCCATGTGCGCGAAGGGATGCCCAGTCTGCTGCTCGAGATGCTCAGCGACGGCGCACACGACGTCGTGTTGCTGCAATTGCCCGTCGACCAGGCCGGCCGCCATGTCGAGCGGCTGTTTCGCGATCCGCTCTACCTGGCGATGGCGGCCGACGACCCGCTGCGCGACCGCGCCGAAATCACCACCGCCGACCTGGCCGGCCGCGGCTTGCTGACGCTGCAGGCGCAATATCGCATGAGTGACCAGGTGACCGCGCTGGCGGAAGCGGCGGGGGCGCATGTGCTGCGCGATTACGAGGGCACGAGCCTCGATGCGATCCGGCAGATGGCAGGCATGGGGATGGGGCTCGCCTTCCTGCCGCAGCTCTATGTCCGCCAGGAAATCCGGCCCGGCGACGAAGTGATCGCGCGGCCCTTTGCCGGCGGGCGCCATTATCGCGAGATCGGGCTGGTGTGGCGCGCCGGCGCCGGGCGCGCCCCTGCGTTCGAAAAGCTCGCCGCGCTGTTGCGCGAAGTGGCTGTAATAGGATAATTCTATGGCAATTATAGCGGCAGTCCCGTTGGCCCGATAAGCCGAACGCCGCATTCTGATCTTCTCGCACAGGGAGACGGTAATGGCGGCGCAGCGCGCAGGTTTGCGGGCATTCGGTGGCTGGATCGCGCTGGTATTGGCGCCCGATGCGGCGTTCGTCCGGCTCGCGATCGTCTATGGCATCGCGATTTCGCTATTGTCGCTGGCGACACCGATTTCGGTCCAGCTGCTGATCAACTCGGTCGCCAACACCGCGATGCCCGCGCCGTTGTTCACGCTCGCGGGCATCCTGTTCCTGCTGCTGGCGATCGCCGGGGTGCTCAGCGCGCTGCGGATCCATCTGATGGCGCTGTTCGAGCGCCGGCTGTTCGCGCGGCTCGTTGCCGAGATCACGCTGCGATCGGTCCATGCGCAGAACCCGTTCTTCGCCGATGCACGCCGCGGCGACCTGTTCAACCGCTATTTCGACCTCATCACGGTGCAAAAGGCGCTGCCCAGCCTGTTGATCGGCGGCTTCACGATCGTGCTCCAGGGGGCAGTCGGGCTGATCGTCACCAGCTTCTACCACCCGTTTTTCCTGGCGTTCAACGGTGTGCTGGTCTTCACGCTGTTCGTGATCTGGCAGGTCTGGGCATCGGGCGCGGTGCGCAGCGCGGTCGCCAAGAGCCACGCCAAGCACGCCACCGCGCACTGGCTAGAAAGCGTCGGGGGATCGAACGGCTTCTATAAATCGGGCCGCCACCTCAATTTCGCGATGGACCGGTCGGAGGCGATGACCGCCGACTATGTCGCGCAGCACCGCCGCCATTTTCGCTACACCTTCGCGCAGACGCTTTGCCTGTTGCTCACCTATGCGCTGGCGAGCGCGGCGCTGCTCGCGCTCGGCGGCTGGCTGATCATCCAGGGTGAGCTGTCGATCGGCCAATTGGTCGCCGCTGAGCTGATCCTGTCGGGGGTGTTCTACGGCATCGCGCAGTTCGGCACCTATCTCGACACGCTGTACGACCTGGCCGCAGGACTCGAGGAATTGTCGCTGTTCTGGGACATTCCGCAGGAAGAACCGCGCACCGGCAACGCGCAAGGCCCCGCCAATGGCGCGATCCGGCTGCGCGGGGTGCAGCATGGCGGCCATGTTTTCGACTTCGCGGTCGACAGCGGCGAGCAGCTCGCGATCGTCGCGGCCCCGGGGGTCGAACGCACGCTTGCCCTGTTGCTCAAGCGGCACGAACAGCCCGGGCGCGGGCTGGTGCTGGTCGGCGGTAGCGATATTGCGGGGTTCGACATGTACCGGCTGCGCGCCGACATCATGGTGCTAGACCGCCCGAGCTTCGTCGAAATGTCGGTGCGCAACTATCTGACGCTCGCCGCCTCGGGCGATGCGACGCGGGTGATGGACGTGGTCGAGGCGGTCGGGCTCGCGACGCGCGTCGGCGCGCTCGACGACGGGCTCGATACGATCGTGTCGAACACCGGCTGGCCCTTTTCGGTGGGCGAGATGATGGCGCTCAAGCTCGCTGCCGCGTTGCTCGCGCGCCCGCGCGTGCTGGTGCTGTCGCCGCTCTACGACCTGCTGCCCACCGCGCGCGTCGATGCAGCACTCGCCAGCCTGCGCGAAAGCGGCACCACCGTGCTGCAATTCACCCGCCGGCCGCAGGGGCTGACGCGCGACGGTAGACTGTGGGTGGGCAGCCAGGCGCAGCAGCGCTGCGTCAGCGAGGCCGAGCTGATTGCGCTCGCGCGCGACGAAGGAGACACCGATGCTCTTCCAGCCTGACCATCTCGCGCATTTCCCCACCTTGGTCTCGATCCGCCCGCCGCGCGTCACTCAGGTCATCGCCTGGATGCTGATGATCGGTATCGGGCTGGTCACCGCGATCCTGTTCGGCGTGCCCTGGCTCCAGACCTCGGCGGGCACCGGCCAGGTCGTCGCGCTCAACCCAGACGATCGGGTCCAGTCGGTCACCGCGCTGGTGCAGGGCCGGGTCGAGCGCTGGTACGTCAACGACGGCGACCAGGTGAAGGCGGGCGACCCGATCGCGCGGCTGATCGACAACGACCCCGATCTGCTCGTGCGGCTCCGTGCCGAGCGCGCGCAGGTCGCCGCCGAGATCGCCGCCGCGGAGCAGGCGATGGCGGTCGCGCAGCTCGACGTCGGTCGCTCGGGCCAGTTGCTCGCCGAAGGGCTGATCGCGCGCCGCGATTACGAGGCATCGCAGATCCGCGTCGCCGATCATCGCGCCAAGCTCGCCGAAGCCCGCGCCAAGCTCAGCCGCGTCGATGTCGGGCTCAACCGCCAGTCGGCGCAGACCGTCCGCGCGCCGCGCGACGGGCGCATCCAGACGATCGACGCGGGCGCGGGCGCGACGCTGGTCAACCCCGGCGACATCCTCGCGACGCTCGCCCCCGAAGCACCGGTGCGCGTCGTCGAACTGCTGGTCGACGGCCGCGACGTCGCGCTGATCTATCCGGGCCGCCCGGTGCGGCTGGCGTTCGAGGGCTGGCCGGCGATCCAGTTCAGCGGCTGGCCTTCGATCGCCGAGGGCATGTTCGACGGTCGCGTCCGCTCGGTCGACCCCTCGGCGCAGGCGACGGGGCTGTTTCGCGTGCTGGTCGAGCCGATGCCCGGCCGCTTGAGCTGGCCCGACGACGATTATGTCCGGCTGGGTGCCAAGGTGCGCGGTTGGATCCAGATGGAGACCGTCAGCGTCGGCTATGAACTGTGGCGCCAGCTCAACGACTTCCCGCTCGAATTTCGCCGCCCGGCGATCGAGGCAGAGGCCAAGGCGCAGGAAAAGGCGAAATGATACGCCTCGCGCTCGCGCTCTTGCTGCTCGCCGCGCTCCCAGCCGCGGCGCACGCGCAAGTGCTCACGCTCGACGAAGTGCTCCGCTCCTCGGCGACCAACGCCCCCGCGATCCTCGAGGCGATTGCCCGCGAGCGCTGGGCCGATGGTCGCCGGCTGTCGGCCGAGGGCGCGTTCGACACCTTGTTCGAAGGCGACGCGCAGTCGCGGCTGCTGGGCTATTATGACGGCACCGTCGTCGAGGCGCGCGCGAGCCGCCCGTTCGCCAATAATGGCGGCGGGCTCTACGCCGGCTATCGCGCCTCGCGCGGCGAATTTCCGGTCTATGAAGACAAGGCGTTCACCAACCGGCTGGGCGAGGTGAAGGTCGGCGCGGTCTTCTCGCTGATGCGCGATCGGCTGGTCGACGAACGCCGCACCAAGCTCGGGCTCGCCGGCCGCGACATCGAGCTCGCTCGGCTCGATCGCGAAATGGTGGCGATCGGCGTACAGCGCCGCGCGGTCGGCGCCTATCAGCTGTGGGTAGTCGCGGGGATGCGCGTCGGCGTCTATCGCGACCTGCTGGCGCTGGCGAGCGAGCGCCAGAAATCGATCGAGCGCCAGATCACGCTCGGCGCGCGCCCCGAAATCCTCGGCACCGAAAATCGCCAGAACATCGTTCGCCGCCAGACCTTGTTGATCCGCGCCGAGCAGGAACTGGCAAGCGCCGCCAACGCATTGTCCTTCTATCTCCGCGACGCCGATGGCGAGCCGGTAACCCCCGGCCCCGAACGGCTGCCCGGCGCCTTTCCGGAGCTACGGCTGCCTCCGCTTGGGGGCGATCTCGCGCGGCGGATCGACCGGCCCGATCTCGAAACCATCCTCGTCCGGCTCGACCAGGCAGCCGCACGCCGGCAGCTTGCCGAGAACGACCTGCAACCGCGACTCGACCTGCGCGCTGAAGCCGCCAAGGATGTCGGCCCGGTCGGTCTCGGCGGATCGAGCCGTACCCCTGCCGAGGCGATCGTCGGGGTGCGCTTCTCGCTCCCGCTCGAACGCCGACAGGCGCGCGGTCGCGTCGCCGAGGCGGTCGCCGAAGCCGACGGTCTTCGCCTGCGTCGCCAGCTGATCGAGGACCAGATTCTTGTCGAAGTGAACGACCTGGCGATCCAGGTAGGCGCCGCCGAACGGCTGGTGGCGCTGGCGGGCGACGAAACCGCGCTGGCGAACCGCATGGCCGAGGCCGAACGGCGGCGCTTCCAGCTCGGCGCGAGCGACTTTCTGGTCGTGAACCTGCGCGAGGAATCGGCGGCCGACGCGCGGCTGCGCCAGCTCGACGCCGAATATCGCCGTTCGGCTTCACGCGCCGAACTTGTCGCCGCAACGGTCGATCGCGCGCAACTGGGCCTCTAGACCGCCTTTTATCCTGTCCTACAACAATCCATATAGGTTATTATACCCTCCATCAGGAGGATGACATGGATATCGAAGAACTGATCGACGACGTTATCTCGCGCGAAGGCGGCTATAGCGACCACCCCGCCGATCGCGGCGGCCCGACCCGCTGGGGGATCACCCAGGCGGTAGCGCGCACCGATGGCTACAGCGGCGACATGCGCGACTTTCCGCGCGAGCGCGCCGCCGCGCTCTACGCCCGCCTCTATTGGTCACGACCACGCTTCGATACCGTGGCGAAAGTCGCCCCGCGCATCGCCGCCGAATTGTTCGATACCGGGGTAAATATGGGCCCCAAGGTCGCCACGACCTTCCTCCAGCGCGCGCTCAATGCGCTCAACCGAAACGCACGCGATTATCCCGACATCGCGGTCGATGGCGTGCTGGGGCCGCAGACGTCGGCGGCGCTTTCGACGTTCCTGCGCGTGCGGGCACCGCGCGGCGAAACCGTGCTGCTCAAGGCGATCGAAGCGCTGCAAGGCGAACGCTATGTCGATCTGGCCGAACGCCGCCCTGCTAACGAGGCGTTTCTGTACGGCTGGCTAGCGAACCGGATCGGTGAACCAAACGGCTGAGAGGCGCCGTCTACGCGTTTACTTCGCCATTCCGAAATGGAGTCTTGCCATGAGCATCCTCGACGGCCTGATCGGCCCGCTTGCCGGCCTGATCGACAAAATCATCCCCGACCCCAAGGCGCGCGACGCCGCCAAGCTCGAACTGCTGCGGCTCGAAGGGAGCCAGGAGATCGAGGCGATGCGCGCACGTCTCTCGGCGATCGTCGCCGAAGCGCAATCGACCGACCCCTGGACCAGCCGCGCGCGCCCGAGCTTCCTCTACGTCATGTACGCGCTGTTCCTGTTCGCGATCCCGATGGGGTTGCTGTCAGCGCTGTCGCCGCAGATCGCGCAGAGCATCTCGAACGGCATGACCGCGTATCTGCGCGGCTTGCCCGAGGAACTCTATGCGCTCTTCGGCACCGGCTATCTCGGCTACACCGCCGCGCGGCAATGGGGGAAGGCGAAGGGGGTCGATCGATAAGGGGGATCACCCGCCGCGAGAGGCACCCACACCTCAAACGTCATCCCAGCGAAAGCTGGGATCTCCCCATGTGGCTCGCGACGCCCGCAAAACGGGGGGGGCAGCTTTCGCTGGGGCGACCGTCGTAATGGGGGCAGAGGGGCGAACGGGGCAAAGGCGAGCGCACAAGACCGCAGCGACCGTGCCCAACGCCATCCCCGATTGCACCCCAACACCCCCTCCCCCATATCGCGCGCCATGAGCAAGAATATCACATGGCACGGCACCACCATCCTCTCGGTCCGCCGCGGCGGCAAGGTCGTCATCGCCGGCGACGGCCAGGTCACCCAGGGGCAGACGGTGATGAAGCCCAACGCCCGCAAGGTTCGTCCCTTGGGTGATGGCAAGGTGATCGCCGGGTTCGCGGGCGCGACCGCCGACGCCTTCACGCTTTTCGAGCGGCTCGAAGCCAAGCTCGAACGCCACCAGGGCCAGCTGCTGCGCGCCGCGGTCGAGCTCGCCAAGGACTGGCGCACCGACAAGTTCCTGCGCAATCTCGAGGCGATGTTGATCGTCGCCGACAAGGACGTGACCCTGGTGGTGACCGGCAATGGCGACGTGCTCGAACCCGAAGGCGGGATCGCCGCGATCGGTTCGGGCGGCAATTTCGCGCTCGCGGCGGCGCGCGCGCTGGTGGATTACGAGGCCGATGCCGAAGTGCTCGCGCGCAAGGCGATGGGGATTGCGGGCGAGTTGTGCGTGTACACCAACGACCGGTTGACGGTGGAAATCCTCGACAGCGACACCTGATCCTTCTGCTCCCCTCCCCAAAAGGGAGGGGGGCAGAAGGGGCTCGCCCTGCCCCCACCCCCGCGCTACGCTGCAGCGCAATGCTGACCCGCCGCACCCTGCTCGCCTCGGCCACGCTGGCGCTCCCCGCCTGCACCGTCATCAGCCCACGCCTGAGCACTGCGAGCGCCACCTGCCCGCCCCCCGTCCGCGCCGAAGCAAACCGCGTCATCCGCACCGTCGCCGGGCTTCGCCCCTATCGCCCCGCCGGCTTCGTCGTGCGCGCCGAGCAGCTTGGCACCAAGCGCCTCGTCCACAATTACGGCCATGGCGGCGCGGGGATCACCTTGAGCTGGGGCACAAGCCGCCTCGCGACCAACCTCGGGCTGCCGGGGCACGCTGGCGCGGTAGCGGTGGTCGGCGCGGGCGCGGTCGGGCTCGCCACCGCGCGGCTGGCGCAGGAGGCGGGCTATCCCGTCACCCTCTATGCCAAGGCGCTGCCGCCCGAGACGACCTCGAACATCGCCGGCGGCCAGATCGTCCCCGCCAGCCACTTCACCGAAGGCATGGTCACCCCCGAATGGCGCGCGCAGTATCGCACCGCGATGGACTATAGCTGGCGGCGCTTCCAGATCATGGTCGGCGACGGTTATTCGATCCGCTGGGTTCCGACCTGGCTGCCCGCGAGCGCCGAGCATGACGATGGCGACTGGATGGCGGCGTACAATCCCGCGCTAGCGCGCTTCGCATCGGGCCAGCATCCCTTCGGCGACGGCGCGATGATCCGCTTCGACACGATGTATGTCGAAACCGGCCGCTATCTAGAACGCATGCTCGCCGATTTCCGCGCGGCGGGCGGCAAGGTCGTGGTGCGCGACTTCGATACCCCTGCCGATCTCGCCGCACTGCCCGACGCGCTAATTTTCAATTGCACCGGCCTTGGCAGCCACGAACTGTTCGGCGACGCCGGGCTGACGCCGGTGCGCGGCCAGCTCGCGATCCTGCTGCCGCAGCCCGAGATCGACTATGCCTATGCCGGGCGCGAGGGCTATATGTTCCCGCGCCCCGACGGCATCGTGCTGGGCGGAACCTTCGAGCGCGGGGTATGGGACGCTACCGCGCAGCCCGCCGACATCGCCGACATCATCGCCGGCCACGCCCGCACCGCCGCCGGCTGGCGCTGCCCCGCCTGAGCGCTTGGCCCGAACAAGATGCTTGAACCGGCGCGCGGCAGGGCCATCTAGCGGCCACCATGCAAGAGAATCTCACCCCCAAGCAGATCGTCGCGGCGCTCGACCAGCACATCATCGGCCAGAACGACGCCAAGCGCGCCGTCGCAGTCGCGATGCGTAACCGCTGGCGCCGCCAGCAGCTCGGCAGCGACCTGCGCGACGAAGTCACCCCCAAGAACATTCTGATGATCGGGCCCACCGGCTGCGGCAAGACCGAGATCAGCCGCCGGCTCGCCAAGCTGGCCGACGCGCCCTTCGTGAAGGTCGAGGCGACCAAGTTCACCGAGGTCGGCTATGTCGGCCGCGACGTCGAACAGATCGCGCGCGACCTGGTCGAGGAAGCGATCCGGCTCGAGAAGGAACGCCGCCGAGTCGCGGTGAAGGACAAGGCCGAGGCCGCGGCGATGACGCGGCTGCTAGATGCGCTGACGGGCAAGGATTCGTCGCAGGCGACGCGCGAGGCGTTCCGCCTGCGCCTCAACGAGGGTCATCTCGATTCGACCGAGATCGAGATCGAGCTCGAAGCCGCCCCGTCGACGCCGTTCGAGGTGCCCGGCGGCATGCCGCAGATGATTAATCTGGGCGAGATGATGAAGGGCCTGAGTGGTCCGCAGCTAAAGCGCCGCAAGATGAACGTCCACGCCGCCTGGGAAAAACTGGTCGAGGAAGAGGCCGAGAAGCGGCTCGACCAGGACGAGGTCAGCCGCACCGCGCTCGCCGACGCCGAAGCCAATGGCATCGTCTTCCTCGACGAGATCGACAAGATCGCGGTCAGCGACGTGCGCGGCGGATCGGTCAGCCGCGAGGGGGTCCAGCGCGACCTGCTCCCGCTGATCGAGGGCACGACGGTCGCCACCAAATACGGGCCGATGAAGACCGACCATATCCTGTTCATCGCCAGCGGCGCGTTCCACGTCGCCAAGCCTTCGGACCTGCTGCCCGAACTCCAGGGCCGGCTGCCGATCCGTGTCGAGCTCAAGGGGCTGACAGAAGCCGATTTCGTCGCGATCCTGTCGGACACCAAGGCGTCGCTGCCGCTGCAGTACAAGGCGCTGATCGCGACCGAGGGCGTCGAGGTGAACTTCACCCCCAGCGGCATCGCCGCGATCGCGCGGATAGCCGCCGAAGTGAATGGCGAGATCGAGAATATCGGCGCGCGCCGGCTGCAGACGGTGATGGAAAAGTTGCTCGAGGAAGTCAGCTTCGAAGCCGAGGACCGCCAGGGATCGGTGGTCGAGGTCGACGGCGCCTATGTCGACGCGCAGCTCAAGGAGATCGCGCGCAACACCGATCTCAGCCGCTACGTGCTGTGATCAGTCGGCGGGCTTGTCGTACGGGGTGAACATCCCGAACCGGCAATAGGCCGAGGGGATCGCCCCGCCGCCGCGCGATACGGTGCGGAACCGGTCGTTGCTGCATATCTGCCCGCCATAGACTTCGGTGATGATGATCGGATCGCCCGCCAGCGACGAGCATCCCTCGATCTTGCTGATCAGCAGCCGGGTGCCGGTCTGGCGATAGGTAATCATGTCATCGCCGATGATCTGCGGGTTCTGCTGCCCGACGCTCGACAGGCAACGCTGCGGCTCGCCGGCGACCAGTCCCTCGGTCGCCTCGGCGAACGCGGCGGCCGACTTCGCCTCGTCGGCGGCGATCTGTTCGGGCGTCGCGGCGCAACCGCACAGGGTGAGCGCGAGGCAGGCAATGAGGGTACGCATCAGTTTGCTCCCGAGCGCGAGGCGCGACGATAGGGCACGAACTCGCCGAGCGAGCACGAGCCGGTCATGAATCCCGCGGTTCGGTCGACGGTGCGGACGATGTCGCCGCGGCACAATTGGCCGGTCGGGGTCTGGGTGACCAGGATGTCGTCCTGCCCAAGCCGGCACCCGGGGCTGGTATCGTTGCGATAATAGGTGCTCGTGCCCTGCTGATACAGGATCGTCTGGCCATATTGGTCGCTGCTGCGCAGCAGGCTCTGGTTGACGCACGACTGCGGCTCACCCGGCACATAGCCCGCCAGCTTCTTTTCGATCCGCGCCATCTGCCGCGCATCGGCGGCATCGCTTCGCGCCATTTCCTCGGGGGTCGCGGCGCAGCCCGCCAGCGCGATCGCGGACAATAACGGAAAGGCAATCGCTCGCATCTTTCGTCTCCCTGGCCCCGCGAATCGCACCGAAGGTGCGCGCATCTAAATGACTAACCCCTGAACGCGTCTTTGGCTGCACGTAGCTCGGCGAGTTGCGCCGCCGTTCCAGCGCGCAGGAACGGATTGCTCGCAAGTTCGAGCGCGATCGTCGTCGGCACCGTCGGCTCGCCCGCCGCGCGCTGGCGCTCCACCGTCTCGAGCCGCTCGGCGATCGCCGCGTTGCCGGGCTCGGCAACACGCGCATAGCGCCCGTTCGACAGCGTATATTCGTGCGCGCAATAGACGATCGTCTCAGGCGGCAAGGCGGCGAGCCGCTGCATGTTGCCGAACATCTGCCCGGCATCGCCCTCGAACAACCGCCCGCAGCCCATCGCGAACAAGGTGTCGCCGACGAAGACGCTCGCATCCTCGGCGAAGTGGAAGGCGATATGTCCCGCGGTGTGCCCCGGCGTTTCGATCACCGTCGCGACATGGCCACCCAGTGCAACGCTATCCCCTCCGCCCACCAGCCGATCGGCGGTGGGGATCCTCGCCGCCTCGGCCACGGGCGCGATCACGACCGCGCCGTGCGCCGCCTTGATCGCGGCATTGCCACCGGTGTGGTCGGGATGCCAATGCGTGTTCCAGATCGCGCCGATCCGCCAGCCACGCGCATCGGCTTGCGCGAGTACCGGTGCCGCCTCGGCGGGGTCGACGACCATCGTCTCCCCCGATCCGCCATCATGCACCAGCCAGACATAATTGTCCGACAGCGCGGGGATGCGGACGATTTCGAGCGCCGCCATCACCATTCGCCGATATTGGGCGCCGACTGCCAAGGCTCGGCAGGGGCAAGCGCCGGGCCGTCCTGCAACAGCTCGATCGAAATGCCGTCGGGGGAGCGCACGAACGCCATGTTGCCGTCGCGCGGCGGGCGGTTGATCACCACCCCGGCATCGGCGAAGCGCTGGCAGGCCGCGTAGATGTCGTTGACATAATAGGCCAGATGGCCGAAATTGCGCCCGCCGGTATAGACCTCGGGCGGCGTGCCGTCCTCGGCGGGCCAGTTATAGGTCAGCTCGACCTCGGCATCGGCGCGCTCACCCGGCCCGCGCATCGCATCGGGGGTGGCAAGGAAGATCAGCGTGAAGCGCGCCGCGTTATTCTCCATCCGGCGCACTTCCTTCAGCCCCAGCAATTCCAAGAACGCGATCGTCGCGTCGGGATCGCTGACGCGGATCATCGTGTGGAGATATTTCGTCATGGCGGGCATGCTCCGTTCGTTATAGCTTCGATTGACGGCGGATATCGGTCCGGGGGGTGGGCGATGGAAGAGCGGGTGACGACGAATCGTTCGATATGGCTGCTGGCGGCGGCGGTCGTGCTCGCGATCGGGATGATCGTCGGCGGCTATCTGCTGGGCAATGGCCTGGTGCGCGCGCGGCTGGCCGATCGATCGGTAACGGTGCGCGGGCTCGCCGAGCGCGACGTCAATGCCGACCTCGCGGTGTGGACGCTCAATTACCAGAAGGTCGGCACCGACACCGATACGGTACGCGCCGAGATCGCCGCCGACACCGCGCGCATCCGCGCGTTCTTCGCGAGCCTTGGCTTCCCTGCCGACGCGCTCGCGCCCGCGGGCACCGGGGTCAGCCAATACAATAACAACGGCGTGATGACGGTGACGATCAACCAGCGGATGCAGCTGCGCACCACCGACATCAAGCGCGCGCAGGCCGCGGTCGCGCGCCAGTTCGACCTGGTGAGCCAGGGCGTGCTGCTGCAGGAAGGATCGGGGATTTCGTACAGCTTCACCAAGCTCAACGACATCAAGCCGCCGATGGTCGCCGCCGCCACCCGCGACGCCCGCGCCGCCGCCGAGCAATTCGCCAAGGACAGCGACACCGCCGTGGGCGGCATCAAGAGCGCGACCCAGGGCTATTTCTCGATCGAAGCACGCGACGGCGCCGAGGGCGGCAACGACACCCCGTTCAAGAAGGTGCGCGTGGTGACCACGGTGGATTTCTATTTGAAGTAGGGGGTTGGTGCTTTCCTGCCCCGTTCGCCCTGAGCTTGTCGAAGGGTCGGCCCGCACCATCCACGTGCGTCTCCGGCCGCAGCGTTGGAAGCCCTTCGACAAGCTCAGGGCGAACGGAATTAGAAGACCACTCGGTCTCGCTCAGACAAACCCCTCGACCACCCGAATGATCGCCGCGATGTCCTGCTCGCGCGACAACCGGTGGTCACCGTTCTTCAGCAACGTCAGCGACACATCGTCGCCGGCCAGCAATTCCATCAGCCGGATCGCCCGCGCGTTGGGGACTTCGGCGTCGTGGGTGCCGTGGATCAGCCGCACCGGCACCGATACGGGGATCGGCCCGAACATCAGCCGGTTGGCCTCGCCCGATTGCCAGAAGGCACGCGTCGTCACCATTGGCGCGTCGCCATAGGGCGATGGCTTTTCGAGCCGGCCCTCGCTCAGCAGCGTCATCTTCTGCTCGGAGGTGAACCCCCAATCGGTGAAGTCGGGCGCCGCGGCGACGCCGACCAGCCCGACGATCCGATCGGGCCGTGCGCGCGCGACCAGCAACGCAAGCCAGCCGCCCATCGACGATCCCACCAGCACCACCGGCCCCTTGGTAGCGCTATCGAGCACCAGCAGCGCATCGTCGCGCCAATCGGCCAGCGTGAAATCCTCGAACGCGCCATCGCTCTCGCCGCAGCCGCGATAGTCGAAACGAACGAAGCCGCGGCCATTCTCCTTGGCCCAGGCCTCGAGCGCCATCGCCTTGGTGCCGCTCATGTCGCTTGCATAGCCCGGTAGGAACAGGATCGTCGGGCCGGTGCCCTCGGTCACGCGAAAGGCGAGGCGGGCGTCGGTCATGCAGGGCTCCGTTGTTGTAGCTGCGCGACCATGTCGGCGGCGAGCAGGCTTAAGGTGTCATCGCGCGCGCCCATCAGCACGATCCGGTCGCCGGGCATAGCCTGCGCGACCAGATGCGCGGCGGCGGCGGCGCGATCGGCAATGTGACGCGCGTCGGCGCCCTGCATCGCAAGATCGGCAACGATGTCGGCGCTGGTGACTTCGCGCGATGTGGTCCCGCCGTGATAGACCGGATCGGGCAGCACCAGCAGGTCGTCGCCGCGCAGCCGTTGCGCAAACATCGCGACCAGCTCGCGCCGCATCACCTTCAACGGGCCAAAACCATGCGGCTGGAACAACAGCAGCAGCCGGCCGGGAAAGGTATGGAGGGTGTCGAGCGTCGCCGCGATCTTCTCGGGATTATGGCCGAAATCGTCGATCACCGCGACGCCGTCGCCCTCGCCCACCAGCTCGAAGCGCCGCTTGAGCCCGGCGAAACCCGCGATCGCCGCGACTGCATCGGCGCGCGGCACCCCCGCCGCGATCGCCGCACCCAGCGCCGCCAGCGCATTCTCGACATTATGCCGCCCGGGCACGGCCAGCGTCACCCGATCGGTGACGCCGTCGGCGGTGAGATCGAAGCCGATGCCATAGCGTTCGGGCACCAGCTTGCTCGCAACCAGATCAGCGTCGCCCTCGATCGCGAAGCTGCGGCGCCTGGCCCCCAAGGTCGCGGCGAGCGCGGCGGCCTCGGGATCGCCGACATTGACCACCACCTTCTGCGCCTTTGCGGCGAAGTCGCCGAACAGCGCGCGTAATTCGGGCAGCGGCTTGTGATCGAGGCTGACATTGTTGAGCACCGCGATTCGCGGGTCGTACAGCGCGATCGACCCGTCGCTCTCGTCGACTTCGCTGACGAACACCTCGCCCTCGCCCACCAGCGCGCTGGCGAAGGGTGCTTCGGGGCGCGCGAAATTCTTCATCACCGCGCCGTTCATGATCGTCGGTTCGCGGTCGCACGCGTGGAGGATCCAGCCGATCATCCCGGTGACGGTCGATTTCCCCGACGTGCCCGCCACCCCGATCGGCATCGCGCTGTCATTGAACAGCCGGCTGAGCAATTCGGCGCGCGACAACCGCTGCGCGCCGACGCGTTCCGCAGCGACGATGTCGGCAACGGTCGGCTCGATCGCTGCCGAGGCGACGACGATCTGCTCGGCCGAGGTGATGCCGCTGCCGTCCTGCGGAAACAGCGCGACGCCCAATCGCTCGAGCGCCGCAAACTTGGCGGGCACCGCGCTCTGATCGAGCGCGCGGTCCGAGCCAGCGATCGTCGCGCCGCGCCCGGCGAGGATCATCGCCAGCGGCATCATGCCCGATCCGCCGATCCCGACGAAGAAATAGCTCTGGTTCATCGCGCCGCGCTATCGGCGGATCGATCGCAGGGGGCAAGGGTCGAACGTAAAACAACAGGCACAGGGGCCTGGGTGACGCTAAAGACGAATCCCCTTCTCATTCCCGATCCCCGCCCCCTACAACCCGTCCCCATGAAGATTGCCGTCGTCGCCCCCGCCCGCTCGATCACCCCCGAAGCCGCCGCGCGCGCGCAGGGGTTTGCGGCGTTGCTCTATCCGCAGGTCGAGCTGACCTATGATCCGCAATGCTTTGCCGATGGCGGCCACTTCGCGGGCAACGACGCGCTGCGCGCCGAAACCTTCCTAAAATACGCCAACGACCCTGCCTTTGCCGCGATCTGGTTCGCGCGCGGCGGCTATGGATCGAACCGTATTCTCGACGTCGTGATGCCCGGGCTGGGCGCCGCGGCGCGCGCCAAGACCTATATGGGCTATTCGGACATGGGGTTCGTGCTTGGCGCGCTCTACGCGCGCGGCATCGGCAAGCCGGTCCACGGCCCGATGGCGACCGAAGCGACCGAGCGCAACAAGGGCGCACCCGCGGGCCGCGCGCTCGCCTGGCTGGTCGAACAGAACCGCGCCGCCTTGGAGCCCGGCTTGCACGGCCGCCCGGCGGCGGCGTTCAACATGGCGATCCTCACCGCGATGCTAGGCACGCCCTGGATGCCCGACCTGACCGATCATGTACTGATCCTCGAGGAAGTCGGCGAGGCGGTGTACCGGGTCGACCGCATGATGTGGCAAATCGCCGACGCGACCCAATTGCGCGGCATCGCCGGCATCCGGCTGGGTAGCGTCACCGCGATCCCCGAAGGCGCGGGCGAGGCCGAGTTCGGCGACACGCTCGAACGGATCATGCTGCGCTGGTGCCGTTCGATGAACGTGCCGTATCTGGGGCGCGCGGCGGTTGGCCATGACGCGACCAATACGGTGGTTCCGTTCGGTATCGCCTGAGGTTCAGGCAGGCAGCCCAAGCGCACGAAGTCGTGCGGGCGCGCCGGTCTTGACCTTGAAGAACCCCGCGGTCGCGAGCGGCCAGATCGCCGCGTCATAATCACGCACGAACGTCGCCACCGGCAAACCACCACGATCGCCAATCACCCCCACCGGCACATAAGGCGCAACCGGCACCGCCCCAGCCGCCGCATCGCCGACCGCGGCAGCCTCCTGCACCACGACGCCCGGACACCCATACATCTCGCCAGCCCGCGCAACCGCGTCGGCCAGCGCTCCCTTGGCAAAGGCGCGCACCGCCGGGGCCGCGCGCGGATCGGGCGAAGCCAACCCGATCACCCGCGACGGCGCGCGACCGATCGGCGTGGCAATCCCCATATCCCCCTCGTGCAGCACCAGCGCCCAATCCCCCGCCGGCTGCGGCAGCGGCGGCGGCGCGAACGCCGCCCGCGGCACTTCGCCGTCCTCGACCAGCGGCTCGACATCTTCAACCAGCCCGGTCGGTGCGAACCGCCCGCCGGTGTAGCGCGCGATATTGTCGGCGCGCGCGGCATAGGCCTTGCCACGCGTGTGCAGCCCCGCCACCCAGCGCCACGACAGGGTGTTCGACGCAGAATCGCCGTCGATCAAATGGCGTAGGAAAAAGTCCGCACCCAATTCCCACGGCAGCCGCAGCGTGAAGATCCAGATGCTCGCGAACCACATCCGCGCATGATTGTGCAGCCAGTTGCGCGTCGTCAGCTCGGTCGCCCAGGCGTCGAAACAGTCGATCCCGGTCCGCCCTTCGCACGCCGCGCGATAATCGCGCGCGACCCCGCCATTGGCGTCGACCAGCGCCAGCGCCGCATCGCGCCCCGCGACATAGGCCGGCCACGTTCCCGGCCGCTGTTCGAGCCAGCCGCGGAAATAGCCGCGCCACAGCACTTCGCTCACGAACTTCTCGGCCTTGTCGGGCCCATGCGCGTCAAGCGCCGCCGCGAGCACTTCCTGCTCGTCGATCAGCCGATAGCGCAGATATGGCGATAGCTTCGACACATGCTCGGGCCACCCGTCGCGCTCGGCCTCGGGCCCCGGATCGGCGTTGCGGCGATCGGCATAGGCGCGGCCCATCGAGGGGGTGAAGGCGGCCAGCCGGGCAAGGCCGGCGGCGCGGGTGGGGTGTGGCAGCGTCATGCGCATCGCCTAGGCCGCATCGGCGGTGCCACCAATGCCGCCCTTTGCCACCTCGCGCGCCCTTTCATTTGCCTCTCCCGCCCGCGCGGGCCATATGCGGCGCGCTGCAATCCCGACGAAAGGCCTTCATCGTGTCCGCCATGTTCCGCATCTCGCTGCCCGACGGTTCCGTCCGCGAGGTCGCCCCCGGAACTACCCCGGCCGACATCGCCGCGGCGATCGGCCCTGGGCTAGCCAAGGCGGCGCTGGCGGCGCGCGTCGATGGCGAGATGCGCGATCTCTCGCGGCCCTTCACCGGCGACGCGCAATTGGCGCTGGTCACCGCGCGCGACGAAAAGGACGCGCTCGAGCTGGTTCGCCACGATTTGGCGCATGTGATGGCCGAAGCGGTGCAGACGCTGTTTCCCGGCACCGAAATCACCTTCGGCCCCGCGACCGAAGACGGCTTCTATTACGATTTCGCCCCCAAGGACCGCCCCTTTACCGAGGAAGACCTGCCGGCGATCGAAGAAGGAATGCGCGCGATCATCGCGCGCAACCAACCCTTTGTGCGCGAAGTCTGGACCCGCCAGCGGCTGATCGATCGCTGGACCCAGCAGGGTGAGAGCTTCAAGGCCGAATGGGCCGCCGAACTGCCCGAGGGCGAGGAACTGACGATCTATCGCCAGGGCGAATGGCTCGACATGTGCCGCGGTCCGCACATGGCCTCCACCGGCAAGCTCGATCCGCAGGCGTTCAAGCTCACGCGCGTGAGCGGTGCCTATTGGCGCGGCGACCAGAGCAAGGCGATGCTCAGCCGGATCTACGGCACCGGCTGGCTCAACAAGAAGCAGCTCGACGCGCATCTGACGCGGCTCGAGGAAGCCGCCAAGCGCGATCATCGCAAGCTGGCGGTAGAGATGGACCTGTTCCACCTCCAGTCCGAAGCGCAGGGCAGCGTCTTCTGGCACCCCAAGGGGTATATGATCTGGCGGCAGCTCGAGGCGTATCTTCGCCGCCGGCTCGACGCGGGCGGCTATCGCGAGGTCAAGACCCCACAGCTGATGGACGCGCGCCAATGGGAGCAGTCGGGCCATTGGGGCAAATATCGCGAAAACATGTTCGTCGTCCCCGACGAAATCCCCAGCGGCGAGGACGAGGGTCCGGTGCTGTCGGGCAAGGCCGACCTCATGGCGCTCAAGCCGATGAACTGCCCCGCGCACGTCCTCATCTTCCGCCAGGGAATCAAATCCTATCGCGACCTGCCGATCCGCATGTCCGAATATGGCTGCTGCCACCGCAACGAGCCGCACGGCGCGCTGCACGGGCTGATGCGCGTCCGCCAGTTCACCCAGGACGACGCGCATATCTTCTGCCGCGAAGACCAGATCGTCGAGGAAGTCGGGCTGTTCTGCGACCTGCTCGACGTGGTGTATCGCGATCTCGGCTTCGAGAAATACGCGATCAAGCTGGCGCTTCGCCCCGACAAGCGCTTCGGCACCGATGCGATGTGGGACTGGGCCGAGCAATCGATGCGCGACGCGGTCGCCGCGACGGGCCGCGCGACCGAGGAATATGGCTGGGAGGAACTCCCCGGCGAGGGCGCGTTCTATGCCCCCAAGCTCGAATTCCACCTGACCGACGCGATCGGGCGGACCTGGCAGGTCGGCACGATCCAGACCGACACCGTGCTGCCCGAACGGCTCGACGCCAGCTATGTCGGCGAGGATGGCGCGCGCCATCGCCCGATCATGCTCCACCGCGCGATCCTCGGCTCGTTCGAGCGCTTCATCGGCATCCTGATCGAACATCACGCCGGACGCTTCCCGATGTGGCTCGCGCCGGTCCAAGCGGTGGTGGCGACGATCGTTTCCGACGCCGACGACTATGCCCACGAAGTGGTCGCCAAGTTGAAGGCGGCGGGCATCCGCGTCGAAGGCGATCTTCGAAACGAGAAGATCAACTACAAGGTCCGCGAGCATTCGCTGGCGAAGGTCCCGTATCTGTTGGTGGTGGGCAAGCGCGAGGCCGACGAATCGACCGTCGCGATCCGCACCCTGGGCAGCCAGGGCCAGCAGATGCTGTCGCTCGACGATGCCATCGCGATGCTGACCAGGGACGCACTCGCCCCCGACATGCGCGGGCCCGCAGGCGAACAAGCGAGCTAACCTCGTCCGTTCGCGCTGCGCTTGTCCAAGGTCGCCCTGCCGCTGCTGCCGGGCGTCAGTGTCGGCCTGGAGCCGCTCGACTAAATCGATTGCGCGATTTCGTGTCGCTAGCGGCTTCCCGCGGCGACCAATCTTCCCTATATTGATGGTTTAACAGTCCAGGAGCTAACCACATACGTCCTCCCATGATCCGGCGCCCGGTGGCGCCACCGATGAACGGTCCGCGCTTCAACGAGTTTATTCAGTCGCCCAAGGTTCGCGTGATCGACCAGGACGGCGAGAATCTCGGCGTGATGTATACCCGCGAGGCGATGGAGCAGGCGCAGAGCGTCGGCCTCGACCTGGTCGAGGTGTCGCCCAACGCCGACCCGCCCGTGGCCAAGTTCCTCGACGTCGGTAAGTACAAGTACGAGGCCCAGAAAAAGGCCAATATCGCACGCAAGTCGCAAAAGACGCAGGAGATCAAAGAGATCAAGATGCGTCCGAATATCGACGATCACGATTACGACGTGAAGATGCGCTCGATCCACAAGTTCATCGGCGAGGGCGACAAGGTGAAGATCACCCTGCGCTTCCGTGGACGCGAGCTCAGCCATGGCCAGCTCGGCATGGCGCTCCTCCAGCGCGTCCAGGCCGATTGCGCCGAGGATGCCAAGGTCGAAAGCTATCCGCGCATGGAAGGCCGGCAAATGCTGATGGTGCTGTCGCCCAAGTGAGGACGTTGCTGCTGGTCGCCGCCCCGCTCGCACTTGCCGCGTGCGGCGGCGCGTCGGCGCCGTCCGCCGACAATGCCGCTAAGGGGGTGGCGGCGGCTGGCAACCAAGTTGATCATGCGATGCACGACGGCGCGATGGCGATGAACGGCATGTCGCCAGCGACGGCAACCGGCCCGGCGGGCGAGTTCGACCGCGCGATGGACAAGATGCACGCCGACATGGGGCGCGCCACCGGCGACATCGATGTCGACTTCATGCGGATGATGATCCCGCACCACGAAGGCGCGGTCGAAATGGCTCGCGTCGCGCAGCGCCACGCCAAGGACCCCGAAGTCCGCAAGCTGGCCGACGAAATAGTGGCAGCACAGGGACGCGAGCTCTCGCAGATGACCGCCTGGCTAGAAAAGCACGGCGAACCGGTGCGCGCGCCGAGGCCGTAGGCGGCAGTTGGCCAATGCTGCCGGCGACGACTTGCCGCGACATGGCTAGACGGGAATTTTCTCGTCGAGTTCGCGAAGCCGGGCTTCCAGCAGCGGAGCAAACTGATAGATTTGCGTCAGTTCCGCAATCAGGTGTCGTTGTTCGTCCTTCCCGACAAACGTGCCGAAATACTTCGTCGTCAACCCATTGAAGTGCATCCTAGCGATCGTCTTGCGATTATTGTCGTCGAGTAGAATCGCACAATAGGACTTCGCATCGCGGATCCCGACCCGCTTGGGATCGATCAACTTGGACGCGATAGCCTGCACGATATGGAAGCCCGATATCTCTTCCTGAGTCGTTACGACGCTTTCCCCTGCAGCGTCTGTCATGCCGCCTAGGCCCGCGTCATCGCTTGGTGGCGGCGCCGAGGCGTTCAACGCGTTCGACAGACGATCGGTCACCAGATCGCGGATGATCAGGCTGATGGTCGCGCCCAGCATTCGACCGAAGCTTTCCTTGACCGCCGGGGTCAGGCGTCCGTCATGGACGCGAGCAGCCATCATCCGAACGAATTCTTCCGAAGGCTCGGCGAATTCCTTCTCGATTTCCTTGCGCAACAACGACTGAATTTTGAGGTTGCCTGCCTCCTGGACGATCTTGCCTATATCGCACCCGGCTTTGGCGAATTTCTCGAGCGTCTTGATGTCGGTCGGCTTGATCGCGTCCATGCTGAACGTGAAGAACGGCTTCTCGTCCATCTTGTTGGGCTTTTCGACGTCGGAATAAAATTGATAGTTCACCCCGTTCGTCAGCACCGCAAGCCGCGCGTCGGTCACGCTGAAATACCGGAACAGCTGCGCCGCGTGGTTGATGTTCAGCTCTGCAGTCGAAGGCTTGCACTCGATCAGAATCGTTACCTTCCCGCCGTCGCAGATCGCGTAATCGACCTTTTCCCCCTTCTTGGTGCCGACATCGGCGGTGAACTCGGGCACCACTTCGCTTGGGTTGAATACGTCGTATCCCAGCGATTGCAGAAACGGCATGACGAGCGCGGTCTTCGCTGCCTCCTCGGTGAGCAATACCTCGCGATGTTCCACCGTTCGCTTCTGCAGCTCAAGTATCCGCGTTCCCAGATCCATGCCGTCACCCCCTGAATCAATGATTTAGGTAGTTAAGCATTGTCACATTGCTTAGTCCAGCACGACGAAATGCCTCAGTCCCCACCCCCATCGCCGCCACCGGCATCGCCCCAATCGTCGCCACCCTGCTCGCGCTCAGTTCGCTCGCCGGCCTCGCCGCCGGCGACCGCCGCCCCATCATCGCCCCGCCGCCGGCTACTGCGCTTGCGCACCTGCCGCCGCAAAACCACCCCGCGCAGCAGCACCGCGGCGGCGATCGCCAGTGCGATCAGCACCAGCGTGCTGACCGGCACCTCGTCGGGCGGCGCCGCTGCGGTGGTAGCGAGCGCGAGCAGCGCGATCGGGATGCGGATCATGTCGCGGGCGGTTCCCATAATTCGATCGGATTGCCTTCGGGATCGTGGATCCGCGCGAAGCGGCCGGTTTCGGGCGAATCCCATTCGTCGCGCGTCTCGATCGCGATCCCTGCGGCGTTAAGCTGTTCAAGCATCCCCTCGAGGTCGGCGACGCGCAGGTTGAGCATGAACGTCATGTCAGCGGCGAAATAGCTGGTGTCGGCCTTGAACGGCTGGAAGATCAGCGGCCCGGCCTGCGGCTTCCAGCACCATTCGGCGGGCTCGCCCTCGCCCTCGGCGGCGCAGCCCGGCCCCACCCCCAGATACTCGCGATACCATTCGCCCATGGCTTCGGGGTCGCTTGCCCGAAAGAAGAAACCGCCGATTCCAAGCACTGGCATGTCGCGTCTCCGCTGGTGATACCCGGCTTATACCGCGGATGCGCCGCCCGGACTATGCCGCCTGCGCCGCCGCATCGCTGCCCGCCGCAGCCTCGATCAGTCGCCGCTCGACCGCCTTGAGCCGCGAGGTCGAATCGATCTTGTCGCCGAGCAGATCGGTCACATAGAAAGTATCGACCGCGCGCTCGCCATAGGTCGCGACATGCGCCGAATGGATCGTCACCTTCGACTGGAACAACGCGTTGGCAAGGTCGAACAGCAGGGCCGGGCGGTCGCGCGCGTTGACCTCGATCACGGTGAAGCGGTTCGACGCCTTGTTGTCGATCAGCACCGCGGGCTCGATCGAGAAGGCGTCGGCGCGCGGGCGCGGCAGCGGCTTGCCCTGCAGCCGCTCGGTCAGCCGCGCGCGGTTGGCGAGCGCGTCGGCGATCGTCGTCTTGAGCCGCGCCAACTGGCCTTCGTCGTCGAAGGGACGCCCGAGCGGATCCTGGACGAGGAAATTATCGAGCGCCATGCCGTCGCGCGTAGTGTGGATCCGCGCGTCGATGATGTTCCCGCCCGCGGCATGGATCGCGCCGGCGATGCGATAGAAGATGCCCGGATGATCGGCGGCGTAGATCGATACCAGCGTTGCACCGCGCTCGGGATCGGGCTGCGCGTCGATCGACAATTGGGTTTCGCCAGCCGCAGCCATCATCCGCGCATTGCGTTCGAGCACGTCGATCGGCTCGGCGACCCAATAGGCTTCGGGCAGCCGCTGCACCAGTCGCGCGAAATCGCGCTCGGCCCAGCCCAGCGCCGCGTGCAGCCGTTCCTGCTTGGCTGTCACCCGCTCGCCGCGCCCGCGTTGCTTGTGGCCCAGCCGCAGCACTTCCTCGGCCGATTGGTACAAATCGGTCAGCAGCTGGCGTTTCCACCCGTTCCACGTCCCCGGCCCCACCGCGCGGATGTCGACCACGGTCAGCACCAGCAGCATCATCAGCCGCTGCGGGCTGGCGACGATCGCCGCGAAATCGAGGATCGTCTTGAAGTCCGACAGGTCGCGCTTGAACGCGGTCGCCGACGCCAGCAAATGCCAGCGCACCAGCCACGCCACGGTTTCTGTCTCGGCCGGCGTCAGCCCGAAGCGCGGGCACAGCCGCTCGGCGACTTCGGCCCCCAGCACCGAATGATCGCCGCCGCGCCCCTTGGCGATGTCGTGCAGCAGCACCGCGACATAGAGCGCGCGGCGCGAGACGATCTGTTCGAACAGCACCGTCGCCAGCGGATGATCCTCGACCAGCCGGCCATTCTCGATCTGCGCCAGCAGCCCGACCGCGCGGATCGTGTGCTCGTCGACGGTGTAGTGATGGTACATGTCGAACTGCATCTGCGCGACGACGCGGCCGAAATCGGGCACGAAGCGGCCCATTACGCCTGCCTCGTTCATCCAGCGCAGCACCTGTTCGGGTTCGCGCGGCGACGTCAGCACGTCGAGGAACAGCGCATTGGCGCGCGGGTCGTCGCGATAGTCGTCGACCAGTTTGGCATCGCGCGCCGCCAGCCGCATCGCCTGCGGGTGGACCTCGAGCCCATGCGCATCGGCGAGCGCGAACAGCTCGATCAGCCGCACCGGATCGTCGCGCAGGAAAAGATCGTTGGGCAGCGCCAGTCGCCCGCGATCGAGGACGAACCCCTGGAGCTTGCGCGGGCTCCGCCGGATCGCCGGCAGCCCGAAGCGCCGTCCGCGCCCCGCCAGCGCCTCGTCGAGATGCGCCAGGAACACGCCAGTCAAGTCGCCGACGATCTTGGCCTGCAGGAAATAGAATTGCATGAAGCGCTCGACCGCCGATTTCCCCGGCCGGTCCGCATAGCGCATCCGCTCGGCGATCTCGCGCTGGACATCGAAGGTCAGCCGCTCCTCGGCGCGCCCGGTGATCAGATGCAAATGGCAGCGCACCGCCCACAGGAAATTCTCGGCGCGGTTGAAGCGACGATATTCCTGCCGCGTCAGCACGCCCTTTTCGACCAGCTCGGCGGCGCGCTGGACGCCATACGCATCCTTGCCGATCCAGAAGAGCGTGTGGAGGTCGCGCAAGCCGCCCTTGCCCTCCTTCACATTGGGTTCGACGACATAGCGGCTGTCGCCCATCTTCTTGTGGCGAACGTCGCGCTCGGCCAGCTTCTGCGCGACGAAGCCGCGCGTATCGGTCTGCACCTCGGCCTTGAAGCGCCGCGCCGCCTCGTCATACAGCGCGGTATCGCCCCAGACATAGCGCGCCTCGAGCAACGCGGTGCGCACCGTGACGTCCGACTTGGCCATCTTGACCATCTCGTCGAGCGAGCGCGACGAATGACCGACCTTGAGCCCCATGTCCCACAAGGCGTACAGCATCGTCTCGATCACCTGCTCGCACCATGGCGTGCGGCGGGTGGGGGTCAGGAAGCCCAGATCGACGTCCGAATGCGGCGCCATCTCGCCGCGCCCATAACCACCGACCGCGATCAGCGTCATTCGCTCGGCGGCGGTGGGATTGGGGTTGCGATAAAGCCGCCGCAGCGTGAAATCCCACAACAGCCGCAGCAGCTGGTCGACCAGGAAACCCTGCGCGGCGGCGGCCTCGAGCCCGCGCGTGGGATGCTCGGCAAAGCGCCGCTCGACCTCGGCGCGCCCGGCGTCGAGCGCGTCCTTGAGGATCGCGCTAGCCGCCTGGCGAAGCGCGATCGGATCGCCCGCCTCGACGATCGCCAACCGGTCGGCGAGGATCCGCCGGTCGATGATCGCACGGCGATTGGGAAGCGTTGCAAAACGGGGAGGCATGGAAGGCTAGATAGGGGGCCGACGCGGGGTTGTCTTCTGCCTAATCCTCCCCCGCCAGGGGGAGGGGAACCATGCAAAGCATGGTGCGGGGGGGCGGAAACGGGCCGCCCGCTTATGGCAAACCCCCTCCGTCAGCCTTGCAAGCTGCCACCCCCCCCTCAAGGGGGAGGATCGAGTCGTTTTCCGCGCCTAAGGCCGCCACCTTCTTCAATTCCTCCCCCGCCAAGGGGAGGGGGACCGCGCAGCGGTGGAGGGGGCGGGCACGAGCGTTCCGCTTGGGGCGCCCCCTCCGTCAGCCCTGCGGGCTGCCACCTCCCCCGGAAGGGGGAGGATTAGATGAGGTTACTCCGCCGCCTTCGCCACGCCCACCAGCGCCGGTCGAAGCAACCGGTCGCGGATCATGTAGCCTGCCTGGACTTCCTGCACGATCGTCCCCGGTGCCGCCTCGGCCGAGGGGACTTCGAACATCGCCTGGTGGCGATTGGGGTCGAGGCTTTCGCCCATCGGCGTCATCCGGGTGATGCCGTGGCGCGAAAACACGCTCTCGATCTCGCGGCCGGTGGCGTCGAGGCCGACGACCAGTCCCTTGAACTTCTCGTCGTCGCGAAGCTCGGCGGGGATCGCCGCAAGCGCGCGTGCAAGATTGTCGGCGACCGACAGGATGTCGCGCGCGAACGCGGTCGCGGCATAAGCGCGCGCGTCGGCGGCTTCCTTCTCGGCGCGGCGGCGGACATTCTGCGTGTCGGCCTGCGCATACAGCACCGCCTTGCGTGCTTCCTCGAGCTCGACCTCGAGCTCGGCGACTCGATCATGCTCGGCGAGTTCGGGGGCAGCCTCGGCGGTCGCTTCGCGGATTGCCTCGGCTTCGGCGGCGAGGCCGCTATCCTTGTTGTCTTCCATGATTTCCTGTTTCGTGCCTGGTTCAGCCAAGTAGCCGCGCGATCGTCGCGGCCGTGAAGTCCACCATGGGCACGACGCGCGCGTAGTTCAACCGAGTAGGGCCGATCACGCCGACGACGCCAACCACCCTTCCGTCCATCGCGCGCACCGGTTTGGCGATCACCGACGAGCCCGACAGCGCGAACAATTTATTCTCCGATCCGATGAAGATCCGCGCGGCGTCGCCCTCGCGTGCGCTGTCGAGCAGCCGCGCGATTTCCTGCTTGCCCTCGAGCTCGTCGAGCAGCTGGCGCACGCGATCGAGGTCCTCGGCCGCCGAATTGTCGATCAGCCGCGCCTGGCCGCGCACGATCAGCACCGGGCGGCGATCGCCATCCTCGCTCCACACCGCCAGCCCGCGCTCGACCAAAGTCCGCGCGGTCGCGTCGAGCTCGGCGCGCTCCTGCGCGATCTGGCGATCGATCCGCGCACGCGCCTCGGCCAGCGTCAGCCCCGCAAGCGTCGCCGACATATAGTTGGCGGCCTCCTCGAGCGCGCCCGGCCCCATGCCCGGGGGCAATTCGACGACGCGGTTCTCGACCGATCCGTCGTCGCCCACCAGCACCGCCAGCGCCTTGTCATGGCTCAGCAGCACGAAGCCGAACTGCTTGAGTACCGGTTCGCGCTTGGGCACCAGAACCAGTCCCGCGCAGGCCGACAGCCCCGACAGGACCGCAGTGGTGTTGGCCAGCGCCTCCTCGACCGGCCCGCGCTCGCCCGCGCGCCCCTCGATCGCCGCGCGCTCCTCGGGCGAGGGTTCGTGGCTCTGCATCATGCCGTCGACGAACAGCCGCAAGCCGCTATGCGTCGGCATCCGCCCCGCGCTCGCATGCGGCGCCGCGAGCAGGCCGAGTTCCTCGAGATCCTGCATGACGTTGCGGATCGATGCGGGCGACAGGCTGAGCCCCGAAATCTTCGACAAGGTCCGCGAACCCACCGGCAACCCGGTTTCGAGATAGGATTCGACCACGATACGGAACACGTCGCGCGCGCGGTCGGTCATTTCGGTGATCGGCGTCATGGCTAGTATGTAGGCGCGTCGCACCCCATCCGTCACCCCAGCGAAAGCTGGGGCACTTCTTACCCCCCTCCCTGGAAGGGAGGGGTTGGGGGTGGGTCCGGTCCGGGAGCGACGGCACCCTCAGCCTCCACCCATCCGTACCACGAGCACCCCACCCACCCCCGGCCCCTCCCTTCCAGGGAGGGGAGAAGGGCTGGCGCTCACACCGCGCTCACACTATCCCCCACCCAAACCCCAAGGAGACTCCCCATGCGCCCATCCGGCCGCGCCCCCGATCAGATGCGCCCGCTCACGATCGAGCCCAATTTCACCCGCCACGCCGAAGGTTCGGTGCTGATCGGCTTCGGCGACACCAAGGTGCTGGTCACCGCCAGCATCGAAGAGCGCGTACCGCCGTTCCTGCGCGGCAAGGGCGAGGGCTGGGTTACCGCCGAATACGGCATGCTGCCGCGTTCGACCCACACCCGCAGCAACCGCGAAGCCGCCAAGGGCAAGCAATCGGGCCGCACCCAGGAAATCCAGCGGCTGATCGGCCGCAGCTTGCGCGCGGTCACCGACATGAAGGCACTGGGCGAGCGCCAGATCACGCTCGATTGCGACGTGATCCAGGCCGATGGCGGCACCCGCACCGCCTCGATCTCGGGCGCTTGGGTCGCGCTGCGGATCGCGGTCGACAAATTGCTCGCCGAGGGCAAGCTGACGGTCGACCCGATCGTCCATCAGGTCGCCGCGGTCAGCTGCGGCATCTATCAGGGCACCCCGGTGCTCGATCTCGACTACCCGGAAGATTCGGGCGCCGATGCCGACGCCAATTTCGTGCTGCTCGACAATGGCTCGATCGCCGAAGCGCAAGCGACCGCCGAGGGCGCGACCTATGACGAGGAAGGCCTGCTGCGCCTGCTTCGCCTCGCACGGATCGGTTGCACCGAAATCTTCGCCGCGCAGCGCAAGGCCATCGGCCGGTGAGCGGGGAAGGCCCCGTCCCCCAGGCGATCCGCAAGCTGACGCCGGGCCGGCTGGTCATCGCCAGCCACAATCCGGGCAAGGTGCGCGAAATCCGCGCGCTGCTGGGGCCGCTGGGAATCGAGCCGGTGTCGGCCGCCGAACTCGACCTGCCCGAGCCCGAGGAGACCGGCACCACCTTCGTCGCCAATGCCGAATTGAAGGCGATGCAGGCCGCTGATCTTTCGGGCCTGCCCGCGCTCGCCGATGATTCGGGGCTGTGCGTCGAGGCGCTCGGCGGCGATCCGGGCATTTTCTCGGCGCGCTGGGCGGGACCGTCGAAGGATTTCGCGGTTGCGATGCAGCTGGTCGAAGACAAGCTCGCCGCGATCGAGCCCGCGCCGGGCCGCGACGCGCATTTCATCTGCGCGCTCGCGCTCGCCTGGCCCGACGGCCATGTCGAATGGTTCGAAGGCCGCGTCGATGGCGTACTGGTTTGGCCACCCCGCGGCGACCACGGCTTCGGCTATGACGCGATGTTCCTAGCCAACGGCGAGACCGAGACCTTTGGCGAAATGGACCCGGCGAAGAAACACGCGATGAGCCACCGCGCCGATGCCTTCGGGCAGTTGGTGAAGGCGGTGTTCTGACCGACAGGAGCACTCCCGCCGACATCCCGTCACCCCAGCGAAAGCTGGGGTCTCTCGCCAACGGAGAGACCCCAGCTTTCGCTGGGGTGACGGCGCTTGTAGGCGCAACGGCACCAGACGCCCTCGCGCTCTACATCCACTGGCCGTTCTGCGTCTCGAAATGCCCCTATTGCGACTTCAACAGCCATGTCCGCGACAGCGTCGACCAGGATCGCTGGCGCGCGGCATTGCTCGCCGACATGGCGCATGAGGCGGCGCTGCTGCCCGGGCGCAAGGTAGGCTCGATCTTCTTCGGCGGCGGCACGCCGTCGCTGATGCCCCCCGCCACCGTCGCCGCGCTGATCGACGCCGCCGACCGGCATTGGGGGCTCGAACCCGCATGCGAGATCACGCTCGAGGCCAACCCCTCCTCGGTCGAGGCGGCGCGCTTCGCCGATATCGCGCGCGCCGGGGTCAACCGGGTGTCGCTCGGGCTGCAGGCGCTCGACGACAGCGCTCTGGCGTTCCTCGGCCGCGCGCATTCGGTCGACGAGGGGCTGGCGGCGCTCGCCACCGCGCAGGCGGCGTTCGCGCGGGTGTCGTTCGACCTGATCTACGCGCGCCCCGGCCAGTCGCTCGCGGCATGGGAAGCCGAACTGGCGCGCGCGATCGGCTTCGGCACCGAACATCTGTCGCTGTACCAGCTGACGGTCGAACCCGGCACGCGCTTCGCCACGCTGGCCGCCAAGGGCGACCTCGTCATCCCCGGCGAAGACGACGCCGCCGACCTGTTCGAGCTGACGCGCACGCTCACCGCCGCCGCCGGCCTTCCCGCCTACGAGATTTCGAACCACGCACGGCCGGGCGCCGAGAGCCGGCACAACCTCACATATTGGCGCTATCGCGATTATGCCGGCATCGGCCCCGGCGCGCACGGCCGGCGTGGCGGGCTGGCGACGGTGCGCCACAAGAAGCCCGAAAACTGGCTCGCGGCGGTCGATCGCAACGCGCATGGCCTGTCGGCGGAAGACGCGCTCACCCCGCATGAATCGGCCACCGAAGCGCTGGTGATGGGGCTTCGCATGGCCGAGGGGGTCGATCTCGGACGCGTGGCGGCGCTGGCAGGCGGCGAAGCGCCGATCGACCGCAAGGCGATGTGGTTGCTGCAGGTGCAGGGGTTGGCGACGCTTGAAGACGAACGGCTGCGCATCACCGAAACCGGCATGCCCGTGCTCGAAGCGATCCTGCGCGAAATCGTCACGAACTAACCTAACCCCCCCCTCCCTGAAAGGGAGGGGTCGGGGGTGGGTCTGGTCCGGGCGATACGGTCGCCGCAACGTCCGGACCAGTCGTACCACAAATACTCGACCCACCCCCAGCCCCTCCCTTTCAGGGAGGGGAGCACAAGCTACCGCCCGAACGCTTTCGGTGCTTCCGACACCGTCACCGTCGCCCCACCGCGCACCTCGTTGACCTCGAGCGCGCGCTCGGCGATGCCGTCGCGGCCGAAGCGGAACGGGCCGTCCAACCCGGCGAACCCGTCATTGTCGGTCAGCCGGCTCATCGGGAACACGCTGCCCACGCGCCAGTCGCGCGCGATCCGCACCGTCAGCAGCACCGCGTCATAGCCCATGCTCGACAGCCGATACGGCGCGCTGCCGAAGCGCGCGCGATATTTACCCGCATATTGGCGGTACAGGTCGTTCGAGACGCTCGCATACCATGCACCGTTGAGCGCGGCGTTGCCGCCGACCCCCGAATCGGCGTTCCACAATTCGGTGCCGAGCACGCGCGCGGTACGCCCGCCTTCGCTGCGGCGAAGCACCGGGACCGCGCCCGCCGCGGTCTGGACGCCATCGGCGATCAGCACCGCCTGATAGGGCGATGTCGCCGACAGCTTGGTGATCGCCGCCGAGATCGAGCGCGGATTGCGGTCGAAGGTCTGGAGCGATACCACCTGCCCGCCGGCATCCTCGACCGCGCGCAGGAAGCTGGTCGATGCGCGGCGACCATATAGTCCGGTCGGGATCAGCCCGGCGAACTGCGTCACGCCCGCGCGGCGTGCATGCTCGACGACGCGCTCGATCGACTGCGCCGGGGTATAGCCCATCACGAACGCGCCATCGCCCGCGACGTCGGTATCGTTCGAAAAGCTCAGCACCGGCACCCGCGCCGCGCGCGCGATCGGCGCGACCGCTCGGACATCTTCGGCGAGCAGCGGCCCCAGGATCAGCCGGTTGCCGTCGCGGATCGCCGCCTGCGCCGCCGCCCCCGCGCCGCGCGCGGTATCGTAGTTGGTGATCCGCACCGCTTCGCTCTTGGTGTCGAGCAAGGCGAGCTGGGTGGCATTGGCCAGGCTCTGGCCGACGCGCGCATTGGTGCCGGTCAGTGGCACGAGCAGCGCGATCCGGTGGCGGCTATCGTCCTGCGGCAGCCCCGGGGTGACCGGCGCAGGGCGCGTCGGCGCGGGACGATCGACCGGCGGCGCCTGTTGCCCTGGGGGGGCGCCGCGCGGGACGATGCTCGCGCAAGCACTCACCAGCATTGCGGTCGCGATCGTCGCGACGCGGAAAAACCCCATTCCCCGTTGCCGGATGGTAACGCCGTCTGCCATGTGAGTCCCCTGATGCACGCCGAACTATTGCCCGGTCTCTATATCGTCGCCACCCCGATCGGCAATCTCGGTGACTTGTCGCCGCGCGCCGCGCAGGTGCTGAGCAACGCCGCGATCATCGCCGTCGAAGACAGCCGCGTGACCGCCGGGCTGCTCCGCCATATCGGCGTGAAGCGACCGATGACCCCCTATCACGATCACAATGCTGACGCGGTCCGCCCAGGATTGATCGCGCGCATGGGCAGTGAAGTCGTGGCATTGGTGTCCGACGCGGGCACCCCGCTGATCTCGGACCCTGGCTACAAGCTGGTGCGCGATGCGCGCGCGGCGGGCCATTTGGTGGCGACGGTGCCCGGTCCCTGCGCGGCGGTGGCGGCCCTGACGCTCGCGGGCCTGCCGACCGACCGGTTCCTGTTCGTCGGCTTCCTTCCCTCGAAGCAACAAGCGCGCGCCGAGGCGATCGCCGAGGTTGCCGGCATCCGCGCGACGTTGGTGCTCTACGAATCGGGGCCGCGCCTCGCCGCCTGCCTGACCGCGCTCGCCGAGGGCCTGGGCGACCGCGAAGCAGGGGTAGCGCGCGAGATCACCAAGAAGTTCGAGGAATGCGTCACCGGCACGCTGACCCAGCTCGCCGCGCGCTATGCCGATTCGCCCCCCAAGGGCGAGATCGTCGTCATCGTCGCTCCGCCCGGCGCGCCCGAACCCGCCAGCGACGAAGACGGGGACGCCGCGCTGGCCGAAGCGCTCACCCGCCTTCCCGCGTCGAAGGCCGCGGGCGAGGTCGCCAAGCGACTGGGGCTCGATCGCAAGACGCTGTACGCAAGAGCAATGGCGTTAAAGTCCCCCTCCCGCTGGCGGGAGGAGCCAGGGGAGGGCCTGTCCGACGATGCCGAGGCGCATAACTGACAAGCCCTCCCCCGCCCCCTCCCGCACGCGGGAGGGAAGTATGCTTCGCCGCGCCGCCGACCAACGCGGCCGCGATGGCGAGGCCGAAGCCGCCGCCTACCTCGCTACCCAGGGCTGGACGATCCTCGACACCCGAATCCGCACGCCTGCGGGCGAAGTCGACCTCATCGTCCGCCGCAGGAAGCTCGTCGCCTTCGTCGAGGTGAAAACCCGCGCCACCGCCGCCGGGCTCGACTTCGCGATCGATGAGCGCCGCCTCGCGCGCGTCGCCGCTGCCGCCGAGATGCTCGCCCCCCGCTACCTCAAGCCCGGCGACGACATGCGCGTCGATGTCCTGCTGCTCGCCCCCGGCCATCCGCCCCGCCATATCGAGAATGCCTGGATCGGGTGACTTTGCAGCGATCCGCTTCTAGATGCGCATCCAACACCGTTACCCCGGCGAAGGCTGGGGTCTCCCGCGGCTCGAGACCCCAGCTTTCGCGGGGGTGACGGTCAAGGGGCAAGGAGGCCGCAATGTCGCTTACCGTCGCAGTCCAGATGGACCCCCTGGCCGGCATCAACATCGCCGGCGATTCGACCTTCGCGCTGATGCTCACCGCACAGGCGCGTGGCCACCGGCTGTTCCACTACACCGCCGATGCGCTCAACTACGCCGATGGCCGCGTCTGGGCCAAGGCGCATCCGGTGACGGTGCGCCCCGAGCCGGGCAACCACTTCACCGCCGGCGATCCGCTGTCGCTAGACCTAGGCGAAGAAGCCGATGTCGTGCTGATGCGGCAGGATCCGCCCTTCGACCTCGGCTACATCACCGCGACGCATCTGCTCGAGCGGATCGCCGACCGGACGTTGGTGGTCAACGACCCCGCGCAGGTGCGCAACGCGCCCGAAAAGGTGTTCGTCCTCGATTACGCGCATTTCATGCCGCCGACGCTCGTCACCCGCAGTCTCGACGAAGCACGTGCCTTCCTCGGCGTCCACGGCTCGGTGGTCATCAAGCCGCTGCACGGCAATGGCGGCAAGGCGATCTTCAAGGTCGATGCCGATGGCCAGAATTTGTCGGCGCTGATCGAGGTGTTCAACATGACCTGGCCCGAGGCGCATATGGTCCAGGCCTTCCTTCCCGACGTCGCCAAGGGCGACAAGCGGATCGTGCTGGTCGATGGCGAGATCGCCGGCGCGATCAACCGCCTGCCCGGCGAAGGCGAGATCCGTTCGAACCTCGCGGTCGGCGGCTCGGCTGAAGCCACCGAACTCACCCAGCGTGAGCGCGAGATCTGCGCCGAGCTCGGCCCCGAACTCAAACGCCGCGGGCTGATCTTCGTCGGCATCGACGTGATCGGCGGCGAATGGCTGACCGAAATCAACGTCACCAGCCCCACCGGGATTGTCGCGATCGACCGGTTCAACGGCACCGACACCGCGGGTGCGATTTTCGACGTCATCGAAGCAAAGGTAGCGCAACGTGGCTGATTGGGTACGCGAACTGATCGAACAATCCTCGTATCTCGGGGTCATGTTGCTGATGTTCCTCGAAACGGTATTCCCGCCGATCCCGTCGGAGGTGATCATGTCGCTCGCCGGGCTTCAGGCGGCGCGCGGGACGATGTCGCTATGGGGCGCGATCGCAGCGGGAACGGTCGGCGCGATGGCGGGGAACATCGCCTGGTATGCGTTCGCGCGCTGGCTCGGCTATGATCGGTTCCAGCCACTGATCGAGCGCTATGGCCGCTGGCTGACGCTCGACTGGCGCGAGCTCAAGCGCGCCGATGCGTTCTTCGATCGATTCGACAAATGGTTCGTCTTCATCGGCCGAATGCTGCCGACGGTGCGATCGCTGGTGTCGATCCCCGCCGGGCTGTTCGAGATGCCCTGGAAGCCGTTCCTGTTCTGGTCGACGCTGGGCACCTTCGGGTGGACCGCGGGGCTCGCGACCGCAGGCTATATCCTCGGCAGCAATTACGAGGACGTCGATCGCTATCTAGGGCCGATCTCGACCGGGGTGATCGTCGTGCTGCTGCTATGGTACGTCATCCGCGTGCTGACCTGGAAGCCGAAGCCGAACTAAGGCCCCTCCCTGGACGGGAGGGCTAAGCCCGAGGATGGGCGTTGCGGTACACATCCATCAGATGCGCCGCATCGACTGCGGTATAGACTTGCGTCGAGCTGAGGCTGGCATGGCCCAGCAGCTCCTGGAGCGAGCGAAGATCGGCCCCGCGACCCAGCAGATGCGTCGCGAAGCTGTGCCGCAACGCATGCGGCGTCGTCCGGTCGGACAGCCCCAGCCGCGCCCGCGCCTTGCGCACCGCGACCCGGACCATCCCCGGTGACAGCGCCCCGCCCTTCGCCCCACGAAACAGCGGCAGCCCGCGCGCGGTGGCATAGGGGCAGGCAGCGACATAGGCGGTGATCGCATCGCGCACCTGCGGCAACAGCGGCACCATCCGCGTCTTGGCGCGCTTGCCGGTCACGACCAGGGTGTCGCCCAGCGGCAGCACCGCGCCGGTCAGCCCCATCGCCTCGCCGATCCGCAGGCCCGCGCCATAGAGCAGCATCAACACCGCGAAATCGCGCGCGCCGATCCACGGTTCGCTGGCGTCCTCCTCGACCTCTTCGGCAAGCGCGACGGCTTCGTCGGGGGCGATCGGGCGCGGCACGCCCTTCTTGACGCGCGGCCCCTTGATCCGGGGTTCGGCGACCCCGGCGAAATTCAGAAAGGCGCGTACGGCGGACAATTCTCGCGCGGTCGAGGCGTTGGTCAGCCCCTCGCCGCGCCGCACCGCCAGGAACGCGCGCAGATCTGCGGTGCCGATCCGGCCAAGCGCGGCGGCGTCGATCGCCTCGCCCCAATGCGATTGCAGGAAAACGACCAGCCGAACCGCCGTCGCTTCATAAGCACGCACCGTATGCACCGATCGCCGACGGTCGCGAGCAAGGTGCTGGGCAAAAGCGAGCGGAAGCGGGGTGGCCATGGCGGATGTGGTACTAAACCCGAAACGTCATGTCGCGCCCCCAAACCCATCACCCGGCCTTGAGCCGGGGTCCAGGGCCCAAGGGGGTACGCCGTCAGTCAACACCAAAACTGCCCGAAAGGCCGACCCTGCTCCACTGGCTTCACCGCGAGCCGCCCGGTGGACCCCGGCACAAGGCCGGGGTGACGGGAGGCGCGAGGCTCAGCCGATCTTCTGCCCGGTCTTCGCCCAATCGGCCAGGAACCCTTCGATCCCCTTGTCGGTCAGCGGATGCTTGACCAGCTGGCGGATCACCGAAGGCGGCGCGGTCATCACGTCGGCACCGATCCGCGCGCTTTCGAGCACATGGATCGGGTGGCGGACGCTGGCGACCAGGATTTCGGTGTCGAAGGCATAGTTGTCGTAGATCAGCCGGATGTCGCCGATCAGCTGCATCCCATCGAAACCGTTGTCGTCGTGCCGGCCAACGAACGGAGAAATGAAGGTCGCGCCAGCCTTGGCCGCGAGCAGCGCCTGGTTCGCCGAGAAGCACAACGTTACATTCACCATCGTGCCGTCATCGGTCAACGCCTTGCAGGTCTTCAGCCCGTCGATCGTCAGCGGCACCTTGACCGCGACATTGCCCGCGATCTTGCGCAGGATTTCGGCCTCGCGCATCATCTCGGCATAATCGAGCGCGACGACTTCGGCCGATACCGGGCCTTCGACGATGCTGCAGATTTCGGTGACGACTTCGATGAAGTCGCGCCCCGCCTTGTGGATCAGCGACGGGTTGGTGGTCACCCCGTCGAGCAGTCCGGCTTCGGCCAGGTCGCGGATATCGTTCACGTCGGCGGTGTCGGCGAAGAATTTCATGGCTGCAGCATTCCCGATTTCGATTGAGCGATGGGGGTGGCCGCACTAGGCGACCGGCAACGCGCTCATATCGCCTGGGACGAGGAGCGTACACCCTGGAAACCCAACGCGATGCGAAGCCTGATCGTTCCCCTGCTGCTGATTGCGGCGCCCGCTGCGGCGCAGGAACATGACGCGCAACTGTGGGTCATGACCTCGGCGCAGCTGCCGATCGAGGATGCTCTGCGGGTTGAGATCGACACAACCGTGCGGTTTTCCGATGCCGACGGCGGCTTCTACGAATCGCTGCAGGCGCTCTACATCACACACACGCTGCCCGGCGACGTCGCGCTGTCGTGGGGCTATCAGCGCAACGAATCCGAAACCGACGGTCCCAAGACCGTCGAGGATCGACTGCGGCAGCGGATCGCGCTGCCTATCGCCAAAATCGGTCGCAACGAGCTTCGCTTCCAGCTCCAAACCGAACAGCGTTTCCGCAACGACGGCGGCGATATCCAGTATCGCGCCCGCCCGCGGCTGAGCCTGCGCGTGCCGCTGGGCGATACCGACGCACCGCAGCTGGCGCTCAGCCACGAAAGCTTCCTCGCCACCCGCGCCGACTGGAGCCGCCAGCGTGGTTGGGCGCGGATGCGGAATCAGGCAGGCGTGCGGGTACCCGTAGCGAAGTCGCTTCGGCTCGAACTGGCGTATCTCAACCAATACGACCCACCGGTCGATGGCCGCCGCGCGGCAATCGATCACATCGCGTTCGTCCAGCTGCTCTGGACACCCGACTAATTCCCCCCCTTCCTGCAAGGCAGGGGAGCAATACGACGCACCCTTCCCCCGCGCCGCGCGATCCCCGATATAGCGCGGCAATGTCCTCCTCCCGCGCCCGCGTCATCGTCATGAATTCCGCGCTCGGCCCGCTCGACTATCGCGTGCCGCACGGGATGGACGTCGCACCCGGATCGATCGTTATCGCCCCGCTCGGCCCGCGCCAGTTGCTCGGCGTCGCCTGGGAGGCCGAACGCCTGCCGACCGAGGAAGTCGGCGACAACCGCCTGCGCAACCTTCTCGGCGTCGCCGATGCGCCGCCGATCCCGGCCAATCTGCGCCGGTTGATCGAATGGACCGCCGATTATTATCTTGCGCCGATGGCGAGCGTGCTGCGCATGGCGCTCGCCTCGACCTCGGCGCTCGAAGGGGCCAAGCTCGCGATCGAATACCGCGCCACAGGCCACGTTCCCGATCGGCTCACCCCACAGCGCACCCAGGCGCTCGAACGGATCGGCGACCGCCAGGGAATCATCCGGGAACTGGCCACGATCGCCGATGTCTCCGACGCGGTGGTGCGCGGGCTGGTAAAGGCAGGCGCGCTCGAGGGGGTCGAGGTCGATATCGACCATCCCTATCCGCTCCCCGACCCAGACTTCGGCGCGCCCGATCTCTCAGCCGATCAGCAGGCGGTCGCCGCCACCGCCTGCAACGCGGTCGATGCGCGCGCCTTCCAGCCGTTCCTGCTCGACGGCGTCACCGGATCGGGCAAGACCGAGGTGTATTTCGAAGCCGTCGCCGCCGCCATCGCCGCCGGACGGCAGACGCTGGTGCTGCTCCCCGAAATCGCGCTGACCGAACCCTTCCTCAAGCGCTTCCACGCGCGCTTCGGCTGCGAGCCGGTGGCATGGCATTCGGACCTTCGCCAGTCGCAGCGCCGCCGCGCCTGGCGCGCGATCGCCACCGGCCAGGCGCTGGTGACCGTCGGCGCGCGCTCGGCGCTGTTCCTGCCCTATCCCAATCTCGGGCTGATCGTCGTCGACGAAGCGCATGAAACCAGCTTCAAGCAGGAAGAGGGCGTCCATTATCACGCCCGCGACGTCGCGGTGATGCGCGGCAAGTTCGAGGCGTGCCCGGTGATCCTCGCCACCGCCACCCCCGCGATCGAGACCCGCCAGCAGGTCGCGCTCGGGCGCTATGCCGAACTCAAGCTGCCCGGTCGCTATGGCGTCGCGCAGATGCCCGCGATCGAGGCGATCGACCTGCTGCGCGAGCCCCCCGATCGCGGCCGCTGGATCGCGCCGCGCCTGATCAAGGCGATCGACGAGACGCTCGAGCGCGGCGAACAGGTTTTGCTGTTCCTCAACCGCCGCGGCTATGCCCCGCTGACCTTGTGCCGCACCTGCGGCCACCGCTTCCAATGCCCCAATTGCACCGCCTGGATGGTCGAGCACCGGCTGATCCGCCGCCTTGCCTGCCATCATTGCGGCCATGTCATCCCGACCCCGCGCGCCTGCCCCGAATGCGGCGAAGAGGAAAGCCTGGTCGCCTGCGGCCCCGGCGTCGAACGCATCGCCGACGAAGCAATGGCATTGTGGCCCAATGCCAAGGTCGCGGTGGTGACGTCGGACACCATCTGGTCGCCCGCCAAGGCCGCCGAATTCGTGCATAGGATGGAGGCGCGCGAGATCGACATCGTCGTCGGCACCCAGTTGGTGACCAAGGGCTATCACTTCCCCAATCTGACCTTGGTCGGCGTGATCGACGCCGATCTCGGCCTGGCGGGCGGCGATCTGCGCGCCGCCGAGCGGACCTTCCAGCAGATCATGCAGGTCGCCGGACGCGCGGGGCGCGGCGAGAAGCCGGGCCATGTCTATATCCAGACCCACGAGCCGACCGCGCCGGTGATGGAGGCATTGGTGTCGGGCGACGCCGAGAGCTTCTACGCCGCCGAAACCGAAGCGCGCCGCGATTCGGACACCCCACCCTTCGGTCGCTTCGCCGCGATCGTGGTGTCGAGCGAAGACAAGGACGCTGCGCTCGACACCGCGCGCGCCCTCGGCCGCGCCGCCCCCCGGATCGACGGCATGGAAGTCTTCGGCCCCGCCCCCGCGCCGCTGGCGATGCTCCGCGGCCGCCACCGCTTCCGGCTGCTGGTGCACGCCAAGCGCGCTTTCGATGTTCAGGACGCGATTCGTGCCTGGCTGGGCGGGGTCGATTGGTCGGCCAAAGTGCGCGTGGTGGTCGACGTCGATCCGTATAATTTCTTGTAGGGCTATCAGCGCTGTAGCAAAGCGCAGGCAACATAGGGGGCCGGTATGCAACTTGTCCGTGAAGCGCTTCCAAACCGAGTACGCAGAAGGCCGCAGCCTTTCCCCAAGTTCGTCCTGAGTAGCCACCGAGTAGCGGCGCAGCCGCGTATCGAGGCGGCCTATCGAAGGACAGGGTGGCGCGCGGAGCGCTGCTTCGATACGCGCCCTCGATACGGCTTCGCCTACTCGGTCGCTACTCAGCACGAACGGTATATGTAATGGCATCCTGTCCCGGCATCGAACCTGCCCCAAATCCGGCGGATACCGCTTCGTGCTGAGGCTGCTCGGTGCCATCGCGCTATTCCTGTGCGCCGCCACCCCCGCCCGCGCCGACGACATTTCCGCCGCCGGGCGCGGGGTGGTGCGGATCGTCACGATCGCGGTGGTCGAGGACGAAGTCGTCGGCTTCGGCCACGGATCGGGCTTCGCGGTCGGGCCGAACCGGATCGTCACCAACGCGCATGTCGTCGAACTCGCCGCGCGCTATCCGGGCAATGTCGTCATCGGCGTGGTGCCTTCCGAAGGCGATCGCTCGTTCCAGGGGCGGCTGATAGCGGTCGACCCCAATCGCGACCTCGCGCTCATCGAATTCAGCGGCGCCAACCTCCCGCCGCTCGCGCTCTACACCGGCCCCGTTGCCGATGGCGAGCTGCTGGTGTCGCTCGGCTATCCGGGCAATGTCGATCTGGCGACCGCGCAAAGCTCGGCCGATTTCATCACCCCATTGTCGCCGGTGCGCTCGCAGGGCAATTTCGCCGGCCTGCGCAGCCTGGCGGGGACGCAGGTGCTGCTCCACACCGCCGGCATCGCCCGCGGCAATTCGGGCGGCCCGCTGCTCGATCGCTGCGGGCGGGTGATCGGGGTCAACTCGGCGATCACCCGCGCCGATGACGGCGATTCGGGCTTCGCCTTCGCCATCGCCAATGCCGAGCTCGCCGCCTTCTTGCGCGAGGCGGGGCAGAAGGTGCAGACCGTCGGCGGCGGCTGCATCGGCATGGAGGAACGCCTCGCCACCGATCGCCAGGCCGACGCCGCCGAGGCGGCGCGCGCCGAGCAAGCCGCCGAACGCGCCGAAGCCGCGCGCGCCGCGCGGATCGTCGCCGCGCGCGAAGAGGCCGAACTGGCGCGCGAGAATTTCATCGCGATCGCCGCGGTGCTGCTGGTGCTCGGCGCGCTGCTAGTCGGCGCCGCGGGCCTGCTCGAAACCCGCGGCCAGCGTCGCTGGGCGATCGGGCTGGGCATCGCCGGGATCGCGCTGATGCTGGGCGCGGTGCTGGTCTTCCTGCTCCGCCCCGCCTTCGATCCCGAGCGCGCCGAGGCGGGCGTTTCCCCGCCGGCGCCGGTCGAACAGGGCGCACTCGGGCCGATGACCTGCACGATGCTGCCCGATCGCAGCCGCGTGACGGTGTCGGCCACCGACGACGTCCAGATCGACTGGGGCGCCGATGGCTGCATGAACCAGCGCACCCAATATGCCGAGGCGGGCGATGGCTGGGAGCGTATCCTGGTGCCCGCGAGCGAACAGACGGTGTCGGTGCTCGCCTTCAACCCCGCGACGCGCACCTACACCAACAGCCGCTATCTGCTGTCGGCCAGCCAGATGGCAGGCGCGCGCCGGCTGCGCGCCGAGGTCGGCCTCAAGACCTGCGCTCCCGAAGGCGCGCCGCGCGCCAACCTCGCGACACAGCAAGCCGCGATCCGCGCGACGCTGCCGCCGCTTCCCAACGAACGGCTGGTCTATCGCTGCACCCCCAAAAGCTAGCCGGTTTCCCCGCCGCGCATAAAGCGTTAGCCTGTCCGAAAGACCGGCGGAGGCGATTGATGAAGCGGCTATTGGCAATCCTCGCGCTGTTGCTGCCCGCCACCGCGCACGCCGAATGGTATGAAGCGACAACGCCGCACGTCCGCGTGTTCGCCAAGGGCAAGGAAGCCGAAGCACGCAGGATCGCCGACCAGATCGAGCGCTTCGATTCGGCGCTGCGCTACCTGCGCGAAACCCCCGAGCGCGAAGGCGGCCCCGCCGGCCGGCTCACCATCTACGTGGTCGATAGCTTTGCCGAGGTCGATCGACTGACCAAGGGCGCCAACGTGGCAGGCTTTTATCTGCCGCGCGCCGGCGGGTCGGTTGCGTTCGTGCCGCAACGCGCGCCCGGCGGCGACAAGCTGGCGCTCAGCGAAGAGGCGGTGCTGCTCCACGAATATACCCACCATTTCATGTATCGGAACTACACCGCGGCTCACCCCCCCTGGCTGGCCGAAGGGTTTGCCGAATTCCACGCCACCGCGCGCTTTCACGATGATGGCAGCGTCCAGATCGGTGCGCCGCCGCCCTATCGCATCCGAGGGCTCTTCTATCGGGTCCAGCTACCGATCCAACGGCTGCTCGAACCAAAAGACGTCAAGATTACTTGGCAGGAATTGGATAATCTATACGGACGCGGTTGGCTGCTGCTGCACTATCTCACGTTCGAAAAGACGCGCGCCCAGCAGCTTGCCGAATATCTGCGCGCGATGGCCGAGGGGAAGCCCAGCCTCGAGGCGGCACGGCTGGCGTTTGGCGACCTGAAGACGCTTGATCGCGAGCTTGCCGCTTATACCCGCAAGCAGCTGGTGGAGGTGCAAATCCCCGCGACCGCGCTCAAGCCCGGGTCGATCAGCGTCCGCCGCCTCACGGCGCCCGAGGAAGCGATGATGGAGGTCCACATCGTCTCGACCAGCGACGTTGATCGCAAGCAGGCGCGCAAATTGCTGCCCAAGGTCCGCAAGGCCGCGCAGCCCTATCCAGACCACCCCTTCGTCCAGGCGGTAATGGCAAAGGCCGAATTCGACGCAGGCAATTTCAACGAAGCCAAGGCGGCGGCCGATCGCTCGGTCGCTGCCGATCCCAAATCGCGCAACGGGCTGTTGTACCAATCGATGGCGATGACGCAGCTCGCGCTCGCCTCCGAAGACCGCAGCCCGCAGACCAAGCGCGCCACGCGCGCGCCGTTGCTCGCCGCCAACCGACTCGACCCCGACGATCCGCGCCCGATGCTGCTGATCTACGAAAACCACCGCGCCTTCGGTGACACGCCGGGCCCCGACGTGGTGAAGGCGATCCAATATGCGCATCGCATGGCACCCGAAGATCACGATCTGCGCCTGACCGCTGCGAGTGAGCATCTCCGCGCCGGTGAAGTATCGCGCGCCCGCGCGCTGGTGGCGCCGTTGGTGTATGATGCCCATGCGGGTCGCCAGGAAGCCGCCACCGCGCTGCTCGCACTGATCGACGCTCATGGCACGGAAGCCGCCGACGCGACGGCAGGGGCGGCTGACACCCCCAAAGTTGGCGCTGACGAGGTCGTGAACCCATAAAGGACCGCTTTGCGCACAAGGGCGATTCGGCGTGGCTCCGACCCTCGGAAAGCTACAAAAGCTACACTACGTACCCCCTGGATTCGCCTCTCCCGCGGCATGACACGCGCGGCGGGTGAGGATGGGAGAAGCGTGATCATGCGGCATGCGTATCAAAGCGGGGGCTTGTAGGACAGCGGGTGTCGGTTGGCGGTGTCGATCGTGCCCGGTTGATCAAGGGAATGGCTGGAAATGGGTGGGAAGAGGACATCGTTCATGCGTCGAGAAGGCGGCGTAGCTCCACGCTGATAAGGGCTGACACAGAACCAGCGGCAATCGCCGACCGCAGGTCCTGAAGAGACTGCAACCTGTCTGCGGCATCGAAGAGCGTATCTGGGTCAGTCGCGCCAAGGTTCTCAGCTCGTGTGCGGAACATCATCTTGCTTTCCGCAAAGCTACTTGGTTCCCCGAGCGCGAGCGGCCACATTGCAAAGTTGAGGTAGGCCTGGCTATCCGACCAGGCCGACTTTTGCAGGTTTACCAGCTGTACGAACTCATCTGTGCGACGTGTCCAGTTCCTTTCGTTTTTACGTTTAAAGCCACGCCGCGAGGCAGCTTCGGTGATGGTTTGAACGTCGAACATGCCGCGAGGTTACAAGTCCGCCCAATGTCCGCAAGTGGGCGACAGCGGTCGGGCAGCTACCGTCGGTTTGTGCGGGCGCTTTTTGTCGAGTGGCTACGCCTTTTGACGGCGATGACCCACATGTCAGGCGCGGCCCCCAGCCGGAGCGGCAATATGCTGGTTCCTAAGCCCGCACTGACTACGAGCGTCTTGCTGTCTTCAACGACGACGCCACAGGCATACTTCTTGCCATATTCAGACATGTAAGAAATGGCGCCGACGACGGGCAATCTAATCTGACCGCAATGGGTGTGCCCGGCCAGCATCAGCTTCACTCCTGCTGGAACGCGGGGGAATGGATCCGGGCTATGGCTCAGCAGGACAGGCTCTCCACCGAGGGATGCCATCGCACGCAACGTGGTGGTAAGATCATCGTGTTGGGTGAAGGCGTCATCCAGACCGCCGATCACCAGCGGACCGGCGCGTGCGGCGCTATTGTCTAGCACTGTGATGCCAACTTGCCGCAAGGCGGAGTGGGCCGCCGCAGCGTTGCGCCAGTGATCGTGGTTGCCTAGCACCGCAAAGGTCCCAAACCGGCTTTCCAAGCCCTGGAGCGGCGCAATCGCCTCCTCAAAAGAGAATCGTTTGGTTGCGAACTGTTTGTCGCTTACGAAATCTCCTGCGATCAGTACCGCGTCGGGCTTCTGAGCGTTCGCCTGCCGAACGATCTCGCCTAGTCGTCCTGGAGGCATGTCTGGCCCCGCCACGTGAATGTCGGACAGCAGGAGGATGCGAAGCTGCCTCTCAGAGCTTTCGGGTGGCAGCATCTCGACTTCAGCAAAGCGGACGGTGGGATCAGAAATGGCTGACCAGTAGGCCAAGCCGACGATCCCGCTGCCAATTAACGCCATAGCCAATAGGAGCCGCGCGAGCGTCATCCTCTCTGACTGCCTGCTTCTGCCGTACCCAGCAATGCCGAAACCGAATGGTAGATAACTAAGATCGAACCTACGGAAGTCGCGGTGCGTCGCATTCACACCGCGAAAGTGGACCAATAGCTTTCAGGGACACTGCTGGGACCCGTGAACGGCGAGACTTGGGCGGAGGCCGACCGGCTGCTTGTTATGAGTCTACGGCCTAGGAAGCGGCGGCCTATGTCCGTTCGTGGTGTGCCTGGAGAACAGGCCGCGGCAATGACAACAGCCCCGCTTCAATCGCCCCGCTTCGCCTCGCGCACCCCCTCGCGCCGGCGCAGCGCCAGCTTGCGGTCGAGGCCATAGGCATAGCCGCCCAACGTCCCGTCGCTGCGTTGCGCGCGGTGGCAAGGGATCACGATCGCCACCTGGTTGGCGCCGCACGCGGTTCCCGCCGCGCGCACCGCGCCGGGATTGCCCGCGGCGGCGGCGAGCTGGGCATAGCTTCGCGTCTCGCCCGGCGGGATCGCGCGAAGCGCCTGCCACACCGCCTCCTGGAACGCGGTCCCCTGGACGTCGATCGGCAGGTCGCGATCGAGCCCCGGCGTCTCGACCTCGGCGACGACATCGGCGGCCAATCGCGCCAGCGCGCCATCGCCCTCGACGATCTGCGCATGGGGAAATCGCAGGCGTAGCGATTCGGCATCCTCGTCGAACGACACCCGGCACAGCCCCTTGTCGGTCGCGGCGACCAGCATCGGCCCCAGGCTCGTCTCGGCGAGCGTCCAGCGGATCGTCACCCCCGCGCCGCCGCGCTTCCAGGCGCTCGGCGTCATCCCCAGCCGGTCGCCCGCGGTTTCGTAGAATCGGCTCGGCGCCGAATAGCCCGCTTCGTAGATCGCATCGGTCACGCGTTCCTCCTGCTCCAATGCCGCCACCGCGCGCGTCGCCTTGAGCCCGCGCGCATAGGCCGCAGGCGTCACCCCAGTGGCGCGCTTGAACAGCCGGTGGAAATGATGCGGCGCATAGCCGACCGCCGCCGCGAGCTCGTCGAGCCCGGTAGGGGCGTCCTCGCCGCCGAGCAGCGCGACCGCGCGCGCCACCGCCACCCGGTCGCGCCCCACCTCGTCGGGCTTGCAGCGAAGGCACGCGCGGAATCCCGCGTCGCGCGCATCGGCGGGATCGCAATAGAATTGCACGTGCGCGCGCAGCGGCCGCCGCGCGGGGCAGCTCGGCTTGCAATAGATCCGCGTCGTCGTCACCGCGACGATGACCCGCCCGTCAAACGCCCGGTCGCGCGAATCGAACGCCGCCCAGGCTAGCTCGTCGGTGATGTGGAACTGCGTGTTCATGGACGGGGGTATAAGCCAGCGCGGCGACCCGCGCATCCTGCCGCTTGCCATCAAACCACGCCACCGCGACAACGCGCTCGAGTCCGCACCGCTTGCGAAACCCGCCACCCGATGCTAGCAGCCCGCCAACCCATCAGGGCCGCACAGCTTGCGGCCCCTTTTGCGCATGGGGCCAATTCTAGCTCCCAAGAGGAACCCGATCGCGTGGAGACTTCCAGCGGTACTTCAGCCAGCATCCAGGCCAGCCTGAGCGGACGCTACGCGACCGCGCTGTTTTCGCTGGCGCGCGATGCCAGCGCGATCCAGCAGGTCGAGGCGAGCCTTGCCACCATCGCCAAGGCGCTGGCCGAATCGGCCGACTTCAAGCGGCTGACCACCAGCCCGCTGCTCGGCCGGGTCGAGGCGGGCAACGCCATTGCCGCCGTGGCACCGGTGCTGGGGCTCGATCCCACCACCACCAAGTTTCTCGGCGTGCTCGCGCAGAACCGCCGCCTCGGCGCGCTGCCCGCGATCATCGCCACCTTCCGCGAGCTGGCTGCACAACATCGCGGCGAAACGACCGCACAGGTCGTCTCGGCCCACCCGCTTACCGACGATCAGGTCGACGCGCTGAAGCAACAGCTTCGTGCCCGTGTCGGCCGCGACGTCGCGGTTGACCTCTCGGTCGATCGCTCGCTGCTCGGGGGCCTGGTGGTCCGCATCGGCAGCCAGCGCATCGACAGCTCGATCAAGACCCGTCTGAACACCCTCGCGCACGCGATGAAAGGCTGAAGGCTAAGACAATGGATATCCGCGCCGCAGAAATCTCGAAGGTCATCAAGGACCAGATCTCCAGCTTCGGCACCGAAGCAGAGGTCAGCGAAACCGGCCAGGTGCTCAGCGTCGGCGACGGCATCGCGCGCATCCACGGGCTCGACAACGTCCAGGCGGGCGAGATGGTCGAGTTCAGCAACGGCGTGCAGGGCATGGCGCTCAACCTCGAGGCCGACAATGTCGGCGTCGTGATCTTCGGGTCGGACTCGGAGATCAAGGAAGGTGACGTCGTCAAGCGCACCGGCACGATCGTCGACGTGCCGATCGGCAAGGGCTTGCTTGGCCGCGTCGTCGATGGCCTGGGCAATCCGATCGACGGCAAGGGGCCGATCGTTTCGGACCAGCGCAGCCGCGTCGAGGTCAAGGCACCCGGCATCATCCCGCGCACCTCGGTGCATGAGCCGATGCAATCGGGCCTCAAGGCGATCGACGCGCTCGTCCCCGTCGGCCGCGGCCAGCGCGAGCTGATCATCGGCGATCGCCAGACCGGCAAGTCGGCAGTGGCGATCGACACCTTCATCAACCAGAAGGCCGCCAACGCCGGCGACGACGAGAAGAAGAAGCTGTACTGCGTCTATGTCGCGGTCGGCCAGAAGCGCTCGACCGTCGCGCAGCTCGTGCGCACGCTCGAAGAGAACGGCGCGATGGAATATTCGATCGTGGTCGCCGCGACCGCGTCGGACCCCGCGCCGCTGCAGTTCCTCGCGCCCTATACCGGCACCGCGATGGGCGAGTATTTCCGTGACAACGGCATGCACGCGCTGATCGTGTTCGACGATCTGTCGAAGCAGGCGGTGGCCTATCGCCAGATGTCGCTGCTGCTGCGCCGTCCGCCGGGCCGCGAAGCCTATCCCGGCGACGTGTTCTATCTCCACAGCCGCCTGCTCGAGCGCGCGGCCAAGATGAACGACGCCAATGGCGGCGGTTCGCTGACCGCATTGCCGATCATCGAGACGCAGGCGGGCGACGTTTCGGCGTACATCCCGACCAACGTGATCTCGATCACCGATGGCCAGATCTTCCTCGAGACCGACCTGTTCTTCGCGGGCATCCGCCCGGCGATCAACGTCGGCCTGTCGGTCAGCCGCGTTGGCTCGGCTGCACAGACCAAGGCGATGAAGAAGGTCGCAGGGTCGATCAAGCTCGAGCTCGCCCAGTATCGCGAAATGGCGGCGTTCGCGCAGTTCGGTTCGGACCTCGACGCCTCGACGCAGAAGCTGCTCAACCGCGGCGCGCGTCTGACCGAGCTACTCAAGCAGCCGCAGTTCCAGCCGATGCCGTTCGAGGAGCAGGTGGTGTCGATCTTCGCGGGCACGCAGGGGTATCTCGATGCGATCCCGGCTACCGACGTCGTTCGCTACGAACAGGCGATGCTGACCGAGATGCGTTCGAGCCACAGCGATGTGCTCGCCGCGATCCGCGACAGCAAGGACCTGAAGGACGACGTCCGCGACCGCCTCAAGGACGCGCTCGCCGCGTTCGCCAAGACGTTCGCTTGAATCCAGTGCGTCACCCCGGCGAAAGCCGGGGTCTAGGGCCGCAAGCGCGCGGTTCGTGGCACAAGACCCCAGCTTTCGCTGGGGTGACGGGGTAGGAATAGCATGGCCTCTCTCAAGGCGCTGAAACTGCGGATCGGGTCGGTCAAGTCGACCCAGAAGATCACCAAGGCGATGAAGATGGTCGCCGCCGCGAAGCTGCGCCGTGCGCAGGAAGCGGCCGAAGCCGGTCGCCCCTATGCCGAGCGGCTCGAAGCCGTCGTCGCGCGCCTCGCCACCAAGGTCGCGGGCAGCGACAATGCGCCGCTGCTGCTGTCGGGAACCGGCAAGGACGACGTCCACCTGTTCGTCGTCGCCACCAGCGACAAGGGGCTCGCCGGCGCGTTCAACAGCAACATCGCGCGGATGGCGCGTCGCCGCGCGCAGGAACTGATCGCGCAGGGCAAGACGGTGAAGTTCTACACCATCGGCCGCAAGGGCCGCGCGGTGCTGAACCGCATGTTCCGCGAGCAGATGGTCCACGGCATTGAGCCCGGCGACCTGGGCAAGCTCAAGTTCGACGATGCACGCGGCTATGCCGACGATCTGATCGCGCGCTTCCAGGCGGGCGAGTTCGACGTCGCGCATTTGTTCTACGCCACCTTCAAGACCGTGCTGACGCAGGAGCCGACCGAGCTCCAGCTGCTGCCCGTCGCGATCCCCGCCGCCAAGGCCGCCGCCGACAATGACGGCGGCGCGGTGATGGAATATGAGCCCGACGAGGAATCGATCCTCGCCGATCTGCTGCCGCGCGCGATCGCGATCCAGCTCTACCGCGCGATCCGCGAGAATGCCGCGTCGGAGCAGGGCAGCAAGATGACCGCGATGGACAATGCCACGCGCAATGCCGGCGATCTCATCAAGCGGCTGTCGATCGAATATAACCGCGCGCGCCAGGCGGCGATCACGACCGAGCTGGTCGAGATCATCTCGGGTGCCGAGGCGCTTTGATGCGATCGGCACTCGTCCTGTTGTGCGCGGCGGTGCTGGCGGGCTGCAACAGCCAGCCGCCCGAGGCGACCGTGCTCGAGAACGAGGCGCAGACCGCCGCGACCGCCGCGACGCTGCGCGGCTGGGACCGGGTGTTCGGCGTGCCGAGCGAGACAATCGGCCATGCGAACCAGTTCGGCTTCCGCGCGCCGGCTTATGCCGCCGACGGGCCGACCTTCCTGTCCGAAGGCACGCCGATCACGCTGTCGCAATCGGACGCTGACAAGCCCAACACCGGCACGTTCGAAGCGGCGGGTACCACCGCACAGGCGATCGAGCGCGTGGCCTTCACGCTTCGCATCACCGATCCGGCGAATGCCGACACCGCCAAGCAGCGCTTCACCGACATGATCAAGACGTTCCTGTCGCAATATGATCTGCAGGACGACGAGGCACTCGGCGCGATCGCCAGCGAAACCGCTTCCGACGCCACCGTCGCGGGCCAGCCGAGCTCGATCGCGGTCGCCAAGGGCGACGGCGACACCCGTACCATCACCGTGACTTTTACTCGCCCGGCGACTATCACGCCCGGCATTCAGCCAGCCCAAGGACAAGCAGATGGCAACCGCGCCTGAAATGATTCGCCCCACGACCGAGGGCATGACCAACAATGTCGGCCGCATCAGCCAGGTGATCGGCGCGGTCGTCGACGTGACGTTCGAGGATCAGCTGCCTTCGATCCTATCGGCGCTCGAAACCGACAATAACGGCAACCGGCTGGTGCTCGAAGTCGCGCAGCATCTGGGCGAGAACACCGTCCGCACGATCGCGATGGACGCGACCGAGGGTCTGACCCGCGGCCAGCGCGTCGTCGATACCGGCGCGCAGATCCGCGTGCCCGTCGGCCCCAAGACGCTCGGCCGCATCATGAACGTCATCGGCGAGCCGATCGACGAGCGCGGCCCGGTCGGTCACGAAATGACCGCGCCGATTCACGCCAAGGCTCCCGACTTCGTCGACCAGTCGACCGAGGCCGCGATCCTGGTCACCGGCATCAAGGTCATCGACCTGCTCGCGCCCTATGCGCGCGGCGGCAAGATCGGCCTGTTCGGCGGTGCCGGCGTCGGCAAGACCGTGCTGATCCAGGAACTGATCAACAACATCGCCAAGGGCCATGGCGGCGTGTCGGTGTTCGCCGGCGTCGGCGAGCGCACCCGCGAGGGGAACGATCTGTACCATGAATTCCTCGATGCCGGCGTCATCGCCAAGGATGCCGACGGCAATCCGCAGTCGGAGGGTTCGAAGGTCGCGCTGGTCTATGGCCAGATGAACGAGCCTCCCGGCGCCCGCGCCCGCGTCGCGCTGTCGGGCCTGACGATGGCCGAATATTTCCCCGACGTCGAAGGCCAGGACGTGCTGTTCTTCGTCGACAACATCTTCCGCTTCACCCAGGCGGGCTCGGAAGTGTCGGCATTGCTCGGCCGCATTCCCTCGGCCGTGGGCTATCAGCCGACGCTGTCGACCGACATGGGCGCGCTGCAGGAGCGGATCACCTCGACCAACAAGGGGTCGATCACCTCGGTCCAGGCGATCTACGTGCCCGCCGACGATCTTACCGATCCCGCGCCTGCCACCTCGTTCGCGCATCTCGATGCCACGACCAACCTCAACCGCGCGATTTCGGAGCTGGGCATCTACCCGGCGGTCGATCCGCTCGATTCGGTCAGCCGCGTGCTCGAGCCGCGCATCGTCGGCCAAGAGCATTACGACACCGCCCGCGCGGTGCAGGTGACGCTGCAGAAGTACAAGTCGCTGCAGGACATCATCGCGATCCTGGGCATGGACGAGCTGTCGGAAGAAGATAAGCTGACGGTCAGCCGCGCGCGCAAGATCCAGCGCTTCCTCAGCCAGCCGTTCCACGTCGCCGAGGTCTTCACCGGCATCCCCGGCAAGTTCGTGCAGATCGAAGACACCGTCCGCAGCTTCAAGGCGGTCGTGAACGGCGAATATGACCATTTGCCCGAGAGCGCCTTCTACATGGTGGGCGGCATCGACGACGCGATCGCCAAGGCCGCCAAGATGGCCGAAGAAGCGTAAGCCACACCCCCTAAAGCCCTCTCCCGCCTGCGGGAGAGGGTCGGGTGAGGGCCTTCTTCTTACCTTTCGAGCGACCGAAGAAGACCCTCACCGCTGCGACTAGGCGTCGCAAGTGCGACACCAAGTCTCGCTACCTCTCCCGCAAGCGGGAGAGGGTTACAAGGAACCGGCCAATGCCCCTGCACTTCGAACTCGTCACCCCCGACCGCCTCGTCCGCAACGAGGAAGTCCATATGGTCACCGTCCCCGGCACCGAGGGCGATTTCGGCGTGCTCGAAGGTCATGCGCCCTTCATGTCGACGATCCGTGACGGCGACCTGCTGGTCCAGAAGACCGCCAATGGCGCTGCCGAGACGATCCGCGTCGAAGGCGGCCTGGCCGAAGTAACCACCCGCGGCCTGACGATCCTCGCCGAAAAGGCAGCCTGACCCTTCTCTGCTCGTTAATGCGTGCTGGATCGGGTGGAGCGAGTGCTCGCGCCACGGCGCCCACCCGCCCCGCTGGCCCTACCGGCTGGACACCGCCCACCCGGCCCCCCTCCAGAGAGGGTCATCTGCCCCCGCCTCGAATGGTTAGGCAATTGTCAAACCTTGCGCAGTAGGCCGGTCGGATAAACCCGAACGGGCAAGGGAAGTGGCATGAGTGCATTCGGCCGGCGTAACGGCACCAGCAGCGGCGCGGGCGGCGGCAGGCCGGCATTCGGCGTTGCACGCCCGATGCAGGGACCCGGCGGCCCGCAGCGCGAAGCCGATGGCGGCGGCGAACAATTTCCGCCGATCGATTCGATCCCGCTCCCCGGCAGCCTGCTGGACGAAGATCTGTCGTCGAACCTCCTCAACGGCGATGCGATGCAGCGGCTCGCCGATCGCCAGGCGACGTCGGGCGACCAGGGCAATAGCCGGGTCGAGGGCTTCGAATCGTCGATCCACCGGATCAAGGAACAGGTGCTTCCGCGCCTGCTTGAACGCGTCGATCCCGAAGCCGCCGCGACGCTGAGCAAGGACGAGCTCGCCGAGGAATTCCGCCCGATCATCGGCGAAGTGCTCGCCGAGTTGAAGCTGACGCTCAACCGCCGCGAACAGTTCGCGCTCGAAAAGGTACTGGTCGACGAGCTGCTCGGGCTCGGGCCGCTCGAGGAGCTGCTCGCCGATCCGGCGATCACCGACATCATGGTCAACGGGCCCGAACAGACCTTCATCGAGCGCAAGGGCAAGCTCGAGCTCGCCAACATCCAGTTCCGCGACGAGGAGCATCTGTTCCAGATCGCGCAGCGGATCTGCAATTCGGTCGGCCGCCGCGTCGACCAGACAACCCCGCTTGCCGACGCCCGTCTCAAGGACGGCTCGCGCGTAAACGTCATCGTGCCCCCGCTGTCCTTGCGCGGTACCGCGATCTCGATTCGTAAATTCTCGGCCAAGCCGATCACGCTCGACATGATGGCCAATGGCGGGTCGATGAGCCAGAAGATGGCGACCGCGCTCAAGATCGCCGGCGCCTGCCGCTTCAACGTCGTCATTTCGGGCGGCACCGGCTCGGGCAAGACGACGATGCTCAACGCGCTGTCGAAGATGATCGACCCCGGCGAGCGCGTGCTGACGATCGAGGATGCCGCCGAGCTTCGCTTGCAGCAGCCGCACTGGCTGCCGCTCGAAACCCGCCCGCCCAACCTCGAGGGGCAAGGCGAGATCACGATCCGCGACCTCGTCAAGAACGCGCTGCGTATGCGCCCCGACCGCATCATCCTGGGCGAAATCCGCGGGTCCGAATGTTTCGACCTGCTCGCCGCGATGAACACCGGCCATGACGGATCGATGGCGACGCTTCACTCCAACTCACCGCGCGAATGCCTCGCGCGAATGGAGAACATGGTGATGATGTCCGACATCAAGGTGCCCAAGGAGGCGATCAGCCGCCAGATCGCCGATTCGGTCGACCTGATCATCCAGGTAAAGCGCCTGCGCGACGGCTCGCGCCGCGTCACCAACATCACCGAGGTGATCGGCATGGAAGGCCCGGTGATCGTGACGCAGGAGCTGTTCAAGTTCGAGTATCTCGACGAGAGCGCCGACGGGAAGATCATCGGCGAATATCGCTCGATGGGGCTGCGGCCCTACACGCTGGAGAAGGCCAAGATGTTCGGCTTCGATCACGCGATGCTCGAGGCTTGCCTGTAAGCTTCTTAACCCCCTCCCTGAAAGGGAGGGGCTGGGGGTGGGTCGAGTGCTCGCGATACGGTCGCCGGGCGTGGCGGCGGAGCCGTACCGCGAGCCCCCTACCCACCCCCGACCCCTCCCTTCCAGGGAGGGGGGATTGCGCGCGTCTTCTTCCTAAAGCCCTCTCCCGCAGGCGGGAGAGGGTTGGGTGAGAGTCCTTCTTTTCCCTCTTCTCGCCCACCCCCTCCACCGCCGCCATTGCCAAATCGGGTACGCTGCGCTACATAGAGCAAGCTACAGTCGCAAATTGACGGTGAATGGTGCTTTGCGGCTCCTGTTTCCTTCTTTCCCTGCCCCTTAAGCGCCGGACGTCCCGGCAGTCGGGTCGCCCTACAAGAAAGAAAGGATGCACTTATGAGCATCACCGGAACCGTAAAGTTTTTCAACGCCGACAAGGGCTATGGCTTCATCACCCCCGATGGTGGTGGCCAGGACGCATTCGTCCACATCAGCGCAGTCGAGCGTGCGGGTTTTTCGACCCTGCGTGAAAACCAGCGCGTCAGCTATGAGCTCGAAGCCGGCAAGAGCGGCAAGTCGAGCGCAGTGAATCTCGAAGCAGCGAGCTGAACTGTCGCAGCGGGTGGCGCGGCCTTCGGGCTGCAGCCGCCCGCTGCACATACCGCAAGACCTACCCGCATACTTGCCAGACCGCTTTCTTAAAGGAACTCATCCAATGGCAAGCGAACCCAGCTATTACCGTGCCCAGGCAGCGCTTGCAGAAGCCGAAGCCGACGGCGCGATGCTCGACAATGTCCGCGATCGCCACATGCGATCGGCCCAGGCATTCAATCAAATGGCCGAGCGACAGGAAAAAGTCGCGGTCATGCGCGCCGCGCGCGAAGCCGCCAGCGGCTCGAACGCCCCCGGCGCTCCCTACCCCCAGGAATCGTTAATTGAACCGCATACCGACTGAATTTTTTCGCTTTTCTACCGCTGCTTCCAACTGCCGGTCGATCCCTTCCCCGGCCATCATCCACGCCACCGCATTACGCCGCCGATGCGCCGTTGCGCACGCCGCCGCGATCGAAGTGCTCGGGTGAATTAATACGCCACCGCAACCTTCCACCCGCTTCCCGCATTGTTGCGGTTCAACGGTATGATGAAGGAGCGGATGATGCGTGGACTGACATTGGCGACAGTAGCTGCGGCGACGATGGTCGCGGGTTGCGCCGGCGGCATGGGCGGCGGACTTGGCGGCTTCGGTGGTGGCCTTGGTGCCAGCAGCGGCTATGACTATAACCGTCCGGACCCGTCATACGGCGGTTACGAAGCCGATCGCTATTATCGCGAAAACCCCCGCGTGCAGCCGCGCCGCCTGAGCGCCAACGACCGCGTCTATCGTGGTCGCGACAACCGTTATTATTGCCGCCGCAACGACGGCACCACCGGACTGATCGTCGGCGGTCTGGCAGGCGGCACGCTCGGTAGCATCCTTGCACCCGGCGGTTCGTCGTTGCTCGGAGCATTGCTCGGCGGTGCGGCGGGTGCCGCTGGCGGCCAGGCGCTCGATCGCAACGGCAACAACCAGGTCGAATGCCGCTAATGCGGTAAACAATACCGGGCGGCGTTCACGCCGCCCGGTATTTTTAAGCCTTGGTGGGCGCTGCCGTCAGCAAGGCGACGATCCCCTCGGCACCCGAGTGGACATCGTCCCAGGTCGCGGCAAAGCCGTGTTCGTCGCCGAAATAGGGGTCGATCACCCCCTGCCCTTCGAACCCGGGCACATGGTCCAGCAGCAGCGACAGCCGCGCGCTGGCATCGGCCGGGCGGATTGCGGCAAGGTCCGACAGGTTTCGCGCGTCGAGCGCGACGACATGATCGAAATCGTGAAAATCCGCCGCGCTAACCTGCCGCGCGCGATACTTCGAAATATCGGTACCCCGCCGGCGCGCTTCCGCCTGTGCGCGCGGATCGGGCGCGCCGCCGACATGCCAGTCGCCGGTGCCCGCCGAATCGACCCGCACCGAAAGGCCCCTGGCCGCCGCCAACTGCCGAAGCGCAGCCTCGGCCAGCGGCGACCGGCAGATATTGCCCAGGCACACGAACAGTACCGACGGCATCGCCGTCGGTGCCGCCGCTTGCGTCATGCCGCGCGGAACACGCCGCAGGCGATGCGCCCGCCGCTATTGCCCGACGGGTCGGTCTTCATGTCGTCGGGGCCGGCATGGATCATCATCGCCGCGCCATCGGCGTCGAGCAGCCCCGAGATCGTCGCGCCGCCCAGCGTGTAGGTCAGCGATCCGCTGCCATCGCTGCCGACGTCGAGGTTGGGCGCATCGCCGACATGCGGCCCCGCTGGGTTCTGCATGCCGTGCTGCTTGGTGGTGGGGTTCCAATGCCCGCCCGCGCTCTCGAAGGTCGGCGCGTCGCAGCGACCGACGGTGTGGATATGCGCGCCATGCGGCCCCGGCGGCATCGCGTTGCCCTCGACCACCAATTGCAGCCCGTCGACCATTTCGGTCGCGGTCACGGTGCCGACCGACTGGCCGTTGGCGGTGATCAGCTGCGCGGTAGCGACCGCGCCTTCGCCGGCTGCGCCGCCAGCGGTGTCGGTCATCGCACAGCCGCCCAGCGCCAGCGCGCCCATCGCCGTCATCATCATGAACTTGGTCATCGCGCGTCTCCCTGTATGGATCTCGATAGCCGAATGGTTGGGCACGGGTGCAGGTTCCCCCGCACCGCCATCACGGTCACGCGTCGTAGCGCGGCAGTCCCGGCAATATCTTGTCGAGCGTGATCGGAAACTCGCGCACCCGCACCCCGCAGGCATTGTAGACGGCGTTCGCCACCGCGCCGCCGACGCCGCAAATGCCGAGCTCGCCGACGCCCTTGGCCTTGATAGGCGAGGATTTGTCGTCGAGTTCGTCGAGGAAGATCACGTCGATATCGGGAATGTCGGCGTGCACCGGCACATGATATTCGGCCAGATCGTGGTTGACGAAATAGCCGAAGCGCTTGTCGACGACGCATTCCTCCATCAGCGCGGCGCCGATTCCCATCGTCACCCCGCCCAGGCACTGGCTGCGCGCCGCGATCGGGTTGATGATCCGCCCCGCTGCGCATACCGACAGCGCGCGCCGCACGCGCACCTCGCCGGTGTGGATGTTCACCCCCGCCTCGATGAAGTGCGCGCCGAAGCCCGCCTGCGCATATTTTTTGTCGAGATCGCCGAAGGTCACGTCGCCCTCGGCCACCACGCCGTCGGGGCCAGCGGCCTCCCCCAGCGGCACGCTTCGCCCGCCGGCGACGATGTTGCCGCCTTCGAAGGTCACCTCGGCGGTGTTGAAGCCCGCCTTCTGCGCCAGCGCCGCGCGCAGATTCTCGCAGGCATAATAGAGTCCCGCCGACGCCGAATTGGCGCCCCATGATCCGCCCGACCCCGCCGACCGCGGAAAGTCGCTGTCGCCCAGCCGCACCTGGACGCGCTCGATCGGCAGCCCAAGCATCTCGGCGCCGACCGCGGCGAGCACGGTATAGCTGCCGGTGCCGATATCGGTCATCTGCGTCTCGACGATCAGGATGCCGTCGCTGCCCATCCGCACCCGCGCGCCCGATGGCATCATCAGATTGTTGCGCAGTGCCGACGCGACGCCGATCCCGACCAGCCAATCGCCGTCGCGGACCTGTGCGGGCTTGGGATTGCGCTGGTCCCAGCCGAACTTCTCGGCCCCGGTGCGCAGGCATTCGACCAGCATCCGCGTCGAGAAGGGCCGCGACGGCCCGACCGAGGGATCATATTGCACGTCGTTGGCGATCCGGAACGCCACCGGGTCCATCCCGATCTTCTCGGCCAGCTCGTCGACCGCGCTTTCTAGCGCGAGCAGCCCCACCGCCTCGCCCGGGGCGCGCATCGCGGCACCCCTGGGCAGGTCGAGCACCGACAGCCGGGTCTCGATCAGGCGGTTCTCGCCGCCATACATCAGCTTGGTCTGTTCGGACGCGTTCTCCGATCCCGCGTCGGGCAGATTGCCCGACCAGGTCATGTGTCCCACTGCGGTGAGCTTGCCGTCGCTGTTCGCCGCCAGCCGCACGCGCTGGATCGTCGCGGGGCGATGGCTGGTGTGGTTGAAAATCTGCGGCCGGGTCAGCGCCACCTTCACTGGCCGTCCCAGCTCCCGCGCCGCCAGAGCCGCCAGGATCGGATCGCTGTACAAAAACAGCTTCGACCCGAAACCGCCGCCGACATAGGGGGTGAGGACCCGCACATTGGCCTCGGGGATTTGCAGCGTGGCGGCAATGCCGCGCGTTGCCCAATGGACGATCTGATGCGACGTCCGCACCGTCAGCCGGTCTCCCTCCCACAGCGCGATCGACGCCTGCGGTTCCATCATCGCGTGCGATTCATCGGGGGTGGTATAGGTTTCGTCGACCTTGAACTCGGCCTTGGCAAAGGCGCCGGCGAAGTCGCCCTTGCGAACGTCGGGCGCATCGGCAACCGGCTTGCCCTGATCCTTCACCTGGGCCAGCTCGAAAGCGCCCTTGGCCTGGGCATAGTCGATCCGCACCAGATTGGCTGCGGCGCGAGCCTGTTCGAAGGTTTCGGCGACGACGAATGCGACCGACTGGTCGAAATGCTTGATCTCGGGCCCCTGCAATTGCGGCACCGCGCCGCGCCCGCTGGCCGCCTGTTTCGGCACGTTCTGATAGGTCATCACCAGCAGCACGCCGGGTGCCGCCTCGGCTTCGCGCACGTCGATCGCGGTGATCCGCCCCTTGGCGATCCCCGCGCCGCGCATCACGCCGTACGCAACGTTCGGCCCGACATCGTGATATTCATAGGCATAGGTCGCACGGCCGGTGACCTTCAGCGGGCCCTCGATCCGCGTGTGCGGCTGGCCAACGACGCGTTCCTGGTCGATCGGGTTGATCCCGGCGGGGGTATCGAACTTCATGCCTGACGCTCCTGCGCGCTGGCCTCGGCGAGCGCGGCGGCGAGCGTGCGCTCGGCCAGCGGTAGCTTGAAGGCATTCTGGGACGTGGTGTTGGCGCCGGCAAAGGCGGCGGCGGCGATCGCGCGCGGAGTGTCGAGCGCCTCGGCAGCCTCGACTCGCCACGGCTTGGCGCCGATCCCGCCGAACGCGATCCGGCGGCCATCGGCGGTCTCGACCAAGGCTACCGATACCAATGCGAACGCATAGGAGGCGCGATCGCGCACCTTGCGATACAGATGCCGTCCGCCCAGCGGCTTGGGCAAGGTCACCGCGGTGATCAGCTCGCCGGGCTTCAGCACCGTCTCGATATGCGGCGTATCCCCCGGCAGCGTGTGGAAATCGGCGATCGGGATCGACCGCTCGGTGCCGTCGGGCCCCAGCGTCTCGACCACCGCGTCGAGCGCGCGCATCGCCACCGCCATGTCGGAGGGGTGCTGCGCGATGCACGCATCGCTCACCCCCATCACCGCCAGGTTGCGGCTGAACCCGCCGATCGCGGCGCAGCCCGATCCCGGCACGCGCTTGTTGCACGGCTTGGTGGTGTCGTAGAAATAGGGGCAGCGCGAGCGCTGCAGCAGATTGCCCGCGGTCGTCGCCTTGTTGCGCAGCTGTGGCGACGCGCCCGAAAGCAAGGCGCGCGACAGCACCGCATAGTCGCTGCGGATCCGCGAATCGGCGGCGAGCGCGGTGTTGCGCACCAGCGCGCCGATCCGCACGCCGCCCTCGTCAGTCCGCTCGATCCGGTCGAGCTTCAGTCGGTTGATGTCGATGAGGGTCGATGGCCGCTCGATGTCGAGCTTCATCAGGTCGAGCAGATTGGTGCCGCCCGCGATGAACTTGACGCCGGCGCCGGTCGCGCCCGCCGCTGCCTGTTTGGGCGCGGTCGCGCGGGTGTAGCTGAACGCTCTCATGCGCGCTGCCCCTGCACATCGCGGATCGCCGCGACGATGTTGGGATAGGCGGCGCAGCGGCAGATATTGCCGCTCATCCGCTCGCGCACCTCGGTATCGCTGAACGCCACGTCGTCGAGGTCGGCGGTCACATGGCTCGGGATGCCGTCCTTGATCTCCTCGAGCATGCCCACCGCCGAGCAGATCTGCCCCGGCGTGCAATAGCCGCACTGGAAGCCGTCATGGGCAACGAACGCCGCCTGCATCGGGTGGAGCTTGTCGGGCGTGCCGAGGCCCTCGATCGTCGTGACCTCGTCGCCATCGTGCATCACCGCCAGCGTCAGGCAGCTGTTGATCCGCTGCCCGTCGACCAGCACGGTGCAGGCGCCGCATTGGCCATGGTCGCAGCCCTTCTTGGTGCCGGTCAGCTGCATATGCTCGCGCAATGCATCGAGGAGCGTGGTGCGCGGATCGAGCGTCAGCCGCTGCTTGCGCCCGTTCACCGTCAGCATCGTCGCCACCGGGGTGATCGGTGCAGCCTTGGCGGGCGTATCCTGTGCCACCAACGGTCCCGCTCCCATCACTGCGGCGCCAGCGGCACCCCCCGCCAGCACGCCGCGGCGCGTGACGCCGCCCGTTTCGCGATCACTTTGCATTGCATTCCCCGTTCCGCATTCGACAAGCTAGTACGCAGGCGAGCCCGATAGGCTCCGCTTGCGAGGTGTTCGCATATTTCTGCGACAATCGCGAGCATTCCCCGGCGCATGACCGATCGCCGCGCAACCCGCCGACCGCGTTGACAGCGTCGCGGCTTTTGGCAGATATTGGGCCTCACGGGCAGTGCGGCGCCCGTCCAGACGGCGATCGTCCAAGTCCGCTCCATCAGCCGCCTGCACGGCTCGGGAGCGCTTGACCATGGATGCCACGACCGCCGCCAACCTTGCCCGCCCGCCGCAGATCGGGCTCGTCGCGCTGTTCCTCAAATTCCTGCGCTTTGGGTTACTGGCGTTCGGCGGCCCCGTCGCGCAGATCGCGATGATCCGCCAGGCGCTGGTCGAAGACGAACGCTGGATCGATCGCGCACGCTTCAATCGCCTGCTCGCGGTGCTGCAGATTCTGCCGGGGCCCGAAGCGCATGAGCTTTGCGTCCATCTGGGCATGCTCGCGCGCGGCCGGGTCGGCGGGCTGCTGGCGGGGCTGGGCTTCATGCTGCCCGGGTTTGCGCTGATGCTGGTCGCGGGCTGGCTCTATGTCTCGCTGATCGCGGGGGTGGCGGCATGGACCGGCGCGCTCCTCGGCGTCCAGATCGCGGTGCTGGCGATCATCCTGCGCGCGGTGGTGCGGATCGGCGAGCATGCGATCGAGGACCGCTCGCTCGCCGCGATCGCCGCCGCCAGCCTGATTGCCACGCTGCTCGGCGTCGCATTCTGGATTCCTTTGGTCGCCGCTGGGCTGGCCTATGCCGCAGCAGGGCGGCGCGCGCTGATCGCGCTGGTGCTCGTCGGCGCGGCAACCGCTGCGCTCCTTCTTGGCGGCGGCGGCAATACCAACGCCCCGCCGGTGGCGAGCGCGCAGGCGCTGACGATCGGCGCGCTGTTCGTGGCGGGGTTGAAGGGCGGGCTGCTGACCTTCGGTGGCGCCTATACCGCGATCCCCTATGTCCGCGCCGACACCGTCGGACGCGGATGGATCAGCGACGCGGCGTTCCTCGACGGGGTGGCGATCGCCGGGGTGTTGCCCGCGCCGCTGGTGATCTTCGCGACCTTCGTCGGCTATATCAGCGGCGGCCTGGGCGGCGCGCTGGCGATCACCGCGGGCATGTTCCTGCCCGCCTTCGCCTTCTCGATGGTCTGGTTCGAACGGCTCGAGGCGGTCGTCGAAGCGCCCGCGCTGCACCGCGTGCTCGCCGGGGTCGCCGCTGCAGTGGTCGGGATCATCGCGGGCACCTTCGTGCAGTTGTCGGCGGCCACCTTCGCGCGCTTGCCGCAAGTCCCGTTGGGCGTCCTGTTGTTCGCGATCGCGCTGGCGCTCGCATGGCGGCTCAAGGGCGGATGGGTGACCCCGGCGATCGTCGCAGTGGGCGCTATAGCTGGGTGGGCGCTGCTGTCCTGACGTAGCGACATTCGGTGCGATTCCGAACCGAAGCGCGCGCTGCTGGGAGTATAGGCTCGCTACGCCGACAGGCCACCAGTTGTGCCAGTGAAGGCGTCTACCCACCACCTGTAGTGGCGCCGCGCATCAAAATCGTCTGCCGGGCAAAGTTTCCGGTGGCGATCGGCGGCCATCTCGTTTACCTGTGGTGACTCGCCGCAAGGCCGCTGGGCACCCCGCCCGCGGCGCTCGCCGGTACGGTTCTTTATGCAGGGCGAAGGGGGTGTCGATGCCAGTAGCAGCTACCCGATTCGCCCGCAGGCCGGATGCCGCGCCCGCCATGTGGCGGCAGGCGCGGCGCTCCGAATCATTCGTCGGCGGCGTCGCCGCTTTCTTCTTCCTCGAACTGCAGCGCGTTCGCCGCGGTCGCGCTCAGCCGGACCGTGTCGCCCTCGACCTCGGCAACGAGGCCGCCCGACAGATAATGGTGATGCCCCTCATGCGCACCTTCGCCCGAATCGGCCTTGGTCAGCTTGATGCGGTCGCCCTCGACCTTGTCGACGGTGCCGACATGGACGCCATCGGCGCCGATGACTTCCATATGCTCGCGAATGTTGCTCAGATCGGCCATGGTCGTTCTCCTGTAGTGACGCCGGCAGAACGCACGTGCAGGGATTTGGCCGCATGACCGTGTCGATCGCGATCATGTACGCTGTCGCCGCTGCTGCCGCGGTCATCGGCCTGTCGCTGCTGCTCGCGCTTCGTCGTCCCTCGGGCCCGGCGCGCGTCTATGTTTTCCGAATGTGCGGCATCATGGCGCTTGCGCTCGGCGTCGTCCTGACGATGTCGGCAACCGCGCTGTGGCGAACCGAACAACCCGCCTGAACTCTTTTTCACCGATCACCGCCCGAAGGACCGCCCCCATGTCGCTCACCGAAGCCCGCAAGCAGTACAAGCCCTTCGAATATCCCTGGGCGTTCGATTTCTGGAAGCGCCAGCAGCAGCTCCACTGGCTTCCCGAGGAAGTGCCCTTGGGCGAGGATTGCCGCGACTGGGCGCAGAAGCTGTCGGATCACGAGCGCAACCTGCTGACGCAGATCTTCCGCTTCTTCACCCAGGCCGACGTCGAGGTGCAGGATTGCTACCACGAGAAGTACGGCAGCGTCTTCAAGCCGACCGAGATCAAGATGATGCTGACCGCGTTCAGCAACATGGAGACGGTCCACATCGCCGCCTACAGCCATCTGCTCGACACCATCGGCATGCCCGAGAGCGAATATGGTGCCTTCCTCGATTATGCCGAGATGAAGGACAAGCACGACTTCATGCAGCAGTTCGGCGTGGCGAACGACGAGGATATCGCGCGCACGCTGGCGATGTTCGGCGGCTTCACCGAGGGCGTCCAGCTGTTCGCGTCGTTCGCGATGCTGATGAACTTCCCGCGCTTCAACAAGATGAAGGGCATGGGCCAGATCGTCACCTGGTCGATCCGCGACGAATCGCTGCATTGCGAAGGCATCATCAAGCTGTTCCACGCCTTCACCCAGGAGCGCGGCTGCCTGACGCGTGCGGTCAAGGATGACATCGCCGACGTCTGCCAGACCACGATCCGGCTCGAGGATGCGTTCATCGACCTCGCCTTCGAAATGGGGCCGGTCAACGGCATGACCGCCAAGGAGATCAAGAAGTATATCCGCTTCATCGCCGATTGGCGGATGAACCAGCTCGGGCTCAAGCCGATCTACATGATCGACGAGCATCCGCTGCCCTGGCTCGCCCCGCTGCTCAACGGCGTCGAGCATGCCAATTTCTTCGAGACGCGCTCGACCGAATATTCGAAGGGCGCGACCAAGGGCAATTGGAACGACGTGTGGGGCAGCTTCGACAAGCGCCAGTCGGCCAAGAAGGGCAGCATCGTCGCCAACGAGGACGAAGGCAGCGACATGTTCGCCAACGCCGGGATTGCCGCCGAGTAACGATCGGTTAACTTTTTGCGTGGGGGCGGGGAACACCGCGCGGATCGGTTGGTTCATTCTCCAACGATCATAGTTTCCCTTGCTACGGATCGACCATCCCCGAACCGGGGCGCTACGGAATGCTCGGTTCGTCACTGTTATCGGCGTCGCCTTTCCCCCGGGGCGACGCCGCTTCGTGTGCAGCCGGGCGGATTCGGGCTGCCGCCGGGCCTCGGGCTGTGGCATCGTCGCGCGTATGACCACGCTTCGCCCGTTCCATCTCGCCTTCCCCGTCCACGACCTCGCCGCCGCGCGCGCTTTCTATCGCGATGTGCTCGGCTGTGCCGAGGGGCGATCGAGCGACCACTGGATCGACTTCGACTTTGCCGGCCACCAGATCGTCGCGCATCTGTCGCCCGACGCCCGCGCCGCCGAAGTCACCAACCCCGTCGACGGCCATGCCGTCCCGGTCCCGCATTTCGGCGTCGTGCTGACGATGGACGATTGGCAGGCGCTCGCCGATCGCGTCGCCGCGGCGGGCATCGCCTTCGGCATCGCGCCGCATATCCGCTTCCAGGGACAGCCCGGCGAACAGGCGACGATGTTCTTTCGCGATCCCAGCGGCAACGCATTGGAGTTCAAGGCGTTCGCCGATGACGCGATGTTGTTCGCCAGCTGAAAGGCCAATATCCATGACCGATCCCGTTACCGTCGACATCCCCCATTCGCTCACCCAGGCCGATGTCCGCGCCAAGATGGACGGCGGCATCACCAAGCTGGCGGGGATGTTCCCCGGCGGATCGGTGGTCGATCATCGCTGGGAGGACGACCGCACGATGACCTTCACCGTCTCGGCGCTAGGCCAGCGCGTCGCCAGCCGCGTCGAGTTGCTCGAAGGCCGCGTCCGCGCGACGATCGACCTGCCACCGATGCTTGCGCTGTTCGCCGACAAATTGCGCTCGAAGCTCGCCAAGGACGGCCCGGGGTTGCTCAAATAGCCCACACCCAACCCAAGGGAACCGATCGACGTTCCAAGCGATACAGGCGGCAGCGAAAAAGGGGACTGCCGATGCTGCGATCGTTACGCTGGCTTGCGTTGCTCACGCTGCCGGCGTTCGCGATCGGCATTCCCGCGGGCGTCGCGCTGGGCAGCTTCGCAGCGGGCGAGCCCACCAGCGGCTATATGGAGGGCTATCTGCCCCCCGACGCCGGCGCCGAGCTGCAGTCGGCGAGCGCCGCCGACGCGCTCCAGCCCGCCGACGAAGCCTTCATCCCCGAGGATCGCTATACGACGGCGGCTCAGTGCTTCGCCGACTGACCCGCCGGGCTGACGCGCCAGATCACGTTGCCGACATCGTCGGCCACCAAAAGCGCGCCGGTGCGGTCGCCGATCACCCCCACCGGTCGACCGCGCGCCTGGTCGTCCGCGTTGAGGAAGCCGGTCAGCACGTCGATCGGCTTGCTGCCCGCCACCGGATAGCCATTGGCACCGAACGGCACGAACACGACCTTGTACCCCGCCGGCGGCTCGCGGTTCCACGATCCGTGCTGGCCGATGAACGCGCCGCGCGAGAAGCGCTGCCCCAGCTGCACTTCATCGGCAAAGGCCAATCCCAGCGACGCGGTATGCGCGCCCAGCGCATAATCGGGCCGGCGCGTATATTCGCGCAGATCAGGCCGGCCGGGCGACACGCGGGTGTCGGTATAGCCGCCCCAATAGCTGTAGGGCCAACCATAGAAGCCGCCGAACTCGACCTGCGTCAGATAATCGGGCGGCAGGTCCGATCCCAGCATGTCGCGCTCGTTGACGACGGTCCACAGCGCCTGCGTCACCGGGTTGATCGCCATCCCCACCGGGTTGCGCAGGCCGGCCGCATAGATGCGGAGCCGCTTCGCCTGCGGATCGACCTCGAGGATCGTCGCGCGGTTCTTCTCCACCGCCAGCCCGTTCTCGGCGATGTTGCTCGCCGACCCCACCGAGACGAACAGCTTCTCGCCATCGGGGCTGGCAATGACGTTGCGCGCCCAATGATTGCCGCCGCCGGGAAGGGCGACGATCTTCTCTGCCGGCGCATCGATCTTGGTCTGCCCCATCCGGAAGGGGAAGCGCACCAGCGCATCGGTGTTGGCGACGTAGAGCCAGTCACCCTGCACCACCATGCCGAAAGGCGAATTGAGCCCGCTCAGCAGCACCGAACGCTGCTCGGCGACGCCATCGCGGTTCGCGTCGCGCAACAGGGTGATCCGGTTGGCCGAAGGCACGCCGGCGCCCGCACGCGCCATCAGGAAGCCCATGATCTTCGCGGTGATCCCGCCGCCCTCGCGCGGCGGCGAATTGGTCTCGGCCACCAGCACGTCGCCATTGTCGAGCCGATACATCCAGCGCGGATGATCGAGGTCGCCGGCAAAGGCATTGACCTGCATCCCCGCCGCCGCGACGGGCTTGCCGCCCTCCCAGCCCACCGGCTTGGCGATGCCGATCGTCGGGAAGGTCTGCTCGCGCGGTTCGCTGATCTGCGGCGCGGTGCCCATCACCGCGTCGTTGGGCAATTGCGCCACGTCGGGCCGCAGGAACAGGAACCACACGGCCAAGGCGAGGACGACGAGCACCCCAAGGGCGATCAGCAGTTTTTTGCGCATGGCGTCCAGATAGGCCGGCGGCAGGGAAGCGCCAAGGCGAAAAGCCTCGGGCCTATGCGTCGTCGTCGATCACCGCGCGCGCGGGCGGATGCAGCCGCAGCTTGCTCACCCTGCGCGAATCGGCCTCGACGATCTCGAGCGTCCAGCCGCTTTCATGCGCCAGCATCTCGCCCGCCGCGGGCACATGCCCCGCGAGCACGAAAGCGAGCCCGCCCAGCGTCTCGATATCCTCCTCGACCTCGCCCAGTCGCGGGTCGATCAGCTTGGCGACCTCTTCGAGCTCGGCGCGCGCATCGGCTTCCCATGCGCCGCCGTCGATCGGTTCGAGCAGCGCGTGCGGTGCGTCGTCATGCTCGTCTTCGATCTCGCCGACGATCTCCTCGATCAGGTCCTCGATCGTGATCAGCCCTTCGGTGCCCGAATATTCGTCGAGCACCACCGCCAGATGGGTGCGGCTCGACTGCATCTGCAGCAACAGGTCGATCGCCCCCATCGATTGCGGCACGAACAGGGGCTGGCGCAGCAATTCGGTCAGCGTCGCGGGCGGCGCAGCGCCGGTCGCCAGGATGTTGAACACGTCCTTGATGTGCACCATCCCGATCACCTGATCGAGATGCTCGCGATACACCAGCAGCCGGCTATGCCCCTCGGTCGCGAAGCACTGGACCAGATCGGCAAAGGCGATCTTTTCCTCGACCGCGACGATATCGGCGCGCGGCACCCCGCAATCTCCCGCGTCGCGCTCGCCGAAATGCAGCAGGTTGCGCACCATCTGCCGCTCGACCGGCGACAGATCGCCCGAGATCGGCTTTTCGGCCTCGTCCTCGTGCGCGGTAATGACTTCCTCGATCCGCTCGCGCAGCGTCTCGTGATTCTCGTCGCCGAACAGAAAGGCGCGCAGCCCGCGCCAAATCCCGCTTGCGTCGCCACGACCGTCGCCGGTCGCGGCGCTGCTACTGGAACCTTCTTGCATGGTCGGTCTTCAATCCTCCGTGACGGGATAGGGGTCGTGCAAACCGAGTTGGTCGAGTGCCAGGCGTTCGATCGCCTCCATCCCGTCCGCCTCGGCATCGCCCTGATGGTCATAGCCTAGCAAATGCAGGCACCCATGAACAATCAGATGCGTCGCATGATCCGCGACGCCGATATTTCGTTCCTGCGCCTCGGCGGCGCACACCCCGTGCGCCAGCACGATATCGCCCAGCAGCACCTCGCCATCGTCGCTGTTCTGCGTGACGGTGTCGAGCAGGTCGGGCTGGATCATCGGGAAGGACAGGACGTTGGTCGATTTGTCCTTCTGGCGATATTGGCGGTTGAGCGTGTGGACTTCGTCGTCCGAGGTCAGCCGGATCGCCACCTCGATCACCACCGACGCGGTCGCCCATCCGGCCTGCGGCGTCCGCTCGAGCGCGGCGGCAACCGCGCGCTCGGCCAGCGCCTGCCAGTCGGTATCGCTGCCCCAATCGGGCTCGGCATGGACGGCGACGTCAAGCATCAGGCGAGATCGGTCTGGGCAAAGTCATTCCCCTTGTAGAGCAGGCGCGCATCGTTGGTCTTGGCACAGGCATAGGCGAAACAGTCACCCATGTTGAGGCGGGCGGGATGCTGACCCTTGCCATAGCGACTATACGCATCGAGCGCGATCCGGCTTTCGCGTTCTGCGATGCTCACCATCTCGAAACCGAAGGTCTGCAAAAAGCTGTCGAGACGTGCGCGCGCAACTGGTTCGGAAACCGCATGGCCCCGCCGCAGCGTCACCAAGCTCTCCCATGCCACTACCGGCGAGTACAGAAGCCGCGATGCCTGTCCGATTTGGGCTTCGAACGCCTCGTGGTCGGGCTCGGGTGCCAAAATGGCCACCAACGCCGATGCGTCAACGAAAAGGATCAACCACGTCTTCCTCGCCCGAAAGCCAATCGGCATAGTCCTTGTCGGCGGCTAGCCCCGTCGGCGGCAGTGGCGGATGCTCGAGCCGCCAGCGTGCGATCCGCTCGGCAAAGCCCGGCTGCGCATCCTTCCCCTTCGCCAAATCGGCCTCGAGCGCGTCGAGCGCGCGGCTGATCGCCTCGGTCTTGGTCGTACCCAGCCGATGCGCGAATTGCGCTGCGCGTTCGGCCACCCGACTATCCTTGATATACAATGCCGCCATGCCAACAGGCTCCTGGGATATCCCGAATATAGTTTAGGATATCCCCGCCATCAAGCTTCCTGCCCCTCATAGGCATCGACGATCCGCCCGACGATCGGGTGGCGCACCACATCGGCGCTGGTGAAGCGGACGATCGACAGCCCGTCGACGCCTTCGAGCCGTTCAACCGCGTCGTTCAGCCCCGATGCGTTCATGCCGCCGGGAAGATCGGTCTGGCGCGGATCGCCGCACACCACCATCCGGCTGTTCTGGCCGAAGCGAGTCAGGAACATCTTCATCTGCGCCGGCGTCGTATTCTGCGCTTCGTCAAGGATCACGAAGGCATCGGCCAGCGTGCGCCCGCGCATGAAGGCGATCGGCGCGATCTCGATCTCGCCGCTCGCGATCCGCCGCTCGACCTGTTCGGCGGGCAGGCAATCGTTGAGCGCATCGTAGAGCGGCCGCAGATACGGATCGACCTTGTCCTTCATGTCGCCGGGCAGGAACCCCAGTTTCTCGCCCGCCTCGACCGCGGGGCGTGACAGGATCAGCCGCTGGACATTGCCGGTGATGAGCTGCGCGACGGCCTGCGCCACCGCGATATAGGTCTTGCCCGTCCCCGCCGGCCCCAGCGCGAAGATGATGTCGTTCGAGACGAGCTGGCTCATATAATAGGTCTGCGCGGCCGATCGCGGGACGATCGTCTTCTTGCGCGTGCGGATCATGATCGGCGGCGGTGCCGAAGGATCGCGGCGGATGATGCCGTCGAGCGTCGGCTCGCTCGCCATCGCGATCACCGCATCGACCAAGCCGGGATCGACCGCCTGCCCCTGCAACAGCCGCGCGTGCAGCGCCTGCAGCGCGTCGCGCGCCAGCGCTACCGCCTCGGCACTGCCTTCGACCACCACCCGATCGCCGCGCGCGGTGATATACACCCCCAGCCGGTTTTCGAGCGCCACCAGATGGGTGTCGTATTCGCCGAACAATTGCGGCAGCAATTCGGGCCGGTCGAACGTCAGCTCGATACGCGACTTGTCGCCCGCGCGGGCGGGGACTGGCTTACGGCTCATGCAATCCTTTCGGGGGTGCCAAAGGGGGCAAGGTGGCGGGGTGCGAAGGATGTACCGATGCCGCCGGCCTGCCGCACGTTCGGGCAAAGCGGCGCGGGGGCGGCGGGTAGGACGGGCTGCATCGCACCTCGATTGTGGCAGACCAAGCGAATGTAGGACAGGGAAAGTTTCCCGCAAGCGCCGGTGTCCTACCCCACCCCTATCTGCTGCATGCCCCCCGTTCGTTTCGAGCGAAGTCGAGAAACCGCGATGTAGCGCCAAGCCCCGTTTCTCGACTTCGCTCGAAACGAATGGAGAGGGATCAGCCTTCTCGCCAACCCCGGATAAGCTAAGCCGCCACCCGCACCCGCTCCTGCCCGGCGAGCGAATTGGGATCGGCGCGAACGATATCGACCTCGACCAGATCGCCTACCGCGGCGTCGGTGATCAGATGCACCGATTGCAGCCAGGGCGATTTGCCCAGCATTTGCCCCGGCAATTTCCCCTTGCGATCGATCAGCACGCTGCACCGCGCGCCCAGCGTCGCGGCATTGAACGCCGCCTGGTCGCGGTTGATCGCCGCCTGTAGCCGTTGCAGCCGCTCGTCCATCACCTCCGCCGGCACCGCGCCTGCCATGTCGGCGGCGGGCGTCCCCGGACGCGGCGAATATTTGAAGCTGAACGCCTGCGCATAGCCCACCGCCTCGACCAGCTTCAGCGTCTCGACGAACTCGGCCTCGGTCTCGCCCGGAAAGCCGACGATGAAATCGCCCGACAATGCGATGTCGGGCCGGCTTGCGCGCACCTTGTCGAGCAGCCGCAAATAGCCGTCGGCGGTGTGCGCGCGATTCATCGCCTTGAGCACCCGGTCGCTGCCTGCCTGCACCGGCAAATGCAGGAACGGCATCAGCTTCTCGATGTCGCGATGCGCGTCGATCAGCCCCTGCGTCATGTCGTTGGGGTGGCTGGTCATGTAGCGGATCCGCGCCAGCCCCGGCAGCGCATCGAGCGCGGCGATCAGCAGCTCGAGCCCGCGCGCCCCCGACTGTAGATCGGCGCCATCGCGCCAGCCATTGACGTTCTGCCCCAGCAAGGTGATCTCGCGCGCCCCGGCATCGACCAGCGCGCGCGCCTCCTCGACGATCGCCTCGAACGGCCGGCTCACTTCGGCCCCGCGGGTATAGGGCACCACGCAATAGGTGCAGAATTTGTCGCAGCCTTCCTGCACCGTCAGGAACGCGCTCGGCCCCACCCGCCGCCGCGCGGGCAAAGCGCCGAACTTGCTCGCGATCGGCATGTCGGTGTCGAGCGCAGGCATCCCCGCCGCCGCCTGCGCCACCAGCGCGGGCAGATTGTGATACGCCTGCGGCCCCACCACGACGTCCACCTTGGCGCGGCGCACGATCTCGGCGCCCTCGGCTTGCGCGACGCAGCCCGCCACCGCGATCATCGGCGCGCGCCCCAGCGCGCGCGCGTCCTTGCGCAGCCGGCCAATGTCCGAATAGACCCGGTCGGTCGCCTTCTCGCGGATGTGGCAGGTGTTGAGCACCACCAGGTCGGCGGCGCTCGCATCCTCGGTCGCGGTCATCCCCTGCGCGGTCATCAGCTCGCCCATCCGCTCGCCGTCATAGACGTTCATCTGGCAGCCGAAGGATTTGACGTGGAAGGTGCGCGGGGAGTTCATGGCGGGCCTCTATCACCTCGCAAGCGGAAACGGGAGGGGCTGTTGCCTCACCCCGCCCCCAGCACCTCATGCCCGACGAACGGCCGCAGCGGCTCGCCCAACACCCCCTCGAGCGCCTCGGTCAGCCGCCGCCGGCTCTCCGCCGCGATCGCCTTGCGCCCCGAAATCGCGCTCGGGCAAAAGGGCTCGAGATAATGCACCCGCACCGGAAAGCTTCCCGCGCGACTCAGCACCCGGATCGCATTGTCGCGCCCACTTTCGGCGCCGATCCACGCAATCTCCTCGCCCACCGCGCCGAAATCCATCAGCACCGGCTGCACCCGCACCCCCGCCGGCGGAGGCTCGAGCACCTTGAGCATCGGCGTCTTGAACGGCAGCAACGATCGCCCGTCGGTGGTCGTCCCCTCAGGGAACACCGTGATCGCCCAATTCTCGGCAATCGTGTCGCGCAATTGGTTGATCTGATCGGCAACCCCCAGCCGGTCCTCGCGGCTGACGAACACCGTGCGGTTTAGCGTCGAGAGCCAGCCGACGATCGGCGACGCGCCGATCTCGCGCTTGGCGACGAACGCCGATCCGCTGGTGCCACCGATCGCCAGGATGTCGATCCACGACAGATGATTGGCGACATAGAACACGTTACGCTTGAGCGGGGTGCCGACGCGCGACACCCGCGCGCCGCTGATCCGTCCGACACTGCCAAGGAAAATGCGCGGCCAGGGCGAATGCAACCGGAAGAGCCGCCACAGATAATGCAGCGGCACCGTCACCAGCGCCGCCAGCACCATCATCGCCACACGCGACCACAGCCGAACCCACCCGATCGCGCCGACGCGCGGCGGACGCCCCGCCGCTGCCTCGCGCCGCGCGTCGATTGGCTCCGTCACACCTAGCCGTTGCGCTCGAGCGAGACCCCGTACAATTCCATCCGATGGTCGACCAGCCGGAAGCCCAGCCGCTCGGCGATCTGCTTTTGCAGCAGTTCGAGCTCGGGATCGACGAACTCGATCACCCGGCCGCTCTCGACGTCGATCAGATGGTCGTGATGCGCCTCGGGTGCGGGCTCGTAGCGCGCGCGGCCATCGCCGAAATCATGCCGGTCGAGAATACCCGCCTCTTCGAACAGCCGCACCGTCCGATACACGGTGGCGATCGAGATGCCGGGGTCGATCGCCGAGGCGCGGAAATACACCTTCTCGACATCGGGATGGTCTTCGGCTTCGGACAGCACCCGGGCGATCACGCGGCGCTGCTCGGTGATGCGCAGGCCCTTTTCGTGGCACAGGGCTTCTAGATCGATCTTACGGGGCATGAGCGCGATGTAATCGCAACCGGCGCGCGAGGGAAGGGCAGCAGCGCCGCGAACGACTCGCAAACGAAGAGACTTGGCAAACGAAGGGACTTGGCAAACGAAAGGGCCCGGAAGCATGATGCCCCGGGCCCCTGTCGACATGCGGTAAGCGCGAAGGCTCAGACGCGCTTGCGGCGCTTCGTGCCCAGGCCGATCTTCTTGGCGAGCGTGCGGCGCTGCTCGGCATAGTTCGGCGCGACCATCGGATAGTCGGCGGGCAGGTTCCACTTGGCGCGATATTGCTCGGGGGTCATCTGATAATGCGTCATCAGGTGGCGCTTGAGCATCTTCAGCTTCTTGCCGTCTTCAAGGCAGACGATGTAGTCGGGCTTGATCGACGAACGCACCGAAACCGCTGGTTCCTGCTTCACTTCGGGCTCGATCACCGGATCGCCCAATCCCGTCAGCGCGCCATGCACGTTCGAGATCAGCACCGGCAGATCCGACACCGCCACGCTGTTGTTGCTGACGTGCGCTGCGACAATATCCGCAGTCAAAGTGATGAGAGTTTCCTGCAATTCCATCTGCGTATCCATGATCGTCCTTCTTACCCAAGAATTATGGCCCTGTTGGGCTCGGTTTTCCTAATAACACCCTATCGTACTTCGATCATCAAACCGCAAGCATTATCAACATCAGCGTTCAAAGTTGTCCAGTAAGCGCATGAAGCTATGTGCATCGATCGCGCGCCCATCGTGACCGCGATAATAGTTGCGGCGCTCGCCGGTCTTCGAAAAACCTTCACGTTGATAAAGGCCTATCGCTGCATTGCCCGCGCGTACTTCAAGATGAAGCTTGCATGCGCCGCGCGCTGCGGCATCGCGCATCACCGATCGCAGTAATTGTCCGCCTACCCCGCGTCTGCGCCATTGCGGCGTGGTGGCCAGCAACAGTAATTCGGCTTCGTCGAGCGTGCTGCGGGCCAGCGCGAAGCCTGCGGGGGCACCATCGATACTCGCCAGCGTCAGCCATACCCCCGACAGCGACAGGATTCCCAGGCACTGGCCCGCGGTCCATGCTTCGCCATAGGCAGGGTCGAACGCCTCGGCCATCAGCGCGGTCACGATCCCCATATCGGCAGGCCCACCGGGGCGAAGCTCGATCGCGGCGAACACCGAGCTCATCGCGCGCGCGCCGCGCGCTCGGCGATCGACAGCGCGTCGGGGCCGCGACCATAGATCGGGGTTGCCGCCAGCGCGGTGAATGCCGCGGGCAGCAGCCGTGCCGCCGCGGCATCGGGCAGCGCTACCGTATGGGGAAGCTCGGGCGCCAGCGCGAGCAGCCGGCGCGCGCCGTCGCCCACCACATAGGCGTCACCCACCGCCGCCAGCGCGGCATCGGGGGCGAGCGATGCGAAGCGCTCGAGTACGGCGAAGGGATGCGCGGCGAAGCGCTGGACGAAGACCTCGCCATGCCCGCCCTCCATCACCACCGCCACCGTTTCGCGCGAAGGTTCGGCGGCGAAGGCGGCAGCCGCGACCACCGCGGGCGCGCTATACCCGCTGACCGGCACGCCCCAGCCAAGGCCGAGCCCGCGCGCCGCCGCGATGCCGACGCGGATGCCGGTGAAGCTGCCCGGCCCGCAATCGACCAGGATCGCGTCGATCGCGGTGTCGCCCACCACTTCGCCGATCATCGGCACCAGCCGCTCGGCATGGCCGCGCCCGACGACTTCGTGCAGCGACGAGGCCACCTCGCCATCCTCCAACAGCGCGACCGAACAGGCGGCGGTGGCGGTTTCGATGACGAGGATGCGCAACCGCCGGCCCTGCTGCGCGTCAGGCGACGCGGTTGAACTGGTCGAATTCGGGCCGCGGGCCGCGGTCGAAGATCGACGAAGGATCGCCCTTGCCCAGGGTCGCGATGAAGTTGACCTTCACCGCCGGCTGGTCGGCGAAGAACGCGGCATTCACCTTGTCGGCATCGAAGCCCGACATCGGCCCGACGTCCCAGCCGAGCGCGCGGGCGGCGATGATCAGATAGGCGCCTTGGAGCGACCCGTTGCGCAGCGCACTCAGCTTGCGCCCTTCGGGATCGCCGTCGAACCAGGCCTTGGCGTCGGTATGCGGGAACAACCACGGGAGCTGCTCGTGGAATTCCTGGTCCATGCCGATCACCACTGCGGCGGGCGCCTTGCGGATCTTGTCGGCATTGCTGTCGCTTGCGCACGCCGCCAGCGTTTCGCGCGATGCTTGGTCGAGGCACCACACGAAGCGCGACGGCTGCTGGTTCGCCGAGGTCGGCCCCATCTTGAGCAGGTCGTAAATCGCGCGCGCGTCGGCTTGCGTGAACGGCGCGTCGGTAAAGCCATTATAGGTGCGCGCGGCGCGGAAGATCGTATCGAGCGCCGCTGCGTCGAGGGGTTGGGCCATCGTTATTCCTTCGGATCGTTCGGATAGGGTGTCAGACCGCGCGAACTTCGGTCACTTCGGGAACATAATATTTGAGCAATTGCTCGATCCCGTTCTTCAGCGTTGCCGAAGACGACGGGCATCCCGCGCACGCCCCCTGCATCTGCAGATACACCTTGCCCTCGTTGAACCCGCGATAGACGATGTCGCCGCCGTCGTTGGCGACCGCGGGACGGACGCGAGTCTCGATCAGCTCGCGGATCTGCGCGACGATATCGGCATCCTCGGGATTGTCGCCGAAATCGCCACTCTCGGCGGGCACCGAAATGCCCCCCGCGGTCCCTGCACGGAACAGCGGCATGTCGCCCGCGAAATGGTCGAGCAGGATCGCCAGCACGTCGGGCTTGAGCCCGACCCATTCGACACCCGGCGCCGCGGTGACCGACACGAAGTCCGATCCGAAGAACACCCCGGTCACGTCCCCTAAGTCGAACAACGCCTGCGCCAGCGGCGATGCCTCGGCATCCTCGGGATCGGCGAAGTCGCGCGTGCCCGACGGCATCACCGTGCGGCCCGGCATGAACTTCAGCGTGGCGGGATTGGGGGTGGTTTCGGTTTCGATCAGCATCCTTGGCATGTGGCGGCCAGCAGGGGCGCGATCAACCCCGAAACGCAGCCGCCGCACGGTTTGCGCCCCCGCCCCCCCTTTGCTAGCGCTCGCGCCATTGCGCGGGCCCCGCCGATGCCCGGCCGCGACTCGCCATTCGAAAGGACATATCTTGGTTCCTCGCTACGCCCGCGCTGCCATGACCGACCTCTGGACGCCCGAGGCGCGCTTCCGCGTCTGGTTCGAGATCGAGGCGCACGCGACCGACGCGCTCGCCGATCTCGGCGTCGTTCCGCGCGAAGCCGCGCAGGCGCTGTGGGATTGGTGGAACGCCGCGCGCGCGGCCTCTGCCGACGGCCAGGCACCGATCGACGTCGCCGCGATCGACGCGATCGAGGCGGTGACCAAGCACGACGTCATCGCCTTCCTCACCTGGGTCTCCGAACAGGTCGGCCCGCAGGCGCGCTACCTGCACCAGGGCATGACCTCGTCCGACGTGCTCGACACCTGCCTCGCGGTCCAGCTCGCGCGCGCCGCCGATCTGCTGATCGCCGATCTCGATGCGCTGCTAGAGGCGATCAAGACCCGCGCGCTCGAGCATAAGCTCACCCCGACGATCGGCCGCAGCCACGGCATCCATGCCGAACCCGTCACCTTCGGGCTCAAGCTCGCCCAGGCCTATGCCGAATTCGCGCGTAATCGCGAACGGCTGGTCGCGGCGCGTGCCGACATCGCCACCTGCGCGATTTCGGGCGCGGTCGGCACCTTCGCCAATATCGACCCCGCGGTCGAAGCGCATGTCGCGGCCAAGATGGGCCTCAGCGTCGAGCCGGTCTCGACCCAGGTCATCCCGCGCGATCGCCACGCGATGTTCTTCGCGACGCTGGGCGTGATCGCCAGCTCGATCGAGCGCCTCGCCACCGAAGTCCGCCACCTTCAGCGCACCGAAGTCTTGGAGGCCGAGGAATATTTCTCGCCCGGGCAAAAGGGCTCGTCGGCGATGCCGCACAAGCGCAACCCGGTGCTCACCGAAAACCTCACCGGCCTCGCGCGCATGGTCCGCGGCTACGTCACCCCCGCGCTCGAGAATGTCGCCTTGTGGCACGAGCGCGACATCAGCCATTCGTCGGTCGAGCGCTATATCGGCCCCGACGCGACGATCACCCTCGATTTCGCGCTCGCCCGCCTCACCGGCGTGATCGAAAAGCTGGTCGTATACCCGGTGCGGATGCAGAAGAATCTCGATCGCATGGGCGGCCTCGTCCATTCGCAGCGCGTCCTGCTCGCGCTCACCCAGGCAGGCGTCAGCCGCGAGGATTCGTACCGCCTCGTCCAGCGCAACGCGATGAAGGTGTGGGAAAGCGACGGCGAATTGTCGCTGCTCGAACTGCTCAAGGCCGACCCCGAAGTCACCGCCGCGCTGCCGGTCGAAGAGATCGAGGCCAAGTTCGACCTCGGCTATCATTTCAAGCATGTCGACACGATCTTCGCGCGGGTGTTCGGCACTGCGGGCTAGGTCGTTGAGTCATTAATACAGCCGGTCGGCTTCCGCCCTGCTAGCGGACAGCATTCCCCGTCACCCCGGACTTGTTCCGGGGTCCGTCGGGCTCGGTCCTCCGTCCATATCTTTAGCACCCGGCGGCTCGGTGGACCCCGGACCAAGTCCGGGGTGACGATCGGAGAGTGGTCCGCTTTCCACAACTTCCCACCATTCCTTCAATCAGACCGGCACGGTCACGACGCCGCCAACCAAACCCCGCTGTCCTACAAGCCCCCGTTTTGGTACGCATGCCGCATGAACACGCCCCCCGCATCCGCCACCCGCATCGCGCTTTGTGACGCGGGAGAGGCGAATCTGGGGGGGACGTAGTGTAGCTTTTGTAGCTTTCCGAAGGTCGGAACCACCCAGGCCTTTGCCAACGCCGCAGCGCAAGCCGCATCGCCGCCCCCTACCAGCCCCGTTATCGCGCCCCTATCTCGTGCCCCAGCCCTATAACCGTGGCCCTCGCTCCAGAACGAAGATAGAACGCACCGCATGGCATTGACTCACATTTCCGTGCGCGGCGCGCGCGAGCACAACCTCAAGGGCGTCGATATCGACATCCCGCGCGACACCCTCACGGTGATCACCGGGCTGTCGGGGTCGGGCAAGTCGAGCCTCGCCTTCGACACCATCTATGCCGAGGGCCAGCGCCGCTACGTCGAATCGCTCAGCGCCTATGCGCGCCAGTTCCTCGAACTGATGCAGAAGCCCGATGTCGATCATATCGAGGGCCTGTCCCCCGCGATCTCGATCGAGCAGAAGACCACCAGCCGCAATCCGCGCTCGACCGTCGCGACCGTCACCGAGATCTACGACTATATGCGCCTGCTCTGGGCGCGCGTCGGCATCCCCTATTCGCCCGCCACCGGCCTGCCGATCAGCGCGCAGACCGTCAGCCAGATGGTCGATCGCGTGCTCGCGCTGCCCGAGGGCACCCGGCTGCTGCTGCTCGCTCCGGTCGTGCGCGGGCGCAAGGGCGAATACCGCAAGGAGCTCGCCGAATGGCAGCGCGCGGGCTTCCAGCGCGTCCGCATCGACGGCGAGACGTACCTGATCGAAGACGCCCCCGCGCTCGACAAGAAGTTCAAGCACGACATCGAAGTCGTGGTCGACCGCCTGGTCGTAGGCGGCGACATCGCGACGCGCCTGGCCGACAGCTTCGAAGCCGCGCTGAAGCTCGCCGAGGGGCTGGCCTATGTCGACCTGGTCGACACGACGGTGGAAGCGCTCGCCAACCCCGTCACCCCCCCCGTCACCCCAGCGAAAGCTGGGGTCTCCGCGGATGGCGCGGGACAGGAGCCGCAAGAGACCCCAGCTTCCGCTGGGGTGACGGATCGCAAGATGAAGGGTGCCGGCATCCCCGCCAACCGTATCGTCTTCTCCGAAAAATTCGCCTGCCCCGTCTCGGGCTTCACCATCGCCGAGATCGAGCCGCGCCTCTTCAGCTTCAACGCCCCGCAGGGCGCGTGCCCGGCGTGCGACGGCCTGGGCGAGCGGCTCGAATTCGACGCCGACCTCGTCGTCCCCAATCACGACCTCAGCATCAAGAAGGGCGCGGTCGTGCCCTGGGCCAAGTCGAACCCGCCCAGCCCCTATTACATGCAGGTCCTCGGCTCCCTCGCGCGCGAATTCGACTTCAAGCTCGACACCCCGTGGAAAGACCTCGCCCCCGAGCATCAGGACACGATCCTCCACGGCACCAAGGGCAAGCCCGTCACCCTCACCTTCGTCGACGGCCGCAAGTCGTATGACGTCAAGAAGCCGTTCGAGGGCGTCATCGGCAACATGAACCGCCGCCTGCTCCAGACCGAGAGCGCGTGGATGCGCGAGGAGCTGTCCAAATACCAGGCCTCGCGCCCCTGCGAGACCTGCCACGGCGCGCGCCTCAAGCCCGAGGCGCTGGCGGTAAAGATCGACGGGCAGGACATCGCCCACGCCACGCACCTGTCGGTCGTCGACGCGCTCGGCTTCTTCGAGCGCCTCCCCGACAGCATGACCGGCCAGCAGCGCGCGATCGCCGAACGCATCCTCAAGGAAATCCTCGAACGCCTCGGCTTCCTCAACAATGTCGGGCTCGACTATCTCAACCTCAACCGCACCAGCGGCACGCTCTCGGGCGGCGAATCGCAGCGCATCCGCCTCGCCAGCCAGATAGGCAGCGGCCTCTCGGGCGTGCTCTACGTCCTCGACGAGCCCAGCATCGGCCTGCACCAGCGCGACAACGACATGCTGCTCAAGACGCTGCGCCGGCTGCGCGATCTCGGCAACACCGTCCTCGTCGTCGAACATGACGAGGACGCGATCCGCACCGCCGATTATGTGATCGACATGGGGCCGGGCGCGGGCGTGCGCGGCGGCGAGGTCGTCGCCAAGGGCACGCTCAGCCAAGTGCTCAAGACCAAGGGCAGCATCACCGCCGATTATCTCAACGGCACGCGCTCGGTCCCGCTCCCGGCCAAGCGCCGCAAGGGCAATGGCAAGAAGCTCACCGTCCACAACGCCACCGCCAACAATTTGACCGGCGTCACCGCCAGCATTCCGCTCGGCACCTTCACCTGCGTCACCGGCGTCTCGGGCTCTGGCAAGTCGAGCTTCACGATCGACACGCTCTACGCCGCCGCCGCGCGCCAGCTCAACGGCGCGCGCGTGCTGGCGGGCAAGCACGACAAGGTCACCGGGCTCGAACATCTCGACAAGGTGATCGACATCGATCAGTCGCCGATCGGCCGCACCCCGCGCAGCAACCCCGCCACCTATACCGGCGCCTTCACCAACATCCGCGACTGGTTCGCCGGCCTCCCCGAAAGCCTCGCGCGCGGCTACAAGCCCGGCCGCTTCAGCTTCAACGTCAAGGGCGGCCGCTGCGAGGCGTGCACCGGCGACGGGCTGCTCAAGATCGAGATGCACTTCCTCCCCGACGTCTATGTCACCTGCGACGTCTGCCACGGCGCGCGCTACAATCGCGAGACGCTCGAGGTGAAGTTCAAGGGGATGAGCATCGCCGACGTGCTCGACATGACCGTCGAGGACGCGGTCGAGTTCTTCAAGGCGGTCCCGCCGATCCGCGATCGCATGGCGATGCTCGCCGAAGTGGGCTTGGGCTATGTCAAGGTCGGCCAGCAGGCGACGACGCTGTCGGGCGGCGAGGCGCAGCGCGTGAAGCTCGCCAAGGAACTCGCCCGCCGCGCCACCGGCCAGACGCTCTACATCCTCGACGAGCCCACCACCGGCCTGCATTTCGAGGATGTCCGGAAATTGCTCGAAGTCCTCCACGCGCTGGTCGACCAGGGCAACACCGTGGTGGTGATCGAGCACAATCTCGACGTCATCAAGACCGCCGACTGGGTGCTCGATCTGGGGCCCGAGGGCGGCGTGAAGGGCGGCGAGATCGTCGCGCAGGGCACGCCCGAGGTGGTGGCGAAGGAGCCGCGGAGTTTCACGGGGAAATATCTTGCGCCGTTGCTCGAGCGGAAGGTCGAGAAGCAGGCGGCGGAATAAGCTCCCCTTCCCTCTCTCCTCCGGGGAGAGGGTGGCCGCCCCCGGCGAAGCCGGGAAAGGCCGGGAGAGGGGCAGTAAGCCAAGCGAGATGCCGCTAAGCCCACACCGCCCCACGGCATCGCCACCCACCGCCACTTGGCAAGTATAGCCGAACACCGCCCCAGGCATCCCCCCGTCCAAATCCCCTCGGAGCGGCTGGGTCAGCTACGACGGCTGCTTTCGGTTCCCGGGGAAACCGATCATCCGCATTTTTAATGTTGCATCCGCAACGCCAGCTTTGGTTAGCTTGGCATGGCAGGCGCCTAACGTGTCCTGCGCGAACCGATGCATTTTAGCTTTCTCGACAAATCTTATTAAGACAGCTGCCAACACTAGACACATGGTGATCAAAATAGGTGACGTTATTCGTCATTGATGTTCGAAGATAATATCCTGGAGATGTGCTTGACCGAGGCAATACAACAGAATTCAGGACTTTTTTCTGGAAAGAGTATTTGCTATCGGTGCTTTTGTGGGCGATGTGATTTCGAATTGCGTATGCTTTGGCAATAGATATTTTTTGAGTTGGGTCCAACCCAACAAAGGGCCCTCCATTTTTCAAATACACTTTTGCTATTTTTTCCATTTGCTCAACAGGTAGAATTTGAAAGTATCTATTTGGGCCTAGTAAAAGCTTTCCCGCCTGCGCGCGATTTGTGACTGGGAAATTGCTTCTAATGCGGCCAGCGCAATCTACCGGCATCATTAGATTAGTCTTCAAAAGTTCGACAAGCTGAGTTTCAAAAGAGATAAATACCCTTAAAAATGCTAGCTCATATATAGATTCTAGCTCCCTTCGCGGTAGACCATTTTGATTAAAGAAGCCGACCTGCCGCGATAGCAAACGTCGCGTCGTACGCACATTTTTTAAAAATGCAGCGATATGATCATTTGGATGCATGATTAAATATATAATCAGACACTATTTGCTGATTACTTAGGCGATTAAAGCGACTTGCTAATGCGACTAGCACATTTTCTGGCAGGCCAGACCTGTCTTTAATTTGATCTCCGACATCAAGGATTCGCCGTATTCTGGCATGGGTTAAAGATATTCCAGCATTCTCTAAACGACGAATTAGATGAAACAACTGTAAAAACATAGCCGTATTACTATACACAGTGGAACGAAGCCCATCGCCGAATGCATCTTCTATGGCATCCATCACGCGATTGAACTCTTTGATCACCCTATCCCAATCATCAAAATTGTCATCGTGCAACTTGTAAAACCGGTTTATAAGAGACTGAGTCCTCTCAAAGATCCCATTCATTATCAAGATAAAGAGCAGGCTAGTGAATTCTACTTCTTTCATTCTAGCCATATCTTGTTCACTAAACAGCTTCCAACTGCGCCAACGGTTTAGATTCGCAAACGCGGTATCATAGGAGGCTATCTTAAACTCTCCGAAATATTCTGCATTACGCAACTCCTGCTCATTCAACTTAGAGCCGGTAGAGTTCATTCTCGCAAAAATGCTAAGAACCTCAGAGTCGCTTGTGTCATTCGGAAGGACATGCGTACTGAGCTGGTAGGAAAGAATGCGCTTCTTCGCATCCGCACCTAACGTTGAAAACAGTTTTCCTTGCAAATCCTTGTTGTGCTTTTTTTGGACTGTAAAGTTATCCGCATCGGCCGCATCTGCTAGGCATTTTGGGTCCACGAAAGCAAGCATCGTACGCAGACGTTGCTGGCCGTCTATTACCTCTCGAACCGTAGATAACGTTTCTACATCAGTCCTTTCGCGAACGAATATAATCGGCACAGGCAAGCCGCGATAAACGGTATCGACGAAATAGGACTTTTGCGCTTTCGTCCAAACACTTCGCCGTTGGAAGCTAGGGCTTAGCTCCAGTGAGCCAGCTCGCTGCCAACTAAGGAAGTCGGCTAGCGAAAATGTCGTTCGCTTGATGTCCCATTCGCGTATCATATACCTAAATCACTCCCCGTGGCGCGGCACGCAAGTAAAATCCGCATTATCGCTGCGGCGGCACATGCGGCGCCCTCGACCGTGCAATCCTGGCCGGCGCGCATGCACGTTGCAATGCGCCCGATGCACTTGCCGCGACCGCACGTCGATGTTGAGTGTCCGAAAGCCACGCAATGTTACCCTAAACGATCAGCTCGGTTGTTTCACCCCAACCCCGCCGCCTTCCGCAGCGCCTCGTTCATCCGCGCCTGCCACCCCGGCCCGCCCTCGCGAAACTTCTCGATCACGTCGGGATCGACCCGCAGCGTCACCTGGCGCTTCGCCGCGCCGCGCAGCGGCGGGCGGCCCTTCGCGACGCCGCGCGGCCCCAGATAGCCCGTCGCCGGGCGGATCACCTTGCCGCCGATCGCGATCTCGGCGACCTCGGCCATCGCCGCCGTCAGCTCGGGGGCATCGTCCGGGTCAGTCCAGTCCGACATGCTTGATCTCCCATTGATGCATCCGCCGCATCGAAATCACGCGGCGGGCACCCTCGCGCTCGGTCCACACGACGGCGACGGCAACTTCTCGATCCAGCCATAGCTGACGTACCGGGTCTCGCCGTAATCCACCCGGTCGTCGACCAGCGTCTTCACGCGGCCATCGAACACCGATCCGGCATCGGCAAAATCCAGTCCCCGCTCGCGCAGCGTCGCGTCACGCTTGCCCGGATCGAAGCTGATCTCCAGGCATCGATTATGTAACTACGATGCGTGCGGTCAATGTGGGGTTGCTGGTGGTGCTTCTGCCTTGCTCCCAAAACCCGCCGCGGCAAAGCCGCGTCGTCGGTCGGGCTGGCTTCGCCACCCGCCGGCCGGGCGCGCCCGCGCAGTTGCGCGGTGCTGGATTTAGCTTTCGCTACATCCTAGCATTCGCGCGCCATGCCCCATCTCCCCACCAACCCCGCGCATCTCGGCCTTGGCGCCACCGCCAGCGTCGAACCCGCGATCACCGATGAATGCTGGTACGCCGCCTATGCCGAGCGCCACGCCGCCGACGGCATCGAAGGCCGGCTCGTCTCGCAATATGCCTTCGCCGAGAGCTGGGCGGCATGGGAGGTCCACCCGCACGGTGCCGAGCTGGTGATCTGCACCGCGGGCAGCATGACGCTGCACCAGGAGCACCCCGACGGCACCACTGCCACGCTCACGCTCGGCCCCGGCGACTATGCGATCAATCCGCCGGGTGTGTGGCACACCGCCGACATTGCGCCCGGCACCAGCTGCACCGCGATCTTCATTACCCCCGGCGAAGGTACCGCGCACCGCCCGCGGTAAGGGGGCGGGCGCTTTCCCGTCACCCCGGCCTTGAGCCGGGGCCCAGGGCGGCGGGCGCGACGTTCGCGCCTCTTGCCGCATCGCTCGCGGTCCTGGGCCCCGGCTCAAGGCCGGGGTGACGGTGAGGGGCCGGGGTGACGGTGAGGGGCCGGGGTGACGGTGAGGGCGTGGGGGTGAAGGTGGGAGCGTTAGGTCTCGGCCTCGGCCTCGCCCAGCACCGCCCCGACATGCAACTGCCCCCGTGCTTCGGCCAGCCGCTCCTGCCGGTGCCGCTCGGCATAGCCCGCGCGCTGTTCGTCGGTGCGCTGCGCATGGCAGGCGGGGCAGCTCACCCCCTCGACGAACAGCGGCGAGGTCCGCTGCTGGGGCGTCACCGGCATCCGGCAGGCGCGGCACAGCGCGTTGTCGCCGGGCTGGAGCCCATGCCCCACCGACACCCGCTCATCGAACACGAAACACTCGCCCTGCCAGCGGCTCTGCTCGGGCGGCACGGTTTCGAGATAGGCGAGGATGCCCCCCTGCAGATGGTAGACGTCGTCGATCCCCTCGCTCTTTAGGAACGCGGTCGCCTTCTCGCAGCGGATGCCGCCGGTGCAGAACATCGCCACCTTGGTCGCGCCGCTAGTCACCCGCTCGCGATTGGCGCGGAACCACGCGGGAAAGTCGCGGAAGGTCCGCGTCGCCGGATCGATCGCCCGGTCGAAGCTGCCCAGCGCCACCTCGTAATCGTTGCGGGTGTCGATGACGACCGTATCGGGCTGCTCGATCAGCGCGTTCCAGTCGGCTGGGGGCACATAATGGCCGACCCCGGCAAGCGGATCGATGTCGGGCTCGCCCATCGTCACGATCTCGCGCTTGAGCCGCACCTTCATCCGGTGGAACGGCATCTCCGCCGCCCGCGATTCCTTCACCTCGATATCGGCGCACCCCGGCAGCGACCGGATGTGCTCCAGCACCGCCTCGATCCCCGCATCGCTGCCCGCGATCGTCCCGTTGATCCCCTCGCGCGCCAGCAGCAGCGTGCCCTTGACGCCCTGCGCGGCGCACAAGGCGGCGAGCGGCGGCTGCAACGCGGCGCAATCGGCAAAGGTGGCGAACCGATACAGCGCGATGATGCGTATCGGCGGTTGGACTGGCGGCACGGCGATCCCTAATGGTGGTGAGCCGCGCTCCCTAGCAGACCCGGCGTCGCGAATGAACATGGCTGAACCATTTGCGCGGGCACCCGTTCGGGTAGGAACGGCGACACAGCAGCGAGGAATCGATGAGCAAGCAGCATTCGGACAAGCCGCAGATCGAACGCTTCAAGGGCCCCGCGGGCGGCTGGGGATCGGTTCGCTCGCTCGCCGACATCCTGCCGCGCGAACGGCTGAGCCCCGCCGCGGTCGCCGAGCTGGCGCGGCAGAACAAGCCCGAAGGCTTTGCGTGCGTCAGCTGTGCCTGGGCCAAGTCGGCCAACCCGCTGCCCGCCGAATTCTGCGAAGAGGGCGCCAAGGCGACCGCATGGGAGCTCACCGCGCATCGCACCACCCCCGCCTTCTTCGCCGAACATACGCTCAGCGAATTGCGCGGCTGGACCGATTACGACCTCGAACAACATGGCCGGCTGACCCAGCCTTTGCGCTACGACGCCGCGACCGACAAATATGTCGCGGTAGCGTGGGAAGAAGCGTTCGACGCGATCGCCGCCGAACTGCGCGGCCTCGATCCCAAATCGGTGGTGTTCTACGCCTCGGGCCGCGCCAGCCTCGAGGCGACGTACATGTACGCGCTGATGGCGCGGATGTACGGCAACCAGAACCTGCCCGACAGTTCGAACATGTGCCATGAATCGACCTCGGTCGGGCTCAAGGCATCGATCGGCGAAGCGACCGGCACCACCCGCTTGCACGATTTCGAGCATTGCGACGCAATCTTCTTCTTCGGCCAGAATGTCGGATCGAATGCGCCGCGGATGCTGCATGACCTGAAGTCGGCGCGCGACCGCGGGGTGCCGATCGTCACCTTCAATCCGTTGCGCGAACGCGGGCTCGAACGCTTCACCGACCCGCAAAACCCGGTGCAGATGGCGACGCTCGGCGAGACGCGGATCTCGACCCAATATCATCAGGTGAAGGCCGGCGGCGACCTCGCGGTGATGATGGGAATGGCCAAGTTCCTGGTCGAATGGGACGATGCTGCGAAGGCCAGCGGCGAACCGCGCGTGCTCGACCAGGCGTTCATCGACCAGCACACCCACGGCGTCGATGATTTCCTGGCCGCGGTGCGCGCCGCGCAATGGGACGCGATCGTCACCGAAGCGGGCATTTCGAAGACCGATCTCGAGCGTGCCGCGCGCGTCTATGCCGATGCCAAGGCGGTGCTTGGCATTTACGGCATGGGGCTGACCCAGCATGTGAAGGGCGTCGAGAATGTCCGCATGCTCGTCAACCTGCTGCTGCTGCGCGGCAATATCGGCAAGCCCGGCGCCGGCCCCACCCCGGTGCGCGGCCATTCGAACGTCCAGGGCCAGCGCACCGTCGGCATGACCGAAAAGACCGAACTCGCGCCGGTCGACAAGCTGCGCGAACTCTATCATTTCGAGCCGCCCACTGAAAAGGGGCTCGATACCGTCGAAGCCTGCCGCGGGATCATCGATGGATCGGTCAAGGCGCTCATCGGCCTCGGCGGCAATTTCCTGCGCGCGGTGCCCGAAACCGGGCCGATGGAGGCGGCATGGCCCAATATGCGCCTGTCGGTGCAGATCGCGACCAAGCTCAATCGCAACCATCTGTTCACAGGCAAGGTCACCTATCTACTGCCCTGCCTCGGCCGCATCGAGCGCGACATCCAGGCGACCGGCGCGCAGGTGGTGTCGGTCGAGGATTCGACCAGCTGCATCCACGGCTCGCGCGGCAAGGCCGACCCCGCGAGCGACCATCTGATGTCCGAACCCGCGATCGTCGGCGCGATCGCCAAGCGTATCCTGCCGTCCAACCCCGCGGTCGATTGGGATGCGTGGGTAGGCGACTATGCGCTGATCCGCGACGCGATCGAGGCGACCTACCCCGACAAGTTCGCCGATTATAACGCGCGGCTGTTCACCCCCGGTGGCTTCTGGCGCGGCAACAAGGCCGCCGAGCGGATCTGGCAGACGCCGAGCGGCAAGGCCGAATTCCTCGCCCCCACCAGCCTCTCGGCGACCGGCTTTGCCGACGCGCCTGGCCGCTACCGGCTGATGACGCTGCGGTCGAACGACCAGTTCAACACCACCATCTATGGCTATCACGACCGGTTTCGCGGGGTGAAGGGCACGCGCGACGTGCTGTTCATGAACATCCACGACATGGCCGCGGCAGGCGTGAAGCGCGACCAGATCGTCGCGCTCGAAAGCGATGCCGAGGACGGCGAGACGCGCCGGCTCGAGGGGCTGATCGTAACCCCCTATGACATTCCGGCCGGATGTCTGGGCGCCTATTATCCCGAAGCGAACGTCCTGATGCCGCTCGAGCATCATGCCGAGGAAAGCCATGTCCCAGCGGCGAAATCGGTGCCGGTGCGGATCGTCGCTTGAGGGGCGCGCGTATGACCACCCTCCCCGTTCGTTTCGAGCGAAGTCCAGAAACGGGGCCAAGCGCAACGCTGAGGTTTCTCGACTTCGCTCGAAACGAACGGACGGCGGCGGGGTGCCGATGAGCGCATCCCAGCTGCCGTTCTCGCGGATCGCGGCGGACGGCGCTTCGACGCCGATCGACCGCGCGATCGCCGAAGAAACGCCGATTGCGATCGAATGCAACGGCATCGGCTATGCGGTGCTGATGGCCACCCCCGCCGATCTGCCGGACCTCGCTTATGGCTTTGCACTTGCCGAACGGCTGATCGACCGCGCCGACGACGTGCTCGATGTCGACGAACACGCTACCGACGCCGGCATCGTGCTGCGCATCACGCTCGCCGAGCGGGTGGCGATGCGGATCGTCGATCGCGTGCGACATCGCGTATCTGAATCGGCGTGCGGGCTGTGCGGGATCGAGAATCTCGAACAGGCTCTGCGCCCCCTGCCGCGCGTCGAACCCGCCGACATCGATGATACCGCGATCTTCGCCGCACTGGCGCTGCTCGACCAGCATCAGCCGCTGCACCACGCCACCGGCGCGGTACACGCCGCCGCCGCCTGCACCGCCGATGGCGAGCCCTGGCTGGTGCGCGAGGATGTCGGGCGGCACAACGCCTTCGAAAAGCTGATCGGCGCGATGCTGCGCGCCGGCGCCGATTGGGACCGCGGCTTCGCGCTGCTGACCTCGCGCTGCTCCTACGAACTGGTTGAGAAGGCGGTGCTTGCAGGTTGTCCGCTGCTCGCGACGATCTCGGCCCCCACCACGCTCGCGATCGCCCGCGCCGCACAAGCCGGGCTGGCGCTGCGCGTCCTGGCGCGGCGCGACGCGGTGCTGGCACCGCGATGAGGCTGCTCGGCGCGGTGCTCGCCGGCGGACTGTCGCGGCGGTTCGGGTCGGACAAGGCCGAGGCACTGCTCGACGGCGAGCGGCTGATCGACCGGGTGGTCGCCGCGCTCACGCCGCAGGTCGACGCGGTAATCCTGTGCGGTCGCGCGCCTGGCCTGCCCGATCGCCCCGTCGGCGGGCTCGGCCCGCTCGCCGGCCTGAACGCCGCGCTCCACCACGCCCGCGCCCACGGCTTCGATGCGGTGCTGAGCGTGCCCTGCGACGCCCCTTATCTTCCGCACGACCTGCGCGCGATCCTCGGCGACGGCCCCGCATTCATCGCCGACCAGCCGGTGATCGGCATCTGGCCGGCGGCGCTTGCCGATCGGCTCGACGTGCATCTGCGCGGCGACGACCGGTCGCTTCGTCGTTGGGGACGGGCCACCGGCGCGTCGGCGCGCAACGCCCCACCGATCGCCAACATCAACACCCCCGCCGACCTGTCCGCACTGGGCTTGGCGGACCAGTCTCAACCCGCCCCCGACGAACAACTTTAGACCAGTATTGCCACCCGGCGCCGCACTTCTATAGCGTCGTGATGATGGCCAGCGGCAAACCAACGATCAACGACGTCGCGCGTATCGCCGGCGTTTCCAAGAAAACCGTCAGCCGGGTCATCAACCGCTCGCCGCTGCTTCATGTCGATACCCGCGCGCGCGTCGAAAACGTGATCGCCGAAATGGGGTTCGTCCCCAATCCGCAGGCGCGCGCGCTGGCGCTGCGGCGCAACTTCCTGATCGGGATGATCCACGACAATCCCAATGCCCAGACCGTGCTCAACGTTCAGCAAGGAATGCTCGAGGGGCTGCGTGACACCGAATTCGAGCTGATCGTCCGCCCGGTCAAACGCCACAGCCCGCAGATGCTGGATGACGTCCGCCGCTTCCTCGAACGCCAGCGACCGCACGGCGTGCTGCTGATGCCGCCGATCGCCGAGAACGAGGCGCTGGCCGAGCTCTGCCGCGACGTCGGCTGCCGCTACGTACGGATGGGTTCGGCTGCGCTCGACGCGCCCGACCGGACGGTGGCATCGAACGACGGCGAAGTCGTCGGCCTGGCGGTGGCGCATCTGGTCGAGCAAGGGCATCGCCGGATCGCGATGATCGCGGGGCCCGATGGCTTCCTGTCGGCCGCCGAGCGCCGCAAGGGATTCGATGCCGCGCTGGCCAAGGCCCGAATCACGCTGCCGTCGGACTTCGTCGCCAAGGGGGGCTATACCTTCGAATCGGGGATCGCCGCCGCCGATCTGCTGCTCGACCTCGACCAGCCGCCGACTGCGATCTTCGCGGCCAATGACGAGATGGCGGCGGGTGCGCTCCACGCCGCGCGGCGCCGCGGCATGAACGTTCCCGAGGATCTGTCGCTGATCGGCTTCGACGACACCGGGCTTGCCGCGCATCTGTGGCCCCCGCTCACCACGGTTCGGTGGCCGGGCCTTATGCTGGCGCGGCTGGGGGTGCGAAAGCTGATCGCCGATACCTTCGACGAGTCCGACCCCGACGACGATTCGTGGCTGTACGAATCGCAGCTGATACATCGCGATTCAGTGGCCCCGCCCCGCGCCCGGTGATCCCCGCCGGGGTTATCGCCTAACGTCGAGCCCTTCGTCGTGAAACGCCGCCAGATCGCGCGCGGTGAACAGGCTCGCATCCCCGGGCAGCGAGTGCTTAAGGCAGGTCAACGCCAGCCCGTCGCGCGCCGCTTGGTCGGGGCCGCTCTGCGCAAGTCCGTGCAACACCCCGGCGGCAAAGGCATCGCCCGCACCGATCCGATCGACGATCCCAGCGATCGACACCTCGTCGGTCTGGCATACCGCCTCGCGCGTCTCGACCCGCGCCGACAGCCGGTGATGATCAGCGTCGATCACGTCGCGCGCGGTCGAAGCGATCACGCCTAGGTTCGGGAAGGCGTCGAACGCCGCCAGCGCCGCCTCGCGCCGATGTTCGGGGCCGTCACCTGAAAAGGGCTTGCCCAGCAGCAGCGCCACGTCGCGATGGTTGCCGAACAGGATATCGGCATGCCCCACCAATTCGGTCAGCACCCCGCGCGGATCGCTGTCCCACGCTTCCCACAGCCGCGCGCGATAATTGCCGTCGAACGACAACCGCATCCCGCGCGCCTTCGCCGCCCGCGCGGCGGCCAGCGCGGCGGCGGCGGTGTTGGGCCCCAGCGCCGGGGTGATCCCCGACAGGTGCAGCGCGTCGCAGCCGTCGAGCAGCCGCTCCCAGTCCCAATCTTCGGCACCACGCAACGCGAACGCCGAATAAGCGCGGTCGTAGATCACCTCCGACGCGCGAAGCCCCGCGCCCGGCGTGAGGAAATACAGCCCCAGCCGCCCCGGTGCCGCCTCGACGTGGCCCACATCGACGCCGTGGCGCCGCAACTCGCCGCGCGCGGTTTCGCCGATCTTGTGGTCGGGCACCACGCTCAGCATCCGTACCGAATGGCCAAGGCTGGCCAGCCCGATCGCGACATTCGCCTCGGCCCCACCGACATGGACGTCGAGGCTGGGGCGCTGGAACAGCAACTCGCGGCCCGGCGGCGACAGGCGGAGCAGCAGCTCGCCGAAGAACGCGGTGGTCATGCCGCCGCGGCGACCGGCGCGGCCGCGTCGGCGTCGAGCTTATACGCGCGCCTGACCAGCCCGATCGTCAGATCATACGCCACTTCATGCGCTTCATTCTCGTGCAACTGCCCCTCGGCGACCAACCGCGCGAGGAAGGCGCAATCGACCCGCCGCGCGACATCGTGCCGCGCCGGGATCGACAGGAAGGCGCGGGTGTCGTCGTTGAAGCCGACCGTGTTGTAGAAGCCCGCGGTCTCGGTCGTCTGCTCGCGGAAGCGGCGCATCCCCTCGGGGCTGTCGTGGAACCACCATGCCGGCCCCAGCTTCAGGCACGGATAATGCCCCGCCAGCGGCGCGAGTTCGCGCGAATAGGTCGTCTCGTCGAGCGTGAAGAGGATGATGCTCAAATCGGTGCGCGTCCCGACGACGTCGAGCATCGGCTTCAATGCCGAGACATAATCGGTGCGCGTCGGGATATCGGCGCCCTTGTCGCGGCCATGGCTCGCGAACAGCCCGCGATTATGGTTGCGGAAGCTGCCGGGGTGAATCTGCATCACCATCCCGTCGTCGCACGCAAGCTTGGCCATTTCGGTCAGCATCTGCGCGCGGAACAGTTCGGCGTCGGCGGCGGTCCAGTCGCTGCCGGTCACGCGCGCGAACAGCGCCTCGCTCTCGGTCGCCGACAGGTTCGCGGTGCGCGCGGTCGCGTGGCCGTGATCGGTCGCGGTCGCCCCCGCCGCACGGAAATCGGCGCGGCGCTTGGCGTGCGCGGCAAGATAGCCGCGCCACGAATAGACGTCCTCGCCGGTCAGTTCGGCAAAGCGCGCCATCGACGTCGCGAAGCCCTCATGCTCGACATCGATCACCGCATCGGGGCGATAGGTGGTCGCGACGCGCCCCTGCCAGCCCGAGGCGCGGATCGCGGCATGGTGCCCCAGCGGATCGTCGGCGCCTTCGGTGGTGGCCAGGAACGCGATGTCGAAGCGCTCGAACAGCGCGCGCGGGCGGAACGCATCGCTCGCCAGCTTTTCGCCGATCGCGTCGAAATAGAAGTCCGCAGTGCCGGCATCGAGCGCCTGCTCGAACCCGAACACCTCGGCGAACACATGGTCGAGCCACAGTCGCGACGGCGTACCGCGAAACAGATGCTGGTTCGCGGCGAACAAGCCCCAAGCCGCGCGCGGATTGGTCGCAGGAGCACCGTTGCGATCGGCCACGCCCAGGTCGGCGAGCGCGATCCCCTGCGAATACAGCATCCGGTACAGATAATGATCGGGCGCCAGCAGCAATTCGGTGGCGTTGGTCCAATGGGCGTTGGTCGCGAACCAGCGCGGATCGGTGTGGCCGTGCGGGCTGACGATCGGCAGCGCACCGATTTCAGCATACAGCGCGCGTGCGATGTCGCGGGTGCGCGGTTCGGCGGGAAACAGCCGATCTGGATCGAGCCTCAGCGGGCGGGTCATCGCAAAAACTCCATCGTCATGCTGCTCGTGTCTGGCGCGCGGCCGGGGTTGGTAAGGCTCAAGCCAGGTCCCCCGCCAGCAGCGCGCGATAGGCCTTTGCCACCGATGTGCGGAAATCGGCGTCGTTCGCGAGCGAAGCGGGGAATACCGCTTCGATCGCCAGCATCTCGCCAACGATCGCGTCGCCCTCGGGTTGCGCCATCACCGCCGCCACCAACCGGTCGGCCAGCGGATCGGCGATCGCCTCGCCGCGCTCGGCGCGGCCGCGCAGGAAGCCGATCCACGCCGCGACCGGCACCGCCAACCGCGTGATCGGGCGACCCGCAGCGCGTGCCTCGGCCAATGTATCAAGGATGCGATAGGGCAGCTTCTGCGACCCGTCGCCGGCGATCTGCGACAACAGATGGCGGATTTCGGGGTTGCGGAAACGATCGAGCACCGCGCCGGCATAGGCCTGAACATCGAAGCCGGCGATCGCCCCGAGCGAGGGCACGATGTCCTCGCGGATCATCGCCTCGACGAACGCCGCCAGCGGTGCATCGGCCATCGCGTCGCCGACGCTCACGTGGCCGCGCGCCAGCCCGACATAGGCAAGCGTCGAATGCGCGCCGTTGAGGATACGCAGCTTGGCGCGTTCATAGCCCGCGACGTCGCTGGTGCGGATCACGCCGACGCTCGCCAAATCGGGATCGCCGGGCAGCGCGACGTCCTCGAGCACCCATTGGGTGAACGCTTCGCGCTGTACCGCGGCAAGGTCGGCCACCCCCAACGCCTCGGCGGCGCGCGCGAGGTGCGCGTCGTCGGTGGCGGGGGTGATAGAATCGACCATCGAATCGGGAAACACCACCGTCTCGCCGATCCAGGCGGCAAGCGCCGGATCGCGGATCTCGGCCAGCGCGATCACCGCGGCGCGAAGCTTGCGTCCGTTGCCCGTCATGTTGTCGCAGCACAGCACCGCGAACGGCTCGCCGCCAGCGGCGCGCCGTGCTGCGAGCCCTGCGACGATCCAGCCGATCAGGCTATGGGGGTCGTCGGGGTTGGCGGCGTCATGGACGATGTCGCGATGCGCGGTATCGAGCGTTCCGTCACTGCGCAGGCAATAGCCCTTTTCGGTGACGGTGCTGGTCACCAGCCGTACCGCCGGATCGGCGAGCAGCGCGTGTACCCGCGCGCCCTCGCCGGGGCCGACCCAGGCACGATGCGCGCCGATCACCCGCGTCTCGACCGTCGAATCGAGGATCGTCAGGCTATAGAGCCCGTCCTGCGCTGCCAACGCCTCGACCAGCTCGGGGGTGCGCAGCGAAACCGCGGCGATCCCCCAGCGCAGATCGGTGGCGAGCAGCGCATCGAAATACGCGGCCTGGTGCGCCCGGTGGAACGCACCGGGGCCGAAATGGACGATGCCGATCTGCACGTGGGCACCGGCATCGCCCGGCCGCCCGACACGCACCGGCAGATGGTCGAGCGTCGCGCGCGATAATCGGGTCATGCGGTCACCCTCTTCAGGTCAACCACCCGTACGTGCCGCACCGAGCGCCAGGGCGCAGTCATTCGGAAATGCCATCGATTCATCCGTCCCCTGTACCGCGGTATTCCGCGTTGTCACCGGTATCATATGGATTTGGCGCCGCCGGTAAAGCGGGTTTGTGACCCGTTGCCTAGCGATGCGTGTTCAATTCTCGGCAGCGATCAGGTTGAGCGCGCGTTCGGCGGCCAAGGTCGTCGCGCCGCCGCCCGAGGGGCGGTCATTGGCGAACGACGAAAAGGTCAGCGTCCGCCCGGTCGCGGTGGTCAGGAACCCCGACAAGGCGGCAGTGCCCTTGAGCGATCCCGTCTTGGCAGACACCCGCCCGGCAAGCGGCGTGTCCTTGAACCGATTCGCCAGCGTGCCGTCGACCCCGCCGACCGGCATCGTATCGCGATACGCGGCGCCCCAGCGCTGCGTCTGCGACCAGCGCAACACCCCGACCACCGCGCGCGGCGACAGCCGGTTATACACCGACATCCCCGATCCATCGAACAGGTCCCACCCCGCACGCGCGACGCCGGCCTGCGCGAACATCGCGTCGATCGCGGCAAAGCCATCGGCGGTCCCGCGATCCCCCCGCCGCGCCGCCACCCGCCGCAGCAGCATCTCGGCGTACAGATTCTGGCTGACCTTCATCGTCTCGCGCACCGCCTCGGCATAAGGCGGCGGATCGAGCCGCGCGACGACCCCGGTCACAGCTGGCCGGGGGTCCCCCGGCGCGCGATGCCGCGCCTTCGCCGCCTCGGCCACCGACACGCCGCGCGCGCGAAGCAGCCGCGCGAAGCGATACGCCGCCCATTCGGCCGGATCATCGACCCCCAGCCGGATCGTCTGCACGGGTGCATCGGTGGCGATCGTGCCGAAGACGCGCACCGTCCGGCTGCCCGGCAGCCGCTCGACCTCGATCGCGGTGACGGCACCCACCACCACGCGATTCTCGATCGCGAACCAGCCATCCTCGCTCGCGACCGACGGCACTACCCCCGCGGTTACGGTGATGCTCGTGACGTTGTCGTTCAGCGTCAGCGCCGACACCGCGGTGCCATAGCGCCCCTGGAGATCGTCCCAACTCCAGCCCTGCCCCCAGCGTTCGTCGGGATAGGCACGATCGTCGCCGATCACCCCCCGCACCGCCTTGGTCCGCGCCGCCACCGCGTCGGCAAGTGTCGCCAGGCAATTGGCGATGCAATCGGCGGTATCGCGCAGCAAAGGATCGCCGCTGCCGACCAGCACGACATCGCTCGCGCCGACCACCGGCTCGATCGCGACCGCGGTGCCTTCGATCGGGGTTGCCATCAGCCCCGGCTCGGCGTGCAGCGCGGCGATCGTCACGAGCTTGGTATTCGACGCCGGCAGGAAGCGATCATCGGGGGCGATTGCCACCACCTCGCGCCCCGCCTCATCGACCACCAGCAATCCCCAGCGCGTCCCTGCGACCGAAGGATCGTACAGCACCGCGCGCACGCGCTCGTCGAGCGAAGCAGTGCGGTCGAGCGGCACGCGGCCAGGCGCCGCGCATCCCGCCAGCGCCAGCAGCGCCAGCATCATCGCCTTGCTCGTTCCCGCCCCCATCGCCCGCTCCTATCCTGCTTCGCGCACCTCGGCACGCACCCCCGCCAACCGATCGTCGAGCGCCCCCTCCCACCGCGCGACCGTCGTCGCCACCATCAGGTTCGCCGAAGCGCTGGGCACCGTGCGCGTCATGTCGAGCAGCCGGTCGAAGGGTAGCACGAACCCGACGATCAACGCGGTCTGTTCGGGCGGCACCCCGACCGCCGCGAGCACCGCCGCCAGCATGAACAACGACGCCGACGGCACCGGCGCGGTCCCGAACGCCGCCAGCGCGCCGGTCACCAGCACGACGAACCAGTCGGCGGTCGCCATCGGATGGCCCAGGGCCTGCAGGCTGAAGACGCTCAGCAACCCGACATACATCGCGGTGCCGTCCTTGCCGATGCTCGCGCCCAGCGGCAGCACGGTCGAGGCGACGGGCTTGGCCACGCCCAGATTGTCCTGCGCACATCGGATCGCCACCGGCAGCACCGCCGAACTCGACGCGGTCGAAAACGCGATCGCCAGCGCATCGACGATGCCGCGATAGAAACGCCCGACGGGCACCCGCGCCAGCAGCTTGAGCATCGCAGCATGGACGATCACGATCTGCAGCACCGATCCGATGACGACGCACAGCGCCAGCCAGCCGACATTGGCGAACACCGCGACGCCATTGGCCGCCACCGCGCCCGCGATCAGCGCGAAGACGCCGAACGGGGTCACCTCCATCACCAGCCGGACGATCGTCAGCAGCACGCTCGACGCCGACGCCAGGAATCGCGCGAACGGCGCCCCCGCCTCGCCGGCGACCACGGTGCCAGCGCCGACCAGGATCGCGGTGAAGATCAGCGCTAGCATGTCGCCCTTCGCCAGCGCATCGACGATATTCAGCGGGACGATACCGACGAGCGTATCGTACAGCGTCCTGGGCTCGCCCAAAGCCTGCGCCTGCGCGCTGCCAAGCGCCGCCCCCACCCCCGGCTGCACCACCACCGCCACGGCCATCCCGAGCGCGACGGCGATCAAGGTGGTCGCGGCGAACAGCCCGACGGTCTTGCCGCCAAGCGGGCCCAGCCGCTTGGGATCGGCCATCGAGGCGATACCCGAGGCGATCGTCACCAGCACGATCGGCGCGACCAGCATCCGGATCAGCCGAACGAAAATGTCGCCCAGGAACGCGACCGAAGGCGCGGCGTCAGGCCAGAACAGCCCCAGCAGCACGCCGAGCACCAACCCGCCCAGCACCCGCTGCCAGAGCGGTATCGCGAACCAGGCGCGCATCATCGATTAATCCCCCTCCCGCCTGCGGGAGGGGTCAGGGGAGGGCATGTCGCCACGCGCAGCGGCGCTTCCCAAACAGCCCCTCCCCCGACCCCTCCCGCAAGCGGGAGGAGGGAAGAAGGCCACCCCGACCTCAAACCCCGCCCCAGAATCCGGGAGCCGGCGGATGCAGTATCCCGCCTTCGATCCGCACCCCTCCGCCCCGATCCTGCGTCAACCACCATGGTCCATCGCAATCGACGAACCCCGCCCGGCTGGCAAGCGCCAGTGCCGGCGCGATTCCCAGCGACGAACACACCATGCAGCCCAGCATCAGCTCGAACCCGGCGGCTTGCGCGGCATCGGCAAAGGCGAGCGCGGCGGTCAGCCCGCCGGTCTTGTCGAGCTTGATGTTCACATAGGCATAGCGCCCCTGCAGCCGATCGAGATCGGCGATGCCGTGCGCGCTTTCGTCGGCGCAGATCGGCACCAGCGGCGCGAAGCCGGCGAGCGCCGCATCGGCAGCGGCGGGCAGCGGCTGTTCGAGCAATCCCACCTGCGCATCGGCGAGCACCGGCTGGATCGCCTCGACCAACTCCATCGTCCAGCTTTCGTTGGGATCGACGATCATCCGCGCATCGGGCAATGCCGAACGTACCGCGGCGATCCGCTCGGCCACCAGCTGGTCGTCGAGCTTCACCTTGACCAGCGGCACCACCCCCAGCGCGATCGCGGCGCGGTGCATCGCCTCGGGGGTATCGATGCCGATCGTCACCGCGGTCTCGACCGGCACCAGCGGCGGTTGGCCCAGCAGCATTCCCACCGTCGTTCGCGCGAGCTGCGCGTCGAGGTCCCACAACGCGCCGTCGACCGCGTTGCGCGCCGCCCCCGCGGGCATCAGCGCGAGCAGCTCCTCGCGTCCCGCGCCCTGCGCCAGCGCCGGGGTGACCGCGGCGATATCCGCCAGCGCCGCCTCGATCGTCTCGCCATAGCGCGGATAGGGCACCCCCTCGCCGCGCCCGGTCAGACCGCCGACCGCGATCTCGACGGTGACCACATCGGCGTCGGTCTTCACCCCGCGCGCGATGCGGAAGGGCGATTTCAGGCCGAAACGGTCGTGGCGAGCGGCGACGGTGCGAAGCAACGCGCGATCTCCTCGATGATGGGGGTCACGCCGAAGCGGACAGGATCGGTGCACGGCAACCCCAGCCGCTGTCCGGCGTCTGCGCAGAACGCCAGCGCCTCGACCTCGCCCAGCCGCGAGGTGTTGATGCACACCCCCACCGCCTGCACCGCCGGATTGGTCAGCCGCGCCGTGCGCAGGTTCGCCTCGAGACATTCGGCAAGCCCGGGCACCGCGAAATGCGGCAGCCCGCGCATGTGCGGGCGCCCCGCCTCGTGGCACAGCACCAGCGCATCGGGCTGCGCGCCGTGGAGCAGCCCGGTCGAAACCCCGGCGAACGAGGGGTGGAACAACGACCCCTGCCCCTCGATCACGTCCCAGCCATCGTCGCTCCGCGCGGGCGAAAGCACCTCGACCGCGCCCGAGATGAAATCGGCAACCACCGCATCGACCGCGATCCCGCGCCCTGCGATCAGGATGCCGGTCTGCCCGGTCGCGCGGAAATCGGCAGCAAGTCCCGCCGCCTGCATCGCCCGTTGAAGCGCGATGCTGGTGTACATCTTGCCCACCGAACAATCGGTGCCCACCGTCAACAGCCGCCGCCCCGCGCGCTTGATGCCGCTCCCCACCGGCAGGTCGGCGGGCGCATCGCGCACGTCGAACAAGGTCACGCCCGCCGCGCGCGCCGCCTCGACCAGAGCGGGCACTTCGCGCAGCCGATGGTGGAGCCCCGCAGCGACGTGCATCCCCAACGCGATCGCGACCAGCGCGTCCTCGACCAGCGCCTGCCCCATGCTGCCGCCCGGATTGGCGATCCCCAGCACCAGCGTATTGGCCCCGCGCGCGCGGGCTTCCTCGATCGTCAGCCGCTCGATCCCCAAGGTCAGCGGGCAATCGTCGTGGCGAAATTCGCCGACGCAAAGCTCGGGCACGAAATGCGCGAGCCCGCGCGAGGTCTTGATGCCCAGCGGATCGTCGCTGTGGCCAAGATAGAGGAGGTAGGGGGTCGGGATCATGCGCAAACCCTAGAGCGGCGGCGGCCCGGCTGCGAATAGCGACGCGGGGGCTGGGTCATAACGCCGGGTTATAGGACGTCGATCGAGGCACGGAGTTCATCGAGGAACGACAGCGCCAGCGTCGAGGGCGGGCGGTTCTCGAGGAACATCGCATGGACGTCGAAAGTGATCGCCGGCCGCAGCGGCCGAAACGCCAGCCCCGCCGACAGCGACGCCGCCGCGGTGAAGCTGTCGACCACCGCGATCCCTACCCCCGCGCGCACCAGCGCGGCGGCGATGTAGAAGGTGCGGGTCGATACCACTTCGTCGAACGCCACCCCCAGCCGATCGCATTCGGCCGAGAACATCTGCCCCAGCGGCCCGCTGCGCGCCAGGCTGATGAACGGGCGGTCGGTGAGCGCCGCCAGGTCGAGCCGCGCGGGGGCATCGGGCAGGTCGCTCTCGCGGTACAGCACCACCAGCTCGCCCTCGCCCAGCGCATGCGCGGCGATTGGCGCGGCGACCGGCACTTCATAGGCGATTGCAACGTCGCATTCGCGCTCGTACAGTTTGCGCAGCAGATCGTCGTGATGGACGGTCTGAAGGTCGAACGACACTCCCGGCGTCCGCTTGAGCACCCGCGCCACCGCGCTCGGCAACACCCCCAGCGCCAGCGACGGCAGCGCCGATATCCGCAGCGTCCCCGCGCCGCGCCGCAGGTTGCGGCTGGTATCGCGCAGCGACTGCACCCGCTCCTGGATCGCGCTCGCCTCGCTGAACAATTGATGCGCGTCTTCGGTCGGCACCAGCCGCCCCTTGGTGCGGGTGAACAGGTCGAACCCCAGCAGGCTCTCGGCATGGCGCAGCATCTTGGTGACCGAGGGCTGCGACACGTTCAGCGCGCGCGCGGCGTTGCTGACCGATCCGTGGACATACACCGCGTGGAAGATCTCGACATGGCGAAGGTTCATCGGCCGCGTGCCAATCGTTCCTCGATCGCGCTGAACGCCGAACTGCCCCTGGGTGCGTCGGTCGCCACCCCGGTCGCATAATAGGCGACGCCGGTGCCGCTCGCACGATCGACCCACAGCCCCGATCGCAGCCGATAGGCGTCGCCGGCATGGCCGATCCGCACCCGCCCGTCGCCGAACGGATCGTCGGCGCACCCCGCCACCCGCGTCGCGGTGAAGGTGACGCCCAGCCCATAGCTGCAATAGAAACCGCCTTCGGTCTCGCCATTGCTGCCGTCATAGGTCCAAAGCGGGGTGGCCAGCGCCGCGAACGATGCAGGCGAGAGTAACCGCACACCATCGACCACGCCTTCACCCGCGAGCAATCGTCCGATCCGCGCAAGGCCATTGGCCGAAATCCGCATCCCCCCTTGCGGCGAGAAGATCGCGCCGTTGCGCCCCGCCACCCAGCGCGACAGGTCGCAGTCGCCATCGACCGCGGGGGTGACCGAACAGGCGGGCTTGGCACCGCGATTATCGTCGCGAAGCGCGGTGCCGTCGGGCTCGTACAGCACCACCGCGCGCGCTGCGGTTGCCGCGCTGCAGCTTTCCCAGTTGAAGCACGCCTCGATCGCCAGTGGGCCGAACAACTGCGCCTGCATCACCCGGTCGAAACGCTGCCCGGTGGCGCGCTCGATGACCGCTGCAACCACCGGATAATTCATGTTGGTATAGCGGAAATAGGTCGCCGGCGCGTGCGCCGCGTCCCACGCCTTCGGATCGGCAAGCACCTTTTGCATTTCGGCATCGAGCGGCAGGACGTAATCGACCGCATCGGTCAAGCTCGATCGATGCGACAGCAGCAGCCGGAGCGTCACCGGCACCTGCGGATGCGCCGGATTGCGCAAACGCCACCCCAGCCGGTCGGACACATCGGCGTCGAGATCGAGCGTCCCTGCCTCGACCAGCCGCAGCACCACGATCGCCACCGCAAGCTTCGAGATCGACGCGACGCGCACCGGATCGTCGGCGGTCAGCCGGCGCGCGGCGGCGATGTCGGCATAGCCAGCGGTCTGCGCCGCTGCCACGCCATCGCGGTCGAAGGTGACGCGCGCGCCGGCTAGCGGCTCGGGAGCAAAGGCTTGGACGGCAAGCAGCGACAGGAGGATCGACATCGCCGCGACGCTAGCATGGCCGCGGGGCGAAACAACCTGTGGGATTTCTGCGGTGGGGAAATGGTGCCCGAGGACGGATTCGAACCGCCGACACTGCGATTTTCAGTCGCATGCTCTACCAACTGAGCTACTCGGGCGCACCCGATGGGACGTCGGGGAGCGCGGGTCTTAGTCGCGCTCGCCGGACGTGTCCAGCCTGCTTTGTGCGCCTTCGGCATCGTCGGGATCGACATGCTCGCCGGGGATGCGATAGCCCTCGCCCAGCCACTGCAGCAGGTCGCGGTCCTTGCAGCCGCGCGAACAGAAGGGCTTGTGCTCGGCAAGCGTGGGTTGGCCGCATACGGGGCAGCCGGAACGCCGGGCCATCATCGATTCTCCTGTCGTGTCTCGAACCGCGCTTCGCCGCCGGTGCGGCGGGCGAGTTCGGCGAGCCAATCGGGCTGGCGCGCCAGCCGGCGGGCGATCGCCTCGGGCACGATATGGGAAGCCGGCGGCGGCGGGGGAATACGCTCGATCCGGCGCAGCAGCGCGCGCGCCTCATAGCCTGCGCGATCGGCGGCGATCGCTTCGGGCAGCGATGCGCGCTCGCGGCGGCGGACGACCTGGAGGAAGCCGAAGCCGTTCATCGCGGTGCGCTCGAAGGGCTGCGGCAGCGCGGCGTCGATCGCGTCGGCAACCGCCTGGCGCTCCGCCTTGTTGGCGAGCGTGGGAAAGTCGATGCCGATCGACCCGCCGATGCCGTGGCGCTCGATCGCGCGCGCCACGGCGTGCGCGGCAGCGATCGAAAGCGGCCCATGCGGCGGCGCGCCGTCGACGTCAAACAAGGTCATCGCCGGGGTGACCGCCATCCGCAGCCAGCCGCCGGGGAATGCGATGTCGCCGCTTACCGCCTCGTCGAGCACTTCGGACCAGCCGGCTTCCTCGAACGCGTCGGCCTCATGCGCGCGGCACAGGCGGACCGGCAGGCCGGTGGCGGTGATTCGCGCCAGCAGGTCGGGACCTGGCTGCGGCGCGCCCTCGCCGGGCACCGCCTTGGGCAGGCGCAGCTTGCCGCGCTCGATTATGCCTTCGCGGACGATCCGCACGGTCAGCGCCGCGCCTTGCGTCGTCCCCGCAGGAAAGGGTTCGAGCAGCGCATCACCGCCGCCATCCAGCGCCACCTTGGCGGTGCGCGGACCGGTGATCTCGGTCAGCCGTGCGCGGTGGATGCCACCGATTCGCGGGACCTCGCCCGCCACCTCGATCCGCGCCTTCCAGATGTCGCCGCGCGACACCAGGATCGCTCGGGCTTCGCCGATCCCGGCTTCGTACAGCCACTCAGCCAAGGACGATCCCGGCGCTTTCGAGCAAGGCGCGCGTCTCGAACAGCGGCAAGCCGACCACCCCCGAATGGCTGCCCGAAAGGAAGCGGACGAACGCCTCGGCGCGGCCCTGGATCGCATAGCCGCCGGCCTTGCCCAGCCCTTCGCCGCAATCGAGATAGCGCTCGATCTCCTGCGGGGTCAGCCGCTTGAACGCGACGACGGTGTCGGCGACCCGGGTGCGGGCTTTGCCGTCGGTACCGATAACGCAGATCGCCGACAGGCAGTGGTGGCGGCGGCCCGAAAGCCTGCCCAGCAGGTCGCGCTGGATGTCGAGCGTGTCGGCGGGGGGCAGGATGCGGCGGCCCAGCGCGATCGTGGTGTCGCCCGCCAGCACGATCTCGTCGCCGGCGCGGGGGACCGCTTGCGCCTTGGCGATGGCAAGCCGCAGCGCATAGGCGCGCGGCGCTTCGTCCCTGCGCGGACTTTCGTCGATATCGGGCGGGACGACGCGCGCGGGCACCGCACCGATGCGGGCAAGCAGGTCGCGGCGGCGCGGGGAAGATGAGGCGAGGACGAGGTTCATGGCTAGGCTATTTGGCCGAAACCATTCGTCCCGACCACCAACCGCTATTTGAAGCGATAGGTGATCCGGCCCTTGGTGAGATCATAGGGGGTGAGTTCGACGAGCACTTCGTCGCCGACCAGCACGCGGATGCGGTTCTTGCGCATCTTGCCCGCGGTGTGGCCCAGAATCTCGTGATCGTTTTCAAGCTTGACCCGGAACATCGCGTTGGGGAGCAACTCCACCACGCGGCCGCGCATCTCAAGCAGTTCTTCTTTAGCCAAAAATAGTCCTCGTGGGTTCGCAAAGTGGCGTGCGCCATACGCGGTATGGCGCGAAAAGGGAAGTGTTCGCCGCATTGGACGAAGTGGGGGCGTCCGGCCCGTCTTCGTCACCCCGGCCTCGTGCCGGGGTCCACCGTTCCGCGCACGCCCAGGCGTGGTGGCCGGGGCGCCGTGGACCCCGGCACGAGGCCGGGGTGACGAATGCGGCTCCCTACCCCGCCAGCGCCGCCAGCAGCAGCAGCGCGACGATGTTGGTGATCTTGATCATCGGGTTCACCGCAGGGCCGGCGGTATCCTTGTACGGATCGCCGACGGTGTCGCCGGTGACCGCGGCCTTGTGCGCTTCGCTGCCCTTGCCGCCGTGATTGCCGTCCTCGATGTACTTCTTGGCATTGTCCCATGCGCCGCCGCCGCTCGTCATCGAGATCGCGACGAACAGCCCCGAGACGATCACCCCGAGCAGCATCGCGCCCAAAGCGGCGAAGCCCTGTTCCTGCCCAGCCACCGCGGTGACGATGAAATACACCGCGACCGGCGAGAGCACGGGCAGCAGGGAGGGGACGATCATCTCTCGGATCGCCGCCTTGGTGACGATATCGACGGTGCGCGCATAATCGGGGCGCGAGGTGCCGAGCATTATGCCGGGGTTCGAGGCGAATTGCTCGCGCACGTCCTTCACCACCGCACCCGCCGCGCGGCCGACCGCGGTCATGCCGAACGCGCCGAAAAGATAGGGGAGCAGCGCCCCCAGCAGCAGCCCAACGATGACATAGGGGTTCGACAGGCTGAAATCGACGGTGAGCTCGGGGAAGAACTCGCGCAAATCGGTGGTGTAGGCACCGAACAGCACCAATGCGGCGAGCGCCGCCGAGCCGATCGCATAGCCCTTGGTCACCGCCTTGGTCGTGTTGCCCACCGCATCGAGCGCGTCGGTGCGCTGGCGGACATCGTCGGGCAGCCCCGCCATTTCGGCGATGCCGCCGGCATTGTCGGTGACCGGCCCATAGGCATCGAGCGCGACCACCATGCCAGCGACCGCGAGCAGAGAGGTGGCGGCGAAGGCGACGCCGATGATGCCCGCGAACTGATACGCCGCGACCACCGCGACGACGATGACAAGCGTCGGCAGCGCGGTCGATTCGAGGCTGATCGCGAGGCCCTGGATGACGTTGGTGCCGTGGCCGGTCTCGGATGCCTTGGCGATCGAGCGGACCGGGCGATGATTGGTGCCGGTATAATATTCGGTGATCCACACCAGCAGTCCGGTGACCGCCAGCCCGATCATCATGCACCAGAACAGGTCCATGCCGGTGAAGGCCATGCCGCCGATCGCCTCGGAGCCGAGCGTGGCTTCGGTAGTGAGGCCGTCGGTGCCCGGATCGAGGAAGCCCGCCCCGCCGATCACCGCGCGCAGGTCACCCAGCACATAGGCGGTCGCGCCATAGATTGCGGGGACCGAGAGCAGGATCGTCGTCCAGAACCCCTTGTACAGCGCGCCCATGATCGACTGGCTGCTGCCCAAGCGGACCATGTAGGTGCCGATGATCGAGGTGAGAATGCACACCCCGCCGACGAGCAGCGGCAGCGCCATCAATGCCAGCAATTGTTCGGTCGGGGCGCGCACCAGCAAGGCGATCGACACCATCGTCAGGCCGAGCGTGACGACATAGGTTTCGAACAGGTCGGCGGCCATGCCCGCGCAATCGCCGACATTGTCGCCGACATTGTCGGCGATCACCGCGGGGTTGCGCGGGTCGTCCTCGGGAATGCCCGCCTCGACCTTGCCGACCAGATCGGCCCCGACATCGGCGGCCTTGGTGAAGATGCCGCCGCCCAGCCGCGCGAAGATCGAGATCAACGATGCACCGAACGCGAGCGCGGTGAGCGTGTCGATCACCCGGCGACCATTTGGCGCATCGCCCGCGACCGCGACGAGATACCAGAAGATACCCGCGATCGACAGCAGCCCGAGCCCCGCCACCAGCATGCCGGTGATCGCGCCCGATCGGAAGGCGAGCGTGAGGCCGCCCTGGAGCGAGGTGCGCGCGGCCTCGGCAGTGCGGACATTGGCGCGCACCGAAATGTTCATGCCGACATAGCCAGCAACCCCCGACAACACCGCACCGATGAGGAAGCCGATCGTCGAATAGATGCCGAGCGTGGGGAGCAGGATCACCGCGACGATCGCGCCGACGATGCCGATCGCGGTATATTGCCGGCCGAGATACGCCTTGGCACCCTCCTGGATCGCGGCGGCGATGTCCTGCATCTTGGCGTTGCCGGCGGGGGCGCGGATGACCTGCTGTGCGGTCACGAAGCCATAAAGCACCGCGATAACCCCGCAGAGCATGGCGAAATAGACGATCGTCATATCGCAGATGGTCCCTCTTCCTGAAGGCGCCGCCGCGGTCTGGTGCCGCATTCGGTCACGCTGGCACGAGTAGAGACCCAAAAGCCGGGGACGCGCAAGGCTTTGCCCGATTGCGCGGGCGGCGGATCAGCCGTGCTGGTAGCCGATGCGCGGCGGGAGCGTGACGGCCTCGCCAGCGTCGGTGAGGCTCAGGCCGGCGCCTTGCGCGAAGCTGCCGACGCGGGTGGCCTGGACCGGCGAGGTTGCGTCGGGCGGGAGTGCGAACAGGAGTTCATAGTCATCGCCGCCGGTGGCTGCCGCGATGCGCGCTTCGCGATGGGTGCCGGCGTGGGCGGCGTAGGCGGGCGACAGCGGGATCGGCGCGAGGTCGATCGTCACCGCGCAGCCGCTTGCCTGCGCCATCCGCGCGGCATCGATCAGCAGCCCGTCGGAGACGTCCATCATCGCGCTGGCATGGGGGGCGAGCGCCTGCCCCTCGGCCAGGCGGGGTTGCGGCCGCCGATAGGCGGCGAGCAGCTCGGGCGGCCCCTGCCCCCCTATCGCGATCGCAAGCCCGGCGGCAGCGTCGCCGATCGTGCCGGTGACCCAGAGCGCGTCGCCGGGGCGAGCGCCGCTGCGCGCAGGGGGCGCGGTGGCACGGCCGATCGCGGTGAGCGATAGCGTCCGCGCGCCATTGGCGGTGACGGTGTCGCCGCCGAGGATCGGGCAGGCGAAGGCTTCGCACCCCTCGCGCAGGCCTGCGAGGAAGCCGCGGTCCCAGGCGTCGTCGCCTGCGAGCGGATAGCCGAGCAGGATGCCGATCGGCACCGCGCCCTTGGCGGCGAGATCGGAGAGGTTCACCGCGACCAGCTTCCACGCGACATCGGCGGCGGGATCGGTGGCGAGGAAGTGGATTCCCTCGACCAGCAGGTCCTTGGTGAGGACGAGGTCGCCGAGGAGCGCGGTGTCGTCGGCAAGGCCGCGCGCACCTGCGTGCAGCGGGAGGCTGCGGAGCGCGGTGAGGAAGGTGGATTCGTTCATGCCACTCCGCGTTACCGCGCGCGCGATACGATGTCTTCTTGAAACCCGGACAGTCGAATCTTCCTCCAGTAATATTCGTTGTAATAGAACGATAAATCCATTCCGACTATGTCGACATACTCTATAGTTACGACTATCTTGCAACAGACGCCCTCTTTAGGGCCATTGATTGCGCGTTTTCCATATGCCCATACGCAGCTATTTGCTATTATACTTGCGACTCGAACAAGGAGTTGCCGGAATGTCTTCGTGGCAAGGATGGAAAGCAGTTCCAGGCGGTGGGCAGACGCTCGACGCCCCTGGTGCGACTGGCGCAGTACATGTGTTCGTTCGTGGCACCAACAACGGCATTTTCCATAATCGTTTCATCAGCGGTACCAGCTGGCAGGGATGGCAAGAGCTGCCCGGCGGCGGGCGCACGCCCTCTGCGCCGGCGACAACGATGCTCAACGGGAATTTGTACGTGTTTGTGCGCGGCACCGACAACGCGGTATATTGGAACCGTCAAAGCGGGGCAGCTTGGAGCGGCTGGCAGGAAGTCCCCGGCGGTGAGCGTACCGACAGCGCGCCGGGCGTGGCGCCGGGCGTCTTGCTCACACGCGCGGCCAATGGCGCGATCCGCTTCATCAGCTTCGACGACGGACCGGTATGGCGAACCGCCTGGGCCGAAATCCCGGGCGGCGGTAGAACGCCGTCGGCGCCCGCGATCACCCAGTTCGGGCAAGGATTTTTCTGTTTCGTCCGCGGCAGCGACGACGGCATCCACTTTAACGGTCTTGGTGCCGATCGCGTCTCCTGGGGCGTGTGGAACGAGGTAGAAGGCGGCGGTCGAACCCCCTCGGCCCCTGCCATTGCCCAGGGCCTGTTGTGCGTGCGCGGCACCGACAATGCGTTGCATCACAACAGCTTCGGCGGCGGCACCTCGTGGACCGGGTGGCAACGGGTTCCTGGCGGCCTTACCAACGATGCGCCGACGCTAGCGCATGCACCCGGCTTCTTCACGCTGGTCGTCCGGGGCACCGACAGCGGCATCCACTATAATTTTTTCGATTAACCCGTCACCATAGGCCATCGAATGCCGCAATGTTCAGGCGATATGAGCGCGCCACTTATGGTTGATACTGCACAGGTAAAGCGGCAGACGGGATCAGCCACGCACGTCCTTCGCCACCGCGTCGAGCAGGCCATTCACGAACCCCGCCTCGCGCTTGTCGTAGAAGGCATGAGTCACGTCGAGATATTCGCTGATCACCGCGCCGGTGGGGACGTCGGCGCGCGCCAGCAGCTCGTAGGTGCCCGCGCGGAGGATTTGCCGCATCGGCTTGTCGAGGCGGTCGAGCGTCCAGCCGGTGGCGAGTTTCGCCGCGACGATCGCGTCGATCTCGGCTCCCCGCGCGGTGGTGCCCTTCACGAGGTCGTCGAAGAACAGCACGTCGGCGTCGATATATTCGGCGTCCTCGATCGTCGCGCCCAGCCGGTGCTGGTGGAATTCGTGGAGCAAGGCGGTGACGGCGGTGCCCTCCATCTCGTGCTGGTACAGCGCCTGGACGGCGGCGAGACGGGCGGCGGCGCGCGCTTGGGTGCGCGAACGGGTATTGGGGCTGGTCATGATGGGGTCCATAGCACCACCGCTTGCTTCGAGCGAAGTCGAGAAGCCGCGGCGCCAAGCGCGGGCAGGTTTTTCGACTACGCTCGAAACGAACGGATCAGGGGGAAGTGGGTAGCCGGATCGACACCGACTTGGCGTGCGCCGGCAGCCCCTCGGCGGTGGCGAGCGCCACCGCGGCGGGGCCGATCGCGGCGAGCCCGGCGGGATCGAGCGCGAGGAAGCTGGTGCGCTTCATGAAATCGAGCACAGACAGCCCGCTGGCAAAGCGCGCCCGCCGGCCGGTGGGCAGCACATGGTTCGGCCCGGCGACATAATCGCCGACCGCCTCGGGGGTGTGACGCCCCAGGAACACCGACCCGGCGTGGCGGACCTGCGCGAACAAGCCCTGTGGATCGTCGACCGCGAGTTCGAGATGCTCGGGCGCGAGGCGGTTCACCAGCGGGATCGTGTCGTCGAGGCTGGGCACGACGATGATCGCGCCATTGGCATCCCAGGCGCGGCGCGCGACTTCGGCGGTCGAAAGCTCGCCGATCTGGCGGTCGACGGCATCGGCTACGGCATCGGCGAACGCTGCGTCGTCGGTGAGCAGGATCGACTGGCTGGTCGGGTCGTGCTCGGACTGGCTGAGCAGATCGGCGGCGATCCATTCGGGGTCGTTGCGGCCATCGGCGACGACGACGATTTCCGAAGGACCGGCGACCATGTCGATGCCGACGACGCCGTAGAGCTGGCGCTTGGCCTCGGCCACCCAGGCATTGCCGGGGCCGCAAATGACGTCGACCGGGGCGATCCGGTCGGTGCCATAGGCCAGCGCGGCGATCGCCTGCGCACCGCCGACTCGCCAGATCTCGCCGATGCCGGCGAGTTCGGCGGCGGCCAGAACGAGCGGATTGACCTCGCCATCGGGGGTCGGCGTGACCATCACGATCCGCTCGACCCCCGCGACCTGCGCGGGGATGACGTTCATCAGCAGCGACGACGGATAGGCCGCGCGCCCGCCCGGAACATACAGCCCGGCGGCGTCGACCGCATTCCAGCGCGCGCCGGTGCGGACGCCGTGCGCGTCGGTGGTGTCGCTGTCGGCGGGGCGCTGCTTCTCGTGATAGGTGGTGATCCGGTCGCGCGCGAGTTCGAGCGCGGCGCGAAGCTCCGGGTCGAGCGAGTCGAGCGCCGCCCTGGTCGCCGAACGCTCGATCCGCCAGCCGGTGGCGTTGAGGTCGTGGCGGTCGAACTTGCTGGTGAAGGCGTGCAGCGCGGCATCGCCCTGCTCGCGGACGCTGCCGACGATCATCGCGACATCGCGCGAGACATCGCTATCGGCCTCGCGCCGCGCGTTGACGAGCGCGGTGAAGTCGGCGGCGAAGCGCGGCGCGGTGGAATCGAGGCGGATCACATCCCCCTCCCGCTTGCGGGAGGGGTTAGGGGTGGGGCTATCCGCATTCCCACCGCGTGGTCGTTCGCGGCTGGCGACGCCCCACCCCCGGCCCCTCCCGCAAGCGGGAGGGGGGCAGCAGTAGCCCGCCGGAACGCATCGACCAGCGGCACCACCGCGGGCTTGGTCTTGAACGCCGCGCGGTTGACCACCAGCCGCGACGATACCTCGGCGATCACCTCGACCTCGACCAATCCGTTTTCCTTGAGCGTCCGGCCCGACGACACCAGATCGACGATGCGCGGTGCCAGCCCTAATATCGGCGCCAGTTCCATCGCGCCGTTCAGCTTGACGCATTCGGCCTGCACCCCGCGCGCGGCGAAGTGGCGGCGGGTGACGCCGGGATATTTGGTGGCGATGCGGACATGGCTCCAGCCGCGCGGATCGTCCTGCGCGGCCAAGTCTGCGGGTTCGGCGACCGACAGCCGGCAATGGCCGATGCCAAGGTCGACCGGCGCGTAGAGTTCCGAATAGGCGAATTCCATCAGCACGTCGGATCCGACGATGCCAAGCTGCGCCGCGCCATGCGCGACGAAGGTGGCGACGTCGAACGCGCGCACGCGGATCAGGTCGATATGCGCGACATTGGTCGAAAAGCGCAGCGCACGGCTGTTCTCGTCGGAAAAGGCGGGTTCGGGCACGACGCCGGCGGCCGCCAGCAACGGCAGCGCCTCGGCGAGGATCCGGCCCTTGGGCACGGCGATGATGATGCGATCGGTCATGGGATGCGGCGCTTTACGTGGGGGGTGGGGCGAGCGCAACAAGGGCGGGAGGCGGTATGCCGAACCTTTCCGTTTGTTTCGAGCGTAGGGGAGAAACGGGGCCTGGCGCTCGGTATCGGTTTCTCGACTTCGCTCGAAACGAACGGGGTTTTTGGGCCCGCTATTCTTTCGCCAGCCAGTCGCGGATCGCGGCGTTCACCGCCTCGGGCTTTTCCCAGGGCACGAAATGGCCCGCGTCCTCGATGCGGACGATCGTGAGATCGGGCACCAGCGCGTCGAGGCCGTCGAGCTGGCACGGCAGCAACGCGCGGTCCTGCATGCCCCAGATCACCAGGGTCGGCATCGTCACTGGCGGGAAGCGCGCGTCGAGGAACGCGGGGCGCGGGGCGGCTTCGTCCATTTCGGGCACCTGGATCGCGCTGGCGCGATACCAGTTGAGCATCGCGGTGATCGCGCCGGGCTGCGACCATTCGTCGAGATAGGCGGCCTTTTCGGGTGCGATCAGCGCCGGATCGACATGCTTGGCGAAGCTGGTGTCGAAGAACGCCTCGAGCCCGATCCGGTCGATATGGCTTTCGAGCTCGGGGTTGCGGAAGGCGCGGATATATTGGCTGGCGGCGCGCTGCGCAGGATCGTCGATGACGCTGCGCTGGAAGATCAGCGGATGCGGTGCGTTGAGGATCACCAGCCGTTCGATCCGCCCGGGCTGATGCAGCGCCGCCATCCACGCGATCGCCCCGCCCCAGTCGTGCGCGACCAGCGTGAAGCGATCGATGCCGAAATGGTCGGCGAGCGCGATCAGGTCGGCGACCGGCTTGTCGGGGGTGTATTGGTCGACGCCTTTCGGCTTGTCCGACCGTGCGAAGCCGCGCTGGTCGGGGGCGATGCAGAAATGATCGCGCGCGAATTCGGGGAGCTGGTGGCGCCAGGTGCGGTGCGATTCGGGGAAGCCGTGGAGGAAGATCATCGCCGGGTGCGCGGGATCGCCCGCGGTGACGACGTCGAGGCTGATCCCGGTGGATAGTGCGATGTGCTGCATGGACGTCCCCTCCCGCGCTTTCTTCCCCCCTCCCGCTTGCGAGTTTCAGGGCGGTCAGGCCCCCGGCCTGACCTGAACGATGCGGGGCATCGTTCACCTGAAACTGGGACGGGGGAGGGCCTGTCGCGACCCTCATCCACCCCCACATGCCCTCCCCTAGCCCCTCCCGCAAGCGGGAGGGGGACGCCTAAGGATAGCTTACCGTCTTGGGTGCTTCGGGAATCGGGATCCATTCATCCTCGTCGCCGGGCACCTTGGGGAAAAGGCCCGCTTTCCAGTCGTGCTTGGCCTGGTTGATGCGGTCGCGGCTCGACGAGACGAAGTTCCACCACACATGCCGCGGGGTGGCGAAGGCTGCGCCGCCGCACAGCATCGCGCGCGCGCCGCGGCCCGAGCGCAGCGTCGCGCGGATGCCCGGCCGCAGCACATAGAGCGTCGTCGGCTCGAGCTTCATGCCGTCGAGCGTCGCATCGCCCTCGACCAGATAGATCGCGCGTTCGTCGGTCGAATCGTCGATCGGCACGCTGCCGCCGGGATCGAGAGCGATGTCGGCGTAGATCGTCTGCGCGTGCGTCGTGGTCGGTGCGGTGGCACCTCAGAGCGATCCCATGATGATCCGAGACCGCGCGCCAGCGCCCTCGATCACCGGCAGATCGTCGCGCTCGACATGCTCGAACGCCGGATCACTCTCCTCATCGGCCTCGGGCAGCGCGAGCCAGGTCTGGATGCCGAACAGCGCCGGCCCCTTGGCGCGCTCCTCGCCCGGCGAGCGTTCGGAATGGACGATGCCGCTGCCCGCGGTCATCAAATTCACCGCGCCGGGCTCGATCACGATGTCGCTGCCCACCGAATCGCGATGGCCGATCGCGCCCGCGAACAGATAGGTGACGGTCGACAGGTTGATATGCGGATGCGGGCGGACGTCGATCCCCTGCCCCGGCTCCATCAGCGCCGGCCCCATCTGGTCGAAGAAGATGAACGGCCCCACCATCGTGCGTTCGCGATTGGGCAAGGTGCGGTGGACCTTGAACCCGCCCAGATCGTGGCTGACCGGCAGGATCGTCTGGAGGACAAGGTCGTCATTGGTCATGCAGCGTCCAGTTCGGGATAATGGCGGAAGATGCCGTCCTGGTTGAAGCGGATGCGCCGCTCGCTCGCAAGATAGGCGCGCACCCCCGCCAGATCGGCGACCATCGCGTGGATCCGCATCAAGCCTGGATACTCCGGAGCAAGCGTCGCCATGCGCTTGGGGAACATGTAGCGCAGCCCAGCCACCAGCTGGAACAGCGAGGTATCGGCATAGGTCCAGCGATGATCGATCAGCCATTCGCCATCATTGGCGGTGGCGGCATCCTCGAAATGGCCAAGGAATTTGGGCAGCCGTTCGGCACGGAACTGTTCGGCGGCGCGCGCCGCCTCGGGCCGCTGCTCGTCATAATAGGCGCCGGTGCCGACAGGGTGGTGGACGTTATGCACCTCGGCAACGCAATCGGCGATCGTCAGCTGCAACTGGTTGAGCCACAGCCGGTCGGCCAGCCCCGATGGGGCGAGATGATGCTGCTCCCCCAGATATTGCAGGATGTTGGCGACCTGCGCGATCACCAGCCCGTCGATTTCGAGATAGGGCGGCGCAAACGGCGTACGGCCGGTGCGATCGTTCAGGTCGGCGAGCAGTGCCGCATCGCCCTGTTCGCGTGCGCAATCGACATAGTCGATGCCGCCGGCCTCGAGCGCGAGCCGGACGAACTCGCCGCGCCCCTGCACCGCCGACCAATACCATAATTTATACACGACTCAGCTTTCTCCCGGCGCGCGCACCTTCATGCGTAGCGCGTGGATCCGGGTGGCCAACAATTCGGCCAGCGCCTGATTCACCAGCCGCTGGCGCGCAACGCGGTTGAGTCCGGCGAAGGCCGCGCTTTCGACCTCGACCGCAAAATGCGATTCGCCGCTCCCGTCGTCGCCGAGATGGCCGGCGTGGAGGTGGCTTTCATTCGCGACGATCAGGTGCGTCGGGGCGAGGGCGTCGTGCAGGCGCGCGGTAATCGCGGCCTCGACGGATGCGGTGGCGGGCTGGTTCATCGGGCCTATATAGTCCGTTTTGTGACAAGATGGGGAGCCGCGTGGCGCGGACCGACAGCAAGAACGGATCGACGGGCAGGTTTCACGGGCGCGTGGAGGCCAATGGCCGGGTATGCGCGACCCCCGGCTGCGACGAACCCGGCGAGTTTCGCGCGCCTGCCGAAGAGGGCGCGCGCCGATCGGGCGACGGCCCCGCGCCCTATCGCTGGATGTGCCTCGAACATGTACGCGCGTTCAATTCGCGGTATAATTTCTTCCAGGGGATGAGCTCGGACGAAATCTACGACGCGCAGAAACCCTATGCCGGGTGGGAAAGCGAAACCCGCGCCTTTGCGACCAACGGCGCCGACCGGCCGCCGCGCTGGGCCGATTTCCACGATCCGATGGATGCGATCGGCGCAAGGTTCCGCGAGCGGATGCGCGCGCAGCGGCCGCGCGAGGATGGGCGCCCGCTGTCGGGCAGCGATCGCGATGCGCTGACGGTACTGGGGCTTGGCGCCGACGCCGATCGCCGCGCGCTGCGGCAGCGCTACGCCGATCTGGTGCGACGCTTTCACCCCGACCGCAATGGCGGTGACCGCAGCTACGAGCAGCGGCTGCAGGAAGTGATCGCGGCGTATCAGCACCTGCGCGCCGCACCGGCGTTTGCCTGAGGCGCACGCAGAAACGACAGGCCCTCACCCTATCGCGCCTTCGGCGCCCTTCCCTCTCCCGCAAGCGGGAGAGGGAAGGAGGCGCGCAGCGCCGGAAGGGTGAGGGCCTGTCGGCTTACGCCACCCGCGACCCCACCAGCCCGAACCGTACCCCCTGCGGGTCCTCGGCCACCACCGAATACATGCCCCCCGGGATCGGGTCGGGCCCCTGGATCACGCTGCCGCCGCCGACGATCAGCCGCTCGACCGCGGCGTCGATGTCCTCGACCATGAAATAGGGCTGCCAGCCTTCGCGCCCGCCCGGAACCCGCCCCATCACCGCGCCGATGCCGTCGGCGCCGGCATAGAGGAACTGATAGTCGCCAAGCTCGCCCATCGGCATCGCGCCATCCTGCCGCCAGCCGAATTGCGCTTCGTAAAAGGCGATCGATGCCGCCGGGTCGGGAGTGGTGAGTTCGTTCCACACCGCATGGCCGGGCGTGGCGGCCTCGCCCGGCACGAAGGCGTTGCTTGGATCGTCGCTTTCGCCGCGCATGACATAGAAGGGCGCGCCGTGCGGATCGGCGAGCATCGCCATCCGGCCGACCCCTTCCATCGTCATCGCGGGCATTTGGACCGCGCCTCCCGCCGCGGTAACGCGCTCGACGCTGGCATCGACATCCTCGACGCCGACATACATCAGCCACGAAGGCAGCGCGCCGGGCTGCGGTATCGTCATCAACCCGGCGATCGAGGCAGCGTCGGGTGCGGCCGCGATGCGATAGTCGATGCCTTCATAGGGCGCGCGGGCGATCGTCCAGTCGAGCACATCAGCGTAGAAGATTTGTGCGGCTTCGATGTCGGTGGTGAGCAATTCGTACCAGACGGGTTTTGCAGCGTTGTCGGCCATGGTTCCCTCCTCCTCGCAGCGGCGCTTCCCTTAGTTTGCCCTTGCCAGTCGTCCCTGCCACCTTAAGTGCAGCCTATTGCACAATCGCCATGGTTTTTCGATGTCCAGCATTCCCAATACCCAGCCCGATAGCCGCGAGACGACGATCCTCGACGCACCCGACAAGACCGTCGACGTGCGCGAGATTTTCGGGCTCGATATCGACATGAAGGTGCCCGCGTTCAGCGAGGCCGACGAGCGCGTGCCCGATCTCGATCCCGCCTATGTGTTCGATGCCGACACGACGCTGGCGATCTTGGCGGGCTTCGCGCACAACCGCCGGGTGATGGTGCAGGGGTTTCACGGCACCGGCAAATCGACGCATATCGAACAGGTCGCCGCGCGGCTGAACTGGCCGTGCATCCGGATCAACCTCGACGCGCATATCAGCCGGATCGACCTGATCGGTCGCGACGCGATCGTGCTGAAGGACGGCCAGCAGGTCACCGAATTCCGCGAAGGGCTGCTCCCCTGGGCGCTGCAGACCCCGACCGCATTGGTGTTCGACGAATATGACGCGGGCCGCCCCGACGTGATGTTCGTGATCCAGCGCGTGCTCGAGACCGAGGGCAAGCTGACGCTGCTCGACCAGAACCGCGTGATCCGCCCGAACCCGTGGTTCCGGCTGTTCGCGACCGCCAACACGGTGGGCCTGGGCGATACCAGCGGGCTGTATCATGGCACGCAGCAGATCAACCAGGGCCAGATGGACCGCTGGAACATCGTCGTCACGCTCAACTATCTGCCCGCCAAGGTCGAGGCGCAGATCGTGCTCGCCAAATCGGGCGAATATGACAAGCCCGGCGGCAAGGAAGCGGTCGAGAACATGGTGCGCGTCGCCGAACTCACGCGGCGCGGCTTCATCAACGGCGACATCTCGACAGTGATGAGCCCGCGCACGGTGATCACCTGGGCGCAGAATTCGCTGATCTTCGGCGATGTCGGCTTCGCCTTCCGCCTGTCGTTCCTCAACAAATGCGACGAGGCCGAACGCGCGCTGGTGGCGGAATATTACCAGCGGGTATTCGGCAAGGATTTGCCCGAAAGCGTGGTGAAGAAGGGTTGAGTTTGGGCGCAAGTGGACTAACTTGGCTTAGTCCACTCGGAGACCCGTCATGAACGCCCCGACCAAGATCGATTTCGTCAACGTCCACGATGCGAAGACGAACCTGTCGAAGCTGCTTGATCGCGCGCATGCTGGGGAAGAGATCGTCCTTGCCAAGGCCGGCAAGCCCTATGCCAAGCTGGTGCCGTTTATCCAGGCCGAGAAACCCAAACGCCAGCCGGGGGGATGGCCCGAACTGGCCAGCATCCCCGATTCAACGTGGTTCGATCCCATGCCCGAAGACGAACTCGAGCTATGGGAAGGCAGCCGTTTAGAGAAATATGGCTTGTGACGGCATTTATTCTGGATACCCACGCGGTCCTGTTTTGGTGGGCCGGCGGACAAAGGCTCGGGGCGTCGGCTCGGACCGTCCTCGAAGAAAGCGATGCAGCCTTTTTCGTGAGCGCAGTCAGTGCATGGGAAGTAGCGACGAAGCATCGAGTCGGAAAGCTCCCCGACATCGGAGACCCGTCGGTCCAGTATCCGCGCCTCATGGCGGCGAATGACTTCCGGTCGCTCGATGTCACAGCGTCGCATGGCCTGCTTGCCGGAACGCTGGCGGGCGAGCATCGCGACCCCTTTGATCGGCTGATTGCCGCGCAGGCGCTCATAGAAGACCTCACGGTAGTCACGCGCGACCGCGAGATCGCCAATTTCGGCTGCAAGGTACTCTGGTAATGGCCACCGACACCCCCCTCGACCGGTTCCGCGACGTGCTCGGCGGGGCATCGCGCGCGATCGCCAATGATGCCGAGGTCGAACTGGCCTTCACTGCCGATGCGCCGAGCCAGGCGGGGCGGAGCATCAAGGTGCCGATGCCCGCGCGCGCGCTGCCCGCCGACCAGGTGGCCGAGGCGCGCGGCTTTGCCGATGGCTTTGCGCTGCGGCTCAAGCATCACGACGTGATCAAGCACGCGCGCGCCGCGCCCAAGGAGCCGGTGGCGCGCGCGGTGTTCGATGCGGTCGAAACCGCGCGGATCGAGGCATTGGGGTCGAAGGGCTTTGCCGGCATCGCCGACAACCTCGAACACAGCCTGACGCTGCGGATGAAGTCCGATCCGATCGCGCGCGCACGCAATGCCCAGGAAGTGCCGCTGTCGACCGCGATCCAATTGATGGTGCGCGAGCGGCTGACCGGGCGTGCGGCGCCGGCCAGCGCGGCGCTGGGCCTCGGGCTGGTCGCCGACTGGATCGAGGAGAAGGGCGGCGCCGATCTCGACGCGCTGGCGCTGGCGATCGACGACCAGGACGCCTTCGCCGCGCTGATCGCCAATCTGCTGCAAGACCTGGAGCTGACCGAAGGCGAGATGGCGCCCGACGATGCCGATGAAGGCGGCGCCGAGGACGAGGGCTCCGAAGACAGCGAGCAGGAAGAGGGCGAGGAGGAAGGCGACCAGGGCAGCGGCGAAGGCCAGGTCGAAGCGCGCGGCGAACAGCGCGACAGCGACAGCGAACAGGGCCAGAGCGAAGAGGAAGCCCCCTCCGACGCAATGGACGACATCGACGGCGATCCCGGCGACGATGGCGAGGACGGGATGATGCCCGTTCGCCCCAATCGGCCTTGGGGTGACATGCCGCCGCAGTTCGAATACAAGGCCTTCACCCGCGCGCACGACGAAGTAATCGCCGCGACCGAACTGTGCGACGCCGAGGAACTCGAGCGGTTGCGCTCGTATCTCGACCAGCAATTGGTGACGCTGCAGAGCGTCGTGACCAAGCTGGCCAACCGGTTGCAGCGCCGGCTGATGGCGCAGCAATCGCGCAGCTGGGACTTCGACCAGGAAGAGGGGATGCTCGATGCAGCGCGGCTGGCGCGCGTCGTCGTCAACCCGATGCAGTCGCTGTCGTACAAGAGCGAGCGCGATACCGATTTCCGCGACACCGTGGTTACGCTGCTGATCGACAATTCGGGATCGATGCGCGGGCGACCGATCTCGATCGCGGCGATCAGCGCCGACATCCTGGCGCGCACGCTCGAGCGCTGCGGCGTGAAGACCGAGATCCTCGGTTTCACGACCCGTGCCTGGAAGGGCGGACAGGCGCGCGATGCCTGGCTCGCCGCGGGCCGCCCGCCGCAGCCCGGGCGGCTGAACGACGTGCGCCACATCGTCTATAAACAGGCCGACGAGCCGTGGCGGCGCGCGAAAAAGTCGCTCGGGCTGATGATGCGCGAGGGGCTGCTCAAGGAGAATATCGACGGCGAGGCCTTGCTGTGGGCGCACGAACGGCTGATCGCGCGGCCCGAGGATCGCAAGATACTGATGGTGATTTCGGACGGCGCGCCGGTCGACGATTCGACGCTGTCGGTGAATTCGGGAAGCTATCTCGAACGCCATCTGCGCCAGGTGATCGGCTGGATCGAGAACAAGTCGCCGGTCGGGCTGGTGGCGATCGGCATCGGCCATGACGTGACGCGCTATTATGCCCGCGCGGTGACGATCATGGACGTCGACCAGCTGGCGGGCACGATGATCGAGCAACTCGCCAGCCTGTTCGACGACGAATGACCCCGGCAGGGGCGGTGACCGCGCCGCCGGGGGGCTTTGCCGGGCCGGTCAAGCGATCGATCACGATCGCCGGCCACCCGACATCGATCAGCCTGGAGCCGGTGTTCTGGGAAGCGCTGGAAGCGGCAGCGGTAGCGCATGGCCTGCCGCTTAGCGCGCTAGTGGCGCAGATCGACGTGGCCAGGATCGCCGGCGACACCCCGCCGAATTTGGCGAGCGCGATACGGAGTTGGTTGTTGTTGCACGCCAGCGTCGGGGGCGCACACGATACCATCTGAGGCCCGGCACTTCGCTCGCATTAGATGCCCGTGACCTGCGCTGGCAATCTCCCCCTTATCCCCCACCCCCGCCCCCCTATATCGCGCGCATCCCGTTCCCCCCACAGGAGCCGCACATGGCCGACGCACCCGATCCCGCGAACAATCTGCCCACCGGCTATGTGCCGCCCGCGGTCTGGCAATGTGAGCCGGGCAATGGCGGGCAGTTCGCCAGCATCAACCGCCCCGTTTCGGGCGCGACGCATGACAAGGTGCTGCCGGTCGGCAAACATCCGCTGCAGCTCCATTCGATGGGAACGCCCAACGGGCAGAAGGTGACGATCCTGCTCGAGGAGCTGCTCGCCGCCGGCCACCGCGATGCCGAATATGACGCCTGGTTGATCCGTATCGGCGATGGCGATCAGTTCGGCAGCGGCTTTGTCGAGGTGAACCCCAATTCGAAGATCCCCGCGCTGATCGACAAATCCGCCGACCCCGAAATCCGCGTGTTCGAAAGCGGCGCGATCCTGTTCTACCTCGCCGAAAAGTTCGGCGCGTTCCTGCCGACCGATCCGGCCAAGCGCGCGGCGACGATGAGCTGGCTGATGTGGCAGATGGGCGCGGGGCCGTTCGTCGGCGGCGGCTTCGGGCATTTCTATGCCTATGCGCCGATCAAGATCCAGTACGCGATCGATCGCTATGCGATGGAGGTGAAGCGCCAGCTGCACGTGCTCGACACCCAATTGGGCCGGCACGAATTCGTCGCGGGCGACGACTATACGATCGCCGACATGGCGATCTGGCCCTGGTATGGCGGCGGGCTGCTGGGCGGGGCGTATAGTGCGCAGGCGTTTCTGGGGGTCGAGGAATATGGCAATGTCCGCCGCTGGACCGACCAGCTTGCCGCGCGGCCTGCGGTGCGGCGCGGCGCCATGGTCAACCGGACGATGGGGCCGCTCGAGGGGCAGTTGCACGAGCGGCACGATGCGGGGGACTTCGAGACGCGGACGGCGGATAAGGTCGGGTGATTTATCCCCCCTCCCTGGAAGGGAGGGAGAAGTAGGGGAGAAGCTCTTGCCACCCTCCCCCGCCGCGCGGCATGACGCACGCCATGGCCACCGACCCCGCCCTCCCCCAAACCGACGAGGAAGCCGCCGCCGAACTCGCGCGCCTCGCCGCCGAGATCGCGCACCACAACCGCGCCTATCACACCGATGACGCGCCCGAGATCAGTGACGCCGCCTATGACGCGTTGGTCCGCCGCAACCTGGCGATCGAGGCGGCGTTTCCGCAGCTTGCGCACAGCGATTCGCCCTCGGCGCAGGTCGGTGCGGCGCCCGCGACGCATCTGGCCAAGGTGGCGCATGCGCGGCCGATGCTCAGCCTCGACAACGCCTTTTCGGACGAGGAGGTCGCCGAGTTCGTCCAGCGCATCCGCCGCTTCCTGAGCCTGGCCGAAGACGAAGCCGTGGCGCTGACCGCCGAGCCCAAGATCGACGGGCTGTCCTGCTCGCTGCGCTATGAGGACCGGCGGCTGGTGCGCGCGCTCACCCGCGGCGACGGCACTACCGGCGAGGACGTGACCGCCAACGTCGCAACGATCGCCGACATTCCGCAGGCGCTGCCCGCCGATGCACCCGAAATCTTCGAGGTGCGCGGCGAGGTGTATATGGAAAAACAGGCCTTCGCCGAGCTGAACGCGCGGCTGCTCGCGCAGGCCGAGGCGGCGGGCGATGCCGCCAAGGCGCGGCGCTTCGCCAACCCGCGCAACGCCGCCGCAGGATCGCTGCGCCAGAAGGACGCGGGGGTTACCGCGCAGCGCCCGCTGCGCTTCCTGGCGCATGGCTGGGGCGAGACCAGCGATCTGCCGGGCGCGACGCAGGCCGAGATCGTCGCCAAGCTGCGCGCTTGGGGCTTCCCGATCGCCGAAGCCTTCGCGCGGTTCGACGACGCGCAGGCCGCGCTCGACCGCTATCGCGCGATCGAAGCCGAACGCGCGGACCTGCCCTTCGACATCGATGGCGTGGTGTACAAGATCGACCGGCTCGACTGGCAGGCGCGATTGGGCTTTGTCGGGCGCGCGCCGCGCTGGGCGCTCGCACACAAATTCCCCGCCGAGCGCGCGCAGACCACGCTCAACGCGATCGACATCCAGGTCGGGCGGACGGGCAAGCTCACCCCCGTCGCGCGGCTCGAGCCCGTCACCGTCGGCGGCGTCGTCGTCACCAACGCGACGCTGCACAATGCCGACGAGATCGCGCGGCTGGGGGTAAATCCCGGCGACCGCGTGGTGATCCAGCGCGCGGGCGACGTGATCCCGCAGATCGTCGAGAATTTGTCGCGCGACGATGCGCGTGCGCCGTGGCGCTTCCCGACACATTGCCCCGAATGCGGATCCGACGCGGTGCGCGAGGAGGGCGAGGTCGATATCCGCTGTTCGGGCGGGCTGGTGTGCCCCGCGCAGCGCACCGAGCGGCTGAAGCATTTCGCCAGCCGCGGCGCGCTCGATATCGAGGGGCTGGGTGCCCAGCAGATCGAGGATTTCGTGACCGACGGGCTGCTGCATACCCCCGCCGACATCTTCCGCCTGACGCAGGCGCAATTGCTGCCGCGCAAGAAGGACGGCAAGGTCTGGGCGGCGAACCTGCTGCGCTCGATCGAAGCCAAGCGCGCGCCCGATCCGGTGCGCTTCCTGTTCGGCCTGGGAATCCGCCATGTCGGCAGCATCACCGCGCGCGAATTGCTCAAGGCATTCGGCACGGTCCAGGCGATCGCGCAGGTCGCGACCCGCGCGCATGACGACGAAGCGGCGCGCGCGGAGATCGAGGCGGTCGAGGGGATCGGCCCGATCGTGACCCAGGCGCTGATCGCCTTCTTCGCCGAGGCGCATAATCGTGAGGCGTGGGACGACCTGCTCAGCGAAGTGGCGCCCGAACCCTTCGTCCAGGTCCAGCGCACCTCCGAAGTCAGCGGCAAGACCGTGGTGTTCACCGGCACGCTCGAAACGCTGTCGCGCGATGAGGCCAAGGCGCAGGCCGAGGCTTTGGGCGCGCGCGTATCGGGATCGGTATCGGCCAAGACCGACCTGCTGGTGGCGGGCGCGGCGGCCGGATCGAAGCGCAAAAAGGCAGAGGAGGCCGGGGTGCGCGTGGTCGACGAAGCGGGCTGGCTGGCGATCGTCGCCGCCGCGGGGTGAGCCGTTCGACGAACGCGATGTGATGCTTTTTTGCAACGCGGCGAAGGAGTCTTTGCTGCGGCGGCGAAGTGTCACAGAAGCGCAATAATCTGCCGTCACAGGCGCCGCAACGGCGAACGACGCCGCACGTCGGCCATTGTTCCGCACCACTGGGGAAAATCATGAGAAACCACCTGCTTATTGGGGCGGCAATTGCTGCTCTAGTGATTCCTGCCGCCGCGAGCGCGCAAGAGACGACGTCGAGCATCCGCGGCACCGTCACGCAGGATGGCGCTCCCGTAGCCGGCGCCGAGGTTGTGATCACCAACGCTACCAACGGCGCGCGCGCCACCGCGACAACGGGTAGCGATGGCGCGTTCAACGCCGGTGCGCTGCAGCCCGGCGGCCCCTACACCGTCGAAGTCACCAGCCCGATCGGCAATTCGACCGTTACCGACATTTTCACAATCGTCGGCCAACCGTACGAAGTGCCGATCGAGATCGCGGCCGATCAATCGGGCGACATCGTTGTCACCGCATCGTCGATCGCGGGTGCCGGTGTGACCTCGGATGGTCCGCAGACCGTGCTGACGCGCGAAGACATCAGCCGCGTCGCGTCAGTGAACCGCGACATCCGCGACCTGATGCGCCGCGATCCGTTCGCTCGCATGGAAGACACAGCGGGCGGCGGTCGTGCGATTTCGTTCGCGGGCGTGAATCCGCGCTTTAACCGCTTCTCAATCGATGGCGTAGTCGTCAGCGACAATTTCGGCCTGAACCCCGACGCTAACCCCACCCGCCGCGGCCCGGTGCCGATCGATTCGATCGGCCAGTTCTCGGTCTCGGTCGCTCCCTATGACATTCGCCAGGGTAACTTCCTTGGCGGCGCGGTCGATGCGATCCTGCTCGCAGGCACCAACGAATTCCACGGCACCGGTTTCTACTCGCAGAACACCGACGGTCTGTCGGGCGAGCGCATCGGCGACAACACCGACATCAACCTTCGCTTCAAGAGCGAAACCTATGGCGCCACGCTGTCTGGCCCGATCATCAAAGACAAGCTGTTCTTCATGGTCTCGGGCGAACGCACCGAGCAGGGCAACCCGCTAACGCTGTTTTCGCAGATCCCCGGTTCGGCCGCGACCCAGGTAACCGCAGTCCAACAGATCGCTCAAAGCACGTACAACTACGACGCTGGCGACATTCTCGAAGTGTCGAACGAGGTTGACGAGAAGATCGTCGGAAAGCTGACCTGGAACATCACCGACGGTCAACGCCTGACGCTGTCGTACATCAACGCCTATGACTCTAATCAGGTGCAGGGAAATGTCAGCACCAACGGCGCCTCGCCCGGCTTCGGTCTTGCGTCGAACAGCTACGGCGGCACCGAATTGCTGCGCGCGGGCATCCTCCAGCTGAACTCCCAGTGGACCGAGGCGTTCTCGACGGAGGCACGCTTTCTGTACAAAAGCTACGAGCGCGGCCGCCCGATCGGCGGCGAATCGCTGGCACAGCTCCGCGTTTGCACCGATCCAACCAACAATTTCGGCGGCCAGAGCAACGACACGCCGGTAACCTGCGGCACCGGCAACCCGATTCTGGCGATCGGTGCCGAGAATTCGTCGCAGTCGAACGAGTTTTATACCGACACCTATGGTGGCTCGGTACAGGCGCGGTTAACTCAAGGCGGGCATGACCTTCGCATCCTCGCCGAGATGAACGAGGTCCGGGTGTTCAACCTGTTCCTCCAGAATACCCAGGGTAACTATTATTTCGACTCGCTCGCCGATTTCCAGGCACGCAATGCCAGCTCGGTTACGTATCAAAATACCGGTACTGGCAACGCCGACCTGGCCGCGGCCGACTTCAAATATCGTCAATATACGTTCGGTATTCAGGACGACATCGCGATTACCGATCGCCTCAACCTGTCGGCAGGCATGCGCTACGACCTGTTCGACGCCGACACGCCGGTGCCGTTCAACCCCGGCTTCACGACGCGCTACGGCTTTCCAAACACCAAGACGATCCGTGGCCTGGGCCTGTTCCAGCCGCGCATCGGCTTCGATTGGGAGCCGATCGATGATGTGAAGCTGCGCGGCGGCGTCGGCATCTTCGGCGGCGGCACCCCCGACGTCTATCTGTCGAACAGCTATTCGAACGCAGGCGCAGGCATCGGTGGCGTGTCGATCAACTCGATCACGGTCCAGCGTTGTGTAATCAACGCCACCAACTGCACCTCGGGCTATCAGCTGAACGGCGGCAATCTGCCAGCGGCAACGGGTGAGGCCGTTCTTAGCGGCGTGACCGGTGCGAGCATCCCTGCGGCGCTGCAAGGTCAGATCACGAACACCGGGCCGAATTCGCTGGCGAACATCAACGCGCTCGATCCAGGCTTCGACGTTCCCAATGTGTGGAAGGCTACGCTGTCGGCCGACTGGACCCCGCGCAACTTCCTGGGCGGCGGCTGGCGCTTCGGTGCCGATTACTACCACAGCACGACCAACGCATCGGTGTTCTTTACCGACATCCGGTCGCGTCCGATTGGCAAGCTGCCCGATGGCCGCACGCGCTTCGACGCGGTGGTCGGCACCAACACCAACACCGACATCTTGCTGACCAATTCGACCAAGGGCCGCAGCCATATCGGCGTGGTTCGCGTCGACAAGCAGTTCGACTTCGGCCTGAACCTGAACTTCGCTTATTCGCTGCAGGACGTACGCGATCAGGCACCCGCGACGTCGTCGACCGCAGGGTCGAACTATGGCAACGGTGCATTCCTTGACGGCAGCGGCGCGGCGTACGGCACTGCCAACGACCAGGTGAAGTGGTCGTTCAAATACGGCGCGGGCTTCGACCATGCGTTCTTTGGTGACTACCGCACCGTCATCCAGCTGTTCGGCGAAACCCAGGCGGGCCGCCCGTACAGCTTCACCATGGAAGATGCCGGTGCGTCGCAGCGCAGCGCAGTCTTCGGTGTTACCGGTCGCGACGATCGCTTCCTGCTGTATGTGCCTACCGGCGCCGACGACCCCTTGGTCAGCTACGGCGCATCGGGCACCGGTGCAGCGGCACAAACCGCTGCGCAGACCCAGCAGAGCCTTGAGGATCTGATCGCGAGCACCAAGCTTGGCAACTTCCGCGGCCAGATCGCGCCACGCAACATCGCACGTTCGCGTGCCTACACCCGGCTCGACCTGCACCTTGAGCAGGAAATCCCGACGTTCGTGGGCAAGTCGCGGGTCTCGGTGTTCGCCGACATCGAAAACCTGCCCAACCTACTGAACCGCGATTGGGGCGGCTTCCGTCAGGCAGTTTTCCCCTATGTCGAGGATGCGGTTCGGGTGCAGTGCCTGAGCGTCCCGGTCGCATCGGGTACCACGCCTACCGCCGCCCAGATCAACTCGATCCCCAGCCAGCCATGCGCGCAATATCGCTACACCAGCTATGTGGCCGCAAATGACAGCGTGCTTGAAACCCGCCGCTCGCTTTATCTGATCCGCCTGGGCGCACGCTTCAGCTTCTAATCGTCACTTCGTCCCGATTGAGACTGATGCGAGTAAAACCGCCGTCTTCCACCCGGAAGGCGGCGGTTTTGATTTTGCCGCCACCCCCCGCCTTTGCCACCCGCCCCTGCGCTCTGTAAGACGTGCGCAACCGGCCGCGCGCGGCCCCATATGAGCGACCATGGCCAGACCCGCGATCCTTTCCCGTCCGTTCTTCGAGGACAAGAGCCGCGCCTTCTGGATGCTCCAGGCGGCGGGGTGGTCGGGCTTTCTGATCCTGCGGCTGGTGTCGGGGGTGTCGAACGACCCGACGCTCGAAACGGTGATCCCGATCATCATCGACGCGATCGTCGGCTATTGCCTGACCTTGCTGCTCTCGACGCTGTACGGCTATTACCGGCGACTGCCGCGGATCGCGGGCATCCTGGCGGTGATCGCCACGCTGATCGTCGCCACCGCGATCTATGCGGTGCTCGACGCCTTCATCTTCTCGGCCACCATCCAGAGCGACCGGACGGTCAGCCTTAGCCGCGTGCTCGGCTACACCGTCTTCACCTTCACCGTGCTGGCGGGGTGGACCGCGCTGTATTTCGGCATCAACTGGTATCTGATCGTCGAGGAGCAGATGGACCAGATGCAGGCGCTGGCGACACAGGCCTCGTCGGCGCAGCTGGCGATGCTGCGCTACCAGCTCAACCCGCATTTCCTGTTCAACACGCTCAATTCGATCTCGACGCTGGTGCTGCTGAAACAGACCGAGCGCGCCAACGTCATGCTCAGCCGACTGTCGTCGTTCCTGCGCTATACGCTGGCCAACGAACCCACTGCGCATGTCACGCTGGCGCAGGAGGTGGAGACCTTGAAGCTGTATCTCGAGATCGAGAAGATGCGATTCGAGCAGCGGCTGCAGATGGCGTTCGACATCGACGCGCGGGTCGAGAAGGCGCGGCTGCCCTCGCTGCTGCTGCAGCCTTTGGTCGAAAACGCGATCAAATATGCGGTGACGCCGATGGAGGAGGGGGCGCAGATCGCAGTTTCCGCACGGCTCGCCGGGGATCGGGTCCAGATAGCCGTGACAGATACCGGGCCGGGGTTGATGCAGCGCAAATCTCGGCCAAGCCTTTCAACCGGCGTGGGGCTTACCAATATTCGCGAGCGGCTGGCGCAGTCCTTCGGGGCCGACCATCGCTTCGAAACGGGTGCAAACCCGGGGGGCGGCTTCCGCGTCGAGATCGAAATACCGTTCCAGGTCGAGGAACCCAACCGCGAGGCAGCATGACCATCCGTACCATTCTCGTCGACGACGAGCCCCTTGCGATCCAGGGCCTCGAGCTGCGGCTGCAGCCGTACGAGGACGTCGAGATCATCGACAAGTGCATGAACGGGCGCGAGGCGATCCGCGCGATCAAGACGCACAAGCCCGACCTCGTCTTCCTCGACATCCAGATGCCGGGCTTCGACGGGTTTTCGGTGGTGCAGGGGCTGATGGAGGTCGAGCCGCCGCTGTTCGTGTTCGTCACCGCCTATTCGGACCATGCGATCCGCGCGTTCGAGGCGCAGGCGATGGATTATCTGATGAAGCCGGTCGAGGAATCGCGGCTGGCCGACACGCTCGATCGCGTGCGCCAGCGGCTGGCCGAGAAGCGCGGCGCGGTCGAGGTCGACCGGCTGATGGAAGTGCTCGCCGAGGTCGCGCCCGATGCGGTGGACACGATGGCGGTCGATCCCGGCGGCGACCAGCATGCGGCCAACCGCTTCGAGAAGCTCATCAACATCAAGGATCGCGGGCAGATCTTCCGTGTCGATGTCGACACGATCGAGCGGATCGACGCGGCGGGCGATTATATGTGCATCTACACCGGCGACAACACGCTGATCCTGCGCGAGACGATGAAGGATCTGGAAAAGCGGCTCGATCCGCGGCGGTTCCAGCGGGTGCATCGCTCGACGATCGTCAACCTCGACCTGGTCAAGCAGGTGAAGCCGCACACCAATGGCGAATGCTTCCTGGTGCTCGATTCGGGGGCGCAGGTGAAGGTGTCGCGCAGCTATCGCGACGTGGTGGCCCGCTTCGTCCACTGAGCTTTCTTCCCCCGCCCGCTTGCGAGTGGTTCAGCGCAGACGGCTAAATCATGCCCCCGGCATGATTTAGGAACCTCCGGGGGACGTTCCGACCCGACTGGGCTGGACCACTGGGTCGGGGGAGGGCATGTTTCGCTGGTTATGCGGTTTGCCGACAGCCCCTCCCCTAGCCCCTCCCGCAAGCGGGAGGGGGATTATTGGACCGCAGTTGATTTGGCGCGTGATCTCACCGCGCTCGGGCTCGACCCCGGCGCCATCGTCATGGCGCATGTCGGCTTCCGATCGGTGGGCCGGTGCATCAACGGTGCCGACACGCTGATCGCGGCGATCCGCCAGGCGATCGGCAGCGAGGGCACGCTGGTCGTCGCGACCGACTGGCACGCGCCCTATCTCGAGGACGACCTGCTCGACGATTCGGGGCGGGTGCCCGCCGAATGGCGCGAACATATCTCGCCCTTCGATCCCGCGACGTCGCGATCGATGCGCGACAACGGGGTGTTCGCCGAATGGATGCGGACGACGCGCGGCGCGGTGCGCAGCCGCAATCCCAATTGCTCGGTCGCCGCGATCGGTGCTCGCGCCGAATGGCTGATCGCCGACCAGCCGCTCGATTACGGCTATGGCCCCGGATCGCCCCTGGCCAAATTGCTCGAAGCCGGCGGCAGCGTCGCGATGATCGGCGCGCCCGGCATCAGCATGACGCTGCTCCACCATGCCGAGAATCTCGCCGACGTGCGCGGCAAGATCATCCTGCGCGAGGAAATCCCCTACGCCACGCCGGAAGGGACGGTGTGGCGAATGAACGAGGAATATGAATCGAGCGACGCGATCGTGCCCGGGTTTTCCGACGATTATTTCGACGACATCCTGGCCGATTTTGTCACGACCGGACAGGCGCGCGCCGGCAAGGTCGGCGATGCCGACACGCTGCTGATCGATGCGCGGGCGATCGTCGCGTTCGCGACCGGCTGGATCGAGCGCGCGGTAGCGGCGCAACGCCCGCCGAATTGATCGTCCAGCACCGGCACTTGCCACTTGACGATCCGGAAAGTCGATGTCACTTTCCATTTCGTCAAGTGGAGAACCATGATGTCGATCGAAGCCCAAACCGCCCTAGCCCTAGCCACCGATGCCCGCCGCCGGATGGCGCAGCGCGCGGCAAGCCCGCCCTGGTATGCGCCGCTATACGGGTTGGGCATGGGCGGCATGGTCGCGAGCTTTGCGCTGCCCGAACGGCTCATCGTGCTGGGAACCACCGGCTGCACGCTCGGCGTGCTGGTGCTCTATTCGATATGGCAGCGCCGAACCGGGCTGAATGTCAGCGGCTATCGCCGAGGCCGTACGATGCCGGTCACGGTCGCGCTGCTCGTCTGCGTGCTGGGGCTCGCGGCTGCCGCGGTGGTGCTGCGGTTCCGGTTCGGGATCGACTGGGCCCCCGTCGCGTGCGGCGCGGTGACCGCGATCGTCGCGGGCTATGCCAGCGCGGGGTTCGACCGGGTGTGGCGCGCCGAGAAGGACGATCTGGCGTGAGCGGTCGGATCGCGTTCGATCCGGTGCTGCACTCCCCCGTCCGGTTGCAGATGTGCGCGCTGCTGTCGGCGGTCGACGAGGCCGAATATGCGCTGATCCGCGCCGAGGTCGATGTCAGCGAATCGGTGTTGTCGAAACATGCGCGGCAGCTGGAAGAAGCCGGCTATCTGCGCATCCGCAAGGCGACGCTCGCCGCGCGGCAGCGCACCTGGCTGTCGCTGACCGCGCAGGGTCGCCAGGCGTTCGCCGCGCATGTTCGCGAGCTCACCCGGCTGGCCGGGATCGCCCAGGCCGCCGAGTGAGGCGTCAGGCCGGGTCGGCGAGCTTGGCGTCTGGCTCGGGCGCGTCGGCCTCGGCCGCGGCGGCTTCGGTGGCTTCCTCCTCGCCACCCGGTGCCGGGGTCTGGAAATAGGCCTCGACCTCGCCGGTCAGCTTGATCGTCAGCGGGTTGCCCTTGCGGTCGACCTTCTTGCCGAGCGCCACGCGGATCCAGCCTTCGGACATCGAATATTCCTCGACATCGGTGCGCTCGGCGCCCTTGAAGCGGATACCGATGCCGCGCTCGAGCGTCGGTTGGTCGAAATAGGGGCTGTTCGGGTTGATCGAGAGGCGATCTGGCGGGGTGTCGGTCATCGAGCCCGCATAGCCGCGCACCGCGCCGAACGAAAGAGGGCGATGCCATCGGCACCGCCCTCCCCCCGTTCACCGCAATTCGGGTTCAGCAATAGCGAACGCGGAAGCTGCGGCCGCTATACGGATCGAACTCGCGGCCGATGCAGTTGCGGCGATAGGCGCGCCGCTGGTTCTGCGCGAAGCGCGGGCCATAGGCGTAGCGCGGGCCATAAGCCGGGCCGTAGAAATTGCCGCGATAGCGCGGTGCATAATAGCCCCGGTCATAGCCGCGATTGCCGCTGGCGAGCGCAGCGCCGAGCGCAAGGCCCGCGACACCGCCGATGATCGCGCCGGTCGCTACATCGCCGCCGCGTCCGCGGTCGCGATAGTAACGCTGCGCCTCGGCGGGTGCCGCGGCGGTGAGCATGGTCGCGCCCGCGACCAGCCCGATGGTTGCCTTGGTAAAGATATTCATCTCGTCTGACCTCCTCAAATCTCGGCGCCGGTAGCGCGTGGTTGCACGGGAAACGCGCGGATACTTGCCGATATGTCGCAATTTATGCCAGCGCGCCTGAACTCGTGCCGAACCGGGCATTCACCCGGCGTTTAGGTACCTGAACGGAGAAACGACGTGGCATATTGGCTGATGAAGTCCGAACCCGATGTGTTCGGATGGGACGATCTGGTGAAGGACGGCACCGGCGAATGGGACGGGGTGCGCAACCACACTGCGGCGCGCAACCTGCGCGACATAAAGGTCGGCGACCGCGCGTTCTTCTATCACAGCAATATCGGGCTGCAGGTCGTCGGCATCATGGAAGTGACGCGCGAGGCCCAGAAGGACGGCGACGAGGGCAATTGGGTGTCGGTGCAGGTGAAGCCGGTCGAGCCGCTGCCCAATCCGGTGACGCTCAAGGCAGTGAAGGCCGAACCCCGGCTCGCCGAGATGGAGCTGGTAAAATATTCGCGGCTGTCGGTGGGCAAGGTGACCGCGGAGGAGTGGAAGATCGTGCTCGAGATGGCGAAGGGTTAGGGCCTACCCTTCCCCGTTCGTGCTGAGCTTATCGAAGCACCGTTCTTTCTTCGCTCGCCCCGCAAAAGAAGGACAGTGCTTCGACAAGCTCAGCACGAACGGCAATGGGGCGAGGCCGTGCCCCACCACCCACGAAAAAGGCCGGCCCCTAGCGGGACCGGCCTTTCGCATTTCGCTAGCCTGGAAGCTTCACGCAGCCTTCGAACGGCTCGCGCGCTTGCGTTCGTTGGGGTCGAGGTGGCGCTTGCGCAGCCGGATCGACTTGGGCGTGACTTCGACCAGCTCGTCATCGTCGATATAGGCGATCGCCTGCTCGAGCGTCAGCCGCTTGGGCGGGGTCAGCCGGATCGCGTCGTCCTTGCCGGTCGAACGGAAGTTCGTCAGCGCCTTCGACTTCATCGGGTTGACCTCGAGGTCGTCGGGCTTGGCGTTCTCGCCGATGATCATGCCCTCGTAGAGCGGCTCGCCCGGCGAGACCATCAGGATGCCGCGCTCTTCGAGCGGCCCCAAAGCATAGGCAACCGCCTCGCCCGCGCCGTTCGAGATCAGCACGCCGTTCTTGCGGCCTTCGATCTTGCCCTTGTGCGGGCCGTATTTCTCGAACAGCCGGTTCATGATCCCGGTGCCGCGCGTGTCCGACAGGAATTCGCCATGATAGCCGATCATCCCGCGGCTCGGGGCCGAGAAGGTGATGCGGGTCTTGCCGCCGCCCGAGGGGCGCATGTCGGTCATCTCGGCCTTGCGGATCGCCATCTTCTCGACGACGGTGCCCGAATATTCGTCGTCGACGTCGATGATCACGGTCTCATACGGCTCTTCGAGGCCGGCATCGCCGTCCTGGAACAGCACGCGCGGGCGGCTGATGCTCAGCTCGAAGCCCTCGCGGCGCATCGTCTCGATCAGCACGCCGAGCTGAAGCTCGCCGCGGCCCGCGACTTCGAAGCTGTCCTTGTCCTCGGCTTCGGTCACCTTGATCGCGACGTTCGATTCGCCTTCGCGAAGCAGACGGTCGCGGATCATGCGCGACGTCACCTTGGTGCCCTCGCGGCCCGCCATCGGCGAATCGTTGACCGCAAAGCGCATCGACAGCGTCGGCGGATCGATCGGCTGCGCGTGCAGCGGCTCGCTGACCGAAGGGTCGCAGATCGTGTTCGACACCGTCGTGGTGGTCAGGCCGGCGATCGAGATGATGTCGCCTGCATTGGCCTCGTCGACCGGCACGCGCTCGAGCCCGCGGAACGACATGATCTTCGACGCGCGCCCGGTCTCGACGATCGTGCCGTCGTTGTCGAGCGAGTGGATCGCCATGTTGGTCTTGATCGAGCCCGAAAAGACCAGGCCGGTGAGGATGCGGCCGAGGAAATTGTCGCGGTCGAGCAAGGTCACCAGGAACTTGAACGGGCCATCGGGATCGGCCGAGGGCGGCGGCACGTGATCGACGATCTTCTGGAACAACGGGGTCAGCGTGCCTTCGCGCGACAGCGGATCCTCGCCGGCATAGCCGTTGCGGCCCGAGGCATAGAGCACCGGGAAATCGAGCTGCTCGTCGCTCGCTTCGAGGCTGACGAACAGGTCGAACACTTCGTCGAGCACTTCCTGGATGCGCTCGTCGGCGCGATCGACCTTGTTGACCACGACGATCGGCTTGAGGCCGAGCGCCAGCGCCTTGCCGGTCACGAACTTGGTCTGCGGCATCGCGCCCTCGGACGAATCGACCAGCAGGATGACGCCGTCGACCATCGACAGGATCCGCTCGACCTCACCGCCGAAATCGGCGTGGCCCGGGGTATCGACGATGTTGATCCGCGTGCCTTCCCACTCGACCGAGGTGCACTTGGCGAGAATGGTGATCCCGCGCTCCTTTTCGAGGTCGTTCGAATCCATCGCGCGCTCCTCGACGCGCTGATTGTCTCGAAACGTGCCCGACTGGCGGAAGAGTTGATCGACTAGCGTGGTTTTGCCGTGATCGACGTGGGCGATGATCGCCACGTTGCGCAGGTTCATGTGATTTCCCGAAAACTGTTGGCGCAAGGTGCGCTTGGCGCGCGCTTAGCGTATTTGGTGCGTTGCGGGAACCCCCACGCTGCCGATCCGCGCGAACCAGGGGGGGTGCATGCGCGAATGCGTGGTGTATTATTACAACGATACACTTGAACGCTCGGGCGATCCCGGCCATCTTCGTGGGCAACACGCTGGAGGGATTATGGCGACCGAAACCGCGACTGCCGAACCGACGCTGACGCTGACGCCGCCCGAGCCGGTGCCGGTGGTGACCGCCGCCAAGGCCGCGGGGCTGGTGCCGGTCGACGATGCCAAGAAGTCCGAGCTCGAGGCGCGGGTCGACGGCTTCATCGACGACCTGGTTGCGCAGGACGTCAATTCGCCCGAATTCGGCAAGCGCGTCGATGCGATCGGCGCGATGGGCAATCGCGAGATTCGCGAGGCGGCGGGGCAATCGAACCGCTTCCTCGATCGCCCGGTGCGCGCGATGGACCAGGAAAGCGGCGTCGGCGCCGATCTGGCGCAGCTTCGCCGGCTGATTGAGGATCTCGATCCCGGCAAGCAGGGCAACCTCACCGCGCCAAAGAAGCTGTTCGGCATCCTGCCCTTCGGCAACAAGATGCGCGATTATTTCGACAGCTACAAAAGCTCACAGACGCATATCTCGTCGATCCTGAAGTCGCTCGCCTCGGGCAAGGACGAGCTGCTGATGGACAATGCCGCGATCGATACCGAGCGTGCCAATCTGTGGAGCGCGATGGGGCGGCTCGAACAGATGATCCATCTGTCGAAGGTGATGGACGCCAAGCTCGAGGCCAAGGCCGCCGAACTCGACCATAGCGATCCCGCCAAGGCCAAGGCGCTGCGTGAAAGTGCCTTGTTCTACGCGCGCCAGCGGACGCAGGATTTGCTGACGCAGATGGCGGTGAGCGTGCAGGGCTATCTCGCGCTCGACCTGGTCAAGAAGAACAATGTCGAGCTGGTGAAGGGCGTCGATCGCGCGAGCACCACCACCGTCTCGGCGCTGCGCACCGCGGTGACCGTCGCGCAGGCGCTGACCAACCAGAAACTGGTGCTCGACCAGATCACCGCGCTCAACACCACCACCGCCAACATCATCGATTCGACCGGAACGCTGCTCAAGTCGCAGACCGCGACGATCCACGAACAGGCGGCATCGTCGACGATTCCCGTCGAGACGCTGCAGCGCGCGTTCCAGAATGTCTATGACACGATGGACGCGATCGATACTTTCAAGCTGAAGGCGCTGGGCAGCATGAAGACCACCGTCGACACGCTCTCGACCGAGGTCGAGCGCTCGCGCGGCTATATCGCGCGCGCCGAGGGTGCGGCGCAGAATGCCGGCGCCGCCGACAGCGCGTTCAAGCTGGAGGCGATGTGATGGCGATGCCACGGCAGGGGCTAGCATGACCGACGTCGATCGCCAGATAGCGCGCGCGTCCGAAGCGCTCGACCGGTCGCGCGAGCGCTACGGCCAGGTGCGCGCGCGCGGCAAGCGCAAGCGCGAGGCCGAGGTGCTCAAGCGAGTCGGGCGGATCGCCGCCGCCGATGCCGCGATCATCGTCGGCGCGCTGATCCTCAGCGCCTTCGTGCCGCTCGGGGTGGGGGGTGCGCTGCTGGTGATGGGGCTGCTGATCGCCGCGACTTTGTTGCTGGCGATCTTCCCCGTCGCCGCCGCGCCGACGCCGCAGCGGCTGGCCGAAACCCCGCTCAAGGCGCTGCCGCTCCAGACCGAGCAATGGCTCGAGACGCAACGCCGCGCGCTGCCTGCGCCCGCGCAGACCCTGGTAGATTCGATCGGGGTGAAGCTCGAGACGCTGAGCCCGCAGCTGGCGACGCTCGACGAACGCGAACCCGCCGCCGCCGAGGTCCGCAAGCTGGTCGCCGAACAACTGCCCGAATTGCTCAACGGCTATGGCCGGGTGCCCGAACCGCTTCGCCGCACCGAGCGCAACGGCATCACCCCCGACCAGCAGCTAGTGAACGGCCTGCGCGTCATCGACGACGAGATCGCGCAGATGACCGCGCAATTGGCGCAGGGCGATCTCGACCTGCTCGCGACGCGCGGCCGCTATCTGCAGATCCGCTACCAGGGCGACGGCGAGGTTTGATCCGCCAAACCCTCTCCTGCTTGCGGGAGAGGGAGCGAGACTTGGGGTCGCGCTTGCGGCCCCTAGTCGCAGCGGTGAGGGTCTGTTTTTGGCGCGCACCGGTAGAAAGACGAGGTAGAAGGCCCTCACCCAACCCTCTCCTGCTTGCGGGAGAGGGCTAAGCGCCGGCCCGCTCGCGCAAGCGTGCCACCGCCGCCGCGTGGATCGCGGGCGCGGTCGTCAGCACGCCGAAGGCACGCGCGCGCGGGGTGTTGAACGACAATGCCGCGCCGGTCGCGTCGGTCACCGCCGCCCCCGCCTCGCGCGCCAGCAGCACCGCGGCGGCGATGTCCCATTCATTGCCCCAGCGCAACGTCGCGAGCAGATCGGCCTGCCCCGCCGCGACCATCGCCATCCGCAGCGCGATCGAATTGGGCTTGGCGACCGTCACGAAGTCGCGATCGGCGCGTGGCAGCACATCGGCAGGCACCCGCGCGCCTGCCAGCGTCGCATGATCGCTGGCGGCCAGGCGCGCATCGCCCTGATACGCCCCCTGCCCCGCGACTGCCCGCCAATGTTCGCCGCGCGCGGGCGCCGCAAGCACCCCCACCACCGGCTGCCCGTCCTCGACCAGCGCCACCGACACGCACCAGCCGGGCCGACCGCGCAGATAATCGCGCGTGCCGTCGATCGGATCGACCACCCAAAGCCGCCGCCGGCCCAGCCGATCCGCGTTGTCGGCGGTCTCCTCGGACAGCCAGCCGGCATCGGGCAGCAACGCCATCAGCCGCTCGCGCAGCAAATTATTCACCGCCAAGTCGAGCTCGCATACCAATTGGCCGGGGGACTTCTCCCACTGGTCCATCGGCGTGCCGAACCGCGCCATCGCCAGCGCGCCCGCCTCGGCGACGATCTCGCCGATCCGGGGGGCCAGGCCCTCAATCACCCGCGACGGTCATCCCGTCGACGCGCAGCGTCGGCACGTTGATGCCGTGGCGGAACACCAGGTCGCTCGCCGGGGTGATCGCGGCGAACATGTCCTTGAGGTTGCCGGCAATCGTGATCTCGGCGACCGGGCGGACGATCTCGCCAGCCTCGATCAGGAACCCCGCCGCGCCGCGGCTATAGTCGCCGGTGACGTGGTTGATCCCCTGGCCGATCAACTCGGTGACGTAGAGCCCGCGCTTCACCTCGCCGAGCAGCGTCGCACGCGGCAGCTTGCCCGCCGCCATATAGAGGTTGCTGGTCGACACCCCGCCACCGCGCGAGGCGTGACCGGTGGGTTCGAGCCCGAGCTGGCGCGCCGAAGCGCTGTCGAGCAGCCAGGTCTCTAACATCCCCGCCTCGACCAGGATCGTCGGCGATACCGGCAGCCCCTCGCCATCGAACGGCTTCGAGCGCAGCCCGCGCGGCCGGTGCGGATCGTCATGGATATCGACGCCCGGAGCGAAGACCTGCTTGCCGAGCATGTCTTTGAGGAAGCTGGTGCCGCGGGTGATCGCGCCGCCCGCGATAGCGGCGATGAAATGGCCGAGCAGGCTCGATCCGACGCGCGGATCGAACACGATCGGCAGCGGACCGCTGGGCAGCTTGATCGGGTTGAGCCGTGCCACCGCCTGCTGGCCCGCGCGCATGCCCACCGATTCGGGCGATTCGAGCGCCGATTGGTAGCGCTGCGAATCATAGGCATAGTCGCGCTGCATCGCGCCGCCCTCGCCCGCGATCACGCTCGCCGACACGCCGTAATTGGTGGTGCGATACGCCGAGGCGAAACCATGGCTGGTGGCGAGCGCGGTCACCGCCTCGCGCGCCGAGGCGCTGCCGCCTTCGCTGTTGGTGACCCCGGCGACCGCGCGCGCGGCGTCTTCGGCGGCCTGCGCGCGGGCCTTCAGCGCCTGCGGGTCCGACACGCCGCCGTCCCACAGGTCGAGATCGGGGGCGTTGCCGCGCAGCAGCCGGTCTTCGGGGGCCAGCCCCGCCCAGGGGTCTTCGGGCGCGAGCCGTGCCATCGCCACCGCGCGTTCGGCCAATGCCGCGATCTCGTCGGGGTTGAAGCGCGACGACGACACGCTCGCCGATCGCTTGCCGACGAAGACGCGCAGCGACAGCCCCTCGTCCTCCGAACGATCGACGTCCTCGACCGCGCCGAGGCGGATCGACACCGCGGTCGAGGCATCGGCGGAAACGGTGGCATCGGCGGCATCGGCACCGGCGGCGCGCGCGCGATCGACGGCATGGCACGCGGCATCGCGCGCTTGTTCGGGGGTCAGCATCGAAAGCACTTAGGAACGCAGATCGGGAACGTCAAAGATTGGCGGCGAATCCCAGCGTCGCGCAGGCGAGGAACATCGCGAAGCCGGCAAAGCGGTTCGACCGGAAGCGCGCCAGCGCATTGGCACCGTCGGCGGGCCGCAGCGTCGCGACCTGCCAGCCGAAATGCAGCGCGACCGGGACCAGCAGCGCGAGCGCCAGCGGATCGGCAAAGATCTGCCAGAACGCCGCGCCCCATGATGCGAGTGCGGCGGCGTAGAAGCCCGCAACGCCGGGCTTCACCCGCGCCCCCAGCGCACGCGCCGACGATCGCACCCCCACCAGCGCATCGTCCTCGACATCCTGCAACGCATAGATGGTGTCATAGCCGATCACCCAGGCGATGCTGCCGGCATAGAGCAGCAGCATCGGCGTCAGCTGGCCGGTGGCCATTTCGACCCAACCGACCAATGCCGCCCAGGAAAATACCATGCCGAGCCACGCCTGCGGCCACCAGGTGATCCGCTTCATGAAGGGATAGGCGGCGACCAATGCGAGGCTGGCAACCGCCACCGCTTGCGCCTGCCAGCGCAGTTGCAGCAGCACCACCAGCCCGATCGCGCACAAGGCGATCAGCCAGGCCCAGGCCGCCTTGGCCGAAACCGCGCCGCTCGCGAGCGGGCGGTTGCGCGTGCGCTCGACCTGCGCATCGAGGTCGCGATCGACGATGTCGTTATAGACACATCCGGCACCGCGCATCGCGATGCTGCCGAGCAGGAACCACGCGAGCAGATCCCAGCGCGCGATCACGCCGCCGGCGAGCGCGATCGCCCAGGCGCCGGGCCAGAACAACAGCCACCACCCGATCGGTCGATCGAAGCGCGCGAGCATCGCAAAGGGCCGCGCGGCGGCGGGCAACAGGCCGATCAGGCCGCGATGTTCGGTGTCGGGGACGATGTGCGTAGTCACGCGGGGTTCATTGCCCGGTTTGGGGCGTGCAAGCCACCCGTCCTAGCAAGACCCGTTTCCCCCCTCCCTTTCAGGGAGGGGAGCATGCGGCACGGAACCCTTGCCTGCGCCCACCCGTTCGAACCGATCACCGATCCAAACCCCACCAAAGGAACCCTCATGCTCAAACGCTTGAGCACCATCGCCGCGCTCCTGCTGGCCGCCTCACCCGCAGCGGCACAGCGTGCGCCCGATTGGTCGGGGGTGTGGCGCAACGCCGCCAACAGCGTCCATATCCGCGCGCAACGATGCGGGCGCGCGATGTGCGGCACGGTGATCTGGGCCAATGCAAAGGCAAAGGCCGACGTTGCGCGCGCCAGCGACGCAGCGCTGGTGGGCACCCAATTATTCCGAAATTTCGAATATGAGGACGGCGTCTGGTATGGCGAGGTCTTCGTCCCCGATCTCGGCCGCGCGTTCGAAGGCACCATCGACCTCGCCGACCGCAATACGCTGGTCGGCACCGGATGCCTGTTCGGCAATTTCGGCTGCCGCGAGCAGCGCTGGGTGCGGGTAAAGTGATCTTCCGGATGCTCGGGCGATTTGCAGCGCCGGGGAAGCGCCTCTAGCAGGGGCCGATGCCCGCAACCCCCGCCTGGCCGCCCGATTCCACTCCGCGGCTCTATGTCGAGCAAGCGCTCGCGCTCGGCGCGCGTCTGCGCATCGACGGCGCGCAGGCGCATTATCTCGCCGGGGTCATGCGGCTCAAGCCCGACGACCCGGTGTTGCTGTTCGACGATAGCAGCGGCGAATGGCTCGGGCTGGCGCGCGACGTGCGCAAGCGCGACCTGACGATTGAGATCACCCGGCATCTTCGTCCGCGCGAGCCGGTCCCCGACCTGTGGCTGTGCGTCGCGCCGATCAAGAAGGGGCGGATCGACTGGGTCGCCGAAAAGGCGTGCGAGCTCGGCGCGGCGCGGATGGTGCCGGTGCTGACGCGGCGGACGATCGTCGACCGGCTGAACCTCGATCGGCTCCGCGCGCACATGATCGAAGCCGCCGAACAATGCGGCCGCACCGCGCTCCCCGAGCTGGTCGAGCCGGTGAAGCTGGCGGCGCTGCTGGCCGAATGGCCGCCCGAGCGCGCGCTGTTCTTCGCCGACGAAAGCGGCGGCGTGCCTGCGTTCGCGGCAATGCGCGCGCATGCCGGGCCGGCGGCGATCCTGATCGGCCCCGAGGGCGGGTTCACCCCCGAGGAACGCGAGGCGATCCGCGCATTGCCGCAGGCGGTAGGCGTGGCTTTGGGGCCGAGGATCCTGCGCGCCGAAACCGCCGCGGCGGCGGCGCTGGCGGTATGGATGGCAGCGGCGGGAGATTGGTAGGACGCCCGGGCGCTTGCTCCCCTCCCTGAAAGGGAGGGGCTGGGGGTGGGTCGGTGCCTGAGCTACGGCAAGTCCGGTCGCAAGGGTTTCCGTATCGCCTGGACCCTACCCACCCCCGACCCCTCCCTTCCAGGGAGGGGAGAAGAAGGCGCTCACCCAACCATCTCCCGCAAGCGGGAGAGGGCCAGAACAAAAAAAGGGCAGCGTCCCTTTCGGAACGCCGCCCCTTCTGCCGCAACACAACCGCGATTATGCGGTCGGCTTAGCCTTGTCGGCGGCGATCGCCATCCGGTTCGACAGCGGCTGCGCGGCGTCGCCGGCCAGCTTCATCATGTGCTCGGTGGTCTTCGATGCTTCGGCGACATAGGCGTCGAAGGCGGCGCGCATGTAATCGCTCTGCAGCTTGAACAGCTCGGTCGGCGACTTGACCGCGGCCATGCTCTTCATCGCGGCGGTGGCCTGCTCGAACGACTTGCGGCCGAACTCGGCAGCTTCCTGCGTCAGCGCTTCCATGCCCTTGGCGGCGATGCGACCCGATTCGGTAACCGCTTCGAGATTGCTCTTGGCCATTTCGTTCATTTCTTCGACCATCTTGGCATTCTTTTCCATCATGCCCTTGGTGCGGTCATTCATGTCGCCGAACATTGCCTGTGCTTGGGCCTGGGTCTGGTCGGCGGCGTTCTTGATCTCGGTCTGCATGGTTCGGGTATCCTTCTCGACGGTGCGCGCCGCAGCCTGAACGACCTTGGCGGTTTGGGTGGCAACGGCCTTTGCGGTGTTCGCGACCTTTTCGGTCGTCTTGGCGACCGGTGCGGCCAGCATCTTGGCTGCCGCTTGGGTCTTGGCGACGACATCGGGTTTTGGCACCGGCGTCGTTGCGGGGTCTGATTTAGCGCTCGGGTTCGCCGCGGCGACCTTGGCGGGTGCCGGGTTGACGATTGCCGAGGCAATATCGGGCTTGGCCGCGATCGAGCGCTGGATCGCTTCGATCGCAGCGGCAGGAACCGGGGGCTTGGCGATTTCAGGCGCCGGCGCTGCGGGCGCGGGCTTCGGCGCTACAGGCGCTGCCTTAGCCGCCACCGGCGCGGCCTTCGCGGTTACCGGCACCGGCTTCGCCTTGGTCGTGCTGCCCGAGACTTTCGGACCGGTGGGCTGACCTTTGTTGGCCATAAGGCCTCCCTGGGGTAAAATGCTGCAGAGCAGTATCTACCCCAAACCCACCGGGAACGCAAATTTTATGTTGCGGCGCAACATAAGCGTCATATCGCGGGCTAACTGGTGCAATCAGCGCGTTTTCACATACTCGCCGGGAGCATCGGCCAGCGCCTGCAGCTTGCCCTTGCCGGGAATGCGCGCGCCGCGTGCTGCGACTCGCGTCGCATCGGCGGCTTCGATCCACTGCAGCCAATCGGGCCACCAGCTCCCCTTGGTTTCGGTCGCACCCGCGACGAACTCGGCGAGCGACGACACCTTGGCTTCGTTGGTCCAATATTGGTATTTGTTGGCGCTCGGCGGGTTCACCACCCCCGCGATATGTCCCGATCCCGCGAGCACGAAGCGCAGCGGCCCGGTGAAATGGTCGGTGATCTTCCAGACGCTATGCGCCGGTGCGATATGATCTTCGCGTCCCGCCTGGATGTAGCTGGGGGTCTTAACCGTCGACAGGTCGATCGGCGTGCCCGCGATCTGCATCGCGCCGGGCATCACCAGCTTGTTGTCGCGATACAGGTCGGTCAGATAGCTTTGATGCCACTTCGCCGGCAGGTTGGTGACGTCGGCATTCCAGTGGAGCAGGTCGAACGGCGCATAATCGGCGCCGAGCAGATAATTGTTGGTGACATAGTTCCAGATCAGGTCGCGGCCGCGCAGCAGGTTGAAGGTGGTCGCCATGTAGCGCCCGTCGAGATAGCCGTCGCTCGAGAGCGAATCGATCATCTTGAGCTGCTCGTCGCCGACGAACAGGCTGAGCTCGCCCGCCTCGGCGAAATCGACCTGGGTGGTGAAGAAGGTCGCGGTCTTCAGCTTGTCGGCCTCGCCGCGCGCGGTCAGCAGCGCCAGCGTCGCCGCAAGCGTGGTGCCCGCGACGCAATAACCGATCGCATGCACGCCCTCGACGCCGAGCAGCTCGCGCACCGTGTCGATCGCATCGATCTGCCCGCGCTCGACATAATCGTCCCAGACGACGTCCTTCATCGACGCATCGGCCGAGCGCCACGACACGACGAACACGCTCAGGCCCTGCTCGACCGCCCAGCGGATGAAGCTCTTCTCGGCGGTCAGGTCGAGGATGTAGAAACGGTTGATCCAGGGCGGGAAGATCACCAGCGGGGTTTCGAAGACCTGCTTGGTCGCGGGTGCATAGTGGATCAGCTCGTACAGCGGCGTGCGGCGCACCACCTTGCCCGGCGTCATCGCCAGGTTGCGCCCGAGCTCGAACGCCGAGGTGTCGCTCTGCGTCATCTGCCCCTTGGCGATGTCGGCGAGCATGTTCTGCAGCCCCTTGAGCAGATTCTCGCCGCGCGTTTCGACGATCTTCTCGATCACCTCGGGATTGGTGGCGGGGAAGTTGGTCGGGCTCATCGCGTCGATGAAGCCCTGGGTGGCGAAGCGGATCTGCTCCTTCTGGCGCGGCTCGACGCCCTCGAGCGAATCGACGCCCTTCACCATGTGATCGGCAATCAGGAAATAGCTCTGCCGCAGAAAGTCGAAGACCGGGTCTTCGCGCCATTGCGGCGCCCTGAAGCGCCGGTCCCTGGCGTGTTCGGGGCTTTCCTCCGCCCGCACCGCGTGCGCGGGGTCGAGGAAGCGCTGCCACAGCTCCAGCGTGTCGGTCCAGAAGGCGGCGCCCGCGCGCATCGCCTGTGCGGGGTCAAACATCGCGGGGAAGGCGGGGGCGGCCTTGGCGGCGGGAAGCTGCGCCATCATGTCGATGCCCGCCTCCATCATCATCTGCTGCGCGCGGCCGAGCACCCCGGTCCAATGTTGCAGCTCTTGCAGGCTGGGGGCCGCGGGGGGAGCGGTGGGTTCGGCCATGCGGGAGATCCTCTTGCTGTTGCCGATGCTCTACCCGCGCAGGGCTCGCGAAGAAACCCGCGCGGCACGTCCTTTCGCTGCGCGGGCGATGGAGCTAAGGGCATAACGTCCGAAGGGAGCATCCATGTCCGACGAATTCTACCGCATCAAACGCTTGCCGCCTTATGTCATCGCCGAGGTCAACGCGATGCGGGCGCAGGCGCGCAGCGGTGGCGAGGACATTATCGACCTGGGCATGGGCAATCCCGACCTGCCGCCGCCGCAGCATGTGATCGACAAATTGTGCGAAGTCGCGCGCAAGCCCGACGCGCATGGCTATTCGCAGTCGAAGGGAATCCCCGGCCTCCGCAAGGCGCAGGCCAATTACTACGGTCGCCGTTTCGGGGTCGAGCTTGATCCCGAGACCGAAGTCGTCGTCACGATGGGATCGAAGGAAGGGCTTTCGAGCCTGGCCACCGCGATCACCGGGCCGGGCGATGTCGTGCTGGCGCCCAACCCCTCCTATCCGATCCACACCTTTGGCTTCATCATCGCAGGCGCCGCGATCCGCAGCGTACCGACGACCCCCGACGAGGAGTATTTCCGCTCGCTCGAGCGCGCGATGGCGTTCACCGTGCCGCGCCCCAGCGTGCTGGTCGTGGGCTACCCCTCGAACCCCACCGCCGAGACGGTCGATCTCGCCTTTTACGAGCGGCTGGTCGCCTGGGCGCGCGAGAACAAGGTGTGGGTGCTCAGCGACCTTGCCTATTCCGAGCTCTATTATGACGGCAACCCGACGCGATCGATCCTCGAGGTGCCCGGCGCCAAGGATGTCGCGGTCGAATTCACCTCGCTGTCGAAGACCTATTCGATGGCGGGCTGGCGGATGGGCTTCGCGGTCGGCAACCAGAAGCTGATCGCGGCGCTGACGCGGGTCAAATCCTATCTCGATTACGGCGCGTTCACGCCGATCCAGGCGGCGGCCTGCGCCGCGCTCAACGGCCCGCAGGACATCGTCGCGGCGAACCGCGCGCTGTACCACAAGCGCCGCGACGTGCTGGTCGAATCCTTCGGCCGCGCGGGCTGGGACATTCCCGCGCCGCGCGCGTCGATGTTCGCCTGGGCGCCGCTGCCGCCCGCGCTGCGCGAGATGGGCAGCCTCGAATTCTCCAAGCAGCTCCTAACCCATGCCCAGGTCGCGGTGGCGCCGGGGGTCGGCTATGGCGAGGACGGCGAAGGCTATGTGCGGATCGCGATGGTCGAGAACGAACAACGGCTGCGCCAGGCGGCGCGCAACGTGAAGAAATATCTCCAGTCGATGGGGGTAAATACGCCGACGACCAAGGTGGGGTAACGCCTCTTCGTCACCCCGGCCTCGTGCCGGGGCCCACCCGTCGCCGGCGGTGGTGCCCGCCTCTCGTCCTCACCGCCGGCCGCGCGGTGGACCCCGGCACAAGGCCGGGGTGACGGGGGCAGGTCGAACGGAGGTGCCTTTTACCCCGCCGCCTTCAGCTTGGCGTCGGCGTCGCGCACATCTTCGGGTAGCGACCATTCCATGTCGCCTTTCTTGTTCAGCACCCGCCCGTCATGGCTCATCACCTGCACCGGCGCGATCGGCTTGCGGTCGCGGGCGTCGACCAGCACCGGCGAAGCGGGAGTGCCCGTTTCCCAGCGCTCGCCCCATTGGCGCAGCGCCACCATCGTCGGCAGTAGCGCATAGCCCTTTTCGGTCAGCCGATATTCCACCTTCCGGCGATCATCGTCCATCGGCCGCCGCGCCAGGATGCCGTGATCGACCAGCCGGCCCAAGCGGTTGGCCAGGATGTTGCGTGCGATCCCGAGCTCGGCCTGATATTCCTCGAAATGATGCAGCCCGTTAAAGCTGGCGCGCAGGATCATGAACGACCAGCGTTCGCCCATGGCTTCGAGCGCGGCGGGCAGGCTGCAGGCAGTCGCCAGAGCGCGGAGCGGCTCGCGGATTTTCTCGTTCATCGTCGACGACATAGCCCAAGGCACCGGGGTTGAAAACGCGGCAGATATATTGCCTTGCAGCATAAGTTCCATCTTGCAACTAATCCGCGATATGGTAGGTTGCGAATCGCTACTGGTTCTTGGAGGAATCGCCCATGCGCACCATCCTATCGGCTTCGGCCGTCATCATGCTCGCCCTCGCCGTTCCCGCTGTGGCGCAGGGCCAAGGCTATTATGCCGCGGTTCCTGCCACCCCCGCGGTCGGCAAGAAGCTGGTCACCCGCGACACGATCTGGCGCTGCGGCGACAGCGGCTGCGGCGCGCCCAAATCGGCGACGCGCCCGGCGATCCTGTGCGAGCTGCTGGTACGCGAAGTCGGTTCGCTGCAGTCGTTCAGCGTCGCCGGCACCGCCTTCGACGCCGATGCGCTCGCCAGGTGCAACGCCGGCGCCGAATGACGCGCCCATGGCCCTAATCGCGTGATCGAAATGCCACCGCCGCGACGAATGATCGGAGCGGCGGGGGCGATCGCGCAACAATCCGTTGCCAATCGCTACGCTGCGCCCCCATCTTGGGCAGGTGTTACGCCAATATGAACTCGTCGATCGGGTGCTGAGCTACGATCCCAACGCCAACGAGGCGTTGCTCAACCGCGCCTATGTCTTTTCGATGCACGCGCATGGCAGCCAGAAACGCGCCTCGGGCGATCCCTATTTCAGCCATCCGATCGAGGTGGCGGGGATCCTGACCGACCTGCATCTCGACGACGAGACGATCGCAACCGCGATCCTGCACGACACGATCGAGGATACCGTAGCTACCCCTGAGGAAATCCTTGCCAAGTTCGGCCCGGCGGTCGCACGGATGGTCGACGGCGTCACCAAATTGTCGAAGATCGAGGCGCAGACCGAAAGCCAGCGCGCCGCCGAAAACCTACGCAAGTTCCTGCTGGCGATGTCCGACGACATTCGCGTGCTGCTGGTGAAGCTGGCCGACCGGCTGCACAACATGCGAACGCTGCACCACATCGCCAAGCCCGAGAAACGCCGCCGCATCGCCAAGGAGACGATGGACATCTATGCCCCGCTCGCCGAGCGGATCGGCATGTACGAGTTCATGAAGGAGATGCAGACGCTCGCCTTTCGCGAGCTCGAGCCCGAGGCGTATGAATCGATCACCCGGCGGCTGACCGCGCTCAAGGAGGGCGGCGAACGGATCGGCAAGATCGGCGCGGGGCTCGAGCAACTGCTGTCGCGAGTCGGGATCGAGGCAGCAGTGTCGGGCCGCGAGAAGCACCCCTATTCGATCTGGCGCAAGATGTCCGAGCGGCATGTCAGCCTCGACCAGCTGTCGGACATCATGGCGTTCCGTGCGATCGTCGCGACCGAGGAGGAATGCTATCGCGCGCTGGGCGCGATCCACCGCAAATGGCCGATGGTGCCGGGGCGGTTCAAGGATTACATCTCGACCCCCAAGCGCAACGGCTATCGATCGCTCCACACCAGCGTGTTCCATGCCGGCGACAACCGGATCGAGATCCAGATCCGAACGCAGGCGATGCACGCACAGGCCGAACACGGGCTGGCGGCGCATTGGTCGTACAAGCAGAACGAGGTGCGCCCCGACACCCAGGTGCGCTGGATCCAGGACCTGGTCGAGATCCTCGAAAATGCCGAGAGTCCCGAGGAGCTGCTCGAACATACCAAGATGGCGATGTACCAGGATCGCATCTTCGCCTTCACCCCGCGCGGCGAGCTGATCCAGCTGCCCAAGGGCGCGACGCCCATCGACTTTGCCTATGCGGTACATACCGATCTTGGCGACCAGGCGGTGGGGGCGAAGGTGAATGGCCGCGTGCTGCCGCTGCGCACCGAGATCGAGAATGGGGACCAGGTGCAGATCTTGCGATCGAAGGCGCAGACGCCGCAGCCCAATTGGCTGAACTTCGCGATCACCGGCAAGGCGCGCGCTGCGATCCGCCGCCACATCCGCCACCGCGAGCGCGACGAGACCGTGGCGCTGGGGCATAAATTGTACGACGACATCGTCGCGCGGCTGCCGGTGCCGGTGGGCGCCGATGCGGTGCCTGACGCGCTCAAGCGGTTGAAGCTGCACGACGAAGGCGCGTTGATGGAGGCCATCGCGCGCCAACAGGTGACCGATGCCGCGGTGATGGAAGCGCTGATGCCGGGTTCGGCCGAAGGCGCCGACACGATGATGCTGCCGCAGCTCCACGCGATCAGCATCAAGGGGCTTACCCCGGGCATGGCGTTCGACCTCGCCGAATGCTGCCGCCCGGTGCCCGGCGACCGGATCGTCGGGGTACGGCGGCCGGGGATGCCGATCGAAGTCCATGGCATCACCTGCGCGCTGCTGGCCGACGGCGAAGACGCCGACTGGGTCGATCTCGCCTGGGGCGACAAGGCCGAGGGCGGGACCGCGCGGGTGAACGTGACGCTCAAGAACGAGCCCGGCGCGTTGGGCGCGGTCGCGACGATCATCGGCGCACACAAGGCGAACATCCTCGGCATCCGCATGGATAATCGCGACACGACGTTCCACACCAATACGATCGACCTCGAGGTGCGCGACGCGACGCACCTGATGAAGCTGCTGGCGTCGCTGCGCGCGGCGGATGCGGTGAGCGCGGCGGAGCGGGGGTAGGCCCTTCGTCACCCCGGACTTGATCCGGGGTCCATGCGAGCCAACCGCCGGCAGAGCCCGGCCAGTGACGACACCGAATCGCCTGGACCCCGGATCAAGTCCGGGGTGACGGTGTTAACGCATCAACGCATCACCCTACCCACCCGGCAATTGACATTAATGTCAATAAGGAGCATTCTGCAACAATGCACCATCATCAGCTTTCGATCGCGCCGAGCGACATCGACCATATGGGGCACGTCAACAACGCGGTGTACCTCAACTGGGTGCAGGAAGCCGTGGTTGCCTATTGGGAGACGGTCGCGCCCGCCGAGGCGGTGGCGCGGCACCTGTGGGTCGCGCTCAAGCATGAGATCACCTATCGCCGCCCCGCGTTCCTCGACGATGCGCTGATCGCCACCGTCGTCGCCGAGCGCGTCGAGGGCGCGCGCGCGTTCTTCACGACGCTGATCAAGCGCGGCGAGGATGTGTTGGCCGAAGTCGAAAGCAGCTGGTGCGCGCTCGACTCGGATACGCGACGCCCGATCCGCGTCGCCAAGGATATCGCGGGTCGGTTCCTGCGCGGCTGACAGGCCCCCTTCTCGAATAGGAGGGAAGGATGGTTGAATCTCCTGCGCTCACCGCTAGGCTTGTGGGACACCATTCAACCCAAGGCCCCCCATGCATCGCCGCGATTTCCTGAGTTCCACTGCCGCGATCGGCGCGGTCGCCGCGTTGCCCGGCTTCGCACGCGCGCAGGCGGCGGTGGGGTCGGGCGATGCCGCGCTTACCCAATTGTTCGACCAGGTGTTTCAGGCAGCGCTGCCGCGCTCCCCCGAGCTCGCGACGCAATTGGGGTTCGACAATGGTCCCAACGCCGCGCTCAAGCGCCGGCTGTCCGATCGCGGCGCGCAGGCGCGCGCGCGCGACGCGAGCGAAGTGAAGAAGGCGATCGGCGCGATCGAGGATGTCGCCCCCAAAACGCTGTCGCCCGCCGCGCGGCTCGACCGCGAGGTGGTGCTGTATTCGCTGCGCAGCCAGACCACCGCCTGGGACCGCTTCAAGCTCGGCTCGGTCCTCCGCCCGTTCACGATCTTCCAGCAGGGCGGCGCCTATTTCTCGACCCCCGATTTCCTCAATTCGGCGCATACCGTCACGACCGCCGAGGATGCCGAGGCGTATCTGGCAAGGCTCGACGCGTTCGCGGCCGTGCTCGACCAGGAAAGCGCGGTGCAGGCCGAGGAGGCGGCGCGCGGCTATCTTGCGCCCGATTTCTCGCTCGACCTGACGCTCCGGCAGATGGCGGCGCTGCGCGCACCGGCCGCCGCCGAGAACAATCTGACGACGTCGCTTGCGCGGCGGGCGGCGGCAGCCGGGATCGCCGGCGACTGGAGCGCGCGCGCAGCGGCGATCGTCGAGGACAAGGTCTATCCCGCGCTCGATCGCCAGCAGACGGTGATCGCCAGGCTGCGCGAGGGGGCGCGCAGTTCTGCCGGGATCTGGGAGGTGCCGCAGGGTGCCGAAATCTATGCCGCCGCGCTCGCCCAGGCGACCACCACCACGCTCACTCCCGCCGAAGTCCACCAGATGGGGATCGAACAGGTCGCCGAGATCGGCGGCGAGCTCGACACGATCCTGAAGGCGCAGGGGCTGACCAGCGGCAGCGTCGCCGCGCGGCTCAACGCGCTCAACGCGCGGCCCGAGCAGCTCTATCCCGACACCCCGGCGGGGCGCGAGCAGCTAATCGCCAGCCTCAACGCCGACAATGCGGCGATGCAGGCCAAGCTCGGTGCGATGTTCGACCTGCCCCCCGACGCGCCGCTCGACATCCGCGCGGTGCCGGCGGAGATCCAGGACGGGGCCTCGAACGGCTATTATCGCCGCGCCGCGCTCGACGGGTCGCGCCCGGCCATCTACTTCATCAACCTCAAGAGCGTCGCCGACTGGCCGAAATATACGCTGCCGTCGCTGACCTATCACGAGGGGGTGCCGGGGCATCATCTGCAGATCAGCATCGCGCAGGGCGCGACCGCGCCGTTGCTGCGCAAGATCGGCTTTTTCGGGGCGTATACCGAGGGTTGGGCGCTCTATGCCGAAAGCGTCGCCGACGAACTCGGCGGCTATGCCACCCCGCTCGACCGCGCGGGGTTCCTGCAATCCTATCTGTTCCGCGCCGCGCGGCTGGTGATTGACACCGGCCTTCACCATCACCGCTGGACCCGCGAAAAAGCCACCGACTATCTGGTTGAAACCGTCGGCTTCGCGCGCCCGCGCTCGCTGCGCGAGGTCGAGCGGTACTGCACCCAGCCGGGCCAGGCGTGCAGCTACAAGATCGGCCACACCAGCTGGCTGCGCGCGCGTGCCAAGGCGCAGGCGATCATGGGCGAGCGCTTCGACGTCAAGGCGTTCCACGACATCCTGTCGTCGGGCGCGATGCCGCTGACGATCTTCGAACGGCTGGTGGAAGAGCGCGCGAACGCCGCGATGGGGTGACGCTTCTTCTCCCTTCTTTTTCTTCTCACTCCCCTCCCTGAAAGGGAGGGGTCGGGGGTGGGTCGGCCGGTTGGCGGGCGGTGCGTTTCCTCAGGTCCCCACCCACCCCCAACCCCTCCCTTCCAGGGAGGGGAGCAAGGTGGTTTGCCCTCCCCACCGCATCGGCTAAAGCGCCTCCATGCACCGCCCCGCCCTATCGATCGTCATCCCCTGCTATAACGAGGCCGCCTGCCTCGACGCGTTGCACGCCCGGGTATCGGCAGCCGCGCATGGCGCGGTGGGCGGCGATCACGAGATCGTGCTGGTCAACGACGGATCGCGCGACGCAAGCTGGGCGGTGATGCAGCGGCTTGCCGCCACCGATCCGCGGCTGGTGGCGATCAACCTGTCGCGCAACCATGGCCATCAGCTGGCGCTCACCGCGGGGCTCGACCTGTGTTCAGGCGACCAGATCCTGATCCTCGACGCCGATCTGCAGGACCCGCCCGAATTACTCAACGACATGCGCGCGGTGATGGCCGCCGAGGGCGCCGACGTCGTCTATGCGGTGCGGCGCCGACGCGAGGGCGAGACCTTCTTCAAGAAGCTGACCGCTGCCGCCTTCTACCGCGTGCTCGATCGCGTCACCGACACCCCGATCCCGCTCGACACCGGCGATTTCCGACTGATGAGCCGGCGCGCGCTCGATGCATTGCTGTCGATGCCCGAACAGGCGCGCTTCATCCGCGGGATGGTAGCGTGGGTGGGGTTCCGCCAAGTGCCCTTCGCCTATGACCGCGCCGAGCGTCACGCCGGCGAGACCAAATATCCGCTGTCGAAGATGCTGAGCTTCGCCTTCGACGCGGTCACCGGCTTTTCGACCGCGCCGCTGCGCTTCGCCAGCCATATCGGGCTGTGGCTGTTCGCGCTGTCGTTCCTGCTGATGATCTATATCGGCATCGGCTTTTTCACCGGCAGCGCGGTGCAGGGATGGACCTCGACGATGCTGGTGACGGTGTTTCTGGGCGCGGTGCAGATGTTCGTGCTGGGGATGATCGGCGAATATCTGGGGCGGCTATACGTCGAATCGAAGCGGCGGCCGCTCTATCTGGTCGCCGATGTCGCGGGGCCAGTGCGCGGGGTGGCGACGCTCGGCTATCGCGCGGGGGATGGGCAGATGGGCGAGGGGGATACCCCCCGTCCGTCTGAACGACCGTTAGAATAAGACCCCTCGTCACCCCGGACTTGATCCGGGGTCCAGGTGCGCCCTCCACCACAAGCGATACGCCGCTGGAAAACTCCCGCCTGGATGCCGGGTCAAGCCCGGCATGACAGATAACTAGGCTTTCCGCGCGATCGTGATCAGCGACAGCCCCGGCGGCATCGGCACGCGCCCGATCAAATGCCGCTCGAGCCCGAACACCGCCTGGAACAGCGCATTCACCGGCTTGGGCGGCGGCGAATCGTCGCTGTCGTCCTTGCCGGTGAGCTTGCCGACCGCGCGCGCGCCCACCGCCAGCGGGAACAGCAGCGAATTGAAATAGCGAAGCCCGTTATGCGTCAGCCCAGCGCCCGAAAGCGCAGCGCCAAGCGTCGCCTTCGAATAGCGGCGATGATGGTGGTTCACCACGTCGTGCGCCGACCACATCCAGGGGTGCGCGGGAACGGTGATCAGCACGCGGCCGCCGGGCTTGAGCGTGTCGGCGATCCCCCGCAGCGCGCCGACATCGTCCTCGATATGCTCGACCACATCGAGCACCGCGACCATGTCGTAGCTGCCGCGCGCCACCCCGGTGAGCTGCGGCAGCGGCGCGGTGCCGACCGGCTTGCCGAGCCTGGCGCTGGCGAATTCGGCGGCGGCGGGATCGATCTCGATCGCGTCGACCTCGCCGAAGCGCGCAAGCATCGGCAGATTATGCCCGGTGCCGCAACCGATCTCGAGGATCCGCGCAGCGGCGGGCAATCCACCCTCGCGCGCGACATAATCGGCCAGGATGTCGCGGCGCGCACGATACCACCAATGGGTGGTGTCGTGCGCCGCCATCCGGTCATAGACGATACGATCCATCAGCTAGGTCCCATCAGCGAAAAACCCATTGGCGGTTGAGGAAGAAGGTGACGATCGGCACCAGGATGACGCCGGGGATCAGCGGCACCCAGGGCGGCTGGTTGAGCAGGTCGGTCGCGACCCAGGTGATCACAGCGTGCATCGCCAGGCCGCTTGCCTGGACGCCGACGAACCTGGCCTGCTGCCCCGCTCCGGTGCGCTCGCCATGGCCGCGAAAGCTCCAGCGGCTGTGCAGCCAGAACCCTGCGGTCACCGCGACCAGAAAGGCGGGCGGCACCGCGAACACCGCCTGATCGCGCGCGAATACCCAGGTGGCGAGCGGCAGATAGACCGCGGTGTAGAGCGCGGTGGTGATGCCGCCTGCGAACAGGAAGCGCACCAGCTGGCCGACCACCGGGTGCCCGCGCATCGCCCGTATCTGTCGCATCACCGCCGCCACGCCATCCTTGCCCTTTGCGCCCGCTGAGATAGTAGGAGCGATATCGTATTTCCCCGTTCGGGCTGAGCTCGTCGAAGTCCGGCCCGCATGATCCGCCGGTGGAACGCTTGCGGATCGTTCGGGACACCCTTCGACAGGCTCAGGGCGAACGGAAGTGATGCGGCACTAAAGGGCGCATCGCGCGGAGGGAAGTCGTTTTGCATTCTGGTCGCCCGCTCGCCTTCGACCTCGCCCGCGATCTCGACCGCCACTGGCTGCGCTGGACCCTGCTCGCCTGGGTCGCGGTGGTGGCGTTCTATATCCACCAGCGCTGGGGCGGGATCTATTGGCTGTCGCTCGCCGACACCGACGACAATATGCGGCTGGCGCAGGTGCGCGCGTGGATGGGCGGCCAGGGGTGGTACGATCTGCGCCAATATCGGATGGATCCGCCGCGCGGGATCGACATCCATTGGAGCCGAATCGTCGACCTGCCGATCGCCGCGCTGATCTGGATCTTCGGCTGGTTCACCACCCCCGCCTGGGCCGAGCGGCTGGCGGTGGGATTCGCGCCAATGCTGCCACTGTCGATCACGATGGCGAGCGTCGCGCTGGTCGCGCGGCGGCTGGTCGCGCCGCTCGCCTGGCCACTGGCGATCGTGTTCCTGCTGTGCTGCGCGGTGACGATCCGGATGTTCTGGCCGCTGCGGATCGATCATCATGGCTGGCAGCTCGCCGCGCTAGCGGTGACGGTGGCGGGACTCGCCGATCCGCGCCGCGCGCGCGGCGGCGCGGTGGTGGGGCTGGCGAGCGCGTTTTCGCTCAGCATCGGGCTCGAGATGCTGCCCTATTGCGCAAGCGCGGGCGCGGTGATCGCGCTGCGCTGGGTGTGGCACCGCGACGAAGCGCGGCGGATGGCGGCCTATGCCGCGACGCTGGGCGGCGGCTGCGCGCTCGGCTTCGCCGCCTTCGCCTCGAACGCCAATTACGCGATGCGCTGCGACGCGCTGACCCCGGTATGGCTTTCGGTGATGGTGGTGGCGGGCGCGCTGCTGCTCGCGCTGGCGGCGGCAAACCCGGCGAACCGGACGTTGCGGCTGGTCGCGGCGGTGATCGCGGGCGGGGTGATCGCCGCGGGCTTCGCACTGCTGTTCCCGCAATGCCTCGGCCGGCCCGAGGGCGTATCGGAGGAACTCGCGCGCACCTGGCTGAGCAATGTACGCGAGGCCAAGCCGATCTATCGCCACCCCTTCGACACCGCCTTCCCGATGGCGGTACTGCCCGTGATCGGGCTGGTCGGCGCGATCGTCGCAAGCTGGCGCGCGCGCGGGACCGAGCGTTTCGTCGGCTGGGTCGCGGTGGCGCTGTTCGGTGCCTTCGCCTGCGCGATGCTGTTGTGGCAGGTGCGCGCGGCGCCCGCGGCGCAGCTGCTCGCGGTGCCCGGCGCGACCGCGCTCGGCTGGATCATCTTTCCCTGGCTGATGACGCGGACGTCGGTGCTGGTACGCGTGCTCGGCACCGTGGTCGCCTTCATGCTGGTGTCGGGGCTGTTCGCGGGGCTGGTGGTGCGCTGGGTGCCGGTCGATCGGCCCGATCCACGCGCGAAGATGATCAGCCGCGCGGGCGCGCGCTGCACCAGCCTGCCCGCGCTCGCGACGCTCAATCGCGTGCCCGCCGCGACGGTCTTCACCCATGTCGACCTCGCGCCGCGGCTGATCGTCGGTTCGCATCACAGTGGGATTACCGGGCCGTATCACCGCAATGGCGACGCGATCCTCGACGTCCATCACGCCTTCCAGCGGACTCCTGCCGATTTCCGCCGGATCGCGCAGGCGCATGGCGCGCGCTATCTGCTGATCTGCCCCAACATGGCCGAGACCACCAATTACCGGTCGCGCTCGCCGGGCGGTTTCTATGCGCAGATCGCGCGCGGGGAGGTGCCGGGCTTCCTCGAACGCGTGCCGCTGCCGCGCAATTCGCCGTATCGGTTGTGGCGGATACGGTGAGGACTGGCCCCCTCCCGCCGTTCGTCCTGAGTAGGGACTGAGCGCAGGCGAAGGCCCGTATCGAAGGATGTGCCCCAAGCGGGCGGTCCTTCGATACGCCGCTTCGATACGCTGCTGCGCAGCTACTCAGCGGCTACTCAGGACGAACGGGTGGTTGTCTACAACACCGTCGCGTCGAGCCCATCGAGCACGAACTGCGTCGCCAACGCCGCCAGCAGCACCCCGAGCAGCCGGGTGATCACCGCTTCGATCTTCACCCCCATCACCCGCATCAGCGGCCCCGCCGCGATCAGCGCGAGCATCGTCACCAGCAGCACCGACAAGAGCGCCGCCAGCACCGTCAGCGCCGAGGGGAGCCCGCTATTCTGGCTCATCATCAGCATCACCGACGCGATCGATCCGGGGCCGGCGATCATCGGCATCGCCATCGGGAAGGCGGCGACGTCGTCGACCTCGGGGGTGTCCATGATCTGTTGCGCGCGGTCCTCGCGGCGCTGGGTGCGCTTTTCGAACACCATTTCGAGCGCGATCAGGAACAGCATGATGCCGCCCGCAATCTTGAACGCATCGAGGCTGATGTGGAGCACGCGGAGCAAATCTTCGCCGAACAGCGCGAAGCCGAACAGGATGCCGCCCGCGATCATCGTCGCGCGGATCGCCATCGATCGCCGCTGGATCGGCGACGCGCCCGACGTGAGCCCGGCATAGATTGGCGCGCAGCCCGGCGGGTCGATGATCACGAAGAAGGTGATGAACGATGAGATGAAGAGTTCAAGCATGTCAGATCGCTTGGGCGTCGAGCACGATGCCGGTGCGGCGATGCGCTGCCACCAGCGTGTTGCGCAGCAGGCACGCGATCGTCATCGGACCGACCCCGCCGGGCACCGGGGTGATCGCCGCCGCGACGCTGGCCGCGCCCTCGAAATCGACATCGCCGACCAGCCCGTCTTCGGTGCGGTTGATGCCGACGTCGATCACCGTCGCGCCGGGCTTGATCCATTCGCCCTTGACGAACTTCGCGCGCCCGACCGCCGCGACGACGATGTCGGCGTGGGCGAGATGCGCCGCTAGGTTGCGCGTGCGCGAATGCGCGATCGTCACGGTGCAATCGGCGGCGGTGAGCAACGCCGCCATCGGCTTGCCGACGATGTTCGACCGGCCGACCACCACCGCGTTGAGCCCGGCAAGCTCGCCGAGCTGATCACGCAGCAGCATCAAACAGCCGAGCGGGGTGCACGGCACGAAGCCGTTGAGCCCGGTCGCCAGCCGCCCGGCATTGACCGGGTGGAAGCCGTCGACATCCTTTTCGGGATCGATCCGCGTGAGCACCGCCTGCGCATCGAGCTGATCAGGCAGCGGAAGCTGGACGAGGATGCCGTCCACCTTGTCGTCGCGGTTGAGCGCATCGACCAGCGCGATCAGCTCGGCCTGCGACGTATCGGCGGGGAGGCGGTGTTCGAAGCTCGCCATGTTGGCGGCGAGCGTCGCCTTGCCCTTGTTGCGGACATAGACCGACGAGGCCGCATCCTCGCCCACCAGCACCACCGCGAGGCCGGGCTTGCGCCCCGAATCGGCGGTGAAGGCTTCGGCAAGCGTGCCGACACGGGCACGCAGGGCGGCGGCGGCGGCTTTGCCGTCGATGATCGTTGCAGTCATGGAACGGCGGCATACAGGCTAGTCGCCCGCCCCGCCAGCGACCGATCGCTTAAAGCGGCACCGCGCCGCCCGTTGCGATGTTGGCGGCGAGCCGGCTGACGATGATGTCGACGATCGACAGTCCGATCAGCACCACCATCGGCGCCAGGTCGAGCGAGCCGAAATCTGGCAATATCCGCCGGATCGGGCGATAGACCGGCTCGGTCAGCGCATCGAGCCCGTTCCAGATCGAACGGACGAAATCATTGCTGGTGTTGATGACGTTGAACGCGATGAGCAGCGACAGCACGATATGGATGATGATCACCCACCGCGCGATGGTGATCAGCATCTGGATGATTTCGAGCAGGATCAACAAGCTTGGCTCTCCGCGTTACGACGTGTGCCGTCATATCGGGTCTCGCCGCGCTGGGGCAAGGTGCGTCCCTTTAATCCTCCCCCGCCAGGGGGAGGTGGCAGCCCGAAGGGCTGACGGAGGGGGCGGATTACCAACACCCGGCTCGTGCCCGCCCCCTCCACCAGCTTCGCTGGTCCCCCTCCCCCTGGCGGGAGAGGAATTATCGGATCACCGCCGCACCAACGTCCCTGCGCCGCCGCGGGTGAAGATCTCGAGCAGCATCGCGTGCGGCACTCGCCCGTCGAGGATCACCGCGGCGTCGACCCCTGCCGCGACCGCGTTGACGCAGGTCTCGACCTTGGGGATCATGCCCCCCGAGATCGTCCCGTCGGCGGTCAGCTCGGCGATCTGCTGCGGGTTGAGGTCGGTCAGCAGGTTGCGGTCCTTGTCCATCACCCCGGCGACGTCGGTCAGCAGGAAGAATCGCTTGGCCCCGATCGCCCCCGCGATCGCCCCCGCCATCGTGTCGGCGTTGATGTTGTAGGTCTGGCCGTCGGCGCCCAATGCCACCGGCGCGATCACCGGGATCACGTTCTGCGCCGCGAGCACCTGCAGGATCGACGGATCGACCGCCACCGGCTCGCCGACGAAGCCGAGGTCGACATGGCGCTCGATCCCCGAATTGCGATCGGGCTCGGTACGCCGAACCTTCTCGGCGATGACGAGCCCGGCATCCTTGCCCGAAATCCCCACCGCGCGGCCGCCGGCGGCGGCGATCCAGCCGACGATTTCCTTGTTGATGCTGCCCGCCAGCACCATTTCGGCGATCTCGGCGGTCGCCTTGTCGGTGACGCGCAGGCCGTTGACGAAGCGCGATTCGACCCCCAGCCGCTTGAGCATCGCGCCGATCTGCGGTCCGCCGCCATGGACGACGATAGGGTTGATCCCCACCGCCTTGAGCAGCACCACATCCTCGGCGAAGTCGCGCTGCAGCTCGGGATCGCCCATCGCGTGCCCGCCATATTTCACGACGAAGGTCGCGCCCGCATAACGCTGCAGATAGGGCAGGGCTTCGGTGAGCGTCTCGGCCTTGGCGAGCATGGCGGGGTCGGGGGCGTGGTCGGTCATGCGATGCGCCATAATGCGACGCGCGCTTTTCCCCAACCCCGTTCAGGCGGTGGCAGCCGCCCGCGTCCTATCCAGCCGCCGTCCCAGCCCGACGAAGAGATAGATCAGCGGCGGCACCATCACGATCGACAGCACCACCTTGGTCAGCAACTGCCCCACCAGCAATTCGCCGATCGGGAACAAGCCATAGAAGGCGACCGAGATGAAGATCAGCGTGTCGACGATCTGCGACAACGCGCTCGCCGTCGCCGCGCGCAGCCACAACAATCCACCCTGCCCGCGCCGCATCGCATCGAACAGCGTGACGTTGAGCGTCTGCGACACGCCATAGGCAATGATCCCCGCGATCCAGATCCGCCAGGTCGCGCGCATCATCAGGTCGAACGCCGCCAGCCGCTCGGGCTCCATGCTCGCCGAGGCCGGCACCTGGAGCACCAGCAGCACCAGCAGGATCGAGAAGATCAGCGGGATGAAGCCGAACCACACCAGATGCTTGGCGATCGTCGCGCCGTGTAGCTCGGCGATCGCGCTCGAGACGACGACCAGCAGCAGGAAGGCGAAGATCCCCGCCTCGACCGCGAGCGGCCCCAGCGCCACCTGCTTGTTGCCGAGCACGCCCGCGATGCAGACCATGCCGCCGTAGAAGATCGAGAAAAGGAACAGCGAGCGCGGGATCGCGGGAGAGTTGGGGTGCATGCCAGGGGGGTAGAGGAAAAGGCGACGCAAGCAAATCCTCACCGGTACGGGGAGGTGGCAGCCCGCAGGGCTGACGGAGAGGGGCATCCACGCC